>NZ_JAOWFE010000037.1:0-912135 GCF_030333815.1 Citrobacter sp. Cf136 | reverse complement strand
AATCCCCGCCTCACCGCCATATCTTAAGAAGAGCTCGTACGCAAGTACGGGCTTTTTTTTCGTATGTTACACAGCATGGCGGGTATGAGAAGCCCGGACCGGGGTTCGACTACTGGCGCAGCCAGTTGGACAGACTGAGAGCATAGCGAACAGGCTGCCCGCAGGGCGAGCGAAGCGAGTCAATCCCCGCCTCACCGCCATATTTTAAGAAGAGCTCGTACGCAAGTACGGGCTTTTTTTTCGCATATTGCACAGCCTGACGGGGATATCGCCCCGCTCAAGGTTTCTGCTCCACTTATCGCTGGTAGCGGCATGCATGAGACTTATCATGCCGGATTTCTTCATCAAATCACGCCAGATCCTCCGGTCCAGATTGCAGGTAATGACCTTCATAGCGGTTTACTCTTTCTCAAGCAACCAGCAGCGGAAGCCGTCACCCATTGCCTAGTCCTGCGCAGTTTGCCCGCCAATACTCCCGGTTGTGCTGAGATATCAGCAAGCTGGTGGAGCATCGCTTTAATTTATTCCAGCGCGGCATTGCACCCGGTAATGATGCGCTTAAGCAAGGAATGCTGGCCAGGTGTTGTGAGTCCGGCAGCATCACGAATGGTGTGTAATACAGGGGTGTAAGCATCGATCGATTTCGTCGATCGATTACGTAAAAATTGATCTGCAAAATGAATTATCCCGCATGATTGTCCCTGTGCCACAATCTCTAAAACGAATTTAACTGATTGTTTATAAATCTAATTCCTGTCTTATTTAGGAGCGAACACCTTTTGTCCTGGAAGCTCGGCAGGGAAATAGCATAAAGGATGATGTGATGAAGAGATGCGCACGGTGTAATAAGAAAAGGAGCGTCTTTGAACAGTGGCTCTCACTCGATAAAGAATTCTGCGACGAGTGCTTATTTGATATTGACGAGGAAATCAGGGAAAGGCAAATACTCCCCGTCAGACGTCTGAAAGATGATCCAGCCCGCAATACAAATCGGAAGTCTTCCCCTTGATTTTTATCATCATTTTATAGATACGATTATGATAAATTTCACCTTGTTTTTTATATCACCCTGACTGTAAATGAGATTGAGTACTGTAACAGCACACGTTTCTCTTAAGAGCAGGTACATGCCAGAGTGAAGGGTTGACAATGCTCTTCAGAAGAACATGTCGGTATGGCAAGCAAGGATACACATAAATGGTAAAGTTTCTGCGAAATGGACCCGCAGTTGTTGTTCTGGCATTTATATTATGGGGCCTGATCCCATTGTTTTATCAATATCTATCTGGCGGAGCCCTCGCTGAAATTTTGATGTACAGAGTTTTCTGGTCTATACCTCTATTACTGCCAATAAGATTATTATTTCGTAAGAGAACGTTTTTTCGCGATTTACTGAAAGATAAAACCTCCTTCATATCCTGCATGATAGCAGGCTTGCTAATGGTAATTTCGTGGTCAGCTTTTATTTATGCATTAACAAATCATAAGGTACTCGACGCCAGTCTGGGATATTTTATCAACCCACTTATTGTCATTTGCCTTGGCTGTATTTTTCTTAAAGAAAAACCATCATTATTTCAACTTATAGCAGTAATATCCGGCGTATGTGGTCTTGGCTATCAGATTATTTCCGCAAACAGTTTTCCTTCACTAGCGTTAATCATGGGGTTTTCATTTGCATTGTACGGACTGGCGCGAAAATTTATCCATTACGATGCAATAACCTCAATCACGCTTGAAACATTCTGGGCTCTACCTGTTGCTCTTTTCATCTTTATCTATACTGGCTCGAGTATAACTACATCATCTGACACCTCTCTGTTCCTTTATATATTAACCGCTCCCGTTACAGTAATTCCGTTAGTGTTATTTGCAGTAGCGCTAAATCGTACATCTCTTATTGTGACAGGTCTTGCTCAGTATATAGAACCATCTTTGCAATTTCTCATTGCCATACTTATATTTGGAGAAGTTATTAATTACTCCGAGCTATTTTGTTTTTCAGCGGTATGGTTTGGATTGTTGCTATGTATATTTGAGAGTCTTTACTATCATTACCGACGTAATCCTCCACGGTCTGAAAGTAATCATCCTGCAGGCACTTTACGGTGATGTACATGCAGAATATAAAACTCAGTACGCTTATTCGTTTCCCTGGAACACGCGCTCAGGTATGAATGAGTAAACAACTCGAGTTTGTTTATTCAAGATTACCACGTCATTTAGGTACACAGGACAGTTGACTGCATGTTCATGGTTAAAGCCGGACAAAAAAATTTTTCCGATACCTTTATACAGCTTGGCACTGTTCATCACCGGTGAATCCCCCGGAACACTGCCGCACTGCAACCAGGCATCGAGCTAGTGCATTTCTCTGAGAACGTGAGTGACCAGAGAATGTTGCGGCCGATCGGTAAAGTCTCTGTATCCGGAAATATTCTTAACGGCAGTACCCTATTCGTGCGTCAGCCAGCGAATCAGGTTCCCCTTGGTATTGTTTTGCGGGCCTGTTTCATAACCATACAATGCAAACTCCTTTTCAGTACAAAAGGTTACCAAAAATATACTGGGCATTATATCTGGAAAGAAAGTCAGGAATGTGTATATCCCAATTTAAGTTATTCAATTTGACAATAATCCACGAAAACCGGCGTATTGCGCGGGAATACAGCCAATTGTGATAGCTGTCATCGTCCAAAATTTGTCCTGACGTTCAAAGTCGTGCGTTTTCCAAACACCCATGGCTCGCTGAATCACATGATTTACTTCGTTATGTGGTTGACAAGTCAACCTACCAGTTTACTCAATGAACATCGGTATGTTTGTAAAGTATACTTTGTTTAACAAATATATATGTTCTTCTCTGTAGAATGAAAAAAAATTTGTTTTCATCAGGATATGCGGACGAGAGAGCGCCTAATGATTATCAACAAAACTGGCATGTCAGACATGAATTTATTTTCAAAATGTTTCGCATTAACAAAACAGCGTCAGAGATTCCAGTATTTACACCTTGCACGTAAATAAATTTAAACACCCTGAATTAATAATGAATACTTATGAAAAATACATCATATCTAAGTTTCTTTAACCAAATTCTATTGGCACGTGGCCCTTTGCATAGCAAATGGAAGAACAAAAAATTTCGACTCATGTATCTTTTACGATCTATGATAAGTCCTGTCTCCAGTATTCGGTATTATCAAGAATTACATTCCCTTAAATCAATTGATAAGATTCTGGAGATGCAACCTACGTTACCAGCCAAAATTCATCGTCCCTATTTACATAAAGGAGGGCTGGCATGGAATCGAAGGAAAAACATTATTGGTCACTACCGTTTTGTCCAGAGTTTACCAGTGAAACACCAGGCGTTATTATTACCCGACAGAGATGTGCTATTGGTCCATTTCATCGGAAAAAATGGTGAGGATTTTGATATTCACTGTTCTTCAGGCGGTTTTGATCGTGAAGGAGAACTGATGTTATCTCTGAGTTTTAACAATACCCCGGTGGCCCGATTGTCCTTCTCGGTTATCCCGTCAAAAAAAGGACATTGTGCATTTATTGGCGGTCTGCAGGGGGCACCAAAAAATATTGGCCCAGACATTATTCGTGACGCTACTAAAGCCTGCTATGGACTATTCCCTAAGCGGATCGTTTTTGAGGTTCTTTGTTCATTGATGCGTTGCTGTGATATCACTAATATTTTAGCAGTTAGTGAACAGAGCCATGTTTTCAGGCAATGGCGATACCGGTACAAGAAACGTAAATACTTTGTTGCCCTGTACAGTGATTTTTGGGAATCAGTTGCTGGTCGTCCATACGGTAATTGGTATAAGTTGCCAATTTATGTAGAGCGTAAGTCATTTAATGAGCTTGCCAGTAAAAAACGCGCGGAATACCGGAGACGGTATGACCTGTTGGATCATATTAATGAGGAAATCATGATTCTTCTGCAAAATCAGATGTAACATAATGTCGTAACTCAGCTCAGAAACTGGCTGATGAATGCGACATCTCGATAAAAGCGTAGCTATCGTTCCGCGTTGGCGAACCATTACACGAACGTCCGCTGAGTGCTGTGAGCTCAACGGGTCGCTGATCCGCGAGACGCATTCATCACTGGATAAACGCATGAGTCTAAAATAAGGTGTTCTCTATTCCACAGTTCATAAATCAAACTTTTGACATATCTCAAGTCAGGCAAGGTTCCCCCTCGACTTCAGATATCCTGGTTTCTACTCGTTTTCGATGTTCTATTTCATCAGAGCATACTATTTCAATTTCTAAAATTTACTTAACAACACACAAATAACAAAGCCCGGTTTCCCGGGCCTTGAAGACGGAGTACTTATCAGTTGTAAGCGTTGAGCGTCCGCTGACAGAGCGCCGAGCGGACGCAATCGTCTTTATTGAAACGAACAATCCCAACCATATCATCTTCTTCGAAACGGGCCAGCGCATCACTTAGCCCTGAGCGAACGTGCGCAGGTAGATCGCACTGGGTCACATCCCCATTCACAATCACCGTCACATTCTCCCCGAGGCGGGTTAAAAACATCTTCATTTGCGCAGCAGTGACGTTCTGAGCCTCGTCAAGAATCACCACTGCATTTTCAAATGTACGTCCACGCATATAGGCGAACGGCGCGATTTCCACCTTACCAATCTCAGGTCGCAGGCAATATTGCATGAAGGAGGCTCCCAGCCGTTTCACCAGCACGTCATACACGGGGCGAAAATAAGGAGCGAACTTCTCGGAAACATCTCCAGGTAAGAAGCCGAGGTCTTCATCAGCTTGCAGAACTGGACGGGTTACAATGATCCGGTCCACGTCTTTGTGGATCAGAGCCTCTGCAGCTTTTGCCGCGCTGATCCAGGTTTTACCACACCCGGCTTCACCGGTGGCGAAGATCAGCTGTTTACTCTCGATAGCATTCAGGTAGTGCGCCTGAGCTTCATTCCGCGCCGTGATTGGCGTGGCGTCGCGACTGTCACGCGCCATACCGATCGCTTCTACGCCGCCCATCTGCACAAGCGAGGTGACCGATTCATCTTCACGTTGCTTATGGCTACGCGAATCCCGCCTCAGCACACGTTTTGCTTCACGACGAGCTTTGATCACTGCTTTTTGTCTTCCCATGGATAGCACCTTGAGTTGTAGGTATACATCACACGTGCCGTTGGCGGCACGATTATGCGCACGAACATCTGAGGGTTGGCTTCCTTGTAAGCCATTGCTTGCTTTCGGATAAGACGCCACACACGGCTACGCGCACCGTACAGGGCGTCAGTAACAAGGATAAGAAGTGAATGAGAGAGAGATTTAGCGGTGACGAGGTGGCTACCGGAAGAGAAACGTCCGCGTAAGGTACTGCTGTTACTGTGAAAAACGTGTCCAGTACAGGACTTTTCCATTCGCGATCTCCATAGTGAATGACTATCACCGCCGGGAACTACCGCTATTACTTATAATTACATCATAACCTTTCGCTAATGCAACAATATTTTTACTTATTGTTAACTTAAATTCTATCTTATCACCAGAGACAGTCTCTTGCAGAGAGATGACAGAATTATTTCAGTCGCATACCGATCATAAAAAATAGTTTGTTCCTTCATCAAGATGTCAGGAAAAACCCCGCTGTACTGCGGGGCATAATCATCAGGCTTCGAGCAGAGACTGTCCCAGATAATTGTCTGCAGTTTTAACACCCGGCAAAGCAAAGAAATATCCCCCACCAATCGGTTTGACATACTCTTCGAGCGCTTCACCATTCAGACGTTTCTGCACCGCCAAAAATCCTTTTTCCAGATCGTGTTGATAGCAAACAAACAACAGCCCCATATCCAGTTGACCAGAATTAGTCACACCGAGCGAATAACTGTAGCCACGACGCATCATCAGGCTCGAGTCGGTCTCTTTCGTGCGCGGGTTTGCCAGGCGGATATGACTGTCGAGTGCAATCACCTCACCTTCAGGATCACTGGCATAGTCAGGCACATCATGCTCATGCTGCATGCCCAGCGGCGCGCCGGTGTGTTTATCACGACCAAAAATCGTTTGCTGCTCTTTCAGCGGCGTACGATCCCAGAACTCAACGCGGAACTGAATGAGCCTGACGGCCTGATAACTGCCACCTTGCGCCCAGGCAGGTTCGTCCTGCCCATCCGTCACCCACACCACGTCTTGCATCAACTTCGCATCCGTAGCGTCCGGATTCGCGGTGCCGTCTTTAAAGCCAAGCAGGTTGACCGGGGTCTCTTTGCCTTTGCTGCGCGCTGCGTGGTCAGAAATAAACCCTTCACGTTTCCAGCGCACGCTGAGGAGATCGGGCGTATGTTTAATGATATCGCGCAACGCGTGGATGACAGTGTCCTGGGTGTTGGCACAAATCTGCAGCAGCAAATCGCCATGGCACAGCGCCGCATCCAGCGAATCATTCGGGAAGCGGGTCATTTTTTGCAGCTTTTTCGGCATCTGCGGTTTCAGGCCATAACGTTCATCGAACAACGATGAACCAACCGACAACGTCATCGTCAGGTTGTCTGGCGCAATGTAAGCGCCGAGGATACCTGAATCCATAGGAGGGAGACGCGGATTGGGCGTATCCGGTGCCGGTCCACCGGTGGTCAGAAACGCAAATCGGCTAGTCAACAACCGGAATAAACGCTCAAGATCGGCCTTATCGCTGGCGAGAACATCGAATGCCACCAGCATCATTGATGCCTGCTGCGGCGTCAGGATCCCCGCCTGATGCTGACCATAAAACGGCTGCGTTTCACTACGCGCATCCGGAGACAGCGTTCCCGGCGCGCTTTGTGGTTTTTGCGCGTGGGCAACCGGACACCCACCCGCCAGCGCCAGCGCCCCACCCAGGGCGCCCATCCCTTTCAGTAAACGTCGGCGTGACGGTTCGCTCACGCCGTTTTCATTATCTTGCTGCATAGTGCTTAATCCAGACCCAGAACACCGCGTAATTGCGACAAGTCTTCCGCCAGCGTCGTGATCGGCCCTTTCAGCGCATTACGATCGGCATCAGTCAGTTTGTCATAGGTTTCAAAACCGTCTTTGGTACGGTACTTGCTCAGAATGGTATCGACCTTTTTGAAGTTCGCATCCACCTTCGCCAGCAGCTCAGCATTGGATTTTTGCAACTGAGGACGCAGGAGATCGACAATTTTCTGCGCGCCATCGACGTTGGCCTGGAAATCCCACAGATCGGTATGGCTGTAGCGATCTTCTTCCCCACTGATTTTGCTGGCAGCAACTTCTTCAATCAGTCCTGCTGCCCCGCCAACAACTTTAGACGGTGGGAAAGCCAGCTCGCTGATACGCGTTTGCAGGTCAAGAACATCGCTATTTAATTGGTCGGCGTACTGATCCATACCTTTGGTGGTATTGTCGCCAAACAGCGCTTTCTCCAGGCGGTGGAAGCCGGTGAATTTAGGATCGGCGGCTTTTTGCTCATAATCATCTTCACGCGCATCGATGCTGCCGTCGAGATCGGAGAACAGTTCAGCAATCGGTTCAATACGCTCATAATGCTGACGGGTTGGCGCATACAGGGATTTCGCTTTTTCCAGATCGCCTGCTTTAATCGCATCAGTGAAGGCTTTAGTGCCCGCAACCAACTGCGCGGTTTCAGCTGTCACATAAGCTTTATATTCGGTAATCGCGCCGCTCAGACTCAGCAGAGCATCGCTCTGTGCGGCATCCGCCGTTGCGCTGCCTTTTACGATCAGTTTGCCTTTCGGGTTAGTCAACAGACCGCAGGTCATATCATATTCGCCAGGCTGCAGGTTAGCGGTCATTTTCTGGCTAAAACCTGGTGCAATGTTTTCGCGCTCTTCAACCACCATAACGCCTTTAAGAATTTCCCACTCCAGCGCTTTCTGGCTGTGGTTCTGGATGATGAACTGCGTTTTCCCGGCGTTAACCGTGATCGTCATCGGTTCACACTGTTTGTCGTTAACCGTGACTTTCACCTGCGGAATATCGGCGGCTTGTGCAGAAAAAGCGGATGCAAACAGCGCGGCAATACCCAACTGCAGCGCACTACGGCGAAAATTAAACGTCATAACCTATCCCTATAAATAAGTATGTTGTAACTAAAAAGTATTCTGCATCGCGTTTTTATCAAGGTGCGGTACGCGATGCCGTAGTGCCTGAACGCGGCGGTAGTGCAAACATAATCAACGCCGGAATCAGGTAGATAAACCAGACAGCGACTTCACTGACGCTTGGCGCTTCCTGATAGCCGAAAATGCCTTCCATCAATGTGCCAAACAGCGAATGCGTCGACAGCACACTGCTCAGGTCAAACGCCACATCCTGAAAATGATTCCACAACCCGGCTTCGTGGAAAGCGCGGATCGCCCCAGCGGCAAGACCGGCAGCTACCAGCAAAATGAACAGGCTGGTCCATTTAAAGAATGCCCCGAGGTTGAGGCGAATGCCGCCGAGGTAAATCAGGTATCCCAGTACCACTGCGGTAGCCAGTCCCAGCATCGCGCCTAACGGCGGCCAGATGCCTACATCCTGCTGGAATGCCGCCAGCAGGAAGAACACCGATTCCAGCCCTTCTCGCGCAACAGCAAAAAAGACCATCATCACCAGCGCCCAGCCGTGATGATTACCGCGTTGCAACGCGTTATCGACAGCCTGTTCAAGCTGGACTTTGACGTTGCGGGAAACTTTACGCATCCAGAACACCATCCAGGTGAGGATCACCACGGCAATGACCGCCACGATGCCTTCAAACAGCTCCTGTTCTTTTTGCGGAAATTCACCGGTGGTTTCGTTGATGAAAATCCCTAACGCCAGGCATAATGCCGCCGCCAGCAGAACACCAATCCACATCACACCAATCCATCGACCACGCTGAGTCCGTTTCAGGTAGCTGGCAATCAGGCTGACAATCAGCGCGGCCTCTAACCCTTCGCGCAACATAATTAGAAATGGAACAAACATGCGAAGAACCCTTAAACGTTATTCTCGGTCAATTGATGAAAAGAAAAGTAAATTACAGTGATAGTGATTATCATTACAGCAAAGAAAAACTCAAGCAGAATGTTTTGAGAATGATGACTTAATGTAAACAGTTAGGCGGGTAATGGTTATGCAGGTTTGCGGGGGCGCAATAAAAAGCCCGCGCACGGCGGGCTTCAGGGACAGGAGATAAATTATTCTGCCTGTAAACGCGATGGCGGAGCTGAGTGATAATGCGCGTCAGCCTCGGCAAAACGTTGCTGCATAGCAGTTGAAGGAGCTTTACCCAACAGGCTGAAGACCACAATACCGATGCTGCCGAAAACAAAGCCCGGGATGATTTCATACAGACCCAGCCAGGCGAACTGCTTCCAGACGATTACCGTTACCGCACCGATGATCATCCCTGCCAGCGCGCCGTTGCGGGTCATACGCGACCACATTACCGAGAACAGAACCACCGGGCCAAACGCCGCGCCGAAGCCCGCCCAGGCGTAGCTTACCAGGCCCAGCACGCGGTTCTCCGGGTTCGCCGCCAGCGCGATAGACACCAGCGCCACGACCAGCACCATGATGCGGCCAATCCATACCAGCTCTTTCTGGCTGGCATTTTTACGCAGGAATGCTTTGTACAAGTCTTCGGTGATTGCGCTGGAGCACACCAGCAGCTGGCAGCTCAGGGTCGACATAACCGCAGCGAGGATCGCAGACAGCAGGATACCGGCAATCCACGGGTTAAACAGGATTTGCGCCAGTTCAATAAACACACGCTCGGCGTTCTGGTTAACGGCACCAGCAAGCTGTGGGTTGTTGTTAAAGTAAGCAATACCAAAGAAGCCCACAGCCACGGCACCTGCCAGACACAGGATCATCCAGGCCATGCTAATGCGGCGAGCATGAACGATGCTATGGTGGGAATCTGCAGCCATAAAGCGCGCCAGAATATGCGGCTGACCAAAGTAGCCGAGACCCCAGCCCATCAGGGAAATGATGGCAACAAAATTCAGCCCTTTGAACATGTCCACGTTCTCAATGCTCTTTTGTTTAATCACTTCCAGCGAATCGTCGAATCCACCCACGCCAATGACTACCATCACCGGTGTCAGGACCAGAGCAAAGATCATCAGGCTGGCCTGGACGGTATCGGTCCAGCTAACAGCCAGGAAACCACCAATAAAGGTATAGATGATCGTCGCGGCCGCGCCCGCCCACAGTGCTGTTTCGTAGCTCATGCCAAAGGTGCTTTCAAACAGACGCGCCCCTGCCACAATCCCTGAAGCACAATAGATGGTGAAAAACAGCAGAATAACCAGCGCGGAGATAATCCGTAGAATTCGGCTTTTATCTTCAAAGCGACCGGTAAAGTAATCCGGTAACGTCAGCGCATTGTTATTGTATTCGGTGTGTACGCGTAAACGTCCGGCCACCAGCTTCCAGTTGATCCAGGCGCCCAAAATAAGGCCGATGGCGATCCAGCTTTCTGAAATGCCCGACAGGAAAATTGCGCCAGGCAGACCCATCAGCAACCAGCCGCTCATGTCAGATGCCCCAGCAGATAACGCGGTCACGAACGGACCCAGACTGCGTCCCCCCAGAATGTAATCGTCAAAGTTTTTGGTTGAACGCCATGCAATAAACCCTATCAATATCATGCCGAAAATATAGACACAGAATGTCACTAACATCGGTGTGCTAATAGCCATCAAAACTCTCCAAAATTATGTATCAGCAATGCCGTGGCTTGCCGTTTTATTACCCTGCCGGAACGTGGCAAAGATATCTATGTTGACCAGGGCGACCGTATCCTGCCGGAAGCGATGGTTATTCACAATCGATTTAACACATCATTTACATCAAATTTGATCCAGAGTAGATAGCATTTTTCTGTAGGTTGCACTCTCTCACATTTTTTTCGGTTGCACCTTTTAAAAGTGTTAACTACCGCAGAGAAAAAGATTCTGTAATTTTTACAGCCCACATCATAAGACTCATATTTATTAACATCTCATTCATTTCCAAGCTTGCAAACCAAGTCACATTTAACACGGTTGCACAAAGTTGCAACATAGTAGATATTTCTCGGTAACTATCAGACCCGTATTTCAGTACAACAGGAGTAAACGGCATGGGAACCACCACGATGGGGGTTAAGCTGGATGACGCCACTCGCGAGCGTATTAAAACAGCAGCATCACGAATCGATCGCACGCCACATTGGCTGATCAAACAAGCCATCTTTAATTATCTCGAAAGACTGGAAAATGACGACGCGCTTCCTGAACTACCGGCCCTGCTGGCGGGTGCCGCGAATGAGGGTGAGGAGTCAACCACGCCGCAGAATGAAGCGCATCAGCCTTTCCTGGAATTTGCCGAACAGATCCTGCCGCAGTCAGTTTCCCGCGCAGCAATCACCGCCGCGTACCGCCGCGCCGAAACCGATGCAGTGCCGATGCTGATGGAGCAGGCTCGTCTGCCGCAACCCATCGCTGAGCAAGCGCACAAGCTGGCGTACAGCCTGGCCGACAAACTGCGTAACCAGAAGACCGCCAGCGGCCGCGCCGGGATGGTACAAGGTTTATTGCAGGAATTCTCCCTTTCTTCACAAGAAGGCGTCGCGCTGATGTGTCTGGCGGAAGCCTTGCTGCGTATTCCTGATAAGGCAACCCGCGATGCGTTAATCCGCGACAAAATCAGCAACGGCAACTGGCAGTCGCACATTGGACGCAGTCCGTCACTTTTCGTCAACGCAGCGACCTGGGGGCTGTTGTTTACCGGTCGTCTGGTTTCTACGCATAATGAAGCCAGCCTTTCACGCTCACTCAACCGTATTATCGGCAAGAGCGGTGAACCACTGGTGCGTAAAGGCGTCGACATGGCAATGCGCTTGATGGGCGAGCAGTTCGTCACCGGAGAGACTATCGCCGAAGCGCTGGCTAACGCGCGTAAACTGGAAGAAAAAGGTTTCCGCTACTCTTATGACATGCTGGGTGAAGCGGCTCTAACTGCCGCTGATGCCCAGGCTTATATGGTTTCGTACCAACAGGCAATCCACGCCATTGGTAAAGCCTCAAATGGTCGCGGCATTTATGAAGGGCCGGGCATTTCTATCAAGCTGTCGGCGTTGCATCCGCGTTATAGCCGCGCACAGTACGACCGCGTGATGGATGAACTCTATCCGCGTCTGAAGTCGCTTACTCTGCTGGCCCGCCAGTACGACATCGGTATCAATATCGATGCTGAAGAGGCAGACCGACTGGAGATCTCCCTCGATCTGCTGGAAAAACTGTGTTTTGAACCTGAACTGGCGGGCTGGAACGGTATCGGCTTTGTTATTCAAGCCTACCAGAAGCGCTGCCCGTATGTTATCGACTACCTGATTGACCTCGCGACGCGCAGCCGCCGTCGCCTGATGATCCGCCTGGTTAAGGGCGCCTACTGGGATAGCGAAATCAAACGTGCGCAAATGGACGGTCTGGAAGGTTATCCGGTCTATACCCGTAAGGTGTACACCGACGTTTCCTATCTGGCCTGTGCGAAAAAACTGCTTGCGGTACCGAATCTGATCTACCCGCAGTTCGCCACCCACAACGCCCATACGTTGGCGGCGATTTATCAGTTAGCCGGTCAAAACTACTATCCGGGTCAGTACGAGTTCCAGTGCCTGCACGGTATGGGCGAACCGCTATATGAGCAGGTCACCGGTAAAGTTGCCGATGGCAAACTGAACCGTCCATGCCGCATTTATGCACCGGTAGGCACGCATGAAACGCTGCTTGCGTATCTGGTACGTCGTCTGCTGGAAAACGGCGCCAACACTTCATTCGTCAACCGCATTGCAGACACTACCCTGCCGCTGGATGAACTGGTAGCCTGCCCGGTCGAAGCCGTTGAAAAACTGGCGCAGCAGGAAGGCCAGGCTGGTCTGCCACATCCGAAGATTGCCCTGCCGCGTGACCTGTACGGTAAAGGCCGCGAAAACTCAGGCGGGCTGGATTTAGCTAACGAACATCGTCTGGCCTCACTTTCCTCCGCCCTGCTCAACAGTGCGCTGCAAAAATGGCACGCTAAGCCAATACTCGAACATCCGGTTGCTGACGGTGAAATGACGCCAGTCGTCAACCCGGCCGAACCGAAAGACATTGTCGGTTACGTGCGAGAAGCGACTCACAGCGAAGTGCAACAGGCATTGCAGAATGCGGTAAATAACGCGCCGATCTGGTTCGCCACACCGCCACAAGAGCGTGCCGCTATTTTGCATCGCGCCGCCGTTCTGATGGAAGGCCAGATGCAGCAATTGATTGGCATTCTGGTGCGCGAAGCGGGTAAAACCTTCAGCAACGCCATTGCGGAAGTGCGCGAAGCGGTAGACTTCCTGCACTATTATGCCGGCCAGGTCCGCGATGACTTCGATAATGAAACCCATCGTCCGTTAGGGCCGGTAGTCTGTATCAGCCCCTGGAACTTCCCGCTGGCTATTTTCTCCGGGCAGATTGCCGCCGCGCTGGCGGCGGGCAACAGCGTGCTGGCAAAACCCGCGGAACAAACCCCGCTGATTGCCGCCCAGGGTATTGCCATTTTACTCGAAGCAGGTGTACCGCCAGGCGTGGTGCAACTGTTGCCTGGTCAGGGCGAAACGGTCGGGGCGCAGCTCACTTCCGATGAGCGCGTACGCGGCGTCATGTTTACTGGCTCAACGGAAGTTGCCACGCTGTTGCAACGCAATATCGCGACCCGCCTGGATGCTCAGGGACGTCCAATCCCGCTTATCGCCGAAACCGGCGGGATGAACGCCATGATCGTCGACTCCTCCGCGCTGACGGAACAGGTGGTGGTCGACGTCCTAGCTTCTGCCTTTGACAGCGCCGGGCAGCGCTGCTCCGCGCTTCGCGTCCTGTGTCTGCAGGACGATGTAGCCGACCATACGCTGAAAATGCTGCGCGGCGCGATGGCGGAATGCCGCATGGGTAACCCGGGCCGCCTGACCACCGATATTGGACCGGTTATCGATGAAGAAGCCAAAGCCAATATTGAGCGCCATATTCAGGCCATGCGCGCCAAAGGGCGTCCGGTGTTCCAGGCCGTGCGCGAAAATAGCGACGATGCGCGGGAATGGCAAACCGGTACCTTTATCGCCCCGACACTTATTGAGCTGGAAAGCTTCGATGAATTGCAAAAAGAGGTGTTTGGTCCGGTACTGCACGTCGTGCGTTACACCCGTAATAATCTGGGCAGCCTGATTGAGCAAATTAATGCATCCGGCTACGGTCTGACGCTGGGCGTACACACGCGTATCGACGAAACCATTGCCCAGGTCACGGGCTCAGCACATGTGGGGAACCTGTATGTTAACCGCAATATGGTCGGCGCCGTCGTCGGAGTGCAACCATTCGGTGGCGAAGGCTTGTCAGGAACCGGGCCAAAAGCGGGTGGGCCGCTGTATCTGTACCGCCTGCTGGCAAACCGTCCGGAAAATGCGTTAGGCATTACCCTTGCCCGCCAGGATGCAGACTACCCGGTCGATACGCAGCTTAAAGCCGCACTCGTTCAACCGCTGGAAGCGCTCAGCGAATGGGCAACCGACCGTCCAGCACTGCGTACGCTCTGCCAGCAGTTTGGCGAACTGGCGCAGGCCGGAACGCAACGCCTGCTGCCAGGACCCACCGGCGAGCGCAATACCTGGACGCTGTTGCCGCGTGAACGCGTTCTATGTATCGCCGATGATGAACAGGACGCACTGGTCCAGGTTGCCGCTGTAACTTCCGTTGGTAGCTTAATCCTGTGGCCAGATGATACGTTCCATCGCGACCTGGCAAAACGCCTGCCAGCCGCGGTCTCCGGGCGCATTCAATTTGCTAAAGCGGACAACATCGCCACGCAGCCGTTTGATGCCGTTATTTTCCACGGCGATTCCGATCAGCTTCGCGCACTGTGTGAAGCAGTGGCGGCCCGCGAAGGGGCGATTGTGTCGGTCCAGGGCTTTGCCCGTGGCGAGAGCAATATTCTGCTGGAGAGGCTGTACATTGAACGCTCCCTGAGCGTCAACACCGCCGCAGCTGGCGGGAACGCCAGCCTGATGACAATCGGCTAAGGTTGTGGTTAATTAAGGCTCCGGTAACGGGGCCTTTTTTTATGAAGCCAGAGGGAAGCATGAAACGAATCGTACTGACATGTGCAGCGCTGCTGCTGAGCGGCCAGGCGCTGGCGGATGACTGCGCCAACGCGAACACGCAGATTGAGATGAACACCTGTGCGGCAGAGCAGTATAAGGCGGCCGACGCCAAACTTAATGAAACTTATCAGAATGCGCTGAAGCGCGCCGCTCCAACCCAGCGCGATTTACTGAAAAAAGCGCAAATATCCTGGATAACTTTGCGCGATGCGGACTGTGCATTACTCAGTTCTGGCACCGAAGGCGGTAGCGTTCAGGCGATGATTACCAGCCAGTGCCTGACGGATAAGACCAACGAGCGCGAAGCGTTTCTCGCCTCGCTCTTGCAGTGTGAAGAAGGCGATTTAAGCTGCCCGCTACCACCGGCCAGTTAACGCACGCGGATCCCTTCAATAATCATCCGCTGTACGCTCTCGACCGTTTGGTTAAAAAAGGCTTCATCACGCAGCGTTGCGCCTGTCACCGCCTCTACCTGTGGGGCAAAGTCGGCGTAGTGCTGAGTTGAAGCCCAAATCATAAAAATCAGATGATGCGGATCGACCGGAGCCAGTTTTCCGCTTTTGATCCAACCGGCAATCAGCGCGGATTTCTCATCAATTAGCGTTTTGAGATCCCCCTCCAATTCTGCCATCAATAAAGGCGCTCCGGCCAGCATCTCCATACAAAACAGCCGTGATGCCTGAGGGTAATCGCGCGACACTTCCAGCTTAAGGCGAATGTATTCTTTAATGGCCACCAGCGGCGCAAAGTCTTCGCGAAAAGCTTTCAATGGAGCCAGCCAGATGTCGAGGATCTGCCGTAAAACGGCGATATAAAGCACCTCTTTTGACGGGTAGTAATAAAGTAAATTGGTTTTTGACACACCCGCCTGCTCTGCCACCTGCTCCAGGCGCGTGCCGTGGATCCCATATTGGGAGAAGATATTTAATGCCGCGGTTAATATGGCCTGGCGTTTTGCACTGACGGCCTGCGAACGCTTACCTGTTTTTTTCTCTGCGCGTTGGACCATGCGCCCTCTCCTTCTTGTGAGGGCGTCAGCATACCAAATCACGCGGTGAATGGTTAAATTAAAGCGATTCCGGAGGCGCCTCTTGCGGCTGCGCTTTTTTCTTTTTGAACTTCAGCTCGCTGACCAGCACGCCAACAATAATGAATGCCGCACCAAGCAATGCAAGTAGCGGTAAGCGTTCACCCGCCAGACGGCCAAAGATCCCCGCCCACACTGGCTCACCGGTATAAATAACCGTCGCGCGCGTCGGCGAAACGCTACGCTGCGCCCAGTTCATGGTGACCTGAATAATCGCGCTGAAAATCCCCAGCCCCAGCGCCACCACCAGCAATCCGGTAGACATTGGCGGTACGGTCTCTCCGGCTGGTCCCATCGCAATAAACGCCACTATCGAAGCAGTTGCCAGTTGCACTACCGTTACCCGCCGTACATCCACTTTTCCCGCCCACGCGCTAATCAGGATAATTTCTGCCGCAATCGCCACCGCACCAGCGAGCGTGATCCACTCGCCTTCGCCTAAAGCCAGTAAATTACCTCCCGGTCCGGCAAGAAAAATCAATCCGATAAAGGCCAGTACAATACCGACGCACGGCATCAGTCCAGGCATGCGCCCCAGACACAGCCATTGTAAAAGCGGTACCAACGGAACGTACATCGCGGTAATAAATGCAGATTTACTGCTGGGAATAAACTGTAGCCCCCAGGTTTGCAGGCTATAACCCAGCGCAATGGCGATACCGATTGCAACCCCTGCTTTGACTTCCAGCCATGTCAGCTTATGCAGTGTGTGTAACGACAAAATCGCGACCGCCAGCGCGGCAGTGGCAAAACGCACACCGACAAAGAAAAAAGGCCCGCTTAGGGTAACGGCATATTGCACCGCCAGAAACGTGCCACCCCAGAACATGGTGATCACAATGAGGATCGCTTCCTGAGGTTTAACAGAAAAGGAATAACGAGAGAGTAATGACATGAGACACCCGATTAACTGAATGTCATTAGTCTGCGTTGCGTTTTGTTACAGTTCAACCTTGCAGACAAAAAAAACCGCCGGAAGGATCCGGCGGCGGTGGCTACGTAACGTCTGTCTCTGACGCTCAGCCGTCACGATATATCTGACAGATAGCCCGACAATTACGATTTGTTGTTGCCGTGGCTATTTTTGCCCCCTTTTTTGCCTGCCTCTGAAGCGCGTTGCGGGTCATTCTTAAAGTTGCCCCCGCTGTGCTGGCCACCTTTTCGACCTGCTTCTGATGCTCTTTCGCGGTCTTCCGCAAAGTTGCCGGAACCGCCCCGATGGTTTGCCATTACTGACCTCCGTCATTGATTAGACATCATATTGCATAGGTACTGAGGAGTGATACCTCACGCAGCGTGAAGGGCGAGGCCCTGAAAATAACTGCGTGGGATTAAGCATAGTGAAGCGTGGACTGGGCAGACGCTAACTGTAATATCCTGCAACAGGATCAGGAGTGCCAAAGAAATAATCACCCTAAGAAATCAATAAGTCTTTCTTATGACTAACGAATTCAACCCAGTTAAATATGTATCATTTTGCTACAAAGCAGATTGTTATAAAAATTGTTATAAATCAAAGAAGTGATTGTGAAATTTGCACTCCTGGCAGTACGTCATATCTTTAAAGGTAGGTAGCGAGTCGCTACGGACACGGTTAACTCGAGGAGTAGTGTAAAATGGCAAAAGTTCTGGTGCTTTATTATTCCATGTACGGACACATTGAAACTATGGCCCATGCAGTCGCAGAAGGCGCAAATAAGGTAGATGGCGCGGAAGTGATTATTAAGCGCGTACCAGAGACCATGCAGCCTGAGATTTTCCTTAAGGCTGGCGGCAAAACACAAAACGCACCAGTCGCAACCCCGCAAGAACTGGCTGATTACGACGCCATCATTTTTGGTACCCCCACGCGCTTTGGCAATATGTCCGGTCAGATGCGCACCTTCCTCGATCAGACTGGCGGGCTGTGGGCCTCTGGTGCTCTGTACGGCAAACTCGCCAGCGTATTCAGCTCAACGGGAACCGGCGGCGGTCAGGAACAAACCATTACCTCAACCTGGACTACGCTTGCCCACCATGGGATGGTGATTGTGCCTATCGGTTACGCGGCGCAAGAGCTGTTTGATGTCTCTCAAGTTCGCGGCGGTACCCCTTACGGTGCAACCACCATTGCCGGAGGCGACGGCTCTCGCCAGCCAAGTCAGGAAGAATTATCTATCGCCCGCTATCAGGGTGAATATGTCGCAGGTCTGGCAGTAAAACTCAACGGCTAATCTTCAACAGGAGGATTCGAATGCCAACTCAAGAAGCGAAAGCCCATCGCGTCGGCGAATGGGCAAGTCTGCGCAATACATCGCCAGAAATAGCCGAAGCCATTTTTGAAGTCGCACATTATGACGAGAAACTGGCGGAAAAAATTTGGGAAGAAGGTAGCGATGAGGTACTCATCAAAGCCTTTGAAAAAACAGACAAAGATTCGCTCTTTTGGGGTGAACAGACTATCGAACGTAAAAACGTCTAGCGCTCAGACTCCCCCGCGAACACGGGGGAGTTTTTCTTTTATTTAGCCGCCTCATTCAGCACGCTGTCGAACTTATCTATCGGGCAAAAACCATCCGCATCTATCGGACATCCTTTCAGCTCAAGCGTTACGCGCTGCGCCGGGGATTTCAGCGTCAGAACATCTGCATTACGCAACTGCTGCGAGCTCTGATACACATACTCGATTTTCATCAGATCACGATTTGCGTTGCTGTCATGCCAGCGCTGGAAGACAATCTTCCCGCCAATCGGCGTACGCTCGTTCTGATCGTGAAGCTGGTATGGTTTGAAATCCAGCGCGGTGAGCAGCGAAGCGATGTTTGAGTCATGTCCCACCAGCACGGTTATTTTCGGTGCTTTCGCGCGTTCCGTAACCAGCGCATTATCAATATATTTCACCAGAGGTTTGGCGACGTTCTGCGCCACTTCCGGGGAGGTGAACAGGCTGTCCTGATAGCCATTTTTCAGCTTCGACAGAACCTTCCACTGCTGATCCGATTTAATCTCGCCCCAGGCAACCTTGTCCATCGGGAAGCCTTCGTAATACTGCAGCGTGAAGGCATCGACCAGCGAATTCCCCACCTTCAGCGGCCCCGATACGCCTGGCTCCTGCTGGTATTTCGCGCTGAACGTATCTTTGGCATCGGTCAGGGAACACTGCTGTTTTTCTTTACAGGATGGAGAGTCTTTGTAGTCGGTCATTTGCTCAAGCAACTGATAGCTATCGTTGAGCTGCATTTTACTTCGCTCTTTCTCCATGGCCTGAACGGCCTGCTGGCTGAAGGTGGCGGAATCATCGGTGATCACCGGATTAAAGGTGGGATCCATGGTGCCCATTTTTTCCTGATGATGGACCAGAACATCGCAACCTGGGAAAGCACCGGTGACAAAGAACTGCGCCGTAGCAACCGTACGCTGCAGACTGTTAGCATAGGTATACACCGTATCCGGTGCCGGACATTCGCCCGATTTCACCATCCCCTGCTCTGCCAGCCACTCTCGCATGTAGTGGCCCATATAGATTTCCAGCACACCGCCTTTAGTAGTGAGTTGTCCGCCGGGGACATCCCATTCTGGCCATTCCTTGGGGGTGGACTGTTCAAGAACGCTGCCATTATTGGCTAAAGGTGCACGTAAGTTATGCCGACTCATCATCAATACTTGTTGAAGCTGATACCCTTCCGGCGCGGTCTGCGCCTGCGCGGCGTTGGACAGTAATACAGCCCCTGCCACAGCGGCGGCGATTAACGATTTATTCATCCCTACGACCTCTTGTTGTTATCAATCACAACAGAGTGTGACAGAAATATGACATATTTCCGGGAACGCTTTCGCAAAACAGACCATCTAGCGTGTCGTTTTAACACCAAACTCGGTTTCGAGTTTACGAATGCCAAGAGGTGTGAAGATGACGTGGCGGCTGCCCTGTACTGTTTTTATCCATCGCTGTTCACTGAACCAGCGCAGCAACGTTGCGCCAAGCACACCACCAGGATGATAACGTCGCTCGCTCCAGTCCAGACAACCGCAGGTTAACTTCCGCCGGGATGAACCCGCCGCCAGGACAATCCCCATCTGGGCCAGCTTTTCCTGGCCAAGAGGAGTCAGCGTTTCACCATCCGGCGTTAACCACTGACGGGAAACCAATGTATCAAACAACCTCACCGCGACCTCTCCGGCGAGATGGTCGTAGCAGGTGCGGGCATGCCGCAAACCTGGCGGCGTTGTGATTCTCCGGGACATTGATGTCGCCCACGCAACGCCCATCAGGCGTTCCAGCAGTTCAGCGATATCGGAACCTGCAAGGCGAAAATAACGATGCCTGCCCTGCGCCAACGCTATAACAAAACGTTGTTCGCACAGACGTGCGAGATGCGCGCTGGCGGTCGACGCGGATATATCCGCCACCGCGCTGAGCTCAGTTGCAGTCCAGGCGCGGCCATCCATCAGGGCGCACAGCATACGCGAGCGCGATTTATCGGCCATCACTGCCGCAGTGAGTGCCATTTTCGACTCCAGCTCGCCCTCTTCTTCATGTAACATCACGGATGCCATAACGACCTCATTGACCCTGAATCTCTGAATTAACGATGCCATGAAAGTCGCGCAAAGTCACCGAACCGGTCACACAGCACGCAGCATCATCTCTGTACCCAACCCGACCAGACAAAACAGAAAACAGCGTTTAAACACGAGCGGAGAAATAACCCTTCGCACACGGGTTCCTATCCACTGGCCAATAAGTGCAGGAACAATGGCCAAAGCCGACAAGCTTAGGGATTGTACGGGCAGCGCGTTGTGCCACCACAGACCCAGCGCCAATGCCAGGGTCGAAAAGGTAAAAGAGATCCCGAGCGCCTGTACCAGTTCATCTTTCTCAAAGCCCAGGGACTGGATCCAGGGCACGGCGGGCATCACAAACACCCCGGTTCCGCCGGTCAATAAGCCGGTCACAAATCCAATAACGAGGGAGTACGGTTTTTCACGCTGCGGGGCCACCGCAATTTTCTTTCCTGCCAGCGTCCAGATAGCGTAGGCCACCAGCGCCACGCCGAGTGCAAACTGAGTTCGGGTGGTGTCGCCCCCGGTAATCCAGGCGCTGGCAAGCAGAGTCGCCACTACCACTGTCAGCAGCATTGGCCACAGTCGTTTGAGTAATTGGCGTGTATTTCCACCACTGCCAAACTGGAACAAATTGCTTATCAGCGAAGGCAATAGCAGCATAGCCGCCGCGGCAACCGGTGAAATAAGCGATCCGAGGATCCCCATTGCCACGGTGGGTAACCCCATACCCGTAACGCCTTTCACCATCCCGGCGAGGACAAATGTGGCGGCAATCATCACCACCAGAGCGGGTCCAAACGCTAAAGAACTCGTCATGTTGCACTTTCCTGGAAAAGAGAAGATGACTGATTCTGGACGTTAATCACTGTGCTTGCTTCGTCAGGCAACGAAATATGCCTTCCAGAGGAAGGCGACGCCGTAAAAAAATGCCGGGTTTCCCCGGCACATTTATCAGAACGTTTTCGCCCACCACAACCGAAGTTTCATGCCCCAGTAGCTGGTCCAGCCGCTGGTGGTTGATACCACCCGTCCTTGTGACATCACCACCAGCGTGGGCGTGACGCTGATTGCCCAACTGCGGGAAATAGCCCCGTTCGCATCATTGATGACCGGAAATTCCACGCCTTTACGCAACAGCCAGCGAGATACCTCAGCTTCATTTCCGGAGCGTAACGCAATGGTCATCACATTTTCCCCTTCCGAACGCAGCCTGTCGACTTCCGGCGTCGTGAAGCGGCATACGCCGCACCAGCTCGCCCAGAAATAAAGCAACACTGGCTCGTCTTTGCTGAGCGCTGCCAGCGTGACGGTTTCACCATCCAGCGTTTGTAAAGGCGTGCTGTCAAAAGAGGCAGGGAGCTGCGGCGCGCGCCAGGCATCCATCAGCAACATCGCCCCCGCTAACAGTGCCAGTAAGATCAGCCCTTCGCGCAACCAGCGGCGCAGTTTACTGAGCATTGGCCGCCGCCAGTTTTTCTTTTACCACTTCCTCAAGGGTTTCCCACGGCACCGCACCGGGAATAAGTTCATCGCCAATGATCGTTGCGGGGGTTCCCTGTACACCCACCAGTCGCGCCAGTTGCAGGTTAGTGCTCAGCGTTTCAGCACTTCGGGCGTCCAGCGTCACCGGACTGGCCCCCGCTTTTTCCTGCGCCTGTTTGATACTGACATCTGTATGGTAGCCCTTCTTCTGCATCAGTTTTTCATGTAGCGCCAGAAACTGCTGCGGATGCTCATGCCATGTCGTCAGCACGGTCCGCGCCGCCAGTTCCGAGCTTTCACCTTTAAACGGCAACGGTTTGATCACTACCGCCACGTCAGGATATTTCTGCACAATTTTTTCCAGCATTGGATCCAACTGCTTGCAGTATGGGCAGTTGTAATCGGTGAAGTTTATCAGGGTCAGTTTTGCCTGCTTTGCGCCAATCCGCGGGCTGTTGGGATCGTTAAACAGGGCTTCCTGAATTAATGCTTCAATTTGCTTTTCCTGTTCCGGGGTAAACGGCGCAGGTTCTTTCGCGATACTGACGGCAGAAAACAGGGTTAACAGCAGAACAATCATCATCTTCATGGGGTAACTCCTTTGGCATCATTCAACGTTTGCAGTACCGCATCACGGGTTAACAACGTGGGTAACACCTGGCCTTCCGGCAGACCGGGGCCATAAATTTGGTTATACGGCACAGCAACCTGGCCGCGTTTTTTTAGAAATTCGGTAATGGCTTCAGAAGGGAGTGTCCAGTCGCCACGCAGCGCCACCACATCCGGCTGTTGCAATGCGGCCTGTACGTCATCTTTATGCAAGACGTTGAACTTGTTTACCTTACAGGTGATGCACCAGTCTGCTGTGACGTCAATGAACACACGCTTATGTTGCGCCAGCGCATCCTCAATAGCTTGCTCGCTTAGCGGTTGCCAGTTCACGCTCTCTTTGCCAGTGCTTTGCCCTACGAATCCGAAATGCGGGAGCAGCAACGTCGCAAGCCAGATAGCGGAGCCCAGCATCATCACGCCGAGCAAACGCCGCAAAATATTCATCCAGCGTCCTGGCCGCGGCAAACGCAGTGCCAGACCGGGACGCAGAGCTACCAGCAGCCACGGTAAGCTCATTCCCAGCCCAAGTGCGATAAACAATCCCCATAATGTCGGCAGCGAAGCGGTCAATGCCACCGCCACCGCCGTTCCAAGGAACGGGGCACTGCACGGCGTAGCAAGCAGCGTCGCAAATGCACCTTGCCAGAAATGTCCCGACAGACCGTTGCCGCCGTGAGTCGCCAGCGTGGTAGTCATCGCAGAAGGGAGTCGGAATTCAAACCACCCGAACAGGCTGGCGCTGAACGTCAGCATCACCAGAACCATCACGCCAATGAACCATGGATTCTGAAACTGGATCCCCCAGCCAAGCGCCTGATTGGTTAAACGCAGCACCGTCATCAATAGAGCCAGAGCCATAAATGAGACAAGTATTCCGGCTACCGATGCGAGGAACTGACGACGGACCTGGCGACGACTTTTTTCCTCGACCAGCAAAATCGAGCCCAGCTTCATGCCCAGAACCGGTAACACACAGGGCATCAGATTGAGGATCAAACCGCCCAGCAGCGCCATTAGCACCACTTGCCACAGTGGGAGTGAGGCGTTCTCAACAACCGGGGCTTCGCCAATCGCAAGACGACTTTCCTGGGCAACACCGTTATCTGCCAGCACCAGGGTGACTGACTTACCACGCAGATCCGGCGCGCCTTCTCCCCAACCGTCATGTACAGGTACCGTGGCGCGTAATGTCTCCCCCTCAACATGGATTTGCGGCATGCCAAAATCCGCATCATCAACAGCATCCAGATACAGCCCTGGTGCAGTCCAGCCTCCCGCACGGTGAGCCTCGACGACTAACTCTCCCGCCCGTGCGCCGGCGCTCAGAGCATCGGTCAGGCCGCTGGCAAGTGGGATCTGTCCCATCGCCTGAGCATAGTCATGTGCAAAAGTCGGGTCCTGGGCTGTGGGCGTCACGGAAAAAGGAAAATCCGTCAACAGGCAAACGTTGCTACAGGTGGATAGCGTCAAAACGCCGCTGAGCGTGGCGGGCGCTCTACCGCGCACCACCATCGGGAACGTCACCTTATCGTGATACCCCTGGGTAGTGATATTGGCGACCTCAAAACGAGCAGGGGTTGGCCAGAACCAGTCGACCGCAGGCATTTCCTCTTTCCAGGCGATAGCAGGCGCAACGCCCCCCTCGCCCGGAGAACGCCAGTAGGTTTTCCAGCCGTCCTCCAGTTTGACATCCAACAACAGACGGGTTTCACCGCCAGCGGACGTATCAGCGCGTAACCGCACGCTGGCGTGATCGTTATCGGGTGAACGCAGCCAGCCGGGTTCAGCCGCCCAGGATACGGGCAGCCATAGCAATAACAGACAGAACAGTGTCTGCCTGAAAACAGTCATCATAGTTTTTCTCCGTGAATAATTATCTAACAGTCAGCAACGGCTGTTCTGTCATTCACGGAAGACGCAAAATCGGAGATGCACCCGGAGAGTGGGCGGCGAGATGGCTCGCGGTGGGAAAAAAGGTAGACGAAACACCCGCACTGGCGCCAGCAACGACAGCAGCAGGCACAGCACCAGAATAGCACCTTCAAACAGTACGGGTGGCGCAGCCAGTAATGACTTCGCGCTCAGTTCACAAGGGGTAACGGGTGAGGTTTCATCGGTCTGCACTTGTGCGCTGGCGACAACGCTTGTAACGGCGGTATCCATCTGCAACGCGTGCAGGCCCGCCATGCGTTGTGCGGTGCAAACCATCACCACAACACATGCCAGACAGAGGAACAACCATCCCATCCGTTGACGTTTCGCCATTATACCCTCACTCATTGATGCGAGTTATCTTAACCACTCGCCGGTTTTTGGCAACCTTTACGCTGTAAAGTTATGTCCTTCCATCTGCTGGATATACCGCGATTTCAATCAGATTGAGATCGGGATCCCTGACATAAACCGAGCGAATCGGTCCTGTCGCACCGGTTCGTGCAACGGGCCCTTCAATAATCTCGACTCCGTGGGTTTGAAACGTCTCTGTCACCTCTTCCAGTGTACGCGTGGTGATAAAACACAAATCCAGCGCCCCCGGCGTTGGCGCGTAGGCTTTAGGTTCAAACTCTTTTCCCCGAATATGGAGATTGATTTTCTGATTGCCAAAGACGAAGGCTTTCCGACCTTGTGCGAAAGTTTCCAACCTCATGCCTAAAAGCTCGACATAAAAACGAACGCAAGCCTCTTCATGATTGGTGGTTAGTACCAGGTGATCCAGGTGGTCGATCATAGTGATATCCATTTGGGTTGCTCATCTCTGACACTTACCCTATTCATTCACGCGCGACAAGAAAAAGACAATCTACAGGGGTATTTGCAAATACTTAGCGCAATACCTTGCCATTCACGCTTTAAGGCGAAATGATAATTAATCATATTTTCGTCTTTGTTTATTACACTATAACATTGCTAAAAACACCCCTGAAAATATCACGGAAGTTATCATTCACTATTTACGAAGAATGCCAGAGAATATTTCAATGTCAGCACACAAATAATGCCCGCTACGTACTGATGCGTAAATGAAAGTAAGGGTCAGCGCATTTTCAGGGGATTTCCTTATTATATCCAGACGCAATGAATAACGTATTCATTAGCAGATAATTTGTTTATCAAATGTTATTTAGAGTATATGAAAATGAAAAAACATTTATTACCCCTGATTGGGTTACTTTTTACAGTTAGCGCTCAGGCAGCATCATTTACCGACGGTAAAGAGTATATCACCCTGGAAAAACCCGTCGCTTCCGCCCCAGCTGCGCTGAAGTTTTTCTCATTTTACTGTCCTTCCTGTTATCAGTACGATGAAGTTTTTGAAATCACGGATAACGTGAAAAAAGTACTGCCTGCTGATGTCAAACTCACCGAATACCACGTCGACTTTTTAGGTCCGCTGGGGCAAGACATGACGCACGCCTGGTCCGTCGCCATGCTGTTAAACGTACAAGATAAAGTTAAACCGTTGCTTTTTGATGCCGTTCAGAAAAAACAAACCGTTAAAACAGCGGATGATATTCGTAACGTATTTATCAGCGCGGGCGTCAGCGCCAGTGATTATGATGCCGCCTGGAACAGTTTTGCCGTGAAATCCCTGACCGCAAAACAACAAGAAATGGCTAAAGCGGTAGATTTAACCGGTGTGCCCGCCATTTTTATCAACGGTAAATATATGATCAATCCAAAAGGACTGAAATCTGACGACCTAAACTCTTTTGTGAAGAGCTACGCGGATGCGGTTCGCTATCTGATCACCAAATCCTGACATTTCGCTAATCTCACTTTTCGCACCACACAACAGTCAAAAGCGCTGTTGGTGGTGCGCAATCACATCATTTAGACCAATATCCTTTCTTCCCGGTTGGCATTCGCCGTTATCAGGATTACCCTAAACTTAGCGGTGTTACCTGTTGTCGGGGTACACCTTCTTCAAGTGTTAATTTACACGAGAGAACGCTATGGAATTAAAGGATTATTACGCCATTATGGGCGTGAAACCGACAGACGATCTCAAGACAATCAAGACCGCCTATCGTCGACTCGCCCGTAAATACCATCCTGATGTCAGCAAAGAGACTGACGCTGAGGCCCGGTTTAAAGAGGTTGCTGAAGCCTGGGAAGTCCTGAGTGATGAACAGCGACGTGCCGAGTACGACCAACTGTGGCAGCATCGCAACGACCCTCAGTTCAGCCGTCAATTCCAGCAAGGAGAGGGGCAAAGCTACAGCGCCGAAGATTTCGACGATATCTTCTCCTCTATTTTTGGTCAGCGTGCGCACCAGTCGCGCCAGCGCCCTGCCAGCCGCGGGCATGACATCGAAATAGAAGTTGCCGTCTTCCTCGAAGAAACGCTTACTGAGCACAGCCGCACTATCAGTTACAACCTGCCAGTCTACAATGCGTTTGGCATGGTAGAACGAGAAATTCCTAAAACACTGAACGTGAAAATCCCAGCTGGCGTCGGTAACGGTCAGCGTATCCGCCTGAAAGGTCAGGGCACGCCCGGCGAAAACGGTGGGCCGAACGGTGATTTGTGGCTGGTGATTCATATTGCGCCGCATCCGCTGTTCGATATCGTTAATCAGGATCTGGAAGTTGTCGTTCCTCTGGCGCCGTGGGAAGCTGCGCTGGGTGCGAAAGTAACCGTTCCGACGCTGAAAGAGAGCATCCTGCTGACCATTCCTGCAGGCAGCCAGGCCGGTCAGCGGCTACGCATTAAAGGCAAGGGTCTGGTAAGTAAAAAACATACCGGCGATTTGTATGCGGTGATCAAGATCGTCATGCCACCGAAACCTGACGACACCAGTGCCGCCCTGTGGCAACAACTGGCGGATGCACAAAAGACCTTTGATCCGCGCAAAGAGTGGGGGAAAGCATAATGGCTAACGTTACCGTCACTTTTACCATTACCGAATTTTGTCTGTACACCGGTGTGTCAGAAGAAGAACTGCATGAGGTTGTCGGCTTAGGGGTGATAGAACCCCATGAAGACGAGACGTTTGACGATCATGCGCTGACCGTAATGCGTCGCGCGATGCGCCTGCGTCAGGAGCTGGAACTTGACTGGCCAGGGATTGCCGTTGCATTGACGTTGCTGGAAGAGAACGCTCAGTTACGTCAGGAAAATCGCCTGCTGCGCCAGCGATTGTCCCGTTTTATCAGCCATCCTTAGTGCGTCAGGGCCAGCATGGTGCTGGCCCTTTTATTGTCCGCCCCGCGCTCTTAATGACATTAAGCAGTAGATAGCATACAGTCAGAGATAAGAATTATCTCAAACAATAAGACGTTGAGCCATGCAGCTTAAGCCCCTCACAAAAGGTCGTTTTCACAATATCTGGCAGCAAGATGATGCCTTAATTGAGAAGATATTCCAGGAACTGCTCTCTGAAACGCAGATGATCCACGAAGATGAGTATCTCTATCGCCAGGGACAGGTAGTCGATCGACTTATCATGGTGCAATCAGGCAGAATTTCCCTGCGTTACAGCGCGGAAAATGGTCGCCGTTTTCAGTTGGGCGCAATGGAATGTGATGAGCAACTATTTGGTGAAATGGAGTTTTTTACCGGGTATCGCTGCCAGCTTGATATCGTGGCCGAAGAGCCGTTGACCGTGGCGGTGTGCAGCTGTGATCGTCTTGAAGAAGCGCTAAACCAGCACCCGAGACTGGCGATATTTTTTGCCAGTGCGATGGCGATTGATTATCAGGATATGCTGGAAATCTTCCTGCACCGGATGCTCTACCCTATCGTTCATAACGTGGCGTATGATTTGTATCGCCAGCATCAGAACAAACAGCCGATGGATGGTTTCCATAAAAAATACCAGGAAGCAGAACGGTTCGGCACCACCGATCGGGTCTATCGGCGGGCGGTTAAAGCCCTGACGGATGCCGGACTGGTAACGCGCACGAAGCAAGGACTGGAAATTAAGGATCTGGATGGGCTGCGTAAATTCCTCGGCAATGACATCATTGACTGACACACCAACCATCTCCGTAGAGAAGGTTGGTGTGTCAGTTCAGCGCAATCAGAATTTATAGGTAAGGTTGAAGTAGTGACCGAGTCCGGTGGTGCGCCCTGCTCCGCCGTGATTTTCCATCAATGCCATATTGCGGAAATACTTCAGGCCATAACCCACCGCATAATGCTCTGAATGCCAGTAGATACCGTTATACCATTCAATCGCGTTATTGCTGTATAACGGTTGATTAGCAATCTTGTTAGCGGCGAACTGATAGTCAAAGTAACCCTGATAGTTCAGGTAGCTGCCGTTGGCAAAGGTATAGAACGGCGTCGACCAGTTGGTCGAGAACATGTAGCCATCCCACTTGCCTTCGTTATCCGCACCGTAGTTTTCACGCACATAATGCGCATAGATGTTCATTCCCACCAGACCAAACCACGGAACCTTAACATCTGTGCCCAGACCGACATAATGTTCAAATAATTCCCGGTCGCCAATGTTATTTACCGTTGCGATATAGAATTCGTTAAATGGCCCAACGGATAAATCTTTATTTAAAATAGCATCCAGGGAAAACCGTGGGGATATCTTGGCGAAAAAGTTATCGCCACCATGGCGGTCATCCTGCTTGCGGTCAAAAATATCAAAGAAATCGACATAACCATACAGATCGATAATTCCGGAACGCGCCCCAAACTCCAGTTCCAGATAAGTGTCATTACGAATACCATAAGGCACTTTCGCATCCACACTTTGCATTAAGTTCATCTGCATCCAGTTAAAATCATTTTTACGGACGTTGCCATCGGTATAATCAGCAGCAAGCGCTTGCGTACAGCTCATTGCAACGATTGCGCCCAGAACTGTTTTTTTAATCATTGATTTATTCTTCATCATTTTCAATTCCTTTGAGCAAGGTTGAGTGTCGCCTCACCAAATAAATGGTGTGGCGACTGACTATCTAATTAGAGAGGTAAGTGTTATTACTGTGCTTTGTTACGTTTAAGTTTTAATGTACCCATCAACATGATAAAGATTATTAAATATAATACTGGTATTGCGTACATAATTTTCTGCAAGCCCATTGTTTTTTCCATTAGCGCACTGATCGCTGGACTAAACATAGCCCCGGCGCTACCGCTAATTAAAATATATGAAACATTCTGACTACTTGCGCGCTTCACAAATGAAACTCCGTAGGCAATAAAGGAGTTATACAGCGCCGCACAGACGAATCCGTAACTATAAGCCAGATAATCAAGCCCCGAGATGTTTTCTTTCGTTACAATAATGGTCGTAATAACGCAAGCGAGCAAAATAATACTCAACAGGAAATAATGTATCCTCACTCGAGAAACAATAACAGTTGATACTAGCGCCCCAACCAACGCCGCTCCCCAGTATTGCGTAATAATATTACCGGCTTCTTCAAAAGGAATGCCAAATTTGTTCTTCACAAATAATGGTGCCCAGGTCAGGAAGGTATACAGCGCCAGCATACCTAAGAACAGACCAATACCTCCGCTAATAATCCCTGGGTTCCACTCAGACTTCACCGCGTCTGTCCGCTCCTCCGCAGACGCGGTTTCACAGGCAGTAAAACGAGTGAGCGCCACCACACCTAACGTAAGTAAGGCCACCATGCCAACACTTAGATAGCTGTAACTCCATGACATATTGTGCGTCAGGGCGTAGGTGGTGATCAGCGGGAAAACCACGCCTGCGACGTTAAAGGTGGCGTCTTGTACCACCAACATTGTACTTTGAATGCGATCCTGCCATACCGAAACGACAATCGTTCCTGCCACACACAGGCCAATCCCACCGCAAAAGCCCACCAAAGTCATGGCAACCATCACTGGCCATAAGCCGGGGCTTAAGTGCATTGCCAGCGAACAGAGGAACACTATCGAATAGATAATAAACGTCATTCGCTTGACGCCAATTTTTTCTATCAGGAAAAAGGCGGCGATGGTCCCCGCTAATGCCCCACCGTTAAGCAGCGAAAATATCGAGGCAACGGTATTCACATCAGCACTGTAACGTACCGCAATCGGTTCAATCAGCATTCCAAACTGACTGGCAAACCCCGCCATAATAAAATTTGCCAGAAAACTAATCAGTGTAAGTGCTATTTTATTCTTCATATAATGACATCCCTGATTGGTTCAATTAAAAGCCAATGCTAAGCCGTAACGGCTGTATTTAGCGCCAGCTCAATCATATTTTTAAAAGTTAATTGTCGTTCCTCTGCCGTGGTTTCTTCGCCTGTCAGGCAATGATCGGACACCGTTAAAATAGCCAGTGCTTCAATATTAAATTGGTGTGCTAAGGCGTATAAGCCGGCCACCTCCATATCCACACCCAGTACACCAAACTTTTCCAGTGCAGGAATGAGGTTTTCGTCAGGATCGTAATAAAGATCGCCACTGAAAACATTACCGACCTTAATGTCGATTCCGGCCTTCTGTGCCAGCATCCACGCCTGTTGTAGTAATGGGAAGTGAGCGGACGTCGCCATCGTGTAGCCCGCGCTACGTTTTAAATTTGTGACAGAGTCAGTACCGGCAGCGAGAGCCAGAATAATGTCGCGCATTTTGACATGCGGTTGTGTTGCCCCCAGACTACCGACGCGAATAATTCTCTTCACATTAAAATCATGTACCAGCTCATGGGCGTATAGCGTCATAGACGGAATACCCATACCGTGTCCCATCACCGAAACAGGTTGACCAAAATAAAGACCGGTATAGCCCAGCATATTACGCACGTTGGTAACTTCGCGGTAATCCATGAGATAATTTTCGGCAATAAATTTTGCGCGCAGCGGATCGCCCGGCATAATCACAGTTGGCGCAAAATCACCCGCTTTAGCATTAATATGTGCAGTCATAACAATTCCTGAATTATGGGTATTGGAGATATGCAGGGATTGTAACCAGACGTTTGCAGAGGATTGAGGACAAAAGTCCTGCTCAAAGGATCGGCCTCTCATTTCTGAGAGTTAGAGTTGCAGGCTTAGGATGCAGAGGAAAACTATGCCTCGGCAACAGTTAGGAAAAGCAAGACCCAGGACAATAAAAGAACAGATTAGCCCCCAAATCGCTGGTGACTACCGCGTTGGCGCGAGTAGCCATAGCAGCGTCAATATTGTTTTGAAAGTGGTCTTATTGTTATTATCGTATTCCACTCTAAGCTTGGATGCCTGCCATGACCCGATTAAGGTTTAGTGAGATGACTCACGCCGATATACCTGCTGTTCAGTCGTTCCTTATTAAGCATCTTAATTTGTTCTTCAATGCCGGGAGAGTCATGCCTGCTGCTGAAGAAGATATCTTCGATCTCAAGCAGCAGTATATTTTGCAAGAAAGAAATCTATTACTTTGCGCATGGAGTGAAAAACAAGAGCTCATCGCTACACTTGCTGTATGTCAATATGATGATCGTATCACTGAGCTACGTGGGCACTATAATTTGCCTGAAACGGCAGAAATTTGTCGTTGCTACGTGGATGCGCGCTACCGCAGACAGGGAATCGGAAGCCGGTTGTTTGCTTTAGCTCAAATGTTCTGCCAGCAGCAAAAATATAAAACCTTATATCTTCATACTCATCATTTCTTGCCTGGAGGGTATCATTTTTGGTTGCGTAAAGATTTTAGCGTCGTTATGGATATGCAGGATGAATGGCAATTGGTACATATGCAGAGATCACATTATTAAATTAACCCAACGCTAATTAACTGCGTTATTGATAACGATCAATATGATTAAATTGAAAAAATAAAACTGTGTTTATAGTTTGATCAATATCAATCAATTCTCATTTAGCTTTTTATTGTTATTTTCATGTAGACCTCCGAGATAAAGGATTTAAGCATAACCAACTGTAAAATATAACAATTTTAACAGAGGTGTGAGGTTTTCCCTATTTATTCATACGGTTGACCTCGTTAACAATTGCCGTTAGAGTCGCTTTTGACAGCATTTCATTACATTTTTGTATATGAATAGGAATATGGTGAGAATTATTCAATTCAATTCCATAACTGCCCCCGCAACTGTAGGCGGATGCAGAATATCCTTGTGTGGTTAATAAGCCACAGGTCACTGTAAAGCTCGTCTTTATGGGAAGGCTGATATTCTGATTACCGTGAGTCAGGAGACCTGCTGTCAACGATGTATACCATTAAGTGGACGGGATGGTCCATGGGATGAATTATTTGACGTAAGCAGTAGTGTATTTATGAATAAGATTTTGGCTAAGTAAGGCTTATTTGCATTTGTTGCATATCTTCATTCTTAAAATTCACAATTTAATGTCATCTATCTTCATGTCTCCTCCCGATATATGGAATGAAATGAGCCATGACCAGACTTTAAGATTCTGGCATCAACGGGACGATGATAATGCACGCTAATTCTACATTTTTCTCTTCTAAAAAAACGCTTCTGGCTATTGTTGGAACCACTGTACTGTTGACTTCCGGTTTTTCTAACGCGGCAAAAACCGAATATCCTCTGACGATTAAAAACTGTGGACGCGATATTACCTTTAATCAGGCACCAACGCGCGTGGCAACCGTGGGTCAGAACAGTACCGAGATTCTCTATTCACTGGGGCTGGCCGATCGCGTCGTGGGTACTTCGTTGTGGTTTGGCCCGGTACTGGATGCTTACAAAGCAGCAAATGAAAAAGTTGCCGTCATTGCGCAAAATATTCCCAGCTTTGAAGGAATTGTGGCTAAAAAACCAGATCTGGTCGCCAGCCAGTTTGAATGGCAAATCGGCCCTGCTGGCACAGTTGCATCATACGAACAGTTTAGTGAACTGAAGGTGCCCGTTTACACCGCGCCAGCTGACTGTGCTAAGGATAACGAAGATGGGGGTGATGGTGTTCGTAAGGGCATGTTTGATATTGCTATGGTGTATCAGGAAGTCGCCGATCTGGCAAAAATTTTTGATGTTCAGGATAAAGGCGAAGCGCTGATTGCCAGCCTTAAAGCGCGTGAATCAGCAGCAAAAAATAAAATTACCGGCATGGATAAGAATGTTTCTGCCGTGTTCTGGTTCTCAAGCGCCGATTTACAGCTCGATCCTTACGTTGCCGGGAAGTTTGGCCCAGCAGCATGGATAGCCCAAACGCTGGGTGTGAAAAATGTCATTGATTCTGCTGAAGAGTGGCCAACGGTGGGCTGGGAAACCATCGCTAAAGCTAACCCTTCTGTCATTGTGCTCGGTGAGATGAGCCGCCGACGCTTCCCGGCAGATGACTGGAAGATCAAGATGGAATACCTCCAGTCCGATCCTGTCACCAAACTGATTCCTGCCGTCAAAGAAAACCATCTGCCGGCCATTGACGTACAGACAATGAATGCCGGGATCAGAACTATTGATGGGGTGGAAAAACTGGCTGACGCTCTGGTTGAATATGGCTTAGCGCATCCGCAGGCTGCTCATTAATCTACATTTTGCGCTATATCACGGCACGGTATAGCGCATCTCCGTTACTCAGGAACGCAGATAATCATGAGTGATTCTCGCAGGATGCGTCGCGCTGTTGGTCAGCTTGCGGTGAGAGTCGGTGGTCATGCCGTTTGGGTCAGTGCGCTGATGTGTTGCGTACTGCTGGCGGGGATTTCCATCGGCGAAACGTTTATCCCCTGGCGGCACGTACTCAGCACGTTGGCAAATCATCTTTTCGATACCCACTATCCTGTCGATGCACTGGATGCCGGGATCGTCTGGAACTACCGACTGACCCGAGCACTGGTCTCAGCCAGCTGCGGCGCCTGCCTGGCTGTTTCCGGCGTAGTGTTGCAGTCGTTGCTACGCAATGCGCTCGCCGAACCTTATCTACTGGGGATTTCTGCCGGAGCATCTACCGGTGCGGTGCTGATTGCGCTCACGGGACTGGGGGCTGGCATCATCAGTATGTCTTTAGGGGCGTTCATTGGTGCGCTGACGGCATTTCTGTTCGTTGCGCTATTGGCGATGGCCGCTGGCGGTAAACAAGGCGGCGGGATTACAACCCAAATCATTCTTGCCGGGATCGCCAGTTCGCAACTGTTCAATGCGATTACGTCGCTTATCATCACCCGCTCAGCAAACGCCGAGCAAGCACGCGGAATTATGTTCTGGTTGTTAGGCAATTTGAGCGGTGTACGCTGGCCCGATGTTGTCTTAGCTATTCCTACCGCTCTGGTCGGTATTGCGCTGTGCTTCTGTTATGTCCGCCACCTTGATGCGTTCTCCTTTGGCGCTGAATCCGCGGCATCGTTGGGCATTCCAGTCAAACGTACTCGCGCAGTACTAATTGCTGCTGTCACCGGTATGACAGCGATTATGGTCTCCATTGTTGGTGCGATCGGCTTTGTCGGTCTGGTGATCCCTCATGCCGCTCGTTTGCTGGTCGGCAACCAGCATCATCGACTGCTGCCGGTTAGTGCGCTTACCGGCGCCATCTTCCTCATTGTCGCCGATGTTATTTCCCGCACGTTACTACCCGGCCAGGTACTGCCCATTGGGGTAATCACGGCTTTGGTCGGCGCGCCTGCGTTTTCAATCATTCTGATAAGAGGAAACCAGAACAAATGACGGTAAACCTCGTACAGCCACTTGTTGCCTCTGCGCAAGCCGTTATTGAAGCCTGCAATCTGCGTTGGAAGGTAAAGGGTAAGACGATTGTTGATGATATTTCTCTCCGCGTAACTCCCGGCGAGTTTGTCGGTATCATCGGTCCCAACGGCTCGGGCAAAACGTCACTGATTTCACTGCTGGCCGGTTTGCTGAAGCCGACTTCCGGGCACATCACTCTGCGGCAAAAAGCGCTCCAGCACTATTCGCGGCGTCATCTTGCGCAACAGGTGGCGCTGGTCGAACAACAGGCTGAAACCAGCGAGCGGCTTACCGCTTTACAAGCCGTTTCTCTGGGACGGACCCCCTGGCTTAGCCTGCTCACCCCCTGGTCTGCCAAAGATGACGATATCGTACAAACGATGCTGGAGAAGGTCGATCTCAGTGAATTACAGCACCGCTGCTGGCATACCTTTTCCGGGGGAGAAAAACAGCGCCTGCATATTGCACGGGCGCTGGCGCAGCAGCCGCAATTGTTGCTGATGGATGAACCCACCAACCATCTCGACATTCAACATCAGATTGGCCTGCTGAGTCTGGTTAAACGTGAAAAGCTCACGGTGATTGCTGCTCTGCACGACCTTAATCATGCCGCAATGTTCTGCGATCGCATAATCGTAATGACCTCCGGACAAATGGCGATGCAGGGTAAACCTTGCACCGTTTTTACCCGCGAAAATCTCCATGCCTGGTTTGGTATCGACGCCGTTGTCGAACATGAAGCGGGTAGTGAAAACTGTTTTATTCGTTATCAAAGACCTGATGAATTTTAAGGAAGAATCGATGAAATACCTCAAACAGAGTCTGAAAGTTTTGTGTTTACTCGCCCTCGCCTCTTCAGCCTTCGCGCAAACTCACGAAGTGTTGATGAAGAATCGTGGGTCTGCGGGGCCGATGGCCTACGAGCCGGATTATCTGGAGATCCAACCCGGTGATACGGTGAAGTTTATCCGTAAGCATAAGAGCCACAACGCGGCTTCAATTGCTGAATTGTCTCCAGCTGACTATCCCGGTTTCATGGGAAAAATAGATGAAGAGATCGAGGTGACTTATGACAATCCCGGATTTTACGGCATCAAATGTTCACCGCATTACGCTCAGGGCATGGTGATGATGATTAAGGTTGGCGATACCACGTTACCGGACAGCTATCGGGCATTCAAAGCGCCAGGTATTGCTGATAAGCGCTTTCAGGAAATTTACGCGCGTATCGACAAACAATAATCCGCATTACTCTGGGAGAAATACAAGGTGGCAGATAAAAAACTTGCAGATGGAGAAATCCAGGAACAGCGTCGGGAATGCCTGTGTAAACTGACGAAATTCGTCGGCGCGGCGGGCGTCGCGGCTGCCGTGTGGCCGCTGGTTTCGGCCTTGAGCCCGGATGAGAAAACGCTAGGGGAAAATGAACCGATTGATGTTTCTCTTGCGGGTGTTGCTGCTGGACAAACCATCAGGCGCATATGGCAGGGAAAGCTGATTCTTATTCACCACCGCACGCAGGAAGAGATTGTCGCCGCCAGAAATACCAACTGGCATACGCTTATTGATCCACAGTCTGACAGCGAGAGGGTCTCTGCGGTTCATCCCCAATGGCTGGTGGTTCAAGGGTACTGTCCACATGCCGGATGTGTCCCCAACGCCCAGCCGGGAGGGCTGGGCTGGATTTGTCCGTGCCACGGCTCGGAATTTGATACCTCCGGGCGCGTGACGCGCGGCCCCGCAACGGCCAACCTGGCAATCCCGGATTACGCCTTTCATTCTGATGGTCAGATCGTGCGTATCGGCACTAAGGAAGCCTGACATGATGAGTGAGCGCGTCTATTCGCTTCGCTGGCGAATTCCTTTTCCTCGTTCGATTGCCGGACTCTGGCTGTTCGCTATCGGCGCAATCCTGCTGGTTATGCTCGGCGTGCAGATCCTGACAGGTATCGTACTGGCGATGTTTTACGTGCCGACAGCCGGGCTGGCATTTGACTCCATTATTCATATTATGCGTGCGGTTCGCCACGGAGAACTGATACGCAATATGCATGCTATTGGCGCATCGCTCTTTTTCTTTGCCTGTTATCTGCATATTTTTCGCGGTATGTACTACAACGTGTACCGCAAGCCCTGGACAACAATGTGGTTGATTAGCGTCACGCTGTATATCCTCCTGATGATAACCGCATTTCTTGGTTATAGTCTTATCTGGGGGCAAAAAAGCTACTGGGCGGCAACGGTCATTACTCGCTTTGCCCAGGCCATTCCGCTAGTGGGTGATACGTTATACGCATATTTAGTCGGTAGCCATACGCCGGGAACACCGATGCTTGGCCGCTTTTTTGTTATCCACTTTATTCTTCCTTTTATGATTGTCGTGGCAACGGTTTTTCATATACGAACCGTACAGTCAGCGTTTGCCCAAGCGATGAAAAAGAAGTTCAGCGAGAAAGAGTCCAGGAGCCTGTTGTTCGATTACAAAATTACCGATCTCGATGCCATCAAAATCACCCTTTTTTTGATGCTCTTCGCCTGGTTTTTATTCTTTGCTCCGCACTATCTGAGCAGCGCCGATAACTTTATTCCCGCAGACCCAACGATTACACCGGCAATTGTTGCGCCAGAATGGTATTTCCTTCCCTTCTTCTCCATCTTGCGCTGCTTCCCGAATGAATTCGTAGGACTAGCCGCGATGTGCGGTTCGATACTGATTTTCTATTTTCTTCCCTGGCTTGATACCTCCCGGGCTCGTTTTCGCCATTACAGCAAGCTGGTCAAATGCGGATTCTGGCTGTGGGTCATCAATGCCTGCTTTTTAGGCTGGTTAGGATCGAAAGCGCTGGTTGGCCCCGACCTTCTTGACGGTTTTCGTAACGAAGAAGGTTGGATACGTGCCGCGTCCCAGCTTTCGACGCTGATTTGGTTTGCCTGGTTTTTAATCGTATTACCTTGCCGTCGTTTTCTGGAAAAACAGGACTGATAATGAAACGACTATTGAAATTCAGTGTTCTGTGTTTTTCTCTATTGGGACTGGGCTCCACCTATGCGCAAGAAGCCACGCCTGAACGACAGGAATGGAGTTTCAGCGGCATCAATGGCCAGTATGATAAAGAGCAGCTTCGGCGTGGTCTGCAGGTTTATGAAGAGAAGTGTCGCGCTTGTCACGGCATGAAGCACCTTACCTTTCGAACCTTGACCAGACCCGGCGGCCCGGAACTCACGGAAGAAGAAGCAAGAAGTATCGCTAACGGCTATCAGTTTCCTGAGATTCAGGATGACGGCCAGATGGGTGAGCGGGACGGGACGCTAAATGACAGCTTTATATCGCCATATTTAAACGAGCGGGAAGCTCGATACCTTAATAATGGCGCAGAACCTGTTGACCTGAGCTATATCGTCCGCGCCCGCTCATACGATCGTGGATTTCCGCAATTCCTGTTAGATGCTTTTCTGCCCTACACGGACCAGGGAGCTGATTACGTCTACGCGCTACTCACCGGCTATCTGCCTGACGATCCCGAACTGAAGGCTAACCGCTATTTTCCGGGCGGCGTGATTAACATGCCGAAACCGCTGAATAGCGGAGAGATCCAATGGAGTCCGGCGTCGCAGAAAGCTGAAACTGAGGAGCAATACGCCAGGGATGTTACCGCCTTTCTGGCATGGGCAGCCGATCCGGCGCTCTCTGAACGAAAACAGCAAGGGAATTACGTTATGGGCTATCTGGCTATTATGCTGGGGCTGCTATGGATATTACGACGAATGAAGAGACGTTCGCTCATGTAGCTTTTGCGAGGCGGGGTGATTACTCAGTTCACCAGCATTCAACCGGTCAGCAGCACTGTTGCTCTTGCGCGACTAAGACGAGTAAAGGAAGACAAAATATAAACCGAGCAAAACGAAAAAACCCCAAGCTATTTGATAGCTTGGGGTTTATGTTTGGCGGAAGCGTAGTCCGCCAAATTAATGTCCGGGAATGTCAGAAATAGTCCATTTTTACTATTAATAAACAATATGTTGTCAAAATACATTGTTCGAGGACGTCTTGCTACATACGGAAAAATCTGACATTTTATGCAGTACCTTATGCATGGCGGTTTGTATGACAGGTTTTACTATGCCGAAAAAAGCAAAAGAACTCACCGGACTCGCAGTCGCTAAGTTGAAAAAAGAAGGTTCTTTTGCCGTCGGTGGCGTTGACGGCCTGTATCTTCGAAACAGAGGCCAGTCGCGTTCATGGGTGCTTTGCGTTGCTATGGGGGTAAGAGTAAATGCTCTAGGAAGAACCGTTCCGAGACGTTTAAACATGGGTCTAGGCCCCTACCCTGAAGTTTCATTAGCAGAAGCGCGTGATAAAGCTCGTGAGCTGCGTAAACAAATCCGTAATGGCATTGACCCTCTTGCAGAAAAGCACGCCCATAAAGCGCATCAGGAACGTCTGGCCCACAAGAACAAATCCTTTGCTAGCTGTGCTGAAGACGTTATCGCAATTAAGACCAAAGAGCTAAAGAACCAGAAACACATTGCCCAATGGCGGTCCACGCTGGAAACGTATACTTATCCTGTTATTGGTCAAAAACCCATCGCTGAGATTACAAAGACTGACCTATTAGCGATACTTGAACCAATCTGGTTAACAAAAAACGAAACTGCCAGCCGTCTGCGTGGTCGCATTGAAGCGATCATTGATTACGCAAAAGCGAAAGAATACTTTGAGGGCGATAACCCTGCTTCATGGAAAGGTATGCTTTAGCCCCTCCTGCCAATGCCAAGCAAGGTTCAGACCCAAAAGCATCATGCTGCATTACCCTACAACAAGATCGGTTCGTTCATGACCGAACTACGTAAACGAGCAGGCATTTCAGCGCGAGCACTTGAGTTTTCAATACTGACAGTTTCGCGCTCTGGTGAAGTCCGTGGCGCTGAATGGTCAGAAATAGATCTGAAGAACAAAACTTGGACCATCCCAGCCAACAGAATGAAAGCCAGCAAAGAGCATAAGGTTCCACTGCCTGAGGCTGCCATTGCCCTGTTAAAGGATTTACCCCGCTTCAAAGAAAATAATCTTGTATTCCCTGCCCCAAGAGGTGGAATGCTTTCTGATATGTCATTGCTGGCAGTCTTGAAACGAATGGGACATAGTGGTTTAACACAACATGGCTTCCGTTCAACATTTCGTGATTGGGCTGGTGAAACCACAGACCATCAACGTGAGGTAATTGAACATGCGCTGGCTCACCAGTTAGCTGATAAGGCTGAGGCTGCGTATCAACGTGGGACGTTATGGCCTAAGCGTGTGGCGTTGATGGATGATTGGGAGAAGTATTGCCTTTCTTAGACACGCCTACGGATTAAAAAAAATCATAAATTACTTTACTATCCGGAAAGGTATTTAGATACTAAAAATTTCTAATCATGTTTGACTAAAAGTTTTATATTTTAAGGAAAAAATCATGAGCGATATAGATGAATATGATATTAACTACTCACGATATGGTTTTGAATCGCTTGCACTAGCCCATCCTGAAATGGATATAAAGGGATTATGGTATTGTGATTCAAAATATTATGTGTTGATTGAAAAAGATGGAATGCTCACTGAATCTGATTTAGAGAAATTTGAAAAAATACAAGAAGAGCATCGAATTATTGGTAGCCCTAAATTATTACTAACACAAACCATTCCTAATAGTGCAATAAAAATCAGAGGAAGAGAAAACTACGAAGTTGCTCTTTCTTTTGGCGCACCATATACAAATTCCGAATTAGAAAATTTACTTTTTCAATATATAAACAAAAAATTACACCCATTTAGGTATAATCTTAAACTCCCATCATTATATTTAGAACTGTCTTTCTCCAAACAATTAACCGAAGATGAAAAAGCAGAAATAGAAACAACATTATATAGCATCGGCATTAAATACAAGATCAAATATATAACAGACTACAATTTACTAAATATCAGCAAGTCTGAAACAAAACACTCAGATCCTTTAGCTTTAATACCAAACAAAATATTACCTAATAACATCCCAACAAAGCTAAGAAATCTACATGAGGAAGATGAGGATTTTTGGCTTGATAACCGAAGTCGAATTCTTACATCTTATGATTTAGAAAAGGACAAGGTTCTCCCAACGAGTTTCAATAATAAATACAGCAGTTGTTTTGTTGACGCACAAGTTCTGAGGCCTGACAATATAAGAAACTATTTATCAATTTATGAACGAGTGATAATATCATACCCTCTCATAGGACAAGATAATGACTTTTTAAGCCATTTAAAGATACCAAAGCATCACCTATTAGAGTTAATATCAAGAGGAAGAATTCAATTTGCGTTACCGCAAAACATAACAAGATATAACGTATCTTTTTTAGAAGAGTGCCTAAATACTCATCCTGAATGTATTATTTTATCCAGACGTTTAGCATCATCATCAATCGTTGACATCCGAAAAAAAACAGGTTTTCTTGCTACAACCTTTTCTTTTGAAGAAAAATTAAACATTCTAAAAACATTGAAAAAATTAGATAGTGAAATATTCAATTTATTTGTTTCCGCATTATCTAAAAATTGGCACTCAATGGAAATGAATATCCATGAACGCGGAGCCATGGGGGTAGCAAATATTGGCATAGCTCCAGTCATGTCCGAACTATTCAATAAAAAAGGTCGTGATCTTTATCTTGAGTTATTATTTTCCGCAATGCCACTAGAATGGGCTATGGCATTAAATGCTGATTTTTATCCATATCAAGGCAATGAGCATTCACAATATAATGCTTCGGCGTGCTGTTTATATGGATACAATGGATTCAGGATAGATAAAGATGCAATTGTGCAGTCAAAAATCGGTGAAATAGCCACAAAAATATTATCATTAGATAATGACATATCAGCACTAGAATTAGACGATGCGATACTCAGGGGTGATATACCAAGAATAAAAAACTTTTCAAAAAAACTTTCAAATTTATCAAGTGAAGAACTTGATATGAAAATTTACGAACTAAATAAAGAAATAAGAAAAATAGAAAATAAAGAAAGTAAGCTATCTTCGTTAGATCTATGTGGATTGATAGCATCTGCAATTGGTGTTTATCATGACAACCCTTATATCCCATTGGGATTTGCTTTTTTTAAAATAATATCTGGAATGTTAAACTCCAACGATATTAGCTCACAAAGCATCGATAAAATAAAATCAAAACTTTTAGGCACTCAAAATGAAACATTGTTGATCAAGAGAACAAAAGCTAGATTACACTAAAAATTCGCTTTAATATAAAATCAAAATGCACAACATCTTTATCATGTTGTGTACTTTGAATTTATGAAAGTAATTAAAATTTTCTCATTAACCTGAAATCCAAGAATGGCTTGCATCACTTCTTTAAGTCGTTAATATAAGAAGTTTAGTAAAGAATGAAAGAGGCAATATATGTCATCCAGTAATAGCAATAGTAGTTCGACATTTTCTGTATTAAGTTTTGCAGATGGACTATGGGATTTAACCAAAGTAGCAAAAGTGATTTATTTTACCCTTTGCTTCGATGTACTTTTTTTCTATTTAAAAGGATATGGTCTCTTTGGTATTAAGCTGGGTAAAGAATTCGATTTATCATTAGCGGATCTGGCCGGAATGATTATAGCTTTAGGTATTTTCTCATCAGTAATATTAGAAGTAATGACATTGTTTTTTTACATGTTCTTATCAAGAATAAAATATAGCGATTATTTACAGAGTAAAGACGAGAGGAACTATTCACGTTCTTCAACTGAAGTTTTTATTTCTGAGCTGCGAGATGATGCCTTAGATAACGGAGACGATATGTCATTTAAATTATATAAGGAAGAACAAAATAAAAGCGAGAAAAATCTCAAAGAAGGAAGGTTGATTGAAATAGTTTCTGTCGGGACTTTCTTTGTTTTCTTCATAGAGTGGTATCTATCTGCATCAGACGGTTCCAGTAAGATGTTTATTGACTGGTTATGGGAACAATCTAAACATCGCGATCCAATAACTCCGCATTACCTTATTGGTCTTTTAGTTTCGTTAGCATTACTATTCTATGCCGTAGCAGTTTGCTGGCCTAAAGAGGATAACCGCGAAATATATTATCCTAAGCTTGCTAAAAAACTGAGAAAAAAAGAAGAAGACCGGAAGAAAAAATTTGAGAACATGTAATATATTTTAAAGGGCCTTTCGGCCCTTTCATTTTCCCTTAAAGGGAACTCTCCATTGGAGAGAATATACATATCCCCATATATGGGGCAATCAGACACTTGATAAAGTGAATATTCACAAGGAACACTTATTAAAAACATCTATTGTCAAATTTATTTCTCTGAAACTTTCAGGTTTAAAAATAATCGTATAGCACAACTATGAACAACACACTACAACATAAAATGCATTGTCCATAGTGGTCCGTATGGTATTCAACGCAACTCTTCGTCTTCGCACACTGGCAATGAGTCAATAGCAGCAATTTTCTTTAGTTGAGCTAGATAATCCGAATTGTTATCTACCAACCAATTTAATACAGAATAATTAGAAAGTAATTTTTTAATATGGCCAATAATCACTGCCAACTTTAAATTATTTGTACCATATATATTTTCGAGTTGTTTAGTCTCCATTTCCATAGCAGCCATTTCGCGCTCCATTCTGGCAAAGTTTTTTGCTATGTCTTGTTGCTTGAGCTTCGAATCTTTAGGATTTATTAACATGTCATCAGGAGTATAATGTAATAATGATAAAACAAATTTACGACTAAAATTGTTTATACTCATCATCGTGGATACCGCTTCCAGCTGTCTTTCTGGTTTCATTTTACGTAAAATAGCAAATATCGCTTGAGGTACATGTTGATTTGCTAATAATGCAGTAGTTTCCGGACTAATCCCATCAAGTAATCTGAACTTTGCCCTGAGTGTTTCTACTGATATATTAAGAGATTGACTAATTTTTTCTTCTGAGACACCAGCATCCACTGCCTGTAAGATCATACGATACTCCTGAATAACTGGTAATCGATTGACATACTTATTATAACTGTAAGATTCTTCATCCTCAGAAATCAAACAAGGCACAGTGGATAGTCCAATATCCTTTGATGCTTCAACTCTTAAATGACCATCGAGTATGATCTTTTCTGACATTTTATTAATATAAATTACTATAGGTTCTATGATACCAACAGTTTTCACAGTTGAAAGTATTTGAAGATATTTAACGCTTAATTTCACATTGATAGGTAAATCTTTCCCATATAACAGGTCAGAAATATTAATAATATAACACTTATTACCGAAGTTAGGTTTATTCATTTTCAAGGCCTCGCTCAGGGTCAACATTATCTAAAATAAATGCAGGGACAGAATTTAGGCTCTCAACAGATAGGAGTTTGGAAAACTCTCGATTTCTCAGTAAATTAATCATTATCTCTTTAACAACCATTAGGCTAGATATTGTAAACTCAGATCTTGTATGAATAATTTTATGCCTTTTGACATTTTCTTGATAAAGTTCTTTTAACTCATCAGAAGTAATCCGCTTCTTTTTTATTCCCTGAACAAAAGAATTATTATCACTTCCCTTGCCTGATGTTTCTCTCTGAGCTAAGATCCTTTTAATTGCACCGATCTGCTTTGAGTTAAGATCACCAGAATTAAAACCTTCTAAAAGAAGGTGTTGTATATCAACTCCTTTAGCTCTTGATATTTCCACCGCTATATATATCGGAATTCTACCAGACTCAACAGCAGAAAGTAATTTATCTTCACCATTTTCTTTTAATGATACAATAGAAGCTACCCAATTCTTAGAACGTCCAATTTTATTAGCAATCTCTAACTCCGAAAAACCTTTATTCTTTAATTCCATAATGCTGTTGAGAAGCTCAGTCGAACGTGGTTTTCTTCGAGCAATATTTTCTGCAAGACTCATGATATGACCATCTTCATGATCTACTGACTTTACTATTGCTGGGATTTGGTTTTCACCTAATATTTGATAAGCCTCAATCCGCCCTTGACCACAAATTAAATCGTACACATACGTCTTACAGGTTGAATCAGATAACCTAACCGTAATAGGTTTTTTTAGCCCTATGTTTTTTATACTTTCAACAAGTTCATCGTGAATAGATTTGCTTCTTGAACGTGGATTAACGATTCTGATCTCGGAGATATCTATAAACTTTATTTCTTCGTATTCATTCATCAGTGAATTCCTTTTAAAAAACATCACGTTTAAGGATTTGTAAAAAAGGTATCAAGTCATCATATCGATAAAACTCTAACTGGAAAGGATTTAACTCTTCAAAAACAAACTGATTATCTAATAACTCTATTGAAGGGAATATATAGTAATCTTTGGAGTTAACGTTTTGACTATCAAGTCTAACAACGATACAAATATCATAGCTAAACCTTCGCTCAAACCGGATTCTCCAGCGTTTTCTCGTGTTATTCATAAAACAACGGGAGATAACTACAGACATTTTAACTTCATCATTAATAGTAAATAATTTAGACTCCTCATCATATTCAACGTAACAGCCTTGTTCTGCAATATCAAAAATGAGTTTTTCAACTAAGCTATGGTATTTCTCTCTTAGCAAGGAATTAATACGCAGATAGTCATAATCATGCTTTGGTTTATAGTCAATTAATTTATAAGCCTGTAATAGGCCACCAAAACGTTTCCTATAAACAGATGAGGATGGTGTATCATCATCTTCATCTATAATTATACCGGAAAGTTTCCCTTTTGTTTTAAAAAGCTCGGAGAGTTTACCAAGTAAATCTTCATTACTAAGATGAATGCTTCTATTACTAATAATAGCCTGCGCTTGTAAAAATAACTCAGGAGAAATAATAGCTTCAAAAGCATTTTCACATCTTATCCATTCATGCTGTGGGTTGTGGATAAGCCGCTGCTTTAAACGAGAAGATGTTCGGTTATAGACATTATGACCAATATACTTTTCGTTAGTTAAAATCTCGTGGATCTTTCCTCTGGTCCATTTAGTGCCACGCTCTGCAGTAATCCCTCTTCTATTCAACTCAGAGGCAATAACCCTCTCTGGCTTAGAGTTATTCACGAATTGGTCGTATATCCATCTAACCGTTATGACCTCATCTTCCGGCCCTAATACTAAAATTATTCGATCAGTCTGGATGCTTTTCCACTCTTTATATTTAAGAATACCTTTAATTTTTCGATTTTCATCTATCAGCATTCTACGTAAACCATAACCAGCAGGACCACCTTGATGATATCCACGACTGGCTAAATTAATTTGTCCCAAAAAAACTTTTTGCGAAAGATTCTTGCTAAACGAAGATGCCTCTTTTCGGCTGACAAACAACTGAAAATCAGCATAATCACCATCCGAATCTGAAATTGGATTAGCACAATATATTATTTCAACATTATTTAATCTGAGTTGATGTGTATAATAACCAAACTCATCATTATGGGGAAATCTACCAAAACGGCTGATATCATAAACTAAGACGGCTCTGATGCTAATTTTTTTTAGAATAACATCATCAATAAGTTTCTTGAATGCTTCTCTGCCGCTCGTAGTTACTCCACTTTTACCTGAGTCATCGTAGGTATGAATGATATTCATACCATGTTCCGATGCATATTTTCTTATAAATTGGGACTGATTAAATAATGAATATTGCTGATGGTCCGTAGACATCCTAAGATACTGAGCAACGTTGACCTCATCCATAACATCCACCTCACCTCATAATAAAGATTGTGGTTTCATGGAAAGCCAAAATTCAAAAGCCTTTCTCCACAATACTCTTTTTAAAAGACGCTTAAGCTAAACTACACCATAGAGCACTGTGAATTTCTTGAACACGATCCCAAAAACGAACACTTTTTGAACAATTTCCTCTACAAAACTAAGTACTTAATTGTCCATGAACATATAAAAACTATCATTATCATAATGTTATTGCTTTTGAGCCATTACACCTGTCGACCTACCATATCCTCATGTAATCTTTTCCTTCTAAATTCAATTCTTGCTGTAGCCTCCTTATTAATATTCGAAGTTTGTAATAATATCTCCAATATAAAAATATTCACCAGCACTTAATGATTCCCGCTGAGATGTTATCGTTGCACCTGAAACAGCGTTATTTGAATTGATTACTCCATTAACCTAACAGTCAAATGTAATACCCATGAAATTGTTGCAATCTGTTTTGTTATATTTCTGAAATTATTTACGCCCTGATTATCCATGTTTAAATTACCATTCATAGGTGATTCGTCATCATGGCAAAATGAACTGTTCGGAATCCCGCCAGTCACCTAATTACATGTGTATAGTCTTCTATCCGGCTCTCTACAGTTACTTCCACCATTATTACATTCATTTCCTCGATATCTTGACACTTCTATTTGTTTTAGACGATTAGGGTCGTTTGGACAAGAACAACCTCCGGTATCTTTATTTGGAACATAACACTTTCCCTCAACAACAATAAACATCCTATTTACACTTCCGCCCCCTTCTTTCCACACACCATTAGTACAAGATAATATAGAACCATCAACTGCCCGACCTTGTAAACCATTAGGAGAACATCCATTTCCAGCATAGGCCACTCCATTTAGTTGAAGATATTCTCCAACTGTTGTTCTACCACCTGATACAACTCCACCAGCACCATAAACTTGTCCAACTGCATCAATATTGCCATTAGAGTGTACGTAGTTGGAATTAAGGTTTCCTGATGCCCATACATATACTGTGTTTAACGTGCCATTAGCATCTATATTTCCGGTTGACTTTAAATAACCACCATATATAGCTGCAGATGTTTGAATATTTTTACCTCCATATGCCTGTATAGTGTTTGCATCTGTCATATTCCATCCACCACCCCATTTCTGGAAATATACACCACCATCTCCCATTGTTCTGAACCAGTTCTGCGTGTAGGTTTCACCACGAGACGTGATTGTTGTACCTGAAACAGTGTTATTTGAATTAATTACTCCATTTACTTGAGCATTACCTCCAACATTCAGATTTACCCCAATATTTGTGTCTCCCGTAGAATGCAATATGTTTGTAGTTGTCGTTCCTGCTGCCGTTATATTTCTGGCATTATTTATATCCTGATTAGCCATGTTTAAATTACCTGTCATAGGTAATGTGCCATCACGACGCAAATACACTGAATACATAGAAGAATCGTATCCAACACGATACGCCAGTAGACCCGCTGCAGTAATATTATTAAAAGCTGATGATGTCTCGGTCCATGCGCCCTGTAGACCTGATACTAAAGCTGCTGATTGCGTCATTCCGCTATCAATACCTGCTACCTGCATAGCCTTTCCCAACAAATCATAACGATATTTTCTTCCTTCCAGCCAAGGCGATGTTGTTGTAATAAGACCATTGATAACAAAATTGGGAGCAATTCCTGCGCGTTTTAATACTATTTTGTAAGATGATTTTTGCATGTTAACGCCAGTATAACCTACAGGCAGGAACCCTTCATTTACTAACGTTTGATATGTAATTTCACAACCATTAGACGAACATGTTCTTGGTCCCGGATCACTGGACTGACTGCTACTTGATGAAAGAGTAGATAGTTTATCATAGTGAATACTGATATAGCGATTTACCGCCTCTCCTATCTGTTTTATCTGATTACCAACAGTATCAGCCATCATGTTTTCTTGATTATTTTTCATATCCTGAAATTTTATAAATGCCATCATACTACCTACACTCAACACTAAAATGAGTTCCAGTAATGAGAAGCCTTTCTTATTTTGTTTTTTCATTTTCATCGTCCTTTTTGTTCTACGTACATATCAATTAGCAAAAATAAAAAAGAGGTCAAGATTGGTTAAGATATAATCCATAAAAAACACTTAATAAAAAATTTTAAGAGGGGTAATTTTATCCATTATCGTCTTTTGTATGTTATCCTGCTCATGACCCTAAACATTCAGGATAAAAGATAATGACTGAAGCTATTAAAGCACTTAATAACATCCGTACCCTTCGCGCTCAGGCACGAGAAACAGATCTGGCTACACTGGAAGAGATGCTGGAAAAATTAACTGCTATTGTCGAAGACAGACGCCAAGAAGAATCACTTGCACTGCAACAAAATGCTGAACGTCAGGCCAAAATTGAAGCGCTTCGTGCGCAATTGCTTGAAGATGGTATTGATCCATCTGAACTGCTGGGCAATCCTAAATCTTCCCGTCCGGCTGCCGTTCGTGCTCCTCGTCCTGCTAAATACAGGTACATTGACGAAAATGGTGATGAAAAGACGTGGACGGGTCAAGGTCGTACACCAAAAGCGATTACTGCTGCACTAGAAGGTGGTAAAGCTCTTGAAGACTTTGCCATCTGAGTTTGGTTGTAATTTATTGCCACGGATGGCAGTAAAAATTGACTACCGCGCCCTCTGGGGCTTGCTCAACAGCTCCCCAGCCTAAAACAAGTTTTAAGCCGAAGAGCTGTTCGGACGTGAAATGATTTTATGGTCTGAATTTCTTGAGAACTCTTTCAATGTAGATTTGTCCATTGACTTTATACCGTTCGATATCGTGTGTATGTAACGATGGAACTTCTAACAACAAACCAAAGAGTAATTGCTTATCTACCTCACTTATATCACAGTTTAAAACCTTGGCAACCTCTGCACCAAGAATTATTTTTTGTCGTGTGTTTTCTTTTTTGCTGTATCTTTTTTCTTTTGCTTTAAGGTAATTTAATTTATTTTGTGCTCCAGCAATTTTTTGCTCAAGTGTTTTCTTAATTTCCGGCCTGCTTCTATCACTCTGAAAAACATTGCCAGTTAGATAGGTATTTTTTATTTCATCATCACTCATTCTTTTCTCCACTGATGCCTATGATTATAAGGAATATTACTTCTGAACTCATCATCTGAAAGTGCTCGTTTGATTGATTTAATCCGGGAACGGAACTGTTTGTTTTCCTGTTTCTTTTTAAACTCAACTCTTATTTCTGTGATTATCTTTTCTGCTTCACTATACGCTTTTTCCAGATCGGTATAGATTCCATTATCAAGTAATCGTTTTGCTTCAAGATCGATGGCTTCATCGTTATTTTTATACATAAAACCTCCTTGTCTTTATTTCCTTAACACCAATTAGCATAATTAATAAATTAATCAATAGTATACAAAAATTATTTTATTATATATCTTCAAGTCTTTTAATGGACTTTAAAATTATCTCTATAACTAACTACATTCAGAAGTAATCATGGTAAGCGCAGTAAATAGTAAGAAAGGGCCAATAGGCCCTTTCTTTAACACTTATGCGCACTCAGGAAGACTCAAAAGGTTATTAGGCTGTTCGCCATCATTTTGTGTTTTTAAGTATTTGTTACCAGAAGCGCTAACAGCAACAATCACCCACACTGAATGTCCTCCTGCATTAACATAAAATCTCCATTTCCCAGATTCTATTCCGCTTATAGCCTCTTGCTGTGTAAGCTTCCATCTGGTGCCATCAGCATTCTTACCGCCAATATGAGTTATCCTTTCATGAGCACTCTGGCGATTGCTTTTATTGATGCATAATACTTGATGTTCGGACATTTTATCCTCATTATAATTGCTGTATGTAATTAATAAACTGATCATCATTCCCAATGCATCAAACTGCTTTAAGAAATGATGCAGACTGAGTTTAGGCCATATCCTCACGATTTCCAGTCAACAAGAACCTAAATCGCGCACTTTGTAATTTATGCAACACAAGTGATAGCAACTACTAACTTAAAATATCTGATACTCTCCGCGTTACTTATTTTTGTTTATATGTGATTTTCATTTCACCTTTCGGTTTCACCCTAGTTTTTAAACCTCACCTGTTAATTATATAACGGAGAAGTCATCTCTAAATTTAACTGTTTTATTTATGCTTTAGTTTTTCCCGCCTTACGGCGAGATAAATTAACACTCTTTTTGTCCTTCGGACGCTATCAAAACCCCATTTATGTAATATCGTGGAACACTTCGCCCTTTCATCCAGATTGCGCCGCTTAATTCGGCGGTTTGTTTTACAGCCATTCATATATTTAGTATTAATTAATAAGGGTAAGCCTTATACATTGCTGTTATTTTTTGAGCCATTTATGGAGATAAAAAATAAAGCAATGCCCACTTACGCATTATCGCTTCGCTCTAATGCCGTGGGGTCTACCGACGGTTGCCTGCCGCAGGCTAAAACCGTTTCCTTCTGAAACAAAATCAAGGTCAACGTCAACCCCGGCGTTTTCCTTACGTAAAACGAAAAGCACCATTTGGCATTGAGGAATATTTGGATGGCGATATACAGTTTTAAAATGGAGAACATCAGCAGAGGCGAAGGTCAGTCTTCGGTTAACTCTGCTGCATATCGTCACCGTAAAGTTTTCTTCGATAACAGAACGGGCGAAGTTTGTGGCCGCAAAACAGCACATAAAGAGGACCTTGCCTTTGCGCAGATTTTTGCCCCCGAACATACCCATCCTGCCCTGATTGTTGACAGTGAAACACTCTGGAATGCTGTTGAAGCCTCAGAGAAGAGAAAAGATGCCCGCCTTGCCAAAGAGTTTAAGATTGCCCTCCCCGCTGAGCTAACACCCGAACAGAGCATTGAACTCACTTCTGCTTTTGTTCTTGAGCACTTTACCAAGCAAGGCATCATTGCTGATGTCGTTATTCACGATATCAATGATCATAACCCACATATCCATATAATGGGAACAACCCGTGAGATTCTTTCTACCGACTTTGGTAAGAAGGTGCGTGAGTGGGACAAGCCTGAAATGCTTGATAGCTGGCGTAAAGGCTGGCAGGAAACGTGCAATGAGTTCCTTGAACTGTATGGTCACGATGAACGCATTGATCACCGTTCTATCAGGGTTCAGTATAAGGAAGCCCTCGAACAGGCTACGGCTGCTGCTACAAACGAAGAGAAAGCAATCTGGCTGGCTAAAGCTATTGAAACAAACCGCGATCCAATACTTCATATCCCTCGTGACCGCTGGGGAACTGTTGCAGCTGAGGAACAACGTGCTGCAGAGCAAGCCATACGTGATGAGCTGAAAAAAGAAGCTGTTGAAGCCTACTATGCCTTTAAGGATCTACCTTTAGATATCGTTGTTGATGTTGCCAGCTTTAGGGTTCATGCACTGGCTGAGCCGGAGGAAATTGTTATCCCGGATAATACAGGTAGAGCTTCATCTACAGGCTCGCAGAAACCTGTACTGGTTGCTCCTGCGCCTCATACACGCACTAAATTGAAAACCCTATCCTCTTCAACGGCAAAAGCCCCCAAACGCGCTCCTGTTAAGAGTAAGAGAAAGCAGGTTAAACCCCGTCAGGATGGGATCTTCAAGCGCTTCACCTTACTGGTAGCAGATTATATAAGAGAGAAATTCATCTGGGCCAAGAAGAAGCCAGCCCCTGTTTCAGTCGATGCTGAGCACGATAAGCGTATAGCTGAAAAATATGTCTTCGATGAAGTTCAAGGCATCTACGTCCCACGCGCTGAGCATGAAAGACGTGCCAGATTTAACAAGGATGACTACAAACCAACATCTGATGAAATTAGGCGTTTTCCAAGTCGTCCTAAACTCGATCAGACTGAACATAATATTAGTCTAGATCTGATTACTCCCATACAGTCTGAAAGCAAAAGAAAATATATACCGCGTTTAAAACCGCCAAATCATAGATAACAAGAAAAAAGAGATAATAATTACATCCAATATCTACTTTTTTCATGGCATGTGTTATTAAAATAATAAATTGCTAATCAATCATTTTTAAATTGTGAAACAACCGTAATAAAATCATCTTCCCATCGCTGCGTTCTAATTGTTCTAGGGTGCGGCGCTCTAAGCGTATACTTCGGAAGATCTGGGTGATTTAATTTTGAAAAGTGTTTCTTTGGCAATCTATGAACATTATCAAAAACCAGATCTTGGTACAAGTCCCTCAGTCTTTTATCATACTTGTGATTTGTAAAAAATATACATACATCGGGTTTAAGAATACTAATTTCCTCTTTAACCAAATAGTCTAGCGAAGCAATGTCCTGTGCAAGTTCTGTACGATCTGGTGAGCCACAATCGACATCAAATCTATTTAGATTAGACCACGAAATAGCATATGGCTCAATATTCAGTGATCTTTCTAATTTCCTAATTACATTCCAAAAAGGACTACTGTAGTATGATGATCCAAAATTGAACTCTTGATAAGTGGTTCGCTGTTCTACTATTGAGAGAGATTTATTCCAGCCGAACGTCTCTTGCCCTACAACCATCAATTTTATCTTCTGAGATGAATAATTACTGATATTTAAAAGAAGTGGTCCATGAAGATTTTTATCTGAATGTTTTTTCCTATATTCATTAATAATATCATTGTTTTTGATGTATAGCTGATTAAGTCTGTTATTCATTTTTTATTCACCACAAAAACTCCAGTTAATGAAACACGATACCACTGGCATTGAACATGATAAACGTGTAACAAAAAACCACATCTTTTATTAAGCGGACTGGGTCTATACTTCACCCGCAGATTACGAGAAATGAGCCATATTTGTAATTCACCACGATTGAGACCATGCGGTTATCGTGTTGATAAATAATATAACCCCCCCATAATTTATCGATCAGTTAGCTATTTAGCTTACATTTGCAGGTTTTATATTCAACATCCAAAATAGCAGATATACTTTTAGATGAATTACCTAATGGTTTTAACTTTGAATATAATGATCTTAACTTCCTGATATCCTTAACCTTTCTCATCTCCCTGATTGATTTTATTGCATCCTTTCTGTCAACACCAGCAACTAACTGTTTGGCTTGTTCTATATACTCAGCATGATTTTTATCACCTTGCTGCTTTAAGGTATTTGCTAACCCTCTAATTTTAAAATACAAAATAAGAACATCCATAACACTTTCCTTTTCAATCACTTTTTTCTTCAAATTGAAAAGACACATCCTTATATTATCTTTTCTTTTTTGTGTTGGCCTAAGCTCTTTGATTACTTTTACACCATGTACAATTTTGGACTGACCATTCCTCAAAACTTTTGATTTCTGTCTATTTAATCTAACCCCACTTTTTAGCGCCATTGACAAAATCATTGTTTTTATTTTTGAAATATCTTCATTATTAATCTCTGATTCGAAACTAATAGTTATATCATCGACATATCTCGTGTAGTTTCCACCTATTTTTCCGACTTCTGCACTGATAAGAGCCTCCTCTTCTAAAAATATCAAGTTGGCAATGTCAGTACTTAATTTAGTTCCTTGAACAAGTGAGCCTTCAAGTGTTGACAGATTGGCTATTAATGAAGAAACTTCAGGAGAGAAGTTCATGTAATATTGAAATGCTTTAGCTATCAGATCTTCTTTTATAGAAGGAAAAAAATCCTTCATATCTTCTTGAATGATAATTGACTTATTCCGATGTGATATACAATCATCTATATAGCTGACTCCTTTCCTACCTCCAGTAATATACTCCGGGAGTGATATCCCCGAAAAAACACGCTGTTTAATAAGCTCATGTATTTTTAATAACTCCCCAACCACTTTATACGTCGTTCTTTTTTTTCCTTTTCTTAATACTGGTACCGTTTTGAAAAAATTCTTTTTGTTTTTTAAAACATAAGCGAGCCTCTCTTCGTTTGTTTCTAGCATTTTTAATAGAGACTCTATATTAGCAAGTGGCCTGTTTGAATAACTCCAATTTTTATGCATTAACTAACGTATCCATTATAGTTTTTTTGAGCATATTATTGATATCAGAAAACTCATCATTTGCCTCTTCACTTTCAGAAAGAAGGATAATGATATTTAGTGGAATGTGTAGCGCTAATGATATTTTTTCTAACGCTGTAATAGTAGGATCTCTTTGATTGTTTTCTATACGAGATAAATAAGATTTAGTTAAATCCGTTCTATCTGATAGTTCTTGTAGTGTGAGTTTACGTGCTTCACGGCATAGTTTAATGGTTGAACCAATATCTAACATAATGTACCTCAGATAATGGGATTGACATGGCTGGCTGCTCGTTCAAAAAATGAAGATGGATACATAACAAATCTCCTTAGTAGGTAGAAATCAATGAATATCAGAATCACCGTGTAGAAACTTAACTACAGCCAAGATCCTAGCAACATAGGGAAGATAATCTAAGGCAGACCAGCCTTTTGAATTTTCCCTGATTCTCTCTTCAAGGGCTTGTATTGCATCATCCAGTTCTTTCAAAGAGCTATTGTCTACAGTGTGTTTGCTCTTCTCACGCACTCGGCGCAAAGTGTCTAAAACATCTTTCATAAAAACCTCTCATTTTAACAACACGATGCAACTTGCATCCCCGCCAAAATGTCCTGTGGATCGTGTTGCACACCGTAGACAAAGCCAGCCAACACCCATCCAACACAACTGATTGGATACCCCGCCATTTCAGCATTAAACAATGCCGTATCGTAGATATACGATTGCTACATACATTTCGCATAAAGTTACGATCACAATGAAGAGGGACATGGGCCACGTCTCGTATTGGAGAAATGGTTGACTGAAAATTTCACTCAGTCCTTTACCGATCCTAGAGGTTTTTAAAGAGCAAAGACAAACGAGTTCGTTCGTCCATGATTTGATAATAGCCAAGTGTTGCCTGACAGGCAACATATCACATATATCATTTTGGAATATAAAATTATTTATTATGCAATAAAAAACCACATCTACATCCGCAGACATGGTTTTTTTGCACTTACAGTAAGGGGGTTTTACATCCTCCTCCTGAACACAACATTATCAGAGAAGATCGCCTTACCAGCTATAAAAGCCACAATAGCAATTATTGGTAGGCTGATAGTAGCTCCAACAATCCCCGCAGACATTCCGATAAGAATAGACAGTCCAAATGTCAGTAAGATAGCTACGGCAGCATACCATTGTGGATAAGCACCATATAAAACAGTCGCCATGCAGCCGGTGCAGACATGAACACCTCTCTGGCTTTCCTTTAAGCAAAATGGGCACTTGATTGTATTGTTTTCCATGATTTGCTCCTTAATTGGCTTTCCAGCCATTGCTGGTTTTAACAAGATTCATGGCACCATCAGCAGGTTCATTCATACCCTTGACGCTGGAGAACGCTTTTTTGTCCACCCATGAAGGAACATCCGCCAACTTCCATGTATAAGAAACGCGAACAACTTTCTGATTACCGTTTCCCGGTTCGGTCCATTCCTTTATCTCAGAAACTTCCCGATGACCGACACAGGCACCATTCTCGCGGTCCCAAAACTCAACCTCTTGGCCTTTATCTGTTACTTCCAGAACATCAACACTGCTAAAGCCATTTGCCTGTTGTGAAACAGTGAGCAGCCCTTGTTCAACAAGTCCTTTAAGGATTTCATCACTGGCACTGTATCCGGCAGAACGATAGCCGTGATTGACCCGGATGGGGAAGCCCTTATTGAACACAATGTCATTGTCCTGCAAGGAGTAGCACAGCTTTGATTGCGATATTTTGGCGTTGATCGCTTTCTCAAAGTCACCTTTTTCACCGCAGCCAGATAAAAGAGCAGCAATACCTGCAGCGAGTAAAATTTTACGCATAATGTTATCCCAGATTTATTTGTTGATAGTTCCGCTTCTAAGAACAACCAGACGAACTGGCATATCTGCGTTGTTGACGGTAGCGAACCCGCGGACTTCGAAATTGTTTACCGTTCCGGTGACACTGACTTTCTGGCCTTTCTTATAGGTAAGAACAGCATCATCAATACCAGAGTAGTAATCCAGCCAGACCATCCCGCCGCAGTAGCTTGTATCGGCTGTTTTAAAGAGCAGATAATAGTTAGGGTTAGATTTGGGCATTCCCGTCATCATATCGCTGGCACTTCTGCCCTTCGTAACTTCCAGAACAGTGGCATTGGTTATAGCGATCCTTTTGCCTGTCCATTTCTTTTCTGCTGCCATTGCATTTTCTTCATAGTCTTTGCAGACAGCACCAAGACCAGTAATGGACGTTGCTGGACCACTATCCTGACCAGAAGCTGAAACCCCCAGCGCTTTATCAACGGTGCTGTTCAATGATGACAGTGAAGAGTTAATTGCCCCGTTAACGCTATTCACGCCATCGTTGAGCTGTTGGCATCCAGTAAGAAATGCCAGAGAGACCACCAGTGGTAAGAAGTTATGTCCTTTCATCTATTCCTCAAAGATTTAGTCCGATTTGTCTCGCCCGATCCAAGTATTCTTGCCAGCAGATCAGGAATCATCTTCTAATCAATTGATAGGATTGAATTATTTTTGTTGGTCGTCATATCGTTTAAATCGATCGATACAAAACAAATGATAGTTTATAGCTATCAAACAATGACTATCGATCGATATGAGCAATTAAAACACCGATCGATAACCAGAGTTTAATCGGCATTAACTATCAATATTAATTTATCGATCTTTATTATCAATTAATTGGCGGTATTGGTAGCTACACATCGCCGCAGTTGACTTGCTTTAGCTAGATGTTCGAGGGATAAGGAATGAAGCAGCACACATGATTTGTTCTGCTGCTTTTATAGGTGGAACAAAACCTGTCTACAGCGATCTGAAGCAGGGAACAATGTCACAGACCTGACCTAAGCTGATGTGCCATAGCTTATGCCCCTGCTGTTCGATGATGAACGCACGAGCTTTATCACTTACCAATTTCTGTTTTTACTTAAAAAGCAATATTTTTCATAAAGTTAAAATCGCAGCAGCAGTGGGATGTTCAGGTTAGAGCATTAATGATTTTACGGTTTCTTCACTGATCTGACTGAGTTCAGAAATCAACCTTCTGTAGCTACTTACCATTCGCTCCCTATCCAAATCGCCTTCGGCCTCTGATAGGAAAAAATAACCGTAATATTTAATATTGATGTTTTCGCCATTTTCCAGAATAAGCTTTATTCTATTTTTACTTTCTTCTATATCGTTTACGATACACGTCATAAAAGGGATGTTTTCATTTGATTTAAAGATACTTATTGTTTTTATTTTTTTCATTACACGTCTTCCTTATTTTGTCTGTTATGTAATTAAATACCATTTATCACTGAGTGAAATCAAATTTAACTCACCATGCGCAGCATGGATTACTTCTTTGTTATCATTCTGTTTGAAAAAAAATATTTATCTTATGAGCTAATGCTCACGTGCTACCACACGGCTACGCCCTGACACTGATATGAAATGAGATTTAATGTTCAAAGTATTATACTAATATCGAAAACCGATCATGCGCCTGCACATAAGATCTTACTCTCGACATATAGCATTTGCTCTTAAACACATAGGAAAACTATATTTTCAGAAGCAGCACTTCGTGATTGTTCAAAACAATCACATTGCTGGAACAGGGTTCCTCCCTGTTGATGATGGATTTATCCATAAAAAGTTGCGGCGGCAGCCGCATTGACGTAAAGGAAAAACAATTTCATCTTTACTAAGATATCAGCAGTGCTTAGTGATTGTTTCAAACAATCACTTTGCTGAGATATAAATTGAAGAGAAGAAACCAATGAAAATAAAAAGTAGAACTGTACCCCAAAGTACCTCTGCATAGTTGTTCTCAGCTTCGCTAATTGAATAATGAAGAAGAAAAATGCTCTCAGGCCAGCTATAGCTTAAAACCAAGTACCGACATCCGGGAGTTAAAGTCCCGAATCCCGGTACTTAAGTTGATAACTATTCTCAAATAAAAATGATATAGTGTTATTTATATATATATGTTGTAGCACTACAAGTTTCAAAATTAAAATCATTAAGTGTTAGTTATTTTAAAAAATATAAACTTTAAGTATTGACTTGCACGGAAAATATAGTATTTACTTAAATATATAACTAAAAAATAAAGGAGTAAATACCATGATAGAAAATAAGATACAAACTGAAGTAAAGAAATCAAGAAGAGGTCTCCCACGTCATACTAAAAACCCATTTCTTAATGATACAAGTCTACATACAAAAACTGGCGTTAGACGTATTACTACAGGAAAAGATCGACTAGCATTAGTTAATGAAAATACTGGAGAGCAAGTTGGTAATGGCGGTTTCTATCAGGCTATGGAGGTTGATAAGACACAGTTCGTGAAACTTTATGTTGACGGAGTATCTGCTATTGAAGGACTGTCTTCATCGGGTAAAAAAGTTTTCAAGATCCTTTATCTTGCTATCAGAGATAATAAGGATACTGACACTATCTTGATGTCATACGATATTGTTGATCAAGATGTCGTAAAAATATCCAGAACAACATATTTCAAAGGCATGAAAGAACTTGCTGACAAGAAGTTTATTGCAGAGACCATGATACAGAACTATTACTTTATTAACCCCGATTACATGTTTAATGGTGATCGTTTAACATTTATGAAAACATATTACCTTTCAAAGATTGATTCTAGAAAATCTAATAAATATAAAATCAAAAAATAAAGTGTTATCCACATAAAACAATAAATATAACTTGATAACAAAACCAACACGCCTGAAACCGTTATTAGAGAAAACTGGATTGCAATTGATCGCAGAAGGTCGAGTGTACAATCTATCGAAATGTTTTAAGAGAACTCATACTTGTAAAACACAAAGTTAAATAATGATTTTTTTGTTTAAATATGCTATAGAAAAGAGTTGGTCAATTTTATAACCTTTCAACTATAGGATATACTATGACAGCTATTGCACTTTTGAATAGTGAGAAAGAACCCCATATTATTGCTGATACTTTGCTAAACACAGATGGACCAGATCTCTCTCAAAAAAAAACAGTTTGGCTTCCTGCATTAGGTGAAACATGCAGTGAATGGACTACTGATAACAAAAGATGGCATATCACCAGATTGGGAAGAAAAACATTTATATTACCTAATAGATCAGGACTATTAGCTTTTTCAGGCGAATGTCGTGACGCATTTAACTTTTGGTGTGATTTATCAGCAGATTTTCTCAATCGTTCTAATTATGAACCAACTAGTAACATAACCAGAGATAATATTGATAAACTCCTACTAAATAATCCTAGAAGTCATTCTTTTTCACTATTAGGTATCGTAAGAGATAATGATGGAAATCTTTCTCCATTAACTCATAATAAATGCAAAGAGATAATAACAGATAATTTTGGCAAGTGTTATGTTTCAGGAACTGGAGCATCTTTATTGGAAGTTATTATTAGGCGACAGGATGAGTTTATCAACTCTGTGGGTGGATGGTCGGATAGTATTGCAATATCAGCAACGGAAGATCTAGCGGAGCACATTTCATCGCAAATGCTTTATAGTGAGTCTGACATAGGTAACGGTGAAAGCGCAGATACTTCAATAGCTAAATATTGTGGTGGATTTTATGAATGGTATTTCATAAATAATGATGGTGTGAAGCCATTGAAATCAAGGATTGATTTACATATTATTTTAAAGGCAGATAGTATGGTTATTACCAGACTATATTACTCAGAGCAATGCCAAAAGAAGCCAGATAATGCTTCATCTACTTTTTCAGGGAAATACCCATTACGCATAATATGCTTCTCATCATCATTTATGGAAATATCATACACGTCACTATTAACTAAAAAACTTGCATTAACTTTTAATGATGCTTGGGGAACACAAATTGATTCAACATTTGATGGTTATGAAAATAATCCTGATTTTGTTTCAAGGTTGTCAGGTATCATTGATGGTAATACGGCTGACATCATGTTTGGTTCCCCCATTGAAGCTAATAGAATTAGATTGATTATCAATGATGGGAAAAATGTATCTATTAGAGCATTTATAAACAAACACTTTTCCAGAATTCATTTTATTAATGATAAAATCACTATAGAATTTAGCCAAGAAATAAATGATTATATTTTAGGAAAGGTTGATTGCTCAGGAAGTAATTTATAAGCGCCATTAAGTCCTGCTAAAATTTCACCTCAAATGAAGTTTTAGCAGTGTCAGAATTTAATGATCATATAGTGGTATCAATAGTATCTTTGATAACAAACTGAATATATACTATTTTAGCTTCGAAGTTAATCTGTCCCATAAAGATGTTTTTTTACCAGTAGATGATGAGTTAACCCATGACGGATTCATCAGATCACTTGATAGTAAATATTTATGGTCATCCTCATCAACAACTACAGCATTTAACTTATCAGCTATCTGCAACATCTTACAATAAAGCGCCTCGTCTGGATGCTTAGTCGAAATCCTTCCATCATTCCAATCAAGCCAAGGTTCATCGTGTTCACTTTGACCACTCCAAATAGCATAAAAATCACCGTTCTTATGATCTATTGATAGTTCGTCATCACTATCAACAAGCTGGAGCCATTCTTCACTACTTATTGGATCATTTGCGCTATCGAACCAATGTTCTGTTCTTACTATGTGAAGTTCCCAGCCCATAGATACCTCCGTTGCTTGATGAAGATACATTATTATGACTTTCTATTATCAGTCAATGAGATCCGCCGGTGATACTCGATCACGCCCCATTTTCTCATGCAACTGTTGTAATCTCTTAGCCCTCAATTTCTGAGCCTTTTTCTCACCAATCTCCTGATAGTATTCTTCCCGGCGCTCCGCGACAACTTGGTGGAACCTCTTCAAAAGCTGCTCCAATGTTTTGATGTCGGTAGTAGCCGCTTCAGCTTGGATTTTTTTATACATATACATTACGTGAAATTCATCAATCATATTGGTTCTCTCCAGTTCATTATAGGATTATTTCCCTCTGCACGAGGGAATATTGCCATTTTTTAATACTGATTCACCGTCATTTTTAACTTCCAATAAATACGCTCATCAGCATCATCCGGTTTTATGTTTTTCAGTACAAGTTCAATAATATGCTCTTTATGCCAGTATAAAATAGTTTCCTTTAACTCATCCATATTGATCTCAGATACATCTTTGCCTCTTCCGCTTTTAACATAGTCTTCAACTTCACAGACAATCAAAACTTCATAAAGTATCTCTGATAACATTTCCCCTGTTAAAATATTCATGGCTGTTTCAGGCTGTTTTTCAGAGATGCTATAGATCGTTTCGCAATATCCCTGTAATACATTTGTGATAATATTTATTGTCACTTTATTACTTTCATTTAAAATAATCTCTTTCATACTGATTCCTTTTATTAAGTTAAATATTAGATACATATCGAGTAGGTATCAATACTATTTATTAGATACAATCTTGATGATTACAGAACCATATTCCAGATCCATCTCATCATACAGTGTCTCATTTACATAACGATTTAAATCATCTAACAAGGTCTTATCATTCATGATTTCTTCGACAGAGCTACCTCTTAATGCGATAAATATATCCAAGCTCTCTTGGATAAGACTCATCACTTTAGGTGTTTTATTACATAACATACTTACGATTACTGACATATCATTCTTCATCTGTTTTTCCTTTTATTTATAGTTAGCCCCTTGCGGGGCAAGATTAGTTCTTACTTTCTAAAGTTTTCTGAATACCCTACCAGCAGAGCTGCTACTTGTTCAAAGTTAACCTGATTAATATCACCACAGTTTCCTTCTTGCGTGGTAAATCTCTCAAAGTTATTCTGAATATGGTCAATCACATAAATGATAAAGGGACTCATAAAATCCGGATCATCCAGATATTCATTGGCATCTCCATCGCCATTAACTTCCATAAATATATTCCAACTTGCGGAAAATGATCTACAAGCTAGATCATAAAACAGTTCTGTTGATTTATTTTCAATAGTATTTTCTTTAGCCATGTTTATATCCTCATAATTAAATGCTTATTTTATTCATTTCGTTTTATATTAGCCCCTTACGGGGCCGAATAGATGACGCCAGCGATTATGTATGTAAAATATAGTGACTCATCACCTGATGTATCTGCCTCAGGTTGACAAGCACCTCATCAAAATATACGTTTTTAATCGATGCTTTATATTTATGCTTTTTCAAGAACTCATTAAAATCTTTCTTACCGTTCTCTATTATTGATTTTAAAACACCTTCCATATAACCATCGTCTTCAAGGTTATGATAGAATCTTTCCCCCATATACTCATGCATGCATCGCAAATAGTAGTCATAGTCTTCGCCACTTTTCAGAACAAAGTATTTTGTATCATCATTACTAACATTTATTTCTATTTTTTTCACTTTCATTTTTGCTTCCTCTTTTATGTTATTTATTATTTCTGCGTGAATAGGAAATGGTATTTTCAATCCATGCATCAATCTCACTTTCCACAAAGGCTACAGATCTTGCCCCTATGATTACCTTATCCGGGAACCGTCCTTCTTTGATAAGCTCATACATTGTGGTTCGACTAAATCCGACTCTTCTCAGAACTTCTGGAACACGGATTAATCTTTTACCTGCGATTTCATTTCTCATTTGTTTTTTCCTCTGTTGTTTCGACAAGAGCTATAGTAGGAAAAATTGAGATCGCTGGATGCAGAGATTGGCAAACAAGATTTTTATGAGGAAGTCGAAAGAAATGATTTTCGGGGAAAATGGAAATTTGTGAATTTCGCTGGTTTTGAAGAACGGGGCGCATCTTCATCAGATGCCCCCGAATTGCAGAAGAAAAGTTATTCCTCTTGCTGCTCTTTTTCGTTCATCTTCAAGGCCTCAGCAACTTTGGTGTGTATCATGCTGTCATTTTTGCTCAGGTAGATGTTAAACATCCTATCAAACTCACGGGTAAGCACTTTGTCAGCCAATGGCTTATCCGTGTCTTTGATCTGAGATCCACCTCTGATATCCTCAGAATCATTGGGATAAAGAAGCCTGCTAAGCTGTTCATAGGAAATTTTTTCGTTGTTTCTCTTGGCCCAGAACAGCAGATCCAGTAGAGGGATGATCCTGAAGTTAATTAGCCTCTTGATCGTACTAAGCCCGAACCTGAATGTTCCCGTTAACGGTTCCGGGATACCATGCGTCCTGCGCCATTCTGGAAGCATACGCTTCATATGTTCGATGACTTCTTCGTCAGTAAGCCTTCTGATGTTGAGTTCCAGATAAAGTGGCTTGTGGGGATGAAGCATTTCGATATCAGTCAACCGCCACCGACCAATCTCTTCTGAGGCTGGCATGGTTACCCCTTCTTCCTTAAGCCCCATACGCCTGAGTATCTTTATCTCTCTTAATTGACGCTCATATTTCGCAGCATCCGCTACGGTGATGTGTTTGATGTATATTTTTGCGTTCAGGAGAGGATTTTCCACTGCCTGCCTGAGTGGGTAGTCTTTTCCATAGGTAGGAGCTGGAGCGTTGCTTGGACTTACTAATATAGGCTTTCCCGCTAAAATTTTAGCTTCATAGTCCAGATAACGCTGGCGGATCTCACGGTCGTCGTCGTCATTCAACTCTCCATCAAAATCATGTTTAGCTAACCTCAATCGGGCAAACGCTTCCCTCTTCAGGTCTTCAATCGTGATCTCCTGCAAAGCATCATAATTGCTCACCTTAAACCACGTCTTTACCGCCTTCATGACTTCACTAGCTTTCATTTTCAATTACCAGTTAACTTTTTTAGCTGTTTTAACCGACAGAACAATTGGTTGTCCAGCTAACCATTACGATTACAAGTTTGTGGTCTAAGGATGTTGCTTGGTTAATTTGTATAGGAAGAGAAACAGGTAGGGGCCTTTCTCAGGCAAGAACGGAGTGTTTAAAATATTTGTTGCGGGGAAATACCAGATTTTAGATACAAAAAAAGCCCGTTTACACGGGCTTTTAATGCAATACTTTATGCAGTACAAAATCAAAAGTAACATCTAAGCTATTGATTTTGTTAAGAAATTGGCGGAAGCGTAGAGATTCGAACTCTAGAACCCTTTCGGGTCGCCGGTTTTCAAGACCGGTGCCTTCAACCGCTCGGCCACGCTTCCAATGAGGCGCACTATAAACATCCCGAACGGACCTGTAAAGCACCAATGTGTTCGTTTGCCTGAAAAACAGCCAAAATGTTGTTAATCGACTGAAATAACAACAGATTGACCATTTAATCAGCACAAATACCGGCTACAACGCTTAATGTTTTTTGATGTACATATCTTTGGTGAAGTAATTTCCCCGGTTATCCGGCGCAAATCCCCCCACCCACGGCTTCACCAGATGCGTGCGGACATAGTGGTAAACCGGAATCGCAGGGACATCATCACCTAAAAGATCTTCAGCCTGCTGATAGTATTTGCCTCGTTCTTCCAGTGAATTTGCTTTCGCCGCATTACGCATCGCTTCATCAAAGGCGGGATTGCTGTACTTGGTAGTATTCTCGCTATCACCGGTACGGAAAATATTGAGGAAACTTGAAGCATCATCATAATCGGCTATCCACGCATAGCGCACGACGTCAAAATTACCGGTGTGCATAGTGTCCAGCATGGTTTTCCATTCCTGGTTTTGCAGCTTCGCCTCGACGCCAAGGTTTTTCTTCCACATCGACGATGCGGCAATCGCAATACGCTGGTGCGTTTCGAAGGTGTTGTAGAGCAAATTCAAGCTAAGCGGATGCTCAGGACCAAAACCGGCTTCAGCAAGCAGTTTTTTGGCTTCAGCAATACGTTTTTCGAGCGGCCATGACGCATACTCCGGTGCATGCAGTTTCACCCCACCTATTTCCGGCTGGCTGATAACCCACGCTGCTCGCTGCCCCTGCCCCATCACCTTTTGCGCAATGATGTCTTTATCCAGCGCCATATTCAGCGCCCGGCGCACGCGCGGATCATTAAACGGCGCGCGGGTTGTATTGAACTGATAGTAATACGTTGAAAGCTGGGGAGAGACATGCAGTTCATCGCCCATCGTTTTTTTCAGTTGGGCGAACTGATTGACCGGTACGCTATAAACAATGTCGATTTCACCGGCCTTATAGCGGTTTACGTCAGCCGACTCTGAGCTGATGGGCAAATAAGTAACTTTATTAATAACCGTATGCCGATCGTCCCAGTAATGTGGGTTACGCTCGGCAACGATGCGCTCATTGACCACCCATTGCGATAGTTTGTACGGCCCACTGCTGACAAAATGTTCTGGTCGGGTCCACTTGTCGCCAAAACGCCCAATCAGAACTTTATCCAGCGGCACCAGCGATGGATGCGCCAGCATCGCCAGAAACGCCGCCGTCGGTTGCGTCAGGGTAATTTCCAGCGTGGTATCATCCAGGGCTTTGACCCCTAGTGTAGCGGGATCTTTATTCCCTTGGGCAATATCAACCGCGTTCGCAACATGCATATTGCCCAGATACGAAGCATAAGGTGAAGCCGTTTGCGGCGAGACCAGACGCTGCCAACTCCAGACAACATCCTGTGCGGTAATCGCAGAGCCATCAGACCAGGTAATGCCCGGACGTAAATGAAAGGTCCAGATAGTATTGTCTTTATTCTCCCAGGATGCCGCAAGGCGGGGCTCGATAGACCCATCCTGCTTGACAGCAACCAGACCGTCGAACATATCGCTGATTAAATTAAACTCAACGTTGCTTTCGACTTTATGCGGATCCAGCGATGCCGGCTCACTGCCGTTATTTCTCACCAGTTCCTGCTTTTCAGCCAATGCTGTTCCTGCGGGAACATGAGCTGCCCATGCCGCGCCGTTTATTGATATCACACAGGCGGCCAACAGCGTAAACGTAAATACCTTCGATTTGTGTTGAGTCATTCCCTGCACCTTATTGTTCTGTTTTGTGATGACACCGCAATCACTCATAAAGGGATGCAGTAAATAACGCAATATTTTTCAGTGACCTATAAGATGTCGATCTGACATTTTCAAACAATAAGTGGTAACATCTAATTTAGACACTTTTGCTGAAATAATATGCTTAAGTCTGGCGGGTTAAAATGCGTAAAGATGGGTAAAACCGCTGTGTCATTCCCCTTGATTTCATTATCCTCCATCATTAATTACATCTGTCATAAGAGAGTGACTCATGGATCGTATTATTAGTTCTTCGCGCGACCGTACATCGCTACTCAGCACGCATAAAGTGCTGCGCAATACCTATTTTCTGCTCAGCCTGACGCTGGCGTTTTCTGCCATCACCGCAACGGCAAGCACCGTGCTGATGCTGCCATCCCCGGGTCTAATCCTGACGCTGGTGGGTATGTATGGTCTGATGTTCCTGACATATAAAACTGCGGATAAGCCGGTCGGAATTCTGTCTGCTTTCGCATTCACCGGCTTCCTGGGCTACATTCTGGGACCGATTCTGAACACCTACCTGTCTGCAGGCATGGGTGATGTTATCGGTATGGCGCTGGGCGGCACTGCTCTGGTCTTCTTCAGCTGTTCTGCCTATGTGCTGACCACCCGTAAAGACATGTCCTTCCTCGGCGGTATGCTGATGGCAGGTATCGTGGTGGTGCTGATTGGTATGGTTGCGAATATCTTCCTGCAACTGCCAGCTCTGCATCTGGCCATCAGTGCGGTGTTTATTCTGATTTCTTCAGGCGCTATCCTGTTTGAAACCAGCAATATCATCCGTGGTGGTGAAACCAACTACATCCGTGCAACGGTCAGCCTGTATGTTTCGCTGTACAACATCTTCGTCAGCCTGCTGAGCATTCTGGGCTTCGCCAGCCGCGACTAAGTTGTCAACTCGCACTATCCAGCCCCGCTTATGTGGGGCTTTCTTTTTTGGTAAACTGCCGCCAGTTTGACTAACGTAGTGACAAATTATGTTGATCTTTGAAGGTAAAGAAATCAGTACCGATAGCGAAGGCTATCTGAAAGATACCACGCTGTGGAGCGAGCCGCTGGCCGAGAAAATCGCCGAAAACGAAGGCATTACGCTCTCCGCAGAACACTGGGAAGTGGTGCGTTTTGTCCGCGATTTTTATCTGGAATTTAATACCTCCCCCGCTATCCGCATGCTGGTAAAAGCGATGGCCAACAAGTTCGGCGAAGAGAAAGGCAACAGCCGTTATCTCTACCGCCTGTTCCCGAAAGGTCCGGCCAAGCAGGCGACTAAAATTGCCGGCCTGCCGAAACCGGTGAAATGTATTTAATAACGGATACTAAATCCCTTTAGCTCGTCGCCAGGACGATGGGGTTCGCTGAGAACTCTGTCTACCCTGGCGCTTCGCGGCCCCCCGGCTTTCAACCACTTCATCAGTTGTTCCACCCGGTCACTTTCGCCGCAGGCGACAACCTCTACGCTGCCGTCATCCATATTCTTCGCGTATCCGGTCAATCCCAGCCGTTGTGCTTCATGCTGGGTGGTGTAGCGAAATCCTACCCCCTGAACCCGGCCATAGACCCAGGCGATTATGCAGACTTTCGACATTGCGGTTCTCCTTATCATCACAGCGCGCGTTGCAAATATGCGTAAAACTCAGGACAATGGCGCCCATTTCTTTGAATTGACAGAATAGTAAATTATGAGTGTACGTTTAGTGTTAGCCAAAGGGCGCGAAAAATCATTACTGCGCCGCCATCCGTGGGTATTTTCCGGTGCTGTCGCACGTATGGAAGGTAAAGCCAACCTCGGTGAAACCATCGATATTGTTGACCATCAGGGTAAATGGTTAGCACGCGGCGCGTACTCACCCGCGTCGCAGATCCGTGCACGCGTCTGGACATTTGACAAGTCTGAGTCCATCGATATTGATTTCTTTACCCGTCGTCTGCAGCAGGCGCAGACATGGCGTGACTGGCTGGCGAAAAAAGACGGTCTGGACAGCTACCGTCTGATCGCCGGAGAATCCGATGGTCTGCCGGGTGTCACCATTGACCGCTTCGGCAACTTCCTGGTGTTGCAGTTGCTCAGTGCGGGAGCTGAATACCAACGCGCCGCCCTGATTAGCGCTCTGCAAATTGTTTTCCCGGACTGCGCCATTTATGACCGTAGCGATGTGGCCGTGCGTAAAAAAGAAGGTATGGAGCTGACTCATGGGCCAGTAACGGGCGAGCTTCCGCCAGCACTGCTGCCAATTGAAGAGCACGGCATGAAGCTACTGGTTGATATTCAGCATGGTCACAAAACCGGCTACTACCTCGATCAACGCGATAGCCGCCTGGCCACGCGTCGTTATGTGGAAAATCAGCGTGTGCTGAACTGTTTCTCTTATACCGGTGGATTTGCGGTTTCAGCATTAATGGGTGGCTGCCGTCAGGTCGTCAGCGTTGACACCTCTCAGGAAGCGCTCGATATTGCCCGCCAGAACGTGGAACTGAACAAGCTGGATCTGAGCAAAGCTGAGTTCGTGCGTGATGATGTGTTCAAACTTCTGCGAGCTTATCGCGATCGTGGAGAGAAATTCGACGTCATCGTGATGGATCCGCCGAAATTTGTCGAAAACAAAAGCCAGTTGATGGGTGCCTGCCGCGGCTATAAGGACATCAATATGCTGGCTATTCAGTTACTCAATCCGGGCGGCGTACTGCTGACTTTCTCCTGCTCTGGGCTTATGACCACCGATTTATTTCAGAAAATCATCGCTGATGCCGCAATAGATGCTGGTCGTGATGTACAATTTATAGAGCAGTTCCGTCAGGCCGCCGATCACCCGGTGATCGCTACCTACCCGGAAGGGCTGTATCTGAAAGGGTTTGCCTGTCGCATCATGTAACTTGAAAAGTGGAATATTACCCTTACATAGAGGGTATCTATTTCCCGGGAGGTGACTATGATTGCCAGCAAATTCGGTATCGGCCAGCAGGTCCGCCATTCCCTGTTAGGTTACCTCGGAGTGGTCGTGGATATCGACCCGGAATATTCGCTTGATCAACCGTCAGCCGATGAGTTGGCGGTTAACGACGAACTTCGCGCCGCTCCCTGGTATCACGTGGTGATGGAAGACGATTATGGTCTGCCAGTACATACGTATCTGGCCGAAGCACAACTGAGTAGTGAGCTACAGGAAGAACATCCGGAGCAACCGTCGATGGATGAACTGGCGCGAACAATTCGAAAACAGCTTCAGGCCCCGCGCCTGCGCAATTGATGCAAACACAGACCCGATTAGCTAATCGGGTCTGTGCGTTTTGTTCGGCTACAGATCAACCTTACTTCGCCAGTCCCAGCCGCGGGATCTCAATCGCCGGGCAACGATCCATCACCACCGTCAACCCTGCATCACGAGCCAGTACGGCTGCCTGCTCGTTAATCACACCGAGCTGCATCCATAGGGTCTTCGCGCCGATGGCAATTGCCTCTTGAGCAACACCCCACGCCGCTTCGGAATTACGGAAGACATCTACCATATCCACTTTCTCTGGTACATCTGCCAGCGTCGCATAGCCCTGCTGCCCCAGCAGTGTTTTTCCGGCAACTTTCGGTGAAACAGGAATAACGTGATAGCCCTGATCGAGTAAATATTTCATAACCCGATAGCTTGGGCGATCGGGTTTATCGCTTGCACCCACCAGTGCAATCGTGCGGGTCGTTGTCAAAATGCCAGCAATATCGGTCTCTTTCATCGTTTTCCTCCAGGCTGTTTAGCAAAGTGTACGACAAACCTGACTTTGCGACCATTCATCCCATACTGGCGCATGAGAGCTAAACTCAAAAATATGTCTATATGTTAGTAAACATGATTATCGAAAAATTTAGATACATCTTATACAGATTTTTTCTGGACAGGAGAAACCTATGAAAGCCGGCATTGTGACAGCCTTAATTGCCCTGTGTTTGCCGGTAACCGTTTTTGCTACCTCTCTACGTCTGTCTAATGATATTGACCTTCTGGTGCTGGACGGAAAAAAAGTCTCCAGCTCATTACTGCGTGGTGCCGAAAGTATTGAGCTGGAAAATGGTCGGCACCAGCTCGTGTTTCGCGTAGAAAAAACCATTCGCCTGTCCAGCCACGAAGAACGTCTGTATATTTCGCCCCCGCTGGTCATCAGCTTTGATACCCAACTCGTCAGTCAGGTTAATTTTCACCTGCCACGTCTGAGCAACGAGCGAGATGCAACGCATTTTGATGATGCCCCACGCGTAGAACTGCTGGATGGGGATTCCATGCCTATACCGGTTAAGCTGGATATTCTGTCAATCACATCCACCGCAAAAATCGTAGATTATGAAATGGAAACAGAGCGCTATAACAAAGCGGCTAAGCATGCGTCTTTACCGCAATTTGCCACGATGATGGCCGATGACAGTTCGCTGCTTTCCGGGGTATCTGAACTGGACCGCGTGCCGCCTCAGTCACAAACGCTGACTGAGCAGCGCTTAAAATATTGGTTTCAACAGGCTGACGCACAAACGCGGAGTAACTTCTTACAATGGGCTGAGAAACAGCCCCCATCGTGACATTTATGTTCATATACGCATTTTTTTTGTCTTTCTCTTGCAGCGTCAAGTGCTTCCAGTACTCTGTAACAAGGTTAACTTGGGAGCTGTACTATGGAATTAACGACTCGCACATTACCAGCGCAGAAACATATTGCGTTGGTCGCACACGATCACTGCAAAAAGATGTTGATGAGCTGGGTTGAACGCCACCAGCCATTACTGGAAAAACACGTTCTGTATGCTACAGGAACAACTGGAAATTTAATTCAACGCGCGACAGGAATGGACGTCAACGCCATGCTGAGCGGCCCGATGGGGGGTGACCAGCAGGTGGGTGCGCTAATTTCAGAAGGGAAAATTGATGTGCTGATTTTCTTCTGGGATCCGCTCAACGCCGTTCCCCACGATCCTGATGTCAAAGCCCTGCTACGCCTGGCCACAGTCTGGAACATTCCGGTCGCCACCAACGTGTCAACGGCTGATTTTATTATCCAGTCGCCAAACTTCAACGACGCAACGGATATCTTGATCCCGGATTACGCCCGTTATCTTGCAGAACGCCTCAAATAAACGCTAAGCAGGCGGCAACTGCCGCCTGCTTTTCAGGGTTTCCGGGTCACCGGAACGTCTAGTTGCTTAAGCTCATCAACAAAACATGATGGCGCGTCTTTGCTAAACAGTAGCCATACCCGATGCCGTGCACGCGTTAGCGCCACATACAGCAACCGCCTCTCTTCAGCATCAGGAAAATCTTCAACAGCCGGGAGTAACGCCTCTTCCATAATCGACTCGCGAGCCGGGGCCGGAAAACCGTCATTCCCGTCATGAAGCCCCATAACAATGACGTAATCCGCTTGCTGCCCTTTGCTGGCATGAATAGTCATAAAATCCAACTGCAGCTTGGGCCAGCGGGTGGCCGCTTTATCCAGGCTGGCTGGCTTCAGATGATGGTACCGCGCCAGCACCAGAATTCTCTCTTCAGCTTTCACAAAACCCGACAGCTTATCCAGCAACAGATCTAACTGACTTTCATCGAGCAACGTGACAGCTTTTTTATCACCGGTCGTCAGACTGTTCAGCGGTTTCGTGAGCTGATGTGGGTTTTGCTGGATAAACTGGTTTGCGACTTCGCCAATCCGGCTATTAAAACGGTAAGTCGTATCCAGATTACAGCTATCGCCCTCACCAAAATTTTGCTGGAATGCGGTCGTCAGAGAAAGCTGTGCTCCGCTGAACCGGTAAATGGCCTGCCAGTCATCTCCCACGGCAAACAGCGTGGTCTGCGAGTTTTGCTTTCGCAAGGCGGCTAACAGGGCGGCGCGCTGAGGGGAAATATCCTGAAATTCATCGACCAGAATATGTTTCCACGGACTGATAAACCGCCCCTTCTCCAGAATGACAATAGCCTGATGGATCAACCCGGAGAAATCGACGGCATTCTCATCCTTCAGGGCACTCTTCCAGGCCTTGAGCAGCGGCGCCATTAGCTTTATGCGTTTACTGAACAGATCGCGGATCTCCTCCGGAGCATTAGCAATCATCTCCGCCTGTGCTCCACCATGCATCCGCATCAAACTAACCCAGCGATCCAACCGGGAGGCCAGACGGTGCTGTAATTTTTCGTCATCCCAGAAGTTACCTTCGGGTACAGACCACAGCATTTCTTCTTCTAACCATTGTCGCCAGCCTTTAGCCTGAGCCTTTTTCTCACTGCACTGCTGACGCCAGGTCGTTATAAAGAGTTTACTGCGAGCGGCGGCATCATTTTCCAGCTTGCTCACTGTTGGAACTTTTTTGCTACCTTGCGAAATAATGAACAACGCCAGTGAATGGAATGTCCGTGAAGTGACCTCGTCCGTATGCAGACGCTCACGAATGCGGTCATCCATCTCCTGGGCTGCTTTGCGTCCAAACGCCAGCAACAGGATCTGTTCAGCCGCCGCCTCTCCTCGCGCAAGCAACCAACCAGCCCGGGCAACCAACACAGATGTTTTACCGCTTCCAGCCCCTGCAAGTACCAACAATGATTGCTCACCGTTCACTACCGCGCGCGCCTGAGCAGGGTTCAACGGCGAAGATTCAATATGCTGGAAAAACTCAGCATACTCTTCCAGCATTGCCTCGGTGTACGCCTGATTGTGCTGTAAGCGGCAGGCTTCAATGTCCTTCAACCACGCCTGGCATTGACGTAACGCCTCCCGGCAATTTTCAAATTCTTCCAGCCGATTAACCGGGAGCGGTAAAGCGGCAAAGGCACGGCGAATCTGCTGCTGCAGCCCTGACGTTTGTTCGCGCGTCAGCCATTTACTTTCACTAGTACTCGCCGCTATCGCATCCAACTGCTGCTGTAAAACCCCCGCAGCAACGTCACTCATTTCCTGGCTCCACTGCTGCCAGAGTGCATTCAAATGATGATGGAAGCGCTGGGTTTCCGCCCACTCTGTACCGTGAAGACGAACCACCTTCTCATCCGGGAGTACAAACTCCAGCTCGCCCCACACCAGACCACGTTTGCAATGAATAGCCAGTAACTGATTGAAGGGAATAAGATACTCGTGACGATCGCCGGAAACTTTAATCCCGGCATTGAGAATAACGGCCCGATCGTAAGGGTGTTGTGCCAGACGTTTTCCAAGAGAAGTAGCTTTCAGTTCCATAAGACTCAAGCGGATCCACACGAAGAGGTTTGCTTATCAGTGTAACCGCCAGAGAAAACGTGCTCCAGCCCAAAAAAACGTTACAATTGCCGAATTCACAGAAAACCAGAGTTAACCGAGGGTTTATGCGTACTGTTCTGAATATTTTAAATTTTGTGCTTGGGGGGTTCGCCACCACCCTGGCCTGGTTACTGGCAACGCTGGTCAGTATCGTGCTTATTTTTACTTTACCCTTGACCCGTTCATGCTGGGAGATAACCCGACTTTCGCTGTTTCCCTATGGCAACGAAGCGATACATGTCGATGAACTGAATCCGGCCGGTAAAAGCGTCCTGTTGAATACCGGCGGCACCGTGCTCAATATTTTCTGGCTGATTTTCTTCGGCTGGTGGTTGTGTCTGATGCACATTGTCTCTGGTATTGCTCAGTGCATAACGATTATTGGTATTCCGGTTGGCATTGCGAACTTTAAAATCGCTGCCATTGCGCTCTGGCCGGTGGGTCGCCGGGTAGTTTCAGTAGAAGTTGCCCGTGCAGCGCGTGAAGCCAATGCACGTCGTCGCTTTGAATAATCAGGACCAATGGCCTTTATGTTAAGTCCTCTGCTCAAACGCTATACCTGGAACAGCACCTGGCTGTACTACGTGCGGATTTTTATCGCGCTATGCGGTACAACGGCGCTGCCCTGGTGGCTGGGTGACGTCAAGCTGACCATCCCTCTCACGCTAGGTATGGTCGCTGCCGCACTTACCGATCTCGATGATCGTCTCGCGGGCCGACTGCGCAATTTAATCATCACGCTGGTGTGCTTTTTTATTGCCTCAGCCTCCGTTGAACTGCTCTTCCCATGGCCCTGGCTGTTTGCTATTGGGTTAACGCTTTCCACCAGCGGTTTTATTCTGCTGGGGGGATTAGGCCAGCGCTATGCAACCATCGCTTTTGGCGCGTTGCTCATCGCCATTTACACGATGCTGGGCACCTCGCTTTACGATCAGTGGTATCAACAACCAATCCTGCTGCTCGCGGGCGCTATCTGGTATAACCTGCTGACGCTCACCGGGCATCTTCTGTTCCCCATCCGCCCCTTACAGGACAATCTGGCCCGCAGCTACGAACAATTAGCGCACTACCTGGAACTGAAGTCGCGTCTTTTTGATCCCGACATCGAAGATGAAAGCCAGGCGCCGTTGTATGATTTAGCCCTCGCTAATGGGCAACTGATGGCAACGCTAAACCAGACCAAAGTGTCGCTGCTGACTCGCCTGCGCGGTGACCGTGGACAACGGGGAACACGTCGCACGCTACATTACTATTTTGTGGCGCAGGATATTCATGAACGCGCAAGCTCCTCACATATTCAATATCAAACGCTACGCGATCATTTCCGTCACAGCGATGTGATGTTCCGCTTCCAGCGGTTGATGTCGATGCAAGGACAAGCCTGTTCACAATTGTCTCGTTGTATTTTATTGCGCACGCCTTACCAGCACGATCCGCACTTTGAACGCGTCTTCACCCATATAGATGCCGCACTTGAGCGCATGCGTGCCAGTGGTGAGCCTGCAGATCTGCTCAATACGCTGGGATTCTTACTATCGAACCTGCGGGCTATCGATGCGCAACTGGCCACTATTGAGTCTGAACAGGCTCAGGTACTCTCGCGCAATGAGTCTGAAAATCAGCTTGCTGATGACAGTCCCCATGGATTCAGTGATATCTGGTTACGCCTGAGCCGTAATTTCACCCCAGAGTCCGCACTGTTTCGCCATGCCGTCCGCATGTCGTTAGTGCTCTGTGTTGGTTATGCCATTATCCAGGTAACCGGCATGAATCACGGATACTGGATCTTGCTGACCAGCCTGTTTGTCTGTCAACCAAACTACAATGCCACCCGACATCGCCTGGCGCTCAGGATTATCGGCACGTTGGTTGGGATTGCCATCGGTTTACCGATCCTGTGGTTTGTGCCCTCTTTAGAAGGGCAGCTAATACTTTTAGTGATCACTGGTGTACTGTTTTTTGCCTTTCGCAACGTCCAGTATGCGCATGCCACCATGTTTATCACGCTGCTGGTATTACTGTGCTTTAACCTGCTCGGCGAAGGCTTTGAGGTTGCGCTGCCGCGTGTCATCGATACGCTAATTGGCTGTGCTATCGCCTGGGCGGCTGTCAGTTTCATCTGGCCAGACTGGCGTTTTCGTAATCTACCACGGGTAATTGAGCGGGCGACTGACGCTAACTGCCGCTACCTTGATGCAATTCTCGAACAATATCATCAGGGTCGTGATAATCGTCTGGCCTACCGTATCGCTCGCCGTGACGCGCATAACCGTGATGCTGAACTCGCCTCCGTGGTGTCAAACATGTCGAGCGAGCCGGATGTGACGGCCCAAACCCGCGAAACGGCGTTCCGTTTACTGTGTCTCAACCATACGTTTACCAGCTATATTTCTGCGCTTGGCGCACATCGCGAACAGTTGACCAATCCAGACGTTCTGGCATTGCTGGATGACGCTGTTTGCTATGTTGATGATGCCCTTCACCATCAACCCGCTGACGAGCAACGCGTATACCAGGCGTTAGAAGGGCTGAAGCAGCGAATTCAGCACCTGGAACCACGCCCGGACAGTAAAGAGCCTCTGGTCGTTCAGCAAGTTGGGTTATTGATCGCTCTGCTCCCGGAAATCCGGCGATTACAGCAGCAAATTGCCGCTCTGCCTTCTAATACCCCGGTTCCGGCGTAAGAGAACTTACCCACTCCACCAGCTCCTGGCGACGCGTCGCCGGGAGCGCGGCTTCATGTATCCCCCCTACCGCGCCTTCAAGGGCATAGAGTACTTTTACCGTCAGAGCCGGGTTATTTTGCCGAAGTTTCAGCCAGCACATTTGTGCTCCCAACGACCGCATAGTCCCCTCATCTTTAATTCCAACTTCATTCAGCAGAGTCTCCAGATGAAACGTCATATTTGGCAATTCCCGCAGACGATGCTGGGTAAAGCGACTCTGTTTTTCCTTAACCGCTGCATCCAACGAATATCGCGATAACGACACCAGTTGCTGCTGGTTTTGCCACAGGGCATCGTTCACCTGGTAATAATTAAGTACAAGAGGACGTCCCCGCTTAATAAATGTCAGCCAGACAGGAGAATTTTGTACACAATACTGGGCGCTCTGTTCACAGGCGCGAAGATACAACTCACCATTGGCGACCATGGCAAAGACCGTATCGCCAACCGTCAGACTGTAGCCACCAAACAGTGAGCGATAGTGAATTGTCCCCAGAGAAGCCAGATATTCCTGCGATTTATAGATCCTTGCATAAGAAAGCTCTTTCATAAAAATCCTTTTTAAATCATAACGTAAGCAAATGATTTTCAATAGCGGATCCGTTAATGACGAAAATAGGCAACTTATGCGTATGGGGCAAGATGAATTTTATTTTTCCCGTGACGACGACTAAAAATTGCGAACCTGTTTCCGAAAATAAGGTTGATCTTTGTTGATAGCAGGGTTACTGTATATTCATACAGTAACTCACAGGGCTGGATTGATTATGTACACTTCAGGCTATGCAAATCGTTCTTCGTCGTTCTCTTCCGCATCAAGCAACATTGCGCGCGTTTCATCAGAGAACGCAACCGCTGGGCTTATCAGTGAAGTAGTCTATCGCGAGGACCAGCCCATGATGACGCAACTACTGCTGCTTCCTCTGCTGCAACAGTTAGGGCAGCAATCACGCTGGCAGCTGTGGCTGACGCCTCAGCAAAAATTAAGCCGGGAGTGGGTGCAGTCAGCCGGACTTCCATTGACAAAAGTAATGCAGATTAGCCAACTCTCCCCCTGCAATACGCTGGAATCGATGATCCGTGCGCTGCGCACAGGTAATTACAGTGTCGTTATCGGCTGGCTGGCAGAAGAATTAACGGAAGATGAACATGCCGAGCTGGTAAAAGCGGCTAATGAAGGAAATGCGATGGGTTTTATCATGCGTCCTGTTTGCGCACAGTCACTTGCGGGGAGACAGCATTCCGGGCTAAAAATTCACTCGAATTTGTATCATTGAGTAAAATTAGGATTTATCCTGGAATTTTTTTTCATGCTTCAATTTGCCTTTGAGCTTTAACGCGTTTTTCGTCCGAACGCCTGTCTCAAGCGGTTTTCAGGAAATCCTCAGTGCATTTAGTCATCAATAAATGTTAAATATTATGTATACAAGCCTTTTTTTTTCATATGCCTGACGGACTTCACACTTGTAAGTTTTCAACTACGTTGTAGACTTTACATCGCCAGGGGTGCTCGGCGTAAGCCGCAGATATCGGTAGAGCAACTATTGAACTGGTCCCCGGGTGAAGGATTTAACCGTGTTATCTCTCTTCGGAGATATTCATGGCGAATTTTGGATGATAACGAGGCGCAAAAAATGAAAAAGACAGCTATCGCAATTGCAGTGGCACTGGCTGGTTTCGCTACCGTGGCGCAGGCCGCTCCGAAAGATAACACCTGGTACGCTGGTGCTAAAATGGGCTGGTCTCAGTACCATGATATTGGCAACAACCAGATCAACAACGCCGGTCCGACCCACGAAAGCCAACTGGGTGCCGGTGCGTTCGGTGGTTATCAGGTTAACCCGTACGTTGGTTTTGAAATGGGTTACGACTGGTTAGGCCGTATGCCGTACAAAGGCTACACCGACCAGACTCATCAAAACGGCGCTTTCAAAGCTCAGGGCGTTCAGCTGACCGCTAAACTGGGTTACCCAATCACTGACGATCTGGACGTTTATACCCGTCTGGGTGGTATGGTTTGGCGTGCAGACGCTAAAAACAACGAAGGCTTCAAAGACCACGACACTGGTGTATCCCCAGTATTCGCTGGTGGCGTAGAGTATGCAATTACTCCTGAAATCGCTACCCGTCTGGAATACCAGTGGACCAACAACATCGGTGACGCGAACACCGTTGGTGGTCGTCCGGATAACGGCCTGTTGAGCGTTGGTGTTTCTTACCGTTTCGGCCAGCAGGAAGAAGCAGCTCCAGTAGTTGTTGCTCCGGCTCCGGCTCCAGAAGTACAGACCAAGCACTTCACTCTGAAGTCTGACGTTCTGTTCAACTTCAACAAAGCAACTCTGAAACCAGAAGGCCAGCAGGCTCTGGACCAGATGTACAGCCAGCTGAGCAACCTGGATCCGAAAGACGGTTCCGTAGTGGTTCTGGGCTTCACTGACCGCATCGGTTCTGACGCTTACAACCAGGGTCTGTCCGAGAAACGTGCTCAGTCCGTTGTTGATTACCTGATCTCTAAAGGTATTCCTTCTGACAAAATCTCTGCACGTGGCATGGGTGAATCCAACCCAGTTACTGGCAACACCTGTGACAACGTGAAAGCTCGCGCTGCACTGATCGACTGCCTGGCTCCGGATCGTCGTGTTGAGATCGAAGTTAAAGGCATCAAAGACGTTGTAACTCAGCCTCAGGCTTAAGTTATCGTCTTATAAAAAAACCCCGCTATGCGGGGTTTTTTTTCATCTGTTTCCACTCAAAACAAGCCTCTTGTTACACCAGCCAACCGCTAGTCTTTTCCCAGCAACGCCTGTAAATCCTGCTTCAATGTCGACATTTTGTTCGCGTACTTCTCTTTATGCTCTGCGTCTTCAATCAGCTGCACTATAGTTTCAGAAAGTGTTTTTCCGCGCCGCTGCGCAAGACCTGCCAGACGCTGCCAGACCATAAACTCCAGATCGATAGATTTCTTACGCGTATGTTGATGTTCTGCATTAAAGTGCCGCTTACGCCTCGCCCGGATCGTTTGCTTCATACGATTGAACAGTGCAGGGTTCATGTATTCTTCAATCCAGGCGTTGACCCGAACCGGTTCATTTTCGAGGGTTAGCAACAAATCAACGGCTTCTTTGGCAGCGCTGGCTTCCACATAGCGGGTAATCAACTCCCCCTCGCGATGCTTCTTCACCAGGTACTTCCATTTCCATCCGCTTTCAAGATTTTCAAGTTGTTGATATTTCATTGCGATCTCAATGTTACCGTGTAACTCTTATCAGAATATCAGCTTTTTCGGCATCTGAAGAAAAGAATATCCAGCCTGTGAACTGCCGCGCGTCATCACAACCGTTTCGCGGCGCTTTCCAGGTGTTTAGTGGTGAGGGTTACGGTATAATCTCGTTTTTTACAACAGACTAAAAAACATCAACTTTGACCATTACGAAACTTGCATGGCGTGATCTGGTTCCTGATACCGACAGTTATCAGGAAGTATTTGCACAGCCGCACGTCACTGACGACACCGACACCTTACTTAGTGATACTCAGCCACGTTTACAATTCGCGCTAGAGCAGCTTCTTCAGCACTGGACAACATCCTCGTTCATGTTGGTGAAAGCACCGGAGGAGCTTGAGTATCTCAACCTTATTGCAAAGGCTGCACGTCCCTTGCACACGGATGCAGGAAGCCTGACTGGCGGTCATTACGACATCTCCGGTCACACTATTCGTTATCGTACAGCTGAAAAAGCGGAAGACAATTTTGCGACGTTGACGCAGGTGGTCAGCGCTGACTGGGCCGAAGCTGAACAACTGTTTGGCTGTCTACGTCAGTTCAATGGCGAAATTACGCTGCAGCCAGGTCTGGTACATCAGGCCAATGGGGGTGTGCTGGTTATCTCATTGCGCACGCTGTTGGCCCAACCTCTGTTGTGGATGCGTCTGAAAGCCATTGTCAGCCACGAGCGTTTTGATTGGGTGGCTTTTGATGAGTCTCGCCCACTGCCTGTCTCTGTTCCGCCTATGCCGCTTAAACTGAAAGTGATTTTGGTGGGTGAGCGTGAATCGCTGGCGGATTTCCAGGATATGGAACCAGAGTTGGCTGAGCAGGCCATTTACAGCGAGTTTGAAGATAATCTGCAGATCGTGGATGCCGAAACCATGACGCAGTGGTGTCAGTGGGTCACGCATACTGCCATGCGCAATAATTTGCCTTACCCCGCTCCTGATGCCTGGCAGGTTTTGATCCGTGAAGCCGTTCGCTATACCGGTGAACAGGATACATTGCCGCTTAACCCGCTGTGGATCACCAGACAGTTCAAAGAGGTGGCCCCGTTATGCGAGAGCGAAACCTGCAACGCTGAGCAGTTCAGCCTGATGCTGGCTCAGCGCGAATGGCGTGAGGGATTCCTGGCTGAACGCATGCAGGATGAAATTCTGCAAGAGCAAATCCTTATCGAGACAGAAGGCGAGCGTATTGGCCAGATCAACGCCTTGTCGGTGATTGAGTTTCCAGGCCACCCACGCGCATTTGGCGAGCCTTCTCGTATCAGTTGCGTCGTGCATATTGGCGACGGCGAGTTTACGGACATTGAGCGCAAAGCCGAGCTCGGCGGAAATATTCATGCCAAGGGTATGATGATTATGCAGGCGTTCCTGATGTCGGAACTCCAGCTTGAGCAGCAAATCCCCTTCTCTGCCTCGCTGACCTTTGAGCAATCTTACAGCGAAGTGGACGGTGACAGCGCGTCTATGGCAGAACTGTGCGCATTGATCAGCGCCCTCGCCGACGTGCCTGTTAATCAAAGTATCGCCATTACCGGTTCTGTCGATCAGTTTGGTCGGGCGCAACCTGTCGGTGGTCTGAATGAGAAAATTGAAGGTTTCTTCGCCATCTGCCAGCAACGTGAGCTGACGGGCACGCAGGGCGTTATCATTCCTTCGGCTAACGTCAGACACCTCAGCCTGCATCCCGCGCTGCTACAGGCCATAGAAGAAGAAAAATTCACTATCTGGGCGGTGGACGACGTAACTGATGCGCTGCCACTGTTGTTAAATCTGGTGTGGGATGGCGAAGGCCAGACAACGCTGATGCAAACCATTCAGGAGCGTATTGCCACGGCTACGCAACAGGAAGGTCGTCACCGTTTTCCATGGCCGCTACGTTGGCTGAACTGGATTATTCCGAACTGATCGGACTTGTTCAGCGTACACGTGTTAGCTATCCTGCGTGCTTCAATAAAATAAGGCTTACAGAGAACATGGTAGATAAACGCGAATCCTATACGAAAGAAGACCTTCTTGCCTCTGGTCGCGGTGAACTGTTTGGCGCAAAAGGGCCACAACTGCCAGCACCAAGCATGCTGATGATGGACCGTGTCATCAAGATGACCGAAACCGGTGGCAACTTTGACAAAGGTTATGTTGAAGCTGAACTGGATATCAACCCAGACCTGTGGTTCTTCGGTTGTCACTTTATCGGCGATCCGGTGATGCCGGGCTGCCTGGGTCTCGACGCCATGTGGCAGCTGGTTGGATTCTATCTCGGCTGGCTGGGCGGCGAAGGTAAAGGCCGTGCGCTGGGCGTAGGTGAAGTTAAATTCACCGGCCAGGTTCTGCCGACTGCGAAGAAAGTCACTTACCGCATTCATTTCAAACGTATCGTTAACCGTCGCCTGATCATGGGCCTGGCTGATGGTGAAGTGCTGGTTGATGGTCGTCTGATCTACACCGCAAACGATCTGAAAGTGGGTCTGTTCCAGGACACTTCCGCGTTCTAATCCAGGACTGCGTAGCAGCTAGACATTAACGTTTCTCCGTTATATCTGGTGTGCAAAAAGGCGAAACCTCCGCTCTGCGGAGGTTTCTTTTATCTAAAGAGACAGAATCAGGCCATTAAAACCCTATCCCCCATGGCTTCTCGCCAGCCTCCCAGCCAGTATGACCTCTGATTCAGCGTCTGATAGGGACACATTTCTTTTGAGCGTCCGGCAATGCCGGCCTGATATCCACGTTGATGTGCCCGTTCCAGGCGATCTCGTTTTTGTCTCTTCATGCCTCGTTTCCCTCATTTTTTGGTCTGGTGGAAAAGAAAACAGTGATTACTAAGTGTGCAATCACACTAAACGAATACCCCTAAACATTAGGCTCGTCAATGCGCAAAATTCACGCCAGTGTCATATTTGTGAGCTAGCCTCTAAATCATTTGTACAAAAATAGTCAGTCAGAACAGCTATCTCCACGGCTAAAAAAATAAAAAAAACCGCCCCGGGCGGTGAGCCAGGGGCGGCATAATTTACAATTATTTAAGCTTATGGGATGCGTTTCAGCTCTTGAGCAATAGCCGTCGCTTCCTGACTCCAGGCGTTAGCAAGAACCTTCACCATCTCATCGTAGCCGTCTTTAGTCTGTACAGCTTCGATGTGGAATGGACGTTTGATCAGTTGTCCCTGATGATTCAGCAACCATTCTCCACTCACGATAACCTTACCATCGTAACGACCGTGGAAGCCGGTTACGGTGACGTTCAGCGTGTCCTGAGTGCTTCCCAGCGGCTGCGAAGCAACAACCCAGCCAGGCAACTGCATGCTGAGGTTAGCAACCAGCGTATTGCGCAATTGCTGATCTAATGGGCTGGCCCAGAGATTATTATTGGCTATAACATATTGCACATCGCTGGTCTGGTAAACCACCCCATTACCGGCCAGATAATCAGGTACCGCAATCTGTTCAACCCACAGCAGACGGTTTCCCTGATTGGCGGAGCTCTGCACACCGCCTTGTGCGATAGGGAGCTGGTAATAGCTTTTATTCTCTCCGCTGGAGCTGCATGACGTCAGCCAGACCGCCATCATCACCACTAGCCACTTTTTCATTGTTTCGCCCTCTTCGGCTCTGGATCTTTTTTGTCCTTCGCTTCAAATACCAGCGCATTACTCTTATCGTTCAGCGTTTTCAGTACCGGTTGCAGTTCACGTAGCACCTGATCAAGACGCTGCATATCTGCCACCATCTTGTTGTAGGCCGCAGAACCAGGCTGGAAGCCCTGCATGCTACGATTTAGTTCACGCAGCGTGTTCTGCATATCCGCCGGAAGATCCTGCATCGACTGGCTGGACGTGATCTTGTTCATGTTATCCAGCGTGGTTTGCAGATGCTTCATCGTGCGCTGGCTTTCCGACAGCGTATTGGTTGCCTGCTCAATCATCGGGTTCAGCGGCAGATTATTAATCTTATCCAACGCTTCCATCAGACGCTGTTGGATCTGCGCCAGACCACCGCTCACGGTCGGAATAATTTGATAACCATTAAATTCGCGCACACCAGTAATCGGCGGCTCTTTCGGGTAGAAGTCGAGATCGACATAAAGTGCGCCGGTCACCAGGTTCCCGGTTTTAAGCGATGCCCGTAATCCGCGTTTAAGCAATTCCGCCAGATGAGCACCAACATCAGTATCTTCGCCCAGCTGCGCCTTCAGACGTTCTGGTTCGATGCGTACCAGCACCGGAATGCGGTAATCATTGTTGAACACCTGGCGCATATTCGGTGAGAAGAAAGGTACTTTACTCACCGTACCCAAGCGGATGCCACGGAATTCCAGCGGCGCACCAGGCTGCAGGCCACGAATCGAATCTTTAAAGAACATCAGATAATCGATATGATCGGTATACAGTGAATCCTGAATACTTTTTTGATCGTCATAAAGATTAAACGCTGACTGTTGTGCGACCGGCTCGCCCTGCTCTAAACCTTCTGGCACATCAAAACTTACACCACCGCCAAACAGCGTGGAGAGCGAACCCATTTCTACGCGCATACCTGCTGAGGTAAGATCTACGGCGATCCCGCTGTCTTTCCAGAAACGCACATTACTGGTCACCAGACGATCGTTAGGCGCATTAATGAAAAGCTGATAGCTGATCGTACGCTTTTGCGCATCAAATGTGCTGGTTTCAACCGAACCTACACGATAGCCGCGAAAAAGCACCGGATCGCCCGGACTCAACTGACCGGCTTTTTTGCTGTCCAGAATCACACGGATCCCTTTTGCATCTGGCGGGGCCAGCGGCGGTGAATCCAGCAGTTGGTAATTTTCCAGCTTACTGCCTTTATTGCCAGGCTGCAGTTCAATATAAGCCCCGGACAATAGCGTGCCGAGCCCACTGATACCTTCACGTCCAACCTGCGGCTTCACCACCCAAAAGACAGAATCTTTATGCAGCAGCTTTTCCATTCCGGAGTTAAGACGCGCTTTAATCTCCACATGGGTCAGATCATCCGTCAGGGTTGCGCTCTCAACGATGCCGACGTCCACACTGCGGCTCTTAATCGTCGTTTTGCCCCCTTCAATACCTTCGGCATTGGTGGTAATAAGCGTGACCTGTGGCCCCTGATGACTGTAGTGATAAAACAGAACCCACGCGCCAATGAGTGCAGTGACGATAGGAAATATCCACACGGGCGACCAGTTTTTTACCTTTTGCACTTTGGCTTCCCCACTTTTAGATTCCATGCTGTCAGGACTCCTCATGGCCTGGTTCTGGTTCACGATCCCACGACAGACGCGGATCAAATGTCATCGCAGAAAACATTGTCATAATGACGACTAAAGCAAACATCAAAGCACCCATTGCAGGATAAATGTTCATTAACCCTCCCATGCGCACCAGCGCAGAGAGTACCGCAATCACAAATACGTCGATCATTGACCAGCGACCGACAAATTCCACAACTTCATAAATCAGGTGCATACGTTCACTGTCGCGCTTGCCGTGCCCCTTGGCGTCCCAGCATAGCCAGGCAATGGCGATCATTTTCAACGTCGGCACCATAATACTGGCGATAAAGATAACCGCAGCTACCGGATACGAGCCTTCGCTCCAGATTAAAACCACCCCCTCAAGTATGGTTGACGGCAGCTTTGACCCGAGCAAATCGGTAATCATAATCGGCAGAATATTGGCAGGAAGATAAAGCATGATTGACGTAAACAGTAATGCCAACGTCCATTGCAGACTGTTTTTACGCCGCACATAGCCTTTCGTCTGACAGCGTGGGCACACCCGTTCATCAGCGGGAAGTATTGCAGTGCAGCAAGAGCAGGAACGCAGTCCCTGTCGAATACCAGGCACGCCAGGTTTTAAGGCCTGCTTTATGACAGGCATTGGCGCAATATCATCCCATAGCCAGCGACGGTCAACGCACTGAAATGCACGCAACTGTAAAACGCAAAAGAAGCACCACGGAATAAAGCTGCTGCCCACGCCGATATCGCCGTAGGCCATCAGCTTAACAAAGCTCACCAGCACGCCGGCGAGGAAGATTTCTGCCATTCCCCAGCTTTTTAACTGAAACAAAATGCGCGCCAGCCATGCTTTAAGCCGCTCGGGCATCTGAACCCGGTTTACCAGTAGCAGGATCGTCAGCAGGCAAAAGGCCGGAACCAGCTGAACGAATAAGATAAAGAAGGTGCCGAGACTGGCGTAATCTTCAGAAAAGAGCACGCTGGGAATTTGCAGCAACGTCACTTCACTACTCACCCCTGCGACGTTCATATTCACAAAGGGAAAGAGGTTTGACAGCAGCAGCATAAATAGTGCGGCTAAAACATAGGCAGTGGGACGCTGCCGGGGCGCGTCCCACTCAACGGTTAACGTAGTGCCACATCGTGGACATGCCGCTTTCTGACCATGCTCAAGGCGAGGTAACGCCACCAGCATGTCACACTGCGAGCACAAAATATGCTTCGCGGCATGGTGATGTTCGCACATAGGTGCTCCTTTAATTATGCGCCATTCTTCAAAGACTCAAGATACTCCCAGCGCTCAAAGGCTTGCTCAAGTTCTTGTTCCGCTTCGTTCAAATTAGCTAACACCTGTTGCGTTTGCTCGTGAGGCTGACTGAAAAACGCGGCGTCAGCAACCTGAGCCTGTAAGGCTTCCAGCTTAGCTTCCAGTTCTTCAAGCAACGCGGGGAGCTGCTCCAGTTCGCGCTGCAGTTTATAGCTTAGTTTGCTGGTGCCGCGTTTGACAATTTCTGCTTTAGGAGCGGCTGGCTCCTCTGTTTTTTTCGCAACTGGCTGCTTAAACGCCACATACTGCGATTGCTGACTGCGCGCATCATGATAACCGCCGACATAACGACCAATTTTACCGCCGCCTTCGAAGATCCAGCATTCGGTCACGGTATTATCGACAAACTGACGGTCGTGGCTCACCAGCAGCACGGTGCCCTGGTAGCTATCAATCAACTCTTCGAGCAGTTCCAGCGTTTCGACGTCAAGATCGTTCGTTGGTTCATCGAGAATCAAAAGATTGCTGGGTTTCAGGAACAAACGCGCCAATAACAGGCGATTACGTTCCCCGCCAGAGAGCGCACGTACTGGCGTCATCGCACGTTTCGGATGGAACAGGAAGTCCTGCAAGTAACCCAGCACATGGCGAGGTTTACCGTTAACCATCACCTCTTGCTTACCTTCAGCCAGGTTGTCCATCACGGTTTTATCGGGATCCAGTTCGGCGCGGTGCTGATCGAAATAGGCCACTTCCAGCTTGGTACCGACGTGAATGCGTCCGCTGTCAGCCTGAAGCTGACCTAACATCAACTTCAGCAGCGTTGTTTTGCCGCAGCCGTTAGGTCCGATTAGCGCGATCTTGTCGCTACGCTGCACCTGCGCGGAGAAATCTTTCACCAGCTGCTTTCCGTCAACCTGGTAATCCACATTCTCCATTTCGAAAACAATCTTGCCTGAACGGCTAGCCTCTTCGACCTGCATCTTCGCTGTGCCCATCACTTCGCGACGTTCGCCACGCTCGCGACGCATGGCTTTCAGTGCGCGCACGCGACCTTCGTTACGCGTACGACGCGCTTTGATACCCTGCCGGATCCAGACTTCTTCCTGCGCCAACTTGCGATCAAATTCCGCGTTTTGTAACTCTTCTACGCGCAACGCTTCTTCTTTATCCAGCAGATACTGATCGTAGCTCCCCGGATAGGTCACCAGCTTGCCGCGGTCAAGATCGACAATACGCGTCGCCATATTGCGGATAAATGAACGGTCATGGGAAATGAAAATAATTGTCCCATTGAAGGTTTTCAGGAACCCTTCCAGCCAGTCGATGGTTTCAATATCCAGGTGGTTCGTCGGTTCATCCAACAGCAGCACGCGCGGGTTGCTCACTAACGCGCGGCCCAGCGCCGCCTTACGTAGCCAGCCGCCGGAAAGCGATGCCAGCTCCATGTCTGCTTCCAGGCCAAGCTGTTCCAGTACTTCATTAATACGGTTTTCCAGCTGCCACAGATTGTGGTGATCCAGCTGTTCCTGAACCTTCGCCAGTTCCTGGAGGTTTTTATCACTCGGATCGGCGATCACCAGATGCGAGATATCGTGATAACGCTTGAGGTAAACCGCCTGTTCTGCAATCCCTTCGGCGACAAAATCGTAGACGCTACCCTGCACGTTGCGCGGCGGATCCTGCTGCAGACGCGCCACAACCAGATCCTGCTCATAAATAATACGCCCATCGTCAAGACCCTGTTCACGGTTCAGGATCTTCATCAGCGTCGATTTGCCCGCGCCATTACGGCCAACCAGACAGACCCGCTCGTTATCTTCGATATGCAGTTCAGCATTATCAAGAAGCGGCGCATCGCTAAACGACAGCCATGCACCATGCATACTGATTAATGACATTTAATTTTCCTTTCAGGCTGCGGTAATCAGCCAGCAATTGTGGATCTGACGGTTACGGGCAAAGTCCTGGGAAAGCGTTTTTTGGGTGATTTCTTGTGCTTTCAATCCCAGTTCAGCCAAACCGTCGAGATCCATACGGAACCCACGTTTGTTGTTGGAGAACATGATCGTGCCGTCTTTACGCAGCAAACGTTTCAGATCTTTCATCAGCGCCAGATGATCGCGCTGCACATCAAACGAGTCTTCCATACGTTTTGAGTTAGAGAACGTCGGCGGATCGATGAAAATCAGATCAAACTGTTCATTGGCATCACGCAACCAGCCCAGGCAATCGGCCTGAATTAAACGGTGAGCGCGACCGCTCAGGCCGTTCAGACGCAGGTTGCGTTCCGCCCATTCCAGATAGGTACGCGACATATCAACCGTCGTGGTGCTACGCGCACCGCCCAATCCTGCATGTACGCTGGCGCTGCCGGTGTAGGAGAACAGGTTAAGGAAGTCCTTACCTTTACTCATCTGCCCCAGCATACGGCGCGCAATACGGTGATCGAGGAATAAACCCGTATCAAGGTAGTCAGTCAGGTTCACCCACAGGCGCGCGTTGTACTCGCTTACCTCAATGAATTCACCCTTCTCATTCATCTTCTGATACTGATTCTTGCCTTTCTGGCGTTCACGGGTTTTCAGCACCAGTTTATTGGGCGCGATTTCCAGTACTGACAGCGTTGCGGCAATAATGTCAAACAGGCGTTGGCGCGCTTTTTGCGCATCAACTGTCTTCGGTGGAGCATATTCCTGAACCACGACCCACTCACCGTAACGATCCACAGCAACGTTGTATTCCGGCAGGTCAGCGTCATACAGGCGATAACATTCAATGCCTTCCTGACGCGCCCATTTTTCCAGTTTCTTGATGTTCTTGCGCAGGCGGTTAGCATAATCTTCCGCTACCGTGGCTGGCTTGCTGTCCGCGGTGGTCTCTGCAACGTGATAGTTTTTCTGTACACAATCCAGCGGGCCGTTTTTCGCCTTGAATTGTTTGTCTGCACGTAATTGCAGGCTGCTGAGCAGATCCGGAGAGGCGCTGAACAGCGACAAATTCCAGCCGCCAAACTGGTTTTTCATCGTACGGCCCAGCAGGCTGTGCAGGGCAATCAGCGCCGGTTCGCTATCCAGACGTTCGCCGTAAGGCGGGTTACTGATAACTGTCCCATACGGTCCTTTCGGCAACGGATTGCTCAGTTTGGCGACATCTTTAACGTCAAACGTCATCAGATCGGCGATACCGGCGCGGCGAGCGTTACTGCGCGCTTTTTCAATCACTCGCGCATCGCTGTCGGATCCATAAAAATGCGAGGTATAGTCAGCCAGTCCCTTACGCGCACGCACCTGCGCTTCGGCTTTAACTTCTTGCCAGACGGCTTCGTCGTGCTGCGCCCAACCGCTGAAGCCCCAGTACCCGCGGTGCAGGCCCGGCGCACGATCGGTTGCCCACATCGCCGCTTCAATCAGCAGTGTGCCGGAACCACACATCGGATCGAGTAACGGGGTTCCCGGTTGCCAGCCAGAACGCATAACAATAGCGGCGGCCAGCGTTTCTTTAATCGGTGCCTGACCCGCGCGATCGCGATAGCCACGCTGGTGCAAACCATCACCGCTCAGATCGAGCGCAATGCTGGCGGTATCTTTATTCAACCAGACGTTGATGCGCAGATCCGGAGATTCACGATCCACATTCGGACGCGGCATATTTTTACGGGTAAATGCATCGACAATCGCATCCTTGACCTTTAGCGCGCCGTACTGGCTGTTACGAATGGTTTCGTTCAGGCCGCTAAAATGAACGGCAAACGTAGCACCAGGGTTAAATATCTCTGTCCAGTCGATTGCCTGAACGCCGAGGTACAGATCAAGATCGCTGTAGACCTTGCACTCTCCCATCGGCAGGATAATGCGCGAGGCCAGGCGACTCCACATCAGGCTCTGGTAAACAAGCCGCGTGTCGCCCTTAAAATGGACCCCACCCTGAACGACCTGACACTCCAGCGCGCCGAGGTTTTCCAGTTCAGTTTTTAACAGCTCTTCCAGCCCGCGGGCCGTACTGGCAAACAGAGAATTCATAATGTCACTTTTACTCCGAGAAAATTGCTGCGCATTATAGCTAATATGGGCTGTATGTCATAAAGTTGAAGGCTTATTTTCATTCGAGGGGCTGTACAGTGGTCACGTTAACCCGACTTTTTATTCATCCGGTTAAATCAATGCGCGGCATTGGGCTTACGCATGCCCTGGCAGATATTAGCGGTCTCGCCTTTGATCGCATATTTATGATCACTGAACCTGATGGAACGTTCATAACCGCCCGCCAGTTCCCACAAATGGTCCGTTTTACGCCGTCCCCATTCCACGATGGGCTGCATCTTACGGCTCCAGACGGCAGCAGTGCGCTCGTACGATTTGCCGACTTCGCCACCCAGGATGCGCCAACTGAAGTATGGGGAAATCATTTTACCGCGCGCATTGCGCCAGTGGCTATTAACCAGTGGCTTAGCAGTTTTTTCTCCCGTGACGTGCAGCTACGCTGGGTCGGTCCGCAGCTGACGCGCCGTGTAAAACGACATGTTGATGTTCCTTTATCCTTCGCTGATGGTTATCCCTATCTGCTGGCCAACGAAGCATCCCTGCGCGATGTGCAACAGCGCTGTCCGGCAAGCGTCAAAATGGAACAGTTCCGCCCCAATCTGGTGGTTTCGGGAGCTGGCGCCTGGGAAGAAGATACCTGGAAAGTGATTCGTATTGGCGACGTCATTTTTGATGTTGCAAAACCCTGTAGCCGCTGTATTTTCACTACCGTTAGCCCGGAAAAAGGCCAGAAACATCCATCCGGCGAACCTCTCGCAACACTGCAAACCTTCCGTACTGCGGTAGATAACGGCGATGTCGATTTCGGCCAGAATCTTATCGCACGCAACAGTGGCGTTATTCGCGTCGGCGATGAGGTAGAGATTTTGGCAACCGGCCCCGCCAGAGCGTACGGCGCAGCGGAATCTGATGATACCGTCGCCGAGCAGCAGCCTGATGCCACGGTGCTTATTGACTGGCAGGGACAGACCTTTCGCGGAAATAATCAGCAGGTATTGCTTGAGCAGCTGGAAAACCAGGGTATCCGGGTTCCCTATTCATGCCGGGCAGGCATTTGCGGATGCTGTCGAATTCGACTGGTAGATGGCGAAGTTAGCCCGTTGAAGAAATCAGCGATAGGGGACGACGGAACGATTCTGTGCTGCAGCTGTGTTCCAAAAACGGCAATCAGGCTGGAGAGCTAAACCGCCTGCTCAAGGCTGAAACTGTCAACTACTGCTTGCGGTTTCAGTCTGTCATTCATTATTTTAATCGCATCGCCAAGCTGCATCGTGCGCCCGGCGATAACCACACCAGGTTGCGCAAGCAGACAAAGCGCGGCGTTTTCACCCGGCTCAACCACTAACAGGTTTACCTGTTCATCGGTATCGCTTAAATCAACACAGGCAGCGTCACCCACGACCGGCGACCAGTTAATACCGTGCGCAACAAAGTGCCAGCTTTTCGGCATTTGCGGTTTGAGATAACGAATCGCCACCAGCGCATTGAGCACCAGTTCCGCTTTTTGTTCTTTGGCTAAATCCAGGTAGCGACATTTTTCTTCAAAGGAAAAATAAAGCGCGGCGTCATCAACACAAAAACCTGACGGAGAAAATGCATCAGGAGTGAGCATTTTACGAGCAAAACGCGAACGGAATAACATGCCATTGGCTAAATCGAGCATCATACGATCGTGCTCTTCATCATAATACCAGCGCCAGTTATCGTCGGGTTTAATTCGCATCAGTTTCTCTCCTTTCCTTAATCATCACCGTTACGACAGTATCCTTTTGCCGCTTCGTTTATTGCCCTAATAATAAAAGCTCAGAATGTTTAAATAAGCAACAGTAAAGGAATATAAAACAACCAGGGCTAGAAATAAAGCCCTGGTTTGTGATTAAGGTAGCATTCAGATATTGCTGACGATTTCTTTTATCAACGGCGGACCTTTAAAAATAAAGCCCGAATAAATCTGTACGAGGGTTGCACCAGCAGCTATTTTCTCACGTGCAGCAATCACCGAGTCGATACCACCAACACCAATAATCGGCAGCTGGCCTTTTAATTCCTGAGACAACTGGCGAATAATTTCTGTACTTTTTAATTGTAATGGTCGACCGCTCAGGCCACCCATTTGATCGCAATTTTTCATTCCTTGAACGAGAGAACGATCGAGCGTGGTGTTAGTCGCAATTACGCCATCAATATTATGACGAACTAAACTGTCAGCAACCTGGATCAGTTCTTCCACAGAAAGATCCGGCGCGATCTTTACCGCCACTGGAACATATTTATGGTGGATCGCTTGCAGATCATTTTGCTTATTTTTAATTGCCGTCAGGAGATCGTCTAGCGCCTCGCCGTATTGCAGCGTACGTAATCCCGGCGTATTCGGTGAAGAGATATTAATCGCGATATAACCCGCATAAGCATAGACTTTTTCCATACAAATCAGATAGTCATCTTTGCCGTTCTCTACTGGGGTATCTTTATTCTTACCAATATTAATCCCCAGAATACCGTCAAAATGCGATTTTTTAACGTTCTCAACCAGGTTATCAACCCCGTGGTTATTAAACCCCATACGGTTGATCAAACCTTCTGCATCGACCAGACGGAACAGACGCGGTTTATCGTTACCCGGCTGAGGGCGTGGCGTCACGGTACCAATCTCAATGGAACCAAATCCCATCGCGCCGAGCGCATCAATGCACTCCCCGTCTTTATCCAGTCCGGCAGCAAGCCCGAGCGGATTCTTAAACGTTAACCCCATACAGGTAACCGGTTTTGCCGGTACTTTCTGGCGCACAAGCGCTTCAAGCGGTGTGCCGGTAATGCGACGTAATTGCTGGAATGTCAATTCATGAGCGCGCTCTGGATCGAGCTGAAAAAGGGCTTTACGAACGAAGGGGTAGTACATGAACTCTCCTGGATTCCCGGTGTGCAAACCGGGGGCGTATTATGTGCGATCGCGAGCAAAAAGGGAATTGACCTGCGGCAATAAATAGCAATCGTTTTCCTGCTTCTGCCGTTTTATTCACTTTTCAACTTTTCTATGCCGTATAAATCATTTCGATAAACAAAATCTCTCTGCCAGACTGCATAAATTGTTATCAATGTTAAGCAAAAGCAAACAATTAGTTATAAGGGGAGATTAAAATTATGCGCGTCATTACTCTGGCGGGAAGCCCACGCTTCCCCTCTCGCTCCAGCGCGTTACTGGAATATGCTCGAGAAAAACTAAACGGTCATGATGTCGAAGTCTTTCACTGGAACCTGCATAACTTTGCCCCAGAAGACCTAATCTATGCCCGTTTTGACAGTCCGGCGCTGAAGACATTTAGCAAACAATTGCAGGATGCAGACGGGCTGATTGTCGCCACGCCGGTCTATAAAGCCGCTTACTCTGGCGCCCTGAAAACCCTGCTCGATCTGCTCCCCGAGCGAGCGCTGGAAGGAAAAGTAGTTTTGCCGTTGGCTACCGGCGGCAGCGTGGCGCATTTGCTTGCCGTCGATTACGCGCTGAAACCGGTACTGAGCGCATTAAAGGCCCAGGAGATCCTGCACGGTGTGTTTGCCGATGATTCGCAGGTAATTGATTATCAACATAAACCTCAGTTTACGCCTAACCTTCAGCAGCGTCTGGACAGTGCGCTCGATACCTTCTGGCTGGCGTTACATCGTCGCGATGTCCAACTTCCTCAACTGAACACCCTGCGAGGTGCCGCCCATGCTTAATCTTCTCAAGCGTCACACGTCATGGCTGGCACTGAGTGGGTTGTTGTCGCTATCAACTCTGGGGCATGCCGCAGAATCGGCCCCCGATGCCTTGCGTATTGGTTACCAGAAAGGAAGCGTCAGTATGGTACTGGCCAAAAGCCATCAGCTACTCGAGAAACGCTATCCGCAGACTAAAATCTCGTGGATTGAATTCCCGGCTGGGCCGCAAATGCTGGAAGCGCTCAACATCGGCAGTATCGATCTCGGCAGCACCGGTGATATTCCGCCAATTTTCGCCCAGGCTGCCGGAGCCGATCTGGTTTACGTGGGCGTCGAGCCGCCCAAGCCGAAAGCCGAAGTGATTCTGGTGCCGAAAAATAGCCCGATCCAGAGCGTCGCGCAGCTTAAAGGACATAAAGTCGCTTTCCAGAAAGGTTCCAGCGCCCACAATTTACTACTCCGGGCGCTGCAACAGGCTGGACTGAAATTCACCGATATTCAACCGACCTATCTGACTCCCGCCGACGCGCGAGCAGCCTTTCAGCAAGGAAACGTTGATGCATGGGCTATCTGGGACCCCTATTATTCCGCCGCGTTACTGCAAGGTGATGTACGCGTGCTAAAAGACGGCTCAGACCTCAAGCAAACCGGTTCGTTTTATCTCGCCGCCCGTCCCTATGCCGAGAAAAATGGCGCATTTGTTCTTGGCGTACTGGATACCTTTAGCCAGGCCGATGCGCTAACCCTCAGCCAGCGCCAGCACAGTATCACCCTGCTGGCCAAAACCATGGGACTGCCAGAACCGGTGATTGCGTCTTATCTGGATCACCGTCCGCCAACCACCATTGTGCCAGTCAACGCCTCTGTTGCAGCCCTGCAACAACAAACCGCCGATCTGTTTTATGACAACCGTCTGGTGCCGAAAAAAATCGATATTCACCAGCGTATCTGGCAACCCACTCAGCAGGCAGGAGAAAAATTATGAGTCTGAACATGTTTTGGTTTTTACCCACCCATGGTGACGGTCATTATCTTGGAACGGAAGAGGGTTCGCGCCCTGTCGATCACGGTTATCTGCAACAAATCGCGCAAACGGCCGATCGTCTTGGGTTTACCGGCGTTCTGATCCCAACTGGTCGCTCTTGCGAAGATGCCTGGCTGGTCGCCGCCTCGATGATCCCGGTCACCCAGCGATTAAAGTTTCTGGTCGCGCTGCGTCCAAGCGTTACCTCGCCAACGGTTGCCGCACGTCAGGCTGCAACGCTCGACAGACTCTCAAATGGCCGGGCGTTATTTAACCTGGTGACCGGCAGCGATCCACAGGAGCTGGCAGGCGACGGCGTGTTCCTCGATCACACCGAGCGCTATGAAGCCTCTGCGGAATTTACTCAGGTCTGGCGGCGCTTGCTGCAAGGTGAAACGGTGGATTTCAACGGCAAACATATTCACGTTCGCGGCGCGAAGCTGTTTTTCCCTCCCGTACAACAACCCCGACCACCGCTTTATTTCGGCGGCTCGTCTGATGTCGCACAAGATCTTGCTGCAGAACAGGTTGATCTCTACCTGACCTGGGGCGAGCCGCCCGAACAGGTGAAAGCGAAGATTGAACAGGTGCGGGCCAAAGCAGCGGCGCTCGGGCGCAAGATCCGCTTCGGTATTCGTCTGCATGTGATCGTACGAGAGACAACGCACGAGGCATGGCAGGCAGCGGATCGTCTGATAGCCCATCTGGATGACGACACCATCGCCAAAGCCCAGGCCGCCTTCTCAAAAACGGATTCGGTTGGTCAGCAGCGAATGGCTGCACTGCACAACGGTAAACGCGACAAACTGGAAATTAGCCCGAACCTGTGGGCAGGGGTAGGACTGGTACGCGGTGGCGCAGGGACCGCACTGGTTGGAGACGGTCCTACGGTCGCAGCACGTATTAACGAGTATGCCGCGCTGGGCATCGACAGCTTTGTGCTGTCCGGCTATCCGCATCTGGAAGAAGCGTACAAGGTTGGTGAGCTGCTGTTCCCGCATCTGGATGTCGCGATACCAGAAATTCCGCAACCGCAGCGCCTGCAACAGCAAGGAGAAGCGGTTGCAAACGAATTCATCCCGCGCAAAGTCGCACAAAGCTAAGGAGCGGCTAATGGCAACGACGAAAAACAGATGGTTATTGCGCCTCGCGCCCTGGTTTTTACCGGTAGGTCTGGTGGCGCTCTGGCAGCTCGCATCATCAATGGGCTGGCTGTCCAACCGCATACTACCCTCTCCGGAGGGTGTTATCGAAGCCTTCTGGACGCTTTCCGCCAGCGGCGAGCTTTGGCAGCATCTGGCCATCAGTTCCTGGCGCGCGCTGATCGGATTCTCCATCGGTGGATCGATTGGCCTGACGCTGGGACTGATCAGCGGTCTTTCGCGTTGGGGAGAACGCCTGCTGGATACCTCGGTGCAGATGCTGCGTAACGTACCGCATCTGGCGCTGATCCCGCTGGTGATTTTGTGGTTCGGCATTGATGAATCCGCCAAGATCTTTCTCGTTGCGTTGGGCACGCTGTTCCCGATTTACATCAACACCTGGCATGGGATCCGTAATATCGATCGTGGGCTGGTAGAAATGGCGCGTAGCTATGGGTTGTCCGGCTTTTCACTGTTTGTTCATGTCATCCTCCCTGGCGCCCTGCCCTCAATTATGGTCGGCGTGCGTTTCGCTCTCGGGCTGATGTGGCTGACGCTTATCGTCGCAGAAACCATTTCATCCAATGCCGGTATTGGCTACCTGGCGATGAACGCCCGCGAATTTCTGCAAACCGATGTGGTCGTGGTGGCCATTATTCTCTACGCCTTACTCGGCAAACTTGCCGACGTCAGCGCCCAATTGCTGGAGCGAGTCTGGCTGCGCTGGCACCCGGCTTACCATATAAAGGAGGCTACCGTATGAATACCGCTCGCTTGAACCAAGGTACGCCGCTGTTGCTGAGCGCCGTGACAAAACAATACGCCGCCAATACAGTGCTCAATCAGTTAGATTTGCATATACAGGCCGGGCAATTCGTTGCCGTGGTTGGCCGCAGCGGTGGTGGTAAAAGCACGTTGCTGCGTCTGCTGGCAGGGTTGGAGTCGCCCACCTCAGGCGCATTACTTGCCGGAACCACCCCACTGGCGGAAATTCAGGATGATACGCGTATGATGTTTCAAGATGCGCGTCTGCTGCCATGGAAGACGGTTATCGATAACGTCGGTCTGGGTCTGAAAGGTCACTGGCACAATGCGGCCCGAGATGCGCTGGCCGCCGTTGGACTGGAGAATCGTGCTCAGGAGTGGCCCGCAGCGCTTTCTGGCGGACAAAAACAGCGCGTGGCCCTGGCCCGGGCATTAATTCATCGTCCTGGTCTGCTGCTGCTGGATGAACCCCTCGGCGCACTGGATGCCTTAACCCGCCTTGAAATGCAGGAGCTGATCGTCTCTTTATGGCAAGAGCACGGCTTTACCGTACTGTTGGTCACCCATGACGTCAGCGAAGCGGTAGCAATGGCCGATCGCGTTTTGCTGATTGAGGACGGAAAAATCGGGCTGGATTTAACGGTGGATATTGCACGACCTCGCCGGATTGGTTCCGTGCGTTTGACAGAACTGGAAGCAGAGGTGTTGAACCGGGTGATGCAGCGTGGCGACAATGAAGTTCAGCTACGCAAGCAAGGTTAAAAATGCCGGATGGCGCTACCGCTTATCCGGCCTACGCGTGAATGGTAGGCCGGACCCATCCGGCAATATTATCAGGCTAACGCTTTAGAGATCTTTTCGAACAGATCGCCTGACAGATTCTCCAGACCTTTCAGCTGTTCCAGCGCCGCACGCATCTTCGCCTGACGTTTGGCATCATAACGTTTTAAACGAATCAACGGCTCAATCAGACGTGACGCCACCTGCGGGTTGCGGCTGTTCAGTTCAGTCAGCATGTCAACCAGGAACTGATAGCCGCTGCCATCTTCCGCATGGAAAGCTGCCGGGTTGCTGCCCGCGAAGGCACCGATCAGCGAACGGAGGCGGTTTGGGTTACTCATGCTAAAAGAGCGATGCTTCAACAGGCCGCGTACCGTTTCCAGCACGTTTCTAGCCGGGCTGGTGGATTGCAGGATAAACCATTTATCCATCACCAGACCGTCATGGTGCCACTTATTGTCATACTCCTGCATCAACGCGTCACGACAAGGAAGCTGCGCCGCGACTGCCGCGGATAGCGCCGCCAGCGCATCGGTCATATTGTTCGCTTCATGGTACTGCTTGCTTACCAGCGTGTCAGCCAGATGGGTTTCGCCAAAGGCCAGGAAACGCAGGCAGGCGTTACGCAGCGTACGCTTGCCAATATCGGCATGCTCAACGCGGTACTCATCAAGATGATTAGCGTTATAGATGGCGAGGAATTCATCCGCCAGCTCGGCCGCCAGCGTGCGGGTTAACGCTTCGCGTACTTCGGTTATCGCCACCGGATCAATGATGTCGAACAGTTCGGCAATTTCATTTACTGAAGGCAGCGTCAGGATCTCTGCCGCCAGCGCCGGATCGATTTTCTCATCCAGCAAAACTGCGCGGAATGCATCGGCCACGTGTACCGGCAGCGACAGCGGTTGTCCCTGCTGATGGCGAGCAACGTTGAGCTTAATGTAGGTCGCCAGCAGGCTTTGCGCCGCGTCCCAACGAGAGAAATCATTACGCGCGTGACGCATCAGGAAGGTCAGTTGCTGATCGCTCCATTTATATTCCAGTTTTACCGGCGCGGAGAATTCGCACAGCAATGCCGGAACCGGCTGGAAGTAGACGTTATCAAAGACAAACGTCTGCTCTGCCTGGGTGACGTTGAGTACGGAATTCACCGGGTGCCCGCCTTTTTGTAGCGGGATCACTTTCCCTTCGTTGTCATACAACTCGAGAGCGAAAGGAATATGCAGCGGTTGTTTTTCAGCCTGATCCGGCGTGGCCGGCGTGCGCTGGCTAATGGTCAGCGTGTACTGTTCAGTTGATGGGTTATAGTCATCACGCACGGTCAGAATCGGCGTACCGGACTGACTGTACCAGCGGCGGAAATGGGAGAGATCAACGTTAGACGCATCTTCCATCGCCTGCACAAAATCATCACAGGTTGCAGCGCTACCGTCGTGACGCTCAAAGTACAGCTGCATCCCTTTCTGGAAGTTAGCCTCACCCAGCAGGGTGTGGATCATACGAATCACTTCCGCCCCCTTCTCGTACACGGTCAGGGTATAGAAGTTGTTCATTTCGATGACCATATCCGGGCGGATAGGATGCGCCATCGGGCTGGCGTCCTCAGCAAACTGCAGGCCGCGCATGGTACGCACATTGCTGATGCGGTTTACCGCACGTGAGCCGAGATCGGAACTGAACTCCTGATCGCGGAACACAGTTAAACCCTCTTTCAGGCTCAGCTGGAACCAGTCGCGACAGGTCACGCGGTTGCCGGTCCAGTTATGGAAATATTCGTGACCGATGACGCGCTCAATATCGAGGTAATCTTTGTCGGTGGCGGTATCGGTACGCGCCAGCACGTATTTGGAGTTAAAGATGTTCAGACCTTTATTCTCCATCGCGCCCATGTTGAAGAAATCCACAGCGACAATCATATAGATGTCGAGGTCATACTCGAGGCCAAAGCGCTCTTCATCCCATTTCATGGAGTTTTTCAGCGAGGTCATCGCCCATGGCGCGCGGTCCAGGTTACCGCGATCGACGTACAGTTCCAGTGCCACTTCACGCCCTGAACGGGTAGTAAAAGTATCGCGCAGGACGTCAAAATCACCGGCCACCAGCGCAAATAAATAGCACGGTTTCGGGAATGGATCCTGCCACTGAACCCAGTGGCGACCATTTTCCAGTTCACCCTGCGCCACGCGGTTACCGTTGGAGAGCAGGAACGGATATTGCGTTTTATCGGCGATTATTTTGGTAGTAAAACGCGCCAGCACGTCCGGGCGATCAAGATACCAGGTAATATGGCGGAAACCTTCTGCTTCGCACTGGGTACACAGCGCATCGCCTGACTTGTACAGCCCTTCCAGCGCGGTATTCGCCGCTGGGCTAATTTCATTCACGATACGCAGCGTAAAACGTTCCGGCAGTTGATTGATGACCAGAGCGCCCTCTTCTTCTTTATACTCTGTCCACAGCTCGTCGTTTACGTGGATAGACACCAGGGTCAGATCTTCGCCATTCAGGCGCAGGGGCGCGTCGGACGCGCCATGACGGACAGCCTGGCTCACTGCGGTGACCACGGTTTTTTCAGCATCCAGGTCAAAGGTCAAATCAATATCAGTAATCTGGTAATCCGGCGCACGATAGTCGTGACGGTATTTGGCTTGTGGCTGTTGTGTCATAAAAAAACCTTTAGCATCTTTAATAGAGTCTCGGCTTCAGTCTATTCCTGTTGCGTAAATCGCGCTACGCAGAATGTTCATCTTTTCAGGCACAAACACCCTTTTTGCTACATTTTTATAACACGTGGCACGAATTGCCCTCGACCAGAAAGAGAGCTTATGGTGTGATCGGGGTTCAATAAATCGCTAAACAGGGTATACTCCAGCGGTTTTCTTAGTTGTTTATTGTACTAAACGCTCCCGTGAGAGGATGCTACTGCGCACCTATGACACAATTCGCTTCTCCTGTTCTGCACTCGCTGCTGGATACAGACGCTTATAAGTTGCATATGCAGCAAGCCGTTTTTCACCACTACTATGACGTACAAGTAGCGGCTGAATTTCGTTGCCGTGGCGATGACCTGCTCGGTATTTATGCCGATTCTATTCGTGAGCAGGTGAATGCTATGCAGCACCTGCGACTGCAGGAGGATGAGTACCAGTGGCTCTCCGGCCTGCCTTTCTTTAAAGCTGATTACCTCACCTGGTTACGTGATTTCCGCTATAACCCGGAACAGGTTTGCGTCACCAATGATAACGGTAAGCTAAACATCCGCTTAACCGGTCCGTGGCGTGAAGTGATCATGTGGGAAGTCCCGCTGTTAGCGGTGATTAGCGAACTGGTACACCGTTACCGCTCACCTGAATCAGGCGTCCCGCAGGCACTCGATGAGCTGGAAAGCAAACTAGTAGAATTCTCTGCTTTAACGAAAGATGTCGATATGTCCCGCTTCCATTTGATGGATTTCGGTACGCGTCGTCGTTTTTCGCGCGAAGTACAGCAGGCTATCGTTAAACGCCTGCAGCAAGAGCCCTGGTTTGTCGGCACCAGTAACTACGATCTGGCCCGCCGTCTGTCATTAACCCCAATGGGTACGCAGGCGCATGAGTGGTTCCAGGCTCATCAGCAAATCAGTCCTGAACTTGCCACCAGCCAACGTGTAGCCCTGGCCGCCTGGTTAAATGAGTATCCTGATCAACTCGGCATTGCATTGACCGATTGCATCACCATGGACGCATTTTTACGCGACTTTGGCGTTGAGTTTGCGACGCGCTACCAGGGATTACGCCATGACTCAGGCGATCCGGTGGAATGGGGTGAAAAAGCCATCGCCCATTATGAAAAACTGGGTATTGATCCGCTGAGCAAAACGCTGGTCTTTTCAGATAACCTCGATCTGAAAAAAGCGATTGAACTCTACCGCCACTTCTCTTCCCGCGTACAGTTGAGTTTTGGTATTGGGACACGGCTAACATGCGACATTCCACAGGTTAAGCCGCTTAATATCGTAATTAAGCTGGTGGAATGTAACGGCAAACCAGTGGCGAAGTTATCTGACAGCCCGGGTAAAACCATCTGCCACGATAAAGCATTTGTTCGTGCACTGCGCAAAGCCTTCGATCTCCCGCATATTAAAAAAGCCAGTTAATCCTTCCAGGGAGCCATTTTGGCTCCCTTATTCGCGTTTATTTCCGAAATCTTTCACTCCAGCTACGAATTCTGCTTGTCTGATTGCAGATGCCAGGTAACATAGGTATCCCCCCCATTATGGGTGGACATGTGTTTATATATCCGACTATTAACAGAGAGAATATTATGAGCGTTGTGCCTGTAGCCGACGTACTCCAGGGCCGCGTAGCCGTTGACAGCGAAGTCACCGTGCGCGGATGGGTGCGTACCCGCCGAGATTCAAAAGCTGGCATCTCCTTCCTCGCCGTTTATGACGGTTCCTGCTTTGATCCTGTACAGGCCGTCATCAATAATTCTCTGCCCAATTACAATCAGGACGTACTGCGCCTGACGACGGGTTGTTCAGTTATCGTAACGGGTAAAGTCGTTGCATCACCTGGACAAGGACAGAGCTTTGAAATTCAGGCCACTGAAGTTGAAGTCGCGGGCTGGGTTGAAGATCCTGATACCTACCCAATGGCGGCTAAGCGTCACAGCATCGAGTATCTGCGTGAAGTGGCGCATATGCGTCCGCGCACCAATATGATTGGTGCGGTAGCACGCGTACGTCATACGCTGGCGCAAGCGCTGCATCGCTTCTTCCACGAGCAGGGTTTCTTTTGGGTATCGACTCCGCTGATCACCGCTTCCGATACGGAAGGTGCCGGTGAAATGTTCCGTGTTTCTACGCTGGATCTGGAAAACCTGCCGCGTAACGATCAGGGTAAAGTCGATTTCGATAAAGACTTCTTTGGTAAGGAAGCGTTCCTGACCGTTTCCGGTCAGTTGAACGGTGAAACCTACGCCTGCGCTCTGTCCAAAATTTATACCTTTGGCCCGACGTTCCGTGCAGAAAACTCTAACACCAGTCGTCACCTGGCAGAGTTCTGGATGCTGGAACCAGAAGTGGCGTTCGCTGACCTGAACGATGTTGCAGGCCTGGCTGAAGCGATGCTGAAATACGCGTTCAAAGCCGTACTGGCAGAGCGTGCGGATGATATGAAATTCTTCGCTGAACGTGTCGACAAGGACGCGATTTCACGCCTGGAACGTTTCATTGACGCTGACTTCGCGCAGGTGGATTACACCGACGCGGTAAGCATTCTGGAAAAATGCGGCAAACAGTTTGAAAACCCGGTTTACTGGGGTGTGGATCTGTCTTCCGAGCATGAACGTTATCTTGCTGAAGAGCACTTTAAAGCGCCGGTGGTGGTGAAAAACTACCCGAAAGATATCAAAGCGTTTTATATGCGCCTTAACGAAGACGGTAAAACCGTTGCTGCAATGGACGTTCTGGCTCCTGGAATCGGCGAAATCATCGGTGGTTCTCAGCGTGAAGAGCGTCTGGACGTGCTGGATGCCCGTATGCTGGAAATGGGTCTGAACAAAGAGGATTACTGGTGGTATCGCGACCTGCGTCGCTACGGTACCGTTCCGCATTCCGGCTTCGGATTGGGCTTCGAGCGTCTGATCGCTTACGTCACCGGCGTGCAAAACGTCCGTGATGTTATTCCGTTCCCGCGTACTCCGCGTAACGCCACCTTCTAAACGTGCGTTATTGTTTCAAAGGCCAGCATTGCTGGCCTTTTTTATACCCTTTTCATGTTATCTGGATACCCATCTCACGTTAAACACAACCATTCAATCCCCTCCACCTGTTACGTAATATTTCATCGCAATACATTTGCACAAAAAATAACCAGTAATTTTATTGTGGATTAGCATTTTCTGATTAAATAGTACATTTTTTAGCCTTTCGCACGGCACTCCAGACGTCCAAAAATCGTTATCTGTAAAATCCAAACTTTCCGGCATTACGGAGAAAAAATAACCTTAGCAAAATTAAATATAAGAAAATCATATAAATAGAAATAAAAACGAGAATTTTCAGCTCAGGGGTATCCGAAGTTTGACGCTGTTCACAAAGTTGCACAAAAATAACATTTTGTTACACATTTTTTCTTTTTGAAACCAAATCTTTATATTTGTAGCACTTTGACGGTAGCGAAACGGTAGTTTGAATGGAAAGATGCCTGTCAGACACATAAAGACACCAAACTCTCATCAATAGTTCCGTAAATTTTCATTGACGGAATTTATTGGCGGCAGTGGCAGGTGTCATATAAAAACCGATGAGGGTAATAAATAATGATGAAGCGCAATATTCTGGCAGTGGTTATCCCTGCTCTGCTGGTAGCCGGGGCAGCTAACGCTGCAGAAGTTTACAACAAAGATGGTAACAAGCTGGATATCTACGGTAAAACCGTTGGTCTGCATTATTTTTCTGACAGCGCTGCTGACGATGGCGATCAGACTTATGCTCGTCTTGGTTTCAAAGGGGAAACTCAGATTAACTCCGAGCTGTCCGGTTACGGTCAGTGGGAATACAACTTTGCCGGTAACAACTCTGAAGGCGGCAGTGACGCTCAGAACGGCAACAAAACCCGTCTGGCATTTGCTGGTCTGAAATATGCCGATCTGGGTTCTTTCGACTACGGTCGTAACTACGGTATCGTTTACGATGCCCTGGGTTACACCGATATGCTGCCAGAATTTGGTGGTGATACCGCATACAGCGACAACTTCTTCGTTGGTCGTGTTGGTGGTGTTGCAACCTACCGTAACTCCAACTTCTTCGGTCTGGTTGACGGTCTGAACTTCGGTATCCAGTATCTGGGTAAAAACGAACGTGATGGCAATACCGGTCGCTCTAACGGCGACGGCGTTGGCGGTTCTGTAAGCTACGAAATGGATGGTTTCGGTATCGTGGGTGCTTACGGCGCAGCTGACCGCACCAACGCGCAGGAAAACTCTTTCTACGGCAATGGCGGTAAAAAAGCTGAGCAGTGGGCGACCGGCGTGAAATACGATGCTAACAACATCTACCTGGCAGCGAACTACGGTGAAACCCGTAACGCGACCCGCATCTCAGGTGCTGGTAACAGCGGTTTTGCGAACAAAACTGAAGACGTATTCGTCGTTGCTCAGTACCAGTTCGATTTCGGCCTGCGTCCGTCCCTCTCCTACAACAAGTCTAAAGCGAAAGACGTAGAAGGTATCGGTGATGTGGATCTGGTCGATTACTTCGAAGTAGGTGCGACCTACTACTTCAACAAAAACATGTCCACCTATGTTGACTACAAGATTAACCAAATCGATTCTGACAACAAACTGGGCGTGAACTCTGACGACATCGTTGCAGTTGGTATCGTTTACCAGTTCTAATAGCAGACCTCTTTGTTAAATGCCTTAAAAACAGGACTTCGGTCCTGTTTTTTTATATCTGCTAGCGAATTCTTGCGTCTTAAAAAAACACCTCAGCTTTTCGTCAGTAACGGTTGGCATTTTGTAAATCTACCGTTAACCTGATAGCGGACTTCCCTTCTGTAATCACTATGGAACCTCGTCATGTTTGAGAACATTACCGCCGCTCCTGCCGACCCCATTTTGGGTCTGGCTGATTTGTTTCGTGCCGATGACCGCCCTGGAAAAATAAACCTCGGGATCGGTGTATATAAAGATGAGACAGGCAAAACGCCGGTGCTGACCAGCGTTAAAAAAGCCGAGCAATATATACTGGAAAATGAAACCACCAAAAACTATCTTGGCATTGACGGTATTCCAGAGTTTGGGCGTTGTACTCAGGAATTACTGTTTGGTAAAACGAGTTCGCTTATCAACGATAAACGCGCACGTACAGCACAGACCCCTGGTGGCACTGGCGCACTGCGCGTGGCAGCTGATTTTCTCGCAAGAAATACGTCGGCTAAACGCGTATGGGTGAGCAACCCAAGCTGGCCGAACCATAAGAGCGTCTTTAACTCTGCCGGTCTGGAAGTTCGTGAATACAACTATTACGATGCGGCGAACCACTCATTAGACTTTGATGCGCTGCTGGCCAGCCTCAGCGAAGCTCAGGCTGGCGATGTGGTACTGTTCCACGGCTGCTGTCATAACCCAACCGGTATCGATCCTACGCTTGAGCAGTGGCAAACGCTGGCTCAGCTTTCTGTCGAGAAAGGATGGTTGCCGCTGTTTGACTTCGCATACCAGGGCTTTGCCCGCGGTCTGGAAGAAGATGCAGAAGGTCTGCGCGCATTCGCCGCGCTGCACAAAGAGCTGATCGTTGCCAGTTCCTACTCCAAGAACTTTGGTCTGTACAATGAGCGCGTAGGTGCCTGTACGCTGGTTGCTGCTGATGCTGAAACCGTCGACCGTGCGTTTAGTCAGATGAAATCAGCCATTCGCGCTAACTATTCCAACCCGCCAGCACACGGCGCATCCGTAGTTGCCACGATTCTGAGCAATGACGCGCTGCGTGCCATCTGGGAACAGGAACTGACCGATATGCGCCAACGCATTCAGCGCATGCGTTTACTGTTCGTGAATACGCTGCAGGAGAAAGGTGCGAACCGCGACTTCAGCTTTATCATCAAACAGAACGGCATGTTCTCATTCAGCGGCCTGACAAAAGAGCAGGTTCTGCGTCTGCGTGAAGAGTTTGGTGTCTACGCTGTCGCTTCCGGACGTGTAAACGTAGCTGGAATGACGCCAGATAACATGGCACCGCTGTGCGAAGCGATTGTCGCAGTACTGTAATCTATCGCGTACAAAAAAGGCCGCAATAGCGGCCTTTTTATTTATCTGCTGTATTACCAGACAGGCATTTCGTCCTGCAGGAACGGGTTATGAAGCCGTTCGTTACCCAGCGTAGAAAGTGGGCCGTGACCCGGAATAAACGTCACGTCATCGCCCAGCGGCAACAGTTTACGTTTAATCGAATCGATCAGTTGGCTGTGATCTCCGCGCGGAAAATCGCTGCGCCCTACGCCACCTTTGAAAATCACGTCACCCGAAATCAGTAACTTTGATTGCTCATCAAAGAAGACCACATGTCCCGGTGTATGACCCGGACAATGCAACACCTGCAACGTCACGTTGCCAACGCTGACCCGATCACCTTCGTTCAACCAGCGATCGGGCGTCAGCGGCTCACAATCGCCCAGGCCAAACATGCGGCTCTGCGCAGGGAGACCCTGTAGCCAGAACTCATCTTCTTTTTCCGGACCAATAACCGGTACACCATAATGCTGTGCCAGTTCAGCTGCCGCCCCAACATGATCAAGATGACCGTGAGTAAGCAGGATCTGCATTAGCGTCAGACCGCTGGCATCCACTTCCTGTTTGATTTTCTCGGCATCGCCGCCGGGATCGACCAACGCGGCCAGACGAGTCTGCTCACACCAGATTAGCGAGCAGTTCTGGGCGAATGCAGTGACCGGAATAATACGATAGTTCATACAGCTCCTGTTTCATTAAGCTTATGGATCACCAGTGCCGTGCAGGGCCGGTGTCAATATGCACAAAGTTACTGCTGGGGTAGTATCCTACACCACCTGCGCGCATAGATAACGCAGCTTTGCGAATATTACTTAATGCGATGCCTTCAATATGGAAATCCATGGCCTGCCCTTTGGTGTGGTAGCTTTTCTTGGCCACACCGCGACTGCGCGCACGTAGTTCATTATTGGTATCGACGGAACGATAACCGGAGATCAGCTGTACGGGTTTACGCGTACCCAGCAGGCCCTGCAGACGGAAGAGTTGATCAAACAGTCCGGGGTCAATGGATTTCACTTTATTGGCCCGAAAATCACGGAAAAAGTGGTTAAGTTTTGCTAATTCGTCCTGAATATAGCCCCTGCCATCAAAAAACTCTGCTTTTATTGACTCACCGGTATGCAGGTTATTCAGAGTCAATATACGCGGACGTGGGGTAGAGAGTGTTGCAAACGCAGGCGTAGGCAGGATGGCAGCGCCGAGGGCAATACCACCAAGCGCCAGCAGTTTGCGGCGATTAGCGTCAAATTTGTCCATGGTATTAAGGTCTACAAGGTCAATGTTATCGTATGTATGCTCTAGCGCACGCGGGAAACCTTATCTGGCTAAGTAGTCCACGTCAAGGCTCCCAACCCCAGGAAATACGGGGCTCACAGCCATTTTGCCCCGTTTCCAGCATAACTTACGACAATCATTTTCCTCGAACTGCTTCATTTATCTGATTAATTGCTCGGCTTTTGACACAATTTGTGCGCTGGATCGCGCTGTCAGATCGTAATTGTAAATATCTGTACGATACTGCGTGCGACCATCCGGGCCAACAAATGCGGTCAGATAGTAGAGGTTGACCGGAATATTCTGGCGAATATTCACGTACCGCGTATCCCCTTGCTTCAGGGCATCCGAGATGCGGGTATCATTCCAACCCGCGTCCTGTAGCAGCATATTCGCCAGCTCAGATGCCTTATTCACACGCACACAGCCGGAACTTAACGCCCGCGTATCTTTCTGGAACAGATTGTGGTTCGGCGTATCGTGCAGATAAATAGCATCCGAACTCGGCATATTGAATTTATAGCGTCCGAGCGAGTTACGTGCGCCCGGAGCCTGCTGAAAGCGGAACGGCAGATTGGACGCAGTGATGGTGGCCCAGTCAACCTGCCACGGATCTATCGTCTCTTTACTGTTCCAACCGCGCATCACGGTATAGCCGTGACGTTCAAGATATCCCGGATCATTCCATAACTTAGGCAGAATATCTTTTCGGGCCAGCGTCGGCGGAACGTTCCACGGTGGGTTAACGACCACGTTATTCAGCGCACTACTCATCATCGGCGTTTTGCGATCTGGACGCCCGACAATAACGCGCGAGGCCAGCACCTGATTGCCATTCTGATAATAAACCAGCGAATAGGCAGGAATGTTCACCATGATACCGGTAGACAGCTCACTCGGCAGCAGGCGTAAGCGCTGAATATTTAACGCCAGCACGCCAGCACGCTGAGCGGGCGTCACGTTCAGCCAGTCACGCGTGGCAGGGCCAATCGCGCCATCGGCGCCAAGTCCCTGCCACGTCTGAAAACGCTTTACCGCATCGACAAGTTCACGATCGTAAGCGCTACGTCCTTCTTTAGCAGATGTACTGACGGTGGACTCCAGCATTCCCGTACGACGCAAAATTTCACGCAGCGCAGGGATGTCATTACTCCACTCCCCCGGACGTAGCGTTGCTGTACTGGTGAGCTGCGGCCAGGGACGTGTATCACCTACCAGCTTGAGCAGCGATTCATGCATTGCGGCGTACTGCGGATGCTGCGGTGCCAGGCTGGCAACAAACGAAGTTAGTTGACCGTTATCCAGTGCGACCTGCCACTGGTTGATGACAGAAATCGGCGGCGTCGTTAGCGCATAGGGCTTACCGCTGTAAAGCCAGCGATTACCTTTGACAGGGATATTAGCGATAAAGTGCAGATACCCCATCATCGCATCCGAGAGCACAATGTCTCTCGCCTGACCGGTTACTGCCGGATCAGTCAGAAGTGCAACCCAGGTAGTAAACTGCGGCTGAAAGCCAGCAATCGCGACCTCGGCCAACTGTTGTTGAAAGGCCTTTACCGCATCACGATTTTCCCACACCGGCTTCATTTCACGTGCGGCATACAGCAATTCCAGCTGGCTCATATACACTGGCGTGAAGCCCGCTGGAAGTTGAGATTGTAATTCGGCGCGGGCTTGATCAACTGACACGCCCTGCGGTAACGGTTGAATCCCCGCCATAATAGCCGTCGCGGAAGATTGTACCTGCGGCTGCGATAATGCTGTTGGCTGTTCACTGACGCTCGCAGAGCTATCGCCAGGGATCATTTCAGGCTCATCGGCCTGCGCATTGAACAGTGGAGCGAATGTTACGGCCAGGCACAAACTGATTGCCGACAGCCGACGACCACACATTTTATTAAGCAACATCCCTTGCCCCCTGTTTTCTTTATCATACTCTATAGCCAGGCACCATAAATCGGGTGTGCAACGCCTGTAGACGCCAATACAACTGAAGTATGACGAGTAAGCCTGCATACCCGTCAGGCTTATCTTCAGTATATAAACTTCGCCAATGTTTTACCTGGTATAATGTAAAGAAGTTAAAAGAAATTGCACCTGCAATTGAGACTTTTCGGAAAAGAAGAAAGGCGGTCAAATGACCGCCTTTCTATTTAGCTTGCCTGCGAGGAGGCATCTTCAGTCCCCGGCAGTGGTTCCGGTAACTGAGGCGCAAATCCGCGCAGCCCCACCACATGAACGTGCTCGGTGTTCTGGAAGACTTTACGCACCAGTTTGTAGGTGGTGCCTTTCTCTGGGCTGATGTTTTCCGGCGCAGCGATAATCAGCTGCATCTGCAAACGCTCACACAGCTCAAACAGAGTCGCAATAGAACGCGCATCGAGTCGTGCTGCTTCATCAAGGAACAGCAGGCGGCAAGGAGAGATGTCTTTCCCGCGCAATCTGCGACCTTCATCTTCCCAGCTTTGCACCACCATCACCAGAATAGACATCCCGGTCCCGATCGCTTCACCCGTTGACAGCGCGCCAGATTCAGCACGCAGCCAGCCGTCAGAGCCACGGTTAACCTCAACTTCCATTTCCAGATAGTTACGATAGTCCAGCAGCTCTTCACCAATGGTTTGCGGCGTGCGTTGCCCCATGTCGATCTGCGGATTCAGACGCTGATACAGCTTCGCCAGCGCTTCTGAGAAGGTCAGGCGATTGCTGTTAAACAGATCCTGATGCTGCTCATGCTGCTCTGAAAGTACGTCCAGCAAGGTAGCATGCGTTTCACGCACATTGACGTTCAGGCGAACGCTGTTAACCTGGCCAAACGACACACTTTGCAGCCCCTGGTTCAGCATGCGAATACGGTTCTGTTCACGCTGAATGGTCTTACGAATAATGTTCGCCACGCTGCGTGAGCTGATCGCCAGTTTCTGTTCACGAGAGGTTAGCTCTTCCGTCAGACGGCTCAGCTCAATCTCCATCTGTTCGATGGCTTCAACCGGATCGTCGGTACGGATAATATCCTGGCGAATACGTTCACGCAGATGCTGGTAAACCGCGACGAAGAACTGGATTTTGCGCTCTGGGCGTTTTGGATCTTCAGACATACGCAACACATCGCGCAGGTGTTCGTTATCCGCAACCGCCAGACGTAGCGCACCGAGCGCCTTATCCGACATCGAACGCAGTTCGTCACCGGAAAGATAGGCCAACTCGCGACGGTGCAGACGACGTTCCACACCGTTATCTTTCACCATCCGCATGACTGCACACCAGCCGGCTTTGGCGGTGACTACCTGCTCGCGCATTTCATGATAATCACGTTCCAGCTTGCGCAGTCTGCGGGTCAGGTTTTCCATCTCCGCTTCGCAGAAGGTCAGTGCTTTCTCAAGTTGGTTACGGCGTGCACGGTTGTTGCTGAGCTGCGCATGCAGTTCGTCACGACGGATACGCGCGCGCTCTTCGGCACCGCTGTCCGCACGAACGCCAATATCCTGCAGTTCACGTTGTAAATCATTAAGCAGCTCTTTTTTGGTGTCATAAGAGCTTTTTAGCGATGCCATGACCTGGTTGTACTGGCTTAACTGTGCAGCATGACTACGCAGCGCTTCACGAGCGCGGGTACGTTCGGCTTCCGCCTGTTCCAGGCGTTCACGCAATTTTTCGTTCAGATCGCTATTACCGCTCAGCATTTCGGCTGAGTCGGAATAACTAAAGTGCGCCCGACGCTGTACGACTTCAGTCAGCGCAAAAGCCTGCTGACGTGCGTCGCGCTGCATCTGCTGGGAATACGTATAGTCTTCCTTCAGTTGTTCAAACTGCTCAGGGTCATTTTGCAGAACTGAAACGATAGGTTCCAGTTTCGCCAACTGATTACCATGTTGCTGTACAAAACGCGCGGCTTCCTGAGCTTCATCCAGACGCTCGCGAATTTCGTCCACGCGATCGGCCAGCGTGTCATCTGCCAGCAGATTCAAGCGCGGCAGCAGGCGGTTCAGCGCGGAGACGCCCTCTTTCGCCTGTTCAAACTGCATACGGCTTTGCTGATTATCATTTTCATGATTGGTCAGCGCACGTTCCAGTTCAACGCGACGGCTATTCAGTTGGCGAATTTCCGCTTCTGGATCGGCTTCAAACGCCACCGACAGATGGCTGCCGATAAAGCGGCTGAACGCCTGATGCAGACGCTGGGTTTTCTGTACATCAAAGGAGAGCGTGGCGAAACGTTCAGACAGCCCTTCACGCTCGGCATGCAGGGTTTCGATACGGCTTTCACGCGCTGCACGACCAAAAATAGGCACCTTCGGGAAGCGGGAATAACGCCATTGACGCTCGGCGGTTTTCACCACCACCGCATTTTCCAGTTCATCAACGCTGAAGACGCTATCATCAAACGACTGCGGATCCCCTTCGATGAAATAGAGATCTTCCGGGCAATCCGTCAGCCCTTCAAGCTGTTCGGTAATTAGTGATAGATCTGGTACCACGATGGCATGGCGCGAAGGACCATACAGCGCAGAGAAGTACGGGGCATCTTCAAGGCTAACGTCATCATAAATTTCTGACAGCAGCACGCCGCCAAAGCGTTCCGCCAGCGCGTTCAGACGCTGATCTTCCGCCCCGCCCGGCTGACTTAAACATTCAATCTCTTCATCAACCGCATTTTTACGTGCACCGACTTCATCACGCTCAACAATGGCCTCACGCTCGCGCTCCAGCAATTGTTGCAGATACTCGGTCACATCCTGGCTAGAGGTAAACTCTTCGCCACACTGCTCGCTAAGCTGATTCAGGCTATTTTGCGCAGCCAGCCAGACAGGTGCCCGCTTCATCAAATGCTGAATACGGGATTGTAGCTGTTCCTGTTCCTGACGCAGCGTCATACGCTGTTCGCTGGCAGACGAGACGCTGTCCGACAAGGCGGCGATGCGCGCTTCCAGTTCCTGGTGCAGCGCTTCCAGCTCATCGATATCAAACTGTTTACCCTGACGCTTGCAGAATTCGGCCAGCAGACGCTCGGCATCCTGCTGTTCGCGCAGACGCTGCTCCAGTTCGCTCAGTCGCATACGCAATGGCTGAACCTGTTCCGCCAGGTGGCGCTGTTCAACGCCTTCGCGCAGCAGTTCACGCGCCACGCTCCAGGCTTCACTACGTGCCAGCGGGCCGTTGATAGCCGCCACCAGCTGATAAGCCTGTTCGAACTGGCTATGCGCGGTTTGCGCCACGCTCATTTTTTGTTCAAGCGTTAGCAGCTTTTCAGTGGCTTCCTGCTCTTTGGCCTGGAAAGTCTCCAGCCATTCGGCGGCGCTGTCGGCTGTCAGATCCGGTAGGTGGCAGAGCTCTTTCGCCCGATTTAGGGCCTGGATCGCCTGGGTATACTGGATGGCTCGCGTCTGCTGGACGTCCAGCGCCTGCTGGTAATCGGCAAGCTGGCTTTTCAGCTCATCCACTTCCAGTTCGGCGGCTTCCGCGCGGGCTTCGTTTTCATCCTGGCGGTCAACGGCTTCCGCAACCACCTCATTTTGTTCTTCAAGACGGATCTGCAGTTCTTCGAGATCCGCTTCGTAGCGTTCAATTTTTTCCTGCTGACGCAGCGCGGTTTGCACCAGATTCAGGTGATCGCTCGCGGCCTGATAATCGGCTTCCAGATCGCCTTCGGCGCCGTTATGCTCGCCCAGTTCACGCGCCATATCCACGTGCTTGTACTGCTCTGCCGCCAGCTGCTTACGTGAGGTATACAGTTCACGACGATATTCCAGTGCTTTATCCAGATGGATACGACGTTCGTTGGCATGGCGCATATAATCCGCAGCCACATAGTTGGTCGCTTCGCTGATCAAATGCTTAAACAGGTCGCGGTCAGACTGGGTTACGCGAATCGCTTCAAGCGTCATGCGGTTTTCACGCAGCGCGGCTTCCATATCCTGGAACGCTTTACGGACGCCGCCGTTTTCCGGCAGCAGGTAGTCACGCAGTGAACGGGTAATGGCGCTGGAGATCCCGCCGTACAGCGAGGCTTCAATCAAACGGTAGAATTTACTACGATCAGACGCGGAGCGCAGACGGCGAGCAATGATGCCCAGATCGAACATCAGCGAATGATAATCGGTTATTGAGTTGAACTGCTTAAACTGCACACCTTCCATCTCATCAAGCTTCTCTTTCAGCTCAGGTAGAGACAGTACGCGCGCCTGGCGTTCGTTCAGCGTTTCCGTCACCAGTTGGGTTGGCTGTACCGACATCGGCAGCCCCTGAATGGCAAACGGTTTGATATCCACTTTACGATCACGACCCGCAACCTGTTGCAGACGCACACCCACGACCACGCGCTGATGACGCGAGTTGAGGACGTCGAGCATTGAGTAACAGACCCCTGCTTTCAGCTTACCGTGCAGACCTTTATCTCGTGAACCGCTGGTTGCACCAGCTTCGGTGGTGTTACGGAAATGCAGCAGGGTTAAGTCCGGAATGAGCGCCGTAACAAATGCCGCCATGGTGGTGGATTTACCCGCACCGTTACCACCGGACAGCGTGGTGACCAGCTCATCGAGATCAAACGTACGGGCAAAAAAACCATTCCAGTTAATCAGCGTAAGTGAGCGAAATTTACCGCGTTCAATCATTATTCTTCTTCTCCACTGTCCGGCTGATTCTCTTCAGGCTCATCGTTGAGCTGCAGACGGTTCTCGACCGCCATCGCTTCACCATCACGAATTAAGCGACGCTGTGCTTCACGCGGATCGTCACCGCTACGCACATCCGCGCCAAAGCGGAAGACAGATTCTGTAATACGGAATTTGCTGCTGTCGTGGCCCAGAAACCACACCATGCCTAAGCGGCGCAAGCGGTTGAGCGAAGAACGCACTTTTTCCTGTAGCTTCTGGCGGTCAACGTCAGAACCGGTTGAACGGTTGTTTACCAGCTTCAGCAGTTTGGCTTCATCCGCCAGCGTTAACAGCTCGTCATACAGCTCTTGCTGGGTAAAAATCCCTTCGTTCGCCAGGCGTTCCGGGCTGAGATAGAGATAGCAAAGAATTTTACCCACCATCATGTCCAGTTCAGACAGGACCGAACGCGGAATGAGCGTCGTTGAACGCGGACGAAGGTAAAAGAACCCTTCCGGCGCACGGATCAATTCCACGTTATAGCGGCTGTAAAACTCTTCAAAATATTCCTGAAAATCCATCAGGAAGGCATGATTATCCAGTTCATCCAGACCGATATGGCGGCCCGAACGTAAGGCACTATCCAGCGCCGGAAATAACGGATTCGCCAGCGCCTGCGCCAGCTTTACCGGCATCACTTGTTCAATATTTGTCAATGACATGCGCCTGTACCTTGGCTCCGTAATCATTAATCGGCTGCCATTTGGCTGGCAGTCCGGTGAAGTCTGCTTGCGCTACGCCAAGGCGTACCGCCTGATCGATAACAATACGCGCGACGTCGAAATGACGCGCACGTGGGTATTGCGCCAGATACTCGCGCACTACCAAACCGAGATCCAGTGGTGTTTGTCTGGATTTGTAGATAGCCAGCTGTTCTTCGATGATCGCCGCCAGTTGTTCACGGATCTCGTTAAATTCTTCATATTCCAGATCTTCCGGAAGTTCACCGGTGACCTCTTCGTCACGCAGCACCATCTCCTCGTCACGCATATCCAGCAGACGATCGGCGTTGGCATAGGTCAGCGCCCATGGGTCGTCAAAGTAGGTCTGCACGGACTGACGCAGACGTTGGGCGAAGACGCGGTTTTTATCCATATCGATCGCGGTACGGATAAATTTATGCACATGACGATCGTAGCCGATCCACAAGTCAATGGACTGCTGACCCCAGCTAATAATGCGGTCGAGCTTGCTTTGTAAATCAAACACCAGCCGATCAACAAAATGCAAATCATCATGCGTCATTGTGGCATCCTGGATGCGTAACAGGTTAGCCTGCAGCTTATCCCCCGCCGCTTCCAGCGTATCCTGCAGTTCACGCAGCGTACCAGACGTTTCAGAAAGCAACAGTTCACAGCTGGAAATCGCCGCCCGCCAGTCTTTGTTTAGCAACTGTGCGATGTCGTCTTTTACCTGCTGCTGCTGTTCATCCATGATGCGCTGGGTCAGATCGATACTGTCGAAAATCTCCGCCACCGAGTATTTCAATGGCGCATAGACGTTGCGGTGCCAGTGGAACTCATCGCCACCTTCCGCTGCCGCATCCGCCGCGCGCTTCAGTTCGTCTGCAACAATCGACAGTTGCATGGAAAGACGCAGCGTAGAGAACTCGCGCTGACGAATATAGTAATCTGTGATGCCAATCCCGAGCGGCGTTAAACGGTAAATGGCGTTGCCTTCAGTCTGCTCGCTGGTAAAGCGGTTCAGCAGACGTTGACGCACCATATCGTTGATCGCGTTGTTGGCGCGGACGCCGATGGTTTCGCTGGTTTGCTCAAACGCATCACTCACATGGCGGAACGCATCCACCAGTTCACCTTCACTCATCTCACCGTCAAGTCGCTCACCGTTCAATGTGGCGACCGCCAGCAGGAACGAAAGTCTGTCTACCGGCAGAGAGATGGAGAAGTCATTTTTTCTGGCCCAGGCAACCAGTTCGGGGACTGTCTGGGAAAATTCACTCATAGGTTATCCTTGCATCTGCGGCTCGGGCCGGACGTTTAATCGCGGTGACATGAATATAGCGCCCAAGGCTGATATACGGTTCCTGGCGGCAATAGCGCGTTTCTATTTCTGTTAAAGCATCAAAACAGTCATGCTGTTTTTGTTTATCACGCAGATAATCATGAAACACCCTCACGCCCGTTTTACCGGTTATCTCCCAGCCAATCTCCTCCAGCCAGCCATAGACCTGCTGAGGGTCGCGCGGGAAATCGGGAGACAACGTGCGCCGTTTCTTTTTATACATTCCCTGCTGTACATAGCCGAAATTACCGACCAACACATTACGCATCAACAGGCCATTTGCATTGTAGAACATCAGCGATAAAGCACCGCCCGGGCGTAACATCGACCACAATGTTTTTAAGACGGCTTGTGGATCGGCCACCCATTCCAGCACAGCATGAAACAATATCAGATCAACCTGAGAATCCAAATGCTGTGGGATGTCCTGAGCGGCACAATGTATAAAATGCATGTTGTCGCTCACACCTTGCTCTTCTGCCGCCCGTTGCGCTCGCGCCACCATCTCAGCAGAAAGATCGCACAAGGTAACATGATGGCCCCGCTGCGCCATCAGAATGGCTGTCTGCCCTTCTCCGCCACCCGCATCAAGCACACGCAATGTCTGGCCCGCGTATTCGGCAAGAAGTTTGTCCAGATCCTGCCAGAGGATCGTCTGGCGAAGCTGACCTTTAGTGGTGCCGTAAATGTTACGGGAAAACTTCTCTGCAATGTCATCAAAATTGCGATCCCGCATCGGGCTCTCCACACGCTGGCTTTAGGGTGACTAAGTAAAACCGCTATTTTGTCACACCCACGCCGAGAATGAACCTTCCTGGTGTAATATCCCTGCAGATCCCCTGCTGTATGGTTAAAAAAGGAACCAAAAAGGATGCTTTTTACGCTGAAGAAAGTGATTGGCGGTATGATGCTGCCACTTCCGCTAATGCTCATTATCATGGGTACAGGCCTGGTGCTGCTCTGGTTTAGTCGCTTTCAAAAAACAGGGAAAGTGTGCATTAGCCTGAGTTGGCTGGCGCTGTTACTTCTTAGCTTGCAACCCGTCGCTGATAGCCTACTGAAACCGATTGAGGACAGCTATCCAACCTGGCAGGATACACAAAAAGTGGAATACATTGTGGTGCTGGGCGGAGGGTATACCTGGAATCCTCAGTGGGCACCAAGTTCAAACCTAATCAGCAACAGTCTTCCGCGTCTGAATGAAGGTATTCGCCTCTGGCGTGCTAATCCGGGATCGAAGCTTATCTTTACCGGTGCTGCGGCAAAGAGCAATAACGTCAGTACTGCAGAAGCGGGAGCCCGCGTAGCGCAGTCACTGGGTGTGCCACCCGGTGATATCATCACGCTGGATAAACCTAAAGATACTGAAGAAGAAGCCGCAGCGGTTAAGCAGGCCATCGGCAGCGCGCCGTTCCTGCTGGTGACCTCCGCATCGCACTTACCACGAGCAATGATTTTCTTCCAACAGGCTGGACTACAACCGTTGCCCGCGCCGGCTAATCAGTTAGCAATTGATTCACCGCTAAATCCGTGGGAGCGCGCGATCCCCTCTCCCGTCTGGTTGATGCATAGCGATCGTGTTGGTTACGAAACATTGGGTCGCATCTGGCAGTGGTTAAAGGGATCGGAGCACTGACAGAAATATTGCCTGACGGCGACGCTAACGCGGCTTATCAGCCCCAGGCGTTCAGCGCAGAATTGTAGGCCGGATAAGGCGCTCACGCCGCCATCCGGCAATGCCGTAACGGGATAGTCAGGCGAGCCACGGCAGCAGTGATTTCGTTGCCAGGTCAAAGTTGGTGCGATTAAAACGTCCGGTGTTGACCAGTTGCGCCACCTCATCCCATAACACATACAGCCAGCGCCGCCAGATGAAGGACTCCGCCACGGGCGCGCGTTGCAGGTATTGCCAAAGCAGGCTTTCCGCCAGCGCGTTATCCATTAAACGGAACAATTCATACTCTCTGGGCGCCCACAGCATCAACCCCGGTCCCACCATGGCCAGTAGCTGATCGCTACGGGCGTCTTTGAGCATGCTACGTAAACTGAAATTACCGTGGATTAGTACGCAGTTATCATTGAATCCTTCAAATAAAGCGGGTAAACACTCACGGGTACGAAACAGGATCCGCTTATCCTGCATCGTCAAGCCAGTATTGTTGAACTGATTTAACGTGGTCCACAGCACCTCAACACGCTGGCGATACCAGGATGGCCAGATATTCTCTTGCGTGTTATCCACCATGCCCACGCAGCCACGGCTATCCTGCCGATGCCATGACAGCAGACCTTCTACGATCTGATCTTTTAAATGTTCCCAGCGTTCGGGCGTTCGGGCTGGCGCTTCCACCGGCACACCCCGTAAACGCTCAAGCAGTAACACATCGGGGCCGGGATGCTCTTCGTGGGTTAAGACCCCGTAAATGACGGGCATACGCACCGTACCGCTGCGCGCTAACATGGAGGTTTTCCATGCCAGTTGCTGCGCCATACCTGGCGTGGTGAAACTTCTCGCCATCAGCGGCATCGGATTTCCCTGGCTGTCGTACAGTGACCACAGGGCCGTATCCACTTTTTCATTCACGCATTCTATACGACTGAGTTTTTCGCCCAGCAGGTGGCTGAGTTCGGCACGCAACTGTTCCATTTCAGATTGCCCTCATAAATGCTACTGCTTTCATAATGAGCGTCGGGCAGACAGATGTCACCCGGATGAGATCAATTGATGAAAAGAAAAGTGGAGGGAAAGCGCAACGATACGACACTCCTCCCAAAAATACGCATCAATATGGGGGAGTGCCGTGAGAAAAACTAAGGCATTTCGGCGCGAACGCGCTCGAGATCTTCGGTAGTGTCTACGCCGGTACCCGGGACTTCTTTTGCGACGGCAACGTGAATTTTTTCGCCGTACCACAGCACTCGCAGCTGCTCCAGCATTTCGATATGCTCAAGCGGGCTAGGCTGCCAGTTAACATAGCGGCGAATAAAACCGGCGCGATAGCCGTAAATGCCCAGATGGCGCAGGAAGGTGTCCCCCACCGTTTCCAGACTTTTGGCGAAACGATCGCGATCCCATGGGATGGTCGCGCGTGAAAAATAGAGCGCATATCCTTCAGCGTCCAAAACGACTTTTACCGCATTCGGATTAAATGCCTCTTCCGCACTGTGAATCGGAGCCGCAAGAGTCGCCATGCCGACCTGACGTTGCGCCAGATTCTCAGCCACCTGGCGAATAATGACCGCCGGAATCATCGGCTCATCACCCTGTACGTTCACAATAACGGTATCATCGCTAAAACCACATTTCTCGACGACTTCCGCCAGGCGCTCCGTACCAGACTGGTGATCGGCGCGGGTCATGCACACTTCCCCCCCCACCGCTTCTACCGCGCGAGCGACATCCTCGTGATCGGTGGCCACGATGATACGTTCAGCGCCAGATTCACGCGCACGCTCCAGGACATGCACGATCATAGGCTTGCCGTTGATATCCAGTAGCGGCTTGCCCGGCAGACGAGTGGACGCATAACGCGCAGGAATAATGACCACAAAACTCATGATTTACTCTCATCAGCAGTCAGAACGCGGGCTTCGGTTTCCAGTAACACAGGAATGCCATCACGCAGTGGGAAAGCAAGGTTATCCAGTTTACAAATCAGTTCCTGTTTTTCCTGGTTAAACCAGAGTTTGCCATTGCATACCGGGCAGGCAATGATTTCAAGCAGACGATGATCCATAGTTCCTCCAGATGGACCGGATTGTGAATCCGTAAATATTAACATAATCGCTTAATGGGCTGGGTCTATTTCCCAACCATGGCGTGCATCAACAAATAAACCTTCAGGATAACGTCCCAGCGTCACGCGTGTTGCCAGTTGCCAGCGGGCAAAATCGTCAATCGCCTGAAACAATCCTTTTTGCAAAGTCACCCCAGGCTTAACCCCATCCTGTAACCACAGCGAAATCACGTCCAGCACGCCCGTTTTACGGTGCATTTTGGCATCCATTCGCCCAACCAACTGCCCGCGGTGCAGCAACGGCAAGACGAAATAACCGTACTGACGTTTTGGTGCTGGCGTGTAACACTCCAGCCGGTAGCTAAAATCGAATAGCTGCTCTGCCCGTTTACGATCCCAAACCACCGGATCAAAAGGCGATAACACTGCGCTGTGGGTCGCCGTTAATTTGCCCACCAGCGCCTGTTCGAGCAGCGGCTGAAGGTGGCTATGCAGCCACAGCGTTCCCAGCCCTTCAACGTCGACAGGAATAATCTGTTGCTGTTCCGCCCGTTCGTTGCACCAGTTTTTTAGCGCCGGGCGCTTCAGGCGGTAGTAGTCTGCCAGCCATTGTTCGCGGAAAATCCCCAGACTGCGGGCGCTGTTATCCAGCATGACGCTTTCAGCATCTTCCTGCGAAAGTGGGTCGCGTTCATCGTCCCAGTGTGGCATGACGCGATGGGTTAAATCATACACTCGCTGGAAATTACGCCGTTCCACCACCATCACTTTCCCGGCAGTGAACAGCCCTTCAAGATGACGCTTCTGCGGTTTCCATTCCCACCAGCCGCTGGTCCCCTTACGTGGATGCTCAAAATCAGCAGATCGTACCGGTCCGTTATGCTGGATGTGCTGGAGCAGTTGCTCAATTTCATGAGCATGTTCTTTCATCCACGCCGCTTTATACTTCCAGCCCATATTCTCCGGGGCCAGCATGCGGTGACGTATCAGCATAAAATCGCTGCGCGGCAAAAAGCAGGCCTCGTGCGCCCAGTATTCCATCAGTTCGCCCTGCTGTAACGAGTCGTCCAGCCATTGGGGTGAATAATCTCCTAAACGACTAAACAGCACCAGGTAAGGACTTCGCGCCACAATATTGATGGTATCGATTTGCAGTAACGACATGCGCGAAATAGTCGCGAGAATATCTGCCGGGGTTGCCCGACGGCGTGTTTTTTTCAGCAGACCTTGAGCGGCAAGGTGAAGATGACGGGCATCCGTCAGAGAAAGGTGCGGCAACGACATCTATGGCCTCATAAATGATTCGCTGCCGCAGCGTGAATCAGTTAGCGAGTCAGCGAGATTAAGCTATCCAGCAACATGTCAGGCCGATCGCCTGACAAATGTGCGTCAACAGGTAAATACCACCAGTTTTCATCGGCAAATGCCCGGCACTTAACCGCATCTTTTTCCGTCATCACCAGCGTTTGCCCGGCGTTTACAAACGCACTGACGTCACTGTAGGTCAGAGACTGATGGTCTGCCAGCGCAATGCTTTTTTGCACGCTGGCACCGCATGCTTTCAGCGTGGCAAAAAAACGCGGAGGGTGACCAATGCCCGCCATGGCGACAATATTGGGCAATTGCGCTACATCACGGCGTTCGCCTGTACGTAAATTAACGGCCAGCCCCGGTTCAAGTCGCATAGGGATTTCCCCTGGTTGCGCAACGCCACCGTTAACAATAGTCGCATCCACCGATTTTAGACGACCTGCGCGTTCCCGCATTGGACCAGCGGGAAGCCACCAGCCATTGCCAAACCGACGTTCGCCGTCAATAACCACGATTTCAACATCTCGCGCCAGACGATAGTGCTGTAGCCCATCGTCGGTCACAATAATCTGCACGTCATGTTGGGCCAAAATGGCTTTTACCGCATCCGATCTTACCGGGGATACCGCTACCGGCACGCCGGTACGTTGGGCGATCAGCACAGGTTCATCACCCGCTTCTGCGGTAGTGGTCTCTGCGGTCAATAACAACGGATAAGCAGCCGCTTTCCCGCCGTACCCACGCGACACCACGCCCACGCGAATCCCGCGTTGCTGCAGTTGTTCAACCAGCCAAATCACCACCGGTGTTTTGCCATTGCCGCCGGCAGTAAGGTTTCCGACCACCACAACCGGTACTGGCGCGCGCCAAGCGCGTTTAAGCCCAAGCTTGTAGCATAGGCGGATCCCGCCACTCACCAGGCCATAAAGCCAGGAGAGTGGAAGTAACAATCGCCACAGCGGCGATTCACCAGACCAGATACGTGCGATCATTGACCGAATTGCATTTTGTGTAATTGCGCATAGACCCCGCGCTGCTCAATCAGGTCGCTATGGGTTCCGCGTTCGACAATCAGACCATCCTCCACCACGATGATTTCGTCGGCTTGTTCAATGGTTGAAAGACGGTGAGCAATGACCAGAGAAGTACGGTTTTTCTGTAGCTCATCCAGCGCAGACTGAATCGCACGTTCAGATTCGGTATCAAGAGCTGATGTTGCTTCATCAAGGATCAGAATTGGGCTGTCACGCAACAAGGCACGGGCGATAGCGATACGCTGACGTTGTCCGCCGGAAAGCAGGACGCCGTTTTCACCAATCACCGTATCCAGACCATTATCCATCTTGTTGATGAAATCCATGGCGTAGGCCATCTGTGCCGCTTTTTCGATCTGCTCACGGCTGTACATATCGGTACGCGCGTAGGCGATGTTGTTGGCAACCGTATCGTTAAACAGGTGCACATTCTGCGAAACCAACGCAACCTGATCGCGCAGGGATGCCAGGGTATATTCGCGCAGATCGTGTCCGTCCATCAGAATCTGCCCTTCATCAATATCGTAGAAGCGCGTAATCAGGCTGGCGATGGTGGATTTCCCTGAGCCCGAACGGCCAACCAGAGCAACGGTTTTACCCGCGGGAATATTCAGGTTGATGTTACGCAGAGCCGGTACTTCACGTCCCGGATAGGTGAAAGTCACGTTGCGGAACTCGAGATCGCCGGTAGCACGCTCGATAACACGTTTACCTTCATCTTTCTCCTGTTCGCTATCCAGAATCGTAAATAAGGTCTGGCATGCCGCCATACCGCGCTGGAACTGCGCGTTGACGTTGGTCAGCGATTTCAACGGACGCATCAGCGCGATCATTGAGGAGAAGACAACCGTAATTGTCCCTGCCGTCAGGTTTTCCATTACGCTTGGGAAGCTGGCCGCATATAACACGAAGGCCAGAGCCAGAGACGCAATCAACTGGATGATAGGATCGGAGATAGAAGAAGCGGAAACCATCTTCATACCCTGCAAACGCATCTTGTTGCTGACCTTATCAAAGCGCTTGGTTTCGACTTCCTGACCACCAAAAATCAGAACTTCTTTGTGGCCTTTCAGCATCTGCTCCGCACTGGTCGTAACCTGCCCCATAGTGTTTTGCATGTTTTTACTGATGCTACGAAAGCGCTTGGAAACCACACGGATCGCCACTGACACAATTGGCGCCAGTACAATCAGGATCAGTGACAACTGCCAGCTGTAATAGAACATCATGATAAACAGGCCAATGATTGAGGCCCCTTCACGTACCACGGTGATCAGCGCGCCGGAAGACGATGACGCGACCTGCTCTGAATCATAGGTAATACGTGACAACAGCGTACCTGTAGACTGTTTATCAAAAAAGGAGACTGGCATGCCCATCATATGACCAAACAGGCGGCGACGCATGGTCATGACCACTTTGCCTGACACCCATGAGATACAGTAGCTGGAGACATAACTGGTTAAGCCACGAACTATCATCAGCCCAATGACCACCAGCGGCATCCACAGCAGCACCGAACGATCCGTTTTACCAAAACCATCATCCAGTAATGGTTTAAGGAGCGATAACATGAAGGTATCGCTGGCCGCGTTAAGGACTAACGCTATACCCGCCACGATCAGACCCGATTTAAAAGGCGCTATGGTTGGCCATAGTCGGCGAAACGTCTGCCACGTAGAGAGATCTTTATCGTTATGCATTCAAAAAACCAGCATTTGTTAGAATAGCCGCATATTCTACCCGTTATCCTCCGACACGCCAAACCACTGATGATACCAACGAGGTAAAATCTGATCCCGCAAGCTGTGTATTCGCCAGTTTTTTTGGTAAAAATCCAGCGTAATCTGCCCCTGATGTGGTGTATCCAGCCATTGATAATTTTGTTTCCGATAACGTTGCTTCACTTTCCAGGATGGCAGACGCCAGGCGTTGTAACGGGATGCAGAGGCTAATGCGACCTGCCCGTCAACTCGCTGAATGAGTGCCAGTGATGATGAAGTATTGCTGCCATGATGCGGAACCTGCATCACCGTAGACTGCAGATGCTGCCAGTAGTGACTTAGCATTTTTTGTTCAGCGGGAGACTCAATATCGCCGGTCAGCAGAACACTCTGATACCCATCATTAACTTTAACCACGCAGGAGTGGTTATTCCCCTGCCCTGCACTTCCACGCACAGGCCAGTGCGCACTGAAGGTTAACCCTTGCCATTGCCAACGTTCTCCGCGAAAACACGGGAGGTGTCCTTTCCAGCCTAGCGGACTTCTTATCCATAGTGATGGCCAGGCTTGTTGTAAGGAGTGCAACCCTCCTCGGTGATCCATATGTTCATGGCTTAAAATGACCCCTTCTGGCTCCAGATTATGCCAACGCAACCAGGGAATAATCAGCTGTTGCGCGCTATCGCCTTCAGGCCATGCCAGACCGGTATCGTAAAGCAGCGCTTTTCCATTACGCACAATCACCATCGCCAGCCCCTGCCCGACATCCAGCATATGCACTTGCCACACATCTGTACGCGGTGCACGCCAAAGCGGCCCACTCAGCAAAAGTAGCGCAGAGAAACAGACCACCGGTAGCGTACGCAAGATATTTAGTCGCCATGCGATAATCATTATTCCGGGTAAAAATGCGAGCCATTGCCAGCGTGCATCAATATTGATCCACCCTTCAGGCAGGCTCCTGAGCCCCCAAAATAGTAGCGCCAGAGAACGATCCGCTAAATACCACAGATTCGATTCAATCATCACCAGTCCGGCTAAATGCACGATCATGCCTGCTAATATCAAGGGTACGGAAACAAACGTGACCAAAGGGACGGCAAACAAATTAGCCGGAAACGAGGTCAGACTAAAACCGTGAAACATTGCGATTTGTACGGGAAGAAGCAGAAGCGTAATACCCAATTGCAGATGAGCCAGCGCCAGAAATTGACGACCAGCACGCGACAGCGGCCAGTCCGGGAGCGGTACCCATTGGTACCAGAACAGCAGTGCCGCAACGGCGGATGCAGACAACCATAGACTTTGCGAAAGAACGGCAACAGGATCCACCACCAGAATGGCTGCCAGACAGCAGATCCATACCGACCATCCGCTCCACTGCCTGCTGCTAAGTCTTAGCGCCCCCCAGACTAGCAGCGCAACAACCGTTCGTAATGCCGGGGGTTGCAGCCCCGTCAGCCAGGCATATAATGTGGCGCAGATAATCCCACCCACTAATGGAACCTGCCAGCAAATCCATCTGGCGGGCATAAAAAATTGTCCCGCGCGAATTATTCCGCCAGCCAGAAGTGCAGCAAACGCAATATGCAGCCCGGAGATTGCCATCAAATGAGCCGTGCCGGTATCACGCATAATCGTTTTCACCTCTTGTGACACGGACAAGCGCTCACCCATTCCCAGACCCAGTATGACCTGCTGCCAGGGATAGTCGGCGAGTACCGTTTTCAACGAGTCGAGAAATCGCGAACGCAAACTGCATTGTGGTGTGATAACCGAAGCCTGTAAGAATCGCCCCGTCAACGGTTGATGCTGCGCCAATGCGTAACGCTGGCTATCAAATCCGCCTTCGTTTAATTGACCGTGTACGGCGCGGACTTTCAACGTCATCGCCCATGTCTGACCCGCACAAACATCACCGGGTAAATACTGTCCGTACAAGACGATTCCTTGTGCAGGAAAGATTCGTCTCCCCTGAAGGTGAGTGATTTGGCCGTAGTGCGTTGTCATATTGTCAGTTCCGGTTATCCGCACAATGGCTTGCTGGTTTTTCTCAGGCAGCGTATTACCGGCCCACAGAGCCTCTTTCGCAGCCAGGATTCCCCAAAGAAAAAACAGCAGGGTTAGTCCGGCGGAACGTATATATTTGTGGGGGAGAAAACAGAGCAGACATGCCAAACAAAATACAATGCCGATACACAACATGCCTGGCAGCGTAGGTAATAGCATGAGTGGGAGAATGCCGAATAATGCACACGTACTCACCGTTGTTATTTTCATCAATAACCTCCCTGTTACAGGGAGTGTGCAGTACTCTTCGACGATTGTCTGGCATCAATTTATCGTTATACGACCTGAGTTCCGCAGACATTTAGTGGGGGTTGTAACGTACAAATTAACTGGGATGAGGATTCCAGGATAGGCGCACAGAAATGAAAAAAGCACCCATATGGGTGCTTTTCTCGGCGTTAAGTCTCGCTAAAAACTTAACCGTAAATATTGGCGCGGTCGCGCAGTTCTTTACCTGGTTTAAAGTGCGGAACGTATTTCCCTTCCAGATCCACTTTATCGCCGGTCTTCGGATTACGTCCGGTGCGTGGTGCGCGGTAATGCAAAGAGAAGCTGCCGAAACCGCGGATTTCAATACGCTCGCCCTGCGCAAGAGTCGAGGCCATATGTTCCAGCATCTCTTTAACTGCATCTTCAACCGCTTTCGCGGGAATATGAGGTTGCTGGGTTGCAAGTCTTTCAATCAATTCTGACTTGGTCATGATTCCTCCGGTTCCTTAAAGGCATAATTAGCTGCTGCATTGATTAAGGGCGGCCGTAGCCGCCCTTTGTCATTGATTACAGGACGAATCCTGTAATCTGTCAAGCTACTCGTCATCCTTTGTGCCGTTAACAGCACAAAGGATTTAGAGCACTCGATATTACTCGCCTTTAGCTGCTTTGAAAGCTTCAGCCATTGCGTTGTTAGAGAAGTTAGCATCTTCCTGTTTGTTAACAGTTGCGATTGCATCTTTCTCATCAGCTTCGTCTTTAGCACGAACAGACAGGCTGATTGCACGGTTCTTACGATCAACGCCGGTGAATTTAGCTTCAACGTCGTCGCCTACGCTCAGAACCAGAGTTGCATCTTCAACGCGGTCACGTGAAGCTTCAGAAGCGCGCAGGTAACCTTCAACGCCGTCAGCCAGTTCTACGGTTGCGCCTTTAGCGTCAACTGCAGTGACTTTACCGTTTACGATTGCGCCTTTCTTGTTCAGTGCAACCCAGTTGTTGAACGGATCTTCTGCGAGCTGTTTAACGCCCAGAGAGATACGCTCACGCTCTGCGTCAACCTGCAGAACAACTGCTGCGATTTCGTCGCCTTTTTTGTATTCACGAACTGCTTCTTCGCCTGCAACGTTCCAGGAGATGTCAGACAGGTGAACCAGGCCGTCGATGCCGCCGTCCAGGCCGATGAAGATACCGAAGTCAGTGATAGACTTGATTTTACCTTCAACACGGTCGCCCTTGTTGTGGGTTTCCGCGAACTGCTGCCATGGGTTGTTTTTGCACTGCTTCAGACCCAGGGAGATACGACGACGTTCTTCGTCGATATCCAGAACCATAACTTCCACTACGTCGCCAACGTTAACAACTTTGGACGGGTGGATGTTTTTGTTGGTCCAATCCATTTCGGAAACGTGAACCAGGCCTTCAACGCCTTCTTCGATTTCAACGAAGCAGCCGTAGTCGGTCAGGTTGGTCACGCGACCAGTCAGTTTGGTACCTTCTGGATAACGCTTAGCGATAGCTACCCATGGATCTTCGCCCAGCTGTTTCAGGCCCAGAGATACACGAGTACGCTCGCGGTCGAACTTCAGCACTTTAACAGTGATTTCGTCGCCAACGTTTACGATTTCGCTCGGATGCTTAACGCGTTTCCATGCCATGTCGGTGATGTGCAGCAGGCCGTCAACGCCACCCAGATCAACGAATGCACCGTAGTCAGTGAGGTTCTTAACGATACCTTTAACTTCCATGCCTTCCTGCAGGTTTTCCAGCAGCTGATCGCGTTCTGCGCTGTTTTCGGATTCGATAACGGCACGACGGGAAACAACAACGTTGTTACGCTTCTGATCCAGCTTGATTACTTTGAATTCAAGCTCTTTGCCTTCCAGGTGCAGCGTGTCGCGGACCGGACGAACGTCTACCAGGGAACCCGGCAGGAACGCGCGAATACCATTCAGCTCAACAGTGAAGCCACCCTTGACTTTGCCATTGATAACACCAGTAACGGTTGCAGCTTCTTCGTAAGCTTTTTCCAGCGTGATCCAAGCTTCGTGACGTTTAGCTTTTTCACGGGACAGCAGGGTTTCACCGAAGCCGTCTTCTACTGCATCCAGAGCAACGTCAACTTCGTCACCAACCTGGATTTCCAGCTCGCCCTGGGCGTTTTTGAACTGCTCTGCCGGAATGGCGGACTCAGATTTCAGACCAGCGTCAACCAGTACTACGTCTTTGTCGATAGCAACAACAACACCACGAACGATGGAACCCGGACGGGTTTCGATTTCTTTTAAGGATTCTTCAAACAGTTGAGCAAAAGATTCAGTCATGTTTAATCTTCAGGTTTCATATTTAACGTCCACCTGGCTCCATGCCGGATGGGGTTGTTTAACATACCCGCTGTCAATCCATTGCAACGGGGGTACTGCAAATTCGGTCGCACTTAAGCGAGAGCCAGTTTTTGGCGCGCGTATTGTAACGCTTTTTCAATCACTTGCTCAATGCTTAATCGGGTTGAATCCAAAACTAAAGCATCAGCAGCAGGAACCAGCGGCGCTACAGCACGGTTACGATCGCGATAATCGCGTTCTTCGATCTCGGCCAAAAGGCGTTCAAAGTTAACACTAAAGCCCTTCTCCTGCAACTGTAGCATACGTCTATGCGCACGTTCTTGCGAGGAGGCGTCTAGAAAAATTTTCACCGGCGCATCCGGGAACACCACGGTCCCCATATCACGTCCATCAGCAATCAGACCTGGGGTTTCGCGAAATGCGCGTTGACGACGTAAAAGCGCTTCACGCACGCGAGGAAACGCCGCGACCTGAGAGGCGGCATTCGCCACTTCCTGGGTACGGATTTCACCGCTGACATCCTCACCTTCAAGAATGACTTCAAGGTTGCCGTCTGTTGAGATAAAACGCACATCCAGGTGTGAGGCAAGCGGTACCAGAGCATCTTCAGAAGTGACATCAACATGGTGATGTAACGCTGCGAGCGCCAGTACGCGGTAGATCGCGCCTGAATCTAACAGATGCCACTGCAATGCTTCCGCCATTGCCTTGCACAAGGTGCCTTTTCCTGCACCGCTTGGGCCATCAATGGTAATAACCGGGGCAATTGCCGTCATCTTTTTCTCCTTAAACGGGCGTACATTAACGTGAACGCCGCGCATTATACGCGCCAACGCTAATGATCGTTAATACAGAGTGTAAAAACCCGATTAGTCTGTAACGATATGTGGAAGAATTGCGCAATTATAGCGGGCTGGCGAGAAACCAGCCCGGAAGATGGCACTGTTTTACTTTTTATCTGCTGCGATACGTTCACGCATATGCTGAGCGCGATCGTCAGATGCCGGATGAGAATCCATCAGTGATTTTGCATGGCCTGCGTCCATCGTGGCAAACTTATCAAACGCAGTCACTAACCCCTGACGGTCAATACCGCGTTTTTTCAGCAAATCATAGGAAAAGTCATCCGCATCCGATTCCTGGCTACGGGAGAAGGCTGAGTTAATCACACCTTCCGCCAGATCGCCCAACTGAGACTGGGAAAGCTGAGAAGCGACGCCGCTGGTCGCAGAAATAGCATCGCGCGCAGCAAGTGTGGCATACGCGGTCTGCATTGCTTTACGTGAGTGCCCTAAAGAAACATGGCCCAACTCATGACCCAGCACGCCTTCAATTTCATTGTCGGTCATCAGGTCCATCAAGCCCGAATAAACACGTACACATCCATTCGCCATTGCCCAGGCATTGATATCACTGGTCATATAAACTTTATAGTTGACCGGCGTTCCATCAATGTTATTACCCAACGCTTTCGCAATTTTATTCAGACGCTTAGTGTATTTGCTTTTTGCGCCCGCCAGCTGGTTTTCACTATCCATCTGCTTACATGAGCTGTTAGAGAGGGATTTGACATCAGCGTCGGTAAGCGTCGCAGCTTTATAAGCTGCCATACCAGAACTGGCAACAAGGTCGCCATTTACACCATTTTTACAACCTGCCAGCAACGTAGCGGAAACAGTCAATGCCAAAAAGAGTGATTTATTTTTCATGCTAATCTTCCGATGATATTTATAATAAAAACAAATAAATAAGTTAAATCATCCACAAGTTAGCATTAGTTGTAAGCGTAAAAACAGTGCGGTTACGGACACAGAAACGCCAGTCCGGGGACCGACGTTTCGTGAGGATCAGGCAGATGTACTAATACGCGCCAGCTGTTCGAAATAATCCGGGAAAGTTTTGGCGGTACATTTTGGATCAAGAATGGTCACAGGCGTGTCAGACAGCGCCACCAGCGAGAAACACATCGCCATGCGGTGATCGTTATAGGTCGCGATGTCCGCAAATTGCAATGTTGCAGGCGGGGTGATGCGGATAAAGTCATGCCCCTCTTCCACTTCCGCGCCCACTTTGCGTAACTCCGTCGCCATCGCGAACAGACGATCGGTCTCTTTGACGCGCCAGTTGTAGATATTACGTAATGTTGTGGTGCCTTTCGCAAACAGCGCCGCCGTTGCAATGGTCATCGCCGCATCAGGAATATGGTTCATATCCATATCCACTGCGTTCAACTCGCCGCGAGTACAGGCAATAAAATCGTCGCCCCATGTAATGGTAGCACCCATTTTTTCCAGTACATCGGCAAAACGAATATCACCCTGCATGCTGTTACGACCAATCCCGGTAACTTTTACCGTACCGCCTTTAATGGCACCCGCCGCGAGGAAATAGGAAGCGGAAGAAGCATCGCCTTCAACCAGGTATGCACCCGGTGACTGGTACTGCTGCTGCCCCTTCACGACAAAGTGCTGGTAGTTTTGATTTTCAATTTCAACACCAAACGTTTTCATCAGGTTCAGTGTGATATCAATGTAAGGTTTGGATACCAGGTCACCTTTAATTGCAATCGTCGTATCCTGCGGCGCAAGCGGCGCAGTCATCAGCAGCGCAGTGAGGAACTGGCTGGAAACGCTACCGTCTACCTCAACCTGGCCTCCGGTAAAGCCACCGCGCAGACGTAAAGGTGGATAGTTTTCCTGCTCCAGATAGTCAATTTTGGCTCCGCCCTGGCGCAGCGCATCAACCAGATGGCCAATCGGGCGCTCTTTCATGCGCGGTTCGCCCGTCAGCACGATGTCATTGCTGCCCAGACATAGCGCTGCGGCCAGCGGGCGCATGGCGGTTCCGGCATTACCAAGGAACAGTTCCACTGAGCCTTGCGCATGTAATGCACCACCATTGCCAATAATCTCGCAGCGGGTACGATCAGCAGAAAGGGTATAGCTAATCCCTAACACATTCAGAGCATTAAGCATATGGCGAACATCATCGCTGTCCAGCAGGTTGGTCAGGACAGTGGTGCCATTGGCTAATGCGGCCAGCAGCAAAGCGCGGTTAGAAACACTTTTGGATCCAGGCAGATTGATTGTGCCATCCACCCGCGCAATGGGTTGTAACGTCAGGGATTCCATGAAACTCGACTCTCAAAAACAGACATAAAAACCCCACAGACGGGCTGTGGGGATGAAAAGTACAGCAGATTAGCCGCGACGGCGTTCAAAATCGACCATGAAATCGGTCAGTGCTTTTACACCTTCAAGCGGCATTGCATTGTAGATGGACGCACGCATACCGCCGACCACACGATGCCCTTTCAGCGCATGCAGGCCCGCAGCAAAAGACTCTTCCAGGAACAGTTTATCCAGTGCGCTGTCAGCCAGCTGGAACGGTACGTTCATGCGTGAACGGTTGGATTTCGCCACATCGTTACGGTAGAAATCGCTGTTATCAATTACGCCGTACAGCAGTTCCGCTTTTTGCTGGTTAATCTTATCCATTGCATTAACACCGCCCTGCTTTTTCAGCCATTTAAAGACCAGGCCAGACAGATACCAGGCAAAGGTTGGCGGCGTATTGAACATGGAATCGTTGTCATTCAGCACGGTATAGTCGAGGATTGACGGGCATGATACATGAGCTTTACCCAGCAAATCTTCACGGACGATGACAATCGTCAGGCCGGCCGGGCCGATGTTTTTCTGTGCACCGGCATAAATTACGCCATAACGGCTAACGTCAAGCGGTGCGGAAAGAATGGTAGAGGACAGATCCGCCGTGACCACAACGTTGCTGGCAAAATTCGGCGTTTCATCGATCGCAATGCCATCGATAGTTTCGTTCGGACAATAGTGCAGGTACGCCGCGTTATCAGAAAGCTGCCATTCACTCATCGGCTTAACAGCACGCAGGCCGTCCACGGTGACTTTGGCATCAATAACGTTTGGTGTGCAGTATTTTTTCGCTTCTTTAATTGCACTGGCGGCCCAATAACCGGCATCGACGTAATCCGCGGTGGTTTTATCCCCCAGAATATTTAACGGGATACCCGCGAACTGCCCACGACCACCGCCATGGCAGAACAACACTTTATAGTTGGAGGGGATGCTAAGAAGATCACGAAAATCCTGCTCCGCTTCCTCGGCGACCTGGATGAATTCTTTGCCACGGTGGCTAATTTCCATCACCGACGTGCCAAGACCGTTCCAGTCGCGAAGATCCTGTTGAGCCAGTTTAAGTACTTCTGCCGGTAGCATTGCCGGACCTGAACTAAAATTAAAGACCTGAGCCATTTCCCCTCACCACGTTGTGTTGTTGTCCAATCAACATCCTGTCATTGACGATAATCCGGTGACAGACATTGGTATAAGTTATTCCTGTGGATATCGGTTTTATCATTCAGTGACACGCGCCGCAATGGGTAAAACTGACCAGGGTAAAAATGTGTCATTGGTCACACAACAGAATCTATCGGATTGACGGGTAAAAACCGAGATTTTTGCTGTCAGGTCACCCGTTTTGCCCGACTGGCCTTCGACCATTCTGGATTTGCACAGCGTGGACATAATTGATGATCTCCGGCGTTCATTTGCACCACTTCGCTACAACGTATACAGGCATAGTCTCCTGCTTCAGGCATTACTTTAAATCGTTGCGTACAGTGCTTAGGTAAAATACTGAGCCCCGGCTTTACGTCTTCATCGGCAAAGAAGTAGACGCTGATTTGTCCATTCGTCTCCAGAATAGCCAGTTTTACCTGTCCCAATTGCTCCACGCCGTTCAAACGCAGTTCCATAAAGAATTCAAATTCCGTCATATTGGCACTATTGAGCTTTGACCATGCCAGCTCGCCGTCTTCAATGATCACGACGGGTTTGCCCTCCAGCAGGTCCTCCATTTTTTCACTATGCGCCATCAGCCACATCACCAACCGATACAGCACAGCAAGAGTAATAAAAACCACCAGCACTGGCAGCATCGGGACATCGTCATAGAATGCCACGTCTCCCGCTGCAGAACCCAGCGTAAGGATGATCAGCACTTCAAAAAGCGACATCTGGCGTACGCCGCGACGTCCGGTGATTTTTAAAAACAGAAAAACCAATATAAAGGTGTAGAGGCTGCGTAACGCAACTTCCCCCAGAAAATCCATGGGCACCTTATCAAGCGCCATACGGTGCAAATCGAAAGCTTTCATTAATATGCTCTAAACGTGGTTGGTTGTAAGAAAGCATAGCCAATGCTTTTATTTACGCCTGAGCTCCGGCGGCGATAGCGCCGTTCATTGAAAACCCGTATCATTGCGCGCTTTCCGTACGACAAAAGTGATTTTCATGACGCAAACATTTATCCCCGGCAAAGATGCCGCTCTGGAAGACTCCATCGCTCGCTTCCAGCAAAAATTGCTCGACCTCGGTTTTCAAATTGAAGAAGCCTCGTGGTTGAATCCCGTCCCTAACGTCTGGTCTGTACATATTCGCGACAAAGAATGCGCGCTGTGCTTCACCAACGGTAAAGGCGCGACGAAAAAAGCGGCGTTGGCTTCCGCGCTGGGCGAATATTTTGAGCGTCTGTCGACTAACTATTTCTTTGCGGATTTCTGGTTGGGCGAAACTATCGCCAATGGCCCGTTCGTGCATTATCCGAACGAAAAATGGTTCCCGCTGACAGAAGAAGACGATGTACCAGAAGGTTTACTGGATGCACGTCTGCGAGCGTTTTACGATCCAGATAACGAACTGACTGGCAGCATGCTTATCGATCTGCAGTCTGGTAATGAAGAACGTGGCGTCTGCGGCCTGCCGTTTACCCGTCAGTCGGATAACCAGACTGTCTATATTCCGATGAATATTATCGGCAACCTGTATGTTTCTAACGGCATGTCCGCGGGTAACACGCCTAACGAAGCGCGCGTTCAGGGCCTGTCTGAAGTCTTTGAGCGTCATGTGAAGAACCGCATTATTGCGGAAAGCATCAGCCTGCCGGAAATCCCGGCCGAAGTCATGGCGCGCTATCCGGCAGTGGTGGAGTCCATCGCCACACTGGAAGCTGAAGGTTTCCCAATTTTTGCCTATGATGGCTCGCTGGGCGGCAAGTATCCGGTGATTTGCGTTGTCCTGTTCAACCCAACCAACGGTACCTGCTTCGCTTCCTTCGGCGCACACCCGGATTTCGGCGTGGCGCTGGAGCGTACCGTCACTGAACTGCTGCAGGGCCGTGGTCTGAAGGATCTTGATGTCTTCACCCCACCGACCTTCGACGATGAGGAAGTGGCAGAACATACCAACCTTGAAACTCACTTCATCGATTCCAGCGGTTTGATCTCATGGGATCTGTTCAAGCAGGATGCCGATTATCCGTTCGTTGACTGGAATTTCTCTGGCACCACGGAAGAAGAGTTCGCCACCCTGATGGCCATCTTCAATGCTGAAGATAAAGAAGTGTATATCGCTGACTATGAACACCTGAGCGTTTACGCGTGCCGCATTATTGTTCCGGGAATGTCTGACATCTATCCGGCAGAAGATCTGTGGTTAGCTAACAACGCTATGGGCGCCCATCTGCGTGACACCATTCTCTCTCTGCCGGGCAGCGAATGGGATAAAGAAGACTATCTCAATCTGATCGAACAACTGGATGAAGAAGGGTTTGACGACTTCACCCGCGTACGCGAGCTACTCGGTCTGGCGACCGGTGCGGATAACGGTTGGTACACCCTGCGTATTGGCGAGCTTAAAGTGATGCTGGCGCTGGCCGGTGGCGATCTGGAGCAGGCGCTGGTGTGGACAGAATGGACGATGGAATTTAACGCCTCCGTCTTTAGCGCGGAACGTGCAAACTACTATCGCTGCCTGCAAACATTGTTGCTGCTGTCTCAGGAAGAAGACCGTCAGCCGCTGCAATATCTGAATGCGTTTGTCCGCATGTACGGTGCCGAGGCGGTTGAAGCGGCAAGTGCGGCATTGAGTGGCGAAGCGCCATTCTACGGGTTGCAAACCGTTGATAACGATCTGCAAGCTTTCCCGGCGCATCAGTCTCTACTGAAAGCCTATGAAAAACTGCAGCGCGCGAAAGCGGCACATTGGTCAAAATAATGACAGTCAGCCTGCGCTAAGTAGGCTAAAAGTATTGTCTGGGATATATTACGGGGCGCTTTAAGCGCCCTGTTTTTTTATTTTGTTCAAATCGGAAAATAAATGTAAAAACAAGGTTAAATATTAGTAGTTGATATTAAAAAAATTAGCATATTAATGTGGTTTTTTATCTCAATTACTCCATTTTAATTAACCGTCTGACAGGAGATGAAAAGAAAAAATTCAACTCACTTTATAATTTTTAAAATTTATTTTTATATGGATAATCAACAAGTTACTCCGTAATCGCATAAAAACCATGCGTCTTGCGGGCCTATAAGCCAGGCGAGATATGATCTATATCAAATTCTCATCTATAATGCTTTGTTAGTATCTCGTCGCCGACTTAATAAAGAGAGAGTTAGTGTGAAAGCTGACAACCCTTTTGATCTTATTCTACCTGCTGCAATGGCCAAAGTTGCCGAAGAAGCAGGCGTCTATAAAGCAACGAAACATCCGCTTAAGACGTTCTATCTGGCAATTACTGCCGGTGTATTCATTTCAATTGCCTTTGTTTTCTATATCACCGCCACAACCGGTACCGGAACTATGCCTTTCGGCATGGCAAAATTAGTAGGTGGTATCTGCTTTTCCCTGGGGCTGATTCTTTGTGTTGTCTGCGGCGCAGACCTCTTCACCTCAACCGTATTGATTGTCGTAGCAAAAGCCAGTGGTCGTATTACCTGGGGCCAATTGGCTAAAAACTGGCTTAACGTTTATGTCGGTAACCTGGTGGGTTGCTTGCTCTTTGTGCTATTGATGTGGCTTTCCGGCGAATACATGACCGCCAACGGCGCGTGGGGGCTCAACGTCCTACAAACAGCCGACCACAAAGTGCACCATACTTTTGTTGAGGCGGTAAGTCTTGGCATCCTGGCTAACCTGATGGTGTGTCTGGCCGTATGGATGAGCTACTCGGGCCGCAGCCTAATGGACAAAGCGTTTATCATGGTATTACCGGTCGCAATGTTTGTTGCCAGCGGTTTTGAGCACAGTATCGCAAACATGTTTATGATCCCTATGGGTATTGTAATACGCGATTTCGCCACCCCGGAATTCTGGACCGCAGTTGGGTCTTCTCCGGAGAATTTTTCTCACCTGACCGTGATGAATTTCATCACCGATAACCTGATTCCGGTTACGATCGGTAACATTATCGGCGGCGGTTTGTTGGTCGGGTTGACATACTGGGTCATTTATCTGCGTGGTAACGATCATCATTAATCTGATGATGCCCATTACACGCAGTAAATAAAAAATCCACTTAAGAAGGTAGGTGTTACATGTCCGAGCTTAATGAAAAGTTAGCCACAGCCTGGGAAGGTTTTACCAAAGGTGACTGGCAGAATGAAGTAAACGTACGTGACTTCATTCAGAAAAACTACACTCCATATGAGGGTGACGAGTCCTTCCTGGCTGGCGCAACTGATGCGACCACTGCACTGTGGGACAGCGTGATGGAAGGCGTTAAACAGGAAAACCGCACTCACGCGCCTGTTGACTTTGACACCTCCGTTGCTTCTACCATCACTTCTCACGACGCAGGCTACATCAACAAAGCGCTCGAGAAGATTGTTGGTCTGCAGACTGAAGCTCCGCTGAAACGTGCGATCATTCCGTTTGGCGGCATCAAAATGGTTGAAGGTTCCTGCAAAGCGTACAATCGCGAACTGGACCCGATGCTGAAAAAAATCTTCACCGAATACCGCAAAACCCACAACCAGGGCGTATTCGATGTTTACACCAAAGACATTCTGAACTGCCGTAAATCCGGTGTTCTGACTGGTCTGCCAGATGCGTATGGCCGTGGCCGTATCATCGGTGACTACCGTCGCGTTGCGCTGTACGGTATCGACTACCTGATGAAAGACAAATACGCTCAGTTCGTCTCTCTGCAGTCCGATCTGGAAAACGGCGTAAACCTGGAAGCAACTATCCGTCTGCGTGAAGAAATTGCTGAACAGCACCGCGCTCTGGGTCAGATCAAAGAAATGGCTGCTAAATATGGCTGCGATATCTCTGGTCCGGCGACCAATGCTCAGGAAGCTATCCAGTGGACTTACTTCGGCTACCTGGCCGCTGTTAAATCTCAGAACGGTGCAGCAATGTCCTTCGGTCGCGTATCCACCTTCCTGGATGCTTACATCGAACGTGACCTGAAAGCAGGCAAAATCACCGAGCAAGACGCACAGGAAATGATCGACCACCTGGTCATGAAACTGCGTATGGTTCGCTTCCTGCGTACTCCTGAATATGATGAACTGTTCTCCGGTGACCCGATTTGGGCAACTGAATCAATCGGTGGTATGGGCGTTGATGGCCGTACTCTGGTTACCAAAAACAGCTTCCGCTTCCTGAACACCCTGTACACCATGGGTCCTTCTCCGGAGCCGAACATCACTGTTCTGTGGTCTGAAAAACTGCCTCTGAACTTCAAGAAATTCGCCGCTAAAGTGTCCATCGACACCTCTTCTCTGCAGTACGAGAACGATGACCTGATGCGTCCGGACTTCAACAACGACGACTACGCTATCGCTTGTTGCGTAAGCCCGATGGTTGTTGGTAAACAAATGCAGTTCTTCGGTGCGCGTGCAAACCTGGCGAAAACCATGCTGTACGCAATCAACGGTGGCGTTGATGAAAAACTGAAAATGCAGGTTGGTCCTAAATCTGAACCGATCAAAGGCGACGTTCTGAACTTCGACGAAGTTATGGACCGCATGGATCACTTCATGGATTGGCTGGCTAAACAGTACGTCACTGCACTGAACGTTATCCACTACATGCACGACAAGTACAGCTACGAAGCCTCTCTGATGGCGCTGCACGACCGTGACGTTATCCGCACCATGGCGTGTGGTATCGCTGGTCTGTCCGTTGCTGCTGACTCCCTGTCTGCAATCAAATATGCGAAAGTTAAACCGATTCGTGACGAAGACGGTCTGGCTATCGACTTCGAAATCGAAGGCGAATACCCGCAGTTTGGTAACAACGACTCTCGCGTTGATGACATGGCGGTTGACCTGGTAGAACGTTTCATGAAGAAAATTCAGAAACTGACTACTTATCGTAACGCTATCCCGACTCAGTCTGTTCTGACCATCACCTCTAACGTGGTTTATGGTAAGAAAACTGGTAACACCCCAGATGGTCGTCGTGCTGGCGCGCCGTTCGGACCGGGTGCTAACCCAATGCACGGCCGTGACCAGAAAGGTGCTGTTGCCTCTCTGACCTCCGTTGCTAAACTGCCGTTTGCTTACGCTAAAGATGGTATCTCTTACACCTTCTCTATCGTTCCGAACGCTCTGGGTAAAGACGACGAAGTTCGTAAGACCAACCTGGCGGGTCTGATGGATGGTTACTTCCACCACGAAGCGTCCATCGAAGGTGGTCAGCACCTGAACGTGAACGTCATGAACCGTGAAATGCTGCTGGATGCGATGGAACATCCGGAAAAATATCCGCAGCTGACCATCCGCGTTTCTGGCTACGCAGTACGTTTTAACTCCCTGACTAAAGAACAGCAGCAGGACGTTATCACTCGTACCTTCACTCAGACCATGTAATTGGTTTTGACTGAAATCGTACTTTAAAAAGCGTACAATAAAGGCTCCACGTAAGTGGGGCCTTTTTAATAGCCTGCTTTGTCAGCCATCTATACTTATGGATAGCAGCCAAAACAGACTCGACACAGTTAATAACTGTGCACTAACACTGGCCCCGGATGGGCCACACCTGGAGAAACACCGCAATGTCAGTTATTGGTCGCATTCACTCCTTTGAATCCTGTGGCACTGTTGATGGCCCGGGCATCCGTTTTATTACCTTCTTTCAGGGCTGCCTGATGCGCTGCCTGTATTGCCATAACCGCGACACGTGGGATACGCACGGCGGTAAAGAAGTTACCGTTGACGAATTAATGAAAGAGGTGGTGACCTACCGCCACTTTATGAACGCCTCCGGAGGCGGCGTGACAGCGTCTGGCGGCGAAGCTATCTTGCAAGCTGAATTCGTACGTGACTGGTTCCGGGCCTGTAAAAAAGAAGGTATTCATACTTGTCTGGATACTAACGGTTTTGTTCGCCGCTACGATCCGGTGATCGATGAGTTGCTGGAAGTCACCGACCTGGTCATGCTCGATCTCAAACAAATGAACGATGAAATCCATCAGAATCTGGTGGGTGTGTCTAACCATCGTACACTCGAGTTCGCGCGTTACCTGTCCAACAAAGACATCAAAGTGTGGATCCGCTATGTTGTCGTACCTGGCTGGTCTGACGATGACGACTCCGCACACCGCCTTGGCGAATTTACCCGCGATATGGGCAACGTTGAAAAAATCGAGCTGCTGCCTTACCACGAGCTGGGCAAACACAAATGGGTGGCAATGGGCGAAGAGTACAAACTCGACGGCGTTAAGCCGCCGAAGAAAGAGACCATGGAGCGCGTGAAGGGTATTCTCGAGCAATATGGACATAAAGTGATGTATTGAGTTTTATGGTGGGTAACAGATACGTTACCCACCTGACTCTGCCTTAACGCCCTCTTCTCGCCAGTAACGGGAAAATCAATCCCAGTCCAACCAGCACAAATGGCGTCACAATATTCAGCGTGAGCTGGAATGTCCACTCAGGGGTGAAGGCTTCCATTTTCGGGAAAATCCCGGTCAGACAGGCAAATGCGGTAAAGGCAAAGCACCAGATCCCCACGGTCATCGCAAGCGATCGGTTGCGAATAAAGACATATTCTGATTTATATTTTTGCGCCAGACGAATAACGGCAATGAATGCCACAAACACCCATAAATAACGCAATGGCATCACGACAGAGTTAAGATTCAATAGCCATTTATACAGATTGTTCATGTCGCCAATTCCCAGTGTTGGCAACATAATCAGAATCGCCACCAGCACCAGCGTCAGAATATAACCATTTACCGGCGTACCGGAAGCGTTGGTTTTACACAGGCTCTCGGGAATATATTTACGATCAGCATCACCCAGCAGAACTTTAAGCGGTGCATCAATAGAAAATACCAATGCCGCAATCTGTCCCAGCGTATTGGCAATCGCGTAAATAACCATCAGCGAATTACCCATACCATAATACTCACCCAGTTTCTGGAAGGCGTAATATTGACCATTCGTCATCAGATCATCTGGAATATGCCGGGAGTCAAACATCATTCCCATAGCCAGCGATCCGAGAATCGCACATACCGCCACCATAACAGCCAGAACGAGCATCCCTTTCGGAAATTCTTTGCCCGGATTACGTGTCTGATTAACGTATGGCGAAATTTTCTCCGCGCCGCCCACGGCAAAGACCAGCATGGAGATCGTGGTAATGTAGGTAAAATCAATGTGCGGGATAAACGATTCCCAGGTGATATTAGTTGTCGCTATCTGCACATCCGTAATTGCAGGCGCAGTTACCGCCATCACGACATACAAAATGGACATCACAAACATCGCGATGCCTGCAACTGACCCAACAATTTTCAGCGATTTCATGCCACGGGACGCAACCCACATGAAAAAGACAAACAGCGCCAGTGTCAGCCCCTGCAACGCCACGACGGTGTACTCTTTAATCAACGAACCATCGCCCTTCAGCGCCCATCCCAGCGCAATCAGAATAGCCTGCGGTTTTTGCGCCAGATAAGGAATATGCACAACCCAATAGGTCCATGCAGCAAGATAAGCCAGCCCTGGCCCCATGGTATGTTTAATCCAGGTACTGACGCCGCCTTTACCCTCTTTAAAAGTTGAGCCAAGCTGCCCGACGATCAACGCATAAGGTATAAAATAGAGCGCGAAAATAAAGATCCAAGAGGAGACAACAACTAATCCCTGATTGGCATAGTTGTTAACGACGTTGCCAAAACCCCAAACGGTAATAAAAGACATCAATGCAATGTTGTACCATCGCAATTGTTTTTCCTGCACACCAGCCATACGCAATCCTTCGTGGAAGCTTTATGATTATAAATAAATGAGGCGTGGGATTATGCGCGGTAAAATGAGCGAGCGGAAACGGCAGGATGTAAAACTATAACCTTCTGCACACTTTATTTTCAGGAAAGAAGTGTGTGATTAAATAATGCAGGTTCCCATAAAGCATACATAAACAGTATGTATGGGAACCTGTTCATATTCTGTTAAATCAGGTCAAATGTGCGCAATAGAATTGGGTGTATGGCCCGTTTTACGCAACAGCATCAGTAAATAAATAAACGATACGCTGGCGATCATGATAAACAGCAAGCTATCTGAATAATTCTGCATCAGCATCGCTGTAAATGAAGGACCCAGCAGACTGCCCACGGTATAGCTCAATAACAATGCCTGATTCATGGCGACCAGCTGATGATGCTCCACCTTTTCACAGGCCCAGGCCATCGCGACCGGGTAGAGGGTAAAGCCTGCCGCACCCAACATAAACAACGCGGGCGCCATCGCCGCCTGATTCAGCATGGCGATACTCCCGACGATCACCACGAAGACCTGGACGCGTAAAACCAACAGACGTCCCAGCTTGTCCGCCAGACGGCCAATCGGCCATTGCCCCAGAATACCTGCACTTACCAGGACCGCCATCCAGAAACCAATGCTGGCATTACTCACCCCCTGATGATTGAGATACAGCGGCATCAGGCCATACAAAGACCCCAGCACAATCCCGGAAATAATACAGCCATTCACGCCCAGACGCGCCTGGCGGAGTTTCAGCATGGAGACAATAGGCGTAGACTGCTGCTCATCACCCTGCTGATTGGCAATGCGCGTAAACAGCAGTGGCAAAACACCCGCCAGGATAGTACCCGTCACCCACGGCAGGACGTTCATCAATTCCGTGGATACTTTACTCACCAGCAGTTGGCCTAAAAACGTCCCCACGTAATAGATCATCATATAGGCGGCAAGCAAACGTCCGCGATTACGCGAAGTCCCGCTGCACATCAGCGCGCTTTCCACCACCACCCAAATCATGGCGCAGCCAACACCAGCGATAAAACGCCAGGTCATCCAGCTCCAGAATCCCACCATAATCCCCAGCCCGACACAGCCCGCGGCAAAAATAAGCGAGGCGATATAATAGCTGCGGTTAAAACCAAGGTGTTTTATTAAATACCCTGTCAACAACGTCCCTACCAGATTACCGGTAAAGTAGGACGAGCTCACCACGCCTACCTGCCAGGTGGGCAGATTTTCATGGGCGAGCCAAAGCGGGACGAGCGTGTTTAACACGGCGATCGCCAGGGTCAACAGAAGTAGCCCGCACAGCAATAGCATGACGGGACGGGTATAGGTGGACATGAATAAAAACCGTGAGGAAGTTCAAATTTCATGCGCATCATGCCACTGCTAAAAACATTGTCAATCGGCGTAATCAGAGGGCTGAGGCGCTTTCTGGTCGATCGATTTGCATTACTGATTCTTAATGTGAATAGATAAAAAATACAAAATCACATCTGCTTGTTTTTATTGATCTAAAACAAAAATCTCGCGTTACGTTCAGTCGAAAAATTTCATGGATTAACCTTACTTTTATTTCTTACTAAACTCAATGCGGGATGCTGAGCTGCATTGTCTTCAAAATAGAACAGTGAGTTCTTATTTAGGCATCTACTCCAGATATCGTTCTTTTCGTAGACTTAAACTCATCAAATTTCCCCCACTGAGCTGAACAGGAGAAATATCATGACTAAACCTTACGTAAGACTTGATAAAGATAATGCGGCAGTACTGCTGGTCGACCATCAGGCAGGCCTGCTCTCTCTGGTTCGGGATATCGATCCCGATAAATTTAAAAACAACGTGCTAGCCCTGGGTGACTTAGCAAAATACTTCAACCTCCCAACCATTCTGACAACCAGTTTTGAGACAGGACCAAACGGGCCGCTGGTACCGGAACTGAAAGCGCAATTTCCCGATGCGCCCTATATTGCTCGCCCAGGAAACATTAACGCATGGGATAACGAAGATTTCGTGAAGGCAGTGAAAGCGACCGGCAAAAAGCAGCTGATTATCGCCGGTGTCGTGACGGAAGTTTGCGTCGCCTTCCCTGCGCTCTCAGCTATTGAAGAAGGCTTTGACGTCTTTGTGGTAACCGATGCTTCAGGCACATTTAATGAAATTACCCGTCATTCAGCTTGGGATCGGATGTCTAAAGCAGGCGCTCAGTTGATGACATGGTTCGGAGTAGCGTGCGAGCTGCACCGCGACTGGCGCAACGATATCGAAGGTCTGGCAACGCTGTTCTCGAATCACATTCCGGACTACCGCAATCTGATGACCAGCTACGACACGTTAACTAAGCAGAAGTAAAACCAGGGCGAAAGCCCTGGCCTGACATATTGCCTGATGACGCGCAGCTTTAAGGCCTACAGATCTGTAGGCCTGATAAGACGCAAACCGCCATCCGGCATAGTTTGGATTAACTCGCCACCGCCATACCGACTGTCATATGCAGCCCGTAGAACACGCCACGACCAATCAGCTCGCCGACTAACAGCAAAATAAACGCCACGGAAAGCAGCGGAACAGCAGGCTGGTAGCCCTTCACTTGCGGTACAATCCAGCAGCACAACGCTAATGCCAGCGCCACAATCCGCCACGCCATCAGCGAGCCGTAATCCGGAACCAGCGCAGACGCCTGCTGAATCGAACTGTGGATCGTCGCCAGTTCAGCCCCCTGCATGACAGACATAATGGCGCTTACGACCAGAGCAAGCACTGAAATTGCCGGCAGCAGGCGCATCGCCCAACCATCCACGCCAGCAATTCTCAGTAACAGATACCCCAGCAGCGGACCTCCCATAAACATCGTCAGAAAGAAGCCCAGCGGAGTCCAGACGCTGTACCAGGTCGGCACAGTATCAATGGTGTTATAAACGCGTACCATCATCCAGACAAAAACCACACCCAGCACCATGGTGACAACTAACCACAGATTGCGTAATGCGGGCGACATTTTTTTCAACGTGGCCAGCAGCCAGCCGATACCACCAACGGCAAAGAAGATTGAACCGCTGGCAATTTCGTTACTCAACGCCGAAGACCCTACGCGATTGAGCGAGTTAAAGGCGCGCATCGGCGAGCCCAGGTGGAGCATAGAAGCAATGAAGCCAATGCCCATTAATACCCACAGCCCAAACATGCAGGCAATCACGCGCTGCTGCGATTCTGGACGTAAGTCACCTTTCATCAACGCCAGCGCCAGAACGATATAGCCACCAACTACACACTGTCCGAAGACCGTGAAGATCATCAGCGGCCATTCATGCCATCCACTTCCCATCTTACACCTCCTTCGGATTGGCCAGATAACCTGTGGTATCCCCGGTCGGGCGGCTATTGGCGTTAGGTTTGATGACAATACTCGGTTTGGTAAAGTGCGCGCCCGGTAGTGGTGCAACCGCAGCCAAAACACCGTGTTTTTTGCGCAGTTCATCAATTGGGCCAAAATCCAGCGCACGCAGTGGACAGGACTCGACGCAGATAGGTTTCTTACCTTCAGCGACGCGCTCATGGCAGCCATCGCATTTAGTCATATGCCCTTTTTCAGCATTGTACTGCGGCGCGCCGTAAGGACAGGCCATGTGGCAATACCGACAGCCAATGCACACGTCCTCATCGACAACGACAAAGCCATCTTCACGTTTGTGCATGGCGCCACTCGGACACACCTTGGTACAGGCTGGGTCTTCGCAGTGGTTACACGCAATGGAGAGGTAATAGGCAAAGACATTCTGATGCCAGACGCCGTTATCCTCCTGCCAGTCACCGCCCGCGTATTCATAAATGCGGCGGAAGCTGACTTCCGGGGTTAAATTTTTGAAGTCTTTGCAGGCCAGTTCGCAGGTTTTGCAACCGGTGCAACGGCTGGAATCAATAAAAAATCCATACTGGGTTGTCATCGGTTACTCCTTACACCTTTTCAACCTGAACAAGGTTCGTGTGTGATGGGTTCCCCTTCGCGAGAGGAGACGGACGCTGGGTCGTCAGGACGTTAATACAACCGCCCTGGTCCACGCGTTTTGCGTCCGGGTCATACCACGCCCCTTCGCCTAGTGCCACCACGCCAGGCATCATACGCGGCGTTACTTTCGCCTCGATGTGCACTTCACCACGATCGTTAAAGATGCGCACCTTGTCGCCGTTGTTAATGCCGCGTCTCTGCGCATCCATCGGGTTGATCCACATTTCCTGACGGCAGGATGCTTTCAGAACATCCACGTTGCCATAGGTAGAGTGGACGCGAGATTTGTAGTGGAAGCCGGTCAATTGCAGAGGGAATTTCTCCACCAGAGGATCGTTTATGCTTTCAAATCCTGGGGTATAAATCGGCAGTGGATCAATCACATCACCTTCCGGCAGTTCCCAGGTCGCCGCGATCTCGGCAAGTTGCTGCGAATAAATTTCGATCTTACCTGACGGAGTAGTCAGCGGATTGGCGTCAGGATCCTCACGGAACGCCTTGTACGCCACGTGATGCCCCTGTGGGTCACGCTGTTTAAAGATCCCCTGCTTGCGGAATTCTTCGAACGTTGGCAGTTCAGGAATCGCTTTGCGCGACTGCTCGTACAGATGACGCATCCACTCTTCCTGAGTGCGACCTTCTGTGAACTGCTGCTCAACGCCAAGGCGTTTTGCAAGCTCGCTGGTCATCTGGTAGATAGTCTTGCATTCGAAGCGTGGTTTGATCGCCTGATCGGTGAAAATCACATACGACATATTCCCGCAGGAGGCATCCAGTGCGAAGTCCATCTGCTCCGAAGCGGTACAGTCCGGCAGCAAAATATCCGCGTATTTCGCCGAGGAGGTCATATGGCAGTCGATGACAACGATCATCTCGCACTTCTTATCATCCTGTAGGATTTCGTGTGTGCGGTTGATGTCAGAGTGCTGGTTAATCAGGCAGTTACCCGCATAGTTCCAGATCATCTTAATCGGAACATCGAGCTTATCTTTACCACGAACACCGTCACGCAGCGCCGTCATCTCCGGACCTCGCTCAATGGCGTCCGTCCACATAAACATCGAGATACTGGTTTCTACAGGGTTTTCCAGCGTAGGCATACGTTCAAACGGCAAACTGTATGAGCCCTCACGCGCCCCGCTGTTGCCGCCGTTAATCCCAACGTTACCGGTCAGAATAGCCAGCATAGAAATGGCGCGGGTCGCTATTTCACCATTAGCATGACGCTGCGGTCCCCACCCCTGGCTGATGTATGCCGGTTTAGCGCTACCGATTTCACGTGCCAGTTTGACGATTCGTTCAGCAGGAATTCCGGTAATTTGCGCTGCCCATTCCGGGGTCTTGGCAATACCGTCTTTGCCCTGCCCAAGAATATACGCCTTATAGTGACCGTTTTTCGGTGCATCTGCCGGTAAGGTTTTCTCGTCGTAACCTACGCAATATTTGTCAAGGAACGGTTGATCTACCATGTTTTCGGTGATCAGAACATACGCCAGCCCATTTACCAGCGCGGCATCCGTACCAGGACGGATGGGGATCCACTCATCTTCACGACCCGCGCCAGTATCCGTGTAGCGAGGATCGATAATGATCATGCGGGCATTGGATTTCTGTCGCGCCTGTTCAAGGTAATAGGTTACCCCACCCCCGCTCATACGGGTTTCACCTGGGTTATTCCCGAACAGAACCACCAGCTTGCTGTTTTCAATGTCTGACGGGCTGTTACCGTCTGCCCAGCCGCCGTAGGTGTAGTTCAACCCGGCAGCGATTTGCGCTGAAGAGTAGTCACCGTAGTGGTTTAGGTAGCCACCACAGCAGTTCATCAGACGAGCTACCAGCGTTTTGCCCGGTGGCCAGGAGCGTGTCAGGGTGCCGCCCAGCGTACCTGTGCCGTAGTTCAGGTAGATAGACTCGTTGCCGTAGTCTTTGATAAGACGCTGCATATTGCTGGCAATGATATCGTAGGCTTCATCCCAGCTGATACGCTCAAATTTACCTTCGCCACGCTTGCCGACGCGTTTCATCGGGTATTTCAGACGATCGGGATTATAGACGCGACGACGCATGGAACGACCTCGCAGACAGGCGCGTACCTGATGCAAACCGTCGTAGTTGTCATCACCGGTGTTGTCGGTTTCAACATACTTTATTTCACCATCTACCACGTGCATACGCAGAGGACAGCGGCTACCACAGTTCACCGTACACGCGCTCCAGATGACTTTCTCACTGGCCTGTGTTGGATTAAGGGCTTCTGCAGCATTTGCAATACGGGTAAATGGCAGGGTAAACGCGCTACTGGCCACCGCCAGTCCGCCTATCGCCGTCGTTTTCACCAAACCTCGGCGACTAACCTCAGCTGCCAGCATGGCATCGGGGATCTTAGTTTTCATAGTGGCTCACTCTGCTGCTCACAATAAACAAAAGGCAAATATCCGTTGTATAGGTTTTTATATAGCGTTACTATCGATATAAAGACTGGTAGATACTGAATTTGCGAAAAGACAGAGATAAATACTGACTTTCATTTGAAGGCAGTATTACTCCTATGGAGGTAGATGTTATTGTCCAGCGTCAAACAGGCATAAAAAAAGCGCCCGGAGGCGCTTTTTTAGCAGGGAAAGGTAGCTTAGCCGATGAATTCCAGGCCATTCATGTACGGACGCAACACTTCCGGAACCTGAATGCGGCCATCAGCCTGCTGATAGTTTTCCATTACCGCAACCAGCGTACGTCCTACCGCCAGACCAGAACCATTCAGCGTATGTACTAAACGGGTCTTTTTGTCGGTTTTACTGCGGCAACGCGCCTGCATACGACGAGCCTGGAAATCCCACACGTTGGAGCAAGAGGAGATTTCGCGATAGGTGTTCTGCGCCGGGATCCACACTTCCAGATCGTAGGTTTTGCATGCGCCGAAGCCCATGTCGCCAGTGCACAGGATGATCTTGCGATACGGCAGACCCAACAGTTGCAGGACCTTCTCAGCATGACCGGTCATCTCTTCCAGCGCGTCCATAGAGTCTTCCGGGCGAACGATCTGCACCATCTCAACTTTATCGAACTGGTGCATACGGATCAGACCACGGGTATCACGACCGTAAGAACCTGCTTCAGAACGGAAGCACGGCGTATGCGCAGTCATTTTGATCGGCAGCGCATCTTCGTCGATGATTTCGTCACGTACCAGATTGGTCAGCGGCACTTCTGCCGTTGGGATCAGCGCATAGTTGCTGCTGTCAGCTTCTTCATCCAGCGGACGGGTGTGGAACAGATCGCCAGCAAATTTCGGCAGTTGGCCTGTTCCGTACAGCGTGTCATGGTTAACCAGATACGGAACGTAGTTTTCGCTGTAACCATGCTGTTCGGTATGCAGATCCAGCATAAACTGAGACAGCGCACGGTGCATACGTGCGATCTGGCCTTTCATAACAACGAAACGAGAGCCAGTCAGCTTAACCGCCGCGGCGAAATCAAGACCCGTGTGCATTTCACCCAGAGTAACGTGATCGCGCACTTCGAAATCAAACTCACGCGGAGTACCCCAACGGCTGACTTCGACGTTGTCATTTTCATCTTTACCCACTGGAACTTCGTCCGCTGGCAGGTTAGGAATGGTCAGCGCAATATCGCGGATCTCGGCCTGTAAGGTATCAAGTTCAGCTTTCGCGGCATCCAGCTCTTCGCCCAGTTTGTTCACTTCCAGACGTAAAGACTCGATATCTTCCCCGCGCGCTTTTGCCTGGCCGATGGATTTCGATCGAGAGTTACGCTCTGCCTGCAGGTTTTCAGTTTGTACCTGCAGAACTTTACGACGCTCTTCAAGAGCGCGCAGCTTATCTACATCCAGCTTAAAGCCCCGGCTTGCCAGTTTTTCTGCGACTGCGTCTGGCTCATTACGCAGCAGATTGGGATCGAGCATGCTTATCCTGTGCTTATCGAATTAAAATAGGAGAAAGTGACCACAGCCTGCGGTCACAGGGATACAGAGACAACATTACCGCAACGATAACACTAACGGTAGCGTTTTATAGGGCTATTTTGATCCTGTCCGGCGAGCCAGGCGAGCTTTTCGCCAATCTTGCCTTCAAGACCTCTGTTTGTGGGGTGATAATAGCGCGTTTGTGCCATTTCCTGCGGGAAGTACTCTTCTCCGGCGGCATAGGCATTTGGTTCATCATGGGCGTAACGATACTCCTGACCGTAGCCCATCTCCTTCATCAGCTTCGTCGGCGCATTGCGCAGGTGAACCGGCACGTCGTAATCCGGACGTTCACGTGCATCAGCCAGCGCGGCTTTGAAGGCGGTGTAAACTGCATTACTTTTCGGCGCGCAGGCCAGATAAACAATCGCCTGAGCAATCGCACGTTCACCTTCCGCTGGTCCCACGCGGGTAAAGCAGTCCCATGCGGAAATTGCCACCTGCATGGCGCGTGGATCGGCATTGCCCACATCTTCAGAGGCAATTGCCAGACAGCGACGAGCAACATACAGCGGGTCACCGCCTGCACTAATGATGCGCGCATACCAATAAAGCGCTGCATCCGGTGCACTGCCGCGAACCGATTTATGTAATGCAGAGATGAGATCGTAAAAGCGATCGCCTTTATTATCGAAGCGTGCGCTGCGCTCACCGGCAATTTCAGTGAGCAATTCTGGTTTCAATACGCGCTTGCCGGAATCATCAACTTCGGCCATATCGGCCATCATTTCCAGCGTATTCAGCGCCCGGCGCGCATCACCATTAACCAGTTCGGCAATAGCCCGACGCGTCTCTGGCGGCAGTACGATATCCTGGCCGCCGTAACCCCGCGCTTTGTCTGACATCGCCTGGTCCAGCACCTGTTCAATGTCGTCGGTGGTTAACGATTTCAGTAAATAAACACGCGCCCGCGACAGCAGCGCTGAGTTCAGTTCAAACGAGGGATTTTCAGTGGTGGCGCCAATAAACGTGATGGTACCGTCTTCAATATGCGGTAAAAACGCATCCTGCTGGCTTTTATTAAAACGGTGAACTTCGTCGACAAACAGGATCGTACGCCGACCAGCGTTACGGTTCTGACGCGCACGCTCAATCGCTTCACGAATCTCTTTTACACCAGACGTAACCGCCGAAATGCGTTCGACATCGGCGTTAGCGTAACGGGCAATGACTTCGGCAAGGGTGGTTTTCCCCGTCCCCGGAGGCCCCCATAAAATCATGGAGTGCAGGTGCCCGGCCTCGATAGCGCGCGGCAAGGGTTTACCCGCAGCCAACAAATGCTGCTGGCCGATATACTGCGCTAAATTTTCTGGCCGCATACGCGCGGCCAGTGGCTGAAAGGTATTATCAGAAAAGTCGAGCGACAGATTGCTCACTCACACGCCTCTACTTACGTTGATCGTCAACCGTTACACCTTGCGGCGGGGTAAAGGTGAATTTGGAAGGTTCAATCGCACCATTCTGCTGAGATTTCAGCTGATAGCTGCTGCGCTGATCGTCTTGCTCAACGGCGCTAAACTGATGGATCGTCCCGTCACGCCCAACATTGATCGTAAACTGCTTCAGGTTACCGCTGCTGGTTTTTGGCGTCAGCACGAAATCATCGCCGTTTTGCTTAATGTTGTACTGCTGCCAGTCACTGGCCTGGTTACGCGCGATCAGCATGAACGGCGTATTGCCCGTGGCGTCTTTCAGCCAGGTCGCGGTCGCCTGTTCAACAAACGGGTTAAAGAACCACAGCGTTTTCCCATCGGAAACCAGGATGCTCTCATCAGGCTGGGTCATATGCCAGTTAAACAGATTAGGACGTTTAACCCATAAATCACCCTGACCTTCCTGCACCGCTGCGCCGCTGCCGTCCGTGACCTTCTGAGTAAAGCTGGCATGGAAGCTACTGACTTTATCCAGACGGCTTTTCAGGTCGCTGGCAGCGTCAGCCCAGACGCTGCTCACCACAAAGCTCGACAGTAATGCACAGGTGATTGCGATTCTTTTCATCGTTATTCCTCAAAATACGTCACTCCCAACGGGGAGATCCCTCTGCTATCCATTTCAGGCCAAAAATCAGCATGAGGAAAGTAGAAAATACTGAATTACTTAACTTTGCAATCATTCGAAGGGCGGCGGAGCCAGCACTTCACGATTACCATTATGCCCTTGTTCGCTGACAATACCCTGCGCTTCCATCTGCTCGATGATGCGCGCCGCTCGGTTGTAGCCGATGCGGAACTGACGCTGGACGCCGGAGATTGAGGCTTTGCGTTTCTGGGTCACAAAGTTTACCGCCTGATCGAACAGCGGATCCAACTCTTCGCCACCATCAAAACCGCCACCGCCGCCTTCGCTTTCGCTGTCAGAGGTAATGCCGTCGACGTATTGCGGACGACCGCGCGCTTTCCAGTCCTGTACCACTGCGTGAACTTCTTCGTCGCGGACAAAGGCGCCGTGAACACGCACAGGGATCGTCGAGTTCGGTGCGGAATAGAGCATGTCACCCATACCTAACAGCGATTCCGCTCCGCCCTGGTCAAGGATGGTACGCGAGTCAATTTTACTGGACACGGTAAAGGCGATACGCGTTGGAATGTTCGCTTTAATCAGTCCGGTGATAACGTCAACCGACGGTCGCTGGGTTGCCAGCACCAGATGGATCCCCGCCGCACGCGCTTTTTGCGCCAGACGAGCAATCAGTTCTTCCACCTTTTTGCCAACCGTCATCATCAGGTCGGCGAATTCATCCACCAGCACAACAATATACGGTAGTTTTTCCAGCACCGGATGCTGAACATCCATACTGTCACCCGGCTTCCAGTACGGGTCCGGAATCGGACGCCCCATGCGGGCGGCTTCAGCGATTTTCTCGTTATAACCGGCAAGGTTACGCACGCCAAGCGCCGACATCAGCTTGTAGCGACGTTCCATTTCATTGACGCTCCAGCGCAAGGCGTTAGCAGCATCTTTCATATCGGTCACGACTTCGGTCAGCAGATGCGGAATGCCTTCATAAACCGACAGTTCCAGCATTTTCGGGTCAATCATGATAAAGCGAACGTCTTCCGGCTGCGCCTTATACAGCATGCTGAGGATCATGGCGTTCACCCCAACAGACTTACCGGATCCGGTTGTCCCTGCTACCAGCAGGTGCGGCATTTTTGCCAGATCGGCCACCACCGGTTCGCCCGCAATATCTTTACCCAGCACCACAGTCAGCGGAGATGAGTTATCACGGAATTTAGCGTTATCCAGTACTTCACGCAGATAAACGGTTTGACGTTTTTTATTCGGTAACTCCAGTCCGACATACGGTTTGCCTGGAATAACCTCGACCACACGTACCGCTGCGGTCGACAATGAACGCGCCAGATCTCGCGACAGATTGGAAATACGCGCCGCTTTAACCCCAGGAGCCAGATTAAGCTCAAAGCGGGTAATCACCGGGCCTGGAGAGTAGTTCACCACATCGGCTTTAATGCGGAAATCCGCCAGACGCGCTTCCACCAGACGTGCCATTTGCTCCAGCGCGAACGTATCTATCGGCTCAACCTCGCTCGGCGGCGGTGTAAGCAGATCTAACGATGGCAGCGGCGTGCTTGGACGGTGCGCCGGACGGCTGTCGCCATTACGCATCAGCAGCGGATGGATCAGACTATCCTGCGGCGGCGGCGTAACAGGCTGCGCTGGCTGCTGATAATGCTGCTGCGGTGCAACAGGCTGCGCCGGCTGCTGATAATATTGCTGCGGTGCGACAGGCTGCGCTGGCTGCTGATAATGCTGCTGCGGTGCGACAGGCTGCGCCGGTTGCTGATAATGCTGCTGCGGTGCGACAGGCTGCGCCGGCTGCTGATAATGCTGCTGCGGTGCAACAGGTTGCGCCGGTTGCTGATAATGCTGCTGCGGTGCAACTGGTTCCTGGTACTGCGGCGCAGGCTCCGGCATCACGCCAGGCGTAAACAGTGGCTCATGCGGCCCCTCATCTACCAGCGTTTTCATTGGCGAAAATTCAAAGTCATCGAGCGAGAACGGATTCGCTCCGGCAGGCTGTTCACCGGAATAACGCTGCTGCTGAGAAGAAGCAAACTGGCGAGCCAGTTCCGCTTCTGCGGCTGAATCTTCGTCATCAGTCTGGTGGGTATCGTCCTGATACTCTTCGCCATAACGATGCTGCTGCGACTGAGCGAACTGGCGTGCCAGCTCGTCCTGCTGCATTGCATCCATTTCATCGTCATTGTACGCATCTGTATCAAGCTGCTCTTCGCGCGCTTTCTCTTCAGCCATACGCTGTGACGGCAGTTTGATGCCATACGACGCCAATTCCCGGCGAGTAGGCACGCGCACACGATTTGGGCGCGGTAACTGCGGGCCAATCCCCTCTTTCACCTGCGGACGCGGCGCACCGCTGCCCGCAAGGCTAAAGACAGGTGCAGCTGCCGCTGCACCCGCCCCTGAAGCGGCGCTTTTTACACCGGCAGCCAGCGGTGCAACAGCAGCAACAGACTCAACGGGCGGTATGGATGCAGTCGTCGGCATAGATGGCGTAGACGGTTTAATACGCTCAGGCTCCTGAGCAGGTTCTGGAATCGGCTGATACCATGCGGCCAGTTGCTCACGCTCACGCGCACGTTTCTCTTCGACTTCTTCAAAGTAATAGAGCGGCGGACGAGTCGGTTTAACTTCTTCAACCACGGGCTCAGGTTCCACCACAAGCGGTTGTTCAACCACAGGTTGCTGGAACGTAGTGCTCTGTTGAGGGATTGATTCCTGCTGATAAACAGGTTGCGGCGCAGGCTCCGGCTGATAAGCAGGCTGCTGGAATGTGGCGTTCTGTTGAGAGGTCGGATCCTGTTGATAGACAGGCTGCAGCACAGGCTCTGGCTGATAAACAGGTTCCGGCTGCGGTGCGTAATATTGCGGCTGCGGACTCTCCTCCACAACCGGCTGTTGCCATGGCTCATACGGCTGCTGCACCGGAGGTTGCGCGTACTGGGCTGGTTGCGGATAACCTTCAGGCGTTGGTGCAATCGCGGCATCACCGGTTTGCGGGCCTGGTGCGGATTGCCAGGCTACGGCTGGGGCCGGTTGCTCCATAACAGTGTTGGTCACGGGCGAGGTTTGCAGCAACGGATCTACCGGCGCGCTCCAGGCCTGAGCGGCCGTTGTAGCTGCAGCTGCTGCAGCCACAGGCTCGGTCACCGAGTGGCCGTTAAGCAGTGGATCAAGCTCGTCATATTCAGGCAGCGTCGCGCGATTGCCGGAAAACAGCACATCGTTAGGATCGGCAACCACGCCACGGGCGCTGTATTCAATTTCGTCTTCATCATCCATGCGTTTGCCGGAGAACAGCGCCGCATCGGTGTGACGACCAAGCGGGTTGGTAAATTTCTCTGCCAGACGCTTACGGCGCGCTAACGCACCGCGCAGAATACGAGCCCGACGCGATTCATGGGGTTTGCCATCAGCGGCATCGACAGACTCTTCTTCATCTTCATATTCTTCGTCATCGACCCAGGTATCGTCGCGGCGGGTACGGTTGCTGGCAAACGTCAGGATATTGAGTAACCAGCCGCCCAGTTTTTCCGCAATGCTCACCCATGACCAACCGGTGAACAGCGTTAATCCCGCCGCCCAAATGCACAACAACGTCAGCGTGCCGCCGCTGCTGTGCAGTAAAGGTTGTAGCGTAGTGCTGAGCAGACTGCCGATCACGCCGCCAGAGGCGAAATACCAGATGTCATCGGCGTTAATTGCGGCCAGCCCGCAGGAAGTGAGAATCAGCGCCAGAACGCCAATAATGCGCAGCGAGACGGCAAAATAATCGACGTATTCGTCGCTGGCCTGGTGTCGCCAGGCAAACCAACAGCCGCCAACAATGATGACGGGAATGGTGTAGGCCATGACGCCAAAAATAAAGAACAGCGTGTCCGCCAACCATGCTCCGGGTATTCCCCCCAGATTATGGATAGGTTCATGCCATGCGGTTTGTGACCAACTGGGATCCGAAGGGTTAAAGCTGAGTAAGGCAGCCATCAACCAGACGGCAAAAAGGGCAATAAGGATCAGTAGCGCTTCCAGAAGTCGGCGCCCGCTGCTTAACTTCGTCAATGTGACGTCTTTGTCTTCAGTGTATTCCTGGCTCAAAAACGGCTCTCCAGGTTTCAGGCTTTTCCTGCCCGATGCTAAAACGGACAACAGCACCGGGTTACCCCGGCACTGTTGCTGTATGGATTAACAGGAGTGTAATCAAACTGCGTCGATTTTGCACCTGTTCCGTGTTAGCGCGTCTTAATTACCAGACGATTGCTCTGTTTGACTTCTTCCATGACTACATAAGTACGTGTGTCATTCACGCCAGGCAGACGCAGCAGGGTTTCCCCCAACAGCTTACGGTATGCCGACATATCCGGTACGCGTGTTTTCAGCAAATAGTCGAAATCACCGGAAACCAAATGACACTCTTGAATTTCTTCAAGTTTTTGTACTGCAGAGTTGAATTGTTCAAACACATCCGGGGCGCCACGATTCAGAGTAATCTCAACAAAAACCAGAAGTGATGCATCCAGATAATGCGGGTTTAACAGCGCTGTATAGCCCTGAATAAAACCCTGTCTTTCCAACCGACGCACACGCTCAAGGCAGGGCGTTGGTGAAAGTCCCACACGTTTAGAAAGCTCGACGTTAGAAATACGCCCATCCTTTTGCAGCTCATTAAGAATGTTACGATCGATACGGTCGAGATCTTTGCCAGGGCGCTTCTTACTATCTACCATTATTATTGTCTCTCTGTATTCCTTCCCTACTCCTGCCTGACTCTACCAACATCACTGTTCAGAGTCGCTACCCATCAAAATAAACCGCAACCCAGAGGGATTTTCGGTTCGCAATGTCTGGGTTTATGGTGAGAAGACCGTTGCCTGTCGGCGGCTATCGACATCACGAATGGCATCTGTCCACACCATGCGTAGATTTCGCTAACACGGTAAACATGGTATCTACATGCATGATTATGCAGCACATACATGACACAGTTTTTTTCTTCCTTGAATGTTTTCGCAAAACAGCAGGGGATTGTCAAAGCAAAACATCGATTTTTAGTACAACATGCCAGTTATTCATTCGCAGTGATGGAAAATCGTCATTTTATCACCTTATAACTGACCGATTTTAAGTAGAAATCGTTATAGTATTACGGCTGATCACCCCGTTCATCGGTTTCTGCTATTACACATATTGTTAACAAAATCGCCATACTCTTTTTTTACGTCTGTAAATTCCCTACAATCCTGCTCATTGCCTGCCAACAACTATGGGGATCTCATGGGCGCAACCAAACACAGTAAACTTCTTATTCTGGGCTCTGGCCCTGCGGGATATACCGCTGCGGTCTACGCTGCACGCGCGAACCTGCAACCGGTACTGATTACCGGTATGGAAAAAGGTGGTCAGTTGACCACAACAACAGAAGTGGAAAACTGGCCTGGCGATCCGCACGATCTTACTGGCCCGCTGCTGATGGAGCGTATGCACGAACATGCGTCCAAATTTGACACTGAAATCATTTTTGATCACATCAGCAAAGTTGATCTGCAAAACCGTCCTTTCCGTCTGACCGGCGACAGCGGTGAATACACCTGTGACGCACTGATCATCGCCACCGGCGCTTCAGCACGTTACCTGGGTCTGCCTTCAGAAGAAGCATTCAAAGGCCGTGGCGTTTCCGCCTGCGCGACCTGCGACGGTTTCTTCTACCGTAACCAAAAAGTTGCGGTGATCGGCGGCGGCAACACCGCTGTTGAAGAAGCGCTATATCTGGCGAATATCGCATCTGAAGTGCATTTGATTCACCGTCGCGACAGCTTCCGCGCGGAGAAAATTCTCATCAAACGTTTGATGGATAAAGTTGAAAACGGCAACATCGTGCTTCACACCCACCGCACGCTGGAAGAAGTGACCGGCGATCAAATGGGCGTAACCGGACTGCGTCTGCGCGATACGCAAAACACTGACAACGTAGAATCACTGGACGTTGCCGGGTTATTTGTCGCTATCGGTCACAGCCCGAATACCGCTATTTTCGACGGTCAGTTGGAACTGGAAAACGGCTACATCAAAGTTCAGTCCGGTATTCACGGCAATGCCACTCAAACCAGCATTCCGGGTGTCTTCGCAGCCGGTGACGTGATGGACCATATTTATCGCCAGGCGATTACCTCTGCGGGCACGGGCTGTATGGCCGCGCTTGATGCAGAACGTTATCTCGACGGTCTGGCGGACGCTTGCAAATAAGTTTTACAAATCAGTAACAAAAGTAAAAAAGGCGACTATAAGTCGCCTTTATTTTTGCCTCGTTGTAACATTGCCCTGCCCAAAAATTCCAATAACTCACCTGCTAAGCGTGCAATGAATAAAACCCGTCAAAAAGAGCTGACCCGCTGGTTAAAACAGCAAAGTGTAATTTCCCAACGATGGCTGAACATTTCGCGCCTGTTGGGGTTCGTGAGCGGCCTGTTAATTGTCGCTCAGGCCTGGCTCATGGCCCGAATTCTGGACCATATGATCATGGCCAATATTCCCCGAGAGGCGCTTCTGCTTCCTTTCATCGTGCTGGTATTGATTTTCATCCTGCGGGCATGGGTCGTTTGGTTACGCGAACGGGTCGGGTTTCACGCAGGGCAGCATATTCGCTTTGAAATTCGCCGCCAGGTGCTTGACCGTCTGCAACAGGCAGGTCCGGCCTGGATACAAGGCAAACCGGCCGGGAGTTGGGCCACGTTGATCCTGGAGCAGATTGACGATATGCATGATTACTATGCACGTTATCTGCCGCAAATGGCGTTGGCCGTATGCGTCCCCTTATTGATCGTGGCGGCGGTATTCCCGTCAAACTGGGTGGCCGCCCTTATTCTGCTTGGAACTGCCCCGCTGATCCCGTTGTTTATGGCGATGGTTGGTATGGGTGCTGCCGACGCTAACCGCCGCAATTTTCAGGCTCTTGCTCGCCTCAGCGGCCATTTCCTCGACCGCCTGCGGGGCATGGAGACGCTAAGAATCTTTGGTCGCGGTGAAGCCGAAACGGAAAGCATCCGCGTTGCGTCACAGGATTTCCGCCAGCGCACTATGGAAGTCCTGCGCCTGGCTTTCCTGTCATCCGGTGTCCTTGAGTTCTTTACCTCCCTGTCCATCGCACTGGTCGCGGTTTACTTCGGCTTTTCCTACCTTGGCGAACTCGATTTTGGACACTACGGCACAGGTGTCACATTGGCTGCCGGCTTCCTCGCGCTCATTCTGGCGCCGGAATTTTTCCAGCCCCTGCGCGATCTGGGCACTTTTTATCACGCCAAAGCACAAGCCGTTGGTGCAGCAGACAGTCTGAAAACCTTCATGGAAACCCCGCTTGCACATCCTGAGCGTGGCGACATTGAGCTGACAACAAAAGAAGCTGTTTCAATTGAAGCACGAGATCTGGTCATCACCTCGCCGGAAGGTAAAGTGCTTGCAGGCCCGCTCAACTTTACCCTGCCAGCGGGCCAACGCGCGGTGCTGGTTGGCCGCAGCGGCTCCGGCAAAAGTTCGTTGCTCAATGTCCTGTCCGGATTTCTCTCTTATCAGGGATCGCTGCGAATTAACGGCTTTGAACTACGCGACCTGTCGCCTGATTGCTGGCGCAAACAGCTGTCCTGGGTTGGACAAAATCCGCAGCTCCCTGCCGCCACGTTACGCGATAACGTGCTGCTCGCTCGCCCCGATGCCAGCGAAGAACAGCTGCGGGCCGCACTCGACAGCGCCTGGGTCAGTGAGTTTTTACCGCTACTGCCGCAGGGTGTAGATACACCAGTAGGCGATCAGGCGGCTCGACTTTCTGTCGGACAAGCGCAGCGCGTTGCCGTGGCTCGCGCCTTACTCAACCCGTGTCAGTTGCTGCTGCTTGATGAACCCGCCGCCAGCCTGGATGCACACAGCGAACAACGCGTGATGCAAGCGTTGAACGCAGCGTCACGCCGCCAGACTACGCTGATGGTGACACACCAACTTGAAGACCTTGCCGACTGGGATGCTATCTGGGTGATGCAGGACGGACAGATCGTTGAACAAGGCACTTATGCCGAACTTAGCGCAGCCAACGGGGCGTTTGCGACATTACTGGCTCATCGTCAGGAGGACATCTAAATGCGCGCTTTGCTACCTTATCTGACGCTGTATAAACGTCACAAATGGATGTTAACCCTGGGGATCGTTCTGGCGATCGTCACACTGTTGGCAAGTATTGGTTTGCTGACGCTTTCCGGTTGGTTCCTGTCGGCTTCTGCTGTGGTGGGTGTCACCGGGATTTACAGTTTTAACTATATGCTCCCTGCCGCCGGGGTACGCGGTGCGGCAATCACCCGCACCGCGGGCCGCTATTTCGAGCGACTGGTCAGCCACGACGCGACGTTCCGCGTGCTGCAACATTTGCGTATATATACCTTCAGCAAACTGCTGCCGCTCTCTCCTGCTGGCCTGTCCCGTTATGGACAAGGTGAATTGCTTAATCGCGTGGTGGCGGATGTCGACACGCTCGATCATCTCTATTTACGCGTGCTCTCCCCGCTTGTAGGCGCTTTTGTCGTCATCATGGTGGTCACGCTGGGGCTAAGCGTTCTCGATTTCACGCTAGCTATTACTCTCGGCGGTATTATGCTGCTGACCTTATTTATCTTGCCCCCACTCTTTTATCAGGCAGGTAAAAGCACCGGGCAAAGCTTGACGCATTTACGTGGGCAGTATCGTCAGCAGTTAACATCCTGGCTGCAGGGCCAGGCTGAACTGACCATCTTTGGTGCCAGTGAACGTTACCGCGCCCAAATGGAAGCCACCGAGTTGCAGTGGCATGAAGCTCAACGACGTCAGTCTGAATTAACGGCGCTATCACAGGCGGTCATGCTGTTAGTCGGCGCACTGGCAGTGGTTGTGATGTTATGGATGGCCTCAGGTGGCGTAGGTGGCAATACCCAGCCGGGTGCGCTGATCGCGCTGTTTGTCTTCTGTGCGTTGGCCGCATTTGAAGCATTAGCCCCCGTCACCGGCGCGTTTCAGCATCTCGGACAGGTTATTGCCTCTGCGCTGCGCATCACCGAACTGACTGAACAGCAGCCAGAAGTCACCTTCCCGGATGCCGGTTCCCCGGTTTCTGAGCGGGTCACTCTCACGCTACGCGATGTATCATTCAGTTATCCGGGACAAGCACAAAAAGCGCTCGACACCCTTTCCCTGCAGGCTCAGCCCGGTGAGCATATTGCGATTCTCGGTCGCACCGGATGCGGTAAGTCAACGTTACTGCAATTGCTCACCCGCGCATGGGATCCGCAGCACGGCGAAATTCTGATTAGTGAGCAGCCGATTTCAGCCCTCAGTGAAACTACGCTGCGCCAGAGCATCAGCGTCGTGCCACAGCGCGTGCACCTTTTCAGCGCGACGCTTCGCGACAATCTTCTACTGGCGGCACCGCACGCCAGTGATGACACATTATCCGCGATGCTGTGCCGCGTCGGTCTGGACAAACTGCTTGAGGGTGATGGACTCAACGCCTGGTTAGGCGAAGGGGGTCGACAGCTTTCTGGTGGCGAACTTCGTCGTCTGGCTATCGCTCGTGCCTTATTGCACGATGCCCCACTGATGCTGCTGGACGAACCGACCGAAGGGCTTGATGCAACAACAGAAAGCCAAATGCTTGAATTAATTGGCGATGCCATGCGTGATAAAACCGTACTGATGGTGACACATCGTCTGCGCGGCTTGTCACGTTTTGATCAAATAATAGTGATGGACAACGGACACATTATTGAGCAAGGTAATCACGCAGATTTGTTAGCCCGGCAGGGGCGTTATTACCAGTTTAAGCAACGTCTGTAAGCTATTATTGAACGATCAAACTCGCGTAGTGGAGTTTCGCAGTCATGCGCCTGGTGCAATTGTCCCGCCATTCTATAGCCTTCCCTTCACCGGAAGGCGCTTTACGCGAGCCTAACGGTTTGTTGGCGCTTGGCGGCGATCTCAGCCCAGCCCGACTGTTAATGGCCTATCAGCGCGGAATTTTCCCGTGGTTTTCACCTGGCGACCCCATCCTTTGGTGGTCGCCCGATCCACGCGCCATTCTTTGGCCCGAGAAATTTCATCTCAGCCGCAGCATGAAACGCTTTCATAAAAACTCGCCTTATCGCGTGACGCTCAATTACGCGTTCGGTCAGGTGATTGAAGGCTGCGCGAACGACCGGGAAGAAGGCACCTGGATAACGCATGATGTAGTGGACGCCTACCATCGCCTGCACGAACTGGGCCATGCGCACTCCATTGAAGTGTGGCGACAAAATGAATTAGTGGGCGGTATGTATGGCGTGGCGCAAGGTACACTATTTTGTGGCGAATCAATGTTCAGCCGTCAGGAAAATGCGTCCAAAACCGCACTGCTTGTTTTTTGCGCTGAATTTATCCGTCAGGGCGGAAAATTAATCGACTGCCAGGTATTAAATAGCCACACAGCTTCGCTGGGCGCCGTCGAAACCCCTCGTCGGGAGTACCTTGAACACCTGAGCAGACTGCGCCAGCAGCGGCTACCGAGCCATTTCTGGGTTCCCAGGACGTTATTTTCGCCTCAGGGGTGAATGTTTTCGGCACATTTTTTGTCGGGGTGTTATAATTGTCGCGCAGAGTTGGTTTAGCCCATTACCCCGCCGCCGTTAAGGAACAGTTCGCGTCAGGCAACGCCTATCGTTTATCTCCTCGTTCCCTTACACGTTGCGCTTTAAGTGCGGCTTTGCCGTGTGTGGTTAGAGTAATGCGCCAAACCCGATTTGCTGTGTTTTAAACGCACAAATCTTTACTTATTAAAAGAACTTCGGCATTATCTTGCCGGTTCAAATTACGGTAGTGATACCCCAGAGGATTAGATGGCCAAAGAAGACAATATTGAAATGCAGGGTACCGTTCTCGATACGTTACCTAATACCATGTTCCGCGTAGAGTTAGAAAACGGTCACGTGGTTACTGCACACATCTCCGGTAAAATGCGCAAAAACTATATCCGCATCCTGACGGGCGACAAAGTGACTGTTGAGCTGACCCCGTACGACCTGAGCAAAGGCCGCATTGTCTTCCGTAGTCGCTGATTGTTTTTAACGCCCGAATGGCGTCCAGATAATAAAAGGTCGGTTTAACCGGCCTTTTTTGTGGGCTGAGGATATGTATTTAATCCTCAATCATCCGCGCATATTCTTCCGTTAAGAAATCTACTAAAGCGCGCACTGACGGCAATAATCCCCTGCGTGATGGAAAGACTGCGTGAATAATTTCTCGCTTCGGTTCCCAACCGTCGAGCAACGCCACCAGTTCACCCGCGGCTAATTGATCTTTTACCATCAGTTGCGGAAGCTGCACTACCCCCACACCGGCAACTGCGGCTTCACGTAGCGCCAGCATATCGGTGGTAATCATTCGCGGCGTGAAATGCACCTCTGCCCGCGCGCCCTGCGGGCCAAATAACTCCCAACGATGTACATGTTTGCCCGAGGCGAGACTCAAACCAGGCCAGCGAGTCAGCTCCGCCGGAGAGTGTAGCGCCCCCATTTGCTCGATTAACTGCGGGCTGGCATACAAACGATGCCCCCTGTCCGCCAGCACACGCATCACCAGGTCGCTATCCTCAAATGGTCTGGGCCTGACGCGAATCGCCACGTCCAGACCTTCTCCAACGACGTCAACACGACGATTTGTCGCCTCCAGTTGCACTGATACGTCAGGATAACGCGCCATAAAACGAGCAAGCATCGGCCCGATATGCACATGCAGTAACGTGACCGGGCACGTCAACTTCACCACGCCACGCGGTTCAACCTGTAACGCGGCAATGGCATCCTGCGCCGCCTGCGCTTCAACCAGCATCGCCTTACAGTGTTCGTAAAAGGTTTGCCCCACTTCCGTCACGTTAAACTGGCGGGTGGTTCGCTGAATCAGTCGAACTCCCAGCCTCTCTTCCAGTTGCGCTATCCGTCGGCTTAGTTTTGATTTCGGTTCATCAAGCGCCCGACCCGCCGCCGCGAATCCTCCTTCCTCTACAACATGCACAAACCATGCAAAATCATTGAGATCTGGCTTCGTCATCTAATTGTCCTATTTATGAGACAGTGAGAACTATTTTAGCTACTACTCAGTTCGCTGTCATGAATATAAGCTTATTCACATCAAGATAACGCCACTGAGGAGACACAAATGAAACACGTAACAGGCGTCTACACCGCACCTCGCCCGCACTGGGTTGGCGATGGATTTCCGGTTCGCTCGATGTTTTCTTACCAGTCTCATGCTGAGCAACTAAGTCCGTTCCTGCTGCTGGATTACGCCGGTCCATATACGTTTACGCCGGGTAACGAAAAACGCGGCGTAGGCGAGCACCCTCACCGTGGTTTTGAGACGGTGACCATCGTTTACAGCGGCGAAGTTGAACACCGTGATTCAACCGGTCGCGGCGGCATTATCGGCCCCGGCGACGTGCAGTGGATGACTGCGGGTGCAGGAATATTACACGAAGAGTTCCATTCACCAGAATTTACCCGTCAGGGCGGCGAACTGGAAATGGTACAGCTGTGGGTCAATCTGCCAGCAAAGGACAAAATGGCCGTTCCGGGTTACCAGGGCATCAACAGCGATGTGATCCCCTCTGTCGCCCTGCCTGATGAAGCAGGAAGCGTTCGGGTGATTGCGGGCAGCTATCAGGATACAAAAGGCCCGGCACATACCTTCTCGCCGCTGAACGTTTGGGATATGCGTTTACAACGTAATCATCAGCTCACGTTGTCCCAGCCGGAAGGATGGAGCACTGCGCTGGTGGTATTGAAAGGGAATATCACCGTAAACGGCACTACGTCTGCCAGCGAAGCGCAACTGGTGGTGCTGAGCCAGCAAGGGAAAACGCTGCATATTGAAGCCTCCAGCGACGCCAGCGTGCTACTGCTTTCTGGAGAACCGTTGAACGAGCCGATTGTAGGTTACGGTCCGTTTGTAATGAACACGAAACAAGAAATCGCTGAAGCCGTACGCGATTTTAACTCCGGCCGCTTTGGCCAAATCTGAATCGAAGGAGAAGAATATGTCCAGTCCTGCAAACTTTAATGGTTCACGTCCGGTCATCGATGTAAATGATTCCGTCATGCTGCTTATCGATCATCAGAGCGGGTTGTTCCAGACCGTCGGCGACATGCCAATGCCAGAACTGCGTGCGCGTGCCGCCGCGCTGGCTAAAATGGCGACCCTGGCGAAGATACCGGTGATTACCACGGCATCCGTACCGCAGGGACCTAACGGCCCGCTGATCCCTGAGATCCACGCTAATGCGCCACATGCCCAATACGTGGCGCGTAAAGGCGAAATCAACGCCTGGGATAACGAAGACTTCGTGAAAGCGGTAAAAACAACAGGTCGCAAGACGCTGATTATCGCCGGTACGATTACCAGCGTGTGCATGGCTTTCCCGGCTATCAGCGCGGTTGCGGAAGGCTATAAGGTCTTCGCAGTGATCGACGCTTCCGGTACTTACAGCAAAATGGCGCAGGAAATCACCCTGGCTCGCGTTGTTCAGGCTGGCGTCGTGCCGATGGATACCGCCGCCGTCGCTTCTGAAATTCAGGGCACATGGAACCGTGAAGACGCCGCCGAATGGGCGGAAGTGTATACCAAAGTCTTCCCGGCTTATCAGTTGCTGATCGAGAGCTACAGTAAAGCCCAGGAAGTCGTGACCAACGGCGAAAAACTGGACTCTCAGCGCTAATCCTATCCTCCGCGCCTGCCTGGGCGGAGGAATATGTATATTGCGTAACCAAACGAGAGTTAACACGTAAATTCTGCTTGACCGTTTTAGCGCAACTCCCTATAGTAGCGCCCCGTTGCCCCCCAAGCGGTCAGGCAGCAATACAATATGGTGAGGTGTCCGAGTGGCTGAAGGAGCACGCCTGGAAAGTGTGTATACGGCAACGTATCCGGGGTTCGAATCCCCGCCTCACCGCCATATTTTAAGAAGAGCTCGTACGCAAGTACGGGCTTTTTTTTCGCATGTTGCACAGCCTGGCGGGGATGAGAAGCCCGGACCGGGGTTCGACTACTGGCGCAGCCAGTTGGACAGACTGAGAGCGCAGCGAACAGGCTGCCCGCAGGGCGAGCGAAGCGAGTCAATCCCCGCCTCACCGCCATATTTTAAGAAGAGCTCGTACGCAAGTACGGGCTTTTTTTTCGCATATTGATTTGCCGGATGCGGTGCAAGCACCTTATCCGGCCTACGAATGACGAACAACCTGTAGGCCTGATAAGCGAAGCGCCATCAGGCATAGCAATTATTGTCGGCTGAGTAGCGTTAACACTTCATAATGCGAGGTGTGCGGGAACATATCGAAAAGCTGAACGCGTTCAATTCGATACCCAGGCAACTCACGAATATCCTTCGCCATGGTTTGCGCATTACAGCTGGAATAAACAATAAAACGCGGTGCCATGCGGGAAAGAAAATCGCACAGCGGTTTCCCAATCCCGCGACGCGGCGGATTCACCAGCACCAGATCCGGAACTTCGCCCTGAGCGGTAGCAAACTGAGTTGAATCCAACGCCTGAAAATGCAGATTCTGCAACCCAAGTTCCTGCGCCGACTGCTTCGCGCAGGTAATCGCCTCTGGCGCGATTTCAATCCCCATCAGTTTCATTTGCGGTGTAGCGCAGTGCAGACCAAAACCCCCAACGCCGCAAAACAGATCCCACATGTGATTAACCGGAAGCTGACGCACCCAGTCGCGCGCCGTGGCATACAACTGCCCCGCCACCACCGGGTTAGTCTGGAAGAAGCTCTGTGGGCGGATCCACAACGGTACATCGTTAAAGCGTTCCGCCAGCGCCTGTTGTTCCGTCAGGAAGATTTCTGTCTCCCCTTCCATAATCGCCATATGCACCGGCTGAATATTGGCAGTGATCACTTTTAACTGTGGGAGTTGTGCCTGCAGCCAGGGCAGCGCCGCGCGCAGCTGTGCCAGTTTTGCTTCAGAACGCAGGACAAAACGCAGCATCATGCCGCCATCGAACCGGCTTTCCGTTAACAGCAAATATTTCAGTTCCCCGCGTTTACGCGCAACGTTATAGGGTGTTAATCCTGCTCGGGCGATAAACGGCTTAAGAACGGAAAATACGGGCGCAAAAGACTCAGGGTAGAGCGGACAGTCGCACAAATCCTCCGGCGTACCGTCACGATGCAACATCCCCAGCAACGGTTTTTCCACGCTGCCGCTGACCACCATTTTGGCTTTATTGCGAAACGCGCTTTCCGGACCACTGACCGGCGCGCACCATTCTCCGACCGGATAATCGGCCAGCAGATTCTGCAGATCGGCTGTTTTAGCGAAGAGTTGATCGGCGACAGGCTGTGTTATCCACTGACAGGAGCGACAGCGTTCGGCGTCATAAAGTGCGCACTGCATACAAAGACCTACAAATTAACCGGGGGCCAAGATTATACACGTTATTGCAAACGGAAGAACCGCCTGCTGGACGCAGGAACAAACAGTAGCAGCAATACCAGCATATCCGGCAGTTTTTGCATCACCAGCGTATGCAGGATTTCGCGTCTGGACTCCCCCGCAATACTGAACAGTTCGGGATATCCGTAGCCCAGCGAAGCAGCCCACAGATAGACGCTGGCGATAATCTGGGTCAACAGATAGATCCAGCGTGCCCAGTTCCGTCCTTTTACCAGCGAAAATGCACAGTAAATTTCGATAAATAGCAGCACCAGACTGCCCAGAAACACCAGCGTCAAATTCCAGGTCTGCACACTGCGATGAATAAACTCACTGGTTCCACGAAACCCAAGCGTATTAAAAATCATCAACAGATCGAGACAGCGGATCATAATAATAGCCAGCGCCGCCACCTGCACCAAAGCAGGGACGTTTAAGCGAGCATGTGATGTGGATGATTTCTTAAAAAATCCCAACGCGTCGTCTTCCATGAAAACGGCGCAACCACCACAGCTGCGCCGTATAGACAGGTTGGCAGATTTTAGTTTTTTCAGCCGCGTCTTGCACGTTGGATATCGCGGATCCGTTGTTTTTCTGTTCGCGCCATCAGATACCACGCGATAAATCCGATAATTCCTACCACACCAAGAATCAGCGTCGCCAGCGCGTTGATCTCCGGGTTCACCCCCATACGTACGCTGGAGAACACCAGCATCGGTAACGTTGTGGCGCCAGGACCAGAGACAAAGCTGGCAATAACCAGATCATCGAGTGACAGCGTGAAGGCTAATAGCCAACCGGAAATCACCGCCGGCATAATCATCGGCAACGTGATGACGAAAAAGACCTTCAGCGGCGTGGCGCCAAGATCCATCGCAGCTTCCTCAATGGAATGATCCAGTTCGCGCAAACGTGAAGAAATTACCACCGCTACGTACGCTGTACAGAAGGTGACGTGCGCCAGCCAGATGGTCAGCATACCGCGATCCGCCGGCCAGCCGATGGCGTGAGCCAACGCTACAAACAGCAGCAGCAGCGACAAACCGGTAATGACATCTGGCATAACCAGCGGCGCGGTGATCATAAAGGCGAAACCATTCGAACCACGAAAACGACCAAAGCGCACCATTACCACGGCGGCGATGGTACCAAGGATTGCCGCCATCGTCGCAGCGCCCGCGGCAATCGTTAGGCTCATGCCTACGGCGCTTATCATCGCGGTATCGTGAAAAAGCTCGCCATACCAACGCGTTGACCACCCCGCCCAAACCGTCACCAGCTTCGAGCTGTTAAACGAATAGATAACCAACATCAGCATCGGCGCGTACAGGAAGGTAAAGCCAACTACCAGGATAAAAATACGCCACGGCGAGCGAACGACTGGTAAGTTATTCATCCGTGTTCCCCCACGCTTTTTTGCTGATATTTGTGGAACCACATGATCGGCACAATCAGTAACAGCAGCATAATAATGGCGACAGCAGAAGCCACCGGCCAGTCGCGGTTATTGAAAAACTCCTGCCAAAGCACACGGCCAATCATGATGCTGTCCGGGCCGCCCAGCAGCTCAGGGATCACAAACTCGCCAACAGCCGGAATAAACACCAGCATTGACCCGGCAATAATCCCGCCCTTGGTCAACGGCACAATCACGCTAAAGAAAGTCTTCAGCGGTCGGGCACCTAAATCCAGCGCCGCTTCCACCAGCGAGTAATCAATACGGGTCAGCGCGGTATAAATCGGCAGCACCATAAAGGGCAAATAGGCGTAAACAATGCCGATATAGACCGCCAGATTGGTGTGCAAAATAGTCAACGGTTGGTCGATGACACCCAGCCACATCAGAAAGTTGTTCAGGACGCCGTTGTTTTTCAGGATCCCCATCCAGGCATACACGCGAATTAAAAACGAGGTCCAGGACGGTAGGATCACCAGCAACAGCAGAATATTACGCGTTGAGGGTTTACTGTGCGCGACTGCCCATGCCAGCGGGTATCCCAGCAGCAGACAACAGATTGTCGAAATTCCCGCCACCTGTAACGATTGCAGGTAGGCATCGAAATAGAGCGGATCGTCCGTCAGTTGCAGGAAGTTGGCTAAGTTGAGCGTGATGGATAACTGATCGTCAGCCCATGAAACGAGGTCGGTATAGGGTGGAATAGCGCGCGCCATTTCAGCCAAACTGATTTTGAAGACGATCAGAAAAGGCAGCAGAAACAGGAGCAGCAGCCACACATACGGCAGCGCGATCACCAGCTTGCGCCCGTGCTTCATTTGCAGCCGCGACATAAACAGCCTGAATCGCCCCGCGTTATCCACGCGTGCCGCAGGTTCAAGTGTACTCATCTTCGCTCCTTAAACCGTCAACACCACACAGCTGTCCGCATCCCAACATAAACGGACTTCGTCACCCCAGGTTGGTAACCCTTTACGATAACGATGCTCATTTTGTAGCTGGGCGCTCAACATCTGACCGCTTTTCAAACGTACGTGATACACCGACAAATCACCCAGATAGGCAATGTGCACCACTTCGCCTACCGCGAAGTTATAACCCTCTGGCGGAGGCGCTTCGCAGAGCATGATTTTTTCCGGACGCAGCGCAACATACACCGGGACGTTATCGACAACAGAAGCATCGGCGTCCACTTTCAGCGGATGCACCAGTCCTGGAGACTCAATCACCAGACCATCTTCCCGACGTTCTTTCAGCAGTCCCTCAAAAACGTTTACCGAACCGATAAACTCTGCGCTATAACGCGTGGTCGGATGCTCGTAGATCTCTTCTGGCTCACCAATCTGGACAAATTTTCCACGATTCATGATCGCAATACGACCCGCCATCGTCATGGCTTCTTCCTGATCGTGCGTCACCATCACGCAGGTCACACCGACGCGTTCCAGGATATCCACTACCTCCAGTTGCATGCGGTCTCGGAGTTTTTTATCCAGCGCCCCCATTGGTTCATCCAGCAGCAGCAGTTTTGGACGTTTTGCCAGGCTGCGCGCCAATGCCACGCGCTGACGCTGGCCGCCAGAAAGCTGATGTGGTTTGCGTTTAGCGAACTCCTGCATATGCACGAGTCCCAGCATCTCATTCACCCGACTGGCGATTTCAGCCTTCGGCAGTTTGTCCTGCTTGAGACCAAAGGCAATGTTCTGCTCGACAGTCATATGCGGAAACAAGGCGTAGGACTGAAACATCATATTAATTGGACGCAGATAAGGCGGGACATGCGCTAAATCGACGCCATCAAGCATGATTTGCCCGGTAGTCGGCAGTTCAAATCCCGCCAGCATCCGCAGCAGTGTCGATTTGCCACAGCCGGACGCGCCGAGCAGAGCAAATATTTCACCTTTGTAGATAGTAAGATTGACGTCATCAACGGCGTGCTGACCGTCAAATGACTTGGTCAGATTGCGAATTTCAAGCAGCGGGGTCAGCGCCTTGCGGATTTTCGCTTGTGGGCGTGGGGTTGCATCATTCACTCAGGTGCTCTCCGGCATAAAACAAAGAAACGGTGCAAATAACGCACCATAACGGTGCGTATTGCCGGGTTATATGTGTCCGGGCTCAACGCTGCCCGGCAGGCACAAATCCTGCCGGGTCATGTCCCAAACATCGGTTTATTTCCCGCTTTTTACCTTCGTCCATGCGCGGGTACGTACACGATCGATCTTCGGATCCTGTACTTTCAGTGTGAATAACTTAGCTCGCACATCCGCAGGCGGGTAAATACCCGGGTTGTCACGAACTTCAGGGCTTACCAGAGCCGTCGCTTCTTTGTTGGCATTGGCATAAAACACGTGGTCGGAGATATGCGCAATCACATCAGGGCGCAGCAGGTAGTTGAGGAACTGATAGGCTTCGTCTTTGTTTTTCGCATCGGCAGGCATCGCGAATACGTCAAAGAACGCCATTGCACCTTCTTTAGGAATTGAGAAGGAAATATTGACGCCATTTTTCGCTTCTTTCGCACGGTTTGCGGCCTGCCATACGTCCCCAGCCCAGCCGATTGCAACGCAGGTATCACCGTTTGCCAGGTCGTTGATGTACTGCGAAGAGTGGAAATAGCGAATATTCGGTCGCAGTTTCAACAACAGATCCGTTGCCGGTCCGGTGTAATCATCCGCTTTGGTACTGTTTGGATCTTTACCCAAATAGTTCAGCACCGTGGCGAACACCTCTTCGGGGGCATCAAGGAAAGAGACGCCGCAGCTTTTGAGTTTTTCCAGATTTTCTGGCTTGAGGATCAAATCCCAGCTGTCAACCGGCGCATCCGGCCCCAGCACAGCTTTAACTTTATCCACGTTGTAACCAATACCGGTCGTAGCCCACATATACGGCATCGCAAACTTGTTGTCCGGATCGTGTTTGCCCACCAGCTTCAGCAGTTCAGGATCAAGGTTTTTCCAGCCCGGCAATTTGCTCTTATCCAGCGGTTGGAATACGCCCGCGGTCAGTTGACGTTCAAGGAAGCTGGCGGATGGAACGACAAGGTCAAAGCCGGTACTGCCAGCCATGAGCTTACCTTCCAGCACTTCATTGGAATCAAATACGTCATAGATGACTTTAATTCCGGTCTCTTTTTCAAAATTAGCCACCGTGTCCGGGGCAATATAATCAGACCAGTTATATATATGCAGCGTTTTTTGTTCAGCAGCGAGCGTGCCGGCAGAGACGGCCATCAGAACACCCGCAACCAGGCCTGATAACCATTTTTTATTTAAGGCGGTCATAATCTCTTTCCTTCTGAAAGTTCGTTAACAAACGAACAAAAATGTCACACTCTAATGATATGCAAGAAACGTGCATATTCTTTCATGCGGCACCGATGTAAAGAGAGACCTCTCCTCACGCCGCTATTGCTCGCTGGCATCCGCCCAGGCATTCAACATACATTGTGGCCGTAGAACAGGTCACAAGGGGCTGTTTAAATGATGACGTTGGTAAGCTTCGCAAGAATAACTTTAGCCAGGAATTGTGGATATAGCCCAGATTAAAAAACGTCTTTTATCAATTTTTTATGCAGGAATTGTCTATGACGTAAAGCGGAAGGCGCTGAATAGAGGTGAATAATTCTTTAATAAAAGGTTAAATACAGAATAAAAACGGGCAATACGCAACCGCTCTGGCAGCGGCTGCGCAATATATGTCCAGATTCAGGAAGAATTAATGGAGGAAATGAATTTCAGCGGTGCTATTCTGCGCATCTTCTTCAGCATTAAATAACAGCTGATGCGCACCGGCTTCAAGGATCACCATCGATATCTGCTCTTCGCTCTGGCGAACAAAACATTCAAACTGCTCAAACGTCACGCCCGGCATAACGGATAAAGACTGGCAAACCACCAGTTTTGGCAGATTATCATCCTGCATATCCAGAAAAGCTTTCACCGTCAGTGAGCTGGCATTGATCGCGGACAGATCGGCGGCCAGCGGCAACAGTGCAGAAGGTCTGACTTCTGCCATCGCGGAAAACAGAATGACGTTATCGACCAAATCAACTTTTGCATCAAAGATGCCGTCAAAATTCTGCATGTGCGGTAAATGCAGCGCCTGACAGGTATCGCATTCAAAAAAACTCATGCCCAGGTCGTCGAGCCATTGACGCAACGTATCCAGAGTGGGAACGACCAGTGATGTCATAATAATGTGCGACCTCTATTGATGAAAAAAATACCGGCACAGCTTACGCAAAAAGAGCGTGTCATACCACGATCGCAATCGATATTGCGCTTAGCCGCCGATTTTAAGGCAAAATTCAGGCGTAGCGTGACGTTCGATCCACTGGATCATCTTGCCAGCTATGTCTATCCCGGTGGTTTTCTCCACTCCTTCCAGCCCCGGAGACGCGTTGACCTCCATGACCAGTGGCCCTCGATCAGCGCGCAGAATATCAACACCTGCAACGTCCAGGCCCATAGTCCGGACGGCTTTGAGCGCAATTTCTCTTTCGCGCGTCGTGATACTCGCAATAGTCGCCACACCACCGCGATGGAGATTAGAACGAAAATCGCCCTCTTTAGCCCGTCGTTCAATGGCGGCCACTACTTCGTCGCCCACCACGAAACAGCGGATATCGCGCCCCTTCGCTTCTTTGATATATTCCTGAACCAGGATATGGGCATTCAGCCCACGAAAGGCATCTACCACGCTTTCTGCAGCCTGCCGCGTTTCCGCCAACACCACGCCAATACCCTGGGTGCCTTCAACCAGTTTCACCACCAACGGCGCACCGCCAACCATGTCAATCATGTCGCTGGTATCGTCGGGAGAGTGGGCGATCCCGGTGATGGGTAAATCAATTCCCTGACGCGCCAGCAGCTGTAGCGAACGCAGCTTATCGCGCGCTCGTGTAATCGCTACCGATTCATTCAACGGATAGCTACCCAGCATCTCAAACTGGCGCAGCGCCGCCGTCCCATAAAAGGTAATCGCGGAACCAATCCGCGGGATCACCGCGTCGAAATGGGGAAGCTGACGGCCCTTGTAATGAATAGAAGATGCCGCCGGACTGATGTTCATATAGCAAGAAAGGGGATCGATAACTTCAACCAGGTGACCGCGCTGCATCGCCGCTTCACGCAGGCGTTTACAAGAATAGAGCGTTCCGTCCCGGGACAAAATGGCAATTTTCACCCTGCACCTCTCTGAATGACCTGGTAAAAGCTGGCGTATCATACACTGGGTTAAAATCTTTAGCGCGTGGCCCATCCCTGTTTATGCAAATATTCCAGGATAAAGGGGCGACTTTCTTTAATGATGGTACGGCGAATGTGATCGCTCCAGGTGTCACGACGCGTATTGCTGCCGCGGGTCAGATAGTACTGCGCAAGCTGTTCGTCATACTGCGACAAAACGTCTGTATCGAGCGGCTGATACTGGTTTTCGTGCACAACAAGCGACGCAGGCAGGCGCGGCTTGATATCCGGGTTATCCGCAGGCCAGCCAAGGCACAAACCAAACAGCGGCAGAACGTGCTGCGGCAGCTTCAGCAGTTCGGTGACCGGCTCAATATTGTTACGCAGACCGCCAATGAATACGCCGCCAAGTCCCAGCGACTCTGCCGCCGTCAACGCATTTTGCGCCATCATTGCAGTATCAACCACGCCCAGCAGCAGCTGTTCCGCCAGCCCAAGTTGCGCATCAGGGCAAATCTGCAAATGACGATTAAAATCAGCGCAAAACACCCAGAACTCAGCGGCCTGGGCCACATGCTTTTGGCCGCCAGATAAGGTAGCCAGCGATTCACGCAGAGATTTATCCGTTATACGAACGATCGTCGTGCACTGTAGAAAACTGGAGCTTGACGTTCCCTGAGCGGCGGCAATAATCGCCTCACGCTGTGCATCCGAAATATCATCATCGGTAAAATGGCGAATGGAACGGTGGCTGCGGAGTAAATCAATGGTTGGTGTCATCTCTTTTGTCTCTGTCTAAATCAGTTGAATCACCGGGTGCGCGTGACATCAGTTGCGGTGCCAGCAGTTGAGCAATACGCCACATCAACGCCACCGCAGCAGGGAGCATCAGCAGTACGCCCAGAAATATCATCACCACGCAGGCTAACGGGCTGTTAAGCGGTGCGGGCAAGGTGAGGTAATCGTTAAGCGATAGCAGCGCCAGCGATAACAAAACCATCCCAATTATTTCCAGCATCAATACGCTTTTGGGTAATACACCAATTGTGCGCATACGCGGCCTCCCGGCGAAATGGCTTTCATTATAAAACGTTCCGGCTTGCCGTGTTTAACAGATATAGCTTGAGGATATCAAAGCAACAGGCTGAACCTGCTTTCCATCCGTCACAAATCGCGGCATCATAACAAGTATTGCCATCCGGCCTGATAAGTTCGAGGAGAAAGAGATGTTTGCCGTTATTTTTGGTCGCCCAGGGTGCCCGTATTGCGTGCGCGCAAAAGAATTAGCAGAAAAATTAAGCAGTGAGCATGACGATTTTAACTTCCGCTACATTGATATCCATGCTGAAGGAATTACCAAAGCAGATCTGGAAAAAACAGTAGGTAAGCCAGTTGAAACCGTTCCGCAGATTTTCGTCGATCAAAAACACATCGGCGGCTGCACGGATTTTGAAGCATGGGCAAAAGAGAATATGAATCTGTTCGCCTGATAGCTGTTTCTACGCCCTCAGCTTGAGGGCGTCATCAGTTCTTTTTCCGCCGTTGATGCTGATTGAATAAGCTACTGATAAATAAAAAACATAATGCTCCAAGCGCGCACCAAAACACCGCACTAAACAACCACGCCAGCTCTTGCCACAATGAACGCGTCGGCATAAAAACGAAACGCATCAGTAACAGGCAGCACGGCGCCGCCAACATTGCACCAAGAAGGGGTTTGAGTACTTCCCGACGATGGGAAAAAAAGCTTGCTGCAGCACCAGGTAAGATAAAAAACAACAATCCGACCTCAGGATGCCCTGCTGCTCTGAAAGCCCCTTTCACGTTCAGCGTTAATGAAAGACACACCACAATAAAGAGCACAAAGCAGCAGACCGCACTCGCCCAACTTTGCTTATGTTTCAATCGTTCCTCCTGACACATTCTCTATCGAACACTCTTTTCGCCCGCAGGCGTCCAGTCAGATAAAGTAACTCGGCATTCCATGCCAAAAACACACCCACACGATTCTTATAGCCGTTGATACGTAATGAGATTAAACTAGCCGCATATATTGTTATGCTGCATTATTCGGGGCTGTGTACGATGCTATCGCCCCTTAATTTCTGGCAAAAACATTAGCGTAAATTGCCATTTCTTTCAATAGCTTACTAGTAAACAAGAAGTTAGTCTCCGTGAATATAAACGTCGCAGATTTGTTAAATGGGAATTACATCCTGTTATTATTTGTGGTCCTGGCTCTGGGCCTGTGTCTGGGCAAATTGCGTCTGGGTTCAGTCCAACTCGGTAATTCCATTGGCGTTTTAGTGGTCTCCCTATTATTAGGTCAGCAGCACTTTAGTATTAACACCGATGCATTAAATCTCGGCTTTATGCTGTTTATTTTTTGCGTCGGCGTCGAAGCCGGCCCCAACTTTTTTTCGATTTTTTTTCGCGATGGGAAAAATTATCTAATGCTTGCTCTGGTGATGGTCGGTAGCGCAATGCTGATCGCCCTGGGGCTGGGTAAGCTATTTGGCTGGGACATCGGCCTGACGGCGGGTATGCTGGCTGGCTCGATGACCTCAACGCCGGTGCTGGTCGGCGCAGGTGACACCTTGCGCCATTCAGGAATGTCAGGAACACAACTTTCAAGCGCTCTCGATAACCTGAGCTTGGGTTACGCCCTCACCTATTTGATTGGTCTGGTCAGTCTGATTGTTGGTGCGCGCTATTTGCCGAAACTTCAGCATCAGGATCTGCAAACCAGCGCCCAACAAATCGCGCGTGAACGAGGCCTGGATACTGATGCCAATCGTAAAGTTTACCTCCCGGTGATTCGCGCCTATCGCGTTGGCCCGGAGCTGGTGGCATGGGCCGATGGTAAAAATCTGCGCGAACTGGGTATTTATCGTCAGACCGGTTGTTACATTGAACGTATCCGTCGCAACGGCATTCTTGCCAACCCGGATGGTGACGCGGTGCTGCAAATGGGCGATGAGATAGCCCTGGTGGGTTATCCGGACGCCCATGCCCGCCTCGATCCCAGCTTCCGTAACGGTAAAGAGGTGTTCGATCGCGATCTGCTCGATATGCGCATCGTCACTGAAGAAATTGTAGTGAAAAACCACAATGCCGTTGGTCGTCGCCTGGCTCAGTTGAAACTGACCGACCACGGTTGTTTCCTGAACCGCGTGATCCGCAGCCAGATTGAAATGCCTATTGATGACAACGTCGTGCTCAACAAAGGTGACGTATTGCAGGTCAGCGGTGATGCTCGCCGCGTGAAAACCATTGCCGATCGTATCGGCTTCATTTCGATTCACAGTCAGGTGACCGATCTGCTGGCCTTCTGCGCCTTCTTTATCATCGGTCTGATGATCGGGATGATCACCTTCCAGTTCAGTAATTTCAGCTTCGGCATCGGGAATGCGGCTGGACTGCTGTTCGCCGGTATCATGCTGGGCTTCCTGCGAGCCAACCATCCAACGTTTGGCTACATCCCACAGGGTGCGCTGAACATGGTGAAAGAATTTGGCCTGATGGTATTCATGGCTGGCGTCGGTTTAAGCGCAGGCAGTGGCATTGGTAATGGGCTGGGGGCCGTCGGTGGTCAAATGTTGATTGCCGGTCTGGTAGTCAGCCTGGTTCCGGTTGTTATCTGTTTCTTGTTTGGTGCTTACGTATTGCGCATGAACCGCGCCCTGCTGTTTGGCGCCATGATGGGCGCACGTACCTGTGCTCCGGCAATGGAAATCATCAGCGACACCGCACGCAGCAACATCCCTGCGTTAGGCTATGCCGGGACCTACGCGATAGCCAACGTTCTGCTGACATTAGCGGGGACACTCATCGTCATTGTCTGGCCTGGCCTTGGTTAGCGCTGAAATTTACCCTTAAACGAAAATTTTTTGCAGGTAAGCAGAACTTTTCTTCAAGGCGTCAGTCATAACTATTGCCACTGCTTTTCTTTGATGTCCCCAATTTGTGGAGCCCATCAACCCCGCCGTTTTGGTTCAAGGTTGATGGGTTTTTTGTTGTCTGTTATTTTAGCCTTTCTAAATCACTCATTTACTCGATGCTAGGCACCCGACTGGCGGCAAAGTGGCGACAGAGAAGTTTCATCAATCGTGGAGAACTACATCAATGGCATCAGGTAGAAAATCCAGGTACGATTCTATCGACCTTCGCGTTCCTGAGGACCTGAAGCAAGCATTCATAGATGGTTTTGATGAAGTTGGTTTACACGCTGGGGTGGTTCATTGTTTCTCAGCTAAACCATCAACCGTTAAAGAGTATCTTAGTGTCCTTTATGAACGTGGTAAGACCTACGCACCATTAGTACTAAAGGCGCTTGAAATGTTACAACGAAAAAACAGCATCAAAATTGAAATTTCTTCTGATCGTAAGCTCATAGATTTGAAGGGCATCTCGACAGAAGATGCTCTGAAGCTTATCGAGGCTGCGAGTACTATTCGGGTATCTCATACCGATAGTGTTGAATCTCAACACAAGTCTCAGATTTCTATCAGCCCTAAAGAATGAAACGTTGGTGGGTGCAACCTAAATACTCACCATTATGGTCTATCAATACCGTACTAACTTGAGCTGTAAAAACCAGAGCATCTTGAACTATATAGTTACGATGGAGATACTTAATGATGGATACCTGTACAACTCCTGAGCCTGAACGACCAGTACACAGGAAATTTTATAAATATCTTAACATTGAAAATTGTTTAAAAACCTTGAGGAATGGGACCTTATGGTTTTCTAGGCCAGAGAAATTTAACGATCCTTTCGACTGTTATCCATACTTTCCCATTCAAGGAAGGAATAAATTATTTAAAAAACTCAAAAACACTCACAAACCGGAACAGAAAGTTTCTAATAAAATATTACAAAATAATTTTAAAATAATGAGTCAAACGGGTATAGGTGGAATTACGCACAGCCTAGTATCAAATAATTTAACAGTAACATGCTTCAGTTTAGACCATTTATCGGCTCCAATGTGGGCACATTATGCTGACGACCATCAAGGTTGTGTAATTGAGTTCGAATACACTCCGGAGATAATTGAAAAAATATCAAAATCAGCCGATAAAATAATTATCGTTCCCTTCGATGTTAACTATACAGATAAACGACCTGCTTTATACGATAAAAATGGCAATATGAGTGGACTAGATATAGCACTTTCTAAAAGCACCCAATGGGATTATGAAAAAGAGGTAAGAGCGCTTAGTAATTATGAAGGAATCCATCAATTTTCAAGACTTCAAATTTCCAGAGTTTTTACGGGAGTACGAATCAGTAAAGAAAACAAAGTAAAGGTAAAGGACGCAATTACTGATATGAACAAAGAAATGAAATCACGATGCAAATTCACCGAACTTAGCATAGCATTTGATAGCTATAAATTTGTAGAACTTAACTAACCACTTACCATTTAAATACGTGACAATAATAACCCTGTGCAATTTATAGCAAGAAGGCTTCGGTGAGAAGCCTTAACGTTTTGTTTTTTTATTTCTTGGTAGTAAAACTACACTCTGGTTTCTCGATAAACTTAAACTCCTTGAAATCCTTTGTGGCAAGTACTGAATCAGAGTTAACTTGCAAAACGTGATATATTTCATTACACATCAAGTTGTTTTTTTCATCATTAGCAATAGTTGCCCCAATAAAATACATTAAGAGTAATGCAGACATTCCCCAACTAAAATATACATAATATTGCAACACATTAAATTTATGAGCAGCTTTTATCGTCCCTGTTACTCTAGGTGGCTTCAAAGAGATAACAAACCTTCGTTGATACCATTTTTTCCCGTTTTTTTTGGAGCATACTGCAAATTCAAAGTTAAATATAAAATACACAACAAAAATTATGAAGAATACTTTTGATGTCGTAGGTTTGTGATACAAATCCATCATAGCCAACAGTATTGTGATAATAATTACACTATTCCTTTTTAAGAAAAGCCTCCAAGGCTCACTTAATTTCATATTATCACTTGAATCTTCATTGGATTCACTTTCACTAACAGACGTAAGCAGATCGATAAAAAATGACATCAACCCCAAAAATGCCAATAAAAAAACACCAACCTTGAGAATTGAAACTAACTGTATGTCTATAAAATCATCGGGTATACCTTTTGTTCTAAAGTATCCCAGATAATAAACATAAGTATATAAATACGAGCATGCAGTAATTATTAAAACTAGTACACCATCTTTTATTTTCATTCTGACACCACTATTTAAAAACACGCACCTTCTTACTGGTTCGTTCCGAAAATTTCAGTAAACAGTGAATGAGCAACTTCCCGAAAGCCGCACCATCCCTGGTTTTATCCAAGATGAGCATAACATACCAACTGTTAACCTTGCTCTTTAACTTAGACGCAATCTCAAAATACACAATAAAATTCAACCAGTTACGTTTCATTAAAAAAATAAAGATCAACCCAAAAATGAAAAACACTGAAATTTCTTTCAATCTTTTCAGTTTGGGGTTTCCGCAAAACCGCCAGTACTGGCGCTGTCCGCCGCGGTGATTTGTAGAAAAATAAAACTGAAAATTTTTTACGATCCAAAAACCGCAGGCGGGTGCGGTGTAGTGCCGTTTTTGTCTGTGAAGTATTTTTTTTGTCAGCATGTAGAGCCGTCAGTGCTTCGCTGTGCATTTGATCCTATTGAGGTGTCTCGTGTGGTATCTGAGCATTGCAATGCGTACAGTGTGCGTTCTGTGCCGCCTGTTAACTGGCACAAAAAAACCCGCATTGTGCGGGTTAGCGGAATACTCAATTTATATCAACTGATATGAAGCTATGGTTATCGGCAGGCTTTCTGACCAACATAGTATGCAATTGAACGGTCAATTATAGGTGCCATATTTGGATCTGGTGCTGAGCCATTCATTTGCTCGATAGTGTCACCGCTTCCAAGATACTTGACTGTCGAGGCCGTACAGTCGTACAAGCGCTTAGAATATGACACTCCAGATGGTCCCTCTCTCTTGGTTGTTATCGTAGCCATATCACCGGTACGCGTCTTCTCTAAGACCGTATAGCTAGCCTTCGTATCCGTTGGCACAGTAAAAACTTCAGCGGCTAACACATTGAATGAAACTGCTGCGCCTACAGCTAACATAATGAAATTTTTCATATCCCTTTTCCTATCCTTTGAGTCAGCAATAATCCTATCGCAACAATCCTAACAAGGAACTGAGCAAACGACAAAGCCCGCATTATGCGCGGGCTGATGGGATGATCAGGCGATTATTTTCTGGTACTTACTCCGGGTCTGTCCGGCCTTCTCTGCTGTCTGGGTAAATGCTCCGGCATTGGTTGGCGTACCAACGCTGGGGTGTGAATGGCTCGCACATTGCTGCGCCAGCTCTGCCAGCAAATCAATGGTGTCCAGCATCATGGTCAGGGTGTTGATGCTCTCACTGCCAATATGGACGGTTGGCCCCATAATCTGCTGGCCGCCCGCCGCCACCGATTTACGCAACGCGGCAATCTTTTCTGTCAGGGTTCCCCCCACATCAACATCCACGGCACCGGCCACTTTCGTGGATTGTTTGCCGGTTATATCGGCTTCGTCATTCCCCTCAATGCTGGCCAGCCGGTTGCCCTTCACGGCCTGGCTAAAATCACCGGCACTGACCTGCTGAATGGCTCCGGCCATCAGGGTGGCGGTACCCAGTACCGTGGTCTTATCGGTAGCCTTAATCGTGGTTTCACGGCTGACAAGATCACGCTGCTCCATATCGGCTTTAACCGTCCGCACCATCGATGTTTCACTGATAGTCTGATCGGTCTGCCTCACCCAGTCGCCAGCCTGGGTAACACGCTGCGACACCTCCGCCCGTTGCTGTTGCAGCTGCTCGCCGGGTTTAACATCCGGCAGACTGGTACCATCCGGCAACGTCTGCCTGATAAACGGTTTATCCGGGCGCCCTCCGGTAAACGCAACTTCAACCAGCGTCCCTTCTGGCGGGAACTGGAACATGCCAGAGTCATTCCCGGCCATAGGTACCGGCAGCGGCACCGCAGAATAAACCGGCGTCTGGTTGTCCGGGTTGCCGTCTGCATCAAGCAGCTGCACATCAACGGCATAGCGCGGCCGGAACGGATCGGCAAAATTACCGCTTTTCACAGTCTCACTGGGTGCCACCACTCTGGCCAGCTTTGGCAGGTGCAGCCCGGAAGCCAGTTCCGGGTAATGGCTTTCAATCTGGCGCTGTGCCGGTGTTTTCTGTAATGGCTGACCTGTTGCGCGGTTTCTGGGTGTCCAGGTGATGGCCATGGTGTCATTGGTCAGATGAACTTTGGTCACGCGCTCCCCGTTCAGCTCCACACCCGGCCGCAAACTCTGGATCAGTGGCACCGTCATGGAATTACCGCCAGCCGCCCCCTGGCTGAACTCTGCCGGGATATCGACCGGACGATCGGCAAACATCGCTTTTTCCGCGCCGCCCACATACAGGGAACCATCCGGCAACTGGTACCAGATGTAATCCGGGATACTGAATGCTTTGCCCAGATTATTCAGCAACTGATAGCCCGTGCCATTGTGGGTGAAATGGGGGATCGGCTTATCGCTGTAAGGGGAATCCGGCACACTGACAGCAATTCCGCTGTTTTCCTCCAGCCAGCGGGCTACCTTGCGCAAAGTGGGATGCTGAAATGAACATGGCCACATCCTTTCAAATACGCCGACCAGCTCGCGCACAAACAGACGCTGAAAACCGTTTTCGGCGGGTTGTGCGCGTTCCACATAGCCGGTAAACCAGCGCAAAAGCAGATCGGAATAACCCACATCCAGCCGCACCAGTTTCCCGGTGTAATCCGTGGCTGTCTGTGCGGTGATAAACCCCCGGCCACAGCTGCTCAGCTCCAGCACCAGGCTGGCATCAGCCAGGTGAACTTCATCCGTTGAAAGGTACAGGCGTTTAACTGGTTTCATCATTAACCCAAAGCATCATTGACGGGTTTCAGCACCCGTTTTTCAAACCACGTCAGTTTTTCTTCATCTTCTCCGGCACTCTGGCCGCCAGGCTGTCCGGCATTACCGGCCGTCTGTTTTTTAGCAGACGTTTTACCTGTTGCCCTGGCTTCCCGTTTTTCCTGCACGCTGATATGTTCTGCCAGCGTAAACGTGACCAGCCAGGCCATTTTCCCGTCCTGCTGCGGGGCATCTAGCATTCCGCTGAATGTCGCCTCACGAAAATTCACGGCTCTGGCCACTTCATGCGCCACGCGGTATTTCTGGCGGTTGCCTCCGGCATCCGTGGCGCTGGCCAGTTCGAAAATACGCTTCAGGATCTCCGGGCTTTTAAACGGAATTTCGCCACTGATACGCAGCTCTTTCCCTTTTGCCCCCTGTTCTGATTTGGTTGTGGCACTTGTCTGGCCGGACTGGTCTTTATCCTGAAACTGCTGCGATACGGTCACGCGCATATTTTTCAGCTGGATAGCCTCACCATTAAGCGCCAGCGTTGGGATCGAAGTCATGAATCATTCCCTTTATTCCATCCAGATTGTCACCGACCAGCATCACCGCCGCTGTGTAGACGGCTGACGGTTGCGGGATATCCTTTACCAGTTCCAGCAGCGTGGTGGCCGTATCACCGGTGCTGGTAAACACCCATGCTCTGGCACTTTTCCCCTGCAAATCATTCAGCCCGCTGGCCACATCACTGATCAGGCTGTCGCGCAGCTGCGTGAACTCACCCAGTTGCTGCTTTAGTCCGTCCAGGCTGAATCCCGCACTGGCCGCTTTTTGTGCCTGGCTGACAGCCGCCGCAGACAATGCCACCCTGCTGGTTGGCACAGACAGCGGAATGGCCACCGGCAACCCCGCCCCGGTTTTAGCGGGGATCTGCATTTTTTCGATGGCCAGCGCCGCTGCGGATTGTGCCAGGCGTTTTACCTGAGTGAATGCCGGTGCCGGGAAAACATCCAGACAATCCAGTGAGTTCTATGTACTTCTCTTTTGAGATCGAGGGGACAGGCAGATTGATTGAAATGTTTGTAGTCATAGTGCAAGATTCCTCGTTTAAGTCTTAACCGTAGCGAGCGGTGACAAGTATTAATAACTCCATATCCGTACTTCAAACGGAAGGCTAATGCTTCAAATGGAGTTAGTCAACAATTAAAACTCCAAAGGCGTAATTATGGACTTCAATAAAGGCGGGCAGGAAGTAATCAAGCGATTACTCACTGCTTATGGGTTCAAGACAAGACAGGCTTTATGCAATCAACTTGGCGCATCAACTAGCACGATGAGCACCCGCTGGATGAGGGATATTTTCCCTGCTGACTGGGTAATTCAATGTGCGATGGAAACAGGAGCCTCATTAGAATGGCTTTCTTTCGGAAAGGGCGATCCTTTCGAAAATGGAGACAAAAAAACTCCAAATGAGTACTTTGCAACTGCAAACGATAATGCTCTGGGTGATGTGATTGCGGTACCCCGGAAAAAAATCATTGATGGAATTCTTTACGACTCCAATTTTTATATGCTTGATAAAGCAATGCTGCCCTCTCATCTAGGCAAGCCTGTAATCATTTTTGATGAAGACACTCCCTATATTGCAGATCAAAAAACAGACGAAGTTTCAGACGGAACCTGGGTTGTAGAGATCGAAGGCAAAGTAAGCGTTAAGGAACTAACCCGCATTCCAGTAGGCAAGGTTCTTGTAACCCCTTCATCTGGAGGCCAATCTTTTGAATGTGGAATTAATGACCTTAAACCACTGGCTAAATGCTACTACTACCTAATGTCGAATGTTTGATTGAGAGATTATCAAACATTGACACTGTATAAATAAACAGTAAATCATACCCCTATCTCAATGTAATAAGGGGTATTGAATGGCAGTTCGTAAACTTGAGACGGGTAAATGGCTCTGTGAATGCTACCCTGCCGGACGTTCTGGGCGCAGGGTACGAAAACAATTTGCAACCAAAGGCGAGGCGTTGGCTTTTGAGCGCCACACAATGGATGAAATCGCGTCTAAACCTTGGCTGGGTGATGCTGTTGATCGGCGCTCTCTAAAAGACATTGTGAACCTCTGGTATAAGCTTCACGGCATATCTCTTTCCGCTGGCGAACATGTATATGAAAAACTACTACTAATCGTGGATGCACTGGGGAACCCGCTGGCTACGGCGCTGACCCCAAAGATGTTTGCTCACTATCGCGACAAACGCCTAACCGGAGAGATTTATTTCAGTGAAAAATGGAAGAAAGGAGCAAGCCCAGTAACGGTAAATCTTGAGCAAAGTTATTTAAGTGGTGCCTTTAGTGAATTGATTCGCTTGGGCGAATGGCTCTTGCCAAACCCTCTTGAAAACATGCGCAAATTTACCGTTGCAGAAAAGGAAATGGCATGGCTTACACATGACCAGATTGCAGAATTGCTGTATGACTGCCAGCTCCAAAACAAGCTTTTAACGCTCGTTGTGAAAATATGCCTCAGTACAGGAGCGCGATGGAGAGAAGCTGTCAACTTAACAAGATCGCAGGTTACGAAGTACCGCATTACGTTCACCAGAACAAAGGGAAAGAAAAACAGAAGCATTCCTATCAGCAAGGAACTGTATGAAGAGATCACCGCGCTTGAGGGATTTAAATTTTTTGATGATTACTATTTTCAATTTGCATCAGTAATGGATAAAACTTCTATCATTCTTCCCCGTGGTCAACTAACCCATGTACTTCGCCATACCTTTGCGGCTCACTTTATGATGTCCGGTGGAAACATACTTGCGTTACAAAAAATACTGGGTCATCACGATATAAAAATGACTATGCGATATGCTCATCTCGCTCCGGACCATCTTGAGTCTGCATTAAGATTTAACCCATTAGCAACGATGAAATCCTACTGAGATCTCTTTTCCATTAATTTAAATAATATATATTGCAAATTCATTGATTATATGGACTTTTTGGAGAGTCTTAGCATGTGGCCAAGAAATAAATACACTGGTCCGGGTGGCGGACGATATACCGGCCCTGGCGGAGGTCTTTATACAGGACCAGGTGGCGGTGCTTACACAGGACCGGGTGGTGGTCTCTATACAGGTCCTGGTGGTGGCATGTACACAGGTCCTGGTGGAGGCCTATATACTGGGCCAGGTGGCGGAATGTATACCGGACCAGGGGGGGGGCTCTATACTGGCCCTGGTGGTGGTTTATATACAGGTCCCGGAGGGGGGCTACACACTGGACCAGGTGGTGGAATGTACACAGGACCAGGAGAATCATACCGAAGCAACATTCCTCCTTGGGACGTCTTTATTGATATATTAAGAAGGCATGGACACCACTCCATCGCCGATACCATTGCTCGCTACCTGTAAAATTCTCACTATTAGCTAAGTCAAATTTCTTTTAAAACATAGCTCATACTCCACACAGGTTGAAGAATCAAAGCCGCGGGTAATCCTACCAGCGGCTTTTATCACCACATTGGTTTTCTGATTAATGAACGGCCATAGCTACCAACCTACTTTATGAACCACCCTATAGTGGCGACAAAATGGCGGCAGCGATTGCCATTCCCTAACCTTTATAACCATTCACTACTGTTTTAACTCATTGATTATAATGTAACTTGCTGTTTTCACTGACCTATTTATATAAATGGGTTTTTTGTTGCCTGAAATTTACTACTGAAAAAATCAATCACGTACACCAACACCAACACCAACACCAACACCAACACCAACACCAACACCAACACCAACACCAACACCAACACCAACACCAACACCAGCAGTATGCCCGTATTCGAAGTCAGTGTACTTATGGTTCCTCGTGCTGCCTGGCAATCAAACACAATTAAATTTAACTGGAACCCTACCATCGAAAATTATGGCTATATACCTGTGACTCATATCTCAATTTTTTGAGTCAAAAGTTTGACAGTTCATTTCAACTCTGTTTTATTGCCTACACGATAATTATCCACAACATCTCTATTTAAATAGTGAACTTTTTCATGCTTTTAATTTACTCATGGTGATAAGTAATGAAGCTGCAAACTGTTATTCATAGAAAGAACATAATTTACTTTACTGTCGGCCTGGCCATGTTGACGATAATGGGAATTCTGGGAGTGGACACTTATTTACCTTCAATTCCCGACATCGCAAAAGAATTTGAAAAAAATGTCTCAACCACGCAGTTGTCGATTATGGTTTATACCCTATGCATTGGTTTTGGACAGCTAATTTTTGGTCCATTATCTGATGCTATTGGCCGGCGAAAAATTATGCTTACAGGTGCGGTTATTTATGGCGTGACAACATATTGTCTCACGCTCTCAACCGGTCTGGTTATGTTTCTGGCGATCCGTGTCATACAAGGTCTTTCTATATCAATAACGCTGGTTACAGCAATCAGCGCAGTTCGAGATGTAACTCGTGGTTCAGTGGCCGCGACGCTGTATGCCATCATCATCACTATCGAAGGTGTCGTTCCCATTGCTTCGCCCCTGCTGGGAGGGGTAATTAATGACTTATGGGGATGGCGCGCAATTTTTTTAATGATATGTGGCTATGCTATTATAACGTTAATATACGTTTATTTTAACTTCCCTGAAACACTCAGCCATGAGAGAAGGGTTGCCTATTCATTAAAATCATCATTTAATACGTATAAAGAGATCAGCAAACAACCTCGATTTTATCTACCTTGTCTGTCTCTTGGTCTGTCATTTTCGCTGATTTATTGCTATGTCACAGCCTCCCCATTTATTTTTATGGTTACGTTTGGATACTCATCAACGCAATTTGGTGTGCTTTCATCAATTATTGGAGGCTTCCTACTGCTGGGGGCTGCATTATCAGGTAAACTTCTTAAGAAAAGGTCTGCGCCGCAAATTTTGAATTCGTGGCTGAAAATCATCGCCTCATTTATTGTACTGTGTATTCCATTAATAATACTTAGTTATCACGTCAATATTTTTATATTCTTCTTTATTATCCTGATGTTTGCTGGAGGGATGTTCGAATCACTCTATACCTACCTGACCATGTCCAGCCAGCGCACCAACCTGGGAGCGACCTCTGCGTTGATGGGAGCCGCCTCGCTGGTTATTCCGTCAGTCATCGGAGGTGTCGGTAGTTTTTTAATTGAGCTAAATACCAGCATCTGGATGATGTACTTGCTTTTAATAATTTTGATAATGATATACATATTAAAGAAATATCAAACACTTACAGTAACCGATCGGCGTTAAAATGAGCTGATAGACATTGCTGCTATAAGATCTATAGCAGCAATGTCCCCGACATAACCTGATTTTTCATCGCTGAGTGAGGTTCCCCGGAAACGCTTTCTCAAATTTGCAGCATGCCCGTTATGGCACATACTTTACTCGGTGCTAAATGGTGATGGGGTTGCTATGTTACTCTCAGGCAAAGTCGCAATGATCTTCGGTGGCAGCGGCGCTATTGGTAGTGCAGTTGCGCATACTATGGCGCGCGAAGGGGCCCATGTGTATCTGGGCGCGCGCCGTCAGGAAAAGTTGGATTGGACCGCCAGTGGCATCCGAACGGCGGGAGGTACAGTCGAAACCTTTATCACCGATGTACTCGACGAGCACAACGCATCGAAGGAAGTTACCCGCCTTGTACAGCAAACCGGTGGAATAGATGTGGTGGTTAACGCAACGGGATTTATGCACGAACAGGGCAAGCGCATCGATGCATTATCCCTCTCTGAGTTTATGAGCGGTATCACCCCTTTTCTTGCGGCGCAGTTCAATATCGCAAAAGCCGTAACGCCGCACATGGGCGGCAATCGAGCGGGCGTTATTCTCACCATCGTTGCGCCCGCAGCCCCGATGGCGATGCCCGGACATCTCGGCCATATCGTCGGCTGTGCAGGAACAGAGGCTTTTATTAAGGCGCTCGCCAGCGAGACGGGACCAATAAACATTCGTGTCGTCGGCGTGCGGTCGCATGCGATTGTGGATGCTGTAGCGGCTGGCTCCTATACCGGAGAAATTTTCACCGCTAAAGCACAGTCAATGGGTTTAACCGTCGATCAATGGTTAGGGGGGGCGGCGCAAAGTACCATGCTCGCGCGCCTGCCTACGCTTGCACAAATCGCTGAGGTTACAACCTTTCTCGCTTCAGACCATGCCAGCGCCATGACCGCCACAGTGGTAAATATTACCGGGGGCGCCACCATAAGCTAATTTACCCGCTTTTCACGCCACGCGCTGCTGCGAGCCTTTTTTTGCACTCGGACGGGAACACAATGCTATACCGCACATAATAACCAACGCGCTCACCAGATGATATGAATGCAGAGTGACGTGCAAAAACATCACACTAAATAATCCGCCACTCAATGGGATCAAGTGTGAATAGATCTCTCCACGCGTTGCGCCAATGGCGCTAATCCCTTTGTTCCATAATAGATATGACAGCCACGAAGGAAAAATAACAAGGTATGCCAGCCCAGTCACAACGCCTGTATTGCCATAGCTATTCCATCCCGGCATACCATTGCGTATCAACTCCAAAGCCAGTACCGGAATAAGTACAATCGCACCTAACAGCGCGCTCACTGCGACAAAGGCGTTTCCCTTTACCTCACGCGGTTTAATGCGTAAAAAAGCACAATAGACGGCCCAACTTAACGCTGACCCCATGGTCCAGAAATCGCCCTGATTCAGATGCGCAAATACCCGCGCATTTATCATATCACCCTGCGACACCAGCCATATAACACCAACAGTACTCAGGATCACACCAGCTATATTTCGCGCAGAAATCCGCTCTTTAAAAAAGAACTTATTGATTAACAGTACGAGCGCCGGGGTGGTGGACATATAAATCGCGGCATTAAGCGAGGTTGTATATTGCAAGCCGATATACAACGTTAAGGGGAAAAGAACCTGACCACAAAGCGCAAGGAAGACGATAGTACCAAAGGGTTTTTTCATCACCGGCCATTGCTCTGTGACCTGACGAAAATAGAGCGTCATCAATAATAACGCGGTAAATATCCAGCGTGTCGCTGATAAAATGATGGGATTAACTTCAGCGACCAAGAGATGACCAATCACATAATTTCCACCCCAAAAACAGGCAGCCAGACTGAGTAAAAGATAGGGCATATTTGCGCCTTATTGTCAGTTGTACGGTATGACCACAAGGCTACGGCGGCGTGAGAATGAATGCTAATATAACGTTTTTATCCATCTGCATAGATTAAAACTATGAAATTTACGCTAAGGCAACTTGAGTTTTACATCGCGCTTGCAGAAACATTACAAATTTCCAAAGCTGCTGCACGCTGTCATATTTCTCAGTCATCAATGACCATTGCCATGCGGAACCTGGAAGAAGCATTAGACGTGCAGCTATTTGTACGTTATCCCAAAGGTGTGAAGCTCACCGCTGAGGGCGAGCGCTTTCTGGCACATGCCTGCAACATCATCAACAGTAGCCACTCGGCTATTGACGCCCTGCATGACAGGAGCGAAATTCTCACCGGCACGGTGCGCATAGGCATTGCCGAAACGCTCTCTGCCTATCTTATCCCGGATATACTCAACGATATTGAACGACGTTTCCCTTTGCTGGAGTTCGTGTTTTATGAAGCTACCGCACCGGAACTGGTACAGGCGCTACGGGAACAAAAGGTCGATTTTTGCCTGCTTCTGACCTCAAATATCAACCATGATAACGACCTGGAGATCGAAACATTTATTCGTTCACAGCGCCGCCTGTGGACGTCTATTGGGCATCCGCTACAGAGCCAGGCATCGATCCGTTTAATAGACGTCGAGAAACTACCATTTTTACTGCTGGAAACCGATAAGTACCCTGACGTAATCATCGATTACTGGCAGCAGCGTGGCTATACGCCCAATATCAGTTTTCGCAGCAACTCTTTTGAAGCAATAAGAAGTCTGGTTGCAAAAGGCAGAGGGATAACCATTTTATCCGACCTGGTGTATCGCCCGTGGTCACTGGATGGTCTGCGCGTCATGCACAGAACGATTGATGATTTTATTACTTATATGGATGTCGGGACGGTAAAAATAGCCGCCCGACCGTTGACGCCAGAGGCGGTAAAAGTCATTGATTTTTTACGTCAGGCCGTTACCCGCCTCGACAAACCATTTTGAGGATTTTATCTCTGCGGCAATTCGGCAATACGCTCCACCATCATCAGAATATCTTCTCGCTGCAGCGGTTTTTTATCCGTAACAAAATGCAGCGTCATTCCTTCAATAAACGCATCCAGCGCCCGCGCCGTAACCGGATCAAACCACTGCTCTAACGTTTGTTGGCTGCGTAGCATCCAGTTCTGCATCACCGTTTTCAACGCTGGTTTACGGCTGGCGAAAGCATACAGCTGATACATAAGCTCCATATTATCAGGCGTTGTGACCTGGGAGCCGTAAATCATATCGGTAATCGCATGGCAGGCCGCCTGCGCATCAGCAACGTCGGCAAAAAAATCCTGGTACTGCTGAGACATAGTATGCGTAAAACAGCTGAATGCCTCCAACAGCAGATCATCTATTCCTGCAAAATAATAGGTCATTGAGCCCAGTGGCACCTCGGCAATCATAGCGATTTTACGGTGTGTAACCCCATGAATACCATGGATTACTATCGCCTTAAGGGTGGCCTGAACTATTTTTTCCCGCCGCTGCGGATCGTTTGCACGTCGCACTGCATTTCCTCTTCTTGCATTTGTGTACAAATGTACACAACCTTGCTAATGTTGTCTTCTTTCCTCTTTTCTTTGGCTCGAATTCATGACTGGCATCTCATCACGCAAAGCCTTAAGACGTCGCACCTGGGCGCTGTTCACGTTCTTCTTTTTACCAGGATTATTAATGGCCTCCTGGGCAACGCGTACCCCTGCCATCAGAGATATCCTCTCCATCTCTACCGCCGAAATGGGCGCGGTAGTGTTTGGACTCTCTATTGGTTCGATGAGTGGCATTCTTTGTTCGGCCTGGCTGGTGAAACGATTTGGCACGCGCAAAGTGATCCGCACTACCATGTCATGTGCGGTCATTGGGATGGCTATCCTCAGCGTGGCGCTCTGGCTACATTCCGCCTGGCTTTTCGCATTTGGTCTGGCCGTGTTTGGCGCCAGTTTTGGCGCAGCAGAAGTGGCCATCAACGTCGAAGGTGCGGCGGTTGAACGCGAAATGAATAAAACCGTGCTGCCGATGATGCATGGTTTTTACAGCCTGGGTACGCTGGCGGGCGCAGGAGTCGGGATGATGCTTACCGCCTTCAGCGTCCCGGCAAACGCGCATATTCTGCTGGCGGCGCTGGTAGCTATCACTCCTATCTTTATCGCCATCAAAGCGATTCCTGACGGCACGGGTAAAAATGCCGCTGATGGTTCTCCCTCCGGTGAAAAAGGACTGCCTTTTTATCGCGATATCCAGTTATTGCTGATTGGCGTCGTGGTGCTCGCAATGGCATTTGCTGAAGGTTCCGCCAACGACTGGCTTCCGCTGCTGATGGTGGACGGTCATGGGTTTAGCCCAACATCAGGCTCTCTGATTTATGCCGGATTTACGCTGGGCATGACCGTTGGCCGCTTTACTGGCGGCTGGTTCATCGACCGCTACAGCCGCGTAACGGTGGTGCGCGCCAGTGCGCTGATGGGCGCTCTCGGGATTAGCCTGATTATTTTTGTCGACAGCTCTTGGGTGGCGGGTGTTTCCGTTATTTTGTGGGGACTCGGTGCATCACTCGGCTTCCCGCTGACCATTTCAGCCGCCAGCGACACCGGCCCCGATGCACCAACCCGCGTCAGCGTTGTCGCAACAACCGGCTATCTGGCGTTCCTGGTTGGACCGCCGCTGCTGGGCTACCTGGGTGAACACTACGGCCTGCGCAGCGCTATGCTGGTGGTGCTGGCGCTGGTGCTTGTCGCCGCCATCGTCGCGAAAGCGGTGGCGAAACCGGATCTCAAAAATACCACGGTGATGGAGAACAGCTAATGAGCATCAAATTAATTGCGGTCGACATGGATGGCACATTTTTAAGTGACCAAAAAACCTATAACCGTGAGCGCTTTATGGCGCAATACCGCCAGATGAAAGAACAAGGGATCCGCTTTGTGGTCGCCAGCGGCAATCAATATTATCAGTTGATTTCCTTTTTCCCCGAACTGGCCAGTGAGATCTCATTTGTTGCCGAAAACGGCGGTTGGGTAGTCAGTGAAGGTGAAGATGTTTTTAACGGCGAACTGGCAAAGGATGATTTCCAGGCCATCGTTGAACATCTGCTGACCCGTACAGACATTGATATCATTGCCTGTGGTAAAAGCAGCGCCTACACGCTGAAGCAGTACAGCGATGAACATAAAGCTGTTTCTGCCATGTATTATCATCGTCTCGAATTTGTAGATAATTTTGACAATCTTAACGACGTTTTCTTCAAGTTCGGGCTGAATATTTCCGACGACAGAATCCCACAGGTGCAGGCCGATCTCCACGAGGCGATTGGCGACATTATGGTGCCGGTGCATACCGGCTACGGGAGCATCGATTTAATTATTCCTGGCGTGCATAAGGCAAATGGTCTGCGGCTGCTGCAACAACGCTGGAATATTAACGACGATGAGGTTGTTGTGTTTGGCGATGGTGGAAATGATATTGAAATGCTGCGCCAGGCGGGATTTAGTTTTGCAATGGCCAACGCCCATGAGCCGGTTATCAAGGCGGCGAAATATCGCGCGGGATCGAACAACGAAGAGGGCGTCCTGGATATTATCGACCGCGTGTTAAAGAATGAAGCACCGTTTACGCATTAACGCCTCAGCACAGACGGCAACAAAATGATGGCATGATCTATTCATAATCCGCCTCAAATTAACCCACTGGATTATTACTTCCAGTGAATATTTCAGGTGAGCGGATTATGAAGAAAAGTGTACTGATGGCGACATTGTTGCTGGGTTTTGCAGGGTCAGTATTTGCGCAAAGCGTTACCGTTGATGTACCAAGCGGTTATAAAGTGGTGATCGTGCCCTCTTCCGTCAGCGTGCCGCAGGCGGTCAACGTGACTACCGCGCCACAAACGGTGTATGTTGCCCCGACTCCTGCCCCGGCTCCTGTTTATCGCGCACATCCTTATGCGCGACATGTTGCCAGCGTCGGTGAAGGCATGATCATCGAACATCAGATTGACGATCACCACTAAGCTTCTGCCAGGCCCGGGCAACCGGGCTTTAGCCTTCCCGGGAATCCCCTACCCGTTTATCTTTCAGGAAGATCACCATAAGAATCAGCCACAGCACCCCGCTGGCCAGATTGAACAAGCTGAACAAGCCGTTGCCTCCCAGCAGATAAGCGTGTTTACTCAGCTCGATACCAACGGTAAAAATCAGCATCTGCAACATACCCATTGCGGCAGAAACCGTACCTTTACTCATTTCACTGGCAAACAGCGTCAGGCGCACCAGCCCCGCATTCGCCACGCCAATGCCAAACGCATAGATACTCAAACCCGCCGTCATCCATAGATATGCATGAGATGACACCACTGTGGCCGCAGCGGCAATAATCAGGCCAACGGCAATTGGCCAGCCGCCCATGATAATCAGCGAACGCACGGTTTTTCGCGAAGTCAGACGCGCCAGCACCAGGTTACCGGCAATCAGCGCACCAAAAATCGGCACCTGCAACAGGCCATATTCGTAACTACTGAGATGTTCTCCGCTGATGATAATAATCGGAGATTGCGCAATCCACGCCAGTAACGGCAGGCTGACAAAACCCAACGCCAGTGCGCCTGCAACGAAACGCACGTTCCTTAGCACCAACTTATAATCCTTGCCCAGCTCTTTAATGGACAGCTTTTCACCCAGCCGGGTTGCCGTTTCCGGCATCGCGCGTTGCAGACCAAAAAAGGAGATGGCCGCCAGAGCAGCAAACAGGATAAACATCCCTTCCCACGGCAGAACATGTACCCAGGCTGCGCCTACCAACGGACCCAGCAGCGGCGCAATCAGCGCCACGTTTGCCATCAGCGCGGTAATTTTTATGCAGACCGCTTCTTCAAAGGATTCCTGAATGGCGGCGTAACCCACCGCACCAATAAAGCACAGGCTTATCCCCTGCAAAAAACGCAGGAAAGTAAATTGCTCAATATTCTGCGCAAGCAGGGTCGCAAGACAGGTCACAATGAACCAGAGCACGCCGGTTAACATCACCGGACGACGCCCAACACGATCCGATAGCGGTCCTAACAACCACTGTAAAAACATGCCGCCAGCCAGATAGGCGGTCATGGATGTGGGTACCCAATCTAATCCGGCATTGTATTGCTCCACCACCGCCAACATTCCAGGCTGGATCATATCGTTGCCGATATAAGTAGAGAATTCGTAAAGCACCAGACAGAGAGGGAAAAGTAATGCCTGACGCCCCAAACGGGCACCTGAAGATAAACGGTTCTGCATGCAGTCTCTTAGCTATAGAAAAATCGCGCAAAGTGTAATAAATGCGCCGTACTGGTGATAGTGAATTATGTGATTTGAAAGCAAAATGCGCACATTTTTACATTCATTTGCTCAAGAAGATTTTGCTTTAAGGTTAATTTAAGTTGAGACCGCTATCATGCTCAATAAGTCTCATTAATTGTCTTAAAAATAGTCATTTAGCAGACAAATAAGACAAGACCGCTTTTTATCCCGTGAAAGCAATTTTATGCTCTCGCTCCCATGGGCCTTTTTAACGATTACACTGAGTCTGGACGTTATGCTGGAAAATCTGAACAACTCACTTTTTTACCTGATCAATGCAACACCCGACTCTGCGCAAAGGGCAATTTCGCTCGCCATTTTCATTGCCAAAGATCTGATCAGCATTGTGCCGCTGTTAGCCGTTGTGCTCTGGCTTTGGGGGCCGCGTGGTCAGGTTACGCTCCAGCGCCAGTTGGTCATCAAAATGGCCATTGCGTTGATAGTTGGTCTGACGATTTCCTGGCTGATGGGACATCTGTTCCCTCACGATCGCCCGTTTGTAAACCACATCGGTTACAACTTCCTGCATCATGCGGCAGATGATTCTTTCCCGAGTGACCACGGTACGGTTATCTTTACCTTTGCACTGGCCTTCCTGTTCTGGCATCGCCTGTGGACGGGCGCTCTGCTGATGGTCGTTGCCGTGGCGATTGCCTGGTCGCGGGTTTACCTTGGCGTACACTGGCCGCTGGATATGCTGGGCGGATTACTGGCTGGGTTGATCGGCTGTCTGAGCGCCCAGATGATCTGGCAGCGCTTTGGCGCGACCCTGTACCTCGGCTTGCAAACTTGCTATCGCGCCTGCTTCGCCCTCCCCATCCGTAAAGGTTGGGTACGTGACTAACCCACGGTAAAAAGAGTAGTATTAAGCGCGAAACTGAGCACTTATTCTATTCTCCAGGGGAACTATGGAAACTCGACGCGACGAGCGTATTGGTCAATTACTGCAGGCGCTGAAACGCAGCGATAAATTACACCTCAAAGAAGCCGCAACGTTGCTGGGCGTGTCTGAGATGACCATTCGTCGCGACCTGAATAATCATGATGCTCCCGTCGTACTGCTCGGGGGCTATATTGTTCTGGAACCCCGCAGCGCTAACCATTATTTAATCAGCGATCAAAAATCCCGTCTGGTTGATGAAAAACGTCGCGCCGCCCAGCTGGCGGCGAGTCTCGTGCAGGCACATCAGACCATCTTTTTCGATTGCGGTACTACCACACCGTGGATCATTGAAGCGATCGACAATGAACTGCCCTTCACCGCAATCTGCTACTCGTTGAATACGTTTCTGGTGCTGCAGGAAAAACCGCAGTGCCGCGTCATTCTGTGTGGTGGCGAATTCCATGCCAGTAACGCGATTTTTAAACCGCTCGACTTCCAGGAAACGCTGAACAATCTGTGTCCGGATATCGCCTTTTATTCCGCGGCAGGCGTTCATATCGAGAAAGGCGCGACCTGTTTTAATCTGGAAGAACTGCCGGTGAAGCACTGGGCAATGTCGATGGCGCAGCATCACGTTTTGGTGGTCGATCACAGCAAGTTTGGCAAGGTGCGGCCTGCGAGGATGGGGGAATTAAAACGCTTTGATACCATCATCAGTGATAACCGCCCTGACGATGAGTTTGTTGAGTACGCTAAAGCGCAACGTATCACGCTGAAGTATTAAGAGATACTGCCGGACGGCGATTGCGCCATCCGGCAATAGGTAAGATTAAGAGAACCAACCACCAAACCACTGGTGGAATTTCATCATCACAAAGTCCCACATGCGGCTAAAGAAACCACCCTCTTGCACATCTTCCATCACCATCAACGGACGTTGCTCAATAGATTTTCCGTTCAACTGAAAGTCGATAGTGCCCACAACCTGACCTTTCTTCAGCGGTGCTGTTAGCTGTGGTTCAGTCAGGGTAAAGCTGGCCTTCAGGTTTTTGAGCTGGCCACGCGGGATGGTCACAGAACCACCTTCTCCGGCACCCAAATTCACTTCACTCTTATCGCCAAACCATACGCGCTGAGTAACGAAAGTCGCATCCGGCTTGATCGGCGTAACGGTTTCAAAGAAGCGGAAGCCCCAGGTCAGCAGCTTTTCTGACTCATTAAAACGAATGCGATCGGTTTTCGCCCCCAGCACCACGGAGATCAGGCGCATATCGCCCTGGGTCGCGGAAGCCACCAGGTTGTATCCCGCCCCGGCAGTGGTCCCGGTTTTCATTCCGTCCACGTTAAGATTGGTGCTCCACAGCAGACGGTTGCGGTTCGGTTGACGAATTTTATTGAAGGTAAATTCTTTCTCTTTGTGAATAGCATACTCTTCCGGCACATCATGAATTAACGCCTTCCCGAGCAGCGCCATATCACGTGCGGTACTGAACTGTCCTGCCGCATCCAGGCCGTGCACCGTCTGGAAAGTAGTGTTGGTCAGCCCCAGTTTTTTCGCATAGCCGTTCATCAGACCAATAAAGGATTCCTGGCTGCCGGCAACGTAATCAGCGAGTGCAATACAGGCATCGTTACCTGACTGAATGATAACGCCTTTATTCAGATCTGACACCGCAACCTGATCGCCGGGCTTGAGGAACATGACCGACGAACCGCGCAGGGCTGGATTACCGGTCGCCCAGGCGTCTTTGCCCACGGTGACCATGTCGTTGAGGTTAATTTTTCCGGCCTTCAGCGCCTGCCCAACCACATAGCTGGTCATGATTTTGGTCAGACTGGCAGGATCCAGTTTCTCATCAGCATTACCTTCCGCCAGCACCTTGCCACTGGCGTAATCCATCAGAATCCACGCGCGCGCGTCCACGCTCGGCGGGGCCGTCGGTTGCTCCGCCGCCTGTACGGTCGGCGCCAAAAGGATTAAGAGTGCAGAACCTGCAGCAAAGCTGCGAAGTGAAGAGAAGTATTGCGTCATAAATGCCACCCGAGTATCCATTCCAAAAAACCACGTCATACCACACCGTGTTTACACAAAACCGGCCAAGCGACCTCGACCAACCCATGCAGAAAAAGTCTGATGGATGACGTGTAAAATAAGTGCGGTGAGTAATAACGCACTAACGAGCTTAAAGAAACCGTAAGTTGGTAAAGTTTTTAAAGTTTATGCAATAACGCCGCGCTGCGCTGCTCCTGGCACGATTTTTTTAGACTTTGTTGCGTAAATATTAGGTTTACCCCACCATGTGAGCTAGTCAGATGGCATCTGCAGCCATAAAGCTGCTCAATTAATTTGCGGGGTTACTATGATTACACTGTGGGGTCGCAATAACTCGACCAACGTAAAAAAAGTATTGTGGACGCTCGAGGAACTGGAACTGCCGTATAACCAAATTCTGGCGGGCGGACAGCATGGCGGTAACCGCGATGCCGACTATCTGGCACTAAACCCGAACGGACTGGTCCCGTTGCTACGCGATGATGAAACGGACGTTGTTCTGTGGGAATCCAATACCATTGTCCGCTATCTGGCCGCTCAGTACGGACAAAAACGTTTGTGGATTGACGCTCCGGCCGCGCGCGCCGTCGGCGAAAAATGGATGGACTGGGCAAATCAGACGCTAAGCCCCGCGCATCGGGTTATCTTATTTGGCCTGGTCAGAACACCTGCCGATCAGCGCGATCTAGCGGCCATTGAGGCCAGTAAGCAAGTTTGCGATAACCTGTTTGCCATTCTGGATAACGCGCTGGCGGACCAGCCATGGTTCTCCGGCGCTGAATTTGGCACTGCCGATATCGCCGTTGCGCCGTTCATCTATAACCTGTTCAACGTTGGCCTGAGCTGGACCCCGCGCCCTCATCTGGAGCGCTGGTATCAACAACTGACCGAGCGCCCGGCGTTTCAAAAAATCGTGATGATCCCGGTCAGCTAATTCAATCAGGGACTCACTTTCAGTAATTCCCCGTCGGACTCGTCGGTTAGTACATACAAATAACCGTCTGGTCCGACGCGCACATCACGGATCCGTTGCCCCCTTTCCTGCAACAGACGACCATCCTCAGTGACCGTATTCCCTTTAACGCTCAGTACGATCACTTCTTTATCTTTCAACGCGCCGATGAACAACTTCTGCCGCCACTGTGGAAAGGTATCGCTATTATAAAAAGCCATTCCGCTGACCGCTGGCGACTTTTCCCAGTAAAAGATGGGTTGTTCCGTGCCAGCAACAATTTGACCTTTTGCTTCGGGAATTTTCAAACCACTGTAGTTAACACCCCAGGTCGCGATAGGCCAACCGTAGTTTTTCCCTTTCTCGGGGATATTAATTTCATCGCCTCCGCGTGGGCCATGCTCATTGAGCCACAACACATCACTCCACGGATTCATCGCCATACCCTGCGGGTTGCGGGTGCCATACGACCAAATCTCTGCCCGCGCTCCCGCCATGTTCACAAACGGATTATCCGGTGGAATTTTGCCCTCATCGGTAAGCCGTACGACCTTGCCCTGCAGCTTATCCAGATCCTGGGCGGTAGCGCGTTGATTATTCTCCCCCAGGCCAATAAACAGATAGCCGTTGCCATCAAATACCAGACGTCCACCAAAATGGTTTCCGGTGGAAAGCTTTGGCTGTTGGCGAAAAACGGTCTGAAACCCTTGCAAATGTTTGAGATCGTCACTCAATCGCCCGTAGCCTACCGCGGTGCCCACTTTGCCTTCACGGTCGGCTTCAGCGAAGCTTAGCCACACCCGGCGGGATCGTTCAAAGTCCGGAGCTAACACCACATCAAGCAATCCGCCCTGACCATTCGCCCAGACTTTGGGTACGCCGGTTAGCGGGTCGGAAAGCCCTTTATCAGCCTGCCAGAGTCGAAGCTGCCCACCTTTGAGCGTAATGAGCATACCTCGGTTATCGGGTAAAAAAGCCAGTGACCATGGATGATCGAGTTTGGTTTGCAGCACTTCCACTTTTACCGCGATGGCATAAGAGGAAAATAGCGCAAGTGGGATAGCACAGAGAAAGAGTAGACGCATAACACCTCCTTAATGGCTCTGCATAAAGCGTAGCCAGCAAGGGGAATCACCCAGTTATATTTACATAATCTTAACAAAAAGGGGGAGCGCCCTCCCCCTGATTCAGACGTGTTCCAGCGTTGGGTAAGATTGCAAACTCTGGATACTCAGCGTCAGCGTTGTCAGGCAGTTTTCCAGTTTCTCTGCGTTAACGGCGATAAACGTTGGACAATCATGGTGTCCACTCATAAGACAAACAGCGGCGGCGGCTAACGCCCCTTCAGCACGATGAAGGGCATTCCACTCTTCCTGATCAAGATGCATACCGTGAAGCTGTGATTGTTCGTGCAATTCGCGATTCAGTGCAAAAAAATTATCACGCAGACGATCGCTCTCGCTGACTGACATGTAGCCTTTCGCCTTTCTCAACAGCAGATAAGCGGCAAGTTCGATACGGGCGTTTATCAATTTGTTGAGAAGATCGGTTCTCAGTCTGTCAACAACCATACTTTGTTCCTCCTCTTTCCAACTATGGTGCAACTTAATAGTATGGTTGTTTTTTGAACAAAGTCGTGTCCAGGATCAATCCATCACTTAAAATTAACATAATTTACAAATAATCTTTAATTCCGCGCCCGGCAGGCCGCTGATGGTATGAGATTGCGATACAATTTTTGTTCAGAACTCTGTAGAATCCCTGCCCTGAATATTCCAATAACTGAACACTTTTTACGCTATGAGCAATGTAACCCACCAGCCGAAAATCGGCTTTGTCTCCCTCGGCTGCCCGAAAAACCTCGTCGATTCTGAGCGCATCCTGACCGAACTTCGTACCGAAGGCTATGATGTCGTGCCAAGCTACGACGACGCGGATATGGTTATCGTTAATACCTGCGGCTTTATCGACAGTGCGGTTCAGGAATCCCTGGAAGCAATCGGCGAAGCGCTGAACGAAAACGGCAAGGTGATCGTCACCGGTTGTCTGGGCGCGAAAGTCGATCAAATCCGTGAAGTCCACCCGAAGGTGCTGGAAATCACCGGGCCGCATAGCTACGAGCAGGTTCTGGAGCACGTTCATCATTACGTACCCAAACCAAAGCATAATCCGTTCCTGAGCCTGGTTCCTGAGCAGGGTGTCAAGCTGACTCCGCGCCACTACGCCTATCTGAAGATTTCTGAAGGCTGTAACCACCGCTGTACGTTCTGCATTATTCCATCCATGCGCGGCGATCTGGTGAGCCGTCCGATTGGCGACGTCCTCAGCGAAGCCAAACGTCTGGTCGATGCGGGCGTGAAAGAGATTCTGGTAATCTCTCAGGATACCTCTGCGTACGGTGTGGATGTGAAGCATCGTACCGGTTTCCATAACGGCGAGCCGGTCAAAACCAGCATGGTTGATCTGTGCGAACAGTTATCAAAACTGGGGATCTGGACGCGCCTGCATTACGTCTACCCCTACCCGCACGTTGATGACGTGATCCCGCTGATGGCAGAAGGGAAAATCCTGCCGTATCTGGACATCCCGTTACAGCATGCCAGCCCGCGTATTCTTAAATTGATGAAACGCCCAGGCTCCGTAGACAGACAGCTGGCGCGCATCAAGCAGTGGCGTGAAATCTGCCCTGAACTGACGCTGCGCTCCACCTTCATTGTTGGTTTCCCGGGTGAAACGGAAGAAGACTTCCAGATGTTGCTCGACTTCCTGAAGGAAGCACGTCTGGATCGCGTGGGCTGCTTTAAATACAGCCCGGTAGAAGGCGCTGGCGCTAATGACCTGCCGGATCAAATCCCGGAAGAGGTGAAAGAAGAACGCTGGAACCGCTTTATGCAATTGCAACAGCAGATCTCTGCTGAACGTTTGCAAGAGAAAGTGGGCCGCGAGATTCTGGTTATCGTTGATGAAGTTGACGAAGAAGGCGCAATTGGTCGTAGCATGGCTGATGCTCCGGAAATCGACGGCGCGGTATACCTGAATGGTGAAACCAAGGTGAAACCTGGTGATATCATCCGCGTGAAGGTCGAAAACGCAGATGAATACGATCTGTGGGGTTCACGCGTTTAATAAGCGTAACTCAACCGTAGGCCGGATAAGCGTTACGTCTTATCCGGCCTGTAATTTATCCTTTTATCTTCGGGTCCAGCGCGTCGCGCAGACCATCTCCCAGTAAGTTAAACGCCAGCACCGTCAGGAATATCGCTACCGCCGGGAAAATCGCCACGTGCGGCGCGATCACCATGTCAGCACGCGCTTCATTAAGCATTGCCCCCCACTCCGGCGTCGGCGGCTGTGCGCCTAATCCCAGAAATGACAGGCTCGCGGCAGAGATGATCGACGAGCCAATTCGCATGGTAAAAAAGACCACGATCGATGAAACCGTACTCGGCAGGATATGGTTAAAAATGATAGTCGTATCGCTGGCACCAATACTGCGCGCAGACTCAATAAACGTCTGTTGCTTCAGCACCAGTGTATTTCCGCGCACCAGACGCGCGAAAGCAGGAATGGAGAAAATGGCCACGGCGATAATCACGTTCGCAATGCCGCTGCCCAGCACGGCGACCACGGCTATCGCCAGCAGAATGCCGGGAAAGGCGAACAGCACATCGCAGATACGCATAATCAGCCGATCCCACCAACCTTCGTAGTATCCCGCCAGCAGACCCAGCACTGTGCCAATCGCAGCGCCAATAAACACGGCAAAGACTCCTGCCGCCAGCGAGATTTGGGCGCCAACCAGCACGCGGCTAAAGATATCTCGTCCCAGAGAATCGACACCAAACCAGTGCAGCATCGACGGCCCATCATTCAAACGGTCATAATCGAAGTAATTTTCGGCATCAAATGGCGTCAACCAGCGAGCAAAAATCGCCACCATGATCAGGAGCAATACAAACAGCCCAGCGAACATCGCCATGTGCTGTCGACGAAAACGACGCCAGAACTCATGCCACGGTGTGCGTATCTGCTCTGGCTTAACAAGGGGCATTGCATTCAAAATCGCCTGTCGGCGCCAGTTAAAAAATCGCATCCTTACTTGTACCTGATAGCCGGATTAATGGCGGCGTAAAGCACATCCACCACTAAGTTGATAAGAATAAACTCCAGAGAAAACAACAGCACCTCGGCCTGAATCACCGGGTAGTCGCGCATTTCGACGGAGTCCACCAGCAGTCGCCCAAGCCCAGGCCAGTTGAACACCTTCTCAACCACGATTGATCCACCAAGCAAAAAGCCAAACTGTAGTCCCATCATGGTGACCACCGGGATCATCGCGTTACGCAGACCATGTTTTAACACCACCCAGGTCTCACTCACCCCTTTAGCCCGCGCGGTGCGCATATAGTCTTCGCTGAGCACATCGACGAACGAGGCGCGGGTAAACCGGGCCAGCACCGCAGCCACCGCCGCGCCCAGCGTAATAGACGGGAGGATATAGTGCAGCCAGGTGTCAGCGCCAACGGTGGGTAACCAACCGAGCTCAACGGAGAATATCTGCATGAGCAGCATGCCAAGCGCAAACGCCGGGAACGAGATCCCGGTGACCGCCAGCGTCATACTCAACCTGTCCGGCCAGCGATTGCGCCATACGGCTGCAATGATCCCCGCCGTCATACCAAATAACACAGCCCATGCCATACTCGCAATTGTCAGCCATAACGACGGCATAAAACGGCTGGCTATCTCTTCGGAAACCGGGCGACGAGAAACCATCGACGTGCCAAAATCGCCTTGCAACACGTTGGTCATGTAATGCCAGAACTGAATATGCAGCGGTTGGTCCAGCCCCAACTGCTTGCGTACCAGTTCAATCACCTCGGCGTCAGCTTCCGGTCCGGCAATCAGCCGGGCCGGATCGCCGGGTAACAGGTGAACAAATAAAAACACCAGCACCGCAACAATCAACAGAGTTGGAATCAACCCCAGCAGGCGCTTGAAAACATAGTTAAGCATCACGCTCCCTTCGCCGGCCCCTGGTTAGCGGGGCCGAATGAATAGCTTATTTTAAATCCGCATCATCAAAGCTAAATCCGGTATCCGGCATAATCCAGAACCCGGTCAATCTGGTGCTGTGCGCCGAAATCAGTTTTTCCACTACCAGTGGGATCCACGGCGACTCTTTCCAGATAATATCCTGCGCATCCTTGTACAGCTTCGCTTTCTGCGCCGGATCGTTGGTTTGCAACGCTGCCGCTAAATCACTGTCCACCTGCTTATTGCTATAGAACGCCGTATTAAACAGTGTTGGCGGCCAGTTTTGTGATGCAAATAGCGGTGACAGCGCCCAGTCAGCTTCCCCCGTAGAGGCAGACCAGCCGGTGTAGAACATCCGCACCCCGCTCTCTTTCTGCGCTTTACCCTCTACTTCCGCCGCGCGCTGGCCGGCATCCATCGCTGTTACCTGAGCCTTAACTCCCACCTGCGCCAGCTGCTGCTGGGTAAATTGCAGCACTTTCTGCGCGGTACTGTGATTATGCGAAGACCATAGCGTGGTGGTAAAACCGTTCGGATAACCTGCTTCTTTCAGCAGTTCGCGCGCTTTCGCCGGGTCGTATGGCCATGGCGTATAGCTTTGCGCATAGGCTATCGACGGAGGAAGAACGCCCGTTGCTGGCGTGGCATAACCCGCAAACGCCACTTTCACCAGCGCCTGGCGGTTGATGGCATAATTCAGCGCTTCACGCACCTTCGGGTTGTCGAATGGTTTTTGCGTGACGTTCATGCTGATATAACGTTGCATAATAGACGGACTGGCCACCAGTTCCAGGTTTTTGTTCTTCGCCAGTAACGCCGCCTGCTCGTAAGGGATCGGGAAGGCAAACTGCGCTTCCCCGGTCTGCAGCATGGCCGCACGCGTGTTGTTGTCGGTCACCGGACGCCAGGTAATCGTATCCAGCTTTGGCAGCCCTTCCTGCCAGTAACCCGCGAACTTCTTAACCTTCACAAAATCTGTCTGATTCCAGGTATCAAGCTGGTACGGCCCGGTCCCCACAGGGTGGAAACCGATCTCCTTACCGTATTTCTCCAGCGCGGCGGGAGAAATCATTGCCGTTGCCGGATGTGCCAGAATATTGATAAAAGCAGAGAATGGCTGTTTCAGCGTAATATTCACCGTCGACGGATCGACGACTTCGGTTTTATCGATATTCTTATACAGGTTGTAGCGTTTCAGACGGTTTTCCGGATTGCTGGCGCGGTCGAGGTTGGCTTTAACCGCATCGGCGTTGAAGTCGGTACCATCCTGAAATTTCACGCCCTGACGCAGCTTAAGAGTGTAAGTCAGGCCGTCATCAGAAACCGTATAGCTCTCTGCCAGCACATTTTTCAGCTTCATCTCTTTATCAAGACCAAACAGTCCCTGATAAAACGACTTCGCTACCGCCTGCGACAATGTGTCATTCGCGTCATAGGGGTCAAGCGTGGTGAAATTGGATCCTACCGCCACCACCACGTCTTTGGCCGCCCAGCCAGGCGATGCGGCCAGCGCAGAGGCCACTCCCACAGCAACCAGCCATTTCCGAGCAACAATTTTTGTCATGTTATTCTCCTTAAACCCTGTCTGCCTGTTATAAACGTGAAAGCGCATTTTCTGGTTGCCCACGCGCAACATAATGCCCCGGGCCAACTAACTGTAACGACACGGGGGAAATCTCTTCGCCGCGCTTGCGGATATTGCTGGGGATATCATCCGACAACAGCACACGCTGTGGTCGGTGATGCGATGGATCGGCAACCGGTACTGCCGCCATCAGTTTGCGCGTATACGGATGTTGCGGATTTTCAAACACCGCGCGTCGGGGGCCAATCTCAACGATTTGCCCGAGATACATCACCGCCACACGGTGACTGATCCGTTCCACCACCGCCATATCGTGGGAAATAAACAGGTATGCAATTCCCATTTCCCGCTGCAGGTCGAGCAACAGGTTGATAATTTGCCCACGAATTGAAACATCCAGCGCCGAGACAGATTCATCGGCAATAATCACTTTGGGATTGAGTGCCAATGCCCGTGCAATACAGATACGCTGACGCTGACCGCCGGAAAACTCGTGCGGATAGCGCCAGGCATGCTCAGGCAGCAATCCTACGCGTTCCAGCAGCCATGCAACTCGTTTTGACCCCGCATCCCCCTGCAATAACCCATGCACCCGTAGCGGCTCCAGAATGGAATATCCCACCGTCTGACGTGGATCGAGCGAGGCATACGGATCCTGGAAGATAAACTGAATATCCCGACGCAGCGGCTGCAACTTGCTGGCAGCAAGGGTATCAATACGCTGTCCGTTGAAAATGATTTCCCCACGCTGAGACTCAACCAGGCGCAACAGCGCCCGCCCGGTGGTGGATTTCCCACAGCCCGACTCCCCCACCAGCGATAGCGTTTCTCCCAGCCACAGGTCAAAGCTGACGTTTTCCACTGCATGCACCTCGCGAGTTACGCGATTTAGAATGCCGCTACGCAGAGGAAAACGCGTCACCAGGTTACGTACCTGCAAAATTGGCTCGCCTTCAACCACGGTATCCTGTTCGGTCTGTGGCTCTACATGGCTGGGATCGTGTAATGAAATAAGCGGGAAACGGCGCGGAAGTTCATGCCCGTTCATTGCCCCAAGCTGCGGCACGGCTGCCAGCAGCGCTTTGGTATAAGGATGCTGGGGAGCGTGAAAAATCTGCTCAACGCTGCCGGTTTCTACCGCCTCGCCCTGATACATCACCAGCACGCGGTCGGCAATATCCGCCACAACGCCCATATCGTGGGTAATAAAGATCACTCCCATCGACATATCCTGCTGCAACACTTTTATCAGTTGCAGGATCTGCGCCTGAATGGTGACATCCAGCGCGGTTGTCGGCTCATCAGCAATTAAAACCGCAGGGCGACACGACAGTGCCATGGCGATCATCACCCGCTGGCGCATACCGCCGGAAAGCTGGTGTGGATAACGCGATAAAATCGCCTTCGCCTCGGGGATACGCACCTGATCGAGCATTCGCTTCGCTTCTACCATCGCCTCTTCGTGACTGGCACCCTGGTGCAAGCGGATAGACTCGGCAATTTGCTCGCCCACGGTAAACACCGGATTAAGCGATGTCATAGGCTCCTGGAAGATCATCGCGATATCCGCACCGCGCACGTGACGCATTTGTGATGCGCTCTGTTCACCCAGCTCAATAACCTGTCGATTACGGCGTCGGAGGAGCATTTCATCGCAGCTCACCTCGCCGCCGGACTGTTCAATCAGACGCATCAGCGACAAGGCGGTCACCGACTTACCAGAACCAGACTCGCCGACTATCGCCAGCGTTTCGCCACGCTTCAGGCGAAATGACAGATTGCGCACTGCGCTGACACGCTGCTGCTCCTGTTCAAAGGCAATATTCAGATTGCTGACTGCCAGCACATCGCTGGCATCAAGCTCATCACTGTGTGGCAACACTATCTCCTTTTTCCCGATAAATACCGGTGGTTGGCGTATCACCTGCGTATCCCCAGGCGCGGTACATGCCTTCGCTGTTAAACGGCAAAGCGACATTGCCTTCATGATCGATAGCAATTAAACCGCCGCTGCCGCCAAGCGCCGGTAATTTTTCCATCACTACGCGTTCACACGCTTCGGATAAACTCAGACCGCCGTAGTCCATCAACGCCGCAATGTCATAGGCCGCCAAAGCACGAATAAAGACTTCTCCGGTTCCGGTGCAGGAGACTGCCACACTTGCATTATTGGCATAACAGCCTGCGCCAACCAACGGACTGTCACCCACCCGCCCCGGTAATTTATTGGTCATCCCGCCGGTCGATGTTGCTGCCGCCAGATTGCCAAACATATCTAACGCGACCGCACCCACGGTACCCATTTTGTTGTTTTCATCCAGCGGGCTCGCGCTATGGTCCAGCACCGTTTCACCCGCTGTTCGCGCCGCCAGAAGTTGAGCGTAGCGTTCTGGCGTCGAGAAAATATCCGCTGATACGCGCTCCATACCCTGCGCAATGGCAAAGTTTTCAGCCCCTTCACCTATCATCATGACGTGTGGGCTGTGTTCCATTACCAGCCGTGCCGCGAGAATCGGGTTTCGCAGATGGCTTACCCCGGCGACGGCGCCTGCGTTCAGCGTATTACCGTCCATCACACAGGCGTCCAGCTCATGGGTTTCATCACGGGTATACACCGCGCCAATTCCGGCATTAAACAATGGACACTCTTCCAGCAGGCGCACGGCCTCGGTAACGACATCCAGTGCGCTACGACCGTCTTCAAGCATCCGCTGGCCGGTTTCAACGATATCCGACAGCGCCTGTATATAACGCAACTCTTGCTCCTGGCTCAGCTGCGAACGGGTAATAGCCCCTGCGCCGCCGTGAATTGCAATGACTGCTTTACCCATTTTTTTCGTCCATTAGGTGGCAGGTACCGGGGTTATAAATATCAGAATTTCTGTGACTTATTGATTCGATTTTTGAATATAGAAAGATGCAGACGTCATGTAAAGGTTAAGGCCCGTACCTCACCCCCCATCCCATCAGGTTATTTAGATGAGTTAATCAGAAAGGGGATCTTCCAACATCGTTGAATATATTATTCAAGCCGATCGGCAATCTGTTTTTTTGCATAAAACACAAAGCGTTCAACAGACGGCATAGACGCAGCCCTGTTCTTTTTGGTTAACCCCAGGTATTCCGCACGCGCGGCTTGCAGCGTGTCAGCATACTCAACGGGTAATTGCGGTATAAGCCAGGCGGCGGCTTCATCTTTAGCGACAATATTGCCCGTAACCAGGCTGTACCAAATACGCGCCAGAGTAAGGATGATATTTCGCTCGTCACCCTCTAAATCGCCCGTTTTCTGCCACATATCAAGAATATGCCGAAATGTTTGCACGACATCGCTAAAAGGAATGACGTTGAATAACGTCTCAGCGGCTTCACCGAACAACGCTACGCTGGCGCGCCTGGCCTGGGTCAGCAGGATGGAAAGATCAGGATCCACCTGTGTCGGTTCAACAATTCCCGCGCGAATATCGTCACGCAACCATTCGCCAAATTGCATTTCTCTTGACGGTGGGAATTGCCAGGGTACAAGTTGTGAATAGATCACGATGGTCACTTCCAGCGCCCGATATCTATCAACGCTACCAGGCGGGGCTGATATTTCCAGAAAACCCTGCATCAGATCTTTTCTTTGCCGGGTATTAAGTGGCTGCCTAATGGTAACCAGTAAATCGATATCGCTTTGGGGCTTTAAGCCACCTTCAACAGCAGAGCCATACAAATGAACAGCAACCAGGTCGCCCTCGATAATCCGCGCAATCAGTGCACTGGCGGCATTCACCTGTCGTCGAATTGAATCCGGGATAGTCGCAGACATTTAGCCTCCTGGAGAAAAAGCAGAAATCATGAGTCTATACTGCATTTTTCCTGTAGCGCTAATCTCTGGCAGAAAACCTGTATCAGATCTGATCCTAAGCCTGAGGTAGCATACTGTCCGCGTCCATTTTCTGACATAATGAGCGGATTCGATTTTGCCCCGCAGGAGTCTTCTCATGGAATTTACCGCCGGACTGATGCCGCTTGAAACGGCTCTTTCTCAGATGCTTTCGCGTATTACCCCACTCACCGCCGTCGAAACGCTGCCGCTGGTTCAATGCTTTGGCCGCATTCTGGCCACCGACGTCGTCTCCCCGATTGATGTGCCGGGATTCGATAACTCGGCAATGGATGGCTATGCGGTGCGATTAGCCGATTTACAATCAGACCAGCCTCTTGCGGTGGCTGGCAAAGCCTTTGCTGGACAGCCATTTCACGGCGGGTGGCCTGCGGGAACCTGCATCCGTATTATGACCGGAGCCCCGGTGCCTGCCGGTTGTGAAGCCGTGGTAATGCAGGAGCAAACGGAACAAACTGACGACGGTGTGCGTTTTACCTCCGACGTCCGCAGCGGACAAAATATTCGTCTGCGCGGTGAAGATATTGCAAACGGCGCGGTGGTATTCCCCACAGGAACTCGTCTGACAACCGCCGAGCTTCCCGTGCTGGCTTCGCTCGGTATTGCCGAGGTCCCCGTTGTGCGTAAAGTCCGCGTGGCATTGTTCTCCACCGGTGATGAGCTGCAATTGCCGGGTCAGCCGCTGGGCGACGGGCAGATTTATGACACAAACCGTCTGACCGTTCACCTGATGCTGCAGCAGTTGGGCTGCGAGGTGATCAACTTAGGGATTATTCGCGACAATCCCAACGCGCTGCGGGCCGCATTTATCGAAGCCGACAGCCAGGCCGACGTTGTCATCAGCTCTGGTGGCGTTTCGGTAGGCGAAGCGGATTACACCAAAACCATTCTGGAAGAGCTGGGAGAAATTGCCTTCTGGAAGCTGGCTATCAAACCCGGTAAACCGTTCGCCTTTGGCAAACTGAGCAACAGCTGGTTTTGCGGCCTGCCGGGTAACCCGGTGTCTGCTGCCCTCACCTTTTATCAACTGGTACAACCGCTGCTGGCGAAACTCAGCGGCAACACCGCCTGTGGGTTGCCTCCGCGCCAGCGCGTGCGCACCGCTTCACGCCTGAAGAAAACGCCAGGGCGTCTGGATTTTCAGCGTGGTGTATTGCAGCGTACCGCGGAAGGCGAACTGGAAGTCACTACCACCGGGCACCAAGGCTCGCATATTTTTAGCTCCTTTAGCCAGGGCAATTGCTTTATTGTGCTGGAGCGCGATCGCGGTAACGTTGAGGTCGGAGAATGGGTTGAAGTTGAGCCATTTAACGCACTGTTTGGAGGTCTGTAATGGCAGAACTCAGCGACCAGGAGATGATGCGCTATAACCGGCAAATCATTCTGCGCGGCTTCGATTTCGAAGGTCAGGAAGCGCTCAAAGATGCGCGGGTACTGGTCGTTGGTCTGGGGGGACTGGGATGTGCTGCAACCCAGTACCTTGCTGGTGCTGGCGTCGGGCATTTAACCCTGCTCGACTTTGACACGGTCTCCGTGTCGAACCTCCAACGCCAGACGCTGCACAGCGATGCAACCGTAGGGCAACCAAAAGTGATATCCGCTCGTGACGCGCTAACGCGGATTAACCCTTATATCGCCATTACGCCGGTGAATGCGCTGCTGGACGATAGCGAGATTCACGCGCTTATTGCCGAACACGATTTGGTGCTGGACTGTACGGATAACGTCAGCATCCGCAATCAGCTGAATGCCGGATGCTTTGCCGCCAGAGTTCCGCTGGTTTCCGGTGCAGCAATTCGCATGGAAGGGCAAATTACCGTCTTTACGTATCAGGAAGGCGAGCCCTGCTACCGTTGCCTGAGCCGTTTGTTCGGTGAAAACGCCCTGACCTGCGTAGAAGCCGGAGTGATGGCCCCGCTGATCGGCGTGATCGGCTCGTTACAGGCGATGGAAGCCATTAAGCTGCTGGCAAACTACGGTAAACCGGCATCCGGAAAAATCGTCATGTACGATGCCATGACCTGCCAGTTTCGCGAAATGAAGCTGATGCGTAATCCGGGGTGCGAGGTCTGCGGGCAATAAACGAAAGCCCCGGCGGCGTTTGTTATCCGGGGCTGAATTAATATACGTTCAATACGTCAGTGATTTAACGTCATCTTCAGAAAGCCCAGTAATCCTCACGATGACCGCCCGTGGGAGACCATCGTCCAGCATTGAGTGAGCAATGCGTAACGCTTCCTCGCGGCGGCCTTCAACCAAGCCTTTTTGCATTCCTTCCCGCATCCCCTTTCGCTGTCCTGCCCTACGTATTTTTTCCACAATATTCATTGTACTCTCCTTGTGTTCGGGTACCCGCTGCGCCAGCTTGCGCATAAATCGTCCAAAGCGCGGTTTGTGACCGTGCTGGATTAGCAGGTAATTAAACAGCGCTTTTAGCTGGCTGTCATTAGCGCTTCCGGTAACCAACAGCGCGGCCAGCTTGTCCACCAACCCCATCAAATCTCGCTGACGAATATGCTTTTGAATCAGTTCCAGAAGAGCAATGCGTCGGTGCTGCATAATTTCTTCATCTGGAACAACGGTAATATCTACCAGCGGAAAAGCTGACAGGTAGAGCTGACGTGCAAGTGTTGGATTATAAAACTCATCCAGCCAGCATAGAGAGAAGGGATAAGGTGTATCGATTCCGTGATAAAACAGCATCGGCACAACTAAAGGTAACGTATTATGCCCGGCGTCGAGGTGACTTTGCATTGCCGCTATCGCATAACGCATCAGGCGAAATGCCATATGAACATCCGGGCGGCTTTGATGTTCGATTACGACATAAATATAGCCGTGCCCTTCACTGGTTTTCATCGACCAAAGTACATCGGAATAATATGCACGTAAGTTATCCTCGATAAAACTGGTCGGTTGCAGCTTTAATGTCGAAAAATCGCACAGCGTTCGTAGCGTGGAGGGAAGATGGATTTCAATGAAATCGCGCGCCGTTTCCGGGTATTTTAAAAACGTTTTAAATAGCGCATCGTGCGGCGTGGATGTGGGTGATTTTTTCATGGCGGTCCGTCACCTGATTAACATGATGACACGACTGTACCTGCCATGATGACGGGTCGCATGCCGACTTTGTCGGTTTTACGAGGGGGATTCACAGATAAAAGCGTACAACTGCAACACATTCATTTTGACGGAATCATGTACGCAATAATGCCGGGACTACATCCCGGCACTCTCGTTTAAATAGATGTGCGACCGAATGCGCTCTGCCAGTCGTGCTCAAACTTCGCGACGGCAGCATCAACTGCCGGAGAGCTAATCATCTGCTGAGCAACGTCCAGCGGTAGCGTGATGGACTCGCAGCCTGCCAGCAGGCAATCCAGCGCCTGACGCGGCGTTTTAAAACTGGCTGCCAGTACTTTGGCGTGCGGGGCATGCATTTTCAGTAACGTCTGCAGGTCGGTCACCGTCTGAATGCCATCCCCTCCTTGCGCATCCACGCGGTTAACGTATGGCGCAACATATTCCGCACCTGCCAGTGCAGCCAATAACCCTTGAGCTGCACCGTATACCGCAGTACCCAACGTCGGGATCCCTTCTTCTTTCAGCAATTTTATAGCCGCCAGACCTTCTGCTGTTACCGGCACTTTGACCACGATATCAGCAATGATTGCCCGCAGCTTACGCGCATCGCTAACCATCCCTTCGGCGGTGGTCGCCATCACCTGAGCAAACAGACGGCCTTGTCCTCCCATCGCTTCCTGCAGTTGCGGCAGTAGTACTTCCAGCGTCTGGTTCCCCGCCGCCACAATGCTCGGGTTAGTGGTCACCCCTGCCAGCGGGAAAATGCGCGCCAGAGCTTTTACCGCATCAACATCAGACGTATCTAAATAGAGTTCCATAACCTTTCCTCAAACGAATTATTGGCATGAATAAAAGGTAGCACGGCGAAACCTCACAGTTAGTTGACGCACGTCAATATAACTTTCATTCGAAAGTAATTTAATCTTTATATGAAAGAAAAGAGGTCGCTTATGATTTTCAATATCCAGCGCTATTCCACGCATGATGGTCCCGGGATCCGTACTGTGGTGTTCCTTAAGGGATGCTCCCTGGGCTGTCGGTGGTGCCAGAATCCGGAAAGTCGCGCCCGTACGCAGGATCTGCTCTATGACGCACGCCTGTGCCTTGATGGTTGCGATCTTTGTACTCAGGCAGCACCCGCAGTAATTGAGCGGGCACTAAGCGGGTTGCTGATTCATCGCGAAAAACTGACCGATGACGATCTGACGGCGCTGACCCACTGCTGTCCAACGCAGGCGCTAACCGTCTGTGGAGAGATAAAAAGCGTGGACGAAATCATGGCGACCGTATTGCGTGATAAACCGTTTTACGATCGCAGCGGAGGGGGCCTCACCCTGTCCGGTGGTGAACCGTTTATGCAGCCAGAGCTGGCGGCTTCTTTGCTCAAAGCCAGCCACGACGCCGGCATTCATACCGCAGTGGAAACCTGCCTGCATGTCCCGTGGAAATATATTGAACCATCATTATCTGACGTCGATCTGTTTCTGGCCGATCTAAAACACGTGGCGGATGCGCCGTTTAAACAGTGGACCGATGGCAGCGCCTCTCGTGTGCTGGAAAATCTAAAAAAACTGGCCGCAGCTGGTAAAAAAATGATTATCCGCGTACCGCTGATTCAGGGATTCAACGCTGACGAAGCCGCCATCCAGGCTATTACCGATTTTGCTGCCGACGAGCTTCACGTCGGGGAGATTCATTTTTTGCCCTACCACACCCTTGGTATCAACAAATACCACTTACTCAGTCAACCCTACAACGCACCGGATAAACCGCTTGATGCGCCTGCACTGCTCGAATTTGCCCAGCAGTATGCCAGCCTTAAAGGTTTAACCGCGACCCTACGAGGATAATCGCCATGACCACTCTGAAACTGGACACACTCAGCGATCGTATCAAAGCGCATAAAACAGCCCTGATCCACATCGTGAAACCGCCGGTTTGTACCGAGCGCGCCCAGCACTATACCGAGATGTATCAGCAACACCTGGATAAGCCGCTCCCGGTACGCCGCGCGCTGGCGCTGGCCCATCATCTGGCGGAACGCACCATCTGGATCAAGCATGACGAACTGATTATCGGTAACCAGGCAAGCGAAGTGCGCGCCGCGCCGATCTTCCCGGAATACACCGTCTCCTGGATTGAAAAAGAGATCGACGACCTCGCCGACAGACCGGGTGCCGGCTTTGCGGTAAGCGAAGAGAATAAACGCGTATTACATGAGGTGTGTCCGTGGTGGCGTGGTCAGACCGTGCAGGATCGCTGCTACGGGATGTTCACTGACGAGCAGAAAGGGCTGCTGGAAACCGGCATTATCAAAGCCGAAGGTAATATGACCTCCGGCGACGCACACCTGGCGGTGAACTTCCCGCTACTACTGGAAAAAGGTCTCGACGGCCTGCGCCACAAGGTCGATGAACGTCGCTCCCGCATCAATCTGACGTGTCTGGACGATCTCCACGGCGATCAGTTCCTGAAAGCGATTGATATCGTGCTGGAGGCCGTCAGCCTGCACATTGAGCGCTTTGTCGCGCTGGCGCGTAAAATGGCGTCCACAGAAACGCGCACCAGCCGTCGTGATGAACTGCTGACCATGGCGGAAAACTGTGATGTGATTGCCCATGAGCCACCAAAAACATTCTGGCAGGCGTTGCAGTTGTGCTATTTCATCCAGTTGATTCTGCAAATTGAATCTAACGGTCACTCAGTATCGTTTGGCCGTATGGATCAGTACCTCTACCCGTTCTACCGTCGCGACGTAGAACTGAATCAGAGCCTCGATCGTGAGCACGCCATTGAGCTGTTGCACAGCTGCTGGCTGAAACTGCTGGAAGTGAACAAAATCCGTTCCGGCTCCCATTCGAAAGCCTCAGCGGGCAGCCCGCTCTATCAGAACGTAACCATAGGTGGCCAGAACCTGGTCAGCGGTCAGGCGATGGATGCCGTCAACCCGCTCTCCTACGCCATTCTGGAATCATGTGGCCGCCTGCGTTCTACTCAGCCGAACCTGAGCGTGCGTTATCACGCGGGGATGAGTAATGACTTCCTTGATGCCTGCGTGCAGGTGATCCGCTGCGGCTTCGGGATGCCAGCCTTTAACAACGATGAAATCGTCATTCCGGAATTCATTAAGCTGGGCATTGAACCGCAAGACGCCTATGACTATGCAGCGATTGGTTGCATCGAAACCGCCGTTGGCGGCAAATGGGGCTACCGCTGCACCGGCATGAGCTTTATTAACTTTGCCCGCGTGATGCTGGCGGCGCTGGAAGGCGGACGCGATGCCACCAGCGGCAAAGTCTTCCTGCCGCAGGAAAAAGCGCTCTCAGCTGGCAACTTCAACAATTTCGATGAAGTGATGGATGCCTGGGATACACAGATTCGCTACTACACGCGTAAATCCATTGAAATCGAGTATGTCGTTGACACCATGCTGGAAGAGAACGTACACGATATTCTGTGCTCCGCGCTGGTAGACGACTGTATCGAACGCGCGAAAAGCATTAAGCAAGGCGGCGCGAAGTATGACTGGGTATCAGGTTTGCAGGTGGGTATCGCCAACCTCGGCAACAGCCTGGCAGCAGTGAAGAAACTGGTCTTTGAACAGGGCGCTATCGGTCAACAACAACTGGCCGCCGCGCTGGCCGATGATTTTGACGGTCTGACCCATGAGCAGTTACGCCAACGACTAATCAACGGCGCACCGAAATATGGCAACGATGACGATAGCGTTGATACGCTGCTGGCCCGCGCTTATCAGACTTATATCGATGAACTGAAACAGTATCATAATCCGCGTTACGGGCGTGGTCCGGTTGGCGGCAATTACTACGCCGGGACCTCGTCTATTTCTGCAAACGTGCCGTTTGGCGCAGCAACAATGGCAACGCCGGATGGCCGTAAAGCACACACTCCACTGGCAGAAGGCGCAAGCCCGGCTTCCGGTACGGACCATCTCGGCCCAACTGCGGTAATTGGCTCGGTGGGTAAACTGCCGACCGGTTCGATTCTCGGTGGTGTGCTATTAAATCAGAAGCTGAACCCGGCCACGCTGGAAAATGAGTCTGACAAACAAAAGCTGATGATTCTGCTGCGTACCTTCTTTGAAGAGCACAAAGGTTGGCATATTCAGTACAACATCGTTTCTCGTGAAACGCTGCTGGAAGCCAAAAAACACCCGGATCAGTACCGTGACCTGGTGGTGCGTGTAGCAGGTTATTCCGCCTTCTTCACCGCTCTCTCACCGGATGCGCAGGACGATATCATCGCGCGCACTGAACATATGCTGTAACCCTCCCGCCCGGTGGCGCTGCGCTTACCGGGCTTACATACTCCCCCTTTAGCCGGGTAAGGCGAAGTTGCCACCTGGCGTTTTACTTTCATTCGAAATTAAATTTGTGCTTTAGCTCACATTGTTATTAAAATGTTTCTGGTCGCAGTTATGAGCCAGGAGCATATATGACCATCAAAGTTATCGTCACAGACATGGACGGAACTTTTCTCGACGACGCCAAGCAATACGATCGTGCACGCTTTATGGCGCAGTATCAGGAACTGAAGAAACGAGATATTGAATTTGTCGTGGCAAGCGGCAACCAGTATTACCAGTTGATCTCCTTTTTCCCGCAGCTCAAAGATGAGATCTCTTTTGTCGCCGAGAACGGGGCGCTGGTGTTTGAACATGGCAAACAGCTGTTTCACGGCGAACTTACGCGCCACGAATCACGCATTGTCATTGGCGAACTGCTCAAAGATAAGCAGCTCAACTTTGTGGCCTGTGGACTGCAAAGCGCCTACGTGAGCGAAAATGCCCCAGAGTCCTTTGTCGGTTTGATGTCAAAACACTACCACCGCCTGAAACCCGTCAAGGATTATCAGGATATCGACGATGTGCTGTTCAAGTTCTCGCTGAATTTACCAGACCAACAGATCCCATTAGTTATCGATCACCTTCATTCTGCTCTCGACGGCATTATGAAGCCCGTCACCAGCGGCTTTGGGTTTATCGACCTGATCATTCCAGGCTTACATAAAGCCAACGGAATCAGCCGTCTGCTAAAACGCTGGAACCTGTCACCGCAAAACGTGGTCGCCATTGGCGACAGTGGCAATGACGCGGAAATGCTGAAGATGGCGCACTACTCTTTCGCCATGGCCAATGCGGCAGAGAGCATCAAAGCGATTGCCCGCTATCAGACCGATGACAATAACCATCAAGGCGCGCTGAACGTAATTCAGGCAGTGCTGGATAACACTTCACCTTTTAACGTCTGATCCTGCCAACCGGGGTATCCCTCATCCCGGTTTTCACTCTTTTTCTATTTTGCTCACACCAGCAGGTTTTTAAACTTGCATTAACCAATTTTTAACTTATATTATCACTTGCAATCAGATTTAGTTTCGAATGAAAGTTAATGCGAGGTGGTTATGGCTTTTACTTTTACCAGCGACACGTTGCCCGCCGATCACAAAGCGGCAATCCGTCAGATGAAACAGCAACTGCGGGCACAGCTTGGGGATGTTCAGTTGATCTTCAATCAGCTGAGCGATGCCATTGCCACCCGCGTGGCGGAAATCAACGCTCTCAAAGCGCAAGGTTCCCCGGTATGGCCTGTGTTGTCCTATGCGGATATCAAAGCGGGTCGCGTGAGTGCAGAGCAGCGTGAAGAAATTAAGCGTCGCGGATGCGCAGTCATTAAAGGGCATTTCCCCCGCGAACAGGCGCTGGCATGGGATCAGTCGATGCTCGATTACCTGGATCGCAACCATTTTGATGACGTCTACAAAGGGCCGGGCGATAACTTCTTCGGCACCCTGAGCGCATCGCGACCTGAAATCTACCCCATTTACTGGTCCCCGGCGCAGATGCAGGCCCGCCAAAGTGAAGAAATGGCCAATGCCCAGTCGTTCCTCAATCGTCTTTGGACATTTTCAAGCGAAGGTAAACAATGGTTTAACCCGGATGTCAGCGTTATCTACCCTGACCGTATACGCCGCCGTCCGCCGGGAACCACCTCCAAAGGGCTGGGAGCGCATACGGATTCCGGCGCGCTGGAACGCTGGCTGCTGCCTGCGTATCAGCAGGTATTTGCTCATGTTTTCAATGGCAAGCTGGCAGATTACGATCCATGGCAGGCTGCGCATCGCACCGAAGTAGAAGAGTACACGGTGGATAACACCACCAAATGTTCAGTGTTCCGTACCTTCCAGGGCTGGACTGCGTTGTCCGATATGCTGCCAGGTCAGGGATTGTTGCACGTGGTTCCGATTCCTGAAGCGATGGCGTATGTGCTGTTACGCCCATTGCTTGACGATGTGCCGGAAGATGAGCTTTGCGGCGTAGCGCCCGGCAGAGTCCTGCCGATTTCTGCGCAATGGCATCCGTTGCTGATTGAAGCGTTAACCAGCATTCCACAACTGGACGCCGGAGACTCCGTGTGGTGGCATTGCGATGTGATTCACTCCGTCGCGCCTGTAGAAAATCAGCAGGGCTGGGGTAACGTTATGTATATCCCTGCCGCCCCGATGTGCGAAAAAAATCTGGCCTACGCCCACAAAGTGAAAGCTGCGCTGGAAAAAGGCGCATCGCCGGGTGATTTCCCGAGAGAGGATTATGAAACTAACTGGGAAGGACGCTTCACGCTGGAGGATTTGAATATCCACGGTAAACGCGCGCTGGGGATTATTTAATATGTAGCTTACACAATTTTCCCTAGGTATTTCGCGTTACAGGAAGGCGACCAGCCTGTAAATCCCCGGGAGCTTACATAAGTAAGTGACCGGGGTGAACAGGTGCAGCCAACACACCTGTAACACGAAAGACGACGGGTGAATTAACCGTCAATACCTTTACTACGCAGGTAATCTTCGTAGTTGCCGGTGAAGTCGATCACGCGTTCCGGCGTAATCTCAATCACGCGGGTCGCCAGGGAACTGACGAACTCACGGTCGTGAGAAACAAAGATCAACGTGCCCTGATACATTTCCAGCGCCATGTTCAGCGACTCGATAGATTCCATATCCAGGTGGTTGGTCGGTTCATCCATGACCAGGATATTCGGTTTCTGCATCATCAGCTTACCAAACAGCATGCGTCCTTTTTCACCACCGGAGAGCACTTTTGCAGGTTTCTTGATATCGTCCTGGCTGAAAAGCAGACGGCCAAGGAAGCTGCGCACAACCTGCTCATCATCGCCCTCTTGTTTCCACTGGCTCATCCATTCGAAGACGGTCAGATCGTTTTCAAACTCGTATTCATGATCCTGCGCGTAGTAACCCACCTGGGCGTTTTCAGACCACTTAACGGTACCGTTGTCCGGCTGCAAATCGCCAACCAACGTTTTCAGCATGGTGGATTTACCCACGCCGTTGGCACCAATGATGGCAACCTTCTCCCCTACTTCCAGCAGCAGGTTGAAGTTTTTAAACAGCGGACCTTCATCAAAACCTTTCGCCAGCGCTTCCACTTCCAGCGCGTTACGGAACAGTTTCTTATCCTGTTCGAAGCGGATGAACGGGTTCTGACGGCTGGACGCTTTCACTTCGTCGAGCTTGATCTTATCAATCTGACGCGCACGAGAGGTCGCCTGTCGAGATTTAGAAGCGTTGGCGCTAAAGCGGCTGACGAAGGATTGCAGATCGGCAATCTGTGCTTTCTTCTTGGCGTTATCGGCCAGCAGACGTTCACGCGCCTGCGTTGCCGCCGTCATGTATTCGTCGTAGTTACCCGGATAAACACGCAGTTCGCCATAGTCCAGATCCGCCATGTGCGTACAGACCATGTTCAGGAAGTGACGGTCGTGCGAAATGATGATCATGGTGCTGTCACGCTCGTTCAGCGTCTGCTCCAGCCAGCGAATGGTGTCGATATCCAGGTTGTTCGTTGGTTCGTCGAGCAGCAGAATGTCCGGGTTAGAGAACAGCGCCTGCGCCAGAAGCACACGCAGCTTCCAGCCGGGCGCGACTTCGCTCATCGGGCCGTAATGCTGTTCTACCGGAATACCTACGCCCAGCAGCAGTTCACCCGCACGCGCTTCCGCAGAGTAGCCGTCCATTTCGCCATACTGAACTTCGAGATCAGCAACTTTATAGCCGTCTTCTTCGCTCATCTCAGCCAGGGCGTAAATGCGATCGCGCTCCTGCTTCACTTCCCACAGTTCAGCGTGACCCATGATCACGGTGTCAAGCACGGTGAATTCTTCAAAGGCGAATTGATCCTGACGCAGCTTACCGATGCGCTCGTTAGGATCGAGGGAAACGTTACCCAGCGTCGGTTCGAGGTCGCCGCCGAGAATTTTCATAAAAGTGGATTTACCGCTACCGTTCGCGCCAATCAGGCCGTAACGGTTGCCGCCGCCAAATTTGACGGAAATATTTTCAAACAGCGGCTTACTGCCGAACTGCATGGTGACGTTGCTGGAAACTAACACTGGCGTATCCTGAAAGAGAAAGAAATATGTGACAAACCGCTTATTATGCCATAAGTCTGCAAGAAGATCGCGTCTTCATGCGGAAGGGATAAAGTGAAACCAAAAGGAAAAAAATGTGATTTAGTACACATCCGAATTCCTTGTTGCTCAGATTGCACATATAATGCGTGCCCAACACTACATAAATCTCAACCCACTAGCCTGCCTGGCACTGAATCTCGCATACATGAATATGAATATGAAATTAACAACGCTTTTCGCGGCGGCACTCGCAATAGTTGGTTTTTGTAATACCGCTTCAGCCGTCACGTACCCGCTGCCGACCGATGGTAGCCGTTTGATTGGCCAAAACCAGGTCATTACTATTCCTGAAGGCAACACCCAACCGCTGGAGTATTTTGCGGCAGAGTATCAGATGGGTCTGTCTAACATGCTGGAAGCCAACCCGGGCGTGGATACCTTCCTGCCGAAAGGCGGCACCGTGCTGAACATTCCTCAGCAGTTAATCCTGCCGGATACCGTGCATGAAGGTATTGTTATCAACAGCGCTGAAATGCGTCTGTACTACTACCCGAAAGGCACCAACACCGTCATTGTTCTGCCGATCGGTATCGGCCAGTTGGGCAAAGACACGCCAATCAACTGGACCACCAAAGTAGAACGTAAAAAAGCAGGCCCAACCTGGACGCCAACGGCGAAAATGCATGCGGAATACCGCGCTGCAGGCGAGCCGCTGCCAGCCGTTGTTCCGGCTGGTCCGGATAACCCGATGGGACTGTACGCGCTGTATATCGGTCGACTGTATGCTATCCACGGTACCAATGCTAACTTCGGCGTCGGCTTACGTGTCAGCCACGGTTGCGTACGTCTGCGTAACGACGACATCAAATTCTTGTTTGAAAATGTGCCGGTCGGCACCCGTGTACAGTTTATTGATGAGCCGGTAAAAGCCACTACCGAACCAGACGGTAGCCGTTACATCGAAGTACATAACCCGCTGTCTACGACTGAAGCACAGTTCGAAGGCGGGGAAATTGTACCGATTACCCTGACCAAGAGCATTACCAGCATCACCGGTCAGCCTGACGTCGATCAGGCCGTCGTTGAGCAGGCAGTACAGAACCGTTCTGGTATGCCGGTTCGCCTGAACTAATCAGCTATACATGCCCGATGGCGCTACGCTTATCGGGCCTACCAACACTGTAGGCCGGATTAGGCGCCAGCCGCCATCCGGCACACCACATCAATTACATCATCAGCAACAAACCATAACCCACCAGCGCCGCCCATATCAGCATCGGTACCGAATACCAATGAAAACGCCACCAGATCCGGCGGTCGTTTGCCATCCGTAACGCAATGAGATTCGCCAGCGATCCTGGCAACAGCCCAAAGCCGCCCACATTGACCGCCCAGGCCAGAAGCAGCGTTGGCGGGACGTAGTTCAGCAGCAAAATCGTACTGGGCACATTACTGATAAACTGAGACAGGCCAATGGCGGTCAGCCAAAGTCCCGGCGCTGAAAGCGCGCCAATCTGGTGGGTTATCCCCTGCAGGGCCGGAAGCTGCGTCAGCAAGTGCACATCAATGAACATCGCCATAAACACCAACAGCAGCGTCCAGTCTACGCTGAGGATCACGCGGCGAGCCAGCACCATGAACCCTGCCGCCACAATCGCCAGACCCCACAGCTCTTGTTTTAACTCCAGTGCTGCAAGGAAGATGATATACAACACCAGACAGCCCCACACCAGACGCGGTTGCCAGTCAGGTGCGCGCGTACCGGTATGATAATGCAACGCTTTATTCGGGAAACTGAACCAGCACAGCACCACCAGCGTCAGCATCATGGCCCCCGCAAGCGGCGCCATTTGCCAGGTAAACGCGGTAAACGATAAGCCTGAGCGTCCCCACATCAGAATATTTTGTGGATTGCCTATTGGCGTGAGCAACGATCCGGCGTTAACCGCCAGCGCCTCAAAGATAATCAGGCGATTCACCGGAATAGCGCACAATTTTTTCAGGGTGATGGTCAGCGGAACAACAATAAACAGCGCAACATCGTTGGTCAGAAACGTCGACAACAACGCCGCCGCCAGCACCATAAATATCGCCAGCTGGCGCTCTGTTTTGAAACGGCGGGTCATCTTGCGCCCTAACACATCGAAGTAACCACTTAGCTCCACGCCTTTGGTCAGTAACATCAGGCCACTGAGTGTGATAATTGTGTGCCAGTCAATCGCTCCCGGCCACGACCGGGGTGTAAATGGCGTGAACAGGCTCAGTACAACCCCAACGATGATTAACAGCTGGAAAAAACGATCGCGCTGTAAGGCGCGTAATAAAGGAAAACTCATTCAGAGCCTGTTCCTTGCTGTTGCGTAAACCGGCTAAAAGCCTCCAGCGTTTCCTTACTGACGTGATGTTCCATCCCCTCCGCGTCGCGACGGGCAATTTCCGGACTGATACCTAACATCAACAGGAAATTCTCCACAATCTGATGACGCTCCCGACTTTCCTGAGCCAGTCGTTCACCTTCTGCGGTTAAAAACACGCCTCGCCAGGGGATCATTTCAATCAATCCGACTGAAGCAAGACGCTTTAGCATTTTAGCAACCGTCGGCTGGGAAACCCCAAGCCGTGCGGCCATATCCACCTGGCGCGCTTCACCTACCTCAATAATGAGATCGGAAATCAGCTCTACGTAGTCATCAATCAGCTCACGGCGATGCGCCTCCCGAACCTGACGAAACCCTTCAACGTGTTCTTCGACATTCACCAATTGCGTCACTTTTTTTGTTGTTGGCGTACCTGCGCGACGACTCATTCTGCTTCCTCGTTACTGTGACGCGTTAACGGCATCTGATTAGAGAGCACTCATTGTAAACCAGAGTTGCGCGGGCACAAAAAATTAACGTTTTAGCAATAGCTATATAATATAGCCTGTGCTATATCTGTATATAATAAAGACATCCCTCAAGGATTGATGGGATCATGAAGTCAGGAGGTTTACATGAATGAATTTAAGAGGTGTATACGCGTGTTTAGCCACTCTCCCTTTAAAGTACGGTTGATGCTGATCTCTATGCTGTGTGACATGATTAACAGCAAACCAGAGAAGGATAAACCTTCAGAAAAATAATGCGGCGTCGCGGTACGCCGCTTCATTTTCCTGCCGTCATCCGGGTACGGTGGTGGTTTTCATCTCAATAACCCTTCTTTTTGTCAGTTTTGCCACGTTCCTCGCAAAACAATTTCTTTGTAGTAGTTGACCTTCTCTTGCGCACACTCTATCTTTTCGCAGCCCTGCATATATTGCGGCTCGCGGATGCGGACCCTATCCCTCTTCTCGCTCTCTCAGGCAGGCAATGACCCTTAGCGCCAGGGTAAGCACATGGCGTTTTTGTAACAGTGGCATATGAATTTAACCCTCAAAGATTCAATCATTGCTCGCAGCCGGGCGATTAGTCCGTGGACTGGCCTCTATTTCTTACAGTCTCTGCTGATCAATCTTGCGCTGGGCTATCCGCTTAGCCTGCTCTATAGCGTTGCTTTCACCTGTATATTAATGCTGATGTGGCGCAGCGCGCCGCGCGCGCAGAAAGTGCTGATTGGCCTTTGCTCGCTGATTGCGGCAATGTACTTTCCGTTCGGCCAGGCTTACGGCTCACCGAACTTCAATACCTTGCTGGCGCTGCACTCAACCAATATGGAAGAGTCCACCGAAATCCTGACCATCTTCCCCTGGTACAGTTATCTGGTTGGGGTGTTTATTTTCGCCCTCGGCGTTATCGCCGTACGTCGTAAAAAAGATGAACAAAAGCGTGGCTGGAACAAGTTCGACAGCGTTTGTTTGCTGTTCAGCATTGTCGCATTCTTTGTTACCCCGGTACAAAACCTGGCCTGGGGCGGCGTGTTCAAGCTGAAAGACACTGGCTATCCGGTATTCCGCTTTGCCAAGGACGTGATCGTCAATAACAACGAAGTGCTCGACGAACAAGAGCGTATGGCGAAGCTGTCGAGCGTGAAAGACAGTTGGACCGTAACCGCCGTGAAGCCGAAGTATCACACCTACGTCGTGGTGATCGGCGAAAGCGCCCGCCGCGATGCGTTAGGCGCGTTTGGCGGCCACTGGGATAACACCCCGTTTGCAAGCTCTGTTAACGGCTACATCTTTGCGGATTACATTGCTGCCAGCGGTTCAACGCAAAAGTCACTCGGCCTGACGCTGAATCGGGTGGTCGACAATAAGCCCCAGTTCCAGGATAACTTTGTCACTCTGGCCAACCGCGCGGGTTTCCAGACATGGTGGTTTTCCAATCAGGGACAAATTGGTGAATACGACACGGCCATCGCCAGCATTGCAAAACGCGCTGATGAAGTTCAGTTCCTCAAGAACGGTGACTTCGAAGCGGATAAAAATACCCGTGACGAAGCGCTGTTGAAGATGACCGCTCAGGTGCTGGCAACCGAGCGCACTCAGCCGCAGCTTATTGTACTGCATTTAATGGGCTCACATCCGCAGGCCTGCGACCGTACGCAGGGTAAGTACGAGGCTTTCGTCCAGTCAAAAGAGACGTCTTGCTACCTGTACACCATGACGCAAACGGATGACCTACTGCGCCAGCTATACGATCAGCTACGTAATAGCGGTACCAGCTTCTCGATGGTCTATTTCTCCGATCATGGCCTCGCGTTTAAAGAACGGGGAAAAGAGGTGCAGTACCTGGCGCATGACGATCAGTTCCAGCAGAATTTCCAGGTACCTTTCATGGTGCTTTCGAGTGATGATAAAGCGCATCGGGTGATTAAGGCCCGTCGATCCGCCAATGATTTCCTCAGCTTTTTCTCGCAGTGGACAGGGATCAGCGCAAAAGAAATCACCAACAGCTACCGCTTTATCTCAGAGAAAAAAGCCGGGCCGGTGTACATCACCAACTTTAAGCTGCAGAAGGTGGACTACAACCACCTTGGTACCGACATCTTCGAAACCAAATCTCGTTAACAGCTCATATTGCAGGCAAAAAAAATCCGCCCCGAGAGGCGGATTTTTCATATCACCGAAGTGATTAGAAGCGGTAACCCACGCCAGCGATCCAGGTGCCAACGTCAACGCTACGAATACGGCTCTGCTCGTAGGAGAAGTCCAGAGCAACGTTTTCGATCGGGTTGAACTGCAGACCAGCACCGTAAGAGAAACCGTAGTCGCTGGTGGTGTGATTGTCAGCCGGGGATGCTGCGTTCTGGAATTTACCGTAACCAACACCCACTACACCGTAGATGCTTGCCCAGTCGTTCAGACGGTAAGCCGGACCAGCAGTGATGCCGTAGTACTGGGTTTTGTTGTAGTCGCCAGAAGCATCGGTACGATCTTTTTCAGTGTAAGTGAAGGAACCGATAACACCCAGCGGGTTGTTGTCCTGCTCGTAGCGATACTTCAGGTTGAAACCGTTCATTTTGTTCGCTGCGCCCTGAGCATCGCTCTGAGCGTAACCACCGGTAACGGTAGAAGTAGCAGCTACAGCAGTACCTGCGGAGAAAGCCAGAACAGCGGCCAGTGCTGAAAGACATGCAATTTTTTTCATAACCACCTCAAATGTGCTTCAAGTAAATCTTAAGTTTTAAATATACCAAAAATTGATGGGAAACTCTTTGCGATTAGCGATGTCTAACGGGTTCTTTCATGTAACAGAACATTTCAGAAATCCGCTATCTCTTTCAATTAACATCACTTTTCTAACGTAAAATGCCATTATTGCGCGCACAATATGGCACATTCATCCAGACTATTCCTAATCACACAGATTATTAATCCATCATTTTCATGCCATTGTACGGAACTGAGCAATTTTTTTTTCAACGAATACTCAACCACATGTGTGTATTTCCATTACACTCGCTGTTTTACTTCTATTGACATAATTTGACAGGAGAAAGGATGCCGGGGTCGTCACGTAAAGCGCCAGTCTGGTTGCCTATTTTGGTTTTGCTAATTGCTATGTCCTCCATTCAAAGCGGAGCATCTCTGGCGAAATCGCTGTTCCCGCTCGTCGGCGCGCCGGGCGTCACCGCGTTGCGCCTTGCGTTGGGCACCCTCATCCTTATCGCCTTCTTTAAACCCTGGCGTTTGCGATTCGCCAAAGAACAGCGCCTGCCCCTTCTGTTTTATGGCCTGTCTCTGGGCGGGATGAACTATCTCTTCTATCTGTCAATCCAGACCGTGCCACTGGGAATTGCCGTGGCGCTGGAATTTACCGGCCCGCTGGCGGTAGCGCTGTTTTCATCCCGGCGCCCGGTGGATTTCATTTGGGTTGCACTGGCTGTACTCGGACTGTGGTTCCTGCTGCCATTAGGTCAGGACGTTTCTCACGTCGATTTAACCGGCGCTGCGCTAGCGCTGGGGGCTGGTGCCTGCTGGGCTATCTATATTCTTACCGGGCAGCGGGCCGGGGCGGAACACGGTCCGGCAACCGTCGCAGTAGGATCATTAATTGCAGCACTGGTATTTGTGCCAATCGGCGCGATCCAGGCTGGTGATGCCTTGTGGCATTGGTCCATTCTGCCGTTAGGCCTGGCCATTGCAGTCCTCTCTACTGCACTTCCCTATTCACTGGAGATGATTGCGTTGACGCGCCTGCCGACGCGTACTTTCGGTACATTGATGAGTATGGAACCTGCCCTGGCAGCGGTTTCCGGAATGATCTTCCTCGGTGAAACGCTGACGCTTATCCAGACACTCGCTCTGGGTGCCATTATCGTCGCATCAATGGGCTCTACGCTCACTATTCGTAAAGAGCCACAAATAAAACAAGTCGACGTGAATTAACCACGTAATATTCTGCATGGTTTGCATAATCATGCAGAATATCCAATTGTAAATCTGCGTGATAATAATTCTAAAAAATATAATTTTCTCATCCGCATATTTCATTTAATCTCAAAATTAACATAAAAATAACACCACGCAAGAAACACAACAATCAATGCATTGATTTTACTAGGTATTTTATATTTATCCTTTCTTCGCTATTAAAGTAATAGGCAACACCGGAAAAAAAAATCCAAATTTAGCGCTATACTTAATTCCGTTGAAGAGTTGGGACATAAATATCAAGAGGATATGAAAATATGAGTACCGCGAAACTGGTAAAAACAAAAGCATCCGCTCTCCTTTATACCCGCAACGATGTGTCTGATAGCGAAAAGAAAGCGACCGTAGAACTGCTGAATCAGCAAGTAATCCAGTTCATTGACCTGTCATTGATCACCAAACAGGCTCACTGGAACATGCGCGGCGCAAACTTCATTGCGGTACATGAAATGCTGGATGGCTTCCGTACAGCCCTGACCGATCACCTCGACACGATGGCTGAACGCGCCGTACAGTTGGGCGGAGTGGCACTGGGCACAACTCAGGTTATTAATAGCAAAACGCCTCTGAAAAGTTACCCGCTGGATATCCATAGCGTACAGGACCACTTAAAAGAACTGGCTGAACGTTATGCCGTAGTTGCAAACAGCGTACGTAAGGCTATTAGCGAAGCAAAAGACGAAGATACCGCAGATATCTTTACCGCAGCTTCTCGCGACCTCGATAAATTCCTGTGGTTTATCGAAGCCAACATTGAGTAACAGCAGACATAAGAATTACCTATATAACCCTCGCTCCGGCGGGGGTTTTGCACATCTATGGTGCATAACATTGATCGTTCGTCACTCCAAAGTAAATTATTTGTAATAATCACCTCACACAATCGTTAACGAAAGATTGTTTTATCAACAATTTTTACGCTAAATAGTCATACCGTTTGCACCATGGCTGGTTCGCACCAAATGAGTGCCCCAAAACAGTGCAAATTACTCGCTTTGCCCTACTTATTGTGCAGAGAAACGAGATACCCTCTTGTTAAAACAATGAGTTGCAAAATTGGCACGATTCTTTCATTAAGCCATATGTTCTCGCAGGGGATCGCCCCGTGGATATAAAAGGAAATCCTATGAAGTCTGTATTAAAAGTTTCACTGGCTGCACTTACCCTGGCTTTTGCGGTGTCTTCCCATGCCGCAGACAAGAAACTGGTTGTCGCAACCGACACCGCGTTTGTACCGTTTGAATTCAAACAGGGTGACAAATACGTTGGTTTTGATGTGGATCTGTGGGCTGCCGTCGCCAAAGAATTGAAACTGGATTATGAACTGAAACCAATGGATTTCAGCGGCATCATCCCGGCTCTGCAAACCAAAAACGTCGACCTGGCGCTGGCGGGTATCACCATCACAGATGAGCGTAAAAAAGCGATCGACTTCTCCGATGGCTACTACAAAAGCGGTCTATTAGTGATGGTGAAAGCAAATAACAACGACGTCAAAAGCGTAAAAGATCTGGATGGTAAAGTCGTTGCAGTTAAGAGCGGCACCGGTTCCGTTGATTACGCGAAAGCGAATATCAAAACCAAGGACCTGCGTCAGTTCCCGAACATCGATAACGCCTATATGGAACTGGGCACCAACCGCGCAGACGCCGTGCTGCACGACACACCAAACATTCTTTACTTCATCAAAACAGCTAGCAATGGTCAGTTCAAAGCTGTAGGCGAATCACTGGAAGCCCAGCAGTACGGCATCGCCTTCCCGAAAGGCAGCGACGACCTGCGTGAGAAAGTGAACGGCGCGCTGAAAACGCTGAAAGAGAACGGTACTTACAACGAAATCTACAAAAAATGGTTCGGTACTGAACCTAAATAATAACCGGTAGCGTTGCCCGGTGGCGTGATGCTTACCGGGCCTACGCCTGGATTTTTGAGACCTGTAAGCCGGATAAGCCCAGCACATCCGGCAAAACGGGCATTTGAATATTTACACCACGGTAACAGGAACGACATATGCAGTTTGACTGGAGTGCCATCTGGCCCGCCATCCCGCTTTTGATTGAAGGCGCCAAAATGACCCTGTGGATCTCGGTCCTCGGTCTGGCTGGCGGTCTGATAATCGGACTTGCAGCAGGGTTTGCGCGCACTTTCGGCGGTTGGATCGCCAACCACGTAGCGCTGGTGTTTATCGAAGTCATTCGCGGTACGCCAATCGTTGTGCAAGTAATGTTTATTTACTTCGCTCTACCAATGGCATTTAACGATTTACGCATTGACCCCTTTAGCGCCGCCGTTGTCACCATCATGATCAACTCCGGTGCCTATATTGCGGAAATCACCCGCGGTGCGGTGCTCTCAATCCATAAAGGATTCAGCGAAGCCGGACTTGCCCTTGGACTTTCACGCACAGAGACTATTCGCCACGTTATTTTGCCTCTCGCGCTGCGTCGTATGCTGCCGCCGCTGGGCAACCAGTGGATCATCAGCATTAAAGATACCTCGCTGTTTATTGTCATTGGCGTCGCTGAACTGACCCGTCAGGGCCAGGAAATCATTGCCGGTAACTTCCGCGCACTGGAAATCTGGAGCGCCGTTGCGGTGTTCTATCTGATCATAACGCTGGTGCTGAGCTTCATTCTGCGTCGTCTGGAAAGAAGGATGAAAATCCTGTGATTGAATTTAAAAACGTTTCTAAGCACTTTGGTCCAACCCAGGTGCTGCACAATATTGACCTGAACATTCAACAGGGTGAAGTAGTGGTGATTATCGGGCCGTCAGGATCCGGTAAATCTACCTTGCTACGCTGCATTAACAAACTGGAAGAGATAACCTCTGGCGATCTGATCGTCGACGGTCTGAAAGTGAACGATCCGAAGGTAGACGAGCGGTTAATCCGCCAGGAAGCCGGGATGGTATTTCAGCAGTTCTATCTGTTCCCGCATCTGACGGCGCTGGAAAACGTCATGTTCGGGCCGCAGCGCGTACGCGGGGCGAATAAAGAACAGGCCGAGAAACTGGCGAAAGAACTGCTGGCGAAAGTGGGTCTGGCCGAGCGCGCCCATCACTACCCTTCTGAGCTGTCCGGCGGTCAACAACAGCGTGTGGCTATTGCCCGTGCGCTGGCGGTGAAACCGAAAATGATGCTGTTTGATGAGCCAACCTCTGCGCTGGACCCGGAACTGCGTCATGAGGTTCTGAAAGTTATGCAGGATCTGGCGGAAGAAGGGATGACCATGGTGATTGTGACCCACGAAATCGGTTTTGCCGAAAAAGTGGCTTCACGCCTGATTTTCATTGATAAGGGAAGAATTGCCGAAGACGGTAATCCGCAGGCCCTGATTGAAAATCCGCCCAGCCAACGCTTACAGGAATTCTTGCAGCACGTTTCCTGATCGTTCTGCCTCCCTTCGCCCGAAGGGAGGTTTTTCACCAGAATCCTCTCATTTCAATTCTCTCCCGCCCTGACATCTATACTTATCCTTTTGTATTTATTTTCTCATGGGAGGAGTCATGCGCGGGATCCTGTTCATCATTGTTTGTCTGTTGAGTCTTCCGACCCAGGCGGTGACAATTCCTGGCGTCACCACGCCAACATCAACCAACGCGCAAACCACAGCGGCGAAAGAGCCGGATATTGAACAGAAAAAAGCGGCTTACGGCGCACTGGCCGATGTGCTGGAAAATGACACCTCGCGGAAGGAGCTGATCGGCCAGTTACGCAAAGTGGCCACTGCCCCTCCTGCCGAGCCGGTGCCGACCATTGTCCCGCCCACGTTAACGGAAGAAAAAACGGTACTGGAAAACGTCACGGACGTCACCCGCCACTACGGTGAGGCGCTCTCCAGCCGCTTTGCCCAGCTTTATCGCAATATTACCGATGCCCCGCATAAGACCTTTAATCCGCAAACGTTCACCAATGCTCTGACGCATTTTTTAATGCTGGCAGTGTCAGTGTTCGGTTTTTTCTGGCTGGTTCGTCTGTGCGCGCTACCGTTGTATCGCAAAATGGGACAATGGGCACGACGCAAAAACCGCGAACGCAGCAACTGGCTTCAGCTTCCGGCGATGATCGTTGGCGCATTCGTTATCGATTTGCTTCTGCTGGCGCTGACATTATTTGTCGGGCAGATACTGAGCGACAAAATGAACGCTGGCAGTCGCACGATCGCCTTTCAGCAAAGTCTGTTTCTCAATGCCTTCGCCCTGATTGAATTCTTCAAGGCCATTTTGCGCCTGATATTTTGCCCAATGGTGGCGGAGCTACGCCCGTTTAACATTCAGGATGCTGGCGCACGCTACTGGAATCGCCGTTTGAGTTCATTGAGCAGCCTGATTGGCTACGGGCTTATCGTTGCCGTACCCATTATCTCGAATCAGGTCAATGTGCAGGTCGGCGCGATGGCCAACGTCATCATCATGTTATGTATCACGCTATGGGCGCTGTACCTGATTTTCAGAAACAAGAAAGAGATAACGCAGCATTTGCTGAATCTGGCGGAAAGATCCCTCGCTTTTTTCAGTCTGTTTATTCGTGCTTTTGCGTTGGTATGGCATTGGCTGGCCAGCGCCTATTTCATTGTGCTGTTTTTCTTTTCGCTGTTTGATCCGGGCAACAGCCTGAAATTCATGATGGGCGCTACGCTGCGCAGCCTGGTAATCATTGGAATTGCCGCCTTTGTTTCCGGCATGTTTTCCCGCTGGATAGCCAAAACTATTACCCTTTCACCACACACCCAGCGCAGCTATCCGGAACTACAAAAGCGGCTGAATGGCTGGCTGTCGACAGCGTTAAGCGTAGCCAGGATCCTGACGGTGTGCGTTGCGGTGATGCTGCTACTGAATGCCTGGGGGCTGTTCGACTTCTGGAACTGGCTGCATTACGGCGCAGGAGAAAAAACAGTGGATATCCTGATCCGTATCGCGCTGATTTTATTCTTCTCCGCCATCGGCTGGACAATCCTTGCCAGCCTGATTGAAAATCGTCTGGCTTCCGATATTCATGGTCGCCCGTTACCCAGCGCGCGTACCCGCACCCTGCTGACACTGTTTCGTAACGCACTGGCGGTGATTATCAGCACGATCACCATCATGATTGTGTTGTCGGAAATTGGCGTCAATATCGCCCCCCTACTGGCCGGGGCCGGGGCGCTGGGGCTGGCTATCTCTTTCGGCTCGCAAACGCTGGTAAAAGATATTATTACCGGGATTTTTATTCAGTTTGAAAATGGCATGAACACCGGCGACCTGGTGACCATTGGCCCACTCACCGGTACGGTTGAACGGATGTCCATCCGTTCTGTGGGCGTGCGTCAGGACACCGGGGCGTACCATATCATTCCCTGGTCATCGATAACGACCTTCGCCAACTTTGTGCGGGGAATTGGATCGGTCGTCGCCAATTACGACGTAGACCGCCATGAGGATGCGGATAAAGCGAATCAGGCGTTGAAAGATGCGGTTGCTGCGGTGATGGAAAAAGATGATATTCGCGGGCTGATTATTGGCGAGCCGTCGTTTGCCGGGATTGTAGGATTAACCAATACGGCATTCACACTACGGGTCTCGTTTACCACCTTGCCGCTGAAGCAGTGGACGGTACGTTTTGCGCTCGACAGCCAGGTGAAGAAATACTTCGATCTGGCCAACATACGCGCCCCGGTACAGACCTATCAAGTGTTGCCTGCACCAGGGAATGGCCCAACGTCTGCGGCAAGCGAACCGCTGCCGCCAACCGAGCCAACGCTTTAGCGTTTACGCGCCATAAAACGACGACGCTGATCGTTATCCATAAAGGTCCAGGCAATAAAGCGACTCTGCTTTTGCCCCTGGGCCATCTCTTTCTTGACCACTTTCACCGCGCCCGCATCCGTTAATGCGTGGTACAGCGGAGGCAAGTTCTCGCCGCGAGAAACCAGCGTGGTAAACCACATAACCTGACGGCCAAAAGCCTGGCTTTCGACGATCATTTTTTTGATGAACGCTACTTCGCCGCCTTCACACCACAGCTCCTGCTGTTGTCCGCCAAAGTTCAGCGCATCATCTTTATCTTGCCCCAGATTACGACGTTTACGCTCGCTTCCTGCGCGGGCTGAGGCCGCAGAATCATGGAATGGCGGATTACACAATGTGGCTTCATACTGCTCATTTTTGTGAATGATACCGTTGAAGATTGCCGAAGCATCTTTCTGACGACGCAGACGAATAGCACGGGTTAACCCCGGATTGCCGTTTATGATCGCCTGAGCGCTGTTAAACGCTTCGCTACTGCTCTCACTGCCCGTGAATCGCCAGCCGTATTCATGCACGCCGATCAGCGGATAAATACAGTTTGCCCCTACGCCTATGTCCAGGATGCTCGCATTTGCCGGAATGGTTCCGCTGGTTTCCCCCAACAGGTCGGCCAGGTGGTGAATGTAGTCAGCACGACCAGGCACCGGCGGGCACAGAAAACCGTCCGGAATATCCCAGTTTTTCACCGCATAAAAATGCGCCAGCAGTGCTTTATTGAGCGCCTTTACTGCCTGCGGATTGGCGAAATCAACACTCTGCTCCCCGCCGGGCGTGAGGGTGAGAAATTGCGTCAGCTCTGGGGTAATCTGGCATAAAGTCGCAAGATCATAACGGCCATTGTGGCGGTTGCGTGGGTGTAATCCCGGTTTCTGGGCGGACATAGCATTCTCCTTTTAACAGCGGCGTAAGATACCCGCATAACGCCACGCGGTAAACACACACAACAAGGAAATTTGATTTTTTACGCCTGTTTGACGCTTTGCTGATTGTTCGAAAAACAGACAGTTCATCACCAGTTTTTTGCGGTAAATGCCATCCGCTGACGACCTAAACTTATCAGGCACACCTGTTGTTTTTCAGAGGATATCACCATGAAGAAATGCCTCACATTACTTGCCGCTACCGTACTTACCGGCATGACATTTGCCTCCTTTGCTGCACAGCCATACACCAGCCCAGCTACCGGTCAGCTACAAGCTTCCGGCACAGTATCCGCTACCGGCGCCTCTAACCTGAGCGACCTTGAAGACAAGCTGGCAGAGAAAGCGAAAGAGCAAGGAGCAAAAGGCTTTGTCGTTAATTCTGCTGGCGGTAAAAATCAGATGTACGGCACCGCAACTATCTATAAATAACTCCCCTTCCTTAGCCTAACTGCATTCATCCCGAATGCAGTTATGTGCGCGCTGTTCACTTCATTGCAGCTCAATTTGTAATCAATGTGTTGGCATTTTGAATCCAATGTAAATAAATGTATTTATTTTTGAATTAATGAATGTTAAAACGTCGAACTGATTAGAAATGATTATTAAAATCATTATCAATTACACATTCATTTTCGCGAGACCTGCAGGGTACAACATCCACAGAGATGTCCCTTCGCGTGAGTGAAACCGTCTACTCAAAAAATAATAAGTCATTAATTAAAATGGATAAAAATCGCAACTTGCCGTCCAGTAGTTTTCATTCACTGACTTTTTTTGCCGGTCTGTGCATTGGCCTGTCTCCGGTAGCCCAGGCTGTCGCAGCAGGCGATCAGGATAAAAAACAAGAAGATACGTTGGTCGTTGAAGCGGCCAAACCTTCGCTGTACGCCCCAACACAGTCTGCCGACCCTAAATTCTCCCGCCCGGTGGCGGATACCACCCGCACCATGACGGTGATTTCTGAGCAGGTGATTAAGGATCAAGGCGCAACAAATTTGACCGATGCGCTGAAAAACGTACCGGGCGTTGGCGCGTTTTTCGCTGGTGAAAACGGCAACTCCACTACCGGTGATGCGGTTTATATGCGTGGCGCGGATACTTCGAACAGTATTTATATCGACGGTGTTCGTGATATCGGCAGCGTCACGCGCGATACCTTCAATACCGAACAGGTCGAAGTGATTAAAGGTCCTTCCGGTACCGACTATGGACGTAGCGCACCGACTGGCTCTATCAATATGATCAGCAAACAGCCGCGTACCGACTCAGGAATCGATGCGTCGGCCAGCGTCGGTAGCGCCTGGTTCCGCCGTGGTACACTGGACATTAACCAGGTTATCGGCGAGACCACCGCCGCACGTTTAAACCTGATGGGTGAAAAAACACATGATGCCGGTCGCGATAATGTTAAGAATGAACGTTACGGCGTGGCCCCCTCACTTGCTTTTGGCTTAGGCACCGAGAACCGACTGTATCTGAACTATCTGCACGTTACTCAACACAACACACCGGATGGAGGCATTCCCACCATCGGCCTGCCGGGTTACTCCGCGCCTTCCGCAGGGACGTCTGCACTGAATCATTCAGGAAAAGTTGATACGCATAACTTCTACGGCACCAACTCGGATTACGACGATTCGACGACCGATACCGCGACGATGCGTTTTGAACATGACCTGAGCGACAGCACAACGATTCGCAACACCACCCGCTGGTCGCGCATTAAACAGGATTATCTGATGACGGCGGTGATGGGCGGTGCGTCTAATATTACGCAACCCACCAGCAGCGTCGACACCTGGACATGGTCACGCCTGGCAAATACCAAAGATGTCAGTAACAAAATCCTGACCAACCAGACCAACCTGACCTCAAAGTTTTACACGGGATCCATCGGTCACGACATCAGCACCGGCGTGGAGTTGACGCGCGAAACACAAACCAACTATGGCGTAGCCCCGATTACCCCGCCGCCGGTTAATATTTATCATCCCAACAGCGACGTGAATATCGGCGGATTATCGCGTAACGGCGCCAACGCTAACGGGCAAACCGATACCTTTGGCGTATACGCTTTTGATACGCTACAAATTACCCGTGAGTTTGAGCTGAACGGTGGTATTCGCCTCGACAATTACCGCACTGAATATGACAGCGCCACCGCTTGCGGCGCTTCTGGCCGTGGTGCAGTGGCATGTCCGACAGGCGTCGCCAAAGGTTCCCCGGTCACCACTGTGGATACTGCCAAATCAGGCAATCTGGTGAACTGGAAAGCGGGCGCGCTGTATCACCTGACCGATAACGGCAATGTCTACATTAACTATGCCGTTTCTCAGCAACCGCCGGGCGGCAGCAACTTTGCCCTTGCTCAGGGCGGAAGCGGTAACAGCGCAAACCGTACCGACTTCAAACCGCAGAAAGCGAAAACCAGCGAGATTGGCACCAAATGGGAGGTGCTGGATAAGCGCCTGCTGTTAACCGCCGCAATTTTCCGCACGGATATTGAGAATGAGGTTGAGCAGAACGACGACGGAACCTGGTCCCAGTACGGGGAGAAACGCGTTGAAGGCTACGAGCTCTCGGTAGCAGGCAACATCACCCCCGCATGGCAGATTATTGGGGGTTACACCCAGCAACGCGCAACCATCCACAGCGGTAAAAATGTTGCTCAGGATGGCTCCTCATCCCTGCCGTATACACCGGAACATGCGTTCACGCTGTGGAGCCAGTATCAGGCAACCGACGATGTTTCTGTTGGCGCGGGCGCACGCTACGTGGGCAGTATGCATCGCGGTTCGGACGGCGCCGTGGGTACGCCATCCTACACTGAAGGTTACTGGGTCGCAGACGCCAAACTGGGCTATCGCGTGAATCGCAATCTCGATTTCCAGCTAAACGTCTATAACCTGTTCGACACCGATTATGTATCCTCCATAAACAAGAGTGGATACCGTTATCATCCAGGCGAGCCAAGAACCTTCCTGCTCACCGCCAATATGCATTTCTGATCCATCGCGTGGGGCGAAAGCCCCACTTTCAGGAGAAACACTGATGATGTACCACATTCCCGGCGTTCTGTCGGCGCAGGATGTAGCCTGGTTTCGCGAACAACTGGACGCTGCCGACTGGGTTGATGGCCGCGCAACCACCGGCGCTCAGGGGGCGCAGGTTAAAAACAACCAGCAGGTGAATACGCAAAGTGAACGCTACGACGTTTTACAACAGGCGGTACAGACTGCGGTAAATAACAGCGCGCTTTTCTTCGCCGCGGCACTACCGAAAACGCTCTCCACGCCGCTGTTTAATCGCTACCAGGACAACGAGACCTACGGTTTTCACGTTGACGGCGCGGTGCGTAGCCATCCGGAGAACGGCTGGATGCGCACAGACCTTTCCGCAACCTTATTCCTGAGTAATCCGGATGATTATGAAGGCGGAGAGCTGCTGGTTAATGACACCTACGGCCAGCATGCGGTGAAGCTTCCGGCAGGCGATCTGGTGCTTTACCCTTCCAGCAGCCTGCACTGCGTCACGCCAGTAACCCATGGCGTTCGTGTGGCGTCCTTTATGTGGGTACAATCGATGATCCGTGACGACAAAAATCGCGCCATGCTTTTTGAACTGGATAAAAACATTCAATCCCTGAAGGCTCATCATGGAGAGAGCAACGAGATCCTGTCATTACTCAATCTCTACCATAACCTGCTGCGCGAATGGTCTGAAATCTGATACTGCTGGCGCATGGTCGTTTTTCAGCCATCATCTTCGCTATACTTAGTCTGTAGACATCTGCAGGAGGTACACATGGCATCCGGATGGGCAAATGACGACGCTGTAAACGAACAGATCAACAATACTATTGAAGATGCTGTTGCCCGTGCCCGCGGTGAGTTACCGACGGGGGAAAGTCTGTATGAATGCGAAGAATGTGGCAATCCTATCCCTCAGGCCAGACGTGAGGCCGTACCTGGGGTACGCTTGTGCATCACTTGCCAACAGGATAAAGATTCACATAGCGCGGCATTTTCAGGATATAATCGCAGAGGTTCGAAAGATAGCCAGCTACGTTGACTCATCTTTACCAAAAGTTTCAGCGCATACGATTTCCTTTACGAGCACGCTTTTTCGCACTCTGTGTGGCAAAATGTGCCGTTGTTGGTTTCTCTGTAAAGCGCAATGACAAGAACTGTAAATCCCTCGCCTGAATTTATTAATATTCAATAAGTTATTTGTCATTCAATTTTTTTGATTGATGTCGTCAATTCTATTCGATTTTCTCTCACCAAAAAAAACGTGATACTTATCACATCGACGAAACAACGTCTTCTTAAAGAACACTGACTACTAACAGAACAACCCTGCGAGAGATTAATCATGAAAAATATCAAATTTGCTGTTGCTGCCATCGCCCTGTCTACCCTGTCATTTGGCGTTTTCGCTGCCGAGCCGGTTTCCTCCACTCAGGCACAAAGCATGAATAAAATTGGTGTAGTTTCTGCTGATGGCGCCACCACACTGGATGGCCTGGAAGCCAAACTGGCTGAGAAAGCGGCTGCTGCTGGCGCAACTGGTTACAGCATCACTTCCGCTGTCGGTAAAGACAAAATGAGCGGCACCGCGGTTATCTATAAATAACCGAAAGATTACCTGTACGACCCAATGCTCCAACCCTCATTGACCCTGTTTGTTACCCTTTGTTTGCCCGTCCGCCACTGGACGGGCTTTTTTTTTGCTTAGTGTTCAAGTCGTTGACGGAATTCCTGCAATACGGCGTCCGGCATGCCTATTTGCAGCGCCGCCTCGCAAATCGCCTGCCAGCTTCCTGCATCCAGCGGAATACCGTGTTCCAGCCGTTCCTCGCGAGTATTCACTTCCCACTCACCTGGCAACAGGATCGGGGCATCTTCAGCATGCGGGGACGCTTTCACCCACTCAGCAAATGCTGCGACCTGGTTGTCGCAGTCCGGCGCGCCGAACAGTTCCGGATTCATAATAATAGTGGTCATACAGTTGATGATGGCGTCCGGGCTGGTCTGCAGGCTCTCTTCATGTGTGGTTTTACCCCCTGAAAGCGCACCACCCATAATTTCGCACATCGCCGCCAGCGCATACCCCTTGTGCTCGGCAAAGGTTAGCAACGATCCCAGCGGAGAAACCTGCATTACCGCAGGATCGGTTGTAGGCATCCCCTCCACATCAATCAGACATCCAGGAGCTACCGGCTCGCCCTTATGCCATGCCACACGGGTTTTGCCAAACGCGATGGCACTGGTTGCATAGTCGAGCAATAGCGGGAAGGTATTTTTACGCGGAAAAACAACGCAGAAGGGGTTAGTGCCAAAACGACTATCGCGGCCATGAAACGGTGCAACCATCGGGATCCCGACCACACTCACAAAATGCACTGAGACAAAACCTGCCGCCGCGCATTGCTCCGCCCAGTAGCCAATACGTCCGATATGATGCGAATTATGTAATGCCACGGCGGCGATACCGTGCTGGCGAGCTTTTTCAATCCCCAGCGTGATGGCTTCGTGAGCCGCCACCTGACCAAAGGCACAATCGCCATCAAGCGTAATCACCGCCCCTGCATCTTTTACCACTTTGGCATGACGGTTGATTTGTAGATGCCCCAGCGAGAATGAACGAATATAGCTTGGGATCATACCGATGCCGTGGGAGTCGTGACCGGCGAGGTTAGAGGCTATCAGATGATCGGCCACCAGCCGCGCCTCCTGATCATTGCTTCCCATCTGATGAAAAACGGCCTGGATAAAAGCGTGCAGCGTTGGCACATGGAAGCGATGTCCACTGTTCATTGTTATCTCCTGTTGTGTCGCGTGTTTGTTGTGTTTCTTATTTTTCAACAAACTATGCTGCGCCACGGCGCTCAGGAGGTCAATAAACGTGCAGAAATTTCACGTTGCCGAAAAGAGAAAACCGACAGACCAGGTAAAAGGCCCGTCGGGATAACAAATGAATCAGAAACTTTGCTCGACGCGGGCAAGTCCTTCGGCAAGCGAGGCGGATTCACCAGTTGCCACCAGGCAGCAGGCCATCTGAATTTTCAACGATGCCGGGACCGGCTCACTGCCAGCCAGACAACGCTCAATCCAGCGCGCGGTGGTTTCCGGATCTTTTGCCACCGGCAGCGGTACTGGCTCGTCAGGCATCTCGCTCTGTCGGTCCTGTAACACTCGCACGCCGGATGAATCTATCAGGCTTATCTGCGGGCAGCGCTGCGGGTTGGCATACACTTCGCCCTCGGTACCATGCATCAACAGGCCGCGCCCACCGATATCGCCGAAGAACTTCGCCACACGCGAGACGTATTCCGGGTGGGACACGCTGGAAAGACGCAGCGCCGCATCTTCAGCAAACGGCGTGGCTAATTTAGCCAGTGTGTGCGCACTGTTACGCACGCCCATGCGCCAGCGCATCGCCAGCTGTTTCTCCAGCGGAGGGCACAACGCGCTCACCGGGATAAACACCGGCTGATGACCATCCAGCTTTGCCTGCGCCTGCCCGGCATGCAGCGTTGGCGTAATCCCCATCAGTTCAAAAATGGTTTCTGTCAGCACGCGGGTTGGATCCTCACTGACACCGTGCACGACTACCGGGAAACCGAGCTTATGCAGTAAAATCGCCAGCAGCGGCGTCAAATTCGCCTGCTTGCGTGCACCATTGTAGCTGGGAATGACAATCGGCATGGGTTTGGCTACTGGCGGAGTCAGGCGAATGGTGTGGTTTTGCATCGCTTCGTAAAAGCCCAGCATCTCCGCTTCGCCTTCGCCTTTAATACGTAGCGCAATCAGCACCCCGCCCATCTCAAGGTCAGGTACGTCGCCGTTCATCATATGGGTATACAGTCCGCGAGCAATATCCTTGTCCAGGTCACGCGCGTGATTTTTTCCTCGCCCAATCTCTTTAATGATTTTGCGGTAATCCATCGATAACTCCTTGCCTGTTGCTCGCATCGTTAACGCCGACGGCGGCGCGTGGGTTTCGCTTTTTCTTTTGGTTTTACTATAACGTCTGGCACAGCAGGTTGCTCTATCGGAAATATGGGTAACGCGTTCAGTAAACGCTTGCCATAGTTTTTGGTCAATAAACGTTTGTCATAAATAACCACTTCTCCCCAGCAGCCATGGCTACGGATGAGTCGCCCAACCTGCTGGATCAAATTGAACGACGCCGCGGGCAGGCTCTGCACCTCGAAGGGGTAGCGGTTCAGGCTTTTCAACCACTCGCCCTCGGTGATCACCACCGGGCTGTCGATCGGTGGAAAAGCAATTTTGTGAATATGCACCTGGGTCAGCAGGTCGCCTTTCAAGTCCAGACCTTCAGCGAAAGATTGCAGCCCAACCAGCACGCTGCGCTCGCCGTTGGTCACCCGTTTGCGGTGCAACTCTACCAGACGATAGCGCGGCTGATCGCCCTGCACCAACAACAGCAGGCGCAGATCGGTAACATGCTCAAGAAAACGCTGCATCGCCCGACCGCTGGCAAAGAGTACCAGCATCCCCTGATGCTTTTTACTTTCCAGCTGTTCGCGGAAATAGGCGGCCATTTCCGCGATATGTTGCTCTTCGTTATCAATTAACGGTTCGTAGCGCATCTGCGGAATGACGATTTTGCCCTGTTCAACGTGATTAAACGGTGAATCCAGCGCGACAAACCGATCCCCTGCTTTTTCCTTCAGACCACTCATCTCCTGCAAACGCGAGAAGCTGTTGAGCGAGCGCAGCGTTGCGGAAGTGACAATAATATGCGGGACGCTACGCCACAGCAGTCGTTCGAGCTGATCGCTCACACGGATCCCCACGCAGTGGAACCAGACGTGGATCTGCCCGTCACGCACCTCGCGCGTCGCCCATTTACTCACCGGCGCGCCTGACGACTGCGCGAGCGATGCCAGCCGCCACAGTTTGCTTTGCGCCTCAAACATGCCCAGCGCCCGGTTCATCTGCAAAATAACCCGATGCAGACGCACAATATCGTGAGTGCCGGTTTTTTCGCTGAGATCGTTGAGGAACAGTTCCGCCAGCCCGCGTAGCATTTCCGTAAGCTTTGCCAGACGCTGACAAATCTCCATCACTTCTGCAGGCAGTTCGCCCATCGCAAAGCGGTGTTCCGCCTCCTGAGTAGCAGGCATATACAGATTAAGAATGTTATTGAGCGATGAAATCAGTTCATACAGCTCTTCACAGTGACCGTTCAGACGCTCGGCATTCGCCAGCGGCGGCGTGGTTTTCGGGCGAAACTGTTCCAGACAGGTCGCCACTAATTTGCAAAACAGATCCAACTGGAGCCGATACCAGGGTGCGCTGATTTCCGCGCTCATCTCCAGCGCATCGCGCGCGACATCCGGCAAATGGTGGCCTTCATCTAGTACCAGCAACAGGTTTTTCGGCTCCGGCAAAACGGCTTCGCTTTCCATCGCCGCCATCACCAGCGCATGATTAGCCACCACCACTTCAGCTTCCTGAATCTCCCGGCGGGCGACAAAAAAAGGGCATTCACGATAATAGTGACAGTTGCGATTCAGACAGCTAGCTTTATCGGTGCTCAGACGCTGCCAGAGTCCGTCGTCAATGGCGATATCGGTGTGATCGCGCAGCCCGTCCCACTTGTAGCTGTCGAGATCGCCTTTTAACCTGGCGCAGCGCTTTTGTTCTTCCTGGTTGTTGGGCGTTAGGTCATCGTCGAGAAAAGCCAGCAGATCCTGCTGATTGGGTTCAGTACTGGCCAGCGCCGCTAAGTTACGCGGGCAGACATAGCGTCCGCGACCAAACGCGGCGGTAAAACGCAGGTCAGGGATAATTTTGCGCAGCAGCGGTAAATCTTTGCTGTAGATCTGATCCTGCAAAGCGACGTTGGCGGTGCTGACCACCAGCGTTTTTTGCTCTTCACGCGCGATGGCAATACCGGGAATCAGATACGACAGAGTTTTCCCCACCCCGGTCGGCGCTTCAATCGCCAGATGCCGCCCTTCTTCACCTGCCAGCGTTTTCGCGACGTCAGCAATCATCTGCCGCTGCGGTGCACGAGGGATAAAGTCGGGGATCTGTTCCTGAAGCGCCTTATACCAGGCGGCAATTTGCGCTTTTAACGCAGCCGTAAGTGCCATGAGAAAACCTGAAATACTGTATAAACAGCCACTATTGTGGCACTTTCTATCCCGTGTCGCAAAAAGAAAAGCCCGACCTTTCGGCCGGGCTCGCAATTACTGCGCTGAGGACGGTTTGCGCGGACGGCGCGGCGGACGAGGCTTATCGCCTGCCGGTTTGCCTTCGCCATTACGCGGCTTCGCTTTTGGCGCACCGCCATCCTGACGACGCGGCTGCTGGCCACGCCCTGCTCCGCCCTGCCCGCGACCACCACCGCCGCCACGCTGCTGGCGACCATTCTGGATCGGCTCAGCTTTAATGGAGGGATCTGGCTCATAGCCTGGCGTTGCAATACGCGGGATCTCTTTTTTCAGCAGCTTCTCGATGTCACGCAGCAGCTTGTGTTCATCGACGCACACCAGAGACAACGCTTCGCCGGTAGCAGCGGCACGCCCGGTACGACCGATACGGTGCACATAATCTTCTGGGACGTTTGGCAGCTCGTAGTTCACCACGTGCGGTAACTCTTCAATGTCCAGACCTCGCGCGGCAATATCGGTCGCTACCAGCACGCGTATATCACCGGATTTAAAATCAGCCAGCGCACGTGTACGTGCCCCCTGAGATTTATTACCGTGGATTGCCGCACTGCGGATGCCGTCTTTATTCAGCTGTTCTGCCAGATGGTTCGCGCCATGTTTGGTACGGGTAAACACCAGCACCTGCTGCCAGTTGCCCTGACCAATCATCTGTGACAACAGTTCACGTTTACGTTTTTTATCGACGAAATGAACGTGCTGAGTTACCTGCTCGGACGCGGTATTACGACGCGCCACTTCGATTTCCAGCGGGTTATGCAGCAGTTTTTCGGCCAGCGACTTAATGTCATCAGAGAACGTTGCCGAGAACAGCAGGTTCTGACGTTTTGCCGGCAGTTTTGCCAGAACGCGACGAATATCGTGAATAAAGCCCATATCCAGCATGCGGTCAGCTTCATCCAGTACCAGGATCTCCACCTGATCCAGTTTTACCGCATTCTGATGCTCCAGATCGAGCAAACGACCCGGGGTGGCAATCAGTACATCCACACCGCCACGCAGTTTCATCATCTGCGGGTTAATGCTGACGCCGCCGAAGACCACCAGCGAGCGAATATTCAGATACTTACTGTAATCACGGACGTTTTCGCCAATCTGGGCCGCCAGTTCACGGGTTGGCGTGAGGATCAGTGCACGAACCGGACGACGGCTTTTACCATGCGGCTGATTGGTAATCAGGTGCTGCAACAGCGGCAGGGTAAAACCTGCCGTTTTCCCCGTACCGGTCTGGGCGCTGGCCATCAGATCGCGGCCTTCCAGCACGGCAGGAATAGCCTGCTGCTGAATAGGGGTAGGTTCACGGTAACCCTGCTCGGCAACGGCACGTAAAATTTCAGGGTTTAAACCAAGGGAATCAAAAGACATAACAACTCCGAACCGCCCTGACCGTTACCGGTGTCGTTTTCAGGGAGATACATACAATAGAGATGACAAAAACCACAATGTCATGAAGGGGCGGAGTGTAGCAGTTTTTGTGATGTGCCGCATAAATTATCCCTTCACTGGAAAATAACCGTCCGGACTGGACAAGGCTGCACATCAGTCATAATCTTAATCAATCGATTGATTAAGATCAGAGTCGTGCCATGAATACACCCACCATGACAACCAAAGGTGAACAGGCGAAGAACCAGCTCATTGCCGCCGCATTGGCGCAATTCGGCGAGTATGGTCTGCACGCCACGACGCGCGATATCGCTGCACAGGCCGGGCAAAACATTGCGGCTATCACCTACTATTTTGGCTCAAAAGAGGATTTATATCTCGCCTGCGCCCAGTGGATTGCAGATTTTATCGGCTCACAGTTTCGTCCGCACGCTGAAGAGGCCGAGCGTTTATTCGCTCAGCCAGAACCGGATCGTGGCGCGATGCGTGAACTGATCCTGCGCGCCTGCAAAAATATGATCATGCTGTTAACCCAGGACGACACCGTTAACCTGAGTAAATTTATCTCGCGTGAACAGCTTTCCCCCACGGCGGCTTATCAACTGGTGCACGACCAGGTTATCAATCCGCTGCATACACACCTGACGCGCCTGATTGCCGCCTATACCGGCGGCGATGCCAACGATACCCAAATGATTCTGCATACCCACGCCATCCTCGGCGAGGTGCTGGCTTTTCGTCTGGGGAAAGAAACCATTCTGTTGCGTACGGGCTGGTCACAATTTGATGAGGATAAAACCGCGCTGATTGACCAAACGATCACCTGTCACATCGATCTTATTCTGCAAGGTTTAACGCAAAGGAGTCTGGAGTCATGAAAAAACCTGTCGTTCTCGGGCTGGTTATCGCGGCCCTCGTTGCCGTGATTGCCGGTGGAACGTGGTGGTATCAGAGTCGGCAAGATAACAGCCTGACGCTATACGGCAATGTCGATATCCGTAGCGTCAACCTGAGTTTTCGCGTCGGCGGCAGACTGGCCTCGCTGGCGGTTGATGAAGGCGATGCGATTACCGCCGGTCAGGTGCTGGGTAAACTGGACCGCGCACCGTATGAAAACGCATTGATGCAGGCAAAAGCCAACGTTGCCGCCGCGCAGGCGCAATACGATCTGATGCTGGCAGGGTATCGCGAAGAAGAGATCGCGCAAACCGCGGCGGCAGTCAAACAGGCGCAGGCCGCCTATGATTACGCGCAGAATTTTTACAATCGGCAGGTAGGATTGTGGAAAAGCCGTACCATTTCTGCCAACGATCTGGAAAATGCGCGTTCATCTCGCGATCAGGCGTTAGCTTCATTGAAATCCGCACAGGATAAACTCACGCAATATCGCAGCGGTAACCGTGTGCAGGACATCGAGCAGGCAAAAGCCACGCTCGAACAAGCTCAGGCCGAGCTGGCACAGGCAGAACTTAATTTGCATGACACCACGCTGACCTCGCCGTCTGACGGCACGCTTCTCACCCGCGCGGTTGAACCCGGCAGCATGCTGAACGAAGGGAGCACGGTACTGACGCTGTCGCTCACGCGTCCGGTATGGGTCCGCGCCTACGTTGACGAACGCAATCTGAGCCAGGCGCAGCCAGGACGTGAGATCCTGCTCTATACCGACGGTCGCCCGGACAAACCGTATCACGGCAAAATCGGCTTTGTGTCACCAACCGCCGAATTTACGCCGAAAACGGTCGAGACTCCTGATCTGCGCACCGATCTGGTGTATCGCCTGCGAATTGTCGTAACCGACGCGGACGATGCGCTACGTCAGGGAATGCCGGTAACGATAAAATTTGGCGATGAGGCACGGCATGAATGACGCCGTCATTACGCTTAAAGGGCTGACGAAAAACTTTGCTGGAATGGAAAAACCGGCCGTCGCCCCGCTCGACTGTATCGTGCATGCGGGCTACGTGACCGGGCTTGTCGGGCCGGACGGCGCGGGCAAAACCACGCTGATGCGCATGCTGGCGGGATTATTAAAACCTGATGCCGGAAGTGCTGCGGTAATTGGTTTTGACCCCATCAAAGACGACAGCGCGCTGCACGCGGTGCTGGGCTATATGCCGCAGAAATTTGGTCTGTATGAAGATTTGACCGTCATGGAGAACCTCAATCTCTATGCCGATTTGCGCAGCGTCACCGGTGAGGCGCGAGAAAAAACCTTTGCCCGACTACTGGAGTTTACCTCACTGGGGCCATTTACCGGACGACTGGCCGGCAAACTTTCCGGCGGCATGAAGCAGAAGCTCGGGCTAGCCTGTACGCTGGTCGGCGAACCCAAAGTGTTGCTGCTGGATGAGCCAGGTGTGGGTGTGGACCCAATTTCCCGCCGCGAACTGTGGCAAATGGTCCACGAACTGGCCGGAGACGGCATGCTGATCCTCTGGAGTACGTCGTATCTGGATGAAGCAGAGCAATGCCGTGATGTGCTGCTGATGAACGAAGGCGAATTGTTATACCAGGGCGATCCTACTCAGCTTACGCAAACCATGGCTGGTCGCAGCTTCCTGATGAGCAGTCCACAGGAAAATAACCGCCGACTGCTGCAACGCGCGTTAAAACTACCGCTGGTCAGCGACGGAATGATTCAGGGGAAATCCGTCCGTTTAATCCTGAAAAAAGAGGCGACAGCTCAGCAGATCCAAAACGCTGACGGCATGCCGCAGATAACCATCAATGAAACTGCACCCCGCTTCGAAGATGCCTTTATCGATTTACTCGGCGGAGCCGGAACATCGGAATCCCCGCTGGGCGCTATCCTGCATACCGTAGAAGGCACGCCTGGCGAAACGGTGATCGAAGCCAAAGCGCTGACCAAGAAGTTTGGCGATTTTGCCGCGACCGACCACGTAGACTTTTCCGTACAGCGCGGCGAGATTTTTGGTCTGCTAGGACCCAACGGTGCCGGCAAATCCACCACCTTTAAAATGATGTGCGGCCTGCTGGTCCCCACCTCCGGTAAAGCGCTGGTGCTGGATATGGACCTGAAAGTCAGCTCCGGCAAAGCGCGTCAGCATCTGGGCTATATGGCGCAGAAATTCTCCCTGTACGGTAACCTGACGGTTGAACAAAATCTGCGCTTTTTCTCCGGCGTCTACGGCCTGCGTGGTCGGGCGCAGAAGGAGAAAATCGATCGAATGAGCGAGGCATTTGGCCTGAAGAGTATCGCTTCCCACGCCACCGACGAACTGCCGCTGGGGTTTAAGCAGCGTCTGGCGCTGGCCTGCTCGCTGATGCATGAACCCGACATTCTGTTCCTTGATGAACCCACTTCCGGGGTCGATCCCCTCACCCGTCGTGAGTTCTGGTTGCATATCAACAGCATGGTGGAAAAAGGCGTCACGGTGATGGTGACCACCCACTTTATGGACGAGGCGGAATACTGCGATCGCATCGGGTTGGTGTATCGCGGCAAACTGATTGCCAGCGGAACACCGGACGACCTGAAAGCTCAGGCTGCCGACAGCGACACTCCGGACCCGACCATGGAACAGGCGTTTATCACGCTAATCAATGACTGGGATAAGGAGCACGCGCATGAGTAATTCCGCTCTCTCCTGGCGTCGCGTACGCGCGCTGTGCGTGAAAGAAACCCGCCAGATCGTCCGCGATCCCAGCAGTTGGCTGATTGCGGTGGTGATCCCGTTGCTGCTGCTGTTTATTTTCGGCTACGGGATCAACCTCGACTCCAGCAAGCTACGGATCGGGATTTTGCTCGAACAGCAAAGCGAGGAGGCGCTGGATTTTACCCATACCATGACCGGCTCGCCGTATATTGACGCCACTATCAGCGATAACCGGCAGGAATTGATTGAGAAAATGCAGGCTGGGCGCATTCGCGGGCTGGTGGTGATCCCTGTGGATTTTGCCCAGCAGATGGCGCGACCTAATGACGTGGCACCGATCCAGGTGATCACCGATGGCAGCGAACCCAATACCGCCAACTTTGTGCAGGGTTATGTCGAAGGCATCTGGCAGATTTGGCAGCAACAGCGGGCGGAAGATCGTGGGGAATCGTTCGAGCCTTTGATCGACGTGCAAACACGCTACTGGTTTAACCCGGCGGCCATCAGCCAGCACTTTATTATTCCCGGGGCGGTAACCATCATCATGACGGTGATTGGCGCGATCCTCACCTCATTAGTGGTGGCGCGCGAATGGGAACGCGGAACCATGGAGGCACTGCTTTCTACCGAAGTTACCCGCGTCGAATTACTGCTGTGTAAACTGATCCCCTATTATTTCCTCGGCATGCTGGCGATGCTGCTGTGTATGCTGGTGTCGGTATTTATTCTTGGCGTGCCCTATCGCGGCTCGTTGCTGATCCTGTTTTTCATTACCAGCCTGTTTCTGCTCAGTACGCTTGGCATGGGGTTGCTTATTTCCACCATCACCCGCAACCAGTTTAACGCCGCGCAGGTCGCGCTGAACGCCGCTTTCCTGCCCTCGATTATGCTGTCAGGTTTTATCTTCCAGATAGACAGCATGCCCGCGATTATCCGGGCGGTAACCTACATTATTCCGGCTCGTTATTTCGTCAGTACCCTGCAAAGCCTGTTTCTGGCGGGAAATATTCCGGTGGTGCTGATTATTAACGTGCTGTTTTTAATCGCTTCGGCGGTGATGTTTATTGGCCTGACGTGGCTTAAAACCAAACGTCGGCTGGATTAAGGGGACGGGCATGTTTCATCGCTTATGGACATTAATTCGCAAAGAGCTGCAATCGCTATTACGCGAACCGCAGACGCGAGCCATTCTGATTTTACCGGTGCTGATTCAGGTGATCCTGTTCCCGTTCGCGGCAACGCTGGAAGTCACCAACGCCACGATCGCTATCTATAACGAAGACAACGGTAAACATTCGGTTGAGCTTACCCAGCGCTTCGCCCGCGCCAGCGCTTTTACGCATGTTCTGCTGCTGAAAAGCCCGCAGGAGATTAAGCCTACCATCGATACGCAAAAAGCCCTGCTGCTGGTGCGCTTCCCGGCCAATTTTTCGCGCAACCTGGACACCTTCCAGCAGGCCCCCATGCAGATTATCCTCGACGGGCGTAACTCCAACAGCGCGCAAATTGCCGCCAATTACCTGCAGCAAATCGTTAAGACGTATCAGCAGGAGCTGATGGACGGCAAGCCGAAACCAAACAACAGCGAGCTGGTCGTGCGTAACTGGTACAACCCGAATCTGGATTATAAATGGTTCGTGGTGCCGTCGCTGATCGCCATGATCACCACTATCGGCGTAATGATCGTCACCTCGCTTTCGGTTGCTCGCGAGCGCGAGCAAGGTACGCTGGATCAGCTGCTGGTTTCCCCACTTACCACCTGGCAGATTTTCATCGGCAAAGCAGTTCCCGCGCTGATTGTGGCTACTTTTCAGGCCACCATTGTGCTGGCAATTGGTATCTGGGCTTATGACATTCCATTTGCCGGTTCACTGGGGTTGTTCTATTTCACAATGGTAATTTACGGATTGTCGCTGGTCGGCTTTGGTCTGCTGATTTCATCGCTGTGCGCCACCCAGCAGCAAGCGTTTATCGGCGTATTTGTGTTTATGATGCCGGCGATTTTACTCTCGGGCTACGTCTCACCGGTCGAAAACATGCCGGTCTGGTTGCAGAATCTGACGTGGATAAACCCGATCCGCCATTTTACGGACATCACGAAACAGATTTACCTGAAGGATGCGAGTCTGCAGATTGTCTGGGGAAGTTTGTGGCCGCTGTTGGTGATAGCGGCCACAACCGGCTCAGCGGCGTATGCGATGTTTCGACGTAAGGTGATGTAGCTTTTTGTCTTTCGCCAGCAGCGAGACCACGGCGGGTCCGGCCAGGATCACCAGACCCGCCAGTGCCAGCAAGACGTTGTTTTGCAGCACGCGCGACAGCAACCACAGCACGATCATTGCGGCACCGAAATACCACGTGGTAGTCAGCTCTTCCAGCACATCAGCGACATCACGCCAGCGTTGTTCATGGTGACGTTGCAAGGCCAGCATTAATAAAACCGTTACGCCGTAAACGACGCATAATCCCAGGCCGACGCGCACCAGCGTGCCGCTCATCCAGCCCATTACCAGCAACGCCACTACCAGTAAATGCAACACAATCTGCCAGCAACTTAGACCCGTTGCGACACGAACACGTTGTTGCCACCTCATGGCTTTTCTCCTGAAGGATTTTCAACTAATTGTTCAGAGTACCGGACTTTACGGAAAATTCCGCAACACTGCATCTTTTTGTGACGATGACTACACTATTTTATTTAGGAAGTGACGCCAACGGGAGGCTCATGAGCGGATCGGGAGTTCAATTTTCATTCAATGTGCTCACCATTAATACTCACAAAGGGTTCACCGCCTTCAACCGGCGTTTTATTTTACCTGAGCTAAGGGAGGCCGTCAGAACGGTCGGTGCAGACATTGTATGCCTACAGGAAGTGATGGGTGCGCACGAAGCTCATTCGCTGCACATTGAGAACTGGCCGGATACCAGCCACTACGAATTTCTGGCGGACACGATGTGGAGCGACTTCGCCTACGGGCGTAACGCCGTGTACCCGCAGGGACATCACGGTAATGCTGTGCTGTCGCGGTATCCCATTGAGCATTATGAAAATCGTGATGTGTCGGTCGGCGCGAGTGAAAAGCGCGGAGTCCTTTACTGCCGAATCGTACCGCCAATGCTCTCCCACCCCATCCATGTGATGTGTGTGCACCTCGGCCTGCGTGAAGCTCACCGCCAGGCCCAGCTCGCGATGCTGGCAGACTGGGTTAACGCCCTGCCCGACGCGGAGCCGGTGGTGATTGCCGGGGATTTTAACGACTGGCGGCAAACGGCCAATCGCCCGTTGAAAGCCAAAGCTGGCCTTGACGAGATTTTTACCCGCGCCCACGGCCGCCCAGCGCGAACATTTCCGGTGCAGTTTCCCCTGCTGCGTCTGGACAGGATCTATGTGAAAAACGCGAATGCCAGTACCCCAACGACGCTGGCGCTGCGTCACTGGCGACATTTGTCCGATCATGCCCCTCTGAGTGCGGAGATTCATTTATGAAATATGGCTGGCGTGAAGGCAATCAAATTCAACTGCTGGAAAACGGCGATCAATTCTACCCCGCCGTCTTTGACGCCATTGAACAGGCACAGCAAAAAATAATCCTCGAGACCTTTATCTGGTTTGAAGATGCGGTAGGAAAACAGCTGCATGCCGCGTTGCTCGAAGCCGCCCGGCGAGGAATCAAAGCAGAGGTGCTGCTGGATGGCTACGGCTCGCCGGATCTTAGCGACAGTTTTGTCGAAGAGCTCACCGTAGCCGGCGTTGTTTTCCGCTACTACGATCCGCGTCCGCGTCTGTTCGGGATGCGCACTAATCTCTTTCGCCGTATGCATCGCAAAATTGTGGTCATTGATGATCGTGTTGCCTTTGTTGGCGGCATCAATTACTCCGCTGAACACATGTCTGATTACGGTCCGGAGGCCAAGCAGGATTACGCCGTGCGCGTTGAAGGTCCAGTCGTTGCTGACATTCTGAAATTCGTGCTGGAAAACTTGCCCGGACAGAGCGCTGTACGACGCTGGTGGCGACGTCATCACCGGGCAATCGACAATCATCGACCCGGCGAAGCGCAGGCGCTGTTTGTCTGGCGCGATAACGAAGAACATCGTGATGATATTGAACGCCACTATCTGAAAATGCTGACCCAGGCACGGCGGGAAGTGATCATCGCCAATGCCTACTTCTTTCCCGGCTATCGCTTTCTGCATGCCATGCGTAAAGCGGCCCGACGGGGCGTGCGGGTAAAACTCATCGTGCAAGGTGAACCGGATATGCCGATTGTGAAAGTGGGTGCCCGCCTGCTGTACAACTATCTGGTAAAAGGCGGCGTCCATGTCTATGAATACCGCCGTAAACCTCTGCATGGCAAAGTGGCGCTGATGGACGATCACTGGGCGACGGTGGGTTCCAGCAATCTTGATCCACTGAGCCTGTCACTGAATCTGGAGGCAAATCTGATTATTCATGACCGCACGTTTAATCAGACCCTGCGTGACAACCTGAATCCTATTATTGCGCAGGACTGCAAGCGGGTTGATGAATCCATGCTGCCAAAACGCACCTGGTGGAACCTGACCAAGAGCGTACTGGCCTTCCACTTTTTACGCCACTTCCCGGCGCTGGTCGGCTGGCTGCCGGCGCATACCCCGCATCTGGCCGAGGTAGAGCCGCCCGCGCAGCCTGCTCTGGAAACTCAAGACCGTATACAAACTGAGGATGCAGGAGGGAAAACCTGATGGCAAAAAGCCACCGACGCTGGCGGTTAGCGAAAAAGATCCTCACATGGCTGTTTTTTATTGCGGTGATCGTGCTGCTGGTTGTTTATGCCAGCAAGGTCAACTGGCAGGAAGTGTGGACGGTAATTCGCGATTACAATCGGATCGCCCTGCTCAGCGCCGTGGGGTTGGTGATCGTCAGTTATTTACTTTACGGCTGTTATGATCTGCTCGGGCGCTACTACTGCGGCCACAAACTGGCAAAACGCCAGGTCATGCTGGTGTCATTTATCTGTTACGCCTTCAACCTGACGTTGAGCACCTGGGTGGGTGGTATAGGGATGCGTTATCGCCTTTACTCGCGCCTCGGATTGCCGGGGGGCACAATAACGCGGATTTTTTCGCTGAGTATTACCACTAACTGGCTGGGCTATATTCTGCTGGGCGGTTTTATATTTACCTTCGGCGTCGTCGAACTGCCCGCACACTGGTATATCGATGAAGGCACATTGCGCATCTTAGGCATTGCGCTGCTGCTGATTATTGTTGTTTATCTGTGGTTTTGCGCCTTCGCTAAACATCGTCACATCACCATCAAGGGCCAAAAACTGGTGCTGCCCTCCTGGAAATTTGCACTCGCGCAAATGACGATATCCAGTGCGAACTGGATGGTAATGGGGGCGATTATCTGGCTGTTGCTCGGTCAGAATATCGATTATTTCTTCGTGCTGGGCGTGCTGCTGGTGAGCAGTATTGCCGGCGTAATCGTACATATTCCGGCGGGGATCGGCGTGCTGGAAGCGGTGTTTATGGCGCTGCTGGCGGGAGAGGACTCGTCTCAGGGAACGATCATTGCTGCCCTGCTCGCGTATCGCGTATTGTACTATTTTATTCCGTTGCTGCTGGCGCTAATGTGTTATTTGCTGCTGGAGAGTCGGGCGAAAAAGCTACGAGCAAAGAACGAGAAGGCGATGGCGAAATGATGGTGTATATAGTGCCGGATGCGGCTTAACGCCTTATCCGGCCTACTTTTGATACCAAGCGGTAGGCCGGATAAGCGCTGCGCCATCCGGCAACAGAGAATTAACGACGATTGCCGAAAATACGCAGCAGCATCAGGAACAAGTTGATGAAGTCCAGATACAGCGTTAAGGCCCCAAGAATCGCGTATTTACGCAGATTGGAGCTGTCGCGCAGGTCAATCTGCTCACCGATATTTTTCAACTTCTGCGTGTCATAGGCGGTCAGACCAACAAACACAATCACCCCGATATAGGTCACCGCCCACATCAGCGCTTCGCTCTTCAGCCAAAAGTTAACCAGTGAGGCCAGCACAATACCGATCAGCGCCATAAACAGCATATTGCCGAAGCCGCTCAGATCACGTTTAGTGGTGTAGCCATACAAGCTCATGATCCCGAACATCCCTCCGGTAACCACGAAGGTGCTGGCGATAGACGAGTAGGTATAGACGATAAAAATGCTTGATAGCGTCAGCCCGGTTAATGCCGAATAGAGCATAAACAGCGTGGTCGCCATACCCGCGCTCAGCCTTTGCACCATGCCGGACAGGACGAACACCAGCGCCAGTTGAGCGATGATCAGGCCAAAGAAGGTGATTTTGCTGGAGAAGACAAACATCATCACCGCGGGCGTATTTGCCGCATACCAGGCGATAAACGCCGTCAGCAACAGTCCGCAGGTCATCCAGCCGTACACCTGCGCCATATACGTTTGCAGGCCGGAACGGGCCTGTACAATAGAATCGGATCGTGGGAATCGGTCCATGACAATCTCCTGAATCAGTATGAGCCTACAACAATTGTACTCTACCAGCGTTTTGCTGCTAGCTTATCGCTATCGCGGGCATCAACCCAGCGCTCACCTTCCGGCGTGGCCTCGCGCTTCCAGAACGGCGCGCGGGTTTTCAGGTAATCCATCATGAACTGCCCGGCATCAAACGCGCTGCTGCGATGCGCACTGGTCACGCCAACAAACACGATTTCGTCACCCGGCCACAGTTCGCCAATGCGATGAATCACCGTCACCCGACCCAGCGGCCAGCGCAAACGCGCTTCGTCGACAATCTCCGCCAGCGCTTTTTCGGTCATTCCCGGATAGTGTTCCAGCGTTAACGCCTTAACGCTGTCACCGAGATTGTGATTGCGCACTTTACCGGTGAAAGTGACTACCGCGCCATCTTCATCGCGCTCTGCCAGCCAGGGATACTCATCCCCGACGCGAAACGGCGCAGGGCCAACAACAATTCGCGTTTCAGTCATTTTAGCCTCCGGTTACGGGCGGGAAGAAAGCGACTTCATCACCCGCGTTAAGAGGATGATCAAAACTGACCAGCGTCTGATTTACCGCCGCCAGCAGCTTGCCGTCTTCCAGCGCCAACGCCCAGCGATCGCTTTTTGCCGCAAGATGCTTGCGCAGCGCTTCTACCGTTGCAAACTCGGCGGCAACCTCTAACGCATCGGTGTTTACCAGTTCGCGTACCTGAGCAAAGAAGAGAACCTTAATCATGCGCATCTACCTTAAAATCTCCGGACTTGCCGCCGCTTTTTGCCAGCAGACGCACCGGACCAATCACCATATCCTTTTGCACCGCTTTGCACATATCGTAGATGGTCAACGCCGCCACGGAGGCCGCCGTTAACGCTTCCATTTCAACGCCGGTTTTACCGGTCAGGCGACACAGCGTTTCAATCCGTACGCGGTTGTGCTCCGGTTCAGCGTGAAGATTGACTTCCACCTTACTCAGCATCAGCGGATGGCACAACGGGATGAGATCCCAGGTACGTTTGGCGGCCTGAATACCCGCAATACGCGCCGTGGCGAATACATCACCTTTATGGTGGCTGCCATCGATAATCATCGCCAGCGTTTCGCTACGCATAGTCACGAATGCTTCAGCACGCGCCTCGCGTACAGTTTCCGCTTTGGCGGAGACATCCACCATATGCGCTTCGCCAGCGGCGTTAATATGAGTCAGTTGCGACATACTTATTTCTTCAAATGTGGGTGGAAATTACACGGACGCGTACGGGCATCAAGCTGCGGCGCAATGATATTTTCCCAGGCGGTACGACACGCTTTGGTCGAACCCGGCATGGCGAAAATCAGCGTTTTATTGGCCACTCCGGCAATCGCGCGGGATTGCAGCGTCGCGGTGCCAATCTCTTCAAACGACAGCATACGGAAGACTTCGCCAAACCCTTCAACTTCTCTGTCAAACAGCGGTTGCAGCGCTTCCGGCGCCTGGTCCCCTTCGGTTAACCCGGTACCGCCGGTAATGAGCACTACCTGTACATCATCACTGGCAATCCAGGCAGAAACCTGGGCGCGGATGGCGTAACGGTTCTCTTTGACAATCGCCTTGTCGACTATTTGATGACCCGCTTCTTGCGCCGAGTCACGCAGATAATGGCCGGAGGTGTCATCTTCTTCGCCACGACGATTGGAAACAGTAAGAATAGCAATGCGTGTCGGGATAAATTCAGCGCTTACCTGACTCATGAAAAACTCCTTTTAGCGATCAGCCGCCAATGTAAGATAAGTTTTGCGTAATACCGGTATTGTTCTGATGCAGGAAATGGGTCTGCTTTTTCTCCAGCAGCGCGGCTGAAATACGTTCTTCCAGCGCCGGCTGCTGAGCGTCATCTTCCAGCAAATCACGCAGGCTTACGCCGCCTTCACCAAATAAACACAGATGAAGCTTGCCAACAGAGGAAACGCGCAGACGATTACAGGTGGCGCAGAAGTCTTTCTCATAAGGCATGATCAGACCAATTTCACCAACATAATCAGGATGACAGAAAACCTGAGCCGGGCCGTCGCTGCGCTGTCGGATCTGGTGGATCCAGCCGCGACGCAGCAGCTCATCGCGAAGTACCTGTCCGGAGATATGGTGTTTACGGAAGAGAGAGCTGCCCTCGCCCGTTTCCATCAGTTCAATAAAACGCAGTTGGATTGGCCGAGGTTGGATCCACGCAAGGAAGGTGTCTAGTTGATGATGGTTTACGTCGCGCATCAGCACGGTGTTGACTTTCACTTTTTCAAAACCCGCATCAAAGGCGGCGTCAATGCCTGCCATCACCTGTTGAAACTTGTCCTGCCCGGTAATGGCATGAAACTGACGGGCATCCAGGCTGTCGACGCTGACGTTGAGCGCGGTCAGTCCGGCATCGCGCCAGGCAGCAGCATCGCGCGCCAGACGATAACCATTGGTGGTTACCGCAATCTGACGGATGGCGTCGTTTTCGCGCACGGCGGCGATAATGTCCGTAAAGTCGCGACGCAGTGAAGGTTCGCCCCCTGTCAGACGCACTTTTTCCGTTCCCAGACTGGCGAACGCGCGCGTGACACGGCGAATTTCATCAACGGTCAGAAAGCCGTTATTGGTGACCCCACCGGGCTTATAGCCATCCGGCAGGCAGTAGGTGCAACGAAAGTTACACACATCGGTAATCGACAAACGTAAGTAGTAAAACTTACGTGCGAAAGCATCGGTAAGTTGAGAGCCCATGTACACCTTTCCAAATACGGGAGACGTAGTCATTTCTTCCTGCGCCCTGGTGACAAACTTTTTCAAGTCTTGTCACGGCCAAAGCACCGTATCATTTGACCCAGGTGCAGAGGCTAGAGTGTTTATACTCGTCATACTTCGTGTTGCAGATGCGTTGGCTTCCGGCAACTCAAATTATTAAGAGTACTTAGTGGTTATGCCGATACTAGCGTGTAAATGACGCTTTTGCCATGTACACTTTCGCTGTATAAATACATACATAACGACATGATCGTGCAATTTCGCTACAGAATAAGCAAAAACCACAGTTTTGCATTGATATACATCATCTTGCCATCAGGTGGATCTCGTCAGAAAGGAGTAGATTGCAGAAAAAAATTACGGCTGATGCCGACTGGATAATTGCTGAAAACACACTATTTACGTTACTGTAGCGCCGATCAATTGATATCAGGAAAATATATGCGCACTCGCACGCTGGCAGATCTGGACCGCGTTGTCGCTCTCGGCGGAGGGCATGGATTAGGACGCGTTCTCTCCTCACTTTCCCCTCTAGGCTCACGCCTGACGGGTATCGTCACCACCACGGATAACGGCGGGTCGACAGGTCGTATTCGTCGCTCTGAAGGAGGGATAGCCTGGGGAGACATGCGTAACTGTCTGAACCAGTTAATTACCCAACCCAGCGTTGCATCCGCCATGTTTGAGTATCGTTTTGGGGGTAATGGCGAACTTTCCGGGCATAACCTCGGAAATCTGATGTTAAAAGCGCTCGATCACCTCAGCGTGCGGCCTCTGGAAGCCATCAATTTAATTCGAAGCCTGTTGAAGGTCGATGCGCATTTAATTCCGATGTCGGAGCTGCCGGTGGATTTGATGGCTATCGACGATCAGGGACATGAAGTTTATGGCGAAGTCAATATCGATCAGCTCACCGTCCCGCCTCAGGAACTGATGCTGTCGCCAAAAGTCCCCACCACGCGGGAGGCGGTTGAGGCTATCGCCGAAGCGGATTTGATTCTGATAGGACCTGGCAGTTTTTACACCAGCCTGATGCCGATTCTGTTACTCGATGAAATGTCACAGGCATTACGTCGCACACCGGCTCCGATGGTCTATATAGGCAATCTTGGGCGCGAATTAAGCCTGCCAGCAGCCAGCCTGACGCTTAGCGATAAGCTGGCCATTATTGAACAGTACGTCGGGAAGAAAGTGATTGATGCGGTGGTTGTGGGGCCGAAAGTGGATGCTTCCGCCGTTACCGACCGCGTTGTAATTCAGGAAGTGCTGGAAGCCAGCGATATTCCCTACCGCCATGACCGCCAGCTATTGCATAGTGCGCTGGAGAAAGCGGTGCAGGCGCTAGGCTAAACGGATTTACCTGATGCGCGGCGCTTATCAGGCCTACAAAACGCTCTGCTCCGTCATCCGACCTACGAACGCGATCTTTGCCGTAGGCCGGATAAGGGGTTTACCCCGCATCCGGCACACTCTTACGATGCTGCGATAAACAACTCGCGCAGTTGATGCAACTGGTCGCGGATCGTCGCTGCCTCTTCAAATTCAAGATTCTGCGCATGCTGCATCATCTGCCCTTCCAGCTCGTGAATCTTCTGCTGCAGCGCTTTTGGCGTCATATCCAGTTCAACAACTTCAGACTTCGCGCCTGCACGTGACTTCCCTTTGCCTTTCGCCTTGGTCTTCGCAATATTCTGACCCAGCGCCAGAATATCGACCACTTTCTTATTCAGGCCCTGCGGCGTAATACCGTGCTCTTCGTTGTAGAGTTGCTGTTTCTCACGACGACGTTCGGTTTCACCAATCGCTTTAGCCATTGAGGCGGTAATTTTATCGCCGTAGAGAATAGCCTTACCGTTGATGTTACGCGCCGCACGACCGATGGTCTGGATAAGCGAACGTTCAGAACGCAGGAACCCTTCTTTGTCTGCGTCCAGAATCGCCACCAGGGAGACCTCAGGCATGTCCAGACCTTCACGTAACAGGTTGATACCCACCAGCACGTCAAACTCGCCCAGACGCAGGTCACGAATGATTTCCATACGTTCGACGGTATCGATGTCAGAGTGCAGATAACGCACCCGCTCGCCATGTTCTTCGAGGTATTCTGTGAGGTCTTCTGCCATCCGTTTGGTCAGCGTGGTGACCAGCACACGTTCGTTAATCGCCGCACGGGTGCGGATCTCCGACAGCAGGTCGTCAACCTGCGTCGCCACCGGACGCACCTCAATGACCGGATCCAGCAGGCCGGTCGGTCGTACCACCTGATCGACCACTTCATCACCGGATTTCTCCAGCTCATAGTTGCCCGGCGTCGCCGAAACGTAGATAGTTTGCGGAGCCAGCGCCTCGAACTCTTCAAATTTGAGCGGACGGTTATCCAGCGCCGACTGCAGACGGAATCCGTATTCGACCAGGGTTTCTTTACGCGCCCGATCGCCGCGATACATGCCGCCAATTTGCGGGATAGTCACGTGGGATTCATCCACCACCAGCAGGCCATCGGCAGGCAGGTAATCAAACAGCGTCGGCGGCGGCTCGCCAGGGCCGCGCCCGGACAGATAGCGGGAGTAGTTTTCAATCCCCGAGCAGTAACCCAGCTCATTCATCATTTCCAAATCGAACTGGGTACGCTGACTTAAGCGCTGTTCTTCCAGCAGTTTGTTATTTGCCAACAGGACTTTACGTCGCTCTGCCAGCTCAACTTTGATTTCTTCCATCGCCTGCACGATACGTTCTCGCGGCGTCACGTAGTGCGTTTTAGGATAGATGGTGTAGCGCGAAATTGTGGATTCGACCTGTCCGGTCAGCGGGTCAAACAGCGATAAACGTTCGACCTCTTCATCAAACAGTTCCACGCGCAGCGCGATGTCATCGGATTCTGCTGGGAAAATGTCGATCACTTCACCGCGCACGCGGAAGGTCCCGCGCTGGAATGCCTGATCATTGCGGGTATATTGCAGCTCCGCCAGACGACGCAGGATCGCACGCTGGTCGATAATCATCCCCACCGTCAGGTGCAGCATCATTTTCAGGTACAGATCCGGGTCACCCAGACCATAAATCGCGGAAACCGACGCCACGACAACGACATCGCGACGTTCCAGCAGCGCTTTGGTTGCCGACAGGCGCATCTGCTCAATATGTTCGTTGACCGAAGCATCTTTCTCGATGAAGGTGTCAGAACTGGGTACGTAGGCTTCCGGCTGATAATAGTCGTAGTAAGAGACGAAATACTCCACCGCATTATCCGGGAAGAACTCTTTCATCTCACCGTACAGCTGAGCAGCAAGTGTCTTATTGGGGGCCAGCACCATGGTAGGACGCTGCAAGTCCGCAATCACGTTAGCGATGGTGAATGTTTTCCCCGACCCCGTCACCCCCAGTAGCGTCTGATGCGCCAGACCATCCTCCAGACCTTCTTCCAGGCGACGAATCGCCTCAGGCTGATCGCCAGAGGGTTTAAAAGCGGAATTTAGTTTGAACGGTTTACTCATGAGCAGCTACCTGAAGCAATGGGCGGGCAGGTGTGTAATTTTACTCGCAGCAGTATATTTTGCCAGTAAAATATACTGGATGAAAAAACAGTAACGCGCCAGAATATTTCTGTTACCCCAGCAAAATGGCCGTGACTACAGGCTAAAATTTGTCCGCAGGCAAGATAAAACACCAGCAAAAATGTGTTATCCCCAAACCAATGACTTTTTTAACATTTGTCAAGCTACTCGATGAAAGTTTTGTGGCAACGCATGACACTTCTGCGACAGCCATTGCATTTATCTAACATCCTGTAATTTAATGATTATTATCTCGAGCCGTCTTTCGCATCAATTTAGTCGCAGGCCGCGTCTTCTCTCGCTTACATTGTGTTTTCTAACCCTAATACACAAGGTTATCCACAGGAATAGTGGATAACTGCCTCCAGCCCGTATGGACTGTAGCCTGGCAAAAACGTCCTGATGGTCTTTTCTGGTGGGATAAAAAAAAATTATCGCTATTTTTTGATATTTATCAGCTAACGAAGCGACCTCGGATGGCCGAGATCTTGCTCGCATTTTCATCATTTTCCTGCCTGCACCATCACGACACCACCAGGCACTGCCAATGTGCACAAAAGAACGTCAGGAATGCGGTCAGTAAGAATTTACCGCCAGCGCTGCACGCCATCCTGCTGTATTTTTCCCCAATTCCGCTTCTGGCAAGAGATTTGCAGTTTTCTCCCGACCACCAGTCCGCGAGGCGGATATCATCATGAGGGAGAAATCTATGTTGAGTCTTCGTGCAGTGAATCACTATTACGGTAATCAACACTCGCTTTGGGATGTCGATCTCGACCTGTTGCCCGGTAAATGTACCGCCGTGCTGGGTCTTCCAGGGATGGGAAAGACTACGCTTGCCAATTGCATCATCGGCAATTTACCGATTGAGAGCGGAACTATGTTCTGGCATCAGGCTGGCGCACCACCTTGCGATCTGCTTCAGATTCCGGCGGCAAAGCGCATTGCACTAGGTATTAACTGTGTATCACAGGAGCGGCGAATTTTTTCGCAACTGACGGTAGAGGAAAATCTGCACATTGCGCGCCAGGCGGTTGAGGAAAGCGAAGCAATGAACAGCAGCGATATTTACCGCCTGTTTCCACAGCTGTTTGTACTGCGTCAGGCCAAAGGGGTGGCATTGTCGGAGGAAAATCAGCACCAGCTTGCACTCGCCAGTGCGTTGGTCACTCGCCCGCGTCTGCTGATCCTCGATGAGCCCACACGAGGAACAGGCCAGGCGTATATCCACAAACTGGGGAATCTGATTGTGAGGCTAAGTCAGGAGCTTGGCATCACCATTATGCTCGCGGAGCAGAGCCTGCCGTTCATTCGTCGGGTCGCCGACTGCTATTGCTTGTTACATCGTGGCCGCAACGTGGCTCAAGGGCAAATAACACAATTCAGCGACCCGCTAATCAACGACTGGTGGATGCCAGAGACAAAACGCTAAGATCGATATAACGACCTGTCGATGCTTGCTCCGGCTCTTCTGCCAGCCAGGGAATTTCCCCCAGCAGCGGAGCCGCAAGCGCACGCTTTAGCGTCGCCATATATTCAGCATGACGCTTGCCGGGTGGCGTCACATCATTGGCAACCCATCCGGCGAGCGTCAGCCCGGCCTGCTGCACCGCCTGAGCGGTCAAAATGGCATGATTGATACAACCGAGCTTAACGCCAACCACCAGAATCACCGGCAGTTGTTCCGCTTTTACCCAGTCAGAAAAACTCAGCGTAGGCGAAAGCGGCGTAAACCATCCGCCTGCACCTTCCACCAATACCCAGTCAGCCTGTTCTTCAAGCAAGCGTAAACCCGCAGACATCACGGAGGCCTGAATGGGGCGCCCTTCGTCAGCACTGATGATATGCGGTGAGGTAGGTTCCGCGAAGGTATACGGATTGATGGTTGCATAATCCACGGCTACAACGCTGTTGCGCTGTAGCGCCAGCGCATCACTGTTTCGCAGACCTTCATCAGTCATTTCACTGCCTGACGCCACCGGCTTATAGCCGACGGTTCGCAATCCCAACTGTCCCGCCGCCTGAAGCAACGCACAACTGGCGATAGTTTTACCTACTTCAGTGTCCGTCCCGGTGACAAAATACGTGTTAGTCACGTTGAATCACTCCCAAAAAAAGATGATAGGTCAGCGGATATTTCCCCTGCTGACAGGGCCAGGCGAGCTGTAGCTGACGCAGTTGCGAGCGGGTCAGCACACGCTGCTCGCGTCCATCATGCAAATGCGTCGCACCAATACCCTTCAACGAGCGCATGGCGCTCAGCGCATCGTCAAACCACAGCGTGACGGCATGAGACTGGTATTCAACGTCCCAGCCGCACAGCGCGTTTTCCAGTTGCTCCACGGGCAAAAAACGGTTGGCATGCTCCCGGTCATCAACTGTTCGCCACGCCTGACGAAGTTCCGGCATCGAACCTTGCGCCAGGGTACTAAACGCCACCGTTCCGCCAGGACGCACCACCCGGTATAGCTCGCTTAACGCACCGCGTAGGTCGCTGCACCACTGCACGGCCAGATTGCTCCAGGCCAGGTCGAAAGTGGCAGCGGCCTGCGGAATGGCTTCGATATCCGCCAGCAGATAGTGATGGGCAACATCGTGACGCTGTGCTTCAGCCAGCATTTGCGCCGAAAGATCCAACGCACAGACCTCACTCCCCTGCTCCCTCCAGTAGCGACTCATACGCCCAGGCCCACAGCCCGCGTCCAAAACCCGTGAGAACGCCCGGCCATCGAGTTGTGCCAGTAACGCATCGGCGCTCTGACGCTGTAGCTCTGCGTGTTGCTCATAGTGGGTGGCAGCGCGGCCAAACGCGGCGGCAATCGCCTGTTTATTGACCTGCACCATGCAACACCTCCAGTAGACGATCGATATCCTGCACCTCATGCGCCTGGGTCAAAGTCAGCCGTAATCTGGCCGTACCGGTTGGCACCGTTGGTGGGCGAATTGCCGTTACCCAGCATCCCTGTTGCCGTAACGTCTGTGCCAGTTGCAGGGCTTTATGATTGTCGCCAACGATCAGCGGTTGAATAGCGCTATCTGAATGCGCCAGCGTCAAATCCGTAGTATTCACCCCAGCGCGAAAACGCTGGATCAGCATCGCTAACTTTTCCCTGCGTTCATCGCCTTCACAGCTGCGGATGACCGCCAGCGCGGTGCGTAAGGCCTGCGCCTGCGCCGGAGGCATACTGGTGCTGTAGATCAGATGGCGGGCAAACTGCAACAGATAGTCGGCCACGCTATCAGAACACAGGATCGCCGCACCGCTGACGCCAAACCCTTTGCCAAACGTCACCACGAGCAGCTCAGGTTTCACCTGCTGTCGAGAGCACGAGCCACGCCCTTCCTCACCGCTTACGCCAATCCCATGCGCATCATCCACCAGCAGCCACGCGCCCTGCCGTTTCGCCACCGCGTGGATTTCTGCCAGCGGCGCACTATCGCCATCCATGCTGAATACGCCTTCAGTGACCACCAGCTGCTGCCCCGGACAGGGGGAAGTCAGCAGACGCTCCAGGTGTTGCGGATCGTTATGGGTAAAGCGACGTAAAACAGCAGGGCTAAGGCTGGCGGCCTCCAACAGCGAGGCATGGCTAAGCCTGTCGGCGACAATGCGATCGTCTTTTTCCATCAATGCGGCTATCACTGCCTGATTAGCGGCAAAACCGGAGATGAACAACAGCGCCCGGGAATAGCCGAGCCACTGCGCCAGCTCTTCTTCCAGCGCCTGATGCGCAACGGAATAACCGCTGACATGGCCCGAGCCGCCACTGCCGACGCCAAAACGCTCAGCGCCCTGCTGCCACGCGCAGATAATTTGCGGATGGTGGCTTAAGCCGAGATAGTCGTTGCTGGAGAAATTCAGATACTGACGACCGCCAGCCTGTAACAAGCGACCAGCACCCTGTGTCACTGCATAGCGCCGACGCCACGCATCAGCACGACGACGCGCCGTTAGCGCATCGTCGATTTTTTGCTGCCAGGTCATACGGTTGCCGCGTTGTAGTAATCGTCGGTATCCGGGGTACGCAGCGCCTGCTCCAGACGTTGTTGCTGTTCGTTATCACCCGCCAGCACCGCCGTTTGCTGCGGGTTAAGACCCAGCTTACGGAACAACAATAAATCTTTATCTTCGTTCGGGTTCGGCGTGGTCAGCAGTTTGCAGCCGTAGAAAATCGAGTTGGCCCCGGCCATAAAGCACATTGCCTGGGTTTGTTCGTTCATCTGCTCGCGCCCGGCAGAAAGACGTACGTATGAGGTCGGCATCATGATGCGCGCGACGGCGATAGTACGAATAAAATCAAAAGCATCTACGTCGTCGTTATCGGCAAGCGGCGTGCCCTTCACTTTCACCAGCATGTTGATCGGCACACTTTCCGGCGGCGTCGGCAGATTCGCTAATTGCAGCAGCAGACCCGCGCGGTCGGTCACCGTTTCACCCAGCCCCACAATCCCGCCGGAGCAAACTTTAATGCCCGCCTCACGCACTTTATCCAGCGTATCCAGGCGCTCCTGATACGAACGGGTGGTAATGATATTGCCGTAAAATTCCGGCGAGGTGTCGAGGTTGTGGTTGTAGTAGTCCAGACCCGCATTGGCCAGGCGCTGGGCCTGAGATTCGTCCAGCGTGCCCAGCGTCATACAGGCTTCCAGCCCCAGTTCTTTCACACCCTGAACCATTTGTTCCAGGTACGGCATATCGCGTTCGTGAGGGTTCTTCCACGCCGCGCCCATGCAAAACCGCGTTGAACCGGCTTGTTTCGCCTTACGGGCAGAGTCCAGAACCTGTTCAACTTCCATCAAACGTTCCGTTTCCAGTCCGGTTTTATAGCGGGAACTTTGCGGGCAGTATTTGCAGTCTTCCGGGCAAGCACCGGTCTTTATCGACAGCAGCGTACTAACTTGTACCTGCCGCGGATCGAAATGCTGACGATGAACCTGCTGCGCTTCAAACAACAGATCCAGCAGCGGTTTTTCAAATAGTTCGGTGACTTGCGACATTGTCCAGCGAGAAGAATGAGCCATATGGGTATACGTTTCGTTGTTAGTTTGGTGTAGACTCGTAAACCTAAATCTTTTTAATTTGGTTTACAAGTCGATTATGACAACGGACGATCTTGCGTTTGACCAACGCCATATCTGGCACCCTTACACCTCCATGACCTCCCCGCTGCCGGTTTATCCGGTGACGCGTGCCGAAGGTTGTGAACTGATATTAGCCAGCGGTGAGAAGCTGATTGACGGCATGTCATCCTGGTGGGCGGCAATCCACGGTTACAATCACCCGCAGCTGAATGCCGCGATGAAAACGCAGATTGATGCCATGTCGCACGTGATGTTTGGCGGCATTACCCATGCCCCGGCTATTGCGCTGTGTCGCCAGTTGGTGGCGATGACGCCCGAGGCGCTGGAGTGCGTTTTTCTCGCGGATTCTGGTTCGGTCGCCGTGGAAGTCGCGATGAAAATGGCGCTGCAATACTGGCAGGCCAAAGGTGAATCCCGTCAGCGTTTCCTGACATTTCGTAACGGTTATCACGGCGATACTTTCGGCGCGATGTCGGTCTGCGATCCTGACAACTCGATGCACAGTCTGTGGAAGGGTTATCTGCCTGATAACCTGTTTGCACCCGCTCCGCAAAGTCGGATGGGCGGCGAATGGGACGAACTGGATATGGTGCCTTTTGCCCGTCTGATGGCCGCACATCGCCACGAAATTGCGGCAGTGATCCTTGAACCGATTGTGCAGGGCGCTGGCGGCATGCGCATGTACCATCCTGAGTGGTTAAAGCGCATCCGTAAGATGTGTGACCGGGAAGGCATTTTGCTGATTGCCGATGAAATCGCCACCGGATTTGGTCGCACGGGCAAGCTGTTTGCCTGTGAGCACGCTGATATCACTCCGGACATTTTGTGCCTTGGCAAAGCGTTAACCGGCGGAACGATGACCCTTTCCGCCACCCTGACCACGCGCCTGGTTGCGGAAACCATCAGCAACGGTGAAGCCGGATGTTTTATGCACGGCCCGACTTTCATGGGTAATCCACTGGCCTGCGCCGTCGCCTCTGCCAGCCTGTCGCTGCTCGAAACCGGCGAATGGCGCTCGCAGGTCGCGGCCATTGAAGCGCAGTTGCGTGAAGAACTCGCCCCGGCGGCAGATTCCCGTTGGGTCGCCGACGTGCGCGTGCTTGGTGCCATCGGCGTGATAGAAACCACGCATCCGGTGAATATGGCCGCGTTACAGAAGTTCTTTGTCGAACAGGGCGTGTGGGTAAGACCGTTTGGTAAGCTCATTTATCTGATGCCGCCGTACATCATCAAGCCCGAACAACTGCGCAGCCTGACGCAGGCCGTCAACGAGGCTGTGCGCAATGCAACATTTTTTAGCGATTAATCGGCGGTAAGCTCTACGGTTTCTGGCTACACTTTTTGGCTAACGAGAGGAGTCAGCATGAAACTAATCAGTAACGATCTGCGCGATGGCGAAAAGCTTCCTCATCGCCACGTCTTTAACGGCATGGGATATGACGGGGATAATATTTCCCCGCATCTGGCATGGGATGATGTGCCCGCCGGGACTAAAAGCTTTGTCGTGACCTGTTACGATCCTGATGCGCCAACCGGCTCCGGCTGGTGGCACTGGGTGGTGGTTAACCTGCCTGCAGATACCCGGGTTTTACCACAAGGTTACGGCTCGGGGCTGGTTGCGTTGCCGGAAGGCGTGCTGCAAACACGCACGGATTTTGGTAAAGCCGGTTATGGTGGCGCTGCGCCGCCGAAGGGGGAAAACCACCGCTATATCTTTACGGTTCACGCACTGGATGTGGAGCGTATTGATGTCGATGAGGACGCCAGCGGCGCGATGGTTGGATTTAACGTCCATTTCCACTCGCTCGCCAGCGCTTCTGTTACCGCAATATTTAGCTAAGTTCTGTTATGCCGGATGTCGACTTAGCCTCATCCGGCCTACAAAGCCGACCGTAAGTCTGATAAGACGCGTCAGCGTCGCCATCAGGCAATTCTCTAGAGAAATTCAGGCAGCAATTTCAGCAACGTTCCTTGCGCTAACAGTTCGGTCGCGCACTCGATATCCGGGGCGAAAAAGCGATCCTGCGTGTAATGAGCAACCTGCTCGCGTAAAGCCTGGCGCGCCTGCTCCAGCAGCGGGCTTGAGGTTAACCCTTCGCGCAGGTCAATCCCCTGACACGCCGCCAGCCACTCTACGGCAATCACGCCGCGCGTATTTGCTGCCATCTCCCACAGTCTGCGCCCCGCCGCCGGAGCCATAGATACGTGATCTTCCTGGTTGGCGGACGTCGGTAAACTGTCTACGCTATGCGGATGCGCCAGCGCTTTGTTCTCACTCGCCAGCGCGGCAGCCGTGACTTGAGCAATCATAAAGCCGGAGTTCACCCCACCGTTTTTCACCAAAAACGGCGGCAGTTGCGACATGTGTTTATCCATCATTAACGCAATGCGTCGCTCCGATAACGAGCCGATTTCCGCAATCGCCAGCGCCAGATTATCTGCCGCCATCGCCACCGGTTCAGCATGGAAGTTGCCGCCAGAAATGACATCCCCCTCCTCGGCAAATACCAGCGGGTTGTCGGAAACCGCATTGGCTTCCACCAGCAGAACATCCATCACCTGGCGCATTTGCGTCAGACATGCCCCCATCACCTGTGGCTGACAGCGCAGAGAATACGGATCCTGCACTTTCTCACAGTTATGATGCGACTGCGAAAGCGCGCTGGTGTCGGTCAATACGTGACGATACAGCATTGCGGCATCAATCTGCCCACGCTGCCCTCGCGCGGCGTGAATACGGGCATCAAACGGACGACGGGAACCCAGCACGGCTTCGGTGGTCAGCGCCCCGCACACCGTTGCAGACGCAAACAGTTCCTGAGCTTCAATTAGCCCACGCAGCGCAAAGGCCGTCGAAGCCTGGGTACCGTTGAGCAACGCCAGCCCTTCTTTTGCCTCCAGCGTTATCGGCTCCAGCCCGGCCTTATTCAGCGCTTCGGTCGCCGGGAGCCATTCACCCTGCCAGCGCGCCTTCCCTTCTCCCAACAGCGTCAAAGACATATGCGCCAGCGGCGCCAGGTCACCCGATGCCCCCACGGAGCCTTTCGCCGGGATCAGCGGATACACCTCGGCATTCACCAGCGCAATCAGCGCTTCAATCACGCTCAGGCGAATACCGGAAAAACCGCGCGCCAGGCTGTTGATTTTCAGCACCATAATCAGACGCACCATCGCGTCGTCCAGCGCCTCGCCGACGCCTGCCGCATGGGAAAGCACCAGCGAACGCTGCAAATTCTGCAAATCTTCCGTGGCGATACGGGTCTGGGCCAGCAGGCCAAAGCCGGTATTAATGCCATACGCCGTACGGCCTTCAGCGACAATATTATTGACGCAGGCGACGCTGGCGTTAATAGCATCGATCGCCCCGGCATCCAGACTCAGTTTGACCGGCTGCTGCCAGATTTCACGTAGCTGGATAAAACTCAGATGGCCCGGCGTGAGTGTCATGGTGTTCATATCAGCGTTTCTCCTGCGTCGCGGCAACCATCGGCAAATTCAGCCCTTCTTCGACGGCGCATTCCACCGCAATGTCATATCCGGCGTCGGCGTGACGCATCACCCCGGTCGCCGGATCGTTATGTAAGACCCGGGCGATACGCGCCGCGGCTTCATCGGTGCCATCGCAAACAATCACCATCCCGGCATGCTGAGAGAAGCCCATACCGACCCCGCCACCGTGATGCAGCGACACCCAGGTCGCGCCGCTGGCGGTGTTAAGCAGCGCGTTCAGCAGCGGCCAGTCGGATACGGCGTCTGAACCGTCGCGCATAGCTTCAGTTTCGCGGTTCGGGCTGGCAACAGAACCGGAGTCCAGATGGTCACGGCCAATAACAATTGGCGCGGATACTTCACCGCTGCGCACCATTTCATTAAACGCCAGCCCCAGTTTCTGACGCCACTCCAGGCCGACCCAGCAGATACGCGCCGGTAAACCCTGGAAATTAATCCGCTCACGCGCCATATCCAGCCAGTGATGAAGGTGCTTATCATCTGCCACGATCTCTTTCACTTTGGCATCTGTTTTATAAATATCCTGCGGATCGCCGGACAGCGCCACCCAACGGAACGGGCCAATGCCGCGACAGAACAACGGTCGAATATAAGCAGGTACGAAGCCGGGGAAATCAAAGGCATTTTCCACGCCCATCTCTTTGGCCATCTGGCGAATGTTGTTGCCGTAATCAAACGTTGGCACGCCCATTTTGCTAAACGCCAGCATCGCCTCAACGTGCGTTGCCATTGAACGTTTCGCCGCCTGCACCGTGCCCTGCGGATCGGACACCGCTTTTGCCTGATACTCTTCCCAGCTCCAGCCAGACGGCAGATAACCATGCAGCGGATCGTGGGCGCTGGTCTGGTCGGTGACCATATCCGGGCGCACACCGCGCTTCACCAGTTCCGGCACAACGTCGGCGGCGTTCGCACACAGCGCAATGGAGACTGCTTTACCCTCGCGAGTGTATTTGTCGAGACGCGCCAGCGCATCGTCAAGCGATGTCGCCTGCTCGTCCACGTAACGGGTACGCAGACGGAAATCGATTCGGCTTTGCTGGCATTCAATGTTCAGCGAACACGCCCCCGCAAGCGTAGCGGCTAACGGCTGCGCCCCGCCCATGCCGCCCAGTCCGGCGGTCAGTACCCAGCGCCCGCTCAGGTTACCCTGATAATGCTGACGCCCGGCCTCAACGAAGGTTTCATAAGTCCCCTGCACGATGCCCTGGCTGCCGATGTAGATCCAGCTCCCGGCGGTCATCTGGCCGTACATCGCCAACCCTTTGGCGTCCAGTTCGTTGAAATGTTCCCAGGTAGCCCAATGTGGCACCAGGTTGGAGTTGGCAATCAGCACGCGCGGTGCGTTGTCGTGAGTTTTGAATACGCCTACCGGTTTTCCGGACTGGACCAGCAGCGTCTCATCGGTCTCCAGTTTGGTCAGCGCGTTGACGATGGCGTCATAGCATTCCCAGTCCCGTGCGGCGCGGCCAATCCCGCCGTAAACCACCAGCTCATGAGGATTTTCCGCCACATCGGGATCCAGATTATTCATTAACATGCGCAGCGGCGCTTCGGTCAGCCAGCTTTTGGCCGTTAAGGTGGTGCCGCGTGGGGCACGAATATCCTGCTGACGATATTTGCTATGGGACATGACAGAAAACTCCTCGCGAACGTCGGATAGATAAGTAACATATACTTGTCTATACAAGTCACTGCAAGGATGATTTTAACAATTAAGATACATTTTTATTATATTGCGTCAGCAATCACGGTTTTCATCTCCTGTATCAGGACATAAACCGCCCTTGCAGTCGATAGCGGGAACCAGGGAACAGCAAACGGGCATGAGAGACAATGGATGACGCGGACCAGGTCTTACGGCGGATCAGCAGGCAGGGATCGTGTTCTTTGATGTTCAGCAGCGCGCACTCTTCGGCGCTGGCGCGTACCGCTTCAACAATATGCTCACCTTCGGTCAAGGGGGCTATCAGCGACAGGTAAGCGTGCGGCGTGGTCTGGCTGTAATCCTGCCCCAGATACTCGGGCACAATTTCGGCATTCACGCAGCGATCTTCAATCTGTACCGGCAGATCGTTCTCGTAGTGCACCATGACAGAGTGAAAAATAGAGGTGCCTTCTTTGACGTTTAATACCAAAGCCTGCTGCGCGTTTGCCCGGGTTCTTTCCAGCGTCAGCACTTCGCACCGGTGCTGATGCTGACGGGCGTTAATTTCATCCGCGATGCTACGAATTTCAAACAGCGCGGACTGACCTTTTGGCTCGGCGACAAACGTCCCCACGCCCTGCAAACGCACCAGTAAACCTTCATCCGTTAACTCACGCAGCGCCCGGTTGATGGTCATGCGGCTGAAACCATACTGCGCCACCAGCTCAGCCTCAGACGGAATGCGATCGTGAGGCAGCCAGATACCGCTGGCAATTTTTTCGCTGATCTCCTGTTTGACCTTTTCGTAAAAAGGAGCCGGAGCAGAACGGGATGGGAGCATGCGTGAGCCTTCCTTAAGCTGAAAATGTGAGTGGGTACAGTTTACAGGCATTACCCGAACCTGATAAGCGCAACGCCATCAGGTATATCAGTGCCACCAGTGGGCGATTTGCCAGCCTAATCGCGCCGCAACCCGCGCCGCCCTGCCATCATCGTCAAAGCGTGGATTAAATTCAACCATATCCACCGCCTGTAGTTTACCGCTACGACACAGAGGCTCAATCAGTCTCAGCAGCGTCGCCAACGGTACGCCAAGCGCGGCGGGGGCCGACACACCGGGCATTTCCCACACCGGCAGCACGTCGAGGTCGATTGTCAGATAGATGACATCCAGATTGGCAATGAACTGCGCTAACTGCGCCTGCGCCGTATCACAATGCAGATCCTCCACTATGGTCACACCGAGCCGCTGGGCCTCATCCCAAAGCGCCTGGGTGTTTGCCGCCCGGCTGACGCCGATACAGGCATAGTGAAATTCACGCTGTTGTTCATCGCAAAGCTGCGCCAGCTGGCGAAACGGCGTACCGGATGTAGCCTGCCCGGCATGGCGCAAATCGAGATGTGCATCGAAGTTGACTATCCCCACTTTCGCCTGCGGGAACGCGTCCAGCACACCTGCGCCATGGGCATATGCGGTTTCGTGTCCGCCCCCCAGAACAAAGGTGCGCATATTTTCCTGCTGGCAACGCTGTACCGCATTCCGTAGCGCCTGCTGCGCGCCCTCAAGATCGGGGGCCTGCGCCACAATATTGCCCAGATCCACCAGTCGATGATGCCCATTGTGACTGGCTAAATTCGCCAGCGCCTTGCGCAGCACATCGGGCGCTCCGGCAGCTCCCGTGCGCCCCTGATTACGTTTAACACCTTCGTCGCAGGCAAACCCGAGCAACGCTATCTGCTCGCGATACATTTCTGGGCTAAACGTCGGGCTCTGGGTGATAGTCTGAAACAGGCGCAGCGCATTCGGCGATTCGGCCCGGTCATCACGTCCCTGCCATAGCGCAGGTGAAGCAGGTTGCCAGTGAGTCATGCTATTTGTCCTTTGAATACGCGTTGGTAGAGCGGGTTGCGTCCTGGTTCATACAGGATCTCAACAGGAAGTGTGGCATCCCACACCACAAAATCGGCCACAAACCCGGCCTTCAATTGACCGTGGGTGGCGTGACGCCCCAGCGCCCGGGCCGCATGACGGGTTACGCCCGCCCATGCTTCTTCCGGCGTTAAGCCAAACTGAACGCAGGCCATATTCATCGCCCAGTGCAGGCTGATAAACGGGCTGGTACCGGGGTTAAAATCTGTCGCTACCGCCATCGGTACCTGATATTGACGCAGCAACGCTACCGGTGGGCGCTGCTGCTCTTTGAGGAAATAGAATGCGCCGGGCAGCAGCACGCCGACCGTACCGCTTTGGCTCATTGCCGCCACGCCTGCTTCATCGAGGTATTCAATATGATCGGCGGATAGCCCATGGTAGCGGCTTACCAACTGTGCGCCGCCAAGCAATGACAGTTGTTCGACATGGCCTTTAATCGGGATGCCCAGCGCCTGCGCAGCCTGAAACACCCGCTCACTCTGCGCCAACGAAAAACCAACGCTTTCACAGAACAGATCAACGGTCTCAAACAGCCCTTGTTCCCACAGCTGCGGCAAAATGGTCTCGCACACCAGCGTAATATAGCCGTCAGGATCATCTCTGAATTCCGTTGGCGTCGCATGCGCAGCCAACAGCGTCGGACTGATTTCAACGATATTCTCTGCCGCCAGCGCTGCCACCACGCGCAATATTTTCTCTTCTGTCGGCAAATCCAGGCCGTAGCCTGATTTTATTTCCAACAGCGTAACACCTTCTTTGATCAGCTGTTCCATCCGCTGATGGGCTACGTGTAAGAGTTGTTCATCCGTGGCGCTGCGGGTCGCCGATACGGTGGCATTGATCCCCCCACCCTGAGCGCTTATCTGCTGGTAGGAGACACCATTTAGCCGCTGCTCCCATTCACCTGCGCGGTTTCCGCCAAAGACGAGATGCGTATGGCAATCAATCAGGCCAGGCGTAATCAGCCGGCCCTGCATATCAAAAGTATTGTCATGTGTGAGATATAACGATGATTCCGGGACGATATCGCGAATCTTGCCCTGGCGGACGATCAGCGCATGACCATCCACCAGCCCATATGGGGTACCACGTTCAGGATCCATAGTCGCCAGACGAACATTGCGCCAGATAACATCATCAGGGAAGAATTGCTGCATTCGACTCACCACTTGTCATAGGTTGTATAGACATTTATTTTTGATTATAGGGATGTTGTCAACCTGAAGAGCCATAATTGTTATCTATTTGTGATATAAAGACTCTCCGCGCCAGACATTGCTGCGATAAAAAACAACTTTTTACCTTTTCGCCTTCCCGTTTCGCTCAACTTAGTATAAAAAAGCAGGCTTTAATGGATAACTTTCAAAGCCCGGAGCAACCTGTGAATATATCATCAGTTTCCCGTCTGGCGCTGGCAATGGCTTTTGGCGTGACGCTGACCGCCTGTAGCTCTACGCCGCCCGATCAAATTCCTTCCGATCAGACCGCGCCAGGTACCTCTTCGCGCCCGATCTTGTCGGCCAATGAAGCGAAAAACTTCGTTGCTGCGCACTATTTTTCCGCGCTGACGCCAAACACCGCGCCATGGAGCCCTTCTTCAATTTCTCTGCCTGCACAACCTGACTTCGTCGTTGGCCCGGCAGGCACTCAGGGCGTAACCCATACCAGCATTCAGGCTGCGGTGGATGCGGCAATCATCAAACGTACGAACAAACGTCAGTACATCGCGATTATGCCGGGCGAGTATCAGGGCACGGTATACATCCCGGCAGCAACGGGTAGCCTGACGCTGTACGGTATGGGCGAAAAACCGCTGGATGTAAAAATTGGCCAGGCTATTGACGGTGACATGAGCACCGCAGACTGGCGTCGTACGGTGAACCCAGGCGGTAAATATATGCCGGGTAAACCTGCGTGGTATATGTTTGATAATTGCCAGAACAAACGTGGCACAAATATTGGTGTGATGTGTTCTGCCGTCGTCTGGTCGCAAAACAACGGTCTGCAATTGCAGAACCTGACCATCGAAAACAACCTGGGTGATAGCGTTGATGCAGGCAACCACCCGGCCGTTGCACTGCGTACCGATGGTGATAAAGTGCAGATCAACAAGGTCAATATTCTGGGTCGTCAGAATACGTTCTTTGTAACCAACAGCGGCGTACAAAACCGTCTGGAAAACGATCGTCAGCCTCGCACGCTGGTAACCAACAGCTACATTGAAGGTGATGTGGATATCGTTTCTGGTCGTGGCGCAGTGGTGTTCGAGAACACCGATTTCCGTGTTGTGAATTCCCGTACGCAGCAGGAAGGTTACGTGTTCGCACCGGCTACTCTGTCAAACATCTACTACGGTTTCCTGGCGATTAATAGCCGCTTCACGGCAAGCGGCGATGGCGTGGCGCAGTTAGGCCGATCGCTGGATGTCGATTCCAACACTAACGGCCAGGTCGTTATCCGTGACAGCGTGATTAACGAAGGCTTTAACATGGCAAAACCATGGGCTGACAGCGTTATCGCAAAACGCCCGTTTGCCGGTAATACCGGTGCGGAAGATGACAAAGGTGAAATCCAGCGCAACCTGAACGACACCAACTTCAACCGCATGTGGGAATACAACAACCGCGGTATCGGTAGCAAAGTGGTTGCCGAGCCGAAGCAGTAATCCCAGAGAAAAAAAAGGTCGCCATATTTACGCTGGCGACCTTTTTTATGGCGTTACACCAAACGCGATTTATTAAAGTTAATCAAACTCCCGGCTTTAATAATCTCACGCTCCTCGGCGGTCAGGCTTTCCATATACAAGCTGATTTCACTCATCGCGCCATCAGCATGAAGAACGTACGCTTTTATCTCGCGACTGCACTCATCCAGCGCACGGCGAATACCGGGAATATAGATATAGTCCCCGACTTCAAAAGAGGGTTTCTCAGCCATTTGTAGCGGTAACATTCCCCAGTTAATGACATTGGAACGGTAACGCTTGGTAGCATATTCCTCGGCGATGTTTGCCAGCCCACCGATCACTCGCTGACAGCTTGCCGCCTGCTCGCGCGCAGAACCATCACCAGGCTTGACGGCATAAATCATGCTGCCAATCTCAGTCTCCAGTGGTCGCGTGTTTTCCTGACCGGTAATCTGCTGGATGCGTGCGAAAACTGACGCCAGTTCGCTAACGTCACCCGCCTGACGTTGTTTTTCCCGTTCAGCGACCGCCTTGCTTCTGCCAACATAGCCGGGATCGCGTCGGGAAAGGGTAAATTCCGCCAGCCCCAAAGGATTGGAACGATACGAAGAGGTTTCTCCGGACGGGATAAGCTCATCCGTCGTTGTCACATCATCAAGTATTTTTGAGGCCACTTTCAGCAGAATATTTTCTGTTAACGCGCCCAGTTCCGGCCAGTCTTTAATATTCGGGCCGTAAATGAGCGGCTGTTGCGTGGCCCCTTTAACAAACCCCTGGTATACGCGGCTCTTATATGGCGCAGGATTAAACGCATAATCAGGTACAGCTTCCCAGCAGTCCAGATCCGTCGCGGCAGTGAGGAATCCTCCATTTGCTGCCGTAGCCGCAATTGATCGCGCATCCATCAGCGCAACGGCTGACATTTGACCATTGCCCGGTTTCGAGCCTTCACGGTTAGGGAAGTTGCGCGTGGTATGGCGGATGCTAAGAGCATTGTTGATTGGCGTATCGCCCGCACCAAAGCATGGTCCACAGAATGCGGTTCTGATGACGGCCCCCGCTCCCAGTAAATCCGCAACGACACCTTTCTGCGCTAAATCCATAAACACCGGCTGTGACGAGGGGTAGACAGCCAGCGAGAAAGCATCATTACCGCAGGATTGACCACGTAATGCCTGCGCCGCAGCAATCACGTTTTCAAAGTTGCCGCCCGAGCATCCAGCAATGATCCCCTGCTGTACTTTTAAGCGTCCGTTCTCCACTTTATCCAACAACGAGAGGCTGGCTTTACCTTGCGCGATTCGCGAAGATTCAACTTCAATCTCCCGGAGAATATCCGTCAGATTTTCATTGAGTGTAGCAATCTCATAGACATTACTTGGATGGAATGGCAGCGCAATCATCGGCTTAACCGCACTCAAATCAACATGAATACACCCATCGTACCAGGCCATCGGCTGCGGGTTGAGCGGGCGATAATCCTGTTCGCGACCATGTAATGCCAGCCAACTGCGAGTTTCATCATCCGTTTGCCAGACAGAGCTCAGGCAGGTGGTTTCGGTGGTCATTACATCAACGCTGTTGCGAAAATCCGTTGAGAGATGGCGAATGCCAGGGCCGACAAACTCCATGACCTTATTTTTGACGTAGCCATTTTTAAACACTGCGCCAATGATAGCCAAAGCCACATCCTGCGGGCCGATGCCCGCAACAGGCTTGCCGGTCAGATAAACGGCAACAACGCCAGGATAATCAATATCCCAGGTATCGTTTAACAGCTGCTTGACCAGCTCACCGCCCCCTTCTCCTACCGCCATCGTGCCTAATGCGCCGTAACGCGTGTGGCTGTCTGAGCCGAGGATCATTTTGCCGCCCCCGGCCATCATTTCACGCATGTACTGATGGATGACAGCAATATGTGGCGGCACAAAGATTCCGCCGTAACGCTGTGCCGCAGACAGACCAAACATATGATCGTCACCGTTAATGGTTCCCCCTACCGCGCATAATGAGTTATGGCAGTTCGTCAGAACGTACGGTAAAGGAAAGCGCTCCATTCCTGATGCTTTAGCGGTCTGAATAATACCGACAAAGGTAATATCGTGTGATGCTAATGAATCAAACTTAATTTTTAGCTTATTCATGTCACCGGACGTATTATGCGCTGAGAGAATCGACCACGCGATAGTTCCTTTTTTCGCATCTTCTTTACAGATTGGTTCAGACACCTCATCCTCAGCGATAATTTCATTATTACCGGAGAGGTAAATCCCTTTCTCATATAATTTAATCATTAGATACTCCACATTGCTGTGCTCCAACCAGAGCACAGACAACCAATGAACGATGTAATTTATACCCTAAATAATTCGAGTTGCAGGAAGGCGGCAAGGGAGCGAATCCCCAAGAGCTTACTCCAGTAAGTGACTGGGGTGAGCGAGCGCAGCCAACGCACATGCAACTTGAAGTATGACGGGTATAGTTAGAGCATGTTCCAGCCAATCAACATATTCCACCACCAAAGACCCAGCGTAATATGGACGAGGAACGTCAAGAACGTCAGCATTGCGCCGACCAGCCACCACGATTTGATGTCGTTATATCCAACGCCAAAAATAACCGGTCCCGCGGCGCCGCCATAATGGGTAACCATACCGCCGTAAGAGTTAGAAAAGAGTAATGCCAATGCAGTTAACATCAGTGGTGCACCAGAAACGTTCGCCAGCATGGCAAATACCGGCATCATTGCCACAATATAGGCGCTGCCAGAGGCAAAGAAATAACGAACAATAATGCTCAAAAAGAGAATAACAAAGAACGCAACGTTGCCGTGGTTACCAAAGTCGAGGTTATTCTTGAAGAGTTCGGCTAACCAATCGAAGAATTTCACTTTCGATAACAGCGAACTCAAACCGATAATACCGCCGTACCAGATTAAGGTATTCCAGCCGCCCTTATTTTTAACCACATCATCCCAGGTGACTACGCCAAACAAAAGCATCGTACCCATTACTACAATGGCAACCGTTGATTCATCAACGCCGAGAGTTTTACTAAAGATCCATCCTAATAGCGCGAGGACGAAAATGCCCAGCAGCATTTTTTCGCGCCCTTTCATTGGCCCTAAATCCTGAAGCCCGGCTTTGGCGATAGTTTTGTTATCAACCTTTTTAATTTCAGGTGGATACATAAAATAGATGACTAAAGGCGTTACCAACAGCATAACCAGTCCAGGCAAAGCAGCTGCAAGAGCCATCCTCCCCAGCTTAGTTGTAACTGACAGATATCGTTGATCATCTTCAATGCCAGAATGTTTCCTGCCATCGCAGTAAAAAACATATAGCTGGTCGTTTTAGTGACCATATACACCGTCATCATCAGGTAGTGGCCGACGCGGCGGGGGCTCTTGTCCGGCTCAGAGCCTAACGCCACCGCCACGCTATTGATGATGGGCAAGACAATGCCTCCCGCACGCGCAGTATTTGACGGTGTTGCCGGGGCTAATACCAGGTCAAGAAATACGGTCACGTAGCCCAGGCCAAGCGTGGTGTTACCTATTTTACCAATCAGAATATAGGCAATTCGCTTGCCCAGTCCCGTCGTCACAAAAGCAGCGCTTAAAGTAAACGCGGAGAACACCAGCCATGTCGTACCGGAAGCATAGCCACTCAGCACGCTGCTGGTTTTAAGTACGCCGCTGCCTAAATTTCCGACAACCACCATTGAAGCGGCAACAGCAATCAATAATACCACCGGTTCAGGAAACGGTTTGATCACCAGCCCGACAATGGCTGCGAGATAAATACCAAATAGCACCCAGGCCAGTTCACTTAATCCTGCCGGTGCTGGCATAAGTCCTATAATGCAAGGGATGGCCAATATTAATATTAGCTTCCATAATGATTTAACGTTCATTTTGGGGTCCTGAATAATCTGTACAAGCAATACAGAATGTTTTTCGATTTTCCATAATCACAGCAACATGTGGCCAATGCTGTCAGGGAAGATAAACATCACCGGCGAATATTTTTCTGGCGGTGCGAATAACCGAAGCTCTGATAGTTTCAGGCTCATCCCCTTCATTGGTTAAATAAATATCAAGAGCGCCGCCTGGATGTTCGATAGTGATATTCCCGTAATGCGCGCCTGCCGTTACCTGACGCGTAACGGTACCGTTAATGGCGCAACTGCTGGCGATCGCTATCGCCCCGGTAATTGCCAGTGCTTTATGGCAAGAATGCGGCATAAAATAGCGAACATTAATTGCGCCATCGTGCTGAGGTGCCGAGATGAGAATAGGTTTAGGGATAACCTTATTACTGACATTTCCCAGGCCCATAGCTTCACCGGCCTGTAAACGAATAGACTCGATGCGCGCCAATAATTCGCGGTCTGCATCTAAATCTTGCGCGGATTCATAACCCGTTTTCCCCAGGTATTCGGCAGGAATAATTACGACAGGTGTCGCCATATCCATACAGGTCACGGGAACGGAGTTGATATAATCGATGTGTTGGCCCGTTGGAAAAATATGCCCGGTTTTAGAACCTGCAGCATTCAGGAATGTCAATGCAATCGGGGCCGATGTTCCCGGGACACCGTCAATTCTTGCTGTTCCTTCATACTCAACAACGCCGTTTGGTGTCTGTATATCAGCTTCGATAAACGTGTTGGTGTTTACATTGCGAATACGAACGCGGGTGGTCGGCGTTGCGGCATTAATTAATCCCTTTTCGATAGCAAACGCGCCAACGGCGGAAAGCATATTGCCGCAGTTCGGCGTGGTATCGACCCGTTGCTCATGCACCAATACCTGAGCAAATAAATAATCGATATCAGCTTTCGGGTCGTTTGAACGACTAATGATCGCTACTTTGCTGGTTAACGGATTGCCACCACCAATGCCGTCTATTTCCAGCGCATTGCCAGAACCCATAATTTTAATCAATACTTCATCACGCAGTTTTTCTTCTTGTGGTAGATCTTGTGCTAATAAAAATGCGCCCCTTGAAGTTCCTCCGCGCATCATAACGCAAGGTATTTTTTTCATGATTATGCTCTCGATATTATTTTCACTATGTACATGGTTGCATGTCATGATTAGGGTGACTAATGACTTCATTTTCGTGATTAGTGATTTATTTTTATTAATTAAAAGTTATGAATTGCAGATACACTGAACACTTTCATCTTAGACAGGGGCTTCCCCGATTTAGTCCGGAGTCAGAATGAAACACGAATTATCAAGCATGAAGGCGTTTGTCACACTGGCAGAGTCCGATTCTTTTAACAATGCCGCCAAGTTACTTAATATTACGCAACCTGCATTAACACGCAGAATTAAAAAGATGGAAGAGTATTTACACACTCAACTCTTTGAAAGAACAACTCGCAAAGTCACATTAACAAAAGCGGGAAAAATGCTTTTACCTGAAGCCAGAGAATTAATCAGGGCATTAGATGAAACTATTTTTAATATTAGCGATGTGAATGTTCATCATCATGGCATAGTGACATTATCCTGTATTCCTACCGCAGTTTTCTAATTCTTGCCGTTGGCAATAGGAAAATTTAATGAGCGGTATCCCAATATCAAAGTGCGAATTATTGAACAAGGTACGAATAATTGTATGGAATCCGTACTTTGCAATGAGGCTGATTTTGGAATAAATATGAACAACATCACAAATTCCTCTATCGAGTTCACTCCACTGGTTAATGAACCGTTTGTTCTGGCCTGTCGGCGCGATCATCCACTCGCCAATAAACAGTTGGTGGAGTGGCAGGAATTGCTGAATTACAAATTGATAGGCGTTCGCTCCTCAAGCGGTAACCGATTATTGATTGAACAACATTTGGCCGATAAACCGTGGAAGTTGAACTGGTTTTACGAGGTTCGTCATCTGTCCACTTCGCTGGGTCTGGTTGAAGCTGGACTGGGCGTTTCCGCGTTACCAGGGTTAGCAATGCCGCAAACGCCGCATCCCACCCTGACAGGTATCCCACTGGTTGAGCCTGTTATTAGACGCACGCTGGGAGTTATTCGGCGTAAAGACGCTATTCTCTCACCTCCCGCTGAACGTTTCTTCTCTCTTCTGCTTAATTTATGGGCAGATGACAAAGACTGTCTTTGGACATCCGTTGCTGAACGTCATGAAAATTTACCGCTTGTTGAATGAACATAAAAAAATCCGCAATCTTCAAAAGATTGCGGATCGTTTGTAACACCTGACGTTTTAGTACGCGTTAACCACCACCCACATCGGGCCTTGTCCTACCGCGTAACGACCGTTCTCTGTCAACAGTCCTTGTTCGCCTGCAATCTTATACACCGCGATATGGTGCGATTTTTGCCCGGCGGCAATCAGGTATTTTCCGCTGTGATCGATATTAAAACCACGCGGCTGAGTTTCGGTAGGCTGGAAACCCTCTTTAGTCAGTACGCTACCGTCTTCAGACACGCTAAAGACCGTAATCAGGCTGGCGGTACGATCACAGGCATACAGATGACGCCCATCAGGTGTGATATGAATATCTGCTGCCCAACGGGTATCAGCGAAATCTGCAGGCATCATATCCAGCGTCTGCACACACTCAATTTTGCCGTACGGATCTTTCAGCTCCCAGACATCAACAGAGCTGTTCAGCTCGTTCACACAGTAGGCATATTGCTTATTCGGATGGAACGCCATATGACGCGGGCCCGCGCCTTCCACGGTAGTCACTTCAGCCGGTTCCTGCGCGACCAGATGGCCATCATCGCTTACGTCAAACAGGCAGATACGATCCTGTTTCAACGCCGGAATCCACAAAGTACGGTTATCCGGAGAGATGTTGGCTGAGTGGCAACCATCCAGGCCCTCAACCACGTCAACCAGTTCCACCGGCAGGCCATCTTCCAGACGCGTGACGCTCACGCTGCCAGCGTTATAAGAACCCACGAACACGAAACGTCCCTGATGATCGGTAGAAATATGCGTCGGGCTACCCGGCAGCGCAGACTCTGCCGCGAAGGTCAGCGCACCGTCATCAGGCGCAATACGATAAGCCAACACGCGAAACTCCGGGCGCACGCCAACATAGAGGTAACGCTTATCCGGGCTGACGACCATCGGCTGTACCTGACCCGGCACATCAACCACCTGTGTCAGCGTCAGAGAACCATCGTGATTCAGGCTCCAGACGTGGATTTGCTGACTTTCAGGGCTGGCGGTATAAACGGTTTGCTTCATGAATACTCCTTTACTTTTTGGCAGGTGGCTGCAATTGCCTGACACACGCCTAGGGTAGACGCTTTTAACGGTGAATGCTTAATTAAGGCTCAGAATTTTGTCCGGCTCCCGTCTCGGTGTACCATTCCAACAGACATAATTCTCAACCTTAATCTGGATAAACCTATGACCGCACGCGTGATTGCCCTGGATTTAGACGGTACCCTCTTGACCCCGAAAAAAACCTTGCTGCCATCCTCTCTCGAAGCGCTCTCGCGCGCCAGAGAAGCAGGCTACCAACTTATCATTGTCACAGGTCGCCATCACGTTGCTATTCATCCTTTTTATCAGGCACTGGCGCTGGATACACCTGCAATTTGCTGTAACGGTACCTATTTGTATGATTATCAAGCAAAAAAGGTGCTGGAATCCGATCCCCTTCCGGTAGACCAGGCATTACAGCTGATCGAAATGCTGGATGAACATCAGATCCACGGGCTGATGTATGTGGATGAGGCCATGCTGTATGAGCGCCCTACCGGGCATGTAGTGCGTACTGCTAACTGGGCACAAACGCTGCCGCCGGAACAGCGCCCGACCTTCACCCAGGTTCCTTCGCTGGCGCAGGCGGCGCATGACGTTAACGCCGTCTGGAAATTTGCTCTGACCGACGAAGATATTCCGAAACTGCAGCAGTTTGGCCGGTATGTCGAGCAACAACTGGGGCTGGAGTGTGAATGGTCCTGGCACGATCAGGTCGACATTGCCCGTAAAGGCAACAGTAAAGGACGACGCTTGACCCAGTGGATAGAAGCACAGGGCGGGTCAATGGAAAACGTGATTGCCTTTGGCGATAACTTTAACGATATCAGCATGCTGGAAGCCGCAGGCACTGGCGTGGCGATGGGCAACGCGGATGACGCGGTCAAAGCACGCGCCAACATCGTGATTGGTGATAACACCACCGACAGCATCGCGAAATTTATCTACTCTCACCTGCTGTAATCAGGCGGTAATCGATACGCTCTTAATTTGCGCGTACAGCCACAGGCCAGGTTTGATACCCAGTTCATCCCTGGCCCATGGGCTGATCTTCGCCCACAGCGTCTTACCGCCCACCTCAAGCTGAACTTCCACCTGACCGTTATCGTCATAGCATTGCGCGACTTTTGCCCGGAGAACATTACGAATACTGGTCTGTTGCGGCGGCTGCAGAACCAGTGAAACATCAGAGGCCTGAATACGAATACGCAGCGCGGTTTGCAGCGGTTGCTCCAGCTTGTTGACCCATAGATGCTGATCGCCAAGCGCCAGCGCGGTCATCGCGTAGTGTGGATGATGTTCCAGCACGCTGACTTTCAGAATACTGCTTTGCTGTTCCTTAGGCAGCCAGGGGTGCATCACGCTGCTGCCCCAGACATCTTCCAACGAACCAAACGCTTTGACCTGCCCGTTTTCCAGCACCATCACTTTATCTGCCAGGTGCAAAATCTCATCAAGCGAGTGGCTGACGTACAGCATCGGAATATTAATTTCCCGCGCCAGGCGTTGCAGATAAGGCAGCAGTTCGCGTTTACGCGGTATATCCAGCGAGGCTAACGGCTCATCAAGAAGCAATAACTCAGGCGCGGTCAGCAGCGCCCGACCGATGGCGACACGCTGCTTTTCACCGCCAGAAAGACCGCCTGGCAGACGGTCAAGCAGCGGTTCAATGCCCAACAACGCCACCAGCTTATCAAACTGTCCGGCCATGCTTTTCGCCATTCCGTAACGCAGGTTGCCGCGCACTTTATAGTGCGGGAACAGGCGCGCATCCTGGAAAACATAGCCCACCCGGCGTTTTTCCGGCGTTAAACAGATACCGTTCTCGACGTCGTTTAAGACCCGACCGTTGAGCACGATGCGCCCGGACTGCGGCTGCGTCAGACCACTGATGGCGTTAATCAGTGAGGTTTTTCCCGCACCGGAAACGCCAAAAATAGCGGTGATGCCGCTCGCTGGCAGCGTTTCGTTGAGCGTCAGACAATGCGTCCCCAGCGTCTGAGAGAAATTAAGTTCAAGCATGATTATCGCCCCGTCCGCTCACGGCTAATACGCGCCAGCCATTCAGAAATCAGCAGCGAAATCAGCGCCAACACAATGGAAATGATACATAACCTCGCCGCCGCGCTTTCGCCGCCCGGGGTTTGGATCAGGGTATACATCGCCGAAGGAATGGTGCGGGTTTCACCAGGAATGTTGGAAACAAAGGTAATGGTTGCACCAAATTCCCCAAGGGAACGCGCAAACGCCAGCACCGTACCAACAATAATACCGGGCAGCATCAGCGGTAACGTAATGGTCATAAAGACGCGCCAGCGTCCGGCTCCCAGCGTGCGAGCCGCCTGCTCCAGCTTGACGTCGACACCTTCCAGCGCCAGACGAATAGCCCGCACCATGAGCGGGAAGGACATCACCGCAGCGGCCAGCACCGCCCCACGCCAGCTAAAGGCAAAAGTGATGCCAAACCAGTCGTACAGCCATTCGCCAATGAATCCGCGCCGTCCCATAGAGACCAACAGCAGATACCCCACCACCACAGGCGGCAGAACCAGCGGCAAATGCAGTACGCTGTCGAGCAGCGCTTTGCCCGGGAACTTGCATCGCACCAGTAGCCAGGCAAAGAAGATCCCAAATGGCAGACTAAACAACACGGCCAGGGAAGAAACTTTCAGGCTCAGTATAACGGCCTGCCATTCAGGATCGGTCAGTATCATTACTTGGTCGTAAATCCATAACGTTTAAAGATTTCAGTAGCCTGCGGTCCTTTCAGGTAATCATAGAACGCGCTAACCGTTGCGTTTTTGTGCCCATCAACAATCGCGATAGGGTATTCCACTTTTTTGTGCGAATCTTCCGGGAAGGTCGCCACAACTTTTACGCCCTTGCTGGCGACGGCGTCAGAACCATAGACGATCCCCAGCGGCGCTTCGTTACGCTCTACCAGCGCCAGCGCACCGCGCACGTCTTCAGCAGGAGCCAGTTTCGGGGCCAGGGTATCCCATGCACCCAGTTTTTGCAGCGCTTCTTTGGCATAAATGCCTGCCGGAACATGTTCCGGATCGCCAACAGCCAGGCGTCCACCGTTCAACAGACTGGTCCAGTTGGTTTTGCTGTCGATGGTGAAGTCTTTCTGTGCGCTGGCTTTCGGTGCAACCACCACCAGGCTGTTACCCAACAGCGTTTCACGCGTTGCGGTATCAATCGACTTCTTGTCTACCGCGTAGTCCATCCATTTCTGATCGGCAGAAATAAACAGATCGGCCGGTGCGCCTGCTTCAATCTGACGCGCCAGTGTGGAAGAAGAAGCAAAAGAGGAGACAACATCAACGTTCTTCTCTTTTTTATATTGCGTTGCAATGTCCTGCATCGCGTTGGTCAGCGAAGCCGCTGCGAAAACGGTAATCTTTCCTTCATCCGCCAGCGCATGTCCGGCAACAGTAAGAGAAAGAGTTGCCCCTGCAAACAAGCGTAACCATGTACGTGCCATCTGTAACTCCTTTGCGTTTCGTTATGTAGGCGCAAATATAACGATTAAACCAGGATTTTCCCAGTGGTTATTGATACCAATTAGAGGTTACACAAAGAAAATATCGGCAGGGAAAGTAGGATCTTGAGAAACTGTAGCGAGAGAAAACGAGTAGGAAGGCAAAAAATATAAACGCCCGACTGAGCGGGCGTTTGGGGAATCAATGATTCTGTCTGGACTGGTCTTTCTGACCGATACCGGAGAAAATGTTGAACACTTCACCCAGTCCGTAAATCAGACCCAGAATGATGGCCATTACCACAGGTACCATGATTACGGCGAATACCAGACTTTTCAATAACTCTAACATGGTCAACTCCAGATATAGTCCTTAGTTGTATTCTAACCACATAACGCAGAAAAGCACTCCCCTTTTGTGCGGTCGGCTTTGCTCAGGCACGGTTTTCCGTCACAATACCCTTTTTTGCCAGGAGCTTGTGATGCAGGCCGAAATCCTTCTTACGCTGAAACTTCAGCAAAAACTGTTTGCTGATCCCCGTCGCATTTCTCTGCTTAAGCACATTGCGCTTTCCGGTTCCATCAGTCAGGGCGCGAAGGATGCAGGTATCAGCTACAAAAGCGCCTGGGATGCGATTAACGAAATGAACCAGCTCAGCGAGCAGACGCTGGTTGAACGTGCCACAGGCGGTAAAGGCGGCGGTGGCGCGGTGTTAACGCGCTATGGCCAACGTTTAATCCAGTTATATGATTTACTGGCGCAAATCCAACAAAAAGCTTTTGATGTGTTGAGCGATGACGATGCGCTACCGCTCAACAGCCTGCTGGCAGCTATCTCGCGTTTTTCACTGCAAACCAGCGCCCGTAACCAGTGGTTTGGCACCATTACCGCTCGCGACCACGATCAAGTCCAGCAGCATGTTGACGTCCTGCTGGCCGATGGCGAAACGCGCCTGAAAGTGGCAATCACTGCGCAAAGCGGCGAGCGTCTGGGTCTTGAGGAAGGCAAAGAAGTACTGATTTTGCTGAAAGCGCCGTGGGTGGGAATCACTCAGGACGACGCTATCGCTCAGGCTGCCGATAACCAGTTGCAGGGCACGATTAGCCATATTGAACGCGGTGCGGAACAGTGTGAAGTGCTGATGACGTTGCCAGATGGCCAGACGCTCTGCGCGACGTTGCCGATAGATCAGACCCACACATTAACTGAAGGCGCTAACGTCACAGCATATTTTAATGCTGATAGAGTGATTATCGCCACGCTGTGCTGAGTTGATTGACATCAGCCCTAAGAACACGTATCCCTGTTATTCATCGCTGCAAATAATGGGATACAAAATGTCATCGTTGCAAATTTCGCAAGGCATGTTTCGTCTTAGCGACACAAAAACGCTCCAGTTAGATGCGTTGACGTTAAACGCAGGTGATAGCTGGGCGTTTGTTGGCTCTAATGGTAGCGGGAAATCTGCGCTGGCCCGCGCGCTGGCGGGCGAGTTGCCGCTCCTGAAAGGCGAGCGCCGCTGCCAGTTCACACGTATTACCCGACTCTCCTTTGAGCAGCTCCAAAAGCTGGTCAGCGACGAGTGGCAGCGGAACAACACCGATCTTCTTAGTCCCGGTGAAGACGACACAGGGCGCACTACCGCAGAAATCATTCAGGATGAGGTCAACGATCCCGCCCGCTGCGCTGTGCTGGCGCAGCAGTTTGGCATTTCAGCCTTACTCAACAGGCGTTTCAAATATCTTTCCACCGGTGAAACACGCAAAACTCTGCTCTGCCAGGCATTAATGTCCACGCCAGATTTGCTGATCCTTGATGAACCCTTTGACGGGCTGGACGTCGCGTCCCGTAGCCAGTTAGCAGAACTGCTCGATGAGCTGCACCAGGCCGGCTTAACGCTGGTACTGGTGCTTAATCGCTTTGATGAAATTCCCGAATTCGTGCAGTTTGCCGGCGTGCTTGCCGATTGCACACTGACGGAAACCGGCGCAAAAATCGACCTTCTGCAACAGGCATTAATCGCTCAGCTTGCCCATAGCGAGCGGCTGGAAGGCATCCAGTTACCCGAGCCGGATGAGCCTTCAGTACGCCACACATTGTCAGATAACGAGCCGCGCATTGTGCTTAACGATGGCACCGTCTCGTATAACGATCGCCCTATCCTGCATCATCTGAGCTGGCGGGTAAATCCGGGAGAACACTGGCAAATCGTCGGCCCCAACGGTGCGGGGAAATCAACCCTGCTCAGTTTAATCACCGGCGATCATCCCCAGGGATATAGCAACGACTTGACCCTGTTTGGCCGACGCCGGGGCAGCGGTGAAACTATCTGGGATATCAAAAAACACATTGGCTATGTCAGCAGCAGCCTGCATTTGGATTACCGGGTAAGTACAACAGTTCGCAACGTTATTCTCTCCGGTTATTTCGATTCAATCGGCATTTATCAGGCCGTCTCCGACAGGCAGCACAAGCTGGTACAGCAGTGGCTGGATATTCTTGGCATCGATAAACGTACCGCGGATGCGCCATTTCATAGTCTTTCCTGGGGACAACAGCGGCTGGCATTGATTGTTCGTGCTCTGGTGAAACATCCTACATTGCTGATCCTCGATGAACCCTTGCAAGGATTAGATCCGCTCAACCGCCAACTGATCCGTCGGTTTGTGGATGTCCTGATCGGTGAAGGCGAAACTCAGCTTTTGTTCGTCTCTCATCACGCCGAAGATGCCCCGGCCTGCATTACCCATCGGCTAGAGTTTGTACCCGAGGGAGATATCTACGGCTATCGACAAACTTCTCTGCGTTAATTTTCATGCCAGGGCGTTTATCACGCCCTTTTTTCTGCTTTTTTTTCAGACAATCGCTGTAATAACAACCTAACATAATGATTTATAATAAATTAACTAGCAGCGTCGAGTGAAAATTCTGGAGTGTAAACGATTCCACTAATTTATTCCGTGTCACACTTTTCGCATCTTTGTTATGCTATGGTTATTGCATACCATAGGCTTAACGGAGCGAATTATGAGAGTATTGGTTACAGGTGGTAGCGGTTACATTGGAAGCCACACTTGCGTGCAGTTGCTGAAAAACGGTCACGAGGTGGTGATCCTGGATAATCTCTGCAACAGCAAGCGCAGCGTACTGCCCGTCATTGAGCGTTTAGGCGGCAAGCATCCGACCTTCGTGGAAGGAGACATCCGTAACGAAGCGCTGATAACCGAAATTCTGCACGATCATGCCATTGATACGGTCATCCATTTTGCCGGTTTAAAAGCCGTTGGAGAATCCGTTGCCAAGCCGCTGGAGTACTATGACAACAACGTCAACGGCACTCTGCGTCTGGTGAATGCAATGCGCGCAGCCAACGTGAAAAACTTTATTTTCAGCTCCTCCGCGACCGTCTATGGCGATCAGCCGCAAATTCCTTACGTTGAAAGCTTCCCCACCGGCACGCCACAAAGTCCGTACGGCAAAAGCAAGCTGATGGTGGAACAGATCCTGACCGATCTGCAAAAAGCTCAGCCCGACTGGAGCATTGCCCTGCTGCGCTACTTTAACCCAGTTGGCGCTCATCCGTCAGGAGATATGGGGGAAGATCCGCAAGGTATTCCAAACAACCTGATGCCTTACATCGCGCAGGTTGCCGTTGGCCGCCGCGAGTCTCTTGCCATATTTGGCAATGACTACCCTACTGAAGATGGCACCGGCGTACGCGACTACATCCATGTGATGGATCTCGCCGACGGCCACGTTGCCGCCATGGAAAAACTGGCAGGCATTCAGGGTGTGCATATTTATAACCTCGGTGCAGGCATCGGCAGCAGCGTGCTGGACGTGGTCCACGCCTTCAGCAAAGCCTGTGGTAAACCGGTGAATTACCATTTCGCCCCGCGCCGTGAAGGCGATCTTCCGGCCTACTGGGCTGATGCCAGCAAAGCCGATCGCGAGCTCAACTGGCGCGTGACCCGCACATTGGATGAAATGGCACAAGATACCTGGCACTGGCAGTCACGCCACCCACAGGGATATTCGGATTAAGGACCAATCATGACGCAATTCAATCCTGTCGATCATCCACACCGCCGTTTTAACCCGCTCACCGGGCAGTGGATCCTCGTATCACCGCATCGCGCCAAACGCCCGTGGCAAGGGGCGCAGGAAACTCCGTCTAAGCAGGTACTACCTGCACATGACCCGGACTGCTTCCTGTGCGCTGGCAATACGCGCGTTACCGGCGACAAAAACCCGGATTACACCGGGACCTATGTCTTTACCAATGACTTTGCGGCGCTGATGTCCGATACCCCGGACGCGCCGGACAGTCACGATCCGTTGATGCGCTGCCAGAGAGCGCGCGGTACCAGCCGCGTGATTTGCTTCTCACCCGATCACAGCAAAACGTTGCCGGAACTCAGCGTCCCTGCACTGACAGAAATCGTAAAAACGTGGCAGGAGCAGACCGAAGACTTAGGGAAAACCTATCCCTGGGTGCAGGTATTTGAGAATAAAGGCGCAGCGATGGGGTGCTCGAACCCGCACCCACACGGACAAATTTGGGCCAACAGCTTTTTGCCTAACGAAGCCGAACGTGAAGATCGCCTGCAGAAAGCGTACTTCGCCGAACAAGGCGCGCCAATGCTCGTTGATTACGTCCAGCGCGAACTGGCGGACGGCAGTCGTACGGTCGTAGAAACCGAGCACTGGCTGGCGGTTGTGCCTTACTGGGCCGCGTGGCCGTTCGAAACGCTGCTGCTGCCGAAAGCGCATGTGCTGCGTATTACCGATTTGAGCGACGAACAGCGTGCTGACCTGGCGCTGGCGTTGAAAAAACTGACCAGTCGTTACGACAATCTGTTCCAGTGTTCATTCCCCTACTCCATGGGCTGGCACGGCGCACCGTTTAACGGTGAAGAAAACCAACACTGGCAGTTGCATGCACACTTTTATCCGCCGCTGCTGCGTTCCGCGACTGTGCGTAAATTTATGGTCGGATATGAAATGCTGGCAGAAACCCAGCGCGACCTGACGGCAGAACAAGCGGCTGAACGACTGCGTGCGGTCAGCGACATCCATTTTCGCGAATCCGGAGTTTAAATAATGAGTCTGAAAGAAAAAACACAATCTCTGTTTGCAGAAACATTTGGCTACCCTACCACCCATACTATTCAGGCACCGGGTCGTGTAAACCTGATCGGCGAGCATACCGATTATAACGACGGCTTCGTTCTGCCTTGCGCCATCAACTATCAAACCGTTATCAGTTGTGCGGCACGCGACGATCGAAAAGTCCGCGTGATCGCCGCTGATTACGACAATCAGATTGATGAGTTCTCGCTTGATGCGCCGATTATCGCCCACGACAGCCAGCAGTGGTCAAACTACGTGCGTGGCGTAGTGAAACATCTGCAAAAGCGCAATAACACCTTTGGCGGCGCTGATCTGGTGATCAGCGGTAACGTCCCACAGGGCGCGGGGTTAAGTTCTTCTGCCTCGCTGGAAGTTGCTGTGGGTACGGTATTCCAGCAGCTCTATCATCTGCCGCTCGACGGCGCGCAGATTGCCCTGAACGGTCAGGAAGCTGAAAACCAGTTTGTCGGCTGTAACTGCGGCATTATGGATCAGTTGATCTCGGCACTTGGTAAGAAAGATCATGCGCTACTGATCGACTGCCGAACGCTTGGCACCAAAGCAGTTTCTATGCCTGAGGGCGTAGCGGTGGTGATCATCAACAGTAACTTTAAACGTACGCTGGTCGGTAGCGAATACAACACCCGTCGCGAACAGTGTGAAACCGGCGCTCGTTTCTTCCAGCAGCCAGCGCTGCGTGATGTTAACCTTGAAGCGTTTAACGCCGTCGCCCACGAATTGGATCCGATCGTCGCCAAACGCGTTCGCCACGTGATCACGGAAAATGCGCGTACCGTTGAAGCAGCACAGGCGCTGGAAAAAGGCGACCTGCTGCGTATGGGCCAACTGATGGCGGAATCTCACGCCTCAATGCGCGATGACTTTGAAATTACCGTGCCGCAAATTGATACGCTGGTTGAGATTGTCAAAGCGACCATTGGCGATAAAGGCGGTGTACGCATGACCGGCGGCGGCTTCGGCGGCTGTATAGTGGCGCTGATCCCGCAAGATTTGGTGCCAGCCGTACAGCAAGCTGTCGCTGAGCAGTACGAAGCAAAAACTGGAATTAAAGAAACATTCTACGTCTGCAAACCTTCTCAAGGAGCCGGACAATGTTAAACGAAATCCCCGTGCAGGCTCCGGACGGTCAGCCGTTTCGCCTGCTCACCCTGCGCAATGACGCAGGGATGGTGGTCACGCTGATGGATTGGGGCGCGACCCTACTCTCTGCGCGTATTCCGCTCAGCGATGGTAGCGTGCGCGAAGCATTACTCGGTTGCGCCAGCCCGGAACAATACCCGGAACAGGCTGCATTTCTGGGGGCTTCGATTGGTCGCTACGCTAATCGTATCGCCAACAGCCGTTATACCTTTGCTGGCGAAACCGTTGAATTAATACCAAGTCAGGGCGACAACCAGCTGCACGGCGGGCCGGACGGTTTCGACAAACGTCGCTGGCAGATAGTCAATCAAAATGACCGCCAGGTGCTGTTCGCCTTAACGTCCGACGATGGCGATCAGGGCTTCCCTGGCCATCTTTGCGCTACCGTGCAGTATCGCCTGACTGACGATAATCGTATTTCGATAACCTACCGCGCCACGGTCGATAAGCCCTGCCCGGTGAATCTGACGAATCACGTTTATTTCAACCTCGACGGTGACAAAACGGATGTGCGCCAACACAAGCTGCAAATCCTCGCCGACGAGTACTTGCCGGTTGATGAAATGGGCATCCCGCACGACGGACTGAAATCCGTCGCTGGTAGCACTTTCGATTTCCGTACGCCTAAGATCATCAGCAGTGAATTTCTTGCCGATGACGATCAGCGCAAGGTAAAAGGTTACGATCACGCCTTCCTGCTCCAGGCACAGGGCAATACGCATACGCCGGTCGCTCGACTGTGGTCCCAGGATGAAAAACTGCAGATGGAGGTCTACACCTCCGCCCCGGCATTACAGTTTTATTCCGGGAATTTCCTCGGCGGTACGCCATCCCGTGGTCCTGATGCCTACGCCGACTGGCAAGGTCTGGCACTGGAAAGCGAGTTCCTGCCGGACAGCCCGAACCATCCGGAATGGCCGCAGCCAGACTGCTTCCTGCGTCCTGGCGAAGAGTATGCCAACGTGACGGAATACCGGTTTATTCCAGCCTAATCGTTCCCCCTCCCAGGCCCGATGACGTAACGTATCGGGCCTGTTGCTTGTTTATCACAGTAGAACCGCTCAAATCCCCACCGTTCAAAGACAAAATCGCAACCTTGAGTTCACAAGAACCTTACACTGTGGCGCTATTTTCGCTATGGTTATGCGTAAGGATTGCCGCTGACGCATTACGGCAATATAATGAGAATTATTATCATTAAATATGATTTATAGGAGTGAGTGTATGGCTGTAACTAAGCTGGTTCTGGTACGTCACGGTGAAAGTCAGTGGAACAACGAGAACCGTTTTACCGGTTGGTATGACGTTGATCTGTCCGAGAAAGGTGTGGGCGAAGCAAAAGCGGCAGGTAAACTGCTGAAAGAGGAAGGCTACAGCTTCGATTTTGCTTATACCTCTGTGCTGAAACGTGCCATTCACACCCTGTGGAACGTACTGGACGAACTGGATCAGGCCTGGCTGCCAGTTGAGAAATCCTGGAAACTGAACGAACGTCATTACGGCGCGCTGCAGGGTCTGAACAAAGCTGAAACCGCTGAAAAATACGGTGACGAGCAGGTTAAACAATGGCGTCGCGGCTTTGCGGTAACGCCACCGGAACTGACCAAAGATGACGAGCGTTATCCGGGTCACGATCCGCGTTATGCGAAGCTGACCGACAAAGAGTTACCGGTTACCGAAAGCCTGGCGCTGACCATCGATCGCGTTATCCCCTACTGGAACGAAACCATTCTGCCGCGCATGAAAAGCGGTGAGCGTGTGATTATCGCCGCTCACGGTAACTCTCTGCGTGCGCTGGTTAAATACCTGGATAACATGGGCGAAGATGAGATCCTTGAACTGAACATTCCGACCGGCGTACCGCTGGTATATGAGTTCGACGAAAACTTCAAACCGATCAAACACTACTATCTGGGTAACGCTGACGAGATCGCCGCAAAAGCTGCGGCCGTTGCGAACCAGGGTAAAGCAAAGTAATTTCTTCGCGACACATAAAAAAGCGCGGATTATCCGCGCTTTTTTATTTTTCTGGAAGGCTAACGTTTTAACCGCGACGCGCTTTTACCGCATCCGCCAACTGGCGCAGCACCGCATCGGTGTCTTCCCAGCCAATGCAGGCGTCGGTGATGCTCTTACCGTAGGTCAGCGGCTCGCCGCTATCCGGGTTCTGATTACCCTCGACCAGATGGCTTTCGATCATCACGCCAATAATCGCTTTTTCTCCACCAGCGACTTGTCCGCAAACGTCTTTCGCAACATCCATCTGCTTTTTGAACTGCTTGCAGGAGTTGGCATGGCTAAAGTCGATCATCACTTGTGCAGAGAGCCCTGCTTTGATCAGACCTTCTTTCACATCGGCAACGTGCTGAGCGCTGTAGTTTGGTTCTTTGCCGCCGCGCAAAATAATATGGCAATCGCCGTTACCGCTGGTATTCACGATCGCCGAATGACCCCATTTGGTCACAGACAGGAAGCAGTGTGGCGCCCCTGCTGCGTTGATTGCATCTATCGCAACTTTGATCGTGCCATCGGTACCGTTTTTAAAACCAACCGGGCAAGACAGACCTGATGCCAGCTCGCGGTGTACCTGAGATTCAGTGGTACGAGCCCCAATCGCGCCCCAGCTCATCAGATCGGCAAGGTATTGCGGCGTGATCATATCGAGGAACTCACCCGCAGCCGGCAATCCGCTATCATTGATATCCAGCAGCAATTTACGTGCAATGCGCAGCCCATCGTTGATTTGGAAGCTGTTGTCCATATGCGGATCGTTGATAAGCCCTTTCCAGCCGACGGTGGTTCGCGGTTTTTCAAAATAGACGCGCATGACAATTTCAAGCTCGCCTTTTAACTCTTCGCGCAGCGCCAGCAGGCGGGCGGCGTACTCTTTAGCGGCTGCCGGATCATGAATAGAGCACGGCCCAATTACCACTAACAGGCGATCATCGCTTCCTTTCAGAATTTTATGAATCGCTTTACGGGCATGAGCCACCGTGTTTGCGGCATTTTCAGTAGCGGGGAATTTTTCCAGCAATGCGACTGGCGGTAATAACTCGTTGATCTCTTTAATGCGTAAATCGTCGTTCTGATAATTCATGATTATTCCAGCGTTGCCATACTTATATAAATGAATGCAATCCCTCCAATCTATATCTTCAGTCATAAAGTGTAAACGGGGTTTTACACTTTGGACGGATTAATCCTGGAATTGGCCAAAAAAACGCAATAAAGTAGCGAAAAACGAGATCCAACCTACAATTTATAACTGTAACAGCTTTAATTTTCATAAATTTCAAGATTCTATGCTGGGTTTGATTTCTCAGGCAAAACTATTAACCACATATTAATGATGTAACTGGCACATGCACTGTTGGAAGACGTTATCCGACATATCGACCATAACAGGAGCATATTATGCATATGACAAAGCTGGCTTCACTCTTTCTTACCGCTACACTCAGCCTCGCCAGCGGCGCGGCGCTGGCTGCTGAAACCAATACGCAGTCCAATAACGGCCAGGCAAATTCCTCGGCGGATGCCGGTCAGGTCGCCCCAGACGCACGCGAAAACGTGGCACCAAATAATGTCGACAACAGTAACGTGAATTCGGGTGGCACAATGCTGCACCCGAACGGTTCATCAATGAACCATGAAGGGATGACCAAAGACGAGATGCACAAAAACACCATGTGTAAGGACGGTCGCTGCCCTGATGTGAATAAGAAGGTTCAGACCGGAAACGGCATTAATAATGATGCCGAGACAAAAACTGATGGCACTACGCAGTAACGCTGAAAATAAAGCTAATAACGGGAGAGCAATAGCTCTCCTTTTTAATTTTATCATCCCAAAAACGGTATGATGGCATACAGTAAAGATGAGAATAACAAAGGGATGGCATAATGGCGCACTCGCATACTCATAATTCCTCTGAGCAACCCAAGGACAATAATGCCCGCCGCTTGATGTTTGCATTCTGCATTACAGCCGGATTTATGTTGGTTGAAGTGGTAGGTGGAATACTTTCAGGTTCACTGGCCTTGTTGGCTGATGCCGGGCATATGCTCACTGATGCCGCAGCGCTCCTTTTCGCGCTGCTGGCCGTCCGGTTTTCCCATCGACCGCCCACAATACGACACACCTTCGGCTGGCTGAGGCTCACGACACTGGCCGCGTTTGTTAATGCCATCGCATTGGTCGTGATCACTATTTTAATCGTCTGGGAAGCCATTGAGCGCTTCCATACGCCCCGCCCCGTAGCAGGCGGCATGATGATGGTTATAGCTGTCGCGGGTTTACTCGCTAACGTGCTGGCTTTTTGGGTTCTACACCGCGGCAGTGAGGAGAAAAACCTGAACGTCCGCGCTGCGGCACTACATGTGATGGGCGATTTACTCGGCTCGGTCGGGGCGATCATCGCTGCGCTTATTATTATCTGGACGGGCTGGACGCCTGCGGACCCGATTCTCTCGATTCTGGTTTCCGTGCTGGTACTGTGCAGCGCCTGGCGACTGTTAAAGGATAGCGTTAATGAATTACTGGAAGGTGCCCCGCTGACGCTGGATATTGCCGCACTGCAGCGCCATCTCAGCCGGGATATCCCCGAAGTCCGCAATGTACACCATGTCCATGTCTGGATGGTGGGTGAAAAACCGGTAATGACGCTGCATGTGCAGGTGATCCCGCCGCACGATCATGATGCCCTGCTGGAACGTATTCAGCATTTCCTTATCCACCACTACCAGATTGAACACGCGACGATCCAGATGGAGTATCAGCCGTGCAATGGGCCGGACTGCCACCTGTACCAAGGCGTGTCCGGCCATTCACATCATCACCATTAATGGGACAGCGCGCGGGAACCCCGCTCACGCGCGCTGTTAATCCACATCCTGCTACCATTCAGGGCGATAACCGTCAGGATCATATACTCCAGCGACATGGCATATACGCCTTGTAGGGCGAAAATCACTACGCTTATTACGTTAATGATCACCCACAGCAGCCAGTTTTCGACGTATTTGCGCGTCATCAGGATCATCGCCGCAATCGACAACACCATCATGCAGGAGTCCCAGAACGGGAATGCATCGGGTTGCAACTCAGGCACAACAACCTGTAATCCTAATGCCTGCATAATGTTCACCGCAATGCGGGTCAGGAATGCAAAGACCGGGTCGATATAGACCGACATCAGACCGATCGCTACCACGCAAGCCGCCAGCCAGCCGATCGCTTTTGGTAACGGCAGCCAGCGAATTTTCAGTTCCGCTTCATGCTGGTTAGTTTGCCTGGACCAGGCATACCAGCCGTAGATGTTGGCGGCAAAGAAGAAAACTTGCAGCAACAGGCTTGCATAGAGCTGGATCTGAAAGAAGATAATCGCAAACAGCGTGACGTTTATCAGGCCGAAGAAGTAATTGCTTATTTTCTCAAGACTCGCCAGACCAATACACAGCAACCCGGCGATCGTCCCCACAGCTTCGATCCACGACAGATCGTAACCGCCAGCGCCGATCGGAATATGTACCAGAATGTTCTGCGTGCTAAAAAAGTCCATCTTTTCCCCCAGAGCAAAAAAATTAATTAAGCTCGAAGTGTAGCCGCAAATTCCAACATGCGGTTTAACGGCAACAACGCCCCTTCTCGCAGCGCAGCATCAACATGTATCTCATGAGCCGCTCCGCCTTGTTCCAGGCCCTCAGCAATCGCCTTGAGGCCGTTCATCGCCATCCACGGACAATGCGCACAGCTGCGACAGGTTGCCCCCTCGCCAGCCGTCGGCGCTTCAAGCAATTCTTTATCCGGAACGGCCTGCTGCATTTTGTAAAAAATGCCCCGGTCAGTCGCCACAATCAGCTGTTGATGCGGTAACGATTTAGCTGCGTTGATTAACTGGCTGGTTGAGCCAACCGCATCGGCCATATCAACTATAGACTGAGGGGACTCCGGGTGCACCAACACCGCAGCATCAGGGTAAAGCCCCTTCATGCGTGTTAAAGCCTGAGTTTTAAATTCGTCGTGGACGATACAGGCCCCCTGCCAACAAAGAACGTCTGCACCGGTCTGTTTTTGCACGTAGTTGCCCAGATGTCTGTCCGGAGCCCAGATGATTTTTTCACCTAAACTATCAAGATGCTCAATAAGTTCTACCGCGATACTGGACGTGACAACCCAGTCCGCCCGCGCTTTAACGGCAGCGGAGGTATTGGCGTAAACCACCACGGTACGATCAGGATGCGCATCGCAAAACGCGCTGAAAGCATCAATCGGACAACCCAGATCTAATGAACATTCCGCCTGTAAGGTCGGCATCAGGATGGTCTTTTCCGGGCTGAGGATTTTGGCGGTTTCCCCCATAAACCTCACTCCTGCAACCAACAGCGTAGAGGCAGAATGTTTTGAGCCGAACCGCGCCATCTCCAGAGAATCAGAAATACAGCCACCGGTCTCTTCGGCCAATTGCTGAATTTCAGGATCGGTGTAATAGTGCGCGACCATAACGGCATCACGCTCTTTCAACAGGCGCTTGATTTTTTCACGATAAAATTGCTTTTCATCCACACTCAGCGGGGCTGGCTTCGGCGGAAACGGATAAATTGCTGTTTCTGGATCAAACATCACGCTCATCTTGCTTTCTCGTTTTACTAGCTTAACGAAATAACCGATTAAAAGCGTGACGCACGCCATATTCGGTTAGATTTGTTTTATATGCTAAACAAGATAGCGGATTGGCGTAAGAAAGTCACAATAATTGCGTGTGATGAATGCCGGATGGCGACTGACGTCTTATCCGGCCTACGTGAATAGTGTCGTCTGTAGGACTGATAAGCGAAGCGCATCAGGCAAGCAGGTTCGAATCGTTGATTCTGCGCATAGCAAAAAGGCGCCTTTAGGGCGCCTTTTTACACTGGTGGGGCGTGCAGGATTCGAACCTGCGACCAATTGATTAAAAGTCAACTGCTCTACCAACTGAGCTAACGCCCCCTTATGGGGTTTACTTTTTTATACTTTCAGGATGGTGGGTCGTGCAGGATGACTCGGCTTTGCCTCGCCCTACGGGCCGTTGCTTACGCAACGTTATCCTTCACGTTTTGCAATCGCGTTCTACCTTAGCGATTGGTGGGTCGTGCAGGATTCGAACCTGCGACCAATTGATTAAAAGTCAACTGCTCTACCAACTGAGCTAACGACCCGCTCGGGTATAACCTGAAAATTTTTACTCGGTACCACCAATAAATTGGTGGGGCGTGCAGGATTCGAACCTGCGACCAATTGATTAAAAGTCAACTGCTCTACCAACTGAGCTAACGCCCCGAGTGGTGGGTGATGACGGGATCGAACCGCCGACCCCCTCCTTGTAAGGGAGGTGCTCTCCCAGCTGAGCTAATCACCCGATACTACGCTGGATACTACTTACTAACTGAGTTAGTGGTGGGTCGTGCAGGATGACTCGACCTCGTCTCGCCCTACGGGCCGTTGCTTACGCAACGTTATCCTTCACGTTTTACAATCGCGTTCCACCTTAGCGATTGGTGGGTCGTGCAGGATTCGAACCTGCGACCAATTGATTAAAAGTCAACTGCTCTACCAACTGAGCTAACGACCCACTTTTTTTGCCGCTTTCGGGCTGTTTGATATCCCTTGGCAACGGCGGCATATATTACTGATTTCAGATTTTAGCGCAACAAAAATTTCGATGTAAATAGCTCAACTGCTTAGGAATCACACGACGCGACCAGAATTAACACGATTTCTGGTCGCATGGTGTTCATTACATCGCGCCAAGGCGTTTTTGCGCTTGTTTCGCGCCATCAGTGCCAGGGTATTTAGTGATAACCTGCTGATAAACGGCTTTAGCTTTTGCTGTGTCACCTTTGTCCTGCATGATGACGCCGACTTTATACATCGCGTCTGCAGCCTTTGGTGATTTCGGGAAGTTTTTAACTACTGAAGCAAAATAGAACGCTGCATCATCTTTTTTCCCCTTGTTGTAATTCAACTGACCCAGCCAGTAATTCGCATTTGGCAGGTAAGTCGAGTCTGGGTACTTTTTGATGAAGTTCTGAAATGCTTCAATCGCATCATCCTGGCGGGATTTATCCTGCACCAGAGCAATGGCCGCATTGTAATCAGTGTTCGCATCGCCAGTCTGCGCCGGGGCTCCTGACGCTGCCGCTGCGCCCGCATCAGGCGTAGGGGTTGCTGCTGCCCCACTCTGATCGCTACCTGCAGACTGCGCCGCAGGCGCACTACCGCTGCCAAGATTATTAATCTGCAACAATATTTGCTTCTGGCGTTCAACAACCTGGTTCAACTGATACTGATTTTCCTGAATTTGACCACGCAGGGAATCAATATCGGACTGATTATCGGAGAGTTGTTGCTGGAGTTGGGTTAAAAGCTGACTGTGAGCGTTAGAAATACGCTCGAGTTGAGTGACACGGTCTTCGACCGAGCCTGAGCCGACACTACTGATTGGCGCCTGAGCAAAAGCGGCCCAAGGGGCCGCTATGCCAACCAGTAACGACAGACTCAACAGATGATGTCTGAAGTTACTGCTCATGCAATTCTCTTAGTAAACCAGTACGGCGCGACGGTTTTTGGCGTAAGCCGCTTCGTCATGACCCAGTACTGCAGGTTTTTCTTTACCGTAAGAAACGATGGAGATCTGGTCAGCAGAAACGCCTTTACCCTGCAGGTACATCTTAACGGCGTTCGCACGACGCTCACCCAGGGAGATGTTGTACTCAGGAGTACCACGTTCGTCCGCATGACCTTCTACGGTGACTTTGTAAGACGGGTTGCTACGCAGGAAGTTAGCGTGAGCATCCAGCATTGCAGCGAAATCAGAACGGATATCGTACTTGTCCAGATCGAAGTAAACGATGTTGTTCTGCTGCAGCTGTTGCATCTGAAGACGCGCTTGCTCTTCAGAAGACATGTTGCCGCTGCCGTTTGCATCCATACCAGTGCCGGCACCCAGCATGCCTTCGCTGCCGTCATTGCTGGCGTTCTTGTTAGAAGAACACGCTGCAATAGCCATAACAGGCAGAGCAATCATCAGCCCTTTCAGCACTTTGTTCAGTTGCATTTCAATGATTCCTTTATTAATCAATTATTTATTATCACAGATACGGCGACCAGGCAGGGAATTTAACCTGTCCATCAGTTGCCGGAAGACGCGCTTTGAAACGCCCATCTGTAGAAACCAAATTCAGCACGGATCCCATCCCCTGAGAAGAGCTGTAGATTACCATAGTGCCGTTAGGTGCCAGACTTGGCGTTTCGTCCAGGAACGTTGACGACAGAACTTGTACGCCACCCGCTACCAGATCTTGTTTGGCAATGTGCTGCTGACCGTTGGCCGAACTTACCATTACCATAAATTTACCGTCGCTGCTCACATCCGCATCCTGGTTTTGCGAACCTTCCCAGGTAATGCGCTGCGGAGCACCGCCGTTGACGTTAACTTTATATACCTGCGGACGACCGGCCTGGTCAGATGTAAAGGCCAGGTTTTGGCTGTCCGGGAACCAGGTCGGTTCCGTGTTGTTGCTACGACCATCCGTCACCTGACGGATCTGACCGGAACCAATGTCCATGACATACAGGTTCAGGCTACCGGTTTTAGACAGGGCAAACGCCAGTTTGCTGCCATCCGGAGAAAACGCAGGCGCACCGTTGTGACGTGGGAACGACGCTACCTGACGAACCGCGCCATTAGACAACGTCTGAATAACCAGTGCAGAACGACCACTCTCGAAGGTTACGTACGCCAGTTTTGAACCGTCCGGAGACCACGCCGGAGACATCAGCGGCTGCGGAGAACGGTGTACCACGAACTGGTTGTAACCATCGTAGTCGGACACACGTAATTCGTACGGGAACTGACCACCGTTGGTCTGAACAACATAAGCGATACGGGTACGGAATGCACCTTTAATGCCGGTCAGTTTTTCAAACACTTCGTCACTTGCAGTATGCCCCGCGTAACGCAGCCACTGCTTGTTCACTTTATAAGTGTTCTGTGCCAGTACGGTACCCGGTGCGCCACCGGTGTCAACCAGCTGATAGGCAACGCTGTAAGAACCATCCGGGTTCGGCGTAACCTGGCCGACGACTACGGCATCAATGCCCAGCGCAGACCAAGCGGCAGGTTGAACTTCCTGCGCGGTACCAGGCTGCTGAGGCAGACGAGAACGGTCTAACGGGTTAAATTTACCGCTGTTACGCAGGTCAGCACCTACGATACCACCGATATCTTCAGGTGCAGCACCCGGTCCTGCCCACTGGAAGGGGACAACACCAATCGGGCGCGCCGAGTCCACCCCCTGGGTGATCTCGATACGTACTTCTGCGTGCAGCACCGCTGCCCACAGCATCAGAAAACCAAATGCTACTCGTAATGCCTGCTTCATCATATCTCCCTTATCTGGACGGAAAGCCCACGATAATTTAGCAGAATGTTAACAAACTCAAATACACAAAACTACCACAACTCAGTATCAACCTTAGACCGTTTCCCCTGATTTCTCAGGGGTCGTTATTACAGTTTGAAGTCCAGTTTGGCATCTTTTACTTTTTCATAAACTGCCTGGCTAGGCGGTTTGGGAATTCTGGCGGTTTTCGCAGCCGTCAGCGCAGCCTGACACAATGCTGGATCCCCACCCTCTTCGGTCACATCCAGTAACAGACCATCGGGTGCTAACTTGATATGTAATACGCAAGATTTACCTGCATACAAATCTGCACCATACAGACGGCTCTGGATCGCATTACGAATTTGAGATGCGTAAGCACTGATATCAGCACCAGATGCACCGCCATTGGCACCACTTGTACCACTATCTTTCGCCGGTTGGCCGTTTCCTTTCGCTCCACCGCCCGATTTCGGTGCATTCTTACCGGAGCTCAGGTCACCCAACAAGTCGTCAACGCCAGAGGCTGCAGCGGCTTTTTCGGCCGCAGCCTTTTTAGCAGCTGCTGCTTTATCTGCCGCAGCTTTCTTATCGGCAGCGGCTTTCTCGGCTGCAGCTTTTTTGTCTGCTGCTGCTTTTTCCGCTGCGGCTTTCTTATCAGCCGCCGCTTTTTCAGCAGCGGCCGCTTTCGCGGCGGCGGCTTTTTCTGCTTTCTCAGCGGCAGCTTTCTCGGCTGCTGCTTGCTTAGCGGCTTCAGCCTGTGCTTTCTTCGCAGCGTCCGCGGCAGCCTTAGCAGCTTGTGCTTCGGCAACTTTCTTCGCATCAGCAGCGGCTTTAGCAGCTTCCGCCTCAGCTTTTTTCTGTGCGTCAGCAGCGGCTTTCTTCGCGGCATCTGCCGCTTGTTTCGCCTGTGCATCAGCTTTAGCCTTCGCGTCTGCAGCAGCCTTCGTCGCAGCTTCTTCAGCCTGTTTCTGTTGCTCTTGCGCTTTCGCGGCGGCGGCTTCAGCTTGCTTCTGCTGTTGCGCCTGTTCGCGCACTTTTTCCTGCGCGGCTAAGCGTTCTTTTTCCAGCTGCTTCAGTCGCTCTTGCTCAGCTGCCTGTTTCTCGCGAAGTTCTTCAGCTTGCTGCTGCGCCTGCTTTTCACGCTGCTCTTCAGCACGTTTCGCGCTTGCCTGCTGTTGCTGCTGCCTGTCGTACTGTTGCACAACGGCGCCAGGATCGACCATAACGGCGTCGATGGACGAACCGCCACCGCCGCCGGCTGAAGCATCAATGTGCTCATCGAACGAACTCCAGATCAGCGCTGCAAATAAAATGACATGCAGCACCGCTGAAATAATTATCGCCCTTTTGAGCTTGTCGTTTTGTTCGGTTGCCTTTGACACTCTCGGTTCCCAAAAAACTGTTCGCCTGTTACGTGCTATCTTTCAAGTCAGCAAAACGCCGTCATCAGATTGGCTGCGTCATCAAGCCAACCGATTTTACGCCTGCACTGTGTAACAAGTTCAGCGCTTTAATTATTTCATCATAAGGCACGTCTTTCGCACCACCGATTAAAAAGACCGTTTTCGGATTGGTCTGCAGGCGACTTTTCGCTTCCGCGATAACCTGCTCCGGCGGCAGTTGATCCATACGATCTTTCTCAACCACCACGCTGTATTGCCCAATACCGGAAACTTCAATAATGACCGGGGGTTCGTCGTTACTGCTGACGGCTTGCGATTCGGTCGCATCCGGCAGGTCGACTTCCACACTCTGCGTAATGATCGGTGCGGTAGCCATAAAGATCAGCAACAGCACCAGCAGTACGTCGAGCAGCGGTACAATATTGATTTCGGACTTGAGTTCGCGACGACCTCGTCCACGCGTTCTGGCCATGGCTTACCCCTTGTTGCTCTCGCTAACGGTAAACGCCTGGCGGTGCAGAATCGCGGTGAACTCTTCCATAAAGTTGTCGTAATTCAGTTCCAGTTTGTTCACGCGCTGGTTCAGACGGTTGTAGGCCATAACCGCCGGGATTGCCGCAAACAGACCGATAGCCGTTGCAATCAACGCCTCCGCGATACCCGGTGCAACCATTTGCAGCGTCGCCTGTTTTACCGCGCCCAGCGCGATAAATGCGTGCATGATCCCCCAAACGGTACCGAACAGACCGATATACGGGCTGATGGAGCCAACGGTTCCGAGGAATGGAATATGCGTTTCCAGCGTTTCCAGCTCACGGTTCATCGAGATACGCATCGCACGGGAAGCCCCCTCAACGACCGCTTCCGGCGCGTGGCTATTTGCCCGATGCAAACGAGCAAACTCTTTGAACCCGCTGTAGAAAATTTGTTCTGAGCCAGCCAAATTATCACGACGCCCCTGGCTTTCCTGGTACAGGCGCGACAATTCAATGCCGGACCAGAACTTGTCTTCAAATGCTTCGGCTTCACGTGAAGCAGCATTAAGAATACGGGTCCGCTGGATAATAATGGCCCAGGATGCGATTGAGAAACCAATCAAAATCAACATGATAAGTTTAACCAGAAGGCTTGCCTTCAGGAACAAATCAAGGATATTCATGTCAGTCACTGCTTAAACTCCGCGACAATAGACTTGGGAAGCGCACGAGGCTTCATTTTGAGTGGATCAACGCAAACAATCAGAACTTCGGCTTCATTCAGCACGGTGTTCTCTGCGTTGACAATGCGTTGCGTGAAAACCAAAGAGGTGCCACGCATTGACGTAATTTCGGTTTGAACTTCGAGCATATCGTCGAGCCGGGCAGGCGCAAAATACTCGAGGGTCATTTTGCGCACCACAAAGGCTACACGTTCAGCCAACAGGACCTGCTGACTGAAGTGATGATGACGCAGCATCTCTGTGCGCGCTCTTTCATAAAAAGCGACGTAGCTGGCGTGGTAAACCACCCCACCGGCATCGGTATCTTCATAGTAGACACGAACCGGCCATCGAAACAGCGTTGTATTCACTTTACATCCCGGTAATGCAACAAAAGGTTAGTGCTTTCAAACTTCGCTACTATACGCGCGGGAATGGTGCTTTGGAATGGGGGAAAGTAAACGGAGAGTAAAAAATTATGGGCTTATGCAAGCCCATAAATATTTAAGGATGTTTCTTATTCAAAAGAAGAAGAAAAACAGACCAACAACGAGGACGATATCCGCGATCAGCGGGCAGAAGATACCCTGCCAGTGTACGGCACGAGGACGAAAGCCAACGCCGTGAATGATGCCTGCGCAGACCGCCCACATCAGCAGAAAACCATGCCAGATTTCAAGCTCACTGGTTTTGGCCGCGAAACGTGACGGATCCCAGAATATGCAGCCGGCTAATACGATTGCCAGCACAAATGAAAGCGCCCGCAAGGGGCGCTTGTCCATCGCGTTGTATAACATCGCGATAATATTGGTCATTAGCTATCTTCTTGTCCGGCTTTGCCTGATTCAACGTGCTCAAGCGCCAGCGCTGTGATTATCCCAAATGCACAGGCAAGAAGCGTTCCCAAAATCCATGCGAAATACCACATTTTAAGCTCCTTACTTAGTACAGAGAGTGGGTGTTACTTTCAATATCTTCTTTAGTGATGCGACCAAACATCTTCCAGTAACACCAGCCGGTGTACAGCAGAATGATCGGTACGAACACACAAGCTACATACGTCATCAGATTCAGCGTCAGCTGGCTGGACGTTGCATCCCACATGGTCAAACTTGCGTTCATCATGGTGCTGGATGGCATCACAAACGGGAACATTGCGATACCGGCAGTCAAGATGATGCAGGCTAACGTCAGTGAAGAGAAGACGAATGCCCAGGCCCCTTTCTCCATACGAGAAGTCAGAATGGTCAACAGCGGCAGAACCACGCCCAGTGCAGGAACCAGCCACAGGATAGGTGCATTGTTAAAGTTCACCATCCATGCGCCAGCCACGCGAGCCACTTCTTTGGTCAGCGGGTTGGAGGCGGCATGATGATCCAGGGCTGAGGTCACAACATAACCGTCAATACCGTAAATCACCCATACACCGGCCAGCGCGAAGCAGACCAGAGTCACCAGCGCCGCAACCTGTGAAGTTGCACGAGCACGCAGATGCAGTTCACCTACCGTACGCATCTGCAGATAGGTCGCACCCTGGGTGATGATCATCCCAACGCTCACGACACCTGCCAGCAGACCAAACGGATTCAGCAACTGGAAGAAGTTACCGGTGTAGTACAAACGCATGTAGTCATCTACGTGGAACGGAACCCCTTGCAGCAGGTTGCCGAACGCCACGCCAATCACCAGCGGTGGCACGAAGCTACCAATGAAGATGCCCCAGTCCCACATGTTGCGCCAGCGCATGTCTTCAATCTTGGAGCGGTAATCAAAACCGACCGGACGGAAGAACAAAGACGCCAGTACCAGGATCATCGCCACATAGAAACCGGAGAACGCAGCGGCATACACCATCGGCCAGGCAGCGAACAGTGCGCCACCCGCGGTGATGAGCCAAACCTGGTTACCGTCCCAGTGCGGGGCGATGGAGTTAATCATAATTCGACGCTCGGTATCATTACGACCGAGGAAACGGGTGAGCATGCCCACCCCCATGTCGAAGCCATCAGTGACCGCGAAACCAATCAGCAGAATGCCAACCAGCAGCCACCAGATAAAACGCAATACTTCATAATCGATCATTTGACGACTCCTGTCTTAGCGTGCCGGCTGAGAAGTCACAGTGGACTGCTCGTAGTGATAACGACCGGTTTTCAGGCTACTCGGCCCAAGGCGTGCGAACTTGAACATCAGATAAAGTTCAGCCACCAGGAACAGGGTATACAGGCCGCAAATCAACAGCATCGAGAAGATGAGGTCGCCAGCAGTCAGCGAAGAGTTCGCTACGGCTGTTGGTAACACTTCACCAATCGCCCACGGTTGACGACCGTACTCTGCGACAAACCAACCGGATTCAATAGCAATCCACGGCAGAGGAATCGCGTACAGCGCTGTGCGCAGTAGCCATTTTTTCTCACCGATACGGTTACGAAGCACAGTCCAGAAGGACACCGCGATAATTGCCAGCATCAGAATGCCGCATGCCACCATGATACGGAAAGCGAAGTACAGCGGCGCAACGCGAGGGATAGAATCTTTCGTTGCCTGCTGAATTTGCGCTTCGGTCGCGTCGGTGACGTTATCCGTATAGCGTTTCAGCAGCAGACCATAACCCAGGTCTTTCTTCATGCTGTTGAACTGGTCGCGAACGACCTGGTCGGTAGTACCAGCACGCAGTTCTTCCAGCAACTGATACGCTTTCATCCCGTTACGGATACGCTCTTCGTGCTGCACCATCAGGTCTTTCAGACCAATGACCGGTGTATCAACAGAGCGGGTGGCGATGATGCCCAGCGCATAAGGAATTTGAATCGCAAAATGGTTTTCCTGCGCATCCTGGTCCGGAATACCGAACAGCGTAAAGGAAGCCGGTGCAGGCTGAGTTTCCCATTCTGCTTCAATCGCTGCGAGTTTGGTTTTCTGCACGTCGCCCATTTCGTAACCGGATTCATCACCCAGAACGATAACAGACAGAATGGCAGCCATACCAAAGCTGGCAGCGATGGCAAAAGAACGTTTAGCAAACGCGAAGTCACGACCGCGCAACATATAGTAGGAGCTGATACCCAGAACGAACATCGCGCCGCATACATAACCAGATGCCACAGTGTGAACAAATTTCACCTGTGCTACCGGGTTGAGCACCAGTTCAGAGAAGCTCAGCATCTCCATACGCATGGTTTCGAAGTTGAAATCCGCTGCGATTGGGTTCTGCATCCAGCCGTTCGCAACCAGAATCCACAACGCAGACAGGTTAGAACCCAGGGCCACCAGCCAGGTGACACACATATGCTGGACTTTACCCAAACGGTCCCAGCCGAAGAAGAACAGACCTACAAAGGTGGATTCGAGGAAGAAGGCCATCAAACCTTCGATCGCCAGTGGCGCACCGAAAATATCCCCTACATAGTGGGAGTAGTAAGACCAGTTAGTCCCGAACTGGAACTCCATGGTCAGACCGGTAGCCACACCCAGAGCGAAGTTGATACCAAACAACTTGCCCCAGAACTTGGTCATATCTTTATAAATCTGTTTGCCGGAAAGGACGTAGACCGTTTCCATAATGGCCAGCAAGAACGCCATACCGAGCGTCAGTGGCACAAACAGGAAGTGGTACATCGCGGTCAAGGCAAACTGTAAGCGCGACAGTTCGACTATATCTAACATCATGACTCCTTGCTCATCGCATGAAGACTCCGAGAGTGAACCCCGTTAGAAAGGGTCACACGCATGCCCCAATACAAATTTATCTGCTTCCTTACGCCGCTACTCTTTCTTCTCTTGTGAAGAAAGGACAATGGAGAAAGGTTACAAACATGTTAATAAAACACTCAAATTGATCCCGCAATTATATTACGCCGTAAAATCCTTACAATAAACAGGTTTTTATCGAGACAAATTTGCATTTTTCGATAGTGATCAATTTATAGCTAATTTACCACTTTCAGACCAATTTGATCTGCAGCAATTTAACCTCTTTTGATGCTGTTTTCCAAGTTTTAAACATTGATTTAAATCAATTTTCAAATTTAATGTTAATAGTGTTTAACACTCGCATGACTAGTGAATACGATGTTAACAACATGTTTTTCAATGAGTAATTGCCGTTACTACAAATGATAGGATATTTATTTAAATGTACACGATCTTTTAACCAGCCCGGCTGACAAAATTGATAGCAGATAAAGAATCACTAATGCTAGGTAGCTCACAGTTTTTTGTTTAGCAAGTCATGGACTTGTTATTTCATACAAATTATTCATTTAAATTTTACTTATAATTAACACCGAGATGTAACTATCTCAGCTGGAAGAGAAAACGTTCCACATTGACCGATGCATTGCGTTTGGTGTTCTGCGAGAAAACGCTGGCGTTTCGCTTAAATCATCACTGAAAGTTATCTTTAACGCCCACTCTGCACTTATGTGGCAAAGATTAAATATGCCACAAACATTTCATTATCATTTTTATCCTAAAATTAACAAAAATGAATTGTGACATATAAGATTAAAAAATAAAAAACCGTTACGTCGTTCACAAGTTAATTAGTAATTGTGATTTTTGAAATTATTAAAAACACGACATAAATGGCGCGCATAACAAAATAAGATTTCGATCACAAACATGGCAAGTAATTTATTACCCATTTTTCTAATAAATTAAAACCGGCCAAGAGAATATGATACATCCTACTGATTATAAAGGGATTTTATAACAACCAAATATAACAATCATTTTTCTCAGGATATTTTGAAAATAGATCAATTGCTTCCTTTTTCGCTTCCACAGAAACTCCAACCCTATTAAGAGGTTGTCACAATCCATGTTCTAAATATTAGAAAATAATTTCACTTATTGACCATCAGCCCTACAGAGGATTACCCATGAAGAAATCTACACTTGTTATTGGCGTCATCGGTGCTGACTGCCATGCAGTAGGTAATAAAGTTCTGGATCGCGTTTTTACCGCTCATGATTTTCACGTAATCAACCTCGGGGTGATGGTGAGCCAGGATGAATATATTGATGCTGCGATTGAAACAGGCGCCGATGCCATCGTGGTGTCCTCTATCTACGGTCATGGCGACATTGATTGCCTCGGATTACGTGAGCGCTGCATCGAACGCGGCCTTGGCGACATTCTGCTGTACGTCGGCGGCAACCTGGTCGTCGGTAAACATGACTTCGCCGATGTGGAAGTAAAGTTTAAAGAGATGGGCTTTAACCGGGTCTTCGCCCCCAGTCACGATCTGGAAGATGTTTGCGCGCTTATCACTAATGATATTCACCAACACAATGGCCTCGAACAGCGTTGCCTGGAAGAGGCCATCTGATGCAAACAGTTTCTGTCGATATCGGCTCGACATGGACCAAGGCAGCCCTCTTCGCCCATGAAGGCGAGGAATTAACCCTGGTAAACCATGTCCTGACCCCAACCACCACACATCATCTGGCAGACGGTTTTTTTGCCAGCCTGAATCAGGTGCTGAATGTTGCCGATGCTCGCCCGTTACTGAAAAGTGGTGAAGTGCAGTTGAAATACTCCTCCTCAGCGAAAGGTGGGCTTGCCGTTGCAGCAATGGGGCTGGTGCCTTCCATTACGTTGGAATCGGCAAAAGTTACCGCCCATTCGGCAGGAGCGAAAATCGCGCAATATTATTCGTACAAGCTGAACCGTCATGACATCCAGGAGCTGGAGTCATCCCCTCCAGATATTCTGCTGTTTACCGGCGGTACAGACGGTGGCGAAGAAAGTTACGGCCTGGCGAATGCGCATGCGCTGGCAGGCTCAAAGCTTGATTGCGCCATTATCTACGCCGGAAACCGGGACATTCAGGACGAAATACAAACGATTCTGGGACATAAGGATTTGACCACGGTAGACAACATTCTGCCTGACCTCGATCACCCGAATCCGTTTGCCGCACGCCAGGCGATTTGTGATGTGTTCTTGTCACGTATTGTCAAAGGCAAAGGTCTGGACGTCATTGTTGGCGAAACAGGCGAAGAGCCAATGCCGACGCCATGGACGGTCTATGAGTTAGTCAAAGCCATTAGCGATTACGACAGCGCATGGAAGGAATTCATGCTGATTGATATGGGCGGAGCCACCACGGATGTCTATTCGGCCAGCGCGAATACCCTCTCCCCCGATACCGTCCTGCATGGTGTTCCTGAACCGTTCGTCAAACGTACAGTAGAAGGCGACCTGGGCATGCGCGTTTCCGCCGTCGTGGTGGGAGAAAGCACGCAGGATATGGTGAAAGTCATCTTCGCCCAACAACCACAGCGCGAGGAAGCGTTTTATCGCTACCTGCGCCATCTGGTAGGGCAACCGGATTACCTGCCACTCAGTGAGGAAGAGAAATATTTCGACACCCTGCTGGCAGGTTTATGCGTGGGCTATGCCGCTGAGCGCCACGCGGGCACTAAAAAGCAGGTTTGCACCTGCGTGGGTAACGTGGATTTACAGATGGGTCGCGATCTCACCACCGTACGCAAAGTCGTCGGTTCAGGGGGATGGCTCTCTCGCGCCAGCCAGTTCGATATCCATAACTGGCTCAAATACCGGGAGCTGGACGACCAGGGGAAAAGAATTCTGTTACCGAATCAGTTTGAGTATTACCGCGATTCAAATGGCCTGCTCCCGCTTCTGGCAAACGTCGCCAGGCTGTACCCGCAAGCCGCTGCTCGCACCAGCATTCAGTGTTTAACCCTATAAAACTTAAGGCAGCTACGAATGGAACTTCGAAATAAAAAATTGACCCATGACGAATTCATGACCGAAAGGCATCAGGTATTACAAACCTGGGAAACCGGCAAAGACGTTGAGAACTTCGAAGATGGCGTGAAGTACCAGCAATCAATTCCAGATAAAAAACGCTTCTCCCTTGCCCTGCTGAGAGCCGATCAGGAAGGTAAAACCCTGAGCCAGCCGCGTGCAGGCGTAGCATTAATGGATGAGCATATTGCGCTGCTCAAAACATTGCAGGAAGAGTGCGACCTCCTGCCGAGTACTATCGATGCCTATACCCGTCTGAACCGCTATGAAGAAGCCGCTGTCGGGATCCAGAAATCCATCGAAGCAGGTACTTCCAAGCTGAATGGTTTACCAGTCGTCAATCACGGGGTTGCTGCCTGCCGCCGGATGACTGAATCGCTGGAAAAACCGATCCAGGTTCGCCACGGTACACCGGATGCGCGCCTGCTGGCAGAAATCGCCATGGCCAGTGGCTTCACCAGCTACGAAGGCGGCGGTATCTCCTACAACATCCCTTACGCCAAACGCGTCACCCTGGAAAAATCCATTCGCGACTGGCAGTACTGCGACCGTCTGATGGGTCTGTACGAAGAGAACGGCATTCGCATCAACCGTGAGCCGTTTGGCCCGCTGACCGGTACCCTGATCCCGCCGTTTATGTCCCACTCGGTGGCGATTATTGAAGGTCTGCTGGCGCTGGAACAAGGCGTGAAATCCATTACCGTCGGCTACGGCCAGGTCGGTAGCCTGACGCAGGATATCGCCGCTATTCAGGCGCTGCGTGAACTGTCCCACGAATACTTCCATAACCATGGCTTCGACGATTACGAACTGAGCACCGTTTTCCACCAGTGGATGGGCGGATTCCCGGAAGATGAAGCGAAAGCCTTCTCCGTTATCGCCTGGGGTGCAGCGGTTGCTGGTATGTCGGGTGCCACAAAAGTGATAACCAAAAGCCCGCACGAAGCGTTCGGTATCCCAACCGCCGCAGCTAACGCCCAGGGTCTGAAAGCGTCACGCCAGATGCTCAACATGGTCAGCGACCAGAAATTCCCGCAGTGCGCTGCCGTGGAGCAGGAAGTTGACCTGATTAAGAGCGAAGTCCGCGCGGTGTTGAAGAAAGTCTTCGAACTGGGCAATGGCGACATTGCGCGCGGTACGGTGCTGGCCTTTGAAGCTGGCGTACTGGATGTACCTTTCGCTCCTGCCGCCTGTAACGCCGGTAAGATCCTGCCTGTTCGCGATAACACAGGCGCAATCCGTATTCTTGAAGCCGGTGCCGTGCCGCTGCCGAAAGATATTCTCGCCCTGCACCACGACTATGTCGCAGAGCGCGCACATTTTGAAGGCCGCAAGCCTTCTTTCCAGATGGTCATTGATGACATCAACGCCGTATCCCACAGTAAATTAATAGGAAGACCATAATGAAAATCAAAAAGGCCCTTTTCACCGCTGGCTACTCCTCATTTTATTTTGACGATCAGCAGGCCATCAAAAATGGCGCCGGTCATGACGGGTTTATCTACACCGGCGATCCGGTCACGCCTGGATTTACCTCTGTTCGTCAGGCGGGTGAATGTGTTTCCGTACAACTGATTCTGGAAAACGGCGCGGTAGCTGTGGGCGATTGCGCAGCGGTGCAATATTCAGGTGCAGGCGGTCGTGACCCGCTGTTCCTGGCTGAAAACTTCATTCCGTTCCTCAACGACCACATCAAGCCGTTGCTGGAAGGTCGTGACGTTGATTCGTTCCTGACCAACGCCCGTTTCTTTGATGAATTGCGTATTGACGGCCATCTGCTGCATACCGCCGTACGTTATGGTCTGTCTCAGGCACTGCTCGACGCGGCGGCACTGGCTACCGGTCGTCTGAAAGCCGAAGTGGTTTGTGATGAATGGCAACTGCCATGCGTTCCGGAAGCCATTCCGTTATTTGGTCAGAGCGGCGACGACCGTTATATCGCCGTCGACAAGATGATCCTCAAAGGTGTGGATGTCCTGCCGCATGCCCTGATCAATAACGTTGAAGAGAAGCTGGGCTTTAAAGGTGAAAAACTGCGTGAGTACGTCCGCTGGTTGTCTAACCGCATCCTGAGCCTGCGCACCAACGAAAGCTATCACCCGACGCTGCATATTGATGTCTACGGCACCATTGGTCTGATCTTCGATATGGATCCAGTGCGTTGCGCCGAATACATCGCCAGCCTGGAAGCCGAAGCTCAAGGTCTACCGCTGTACATTGAAGGCCCGGTTGATGCCGGTAACAAGCCGGATCAGATCCGCATGTTAACCGAGATCACTCAGGAGCTGACTCGTCTGGGTTCCGGCGTGAAAATCGTTGCGGATGAATGGTGTAACACCTATCAGGACATCGTGGACTTCACCGACGCGGGCAGCTGCCACATGGTGCAGATTAAAACCCCGGATCTGGGCGGTATTCACAACATCGTTGATGCAGTGCTGTATTGCAACAAACACGGAATGGAAGCCTATCAGGGCGGTACCTGTAACGAAACGGAAATCAGTGCTCGTACCTGCGTACACGTCGCGCTGGCCGCGCGTCCAATGCGCATGCTGATCAAACCGGGTATGGGTTTCGATGAAGGTCTCAACATCGTGTTTAACGAAATGAACCGCACCATCGCGCTGTTGCAAACTAAGGATTAAGAGATGGCACGCACATTTAAGATCTTATCGCCTACGGCTATCCTGGGTTATGGCTTCCCGGAAGAAAGTTTTCGTAAAGCCATGGAAGAGTCACCGGATCTTATTGCTGTTGACGCAGGTTCCTCCGATCCTGGCCCCCACTACCTGGGGGCAGGTAAACCCTTTACTGACAGGGCCGGTGTGAAACGCGATCTGCGCTATATGATTGTGGCAGGCGTTAAGAACAACATCCCGGTAGTGATCGGCACAGCCGGTGGTTCTGGCGCAGCTCCGCATCTGGAGTGGTGTCGCCAAATAATCCATGAGATCGCGCAGGAAGAAAAACTGTCTTTCTCAATGGCGCTAATTCCGTCTGATGTCGACAAAGAAATCGTTCATCAGGCACTGGATAACGGCAAAATCACCGCGCTCGATTTTGTGCCTGAACTGACTCACGAGGCCATTGAAGAGAGCACCTACATTGTCGCGCAGATGGGCGTCGAGCCTTTCCAGCGTGCGCTGAAAGCCGGTGCACAGGTGGTCCTGGGCGGACGAGCCTACGATCCGGCCTGCTTCGCCGCGCTGCCGATTATGCAGGGCTTTGATGAAGGTCTGGCGCTTCATTGCGGTAAGATCCTTGAGTGTGCTGCCATTGCCGCCACCCCTGGCTCCGGCTCCGATTGTGCGATGGGGATTATCGACGACAACGGCTTTACGCTGAAGGCGTTCAATCCCAAGCGTAAGTTCACTGAAACTTCTGCTGCGGCGCACACCCTGTACGAGAAGTCAGATCCTTACTTCCTGCCAGGGCCAGGCGGTGTGCTGAACCTAAAAGCGTGCACCTTTACCCAGGTTAACGAGGGTGAAGTGTATGTCAGCGGTTCACGCCATGAAGAAACACCGTATGCGTTGAAACTGGAAGGTGCACGCCAGGTTGGCTTCCGTTGCCTGACCATCGCCGGAACACGCGACCCGATTATGATTGCCGGGATTGACACGATTCTTGAAGAGGTACAGGCAAGCGTTGCACGTAACCTCTCCCTGAATGACGACAGTATCCGCATGACGTTCCACTTGTACGGTAAGAACGGTGTGATGGGCAACCATGAGCCGATGAAAACTGCGGGCCATGAACTGGGAATTTTACTGGATGTCGTTGCGCCGACGCAGGACATAGCCAACAGCGTTTGCTCGCTGGTGCGCTCTACCCTGCTGCACTACGGCTATGAAAATCGCATTGCGACTGCGGGCAACCTCGCCTTCCCGTTCTCGCCATCTGATATTCAGAGTGGGCCGGTGTATGAGTTCTCGATCTATCACCTGATTGAAGCGAGTGATGCGCTGCGTTTTGATTTCCACATTGAACAGGTGACGCCAGAAGGAGTTCAGGCATGAAACACTCAATTTGTTCACTGGCACAAGTTATTCGCTCGAAAAACGCCGGACCGTACGAACTGGTTTTAGATATTTTATTTAAAACCCGGGAAGATTATCAGCGCGTAAAACGCTCAGAGCAATTAACACCGCAGCTTATTGCCGGTTTATATAACGTTAAACCTGACTTTATTCACAATATTGTATGGTTCGATCCGGCGAATGCCGTAAAAATCGTCATGCCGCGCGATATTATTTCCGGTAACGTCGGTGACAATGATGTTTATGGTGCACAGCAACACGCACCATTATTAAGTATTGAGTTCGACTTGTAACAAAAAACACAATAACAACCATTGGGGCACAGAATTCAGCTGTATCACAGTGCTTCGAATTATTCATGCGGTTGGTCACAACAGGCGTGCGTCTAAGCTGCTGTCCAGGCTCAGGCGCACGCCACCCTACACAATTCCAATTACCAACCTTTATCCGATGGAGTACACATGAAGAAAATAAGTTTAACGAAGATGATCATATTAGGCCTGATACTCGGCATGATTGCCGGGGTGGCCATAAATAATATGGCCGCGGCTGAAACAGCAAAATCTTATGCAGCAGACATTTCCATTTTTACCACTATATTCTTACGTATGGTGAAAATGATTATCGCACCATTGGTTATTTCAACTCTGGTTGTGGGTATTGCCAAAATGGGCGATGCTAAAACGCTGGGACGTATATTTTCGAAAACCTTCTTCCTGTTTATTTGCGCGTCATTGCTGTCAATCGCGCTGGGTCTGGTTATCGTAAATATCTTCCAGCCAGGCGCAGGTATCAACTTTGTGCCACATGATGTCGGCGCTGTTGCCGCCGTTAAGTCAGAGCCATTCACGCTGAAAGTGTTCATCTCACACGCGGTACCGACCAGTATTGTCGATGCGATGGCGCGTAACGAAATTCTTCAGATCGTCGTGTTCTCAATCTTCCTTGGTTGCAGCCTCGCTGCGATTGGTGAAAAAGCCGACCCTATTGTGAAAGTGCTGGATTCACTGGTGCACGTGATGCTGAAGCTGACGGGTTACGTCATGCTGTTTGCGCCACTGACCGTTTTTGCCGCTATTTCAGGTCTGATTGCCGAACGTGGTCTGGGTGTGATGGTTAGCGCCGGGATCTTCATGGGTGAGTTCTACCTGACGCTGGGTATGCTGTGGGCGATCCTGATTGGCCTGTCTACTATGATCGTCGGGCCTTGCATCGCACGGTTAACTAAATCAATCCTCGAACCCGCTCTGCTGGCCTTTACCACTTCAAGCTCTGAAGCCGCCTTCCCGGGTACGCTGGACAAGCTGGAAAAATTCGGTGTTTCTTCAAAAATCGCCAGCTTCGTTCTGCCTATCGGTTACTCCTTTAACCTGGTCGGCTCCATGGCTTATTGCTCCTTTGCCACTGTCTTTATTGCTCAGGCGTGCAACATCGAACTGAGCATGGGCGAGCAAATTACCATGCTGTTAATTCTGATGCTGACTTCTAAAGGGATGGCGGGTGTACCGCGTGCCTCGATGGTCGTTATCGCCGCTACCCTGAACCAGTTCAACATTCCGGAAGCGGGTTTGATCCTTCTGATGGGCGTCGATCCGTTCCTCGATATGGGTCGTTCCGCTACCAACGTCATGAGTAACGCCATGGGCGCTGCCATTGTGGGCCGTTGGGAAGGCGAACACTTCGGCCAGGGTTGCCGTGGAACTGCGCCAGTGAAGTCACCGGAACAGGAACGCCCGGTTACCGAAACGGAAGTCGCTTTGTCCTGATACTACGTTATTGCCGGATGGCGCTTGCGCTTATCCGGCCTACATAACGTTTAACTATCCGTAGGCCGGATTAGGCGGTACGCCGCCATCCGGCATCAAGATGAGCACACCAACAGGAACGCACAATGAATAAAACAATTATCGGCGTGAGTCTCTTTTCTTTCAGCGTCTTGTTTAGCGCAACCACATTCGCGCAAACCACGCCCGACTACGCCAAGCTGATAGAACAGGCTCATCAGAAGTACAAAAGTAATAACGATGGAAAAGTCGCCGACTACATCCCTGCTCTGGCGACCTATAGCCCGAAAAATTTTGCCATCACCATTGCGACGGTGGACGGCAAGATCTACCAGGTTGGCGATGTTAACAAACCTTTCCCAATGGAATCCCTGAGTAAAGTGTTCACCATGGCGCTCGCCATGGAGCAGCACGGTCCACAGGTAGTGCTGGATAAACTTGGCGCCAATGCCACCGGCATGCCGTTCAACTCAGGTTTGGCCGTTGAACTGACCAAAGGCGCGCCTGAAAACCCACTGGTAAACGCCGGGGCCATGAGCACCGTTAGCCTGATTGAAGCCAAAGACAAAACCGATCGTTGGAACAAAATCCTCGACAACCTGAACGTCTGGGCCGACGCCACTCTCACCGTAAACGAACCGGTTTTCAAATCTGAAATGGAAACCAACCAGCACAATCAGGCGCTGGCCAAACTGATGGAATCCTATAACAGCTTCTATGGCAACACTGACGAAGCCGTTGAAATTTATACCCGCCAGTGCTCGGTGGATATCACCGTTGAGCAACTGGCCAAAATGGGTGCCGTACTGGCGAACAAAGGCAAATCTCCGTTCAACGGCAAACAGTTGCTGAATGAGAAATATGTTCCACAGGTACTGGCAGAAATGGCAATTGCCGGACTGTACGACGGCAGCGGTAAATGGCTGTACACCGTTGGCATTCCGGCGAAAAGCGGCGTCGGCGGCGGCATGGTTGCCGTCGTCCCAGGCGAATATGCGATTGCGGTCTATTCTCCGCCGCTTGATGAAGCCGGAAACAGCGTTCGTGCCCAAAAAACTATCGAATATGTCGCCGAAGCGACAAAAGCCAACGTCTTTTTAGCCAAATAACTTTACGCCGGATGGCACATTGCTTATCCGGCAAACAATACGAAGAGGTGAGAAGTAAACATGTCTAAACCATTTGTCTGGCAGGAACTCTTTGTTCAGAGTAAAGATAGTACCGAATATGAATTACTCAGTAACCAGCACGTTACGGTAACGGAGTTAGACGGAGAGGAAGTTATCAAGGTTGCACCGGAAGCGTTAACCTTGTTAGCACAGCAGGCGTTTTATGAGGCTTCATTTTTCCTGCGCGCCGGACATTTAAAACAGATTGCCAGCATTTTGCACGACCCACAGGCCAGCGGTAACGATAAGTACGTCGCATTGCAGCTGCTGCGCAATGCAGAGGTTTCAGCTAAAGGTGTACTGCCTAACTGCCAGGACACCGGGACGGCAACCATTGTGGCCTGCAAAGGACAACATGTCTGGACAGGCGGCGATGACGCCGAAGCCTTAAGCAAAGGCGTGTATACCACCTTCACCGAAAACAATCTGCGTTACTCGCAAAATGCCCCGCTGGACATGTATACCGAGGTCAATACTCAGACAAACCTGCCGGCGCAAATCGACATCAGCGCCACGCCGGGCAATGAATATAAATTCCTGTTCGTCAACAAAGGCGGCGGTTCTGCCAATAAGGCGGCGTTATTCCAGGAAACCAAATCCATTCTGCAGCCGGAAAAGCTCACCGCGTTCCTGATCGAAAAAATGAAATCACTGGGTACAGCCGCTTGTCCGCCGTATCACATCGCTTTTGTGGTTGGGGGCTTATCCGCCGACCAGACGCTGAAAGTCGCCAAACTGGCTTCAACCAAATATTACGATAATCTGCCCACCAGCGGGAACGAGCTGGGCCAGGCGTTCCGTGATACGGCGCTGGAAGCCGAGTTGCTCAATGCCAGCCGTGAGTTTGGCATCGGGGCGCAGTTTGGCGGCAAATACTTTGCCCACGATATTCGCGTAATTCGCTTACCGCGCCACGGCGGCTCCTGCCCAATCGCGATGGCCCTCTCCTGCTCTGCCGACCGCAATATTAAAGCCAAAATTAATAAACACGGTATCTGGCTGGAAAAACTCGAGCATAATCCGGGCAAATTTATCCCCGATTCTCACCGGGTAGAAAACGGCGCCCAGACCGTACAACTGGATCTGAACCGTCCGCTGCGCGAGATCCTGCATGATCTCTCCGCCTTGCCCATTGGTACACGTCTGTCGTTAAGCGGCCCGATTGTTGTGGCTCGCGATATCGCTCACGCGAACATCAAAGCGCGACTGGATAACGGTGAACCGATGCCGGAATACATGAAAAAGCATATCGTTTACTATGCTGGTCCAGCCAAAACCCCGGAAAATCAGGCCTGTGGCTCAATGGGACCCACCACCGGCGGGCGCATGGATGGGTATGTCGATGCTTTCCAGGCACAAGGCGGCAGCCTCATTATGCTCACCAAAGGTAACCGCAGCCAGCAGGTCACTGATGCCTGTCACAAACACGGTGGATTTAGCCTCGGCAGCATTGGCGGTGCCGCAGCCCTACTGGCGCAACAGTACGTGAAGAGTCTGCAGTGTCTTGAATATCCAGAACTGGGAATGGAAGCGGTGTGGATGATGGAAGTTAAAAATATGCCCGCCTTCGTATTAGTGGATGACAAAGGTAATAACTTCTTCAGCCAGTTCGAGCAGCAGCATCGCTGCGCAACCTGTCCGGCAGGGCATTAAGGAGTTTCCATGGAAGCGCGCGCCAATAACGACAGACACCGTCAGCGTCAGCAGAAGCTGAAAGAGCAGGTTGATACCCGCGTAGCGGCGGCAACGGAGAAGAAAGGGATCCTGATTGTCTTCACCGGCAACGGAAAAGGAAAATCCACCGCAGCCTTTGGCACGGCAACGCGCGCAGTGGGTCACGGAAAAACCGTTGGCATCGCGCAGTTTATTAAAGGTCAGTGGGATAATGGTGAGTACAACACACTGCAACCGCTCGGCGTCGAATTCCATATTATGGGTACCGGATTTACCTGGGAAACCCAAAATCGGCAAGCAGATATCGAGGCGGCAACAATTGTCTGGCAGGAAAGTAAGCGCATGCTGGCTGATGCGCATTACGATCTAGTGGTGCTGGATGAACTCACCTACATGCTGGCTTACCACTATCTGGATACGCAAGAGGTTATCAGCGCCATCGAAAATCGTCCTGCCGGTCAGAGCGTTATCGTCACAGGACGCGGATGCCATACGCTGTTACTGGAACTGGCCGATACGGTCAGTGAAATACGCCCGGTCAAACACGCGTTTGACCGCGGTATTCAGGCACAGATTGGGATCGACTGGTAGCCGTTCTTTTGCCGGATAACGATGCTAACGCGTCTTATCCGGCCTACCCATCGTTGTAGGCCTGATAAGGCATAAGCCACCCTCAGGCAGCCGATACTACGGACTTACTGAGCAACCAGTTGCGGAAAATCTGTAAATGCTCGGATTCCGATTTTTCTTCACGCCATGTCATAATAAATCGATTTCCGGTACGCATCGGAACATCGCAAGGAATGACCATATCGCCACTGTCCAGATCGTGCTGAATGGCAAAACGCGGGAGCAGCGCAACGCCCAGATTAGAGCGGACCGCCGCGATCAGCATCGATAACAAATCAAATCTCGGACCTTTATTCACCAGCGGACTGCTGACATCTGACAGCGCAAACCATTCCTGCCAACCTTTGATACGCGTGCTTTGGTGCAATAGCGGGAATTCGTTTAGTAATTCGTTTACCGCCAGTTTTCGTTCCGGTTCGGCCAGCAAACAGCGACTGCATACCGGCAGAATCTCCTCTTCAAACAGGTACTCAACCCCTGACCATGGCGAATAAAAGTCTTCGCGCATGATTGCCGCGTCATACTCTCGATTGAGAAAATCACCAATATTCGCCAGGGAATGAATGTTCACGATAATATCAGGATTAAGTTTGTTAAATTCCCGCAGGTTTGGGATCAGCCAGTGCGTGCTGAACGTCGGATTCACCGCCAGCTCAATAACCTGTACCGTCGGCTGCCAGGTCATTATCGTCGTCGTATCTCGTTCAAGCTTATTTAACGTTTCTTTAACGATGCTTAAATAGTGTTTGCCCGCCGCATTTAAAAAAATGCGTTTTTTGGCGTGATTAAATAGCGCGGTATTGAGAAAATCCTCCAGTGCATTTACCTGGCGGAAAACAGCACTTTGTGTTAGGGCCAGCTCTTCAGCTGCCCGGGTATAACTTTCGTGACGCGCAACAACTTCAAAAGTTACCAGCAACTCCGTCTTAGGTATTTTTCCTCTCATAACCTCTTCCATATGCAGCGTGCAAAAATAGTTTAATTTATAAAAAATAATTCAAGACACCCAGATAAGCATCGAGAGTTATATTTTATTTCATCCATTAATGTCATTGATCCAATCCATGATTTGCTCACACTGATGGTGGATGAATATTAACCAATAATACTTAAGGGAAACAATAAACACAATTTAAATAAGGTTAAACTTAAGCAAATAGTGCCAATAAGTTCTTAATAATTTTTCAAGTCATCTTGTTTATTGCAGAAAAAACTTTGCGAGATTAATCAATATTATCAGTGCGATAATTTTGGATAATTTCACGTTATAACTTACGGGCAAACGACTGCTTTTTATCATTCCTTGATGTAGTTTCTGCCTTTTTTTGATCGATGTGATAAAGGACACAATGTGAAAACTTTCGGAAAGGTCTGGCTCGTTGGGGCAGGTCCCGGTGATATTTCATTGCTCACCCTCAAAGCAATGATGTGCATTAAACAGGCTGATGTCATTATTTACGATCGGCTGGTCAATCCTAAAATTTTGGAATGGGCATTACCAGATTGCATGCTTATCAATGTCGGCAAAAACCCAGGCTTCCATTGTGTACCCCAAGATGAAATCAATGCGCTGCTTGTCCAGTATGCCCAAACTCACAATAATATTGTACGCCTGAAAAGTGGCGATCCGTATGTTTTTGGACGCGGGGCTGAAGAAGTTGAGGATCTCGTCGAGACGGGCATCCCGTTTGAAGTGGTGCCGGGTATCAGCTCAACCATTGGTGGCCTGACCTATGCCGGGATTCCGGTAACACACCGCGATTTCGCCTCGGGGTTTCACGTAGTTACCGGCCATACACGGGAGGGCAACCAACAGCAGGACTGGCGTCAACTGGCAAAACTGAATGGTACGCTGGTTATCGTCATGGGCATCGCCAATCTGGCGTTTATCTGTGAGGAATTATTGATGGGTGGAAAATCAGCAGATACGCCTGCAGCGCTAATTATGTCTGCCACCCGCGATAATCAGCGCCGACTGACCTGTACGCTCGGTTCACTACTGAGCAAGGCGCAGGAAGCTAACATCCTTCCCCCTGCACTGATAGTGATTGGTGATGTGGTAACCCTGAGCGATCGGCTCTCTTTTATCCCTGAAGCCTTCAAGCTGCCAGAAAACCTTTACTGTGAGAGTCTGGCATGACGAAAAGACTGGGGCGACGTTTGATGCGCCGCCCGGAAAACGCGGCAAAAGTAGCTGGTTTGTGCGTATTGGAGTTTCCGGGCAATGCTGTCTATGGAATGAACGGGATCGTGCAATAACTCTCCCGCTTTTTGCATTTTTTTCTGATTCACCCAGGTTTTAAAGTTAACGCCCTGCCGTTTCTTAAAAAAACGGCTGAAATAGTTTGCGCTTAAGCAGACGTGAGCTGCTACGGATTCAAGGGATAATTCACCATACAAATTCTCATCGATATAACGCAACGCTGCCAGTAGCTTTTTCTCGTGTCGGGAAGGTTCTGTAAAATAATGACGCATGTAACTGGTCGCTGGGATAACAATCTCATCAGATTGTTGTTCTGTCTCAAAATTATCAATAATAAAATTCAATAAATTTGCTGATGCCACCAGCGTATTATTATCGACTACCGCCACCTTACTCCATTCAGTTTTTATTTTTGGTTCATCCATCCATGAGTATTCATTATCAATAATGATAGTTTTATATTCCTGATATTTTGCCCGCACCTGCCCACAGAGCATAAAACCGTACAGATTCCCCTCGCGAATTAATGGCATAGAAAACAGACTTAGCCCCGCATGACAGCTGAGTATTCTGGGTTTAAGGTGTTTTAATCCTTCAAAAGCACAATACTTGTCACACTTTTGACAACTCACACAATAGCGTTCATCCGCCCGCATTAATGTGCAGAACGAATTAAAATTATGACAATCCGAGAGAATTTTTCCGGTAACATCAACCACGACGGTGGCTAATCCAGTCGCACTGGAAAATACCTTTGCTATTGAGAAAAAACGTTGTAGGTAATCATCCTGAATTTTCAACGACACGGTATCCTCCGGCATTAATGAAATTAAAGCCGGTAATATGCAGAATTTAATCAAGAGAAAGAATGATGTTCACCGCAAAAAATAATCTCATTTATGCAGATGATTATGAGTAATTTGCAAGATTCAGATAACTAAAAATAAAAAAAGGCCATCATCAGATGGCCAACCATGTCGAAACGGGACCAGCCCTTGACTACGCAGAGAGTCAGGGCTGTTTTTTATTTATTACTTAATAACGGTTTTCAGCGCTTCGCCGATATCGGCCAGGCTACGAACAGTTTTCACGCCTGCGGCTTCCAGCGCAGCGAATTTCTCATCCGCCGTACCTTTCCCACCTGCGATGATCGCACCCGCGTGACCCATACGCTTACCTTTCGGTGCAGTCACACCCGCGATGTAACCCACAACCGGCTTGGTTACATGATCTTTAATGTATGCAGCGGCTTCTTCTTCTGCACTACCGCCGATTTCACCGATCATGACGATCGCTTCGGTCTGCGGATCTTCCTGGAACAGCTTCAGGATGTCGATGAAGTTAGAGCCTGGGATCGGGTCACCACCGATGCCCACACAGGTGGACTGGCCGAAACCGTAGTCGGTAGTCTGCTTAACCGCTTCATAGGTCAGGGTACCTGAACGGGAAACGATACCCACTTTACCCGGCTTGTGAATGTGGCCCGGCATGATGCCGATTTTGCACTCGCCCGGGGTGATCACACCTGGGCAGTTCGGGCCGATCATGCGCACGCCAGCTTCATCCAGCTTCACCTTCACGGTCAGCATATCCAGCGTCGGGATGCCTTCGGTGATGGTGATAATCAGTTTGATACCAGCATCAATCGCTTCCAGTATGGAGTCTTTGCAGAACGGTGCCGGAACGTAGATAACGGTGGCGGTAGCGCCAGTCGCTTCTACAGCTTCACGCACGGTGTTGAACACCGGCAGGCCCAGGTGCGTGGTGCCGCCTTTACCTGGCGTTACGCCGCCAACCATCTGAGTACCGTAAGCAATCGCTTGTTCGGAGTGGAATGTCCCCTGGCTACCGGTGAAGCCCTGGCAGATAACCTTGGTATCTTTATTAATTAAAACTGACATTATTTCCCCTCCACTGCGGCAACAACCTGCTGAGCTGCATCCGTCAGACTTTTCGCTGCAATAATATTCAGGCCACTATCAGCCAGTTTTTTCGCGCCGAGTTCAGCGTTATTACCTTCCAGACGTACCACGACCGGAACGTTTACACCTACTTCTGCTACCGCGCCGATGATACCGTCGGCGATCAGGTCGCAACGTACGATACCGCCGAAGATGTTAACCAGTACGGCTTTAACATTGTCATCAGAGAGGATAATTTTGAACGCTTCGGTTACACGCTCTTTGGTCGCACCGCCACCAACGTCGAGGAAGTTAGCCGGTTCGCCGCCGTGCAGCTTAACGATGTCCATGGTGCCCATTGCCAGGCCCGCACCGTTAACCATACAACCGATGTTGCCATCGAGCGCAACGTAGTTCAGTTCCCACTGCGCAGCCTGCGCTTCACGCGGATCTTCCTGAGACTGGTCGCGCATTTCGCGCAGGTCAGCCTGGCGGAACAGCGCGTTGCCGTCAGCGCCCAGTTTGCCGTCGAGGCAGATCAGGTCACCCTGTTTGGTGACAACCAGCGGGTTGATTTCGATCAGCGCCAGGTCGCGCTCCAGGAAGATAGTCGCCAGACCCATGAAGATCTTGGTGAACTGCTGAACCTGTTTACCTTCCAGACCCAGTTTGAACGCCAGCTCGCGCCCCTGGTAAGGCATCGGGCCTGCCAGCGGATCGAGCGCCACTTTGTGGATCAGGTGCGGGGTTTCTTCCGCTACTTTTTCGATTTCCACGCCACCTTCGGTAGAGGCCATGAAGACCACGCGACGGGAGCTACGGTCAACAACTGCGCCGAGGTAAAGTTCTTTACCAATGTCGGTCGCGGCTTCAACCAGAATCTGATTTACCGGTTGGCCATGAGCGTCTGTCTGGTAAGTCACCAGACGTTTACCCAGCCAGTGTTCAGCAAAAGCGCGAATGTCTTCTTTGCTGTTCACAACCTTCACACCGCCCGCTTTACCGCGGCCACCAGCGTGAACCTGACATTTCACTACCCACGGGCCAGCGCCGATTTTTGAAGCGGCTTCTTCTGCTTCACGCGGAGTAGTACAGGCATAACCCACCGGTGCCGGTAAGCCATAGCGGGCAAAAAGTTGTTTTGCCTGATATTCATGTAAGTTCATGTGTTCTGTCCATCCTTCAGGTAATCGTTATCTTTTACCCGTAGGTCTGATAGGCATCCAGACCTACGGGGCAGGTGATACTCTTATTAACTACACGTCCAGCAGCAGACGCGTTGGATCTTCCAGCAACTCTTTAATGGTTACCAGGAAGCCTACTGACTCACGACCATCGATCAGACGGTGGTCATAAGACAGCGCCAGATACATCATCGGCAGGATTTCAACCTTGCCGTCTACCGCCATCGGACGATCTTTGATGGCATGCATACCCAGGATGGCACTCTGCGGTGGGTTGATGATCGGCGTGGACATCAGGGAACCGAACACACCACCGTTAGTGATGGTGAAGTTACCGCCCGTCAGATCTTCAACCGTCAACTTGCCGTCGCGACCTTTAACTGCCAATTCTTTAATGTTCTTCTCGATGTCTGCCATACCCAGCAGATCCACATCACGCAGGACCGGCGTGACCAGGCCACGCGGCGTGGAGACCGCCATGCTGACATCAAAGTAGTTGTGATAAACCACGTCATCGCCGTCGATGGACGCGTTCACTTCCGGATAGCGTTTCAGCGCTTCAACTACCGCTTTCACGTAGAAAGACATAAAGCCCAGACGGATACCGTGGCGTTTCTCGAATGCATCACCGTATTGCTTACGCAGGTCCATGATTGGCTTCATGTTGACTTCGTTGAAGGTGGTCAGCATGGCGGTGGAATTTTTCGCTTCCAGCAGACGCTCGGCTACGCGTTTGCGCAGACGGGTCATCGGAACACGTTTTTCGCCACGCGCGCCCAGTTGAGCCTGTGGTGCAGGTGCTGCTGCCGGCGCTTTTGCTTCGGCTTTCGCAGCCGGGGCTTTCGCCAGATGTTTTTCAACATCTTCACGCGTGATACGACCGCCGACACCGGTGCCGTTGATAGCGCTGGCTTCGAGGTTATGCTCACCCAGCAGGCGACGGATCGCCGGGCTCAGGGCATCGTTGTTCTGCTCAGCAAGAGACGCCTGCTGGCGCTGTGCCGGAGTAGAATCTTTCTCTTCAGACTTAGCGCTGGTTTCTTTACCGGTGCTGTTGCCTTCACGCAGGCGACCAAGGATCTGGCGAGAAGTGACGGTTGTCCCTTCATCTTCCAGAACCGCATCAAGAATACCGTCCGCTGATGCCGGTACTTCCAGTACCACTTTGTCAGTTTCGATTTCTACCAGTACTTCATCACGACGTACTGCATCGCCCGGTTTTTTGTGCCAGGTTGCAACCGTTGCATCCGCTACGGATTCAGGCAGGTCGGGAACAAGAATATCTACGCTACTCATTATTTATCCTTTATTTAATCGACGTTCAGCGCGTCATTTACCAGATCTTGTTGCTGCTTCTGGTGAACGGACATATACCCTACTGCCGGAGAGGCAGAGGCCGGGCGACCTGCATAACGCAGAGCTGACCCAAATGGAATTACTTCACGGAAATGATGCTGGCTGCAGTACCATGCGCCCTGGTTGAGCGGCTCTTCCTGGCACCAGACAAAATCATGTACATGAGCAAACGGTTTCAGCGCTTCCTGCACCGCTTTATGCGGGAACGGATAGAGCTGTTCGATGCGCACAATGGCAACATCTTTTTGGTCGTTCTTGCGGCGTTGCTCCAGCAGGTCGTAATAAACCTTACCAGAACACATCACGACACGCTTCACGCCTTTCGGATCAAGTTCATCGACTTCGCCAATGGCTGGCAGGAAGGTGCCATTTGCCAGTTCGTCCAGCGTAGACACCGCCAACGGATGACGCAGCAGCGACTTCGGTGACATCACCACCAGCGGACGGCGCATACCGCGCAGCGCCTGACGACGCAGCATGTGGTAGACCTGTGCCGGGGTAGACGGGACGCAAACCTGCATGTTTTGCTCAGCGCAAAGTTGCAGATAACGTTCCAGACGCGCGGAGGAGTGCTCCGGACCCTGACCTTCGTAGCCGTGCGGCAGCAGCATCACCAGACCGCACATACGGCCCCATTTCTGCTCGCCGGAAGAGATGAACTGGTCGATAACCACCTGCGCACCGTTGGCGAAGTCGCCGAACTGCGCTTCCCAGATGGTCAGCGTGCGCGGTTCTGCCGTGGCATAACCGTATTCAAACGCCAGTACCGCTTCTTCAGACAGTACGGAGTCCCATACGCGGAACGTGCCCTGACCGTTATGCACATGCTGCAGCGGCGTGTAGGTTGAACCGTTAGCCTGATTATGAATGACCGCGTGACGGTGGAAGAAGGTTCCGCGACCGGAGTCTTCACCCGACAGACGAACCGGAATGCCTTCGTCAACCAGCGTGGCGTAAGCCAGATTCTCTGCACCACCCCAGTCGAATAGCTTCTCGCCTGCGGCCATGGCCTGACGGTCGCCGTAAATTTTGGCAACACGCGACTGCATTTCAACGGCTTCAGGCACGGTGCTGATGCGTTTTGCCAGCTCCTGCAGACGCTTCATCTCAACCTTGTTCGGGTAGCTTTCGTCCCACTCGTGGTTGAGGTACGGCGACCAGGTGAAGGAGTGCATGTTCATTGGACGCCACTCTTTCACCACGCATTCACCAGCATCCAGCGCATCACGGTACAGATTGACCATTTCGGTCGCATCTTCCAGCGTGGCGACTTTGTCCGCTTCCAGCTTGTCAGCGTAGATTTTACGCGGGGTCGGATGCTTTTTGATTTTCTGATACATCAGCGGCTGGGTTGCGCTCGGCTCGTCGGCTTCGTTGTGGCCGTGACGGCGGTAGCACACCAGATCGATGAACACATCGCGTTTGAAGGTGTTACGGAAATCCAGAGCCAGACGCGTCACGAAAGCGACCGCTTCCGGGTCATCCGCGTTAACGTGGAAGATTGGTGCCTGAACCATCTTACCGATGTCGGTGCAGTACGGCGTAGAACGCGCATCCAACGGGTTAGAGGTAGTAAAGCCAACCTGGTTGTTAATGACGATACGCACGGTACCGCCCACTTCGTAACCACGCGCTTTCGACATGTTCAGGGTTTCCTGAACCACGCCCTGCCCGGTTACCGCCGCATCGCCGTGGATGGTGATTGGCAGTACTTTATTGCTGCTCGGCTCGTCCAGACGATCCAGGCGTGCACGTACGGAGCCGATAACCACCGGGCTAACGATTTCCAGGTGCGACGGGTTAAACGCCAGCGCCAGGTGTACCAGACCGCCTTCGGTTTCGATATCAGACGAGAAGCCCATGTGGTACTTCACGTCACCGGTGCCGAGGTGTTCTTTATGTTTGCCCGCAAATTCGTCGAACAGTTCCTGCGGGCGTTTGCCCAGTACGTTAACCAGAACGTTCAGACGACCACGGTGCGCCATGCCCAACACCACTTCACGGGTACCGCTGTTACCAGCGTGACGGATCATCTCTTTGAGCATTGGGATTAACGCATCACCGCCTTCCAGCGAGAAGCGTTTCGCGCCCGGGAACTTAGCGCCCAGGTAGCGTTCCAGACCTTCTGCTGCGGTCAGTTCGCTCAGGAAGCGTTTCTTCTCTTCGCTACTGAATGCGGCACGGCCAGACTCGATACGCTGTTGAAGCCAGCGTTTTTCTTCGGTGCTGGTGATGTGCATATACTCGGCGCCAATTGGGCCGCAGTAGGTTTGTTTCAGCGCAACAACCAGGTCGCTCAGCTTCATGGTGTCTTTGCCGCCGGCAAAAGAACCTACGTTAAAGCTTTCCTGGAAATCCGCATCGGTCAGATCGTGGAAAGACGGGTCCAGATCGGCCACATTTTCTTGCTGCCACAGTCCCAGCGGATCAAGATTCGCATGCTGATGACCGCGGAAACGGTAGGCGTTAATGAGCTGCAGGACTTTAACCTGCTTCACATTGGCATCAGGGTCGGAGATAGAAGAAGAGTAACGTGGAGTAATCAACGCCTGCCGACGGAAATAATCACGTGTTTTTGAGTGGAGTTGATCCGGTTTGACTCCGGTACCAGGTAACTGCTGGAACGTCGAACGCCAGTTAGCATCTACCGAGTCAGGGTCGGTTAAGAAGTCTTCATAGAGCTGTTCTATCCAGCTCTGGTTAGAACCAGAGAGGTAAGAAGAGTCCAACCAGGCTTTCAAAGCGCTGTTCTGCATCGTGATCCCTTAAGCATCTTTTCTGCTTATTTAATACTCTAAATAGATCGCGTTTCAGGAAGGTGGCAAGCTTGCGAATCCCTGGGAGCTTACATCCAGTAAGTGACCAGGGTGAGCAAGTGCAGCCAACGCACATGCAACGTGAACTATGACGAGTATTTCGCCGTGGATACTACCACGCACACCGATGTGCGTGCCGGGGTTCACTTGTTGCGGACTGTCGTGTCATCTGCGTCCGCTAAGGAACCTTTAAAAACTGTCTAATAATCTTCGCTGTTCAGGCTACGACTGCGTTGCGGTCTTGTCTCGCTCTGAACATCTCGATTATTACTACTCATATGGCAGTTTTTAGAGGTTTCCTGTACTACCGGGGAATCACTTCCCCGGCAACGACTACAAAAACTTACGCACTACGTTTGAGCAGCATCGACTTAATATGGCCGATGGCGCGCGTCGGGTTCAGTCCTTTAGGACATACGCTGACGCAGTTCATGATGCTATGACAGCGGAATACGCTGAAAGCGTCACTTAAACCTTCCAGGCGGCTGTCGGTCTCGGTATCGCGGCTATCAATTAAGAAGCGATACGCGGCCAGCAGGCCTGCCGGGCCAATAAACTTGTCCGGATTCCACCAGAATGATGGGCAGGACGTTGAGCAGCATGCACACAAAATACATTCATACAGCCCATCGAGCTTCTCACGCTGCTCAGGCATTTGTAAATGCTCACGAGCCGGCGGATTTTTCCCATTATTCAACAAGTAAGGCTTAATCTTCTCATACTGTGCGTAGAATTGCCCCATGTCTACCACCAAATCGCGCACAACCGGTAAACCCGGCAGCGGGCGAATGACAATTTTCTTGCCCGGCTGATTCAGCGCAGAAATAGGTGTGATACAGGCCAGTCCATTTTTGCCGTTCATATTCAGACCGTCGGAGCCGCAGACCCCTTCACGGCAGGAGCGGCGGAACGACAGAGACGGATCTTTTTCTTTCAGCTGCATCAATGCATCCAGCAGCATCATGTCGCGCCCTTCTTCCGCCTCCAGGGTGTAATCCTGCATACGCGGAGCGTCGTCAACATCCGGGTTATAGCGATAAACTGAAAACTCGAGTTTCATTGTCCTGTCTCCGCATTAATAAGTACGAATCTTCGGCGGGAATGCCGGGCGCAGCTTCGGTTCCATATTGACTTGACGTCGCGTCATGGATTCCGACTCTGGCAGGTACAGGGAATGGCACAGCCAGTTTTCATCATCACGTTCCGGGAAGTCGAAGCGGCTATGCGCGCCACGGCTTTCGGTACGGAAGTTTGCAGATACTGCAGTGGCGTACGCGGTCTCCATCAGGTTATCCAGCTCCAGACACTCAACGCGCTGGGTGTTGAACTCGCTGGAGGTATCGTCCAGACGGGCATTTTTCAGGCGTTCGCGAATCGCTTTCAGCTCTTCCAGACCTTTCGCCATCGCATCGCCTTCGCGGAAAACCGAGAAGTTATGCTGCATACATTCTTGCAGCGCTTTGCGAATCGCCACCGGGTCTTCACCGTTACGGTTACCGTTCCAGCGGTTCAGTCGTGCCAGAGAAGCATCGATTTCATCTTCGGTCGCATCCAGCAGGTCACCCTGCTCAGCGATAGATTCCTGCAGATGCAGACCCACCGCACGACCAAACACCACCAGGTCCAGCAGCGAGTTACCGCCGAGACGGTTGGCGCCGTGAACCGATACGCAGGCGATTTCACCTACCGCAAACAGTCCCGGGATCACCACATCTTCGCCCTGCTCATTCACAGTCAGCGCCTGGCCAGTAACTTTGGTCGGAATACCGCCCATCATATAGTGGCAGGTTGGGATAACCGGAATCGGCTCTTTAACCGGGTCAACGTGAGCAAAGGTACGGGACAGTTCGAGAATGCCCGGCAGACGGGATTCCAGCACTTCTTTACCCAGGTGGTCGAGTTTCAGCTTAGCGTGCGGACCCCACGGGCCGTCGCAGCCGCGACCTTCACGGATTTCGATCATGATGGAACGCGCCACCACGTCACGACCCGCAAGGTCTTTCGCATTCGGGGCATAACGCTCCATGAAGCGCTCACCGTGTTTGTTCAGCAGGTAGCCACCTTCACCACGGCAGCCTTCTGTGACCAGAACGCCCGCACCGGCGATACCGGTTGGGTGGAACTGCCACATTTCCATATCCTGCACCGGCACGCCAGCGCGAATAGCCATACCAACACCGTCACCAGTATTGATGTGGGCATTGGTGGTGGACTGATAAATACGGCCAGCACCGCCGGTCGCCAGCACGGTCGCACGGGCTTTGAAGTAAACTACCTCACCGGTTTCAATACACAACGCGGTACAACCGACAATCGCGCCATCGGCATTTTTTACCAGATCCAGCGCATACCATTCTGAGAAGATGGTGGTATGGTTTTTCAGGTTCTGCTGATACAGCGTGTGCAACAGCGCATGACCGGTACGGTCTGCTGCTGCCGCAGTACGTGCCGCTTGCTCACCGCCGAAGTTCTTCGACTGGCCGCCAAACGGACGTTGATAAATTGTGCCATTGTCGAGGCGAGAGAACGGCAGCCCCATGTGGTCCAGTTCCAGAATCGCTTCCGGACCGGTTTTACACATATATTCAATAGCGTCCTGGTCACCAATGTAGTCCGACCCTTTAACGGTGTCGTACATGTGCCATTCCCAGTTATCTTCATGGGTATTACCGAGCGCAACGGTGATGCCACCCTGCGCGGATACGGTATGGGAACGGGTTGGGAAAACTTTAGAGAGCAGCGCACAAGTCTGCCCGCTCTGGGAAATTTGCAGCGCCGCGCGCATACCTGCGCCGCCGGCACCAATCACAACAGCATCAAATTCTCTGACTGGCAGTTTCATTACACACCCCACACCACAACAAATCCATAAATGACGTAAACCACCAGCGCAACAACGATAGCCAGTTGCAGAATCAGGCGCACAGCCAGAGGTTTAACGTAGTCGGTCAACACCTGCCACATGCCGATCCAGGCATGAATCAAGATGGAGAAAAGTGCCAGCAGGGTGAAGACTTTGGTGAATGCCGATGAGAAGAAACCGGTCCAGACTTCATACGTCAGCTCGCCGCTGGTGGCGAAGAAACCGACCATAAAGATGATGTATAACGTCAGAACGATAGCGGTAGCACGGACCAGAATGAAGTCATGTACGCCGTTGCGTCCTAATGCGGAGGCGTTGCTTACCATACGAGGACTCCTGCGAGAAGTGAAAGCACGACAATGATAACGAAACAAATTTTGGCGGAGCGTGTCCCTGCTTCGAGGGTTTCTTCGATATAGCCAAAATCCATCAACAGATGGCGAATGCCCATTACGGAGTGATATGCCAGCGCAATCAGGATCCCCCACAGAATTAACTCCACAAAGAAGTTATTCATAATGGATGACGCGGTGAGGAAACCTTCAGGGGAGGAAAGGCTGGTACCCAATAACCACAACAGAATCCCGACCGCCACGAAGGTGATCACTCCGGATACGCGATGGAGAATGGACGCTATCGCCGTGATTGGGAACCGGATCGTTTGCAGATCCAGATTGACAGGTCTTTGTTTTTTCACATTTCTTATCATGAATAACGCCCACATGCTGTTCTTATTATTCCCTTTAGACTTCGGGTACAGAAGATGAAGACACCTGTAGCCTGAAAGACGACGGGATTTCCTTCCTCCGGTCTGCGTGCGGGTCAGACAGCGTCCTTACTATAACTACGCGTCATATAAAACACTGCTTCCAGATGCTAAAACGACACGTTACAACGCTGGTTGGCTCGGGATTGCAGGGTATTCCGGAGACCTGGCGGCAGTATAGGACGTTCACAAAATCATTACAATTAACCTACATATAGTTTGTCGGGTTTTATCCCGAACAGTGACATAGGTCACGATAACAACATTATTTTAATTTTTAATCATCTGATTTGACAATCATTAAACAAAGTTGTTACAAACGACACCAGAAAAAGCATATAATGCGTAAAAGTTATGGGGTCACTCTTTCACCGGAGATTTAGTTATGTAACAGTGTGGAAGTATTGACCAATACCTTCAGGACAGTTATTAGTGATAGACAGGTTAAATAATTCGGATTGCTAAGTTCTTGATTTGCAGTTTATTCGCCATAAAAAGACCGTTTTACCTGCAAGCGCCCATAGCTCTGTACCCAGGTCATCCCCTCTTTCGCAGAGCGGCGAGCCAAATAACAAACTGGTAACGGTTTATTGATGCACGAAGGCAAATTTGAGTTCCGGCAGTCTTAAGCAATAAGGCGCTAAGGAGACCGTAAATGGCTGATACTAAAGCAAAACTCACTCTAAATGGTGACGCTGCTATTGAACTGGATGTGCTGAAAGGTACGCTCGGTCAGGACGTTATTGATATTCGTAGTCTTGGCTCAAAAGGGATGTTTACTTTTGACCCAGGTTTTACCTCTACCGCATCCTGCGAATCCAAAATTACTTTCATCGACGGTGACGAAGGTGTTTTGCTGCATCGCGGCTTCCCGATTGACCAGTTGGCGACCGAGTCCAACTATCTGGAAGTGTGTTATATCCTGCTGTACGGCGAAAAACCGACGCAGGAAGAGTACGACGAGTTCAAAACCACAGTCACTCGCCATACCATGATCCACGAGCAGATCACGCGTCTGTTCCACGGTTTCCGCCGCGACTCTCACCCGATGGCCGTTATGTGCGGTGTCACCGGAGCGCTGGCAGCGTTTTATCATGACTCGCTGGATGTAAACAACGCACGTCACCGTGAAATCGCCGCTTTCCGTCTGCTGTCCAAAATGCCAACCATGGCAGCGATGTGCTACAAATATTCCATCGGGCAGCCGTTCGTGTACCCGCGTAACGATCTCTCCTACGCCGGTAACTTCCTGAACATGATGTTCTCAACGCCGTGCGAAAAATACGAAGTGAATCCGATTCTGGAACGCGCCATGGACCGTATCTTAATCCTGCACGCTGACCACGAACAGAACGCCTCAACCTCTACCGTACGTACCGCGGGCTCTTCTGGCGCTAACCCGTTTGCCTGCATCGCGGCTGGTATCGCTTCCCTGTGGGGACCGGCACACGGCGGCGCAAACGAAGCTGCGCTGAAAATGCTGGAAGAAATCAGCTCTGTTAAACACATTCCGGAATTTGTTCGCCGCGCGAAAGACAAGAATGATTCCTTCCGCCTGATGGGCTTTGGTCACCGTGTTTATAAAAACTATGACCCGCGCGCTACCGTCATGCGTGAAACTTGCCACGAAGTGCTGAAAGAACTGGGCACCAAAGATGATCTGCTGGAAGTGGCGATGGAACTTGAGCACATTGCGCTCAACGACCCATACTTCATCGAGAAGAAACTCTACCCGAACGTAGACTTCTACTCCGGCATAATCCTGAAAGCGATGGGTATTCCGTCCTCCATGTTCACCGTTATCTTCGCCATGGCGCGTACCGTTGGCTGGATTGCACACTGGAACGAAATGCACACCGACGGCATGAAAATCGCCCGTCCGCGTCAGCTGTACACCGGCTACGACAAGCGCGATTTTAAATCTGATATTAAGCGTTAATTGTTCAGGCCACCGGGTAATTCCGGTGGCTTTTCTCAGACCCTGCTCAAATTACCGCATTCATCTCATCAATATTATTTTCATCAGCTAATTCGCTCCATAATAAATTTCAGACATGCACCCCCTTTTATATAGCATCAATCGCCAACGCATAATTTGATTTTTAAATTTATTAGCTATTTAATTCGGCCTTATAAAATACATCTCTGGATTAAATGGCATGGGCGATTTTATTTACCTGAAGATAACAGGTGAACAACAAGGAAATATTTCTTCCGGCTGCGGCACTTCCGCGTCAGTAGGGAATCGCTGACAGGAAAATCATCCTGATGAGATTTTTGCTTTTTCACTTTCGAATGGATTAGCTAATACTGATTCTGTTATTAATACCCAGCTACTGAACTTCACAAAACTAATTGATAAAAGCACACCATTATTGATTAACGCCATCAATAATAATGAACGTCTGTTTATTGAAATTGATTTATGGAGAATAAACAGATTTGGTAGATGGGAACGCTTCTATTATATTCAATTAAGAAATGCATCGGTAAAAAGCATACAAACCTATGTGGCCCTAAACGAGCTGGATACCGAAGAAATTGCAGTATCGTATGACTATATTCTTTGCAAACACCTGATTGCCAACACTGAGGTTGACTACCTGGCATTGCCTGCTGAGTACAACCGTTTGTTTATACCACCCCGCCCTCAGCCGGTCAGTACGATAAAACCCATAGTGAAACGCCCTCCTCCCCCTGCACCACACATTCCAGCAGTTACGCCGGTCTATGCTAAATCCTGTCTGAAAGAAAAAGGCTGTACAGACGCGGGGAGCCGTGAAGAATCGGCTGAAAACTTCGGACAGATGGCGGTTTTCGCACAATCTTCCGTCGATGATTGTTGCGGATATGCACAGCCCGCAGAAGCCTCGGCCGCGCTGCCGATCTTAGGTGGGCTGACGCAGGTGTGGGGCGAGTGGTCACTCAGTGGCATGCTCAGCGCCGCACGCGGCGTTCCTTATATCGGAGCGCTAGCTTCCGCGCTGTATATTCCGTCCGCGGGTACGGGCAGCGCACGCGTTCCCGGACGTGATGAGTTCTGGTATGAGGAAGAACTGCGGAAAAAGGCGCTGGTAGGTGGCACTGCCACCACCCGGGTTCGTTTTTTCTGGGGAACCGACATTCACGGTAAATCGCAAGTCTACGGCGTGCATACCGGCGAAGGTACTCCTTATGAAAACGTGCGCGTCGCGAATATGCTGTGGAACGATGAACATCATCGCTATGAATTTACGCCTGCCCACGACGCAGACGGGCCGTTAATCACATGGACGCCGGAAAATCCTGCGACCGGCGATTTACCCACACATACGGGTAGCAATGTTCCACCGCTGGATCAGCCAACCATTCTGGTGACACCAATCCCGGATGGCAAAAACGAATACACCACGCCGCCGTTCCTTGTGCCGGATGTCGCCGATTTTAACGATTATATTCTGATTTTTCCGGCCGATTCAGGCATTCAGCCGATATATGTATACCTCAGCGAGAGAAAAACATCTTATACTCATAGACATAAGCACTATCCTTCCAAAAATAGACCCTGGGAGGAAGTGATAAAAAATACGAAGTCTGGTCCAGCAAAATTCAAACCAGAAGTCCATATCGAATCTGTAGACCAGGAGGTATGGGAGAATGGTACTCCAACAACTAATGGACAAAACTGGAAAGTTAAAGAATTCAATAATGTCCAAGGCGCTTACAAAGGAAAGGAAACGAAATGGGTGGTTACCAAAGAATCACAAGGAACTATTCACTCTCATCCAATAGGTTCAAATGAGGCCAGGAAATTAACAAAATGAAAACAAATTACTGCATTTTAGGAAATAACTATCACATCGAAAATGTAGAGAATATTTACGACGAAATATCTGCTTTAGATTTCAACAAAACTGAGTTAGAAGAGGTAACACGATTAGATGAAGATTTATTTCAGCTAGCTTTAAATGATGGAGTTGTTGTAGACATTGGTTGGTATCCTTCATTTGAAGAAGGTGGTGAATTTATCATTCAAATGATACAAAATAGTGATTGGGATCACCCTATAATAAAAATATCTTCTGGATGGGATAAAAATGAGTTAATTGAAAAGTTAAACATAGTTTTAGAACAGTTACCTTTTTGTCTTAAAAGTTGAATAAGCATTCAGAAAACAAATAATAACACTCTGCAAAGCATCTTATTATAAAGGTGAATATATGAATCATCTTAAGCAAAAACTCGAAGACTACACTGAATCCGAATTCTTAGACTTCCTAAATGAATTCTCTGCAAACCCGCGCTACCAGGGAGAAATGGATCGTGAATCTTACATCGACTCATTAGTCGATCATTTCGATAAAATCGTGGACCATCCGGAAAGTAATGGATTGATTTTTTATCCCCCAGATGACAGTGAAGACAGCCTGCAAGGCTGTCATTAATGAAATCAAAAGATGGCGTAAGTTCCAAGGACGCCCATCATTTAAACAATTCATCTAAACATTCCAAATCAAGCACTTAAATCATCAATATCAATTTCAGAACAACGTAGTTTTATACATCCAGGGAAATTAAAATGACAATAACGGTCACTGTTCAAACTCAACTCATCGTCGGTGAAAAGCAGGTAATAGAAAGTTTGGCCCCAGAAGGTTCTTACACAGCTGTATTTGAAGATGATGGCCAAACAGGGTACTTCTATGCACTTGATGAATCAGCAGACGGAAATCCTATCAAAGATGCACTGCATATTTACAATGCAGAAGATGTGTCAGATGGGCATATCCCATCAGATGTGAAGATCGGTTGGTCAGAAGACAGTAAGAAATGTGTGTTGCTAATAAATGGTTACCCACACGGTGTCTTTGATTTTGAATCTAAAAATGGATACTGCCGGAGCGGTTTTCCACCTACAATCAGTCAGGAATGGTCTGTCTTTGGGCATGCATGGAATGATGCTGTCGATGATTTATTCAGATAACAGGCATCAATACCCGATCACCGGTTAGTCCGTTTTTATTGATACTTGATATTTTTTTCAGCGGACTTTTTCTCTATGCTGTATCAACACGTTAAACGCAACATATAACTCAGGAGCATGGGATGCCTGTTTTGCAGTGGAGCCTGTTGTTTGTGCTATCGCTCCTGCTTTCCCTGCTCTTTCTGCTTATTCATCTTCCAGGACCCTTGCTGCTCGGTTCGATGATCGTCGGCATCATCTTCAGTCTGCGCGGCATCTCTCTGCATCCTCCCCGCTGCACATTTCTTGGCGCGCAGGCGATTCTCGGCTGCATGATTGCCCAAAATCTGACCGGTTCAATCTTCACAACCCTTGCAGCCCACTGGCCGATGGTGATTGTTATCCTGCTGGCAACCCTTATCAGCAGCGCGATAATCGGCTGGCTGCTGGTTCGCTACAGTACGCTACCGGGTAACACCGGCGCATGGGGCTCGTCACCAGGCGGCGCAGCGGCAATGGTGGCGATGGCGCAGGATTATGGTGCCGACATCCGACTGGTGGCGTTTATGCAGTATCTGCGCGTACTGTTGGTGGTCGGCGCGGCGGCGATGGTCACCCGTCTGGTGATGGGCGACCAGGCGCAGGCGGTCAGTGAACAAATCATCTGGTTTCCGCCTCTAAGCGGCAATCTTTTCAGCACTCTGATGCTGGCCGCCGTTGCCGGCACGGCTGGACGCTTACTGCGTATTCCCTCTGGCGTCATGCTATTGCCGATGCTGGTGGGTGCCTTGCTGAATGCAAGCGGAGTGATGGTGATTGAACTGCCGGAATGGCTACTGGCGATAGCCTATATGGCCATCGGCTGGCAAATCGGCCTGGGCTTTGACAAGCAGATATTTTTAATGGCGCTGCGCCCTTTGCCGCAGATCCTGTTGTCCATTTTTTCACTGATGGCGATCTGCGCCGCTATGGCCTGGGGACTGGCGCATTACATGCAGATAGATTTTCTCACTGCCTATCTGGCAACCAGTCCAGGTGGCGTGGATTCTGTCGCGGTGATTGCCGCAGGAAGCCACGCTGATATGGCGCTCATCATGGCGATGCAAACCCTGCGACTGTTCAGCATTTTGTTAACTGGCCCCGCAGTCGCGCGGTTTATTTCGGTGCACGCTCCAAAACGGCCCGCTTAGTGCTGACATCCCGGACACCAGTAAAAAGGTCGCGAGGAGAGCATCGTTTTCTCGATAGTCCCACCACAACGCTCACAGGCTTCGCCGTCCCGATGAAAGACCTTGAAGCGAAACAACGCACCGTGATGTTTATTCTCATCGACCAGCCCGCGGGTATTATAAGACAGGCGCGGAATATCAAGCAGCGCATGTGCCAGTTGATCCAGTTGCTCATCACTAAGCTGCGACGCTTTATGCTGCCCGGTCAACCCTACCTGCCAGAGGATCTCTACCCGCAGGTAGTTACCTAATCCCGCCAGAAAAGCCTGGTCCAGTAGCAGACCAGAAAACTGGCGATTGCAAAAACGCGGAGATAACAGACGCGCTTTAACGTCATCGGGCGTTAAACGTAAATCCAGTACATCCGGCCCTACCCGTTGCAGGAACGGGTGGGTGGCGAGCTGTTCTGGCGTCAGCATTTCGATATCAGACGCGCTATACAGCAGGATAGTTTTGTCTTGCGTTTGCAATCTGACACGGAGTACCCGCGAGGTCTGCGGGATGTTGCCCGTATCCACCACTCGCCACACGCCATAGAGCTGATTGTGACTGTACAGCGTCAGGCCATTGGAAAAATGGGTCAGTAATGCTTTCCCTCGCGTTTCAAGCTGGGTAACACTCTGCCCAATTAGTTGAGATTCATACGGTTTTAACTGCTCAAAGGCAAACCAGACTTCCGTCAGGGGTTTGCCTTTGACTGCCGCCTCCAGGTTATCCGCCGCGCGGCGGATCTCCGGGCCTTCAGGCATAATACTGTCCTTTGTTAATGTGTTGCGCCGCCCGTCACAGCGATATCGCTTTCCACCTGCAAGGCGGTGGCAATTGCGACTTCCAGCGCCCGGCGTACTGTTTCAGCCGCCATACTTGGCGCCCCGGGATGCTGTGCGGCCTGTTGCGGCAAATAAGGGATGTGAATAAAGCCGCCCTTCACCGCCGGTGCGTCGCGTAGTTTATGCAGCAGGCCATACATCACGTGGTTACACACGAAAGTGCCAGCGGTCTGGGAAACCGAAGCCGGAACTCCCGCGTTGCGCATAGCCATAACCATCGCTTTGATCGGCAGCGTGCTAAACCATGCCGCTGGACCATCGGCTACAACCGGCACATCTACCGGCTGTTGCCCCTGATTATCCACAATACGCGCATCGTCAACGTTAATCGCCACGCGTTCCACGGTGATATCCGTGCGACCACCCGCCTGCCCCACCGCCAGAACCAGCGATGGCGACAGCGCGTCAATCGCGCCATTGAGTACGGCAAGAGACTCGCCAAAGACGCACGGCAGTTGGCGGGCAACGACGCGGCATCCACCGATGATAGCATTATCGAGTCCCGAGACCACTTCCCAGGAAGGGTTAACTGACTCGCCGCCAAAGGGTTCAAATCCCGTGATGAGTACTGTTTTCATCCTGTCACCTTACAAGAACATCAGGAAATACATCAGGAACACGTTGACCAGCAGCAGCAGTATGCCGGTTGGCACCTGCGCCTTAATCACCGCGTTTTTGTCCGGTAGTTCCAGCAGCGCAGCAGGGACAATGTTAAAGTTCGCCGCCATCGGCGTCATCAGTGTCCCGCAATAACCGGAGAACATACCAATCGCCGCCATTACCGCCGGATTACCGCCGTGTTGCAGTACAAGAATCGGAATACCAATCCCAGCGGTCACGATCGGAAAAGCAGCAAACGCATTGCCCATCACCATAGTCAGCAATGCCATGCCGATGGTGTACACCGCCACTGTGATAAAGCGACTGTCTACCGCCAGATATTCCTGCGTCAGATATGAAATGCCGTTGCCTACGCCCGCTGCCGTAAACAACAGCCCGAGCGTGGCCAGAATCTGTGGCAGGATGAACGCCCAGCCGATGGAGTCCAGCAGACGGCGCGCCTCCTGGATCGGTTGATGCACACGCTCATGGGTCATTTTTATTGCCATCGCTAGGCCAATCAACGAACCTGCGGTCATGGAAAAAAGCGTCACCAGCGTGGCGTGATTACCCGGCCCAAACAGCGCATCCTGTAAGCCCGGAATATGGTTGAACATCAGCACGCCAATAACCGTTACCACCGGGATCGCCAGCGCCGGGAAAAACAGGCGGTTGCCCAAGCGACTGGCACTTTCTTCGCGCTGTTGCTGCGTCCGTTGATGATAGCTTCCCAGCTTTACGCCGCCGAAACCGGCGATCAGCGCCAGGACGACCACCGCAATACCGACGGCAATATGCACCGCGCGCTTGTCGCCAAACAGCGAGAATGTCCAGTCGCCAAGCAGAAACAGTACGCCGTATATGCCCCAAAACAGGCCAGTGGTGAAACGACGCGGGTTCGCTTTATCCTGCCAGGACATGACGGCCACAATCAGTAATACCGCGCCCGCCAGCCAGTAGAGATAGCTTTGTTGAAAATTCATTGCGCTTCCCCTTTCGCTGCGGCATTCGCTTTCGCCACCTCACGTTGCAAATAGCTATCCAGACGCCACAAACGTGTGCCGTGGATCAGGAAAGCACAAATTGCCGTTGGGATCCCCCATAGGGCGATATGCAGCGGTTCGGTCTGGATCCCACCAGACTCCAGCATAAAGTTATGCATGAAGATGATGGCGCCGAAAGCAACAAAGATATCTTCACCGAAAAACAGCCCGACGTTATCGGTCGCCGCTGACATTGCGCGCAGTCGATAGCGTACCGCCCCAGGTATCTCGCCGTGATTTTTCTCAGCGGCCCCTTCCGCCATCGGCGCCAGCAGCGGACGCACCATTTGCGGATGCCCCCCCAGACTGGTGAGTCCTAATGCAGCGGTCGCTTCGCGAATGAACAGATAGACAATAAGCAGACGGCCGCTGGTAGCGCTGCGGATTTTTGCAATCCACGCCTGCGCACGCTCTTTCAGACCGTGACGTTCCAGCAGGCCAATAACCGCCAGCGGGATCAATAAGATAAATGGCAGGTTACGGGTGTTGAGAAAACCTTCACCCAGTTTCTCGAGAATAGTGGCGATAGGCATATGCGCCGCCAGTCCCGTGACGATCCCGGCAATAATAACCACCAATACCGGGTTAAAACGTAAAAGAAATCCGACCACGATGACGGCGATCCCCGTCAATGGCCAGAGAGAAATAGCCTCTCCCATAATTAAATCCCTTATGTTGTTGTGTAATATATTATTGTTTTGTATGAATAAATTTATGCGCTAATTTGAATATTGCATGCTTCAAAGGCGCTACGCAAGCGGCGGGCAAAAGCGAGTGCGTGCTCGCCATCCCCATGAATGCATACCGTCTGGGCAGTCACGCTCGCCCATGTCCCACTTTGGCTTTTTACTCTGCCGGATTGCACCATTTCTAACGTTTGCGCCAACGCCTGCTCTTCATCCTCAATCAGTGCGCCCGGCTGACTACGCGGCACCAGGCTGCCATCGGCCTGATAACCCCGATCGGCAAACACCTCCTGACGCGTTACCAGGCCATAGTGTTCTCCAGCACGAATCAGTTCGCTTCCCGCCAGTCCCACTAAAATCAGCGACGGATCGCAGGCATGAACCGCTTTCGCAATCGCATCAGCCAGTTGAGGATCTTTCGCTGCCTGGTTATAGAGCATGCCATGCGGTTTGACATGATGCATCACACCGCCCTCCGCCCGCGTGATGGCAGCCAGCGCGCCAATTTGATACAGCGTCTGCGCATACACCGTTTGCGCAGGCAGTGCCATGGCGCTACGGCCAAAATTTTCCCGATCCGGAAAGCTGGGGTGCGCACCTATCGCTACGCCATTTTTTAGCGCTTCGCGCACGCTTGAGAGCATAGTTTGCGCATCGCCTGCGTGAAACCCACAGGCGATGTTGGCCGATGACACCAATTGCAGCAACGCTGCATCGTTCGCACATCCCTCACCGAGGTCTGCATTGAGATCAATTTTCATTGTTAAGCCGCCATGCTAACTGTTCCAGGTAACGCTGCTGGTCGTACCGCGCCTTCAGCGCTTCCTCCAGCGAACACTGCACAAAATGAATCGGTTGACCGAGCGGGATCTGCGCCAGATGATACATATCTGCCTCGATGATACAGGCGATGCGCGGATAACCGCCCGTCGTCTGCGCATCGTTCATCAGCACAATTGGCTGGCCATTATGTGGAACCTGCACCACGCCGGGGAGCAAGCCATGTGATAGCAGCTCGCGATCGGTCGTGCGCGTCAGCGGCTGCCCCTGAAGACGATACCCCATACGGTTACTTTGTGGGCTAAGTTGCCACGGTGAGCGCCAGAACGAAGCCTGCGATACCTCATCAAACTCCTGATATTCAGGTCCGGGCAACGCGCGAATGAGATTACCCCACATCAGTTGCTTAACACCTTGCGGCTCGCTGAATTTCCGGGTAGATACGCCAATCGCCAGTCGATCGCCATCACGCAGTAGACGCCCTTCAAACCCACCAATGCCCACTTTCAGATCGGTACTACGCGAGCCCATCACTTCGGGAACATCAATACCGCCCGCTACCGCCAGATAACTGCGCATGCCATGAAGCGGACGTTTTAGCGTCAGGCGCTGCCCGGCTTTTACCGGTAACCGCCATCCGCTCCACACGGGCGTACGATCCAGATGCGCTTCGCATCCGGCACCGGTCAGGGCAAACCAGCCATCGGCTTCAAACTCCACCACCAGTTGCCCCAGCGTGATTTCCAGCGCTGCGGCATTAGCATCATTACCCACCAGCAGGTTAGCCACGTTCAGCGCCGGTTTATCCAGCGCCCCACAGTGACTGATTCCGGATTGACGAAAACTATGACGTCCCCCGTCCTGTACTGAGGTGTACATGCCAGCGCGGATGATGTTTAACATATCCCCTCCTTCTGCGGGACAAAACGCACGGTATCGCCAGCCCGTAACAGAATCGGCTCCTCCCGTTTTGGATCAAATAACGAAACGGAGGTACGCCCAATCAATTGCCACCCGCCAGGCGTGGAAAGCGGGTAGATCCCCGTTTGAGATCCACCGATACCGACAGAACCTGCCGGAACAAGCAAACGCGGTTCCGCACGTCTTGGGGTATGTAGTTGTTCAGGTAAGCTCCCGAGATAGGGGAATCCCGGCTGAAAACCGATAAACCACACCACGTAATCAACCGACGCATGAAGTTCCACAACCTGCTTGTCACTTAATCCGCTGTGCCGGGCGACCTCTGCCAGATCGGGGCCGGCCTCACCGCCATAGGTAACAGGAATTTCAATAAAGCGCGAATCCGGCTCCAGTGCTTCGCTCTCTTCCCACCAGCGTTGTAGGCGCTCAATCGCATCCAGCGCCAGCGTTTGCGGGTCGCGCAAGGTCACCGCGATATTGTTCATGCCTGGAATAGCTTCCAGTACATTCGGGGCATCAACCAGACGCTGGGCCAGACGCCAGATGCGTTTCTGAGTCGCCAGCGTAATGGGCGGTTCCAGTTCAAGAACCACTGCCGTTTCACCTAACAGATAACAACGCGCTCGCTGCACTTTCGTCCCTCTTTATTACGCTGGATTAGGAATATCGATAAAAGTCACGTCCAGATCGGTATTTTCATTAAGCCAATCGCTTAATGCGCGAATGCCGCCGCGTTCGGTCGCATGGTGACCGGCAGCATAAAAATGCAGCCCCTGCTCGCGGGCTGAGTGAATGGTTTGCTCTGAAACTTCACCAGTGATAAAAGCGTCGACGCCAAACCGGGCTGCGCTATCAATAAAACTTTGACCGCCCCCGGTACACCAGGCGACGCGCTGAACTTTTTCCGGACCGGTATCACCACACCATAACGGTTTACGGCCTAAACGCGCTTCAATCCACGATGCCAACTCCAGTCCCGGAACCGGCATGGAGAGTTCTCCCCATGGCACCAGCGGTTCGATCTCACCCATCACGGTAATCCCCAACAGCGCGGCCAACTGCGCGTTATTCCCCAGTTCCGGGTGAGCATCCAGCGGCAGGTGCCAGCCATACAGGTTGATATCGTTTTCCAACAGCGTTTTCAGACGATGGCGCTTCATGCCGCGAATTACCGGAGATTCGCCTTTCCAGAAATAACCGTGATGAACGATAACCGCATCTGCCTGCAGGCGCACCGCCTCATCCAGCAGCGCCTGACTTGCGGTCACGCCGGTCACGATTTTATGCACCGTCTCTTTGCCCTCAACCTGCAAACCATTCGGCGCATAGTCGCTAATGGCGGCGCTGTTCAGTTTGTCGTTGATCAGTTGTTCCAGTTCGGTGTTTTTCATCATCGTCCTCGTAGTCATTAATTCTGCCTGCCTAATCAGCAACACAGCTTAGGTTAAAATAGCGTCCTCGCCTGCGTTCGTCGATAGCCATTTCACTGACACATCAAGAAACAATCACACCCGCTTTGAACATGATTTGCTTACCACTACGCGATCCAATTCATGTATATTTATGCAATCAGACAGCATATTGCAAAAATAATCAGATCTGTATCAAAGTTACAACTTTAAGGAAACACGCTCGCGCAGTACGCTCAGCCTGTCGCGAGGCATTTACTTCGAGAAAATAATGAATAAACAAGCATCTCAACCACGGGCGATTTATTACGTCGTCGCGCTACAAATCTGGGAATATTTCAGTTTTTACGGCATGCGTGCGCTGCTGATCCTGTATCTCACTAACCAGCTCAAGTACGACGATAATCACGCATATGAACTGTTCAGCGCCTACTGTTCACTGGTCTACGTCACCCCCATTCTCGGGGGATACCTGGCAGATAAAGTGCTCGGGAATCGAATGGCGGTGATGATCGGCGCATTTTTAATGGCGGTGGGACATCTGGTATTGGGCGCAAGCGAAATGGCTCCGGCGTTCCTTTATTTGTCGCTGGCGATCATTGTCTGCGGCTACGGTCTGTTTAAATCCAACATTAGTTGCCTGCTGGGCGAGTTATATCAGCCTGAAGATCCGCGTCGCGACGGTGGATTCTCTCTGCTCTACGCAGCCGGTAACATCGGTTCGATCATCGCACCGATTGCCTGCGGATACGTGCAGGAAGAGTACAGCTGGGCGATGGGCTTTGCGCTGGCTGCGATTGGCATGCTGGCAGGGTTGGTGATTTTCTTATGCGGTAATCGCCATTTCGCTCATACCACTGGCGTCAACAAGGCTGTGCTGTGTGCGAAAAAGTATATGCTGCCAAACTGGGCCTGGCTGTTAGTTCTGCTGGTTGCAGCACCGTTACTGATTACCGTCCTGTTCTGGAAAGAGTGGTCCGTTTACGCACTGATTGTTGCCACGGTTATTGGTCTGGCGGTTCTGGCGAAGATTTACCGTCAGGCGCAAACCCAAAAGCAGCGCAAAGAATTGGGGCTTATCGTCACGCTGACCTTCTTCAGCTTGCTGTTCTGGGCCTTTGCTCAACAGGGCGGCAGCTCGATTAGCCTGTATATTGACCGCTTCGTAAATCGCGATATTTTGGGGTATTCCGTCCCGACCGCGATGTTCCAGTCGGTTAACGCCTTTGCCGTTATGCTGTGCGGTATCGTGCTGGCCTGGGTAATCAAAGAAAGCGTTGGCGGCAATCGTACCGTACGTATTTGGGGTAAATTCGCCCTTGGCCTCGGTTTAATGAGCGCAGGGTTCTGCATTCTGACCTTAAGCGCCCGCTGGTCCGCAGCTTACGGCCACTCTTCCATGCCGCTGATGGTATTGGGGCTGGCGGTCATGGGCTTTGCCGAACTGTTTATCGACCCGGTGGCGATGTCGCAAATTACGCGTATTGAGATCCCTGGGGTGACTGGCGTATTAACAGGCATTTATATGCTGCTGTCCGGCGCCATCGCCAACTATCTGGCAGGCGTTATCGCCGATCAGACGTCGCAAGGCTCGTTTGATGCAGCAGGCGCTATCAACTACTCCATCAATGCGTATATTGATGTCTTTAGCGAAATTACCTGGGGCGCGCTGGCCTGCGTGGTGTTGGTGCTGCTGATTTGGCTGTACCAGTCGCTTAAGTTCAGAAACCGTCCGCTGGCGGTAGAATCCTGAGTGTAAGGGCCCGATGATGTAATACGATTCGGGCCTGTTTTTTCGGGTAATTACGCATAACTTGCAGCGAGTTCCTCTTCAGTAAGCCCCGTCACTAGTAGTACCATTGCGCGATCTATTCCCTGCTCCAACATAGTTTGCGCTATACGTAATGCAACTTCTCCTGTGTTGGGGGATCCGTTGTGCCATTTTTTGCATAAACTCATTAAAGCGAGATTAATCGCCGGATCGTAGGATGTAATTAAGCATCGCCTGCAGTTGCGTGTCATTAGCGCATCCGGTAAGTAGTAGCGTGGTCAGTTGCTCTACCAGCCCCATCAAATCCCGCTGACGGATATGTTTTTGCATTAATTCCAGCAGCGCTATCCCTTACGCGCCGCCTCATATGCCGCCAGCGTCGCCAGCCTTGCCTGTTTATGATCCACAATCGGGCGAGGATAACTTAGTGTTACCTGCGCTTTTTCTGCCCACGACCACGGGTCATGAATGGCTTTACCCGGCACGTCGCGCAGTTCCGGCACCCACTGGCGGATAAACTCACCGTCACAGTCGAATTTTTCGCCCTGCGTCATGGGGTTAAAGATACGGAAATACGGTGCGGCGTCGGTTCCGGTTGAGGCTGCCCACTGCCAGCCGCCGTTATTGGCCGCGAGGTCACCATCAATCAGTTGCGACATGAAATATTGTTCGCCTTTACGCCAGTCAATCAGCAGGTCCTTCACCAAAAAACTGGCGGTAATCATGCGTAATCGATTATGCATCCAGCCCGTGGCGTTGAGCTGACGCATCGCCGCATCCACAATAGGGTAACCCGTACTACCCGTTTTCCAGGCCTGCAAATGCGTCGGATTATTCTGCCATTGCACGCGATCGGTCCAGCGGATAAAGGGTTGATACCGACACAGCGCCGGATGGTAAGTCATCAGATGACGATAAAATTCACGCCAGATAAGCTCGTTCAGCCAGACGCTACCCCTGCCGCCCTCAAGCGCCTGCGGCTGCTCCGCGAGCAGTCGATTCAGGCACTGGCGCGGTGATAGTCCTCCTGTCGCCAGGCTCGCGGATAATCGACTGGTCCCGTCAATCGCAGGAAAATCACGCTGCTGCTCGTATTCTCCCGCCGCCTGCTGGCAAAACTGACGTAATTGCGCGATGGCCAATTTTTCATCTGCCACAAACCTCTGCGCATCAAAATCTTGCTGCGGATAGCTCAGCGTTATTGCGCTTAACGACGTGCTGAGTGCGCCGCTGTCCCTCATTTTCGGCGCGCTAACGCATTCTGGAATACCGTCTTTAATCCGCTTCAGCCAGGCATTTTTAAACGGCGTGAACACTTTATACATCTCATGATTGCCGGTCATCACAGCCCCCGGGGGCAGGATCACGCTGTCGTCAAACCCTTCGCACACCACCTGAGGTAAGGACTTTTCGACGGCGGCATCACGCTGGCGTTCGTTTATTTCATATTGATAGTTATAAAATAATCGACTGACGTCATGCTGCAGGCAGACATTTTTGATGGTGTCCACGCTGGCCGCAAAATCAGCCACTTCGTAAAACAGTAAAGGGATGCCTTTTTCTGCCAGCGCTGTTTGTAACGCATTCAACTGCGCGCAGGTAAATGCCGCCTGGCGCGGGGCCATATCGTGGGCCTTCCACTGCTCGGGGGTAGCGATATATAACGCCAGCACCTGCGCAGAACGATCCCGACAAGCCGCCGCCAGCGCGAGGTTGTCGTGCAGGCGTAAATCACGCCGAAACCAGACCAAATGGGTGGTCATAACACTCCTGAAGAAAAAACTTAACGCCCGTAGCGCAAACGCAGAGCCTCTGGCCAGGGATTGAAATAGCGCTGCCCGGAGAGATAAGCATCCGGATATTCCGCCATATAGTGTTTGAGTAATGTTATTGGCGCAAGCAGCGGTTGAGTCGAACGTCGATACCCGTCAATGAGAGAGGCCAGCTCCTGCCGCTGACGAGAATTTAATTGCGTACGGAAATAGCCCTGGACATGCATCAGCACGTTGGTATGGTTGCGCCGGGAGGGAAGATGCGCCAGCAAACTCATCAGCCTTAAGCGATACTCGACAAAATAAGCCTGCAAATCTTGCCATTCGCCGATCGCCGCGACAAAACGCCCGAGTTCGCGATACTCCGGCTGGGAATGGGCCAACAGTAATAGCTTGTAACGGCTGTGATAATCGATTAGTGCTCCGCGCGTTAACCCTTGCTGACGGATACCGTTGAGCTCGTGCAAGGCATAAATGCGCTCAACAAAATTTTCCCGAATCTGCGGGTCGTGCAAACGCCCGTCCTCTTCCACGGGAAGCCAGGGTAACGTCGACATCAGCACAGATGTAAAGATCCCTCGTCCCGCTTTACGGTTGTTTTTGCCTTCCGCGTCGTAGACCCGCACCCGTTCCATACCGCAACTAGGCGATTTTGCACAGACAATATAGCCACACAAATGCTCCAGACGCTCGCTTTGTCGCTGACTAAAAGCCGTCATTACGTCTGTCAAATCACCCTCGCGCTTATCACTAAAACGCAGGGAGACAGCCTCGCCCTCTTTGACCAGATGCAGCGCAGGTCTCGGGACCGGTAACCCGATACCCATTTCAGGGCATACGGGTTCGAAAGCGACCCACGGCGACAGTTCTTCCACAGCAAAGGCCAGCCGCTTGTGCCCACCATCATAGCGAACCGCCTCCCCCAACAGACAGGCACTTATACCAACAGGGATTTTCTCGCTCATGATCGCTCCTTTCTCATTCCTGAGATAAGTGTAGCTATCATGAACAAAAAAGCCGCTGATATCAGCGGCTTTTGGGGATTTATTAGCTATCAGTAGAAATCGCAGGTGGCTTTTTCAGCCTGCTCCATCCACACCGGTTTATCACTGGTTTTAGACCAGACGCGGTGCAGGTAGCTGTAAAAACGGGCGCGGTCTTTCCAGAACAACATGACCGGCAGCGCCAACACGCCCGCCACAACGGCAAAGGTACGGCGCAAGAAAACAATGTGTGCTGGATATTCTTTATAAAAGTCCATAATCCTCTCCCATATATCTGTTCGGTGAATCGCACCGGAAAAATAAACTTGGTTAACTGATGAAAATAATACCGCCTTGTGTGTAATTTTGCTACTCATCCGACCACTTATTTTTATCTATTGATGCTCCGTTTAGCTAAAAACTGTAATTAAGTTACATAAAAGTTAAATTAATACTAATCATTAGTTAAATAATGGTCTTTGCCATTTTTATACTTTTTTTACACCCCACCCACTGATTTTTGCGAAATCTTTGCAAGCAAAAATCTACGCTCTGGTTATCACATTTATGCCACTGGAGGTGCACCGTGAGTGCAGGCGTGATAACCGGCATTGTGCTGGTCTTTTTATTATTAGGTTATTTGGTGTATGCCCTGATTAATGCGGAGGCGTTCTGATGGCGGCCCAAGGATTTTTACTCATTGTCAGTTTCTTGCTGGTGCTGTTTGTCATCGCCAGACCGCTGGGCTTTGGGCTGGCTCGACTGATCAATAATACGTCCCTGCCGGGCCTGACTGGCGTGGAACATATGCTGTGGCGCTCTCTGGGCATCTCGCAGCAGGAGATGAACTGGCGGCAGTATCTGTTGGCGATCCTCGCGCTCAATGTACTGGGCCTGCTGGTCCTGTTTTCGATGCTGATGGCGCAAAACCTGCTGCCGTTAAATCCCCAGCAACTGCCAGGGCTTTCGTGGGATCTGGCGCTTAACACCGCGGTGAGTTTTGTCACTAATACCAACTGGCAATCCTATGCTGGTGAAACCACCTTAAGCTACTTCAGCCAGATGATCGGGCTGACCGTACAAAACTTCCTGTCAGCGGCAACCGGGATTGCGGTGATTTTTGCCCTGACCCGCGCCTTCACGCGCCAGAGTATGAACACCTTGGGCAACGCCTGGGTCGATCTGATTCGCATTACGCTGTGGATCTTGCTCCCCATTGCATTGCTCATTGCGCTGTTCTTCATTCAGCAAGGTGTGCTGCAAAACGTGTTGCCCTATCAGCCCATCACCACCCTTGAAGGGGTGAAACAACTGCTGCCGATGGGGCCCGTCGCCTCACAGGAAGCGATTAAGATGCTTGGCACTAACGGGGGCGGTTTCTTTAACGCTAACTCATCACATCCGTTTGAAAACCCTACCGCGTTGACCAATCTGGTACAGATGCTGGCTATTTTCTTAATTCCTACCGCGCTGTGTTTTGCCTTTGGTGATGTGGTGGGCGATCGTCGCCAGGGACGGACTCTGCTGTGGGCCATGTCACTGATTTTTGTGGTCTGCGTGGCCGTCGTGATGTGGGCTGAAGTTCAGGGCAACCCACACCTGATGGCATTCGGCGCAGACAGTAATATCAACATGGAAGGCAAAGAGAGCCGCTTTGGCGTGCTGGCCACGAGTCTGTTTGCCGTCGTCACGACAGCTGCATCCTGCGGTGCTGTTGATGCGATGCATGACTCCTTTACTGCGCTGGGCGGCATGGTGCCAATGTGGTTAATGCAGATTGGTGAGGTGGTCTTCGGCGGCGTGGGTTCAGGTCTGTACGGTATGTTGCTGTTCGTGCTGCTGGCAGTATTTATCGCCGGGTTAATGATTGGCCGCACACCAGAGTATCTGGGTAAGAAAATCGACGTGCGCGAAATGAAAATGACCGCGTTGGCGATTCTGGTCACCCCTGCGCTGGTCCTGATCGGTACAGCAATCGCCATGATGACCGAAGCTGGCCGCAGCGCCATGCTAAACCCGGGTCCACACGGGTTTAGCGAAGTGCTGTATGCCGTGTCGTCCGCCTCGAACAACAACGGTAGCGCCTTCGCCGGGTTAAGCGCCAACAGCCCGTTCTGGAACTGCCTGCTGGCCTTATGCATGTTCTTCGGTCGCTTCGGCGTGATCATTCCCGTGATGGCGATTGCCGGATCGCTGGTCAGTAAAAAGATCCAGCCAGCCAGCTCCGGTACGCTACCTACCCACGGAGCGCTGTTTGTCGGGTTGTTGATCGGTACGGTGTTACTGGTTGGCGCTCTCACCTTTGTTCCTGCCCTGGCGCTTGGCCCGGTCGCAGAATACCTGTCATTACACTGAGTGATGCGGAGCACATTACTATGAGTCGCAAGCAACTGGCGCTGTTCGAACCCTCTCTGGTCGCACAGGCGCTGACGGACGCCGTGAAAAAATTAAGCCCACATACCCAGTGGCGTAATCCGGTGATGTTTATCGTCTGGTTGGGCAGTCTGTTAACGACCCTGTTAACCGTGGCGATGGCAACAGGCCATATGCCGGGTAATCCTTGGTTTACCGGCGCGATAAGTCTGTGGCTGTGGATTACCGTTCTGTTCGCCAACTTTGCTGAAGCGCTGGCGGAAGGACGCAGTAAAGCTCAGGCCAATAGCCTGAAAGGCGTCAAAAAAACCGCCTTTGCCCGCAAGCTTCGCGAACCGAAATACGGCGCGGCAATGGATCACGTCCCTGCCGATGATTTACGTAAAGGCGATATCGTGCTGGTGGAAGCTGGCGATATTATCCCGTGTGACGGCGAGGTGATCGAAGGCGGCGCGTCGGTAGATGAAAGCGCCATTACCGGTGAATCCGCGCCGGTGATTCGTGAATCCGGTGGTGATTTCGCCTCCGTCACCGGCGGGACTCGCATCCTCTCCGACTGGCTGGTTATCGAATGCAGCGTAAACCCTGGTGAAACGTTCCTCGACCGGATGATCGCCATGGTTGAAGGTGCACAGCGGCGTAAAACGCCCAATGAAATTGCCCTGACGATCCTGTTGATAGCCCTGGCCATCGTCTTTCTACTGGCTACGGCCACGCTGTGGCCGTTTTCCGCCTGGGGCGGTAGCGCGGTCAGCGTCACGGTATTGGTTGCGCTGCTGGTGTGTTTAATCCCTACGACGATAGGCGGGCTGCTCTCCGCGATTGGCGTCGCCGGGATGAGCCGCATGTTGGGAGCGAACGTCATTGCCACCAGCGGACGTGCAGTAGAAGCGGCGGGTGACGTGGATGTACTGCTGCTGGATAAAACCGGCACCATTACGCTGGGTAACCGCCAGGCTTCAGATTTTCTGCCCGCCCACGGCGTGGACGAAAAAACGCTGGCCGATGCCGCGCAGCTTTCATCCCTGGCCGATGAAACGCCGGAAGGCCGCAGCATCGTGATTCTGGCTAAACAGCGCTTTAATCTGCGTATACGCGACGTGCAATCGCTACACGCCACCTTTGTACCGTTTACCGCCCAAAGTCGGATGAGCGGGATCAACATCGACAACCGTATGATCCGCAAAGGGTCGGTCGATGCTATTCGTCGTCACGTCGAAGCCAACGGCGGCCACTTCCCCGCCGACGTTGAGCAGAAGGTCGAAAACGTCGCACGCCTTGGCGCTACGCCGCTGGTGGTGGCCGAAGGCTCCCACGTACTTGGCGTGATTGCCCTGAAAGATATCGTAAAAGGCGGGATTAAAGAGCGTTTTGCCCAGCTGCGTAAAATGGGGATCAAAACGGTGATGATCACTGGCGACAACCGTTTGACCGCCGCCGCAATCGCCGCGGAAGCCGGAGTGGATGACTTCTTAGCCGAAGCCACACCGGAAGCCAAGCTGGCGTTGATTCGTCAGTATCAGGCGGAAGGTCGTCTGGTGGCGATGACCGGCGACGGAACTAACGACGCACCAGCCCTTGCTCAGGCCGATGTGGCCGTTGCCATGAACTCCGGAACCCAGGCAGCGAAAGAAGCGGGCAACATGGTGGACCTCGACTCCAACCCCACCAAACTGATTGAAGTGGTGCACATTGGTAAACAGATGCTGATGACGCGCGGTTCGCTGACCACCTTCAGTATCGCCAACGACGTAGCGAAGTATTTTGCCATTATCCCGGCCGCGTTCGCCGCCACCTACCCGCAGCTCAATGCGCTGAACGTGATGGGGCTGCATTCGCCGGACTCGGCGATCCTCAGCGCGGTTATCTTTAACGCACTGGTTATCGTCTTTCTGATCCCACTGGCGCTGAAAGGCGTGAGTTACAAACCGTTATCCGCTTCCGCGATGCTGCGCCGCAATTTGTGGATCTATGGCCTGGGTGGTCTGGTTGTGCCGTTTATCGGTATCAAAGCAATTGATTTACTGCTGACCCTGCTGGGTCTGGTGTGAGGTTTCAGATGAGTGGATTACGTCCTGCATTATCAACATTGATTTTCCTGATGCTTATCACCGGCGGGGCATACCCGCTGCTGACCACTGCGCTGGGGCAATGGTGGTTTCCCCACCAGGCTAACGGTTCGCTTCTCCGCGAAGGTCAGATTGTTCGCGGCTCCGAGCTCATTGGGCAACAGTTTACCGCTGCCGGTTATTTTCAGGGACGCCCCTCAGCCACAGCGGAAATGCCCTATAATCCAATGGCTTCAGGCGGCAGTAATCTGGCAGCCAGCAACCCGGAACTGGATAAACAGCTGCAAAGCCGGATTGCCGCGCTGCGTGCCGCTAACCCGCAGGCAAATCCTGCCGTTCCGGTAGAGCTGGTAACAGCTTCCGCCAGCGGGCTGGATAACAACCTGACGCCAGCTGCGGTGGCCTGGCAAATCCCCCGCGTGGCGCAGGCTCGCAACCTCAGCGTTGAAGAGGTCACACGCCTGGTTGCACAATACACGCAAAAGCCGTTGGTCAGTTTTATTGGCCAACCGGTGGTGAACCTGGTGGAACTTAATTTAGCGCTGGATAAGCACTGAGAAAAAGGACATGCATAACGAACCCTTACGCCCCGACCCCGATCGCCTGCTGGAGCAGACCACCGCTCCGCACCGGGGAAAACTAAAAATTTTCTTCGGCGCGTGTGCAGGCGTCGGTAAAACCTGGGCCATGCTGGCAGAGGCCCAGCGGCTGCGGGCGCAGGGATTAGATGTGCTGATTGGCGTGGTGGAAACCCACGGACGCAAAGAGACCGCCGCGCTGCTGGACGGTCTCAGCATCCTGCCGCTAAAGCGACAGGCGCGCCATGGTCGTCATATCAGCGAATTCGATCTCGACGCAGCGCTGGCCCGCCGCCCGGCACTCATTTTGATGGATGAACTGGCGCACAGTAATGCGCCAGGCTCACGCCACCCTAAACGCTGGCAAGATATTGAAGAGCTGCTGGAAGCCGGTATTGACGTTTTTACTACCGTCAACGTGCAGCATCTGGAAAGCCTCAATGATGTGGTCAGCGGCGTCACCGGCATTCAGGTTCGCGAAACCGTCCCCGATCCTTTTTTCGATGCCGCTGACGATGTGGTGCTGGTCGATCTTCCCCCCGACGATTTGCGCCAGCGCCTGAACGAAGGCAAGGTCTATATCGCCGGTCAGGCGGAAAGAGCCATCGAGCATTTCTTTCGCAAAGGTAACTTGATCGCGCTACGTGAGCTGGCCCTGCGCCGCACGGCCGATCGGGTTGACGATCAGATGCGTGCCTGGCGTGGACGTCCGGGAGAGGAGAAAGTCTGGCATACCCGCGACGCCATATTGCTGTGTATTGGACACAACACCGGCAGCGAAAAGCTCGTGCGTGCCGCCGCGCGTCTGGCAGCGCGCCTCGGCAGCGTATGGCATGCAGTGTATGTCGAAACGCCAGCGCTGCACCGACTGCCCGAAAAACAACGCCGCGCAATTTTAAGCGCCCTGCGATTAGCCCAGGAGCTGGGTGCAGAAACCGCCACCCTTTCCGATCCCGCTGAAGACAAAGCAGTAATCCGCTACGCCCGTGAGCATAATCTGGGAAAAATTGTCCTCGGACGTCCGACTACGCGACGCTGGTGGCGCAGTGATTCCTTTGCTGACAAACTGGCCCATCGCGCACCGGATCTCGACCTGATGATTGTTGCGCTCGACGAACCACCTTCGCGCCCTGTGCTGCAAACTGCAGATAGCCGCACCTTTAAGGATAAGTGGCGGGTTCAAATTCAGGGTTGCGTAGTTGCCGTCGCGCTGTGCGCCATCATTACGTTGATTGCCATGCAGTGGTTGATGGCCTTTGACGCCGCCAACCTGGTGATGATCTATTTATTGGGTGTGGTGGTTATCGCCCTCTTTTACGGACGCTGGCCGTCAGTGCTGGCAACCTTTATTAACGTTGCCAGCTTCGATCTCTTCTTTATTGCCCCACGCGGTACGCTGGCCGTTTCCGACGTCCAGTACCTGCTTACCTTTGCCGTGATGCTAACGGTAGGGTTGGTTATCGGTAATCTCACCGCTGGAGTGCGTTATCAAGCACGGGTAGCGCGTTATCGTGAACAGCGTACGCGTCATTTATATGAGATGTCGAAAGCGCTGGCCGTCGGACGGAGCCAGCAGGATATCGCCGCCACCAGCGAACAGTTTATTGCCTCAACGTTCCAGGCCCGCAGCCAGGTTTTACTGCCCGGTGAGAACGGGAAGCTGGCCCCTCTCACTCATCAACAGGGCATGACGCCGTGGGATGACGCCATTGCCCAATGGAGCTTTGATAAAGGGCAACCGGCCGGCGCAGGCACTGACACGTTACCGGGTGTGCCATATCAAATTTTACCGTTAAAAAGCGCCGACAAAACGCATGGGCTGCTGGTTGTGGAGCCAGGAAATTTACGCCAGCTGATGATCCCCGAACAGCAGCGCCTGCTGGAAACTTTCACTTTACTGGTCGCCAGTGCGCTGGAACGCCTGACGCTCACCGCCAGCGAAGAGCAGGCCCGGTTTGCCAGCGAGCGTGAAAGCATTCGCAATGCCCTGCTCGCCGCCCTTTCCCACGATTTGCGCACGCCGCTGACGGTGTTGTTTGGTCAGGCAGAGATCTTAACGCTGGATCTGGCAAGTGAAGGATCGCCGCACGCACGCCAGGCCAGCGAAATTCGCCAGCACGTCCTGAATACGACCCGACTGGTTAATAACCTACTGGATATGGCGCGAATTCAGTCTGGCGGCTTTAATCTTAAGAAAGAGTGGTTAACGCTGGAAGAGGTGGTCGGTAGTGCCCTGCAGATGCTGGAGCCAGGACTCTCTGCTCCTATTAATTTGTCGCTACCCGCGCCGTTGACGCTGATCCACGTCGATGGCCCGCTATTTGAACGGGTGCTGATTAACCTGCTGGAAAACGCTGTTAAATACGCAGGTCCAGCGGCGCAAATCGGTATTGATGCCAGCGTCGATGGCGAACATCTGCAACTGGACGTCTGGGATAATGGCCCTGGCATTCCATCGGGAATGGAGCAACGAGTTTTTGACAAGTTCTCCCGGGGAAACAAAGAGTCATCTGTACCGGGCGTTGGGCTGGGGCTGGCAATCTGCCAGGCCATTGTGGACGTGCACGGCGGTACAATTTCCGTCCACAATCGCGCACAGGGAGGAGCATGTTTCCGTGTTACACTGCCCCAGGAAATCCCCCCTGAACTTGAAGATTTTCATGAGGATATGTGACGAACGTACTGATTGTTGAAGATGAACAGGCTATCCGTCGCTTTCTGCGCACCGCGCTGGAAGCCGATGGTCTGCGTGTATATGAAGCGGAAACGCTGCAACGTGGTCTGCTGGAAGCCGCCACGCGAAAACCCGATCTCATCATTCTCGATCTCGGTCTGCCGGACGGTGACGGCATTGATTTTATTCGTGACCTGCGACAATGGAGCGCGATACCGGTAATTGTGCTTTCAGCCCGCAGCGAAGAAAGTGATAAAATTGCCGCCCTGGATGCCGGTGCCGATGACTATCTCAGTAAACCCTTTGGTATTGGCGAGCTACAGGCGCGATTGCGCGTGGCATTGCGTCGCCACGCCAGCGGCACGTCTCCCGAGCCGGTGGTGCATTTTTCCAACGTAAAAGTAGATATCGCCGCCCGGCTAGTACATCGTGGTGATGAAGAGATTCATTTGACGCCGATTGAGTTTCGCCTGTTAGCGGTACTGCTGAATAATGCCGGAAAGGTACTGACGCAGCGCCAGTTGCTCAATCAGGTTTGGGGACCAAACGCCGTCGAACACAGCCACTATCTGCGAATTTACATGGGACACCTGCGCCAGAAACTGGAACTGGACCCGGCACGTCCGCGTCATTTTCTGACCGAAACCGGGATTGGTTATCGGTTCATGCCATGACGTTAAGTTGAATATAAAAAGCCGGACCAGCGTATTTGCTGTCCGGCTTTTTCATTATTCATGCCGAATAGCGACGCTAGCGTCTTATCCGGCCTACGGTTTACGCGTTCTTCAGCACTTCGCTGACGATCTCAACCGCTTCTTTTTCGATCTGCTTGCGATGTTCTTCACCGAGGAAGCTTTCGCAGTAGATCTTGTAAGCGTCTTCCGTACCAGAAGGACGCGCGGCAAACCAGCCGTTGTCAGTCATCACTTTCAGACCGCCGATAGAAGCGCCGTTGCCCGGTGCAGCCGTCAGACGCGCGGTGATCGGGTCGCCCGCCAGCGTACTGGCGCTCACCATTTCCGGAGACAGCTTAGACAGCGCCGCTTTCTGCGCGGAGGTCGCGCTTGCCTGCAGGCGGTTGTAGCTCGGTGCGCCAAAGCGAGCAGCCAGTTCGTTGTAGTGCTCCTGCGGGTTCTTACCGGTCACTGCGGTAATTTCTGCCGCCAGCAGGCACATGATGATGCCGTCTTTGTCGGTTGACCACGGTGTACCGTCGAAACGCAGGAAAGATGCCCCCGCGCTCTCTTCCCCACCAAAGCCAAAACTGCCGTCAAACAGACCGTCAACAAACCATTTAAAGCCAACCGGCACTTCAACCAGTTTACGCCCTAAATCATTCACTACACGGTCAATCATCGCCGATGACACCAGCGTCTTACCGACGGCAACATCTTTGCCCCACTGCGGACGATGCTGGAACAGGTAGTTGATCGCCACGGCCAGATAGTGGTTCGGATTCATCAGCCCTGCCGGGGTGACGATACCGTGACGGTCGTAGTCTGGGTCATTGGCAAAGGCCAGATCGAACTTGTCGCGCAGCGCCAACAGCCCCGCCATCGCACACTCGGAGGAGCAGTCCATGCGGATTGCGCCATCTTTGTCGAGATGCATAAAGCGGAAAGTCTGATCAACGTGATCGTTAACGATAGTCAGGTTCAGGTTGTAGTGCTTTGCAATACGCTTCCAGTATTCGATACCGGAACCGCCCAGCGGATCGACACCCAGCGTCAGACCCGCTTTCTGGATCGCCGCCATGTCTACGATGTCAGCCAGTCCTTCAACAAACGGCTGAACCAGATCCTGCTCTTTCACATGACCAGATGCCAGCGCAGCGTCCAGCGACATACGCTTCACGCCCTGCAGACCGGCCGCCAGCAGCGCGTTGGCTCTGTCTTCCACCACTTTGGTGACATTGGTGTCTGCCGGACCACCGTTTGGCGGGTTGTATTTAATGCCGCCATCTTCCGGCGGGTTGTGGGACGGCGTGATCACAATGCCGTCAGCCAGCGGGCCGCCTTTTTTGTTGTGGACCAGGATAGCGTTCGATACAGCAGGGGTTGGCGTAAAGCCGTTATTTTCCTGCACGATGACGTCAACGCCGTTCGCCGCCAGCACTTCCAGTACAGAGATAAAAGCCGGTTCAGACAGCGCGTGGGTATCCTTGCCCACATAGCACGGGCCAGTAATCCCGTTTTTCGCACGTTCTTCAGCAATCGCCTGGGCGATAGCCAGAATATGCGGCTCGTTAAAACTATGACGACCTGCACTGCCGCGATGTCCGGACGTACCGAACTTAACAGCGTGCTCAGCGTTCCCTGCTGTTGGTTTCAGTACATAGTACTGTGCCGTCAGTTGGGCGACGTTAATCAAATCACTCTGTTGCGCAGGTTGACCTGCACGATTGTGGATTGCCATTGCCTGGTCCTTCTAATGCAAGGATTAAATTGTTCCGCAAACCTTTTCAATCAATTCCGCAGGGAATTGCATTGACTGCATGATGTGTTCAACCATGCTGCATTTACGGCCGGTATTGGTATTGGTGATCACCCAGTACGGCGTGCCTGGCACGTGCTTCGGTTTGGTTTGATTACCATTTTTCAGCAGCGTCTGTTCATCAGCTGCAAAATAAACACGCGTACGACCATGCAACGATTCCGTTGCTTCGGCGAACGCGTTTTGATCCAGTGAATAGAGTGTAGACAGCACCAGCATAAAGCGATTTACTGCTTTCTTCTGTTCCGCGTATTCGTCGGACAGCAGCAGTTCACGCATCGCGCGCACTTTATCTTTTACGGGGTTAACCGGCTTGGCTTCCACGACAGGTTGCACAGCGCGGACTTCTTTGACTATCGGAGTGACAGGCTGTGATGCGGCGGAAAATTTCAACATACGCCGTAAAATGTCGGATGCGCTCTCGCCAATATGCTTGGTGTGGCTGGCAATATAGCTATAGAGTTCATCATCAACTTCAATCGTTTTCATCTTAATCCAGTGCAGTGTTTAGCTGAATACAAGTTGTCGGGGTAAACACACGTAGTGTAAAGGCAAATCCCAACAGCGGATAGCGTCAAGCCTGGTGGCCAGCAAAACTCAGAGTAACCGTAGTTGTTGCAGCCATGTGGCAGAATGGTCAACATGATACCCTAACCCGTGAGTGTGAAAAAAAGAACTTTGCCATGAAATTGAATATCCGAGCGCAATCTGCGCAAAACCTGCACAATAATTCTCCCATCGTCCTGGTTCACGGCTTGTTTGGCAGTCTGGATAACCTGGGGATCCTGGCACGCGATCTAGTAACCGACTACGACATCATCCAGGTCGATATGCGAAACCATGGCCTCTCCCCTCGTTCACCTGAGATGAATTATCCGGCCATGGCGCAAGATCTGCTGGATACGCTGGACGATCGGCAGATCGAAAAAGCGATCTTTATTGGCCACTCGATGGGCGGTAAAGCTGTCATGGCGCTGACTGCGCTGGCTCCGGAACGTGTCGAACGGCTGGTCGCCATCGACATTGCTCCCGTTGACTACCATGTTCGCCGCCACGATGAGATTTTTGCGGCAATCAATGCCGTAACCGATGCACAAGCGTCCTCACGCCAGCAGGCGGCAAGCGTCATGCGCCAGCACCTGCAAGAGGAAGGTGTTATCCAGTTTCTGCTGAAATCTTTTGTTGACGGCGAGTGGCGCTTTAACGTTCCCGTATTGTGGGATCAATATCCGCATATCGTCGGTTGGGAAACCATTCCTGCGTGGGAGCACCCGGCGCTGTTTATCCCAGGCGGCAACTCACCGTATGTTACCGAAGAGTATCGCGAACAACTGCTGGCGCAATTCCCACAAGCTCGTGCGCACGTTATAGCAGGTGCCGGGCATTGGGTGCATGCCGAAAAACCGGAGGCGGTGCTGCGCGCCATCCGTCGTTATCTGAGCGAGCAGGCTAACTGATTAAAAACTCAGCGTCTGCGCGCGATTACGCGCGCGGGCGTTGGCGTGTATCCCCTGCTGATGTATTATGGCGCGCTATCCATCCGGGCAGACGCCTGGCTGATTGTTTCCCCGAAGTCACCAAGATCATGGCCAAAGAACAAACGGACCGTACGACATTAGATCTGTTCGCGCAGGAGCGTCGCCCGGGACGACCCAAAACTAATCCGCTCTCGCGTGATGAACAGTTACGTATTAATAAACGTAATCAGCTTAAGCGTGACAAAGTTCGCGGGCTTAAGCGTGTCGAACTGAAACTGAACGCTGATGCCGTTGACGCTCTGAACGAGCTGGCTGAGGCACGCAACATGAGTCGCAGTGAACTCATCGAAGAGATGCTGATGAACCAACTCAGCGCATTGCGCGGTCAGGCATAGTCTGAATTTCTGCTCTAAATCATAAATCGTGTAGCACAGAGTGCAGTCCTGCGTGTTTGCTGTTTCCGCATGCCAGACTGTTCTGCTATGATTGCCCTTATCCGTGGGCAATGCGCCACCACCATTTCAATAAGTTTCAAGAGGTTATTTTACTCATGGCAATCACTGGCATCTTTTTCGGCAGCGACACCGGTAATACCGAAAACATCGCAAAAATGATTCAAAAACAGCTTGGTAAAGACGTTGCCGATGTTCATGACATTGCAAAAAGCAGCAAAGAAGACCTCGAAGGGTATGACATTCTGCTGCTCGGCATCCCAACCTGGTACTACGGTGAAGCGCAGTGCGACTGGGACGACTTCTTCCCTACCCTCGAAGACATTGATTTTAACGGCAAACTGGTTGCATTGTTCGGCTGTGGCGACCAGGAAGATTACGCAGAATATTTCTGCGATGCGTTAGGGACCATTCGCGACATCATCGAACCGCGCGGCGCAACCATCGTTGGTCACTGGCCAACGGCGGGTTATCACTTTGAAGCGTCCAAAGGTCTGGCTGACGACGACCATTTTGTCGGTCTGGCTATCGATGAAGATCGCCAACCTGAACTGACCGCAGAACGCGTAGAAAAATGGGTTAAGCAGATCTCTGAAGAGCTGCACCTCGACGAAATCATTAATGCCTGATTTCGTGTGGCGCAGATTTCCATCTGCGCCGCATCAATAGATAAAACCAATCAAAATAATTGCTACAAATTTGTAACTTTTTCGTCTGACCCTGTACAATGGCTGGATGCCAATCGGGTGTTGCACAGTGTGTTTGTCGGCGATACCACGTTTTGATTAACAATATATGCCAGAGACTTGCAGTTTTCATTTAGCCATGGCAGTTCTATAATGAATCGCATTATCTCAAGTGCAATTTCTGTCACTTCTGTTAATGAAGTGAATCGTTTAGCTACAGGACAGATTCCGCATGACTGACAACAATACCGCATTAAAGAAGGCTGGCCTGAAAGTAACGCTTCCTCGTTTAAAAATTCTGGAAGTTCTTCAGGAACCGGATAACCATCACGTCAGTGCGGAAGACTTATACAAACGCCTGATCGATATGGGTGAAGAAATTGGTCTGGCGACCGTGTATCGCGTGCTGAACCAGTTTGATGATGCCGGTATCGTGACCCGCCATAATTTTGAAGGTGGTAAATCCGTCTTCGAATTGACTCAACAGCATCATCACGATCACCTCATCTGCCTTGACTGCGGCAAAGTGGTCGAGTTCAGCGATGATTCCATCGAAGCCCGCCAACGTGAGATTGCGGCTAAACATGGCATTCGCTTAACTAACCATAGCCTCTATCTTTACGGTCACTGTGCCGAAGGCGATTGCCGCGAAGATGAGCACGCCCACGACGGCAAATAATGTAATGCTTTCTGAAAAGCCAACCATCCGGTTGGCTTTTTTTATGGGCGTTACCTGCCCTTTTCCCCTTCCCTCCGCTCCTGTGTTGCTTTAATGTAAAAATCAATTGCCCCCTTCCGGAGAGTCGAAATGGAACTTCGCCAGCTACGCTATTTTGTGCGCATTGTAGAAACCGGCAGCATGGGTAGCGCGGCGCTCGATCTCAATATCGGAGTTTCGGCACTCAGCCAGCAAATGTCGCGTCTGGAAAACGAACTCGCTATTCGCCTGCTGCAGCGCACTTCGCGAGGCGTGACCCCCACCAGCGCCGGACTGGCTTTTTACTCCCAGGCGCAGCTGGCGCTCCGTCACGCAGACGATGCAATCCTCGCCGCGCGTGAATCCCGGCTTTCCGGGCACGTCAGCGTCGGCATGGCTCCCAGTACCGCTTCAGTTCTCGGTATGCCTTTTATTCACGCCATGCGGGAAAGCTATAGCGATGTTCGCCTGCATGTAGTGGAAAGTCTCTCAGGTAATCTGGAACGGATGATTAATACCCGCCAGATTGATCTGGCTGTGGTGTTTCAAAAAGAAAAGATCCTGCGCTGGAGTGCCAGACCGATTCTCGAAGAACGGCTGTTTTTGATTGGGACCCATGCCCTACTGGCTGATATTACCGATGACAATATTGCCCCAGCCCAGTTGGCGAGTATTCCATTGATAATGCCCAGCCCAGGCCACGGTCTGCGCGGCAGGCTGGAAGCAATTTGTCAGGAACACTCGCTGAACATTGAGATCGCTACAGAAATTGATGGTCTGGCGCTGCTGATGCGCGCCGTGCGCAGTGGCATTGGCGCCACTCTTCAACCCGGAGCGGCGATTTCCCATCTCGATAAAGAGACGCTAAGAGTGATCGGCGTCCATAATCCGATACTTAGCCGCCCCAACTTTCTGGTGAGCCTCTCTGACGATGAGCTCACCCCGGCGGGCCTCGCAGCCCGCGTGGTGCTGACGAAAGTGATGCATCAACTGGTGGAAGCAGGAAGCTGGCCAGGTGCCATCCTTTACAATAACTAAAGCCCTCTTTAGCACTACGTCATAGCGCCAGCACAAGCCGTTCGCATACATTTCAATTACAAATTTAACAATTAGTTAAATGGTAATGGAGTATACGATGGTTGATGTTCTGGTGATTGGCGGTGGCAATGCTGCCTTATGCGCTGCCCTTACCGCCCGGGAGCAAGGCGCTTCCGTTTTACTACTCGAAGCGGCTCCCCGGGAATGGCGTGGGGGAAATTCCCAACACACGCGTAACCTGCGCTGTATGCATGATGCACCGCAGGATGTGCTGGTGGAAAGCTATCCGGAAGAGGAGTTCTGGCAAGATCTGCAGCGCGTCACGGAAGGAAATACCAACGAAGCCCTGGCTCGTCTGGTGATCCGCACCTCTTCACAGTGTCGCGACTGGATGCGCCGACACGGCGTCAATTTTCAACCTCCTCTCTCTGGCGCTTTACACGTGGCGCGAACCAACGCCTTTTTTATGGGCGGTGGCAAGGCCCTGGTGAATGCCTATTATCGCAGCGCAGAAAAACTGGGAGTGCAGATCCGCTATAACACCCCCGTTCAGGCGCTTGAACTGCGTAATGGGGAGTTCGTGGCGGCGCTGGCAGGTGAAGAGCGCATCACAGCTAAATCCTGCGTGCTTGCCGCTGGCGGGTTTGAGTCAAACCGCGAATGGCTACGAGAAGCGTGGGGAGAGAACGAGCGCGGCGAATGGCCTGCAGATAACTTTCTGATTCGCGGCACGCGCTTTAACCAGGGCGTACTGCTCAAATTTATGATCGATGCCGGAGCCGACATCATCGGCGACCCCTCCCAGTCACATTGCGTAGCTATTGACGCCAGAGCGCCGTTATATGACGGCGGGATTTGTACCCGCGTGGACTGTGTTTCGCTCGGCATAGTCGTCAACCGTGACGCTGAGCGTTTTTATGATGAAGGCGAAGATTTCTGGCCCAAACGCTACGCCATTTGGGGACGACTGGTCGCCCAACAGCCCGGGCAGATTGGCTACTCCATTATCGACAGTAAAGCCATCGGCCACTTCATGCCTCCGGTCTTTCCTGGCGCACAGGCCAATACGCTGGCGGAGCTGGCTCATCAGTTGGGGCTGAATGGCGAACACTTTACCCACACCGTGACGGAGTACAACAACGCCTGCCAGCCCGGCCAGTTCAACCATACCATTCTGGATAACTGCACGACAAAAGCGTTAACCCCCGCGAAGACACATTGGGCGCGACCACTGGACCAGCCGCCTTACTACGGCTATGCCCTGCGGCCAGGGATCACCTTCACCTATCTCGGGTTAAAAGTAAATGAACGCGCTGCCGTACACTTTGACGGGCAGCCAAGCCGCAACCTGTTCGTCGCCGGAGAGATGATGGCGGGCAACGTGCTGGGCAAGGGCTACACCGCAGGCGTGGGCATGTCAATCGGTACCACTTTTGGCCGTATTGCCGGAAAAGAAGCCGCGCTGGCCGCACGTAAGGAGACTCGTCATGAGGCAGCTTGAGAAACTGATTATCGACGCGCAAATTATCACCGAACCGGAAGCGGAAGTTGAACGCGTGATGCAGGTCTGCAACGCCTGTCGCTATTGTGAAGGATTTTGCGCCGTGTTCCCGGCAATGACGCAGCGCCTGGAATTCGGTAAAGCGGATATCAATTATCTGGCAAACTTGTGCCATAACTGCGGTGCCTGCCTGCACGCCTGTCAGTATGCCCCGCCTCATGAGTTTGCCATCAACGTGCCGAAGGCGATGGCAGAAGTCCGGCTTGAAACCTATCAGCACTACGCGCAACCCGCGGCCTTTGGCGCGCTTTATCGTCGCGCAGGCGTCACCGTGACGCTGGCGCTGGTTTTCGGTCTGATCCTGTTTTTACTGCTCGCCATGGGGTTAAAAGGCTCGTTACTCCATCCACCGCTGGCCGGAGATTTCTACCAAATTTTCCCGCATAACCTGCTGGCCTGGATGTTTGGTTCGGTATTTATTGTGGCGATAGGTCTGCTGATGACGGGCGTTATCCGCTTCTGGCGCGAGATTTCTCCCGGTATGCCACGTTCCGTCGAAATTGCAGAAGCTTCACACGATGCGCTGACACTAAAGTATCTCGATGGTGGGCACGGTAAAGGTTGTAATGAAGCAGATGATGCCTTCACTCTGATGCGGCGCCGTTTTCATCACTTCACTTTCTACGGTTTTCTGCTCTGCTTTGCCGCCACCGTGGTGGCGACGGGCTATCACTATTTCGCAGGTATAGAAGCACCCTATCCGTTCTTCAGCGTTCCGGTCATGCTGGGCACGTTGGGTGGCATTGGCCTGGTTGTCGGCCCGGCTGGCTTGCTATGGCTCAATCTCAAGCGCTCACCGCTACATGGCGACGCACGGCAAAAACCGATGGATCGCGGTTTTATTTTGCTGCTGCTGCTGACCAGTCTGACCGGTTTAGCCCTGCTGGCAGGAAGAGACTCGTCCTGGATGGCTATTTTGCTCGCCATTCACCTCGGCGTGGTCATGGCGCTCTTTCTGACCATTCCTTACGGAAAATTTGCCCATGGATTTTACCGCTGCGCAGCCTTACTCAAGTGGGCGATTGAGAAACGGCGCGGCAAACAGGCGGGGGTCACAGACAACTAACCCGCACACTCTTACCTCTATAAATATTATGATAAGACAGTGGAGCAAACCCAATGACACAACAACCATCGCGCGCCGGAACTTTCGGCGCAATACTGCGGGTAACCAGCGGTAATTTTCTCGAACAGTTCGACTTTTTTCTGTTCGGGTTTTACGCCACCTATATTGCAAAGACCTTCTTTCCCGCGGAGAGTGAATTTGCCGGGCTAATGTTAACTTTCGCCGTTTTTGGCTCGGGTTTCTTAATGCGACCCGTTGGCGCCATTGTGCTGGGTGCTTACATCGACAGAATTGGTCGTCGTAAAGGCCTGATGGTGACGCTGGCGATTATGGGCTGCGGTACCCTGCTGATAGCCCTGGTACCTGGCTATCACAGTATTGGCCTGCTGGCTCCCGTGCTGGTATTACTTGGACGATTATTACAGGGATTTTCTGCAGGCGTAGAGTTAGGCGGTGTCTCGGTTTATCTTTCGGAAATCGCCACGCCTGGCAATAAAGGCTTCTACACCAGTTGGCAGTCGGCCAGTCAACAGGTCGCCATTGTGGTGGCGGCGCTGATTGGTTACTGTCTGAACGCTACCCTGGGACACGATCAGATCTCGGAATGGGGCTGGCGCATTCCCTTCTTTATTGGTTGCATGATTATTCCTTTGATCTTCGTGCTCCGCCGCTCGCTGCAGGAAACAGACGCATTTTTACAACGCACGCACCGCCCCGACACTCGGGAAATTTTCACCACTATCGTCAAAAACTGGCGTCTTATCGCTGCAGGTACGCTGCTGGTGGCGATGACCACAACGACATTTTACTTCATCACCGTCTACACCCCGACCTACGGCAGGGCTGTACTCCACCTGAGCGCTCGCGACAGCCTGGTGGTCACCATGCTGGTCGGTATTTCTAACTTTATCTGGCTGCCCATTGGCGGGGCCATTTCTGACCGAATTGGTCGTCGTCCGGTGTTAATGGGGATTACCGTACTCGCTCTGATCACCACCTGGCCGGTAATGCACTGGCTCACCGCCGCACCAGATTTTACACGCATGACATTGGTCCTGCTTTGGTTCTCATTCTTTTTTGGTATGTATAACGGGGCAATGGTAGCCGCACTCACCGAGGTGATGCCGGTCTATGTGCGTACAGTGGGCTTTTCACTGGCATTCAGTCTTGCCACAGCGATTTTTGGCGGCCTAACGCCGGTCATATCCACGGCACTGGTTCAGCTAACCGGGGATAAAAGCTCACCGGGATGGTGGCTGATGTGCGCGGCACTTTGCGGACTCGCCGCCACGGCAATGCTGTTTGTCCGGCTAAGTCGGGGTTATCAACCAGTGGAAAATAAGCTCTGAAATGCAAACGGGCGGAAAATTCTCCGCCCGTTATCTTTTTCATTTTTTGAATTACTGTGCGGCATTCTTGCTGCGAATTTCCTGCCAGACTTTATCGCAATCAGCATTAACGGCCTGATCGTTACCCGTACGCGTGGCCTGGATACACTGCTGATAATCCAGCACGCGTACGCTTTCTTCATTGGCAAACTGCTGGTGCTGTTTTTCTTTCTTCAGTACATTCAACACGCTTTGGCAGGCTTCTATTTTTTCCGGCGATCCTTGAGCGGTATTAATACACGCGCTGTAGGCTTCTTTCAGACGGCTGTCTTCTTTCGGTGCAGGGGATTGCGTACAAGCCACCAGCCCTGATGCCATAACGGCGATGAGTATCAGTTTTTTCATAGCACGTTCCTCAACGAGGCGGCAGGCACACGGCCTGCCGCTATTGGCATTAGAAGATAGTGAACGGAGCAATAACGATGAATTTCACGTCACGCTCATCCTGGAAGATGTTGCCGTAACCACCACCCCAGCTCGGAATATCTGAATGGTTGTCGTACTGGGTGAAGTGCAGTTTAAACATAGTGCCCTTCGCACGACCATCCTGCAGGGTGTAGACCGCATCCAGGCTGTAAGAAGATTCTTCGATAGTGCGGTTTTTGTCGTAGTACGCATCCGGGTTGAGCTGCCAGGTAGCGGGTTTGGCATCCCATGCATAAACGTAGGACGCGCCCACTGCCCAGCCCGGCAGGTTCCAGTTCTTCAGGTCATACATTGCGCCGAAGAAGACTGCCTTTTCGCCGTTGGCGTTGAAGTCAGAACGGTTATCCCACCACACGTCCAGGCGACCGTTTGATGAGGCGTAGGTCGGGGTCATACGCTGCAGGAAGTAGCCTTGCTGCCCATCTGCTTTAACCCATGTGCCTTCCAGACGCAGGTCAACCACTTCCGCTACTTTATAACCGAAGGTCAGCGCCTGCAGCCAGGCCGTGCCGTCATAAATATCGTTCACGGTGCGATCGTCAACTTTGTCACGTGCGCCGTAGAATTGATAGCTGGTAGTAAACGGGTTACCGCCTAAATCGAATTTGTAGCTGGCTTTGGCGAAGTACTGATCGACGTAGCCTTCAGACTGACCAAATGCCGCTTCCAGTAACAGGTTATTTTTGAAGTCATATTTCGCGCCGATTGAATGCAGGTAATCAACGCTGGTCTTTTTATCAGCCTGATAGAATTTATCGACTTCGGTGTGCCACGGCGCTTTATATTCGTTAGCCCACATATAGGAGAAGCTTAGTGCGCCAGCATCACCATAGTCGAAGTTGGCACCGGCTTCAGCCCCCTGATAGGTACCTGGCATAAAGCTCCAGTGCGGTGCCAGCAAAGTCTGCCCGGTTGGTTGAATGTAACCGGCACGCGCCCAGGTTGGGCCGTATTTAAATTTAGCTGCTGCTTTATAAAGGCTAATCCCGCTCTTATCGCCGGAGTAATCCTCGTCATAGCCTTTATTTTTGGAAGAGAATGCGATTTCGTTTGGATGGCCGCTTTCGCTACTTTCGTTCATTTCAATAGCGGTAAATGCTGCGATATCAATACCAAACATATCGGCCGCATAACCGGACTGGAAGTCGAGGTTAGCGTTCCAGGTGGAGTGAGAAAGGTTGGTTTTGTATTTGTCATGATCGGTCACATCTTTACGGTCACGCTCACGCTGCCAGTAATAGATGCCGCCGGTTAAGGTTGAGTCATCAATAAATCCTTCGGCGTGTACCTGCGGAGCGACAACAAAACCCGACATTGCTGTGATACCGGCGATAGCCAGCGCCAGCGTACTACGTTTGCCACTAAACGTACGCATATGTTAATCCTCTTTGACATAAAAATGCTGCCGATATAAGCGGACAGCGAAAAAACAAAAATTAAAAAAGTAGCGCCAAGAAAACCTCAGTGACTACAATGAATAGACTATTTTTCGCGACGCGAATTATCAATCTCTTTCTGTAACGAGTATGTAATAGTATGAGCAACCGCACATATTTCATTGCTTTCTGTTACATTTTCATTGGGAGATAAAAAAGCGTTGATAAAATGAAAAAATCGCTTGTTTTCCATAGAGATGAAATCGGTTTCAGCCCATTTCACATTGAGGTAAGTTATTTAAACGTAAAAACATTCAGCCGATTTATTATTACAGACATGTAATTAATTCGCTGCGCAAACGGAGCCTGTCAAACGGTTTTTTTGCGAAAAAAAACGCCGCATGAAGCGGCGTTTAGAGAGGATGTGTTGCGACTTATTCACCCGCTTTAGCCCACGTATCACGCAGACCAACGGTACGGTTAAACACCAGCTTGTCAGCCGTTGCATAACGGCTGTCCAGGCAGAAGTAACCTTCACGCTCAAACTGGAACGCTTTACCTGCAACCGCAGCCTGCAGCGACGGCTCACCGTAACCCTGCTTAATGACTAGCGATTCCGGGTTAATAACGGACAGGAAGTCTTCCGCCGCACCTGGGTTTGGCACGCTAAACAGACGGTCGTACAGACGGATTTCAATCGGTAGCGCATGGGACGCGCTCACCCAGTGAATAACGCCTTTAACTTTACGACCATCGGCCGGATCTTTGCTCAGGGTGTCAGCGTCGTAGGTGCAGAAAATGGTGGTAATCTTCCCTTCTGCATCTTTCTCAACACGTTCGGCCTTGATCACGTATGCATTACGCAGACGTACTTCTTTACCCATCACCAGACGCTTGTACTGCTTGTTCGCTTCTTCGCGGAAGTCTGCGCGATCGATCCAAATTTCACCGCTAAACGGTACTTCACGGCTGCCCATTTCCGGTTTATTCGGATGGTTAGGCATAGTGACCAGCTCGCTTTCGCCCTGCGGGTAGTTTTCGATAACCAGTTTCACCGGATCGATAACCGCCATCGCGCGCGGAGCATTTTCGTTCAGATCTTCGCGGATGCAGGATTCCAGAGAAGCGATCTCAATGGTGTTGTCCTGTTTGGTCACGCCAATGCGTTTGCAGAACTCACGGATCGCGGCAGCGGTGTAACCGCGACGACGCAGGCCAGAGATCGTCGGCATACGCGGATCGTCCCAGCCTTCAACGTGCTTGTCGGTCACCAGCAGGTTCAGCTTGCGCTTAGACATCACGGTGTATTCCAGATTCAGGCGCGAGAATTCGTACTGGCGCGGATGAACCGGAATGGTGATGTTGTCTAGCACCCAGTCGTACAGACGACGGTTATCCTGGAACTCCAGCGTACACAGTGAATGCGTAATGCCTTCCAGCGCATCGCTGATGCAGTGGGTAAAGTCGTACATCGGGTAGATGCACCACTTGTTGCCGGTCTGGTGGTGTTCGGCGAACTTAATGCGGTACAGCACCGGATCGCGCATCACGATAAACGGCGAAGCCATATCGATTTTCGCACGCAGGCAGGCCTTACCTTCTTCAAAGCCACCGGTACGCATTTTTTCGAACAGCGCCAGGTTCTCTTCAACGCTACGATCGCGGTACGGGCTGTTTTTGCCTGGCTGAGTCAGCGTGCCACGGTATTCGCGGATTTCGTCCGCTGACAGTTCGTCAACGTACGCCAGCCCTTTATTAATAAGCTCTACCGCATAGGCGTGAAGCTGATCGAAGTAATCCGAAGAGTAGCGAATGTCGCCAGTCCAGTGGAAACCTAACCATTCAACGTCGTTTTTAATCGACTCAACGTACTCGATATCTTCTTTAACCGGGTTCGTATCATCAAAACGCAGGTTGCACTGGCCCTGGTAATCTTGCGCAATGCCAAAGTTCAGACAAATGGATTTCGCGTGGCCAATGTGCAGATAGCCATTTGGCTCCGGCGGAAAACGGGTATGGATAGTGGTGTGCTTACCACTGGCCAGATCTTCATCGATGATCTGACGAATAAAGTTACTCGGGCGGGCTTCAGCCTCACTCATCGTGGATTCCTCAAAGCGTAAACAACGTATAACGGAGTATGATCTTATAAGCCAGGCAGACTGACAACCCTTAGTTACGTAAAATACGTATCAAACGAAAATATTGGGGCCGATTGCTGCAAAAAAAAGCGGCGGAGGACTATCCCCCGCCGCTTAAGGCACTTAACTCACTTTACTCAGGAGCAGTTACTTACCTTTAATCTCATACAGTGGTGTTTGACCGGCAACCACATGACCTTCGGCTTTAATGACCAGAGCGCCGAAATCATCGCTGTTGCTGCACACAACCGGGCTTATCATAGAACGTGCGTTAGCGTTCAGGAACTCCAGATCCATTTCCAGAATCGGTTGGCCTGCAGTAACTTCCGCACCTTCTTCAACCAGACGCTTAAAGCCTTTACCTTCCAGCGCGACGGTGTCGATGCCCATATGGACCACGATTTCCGCGCCTTTAACAGTTTCCAGGCAGAACGCATGGTTAGTGTTGAAGATTTTCACGATGGTGCCCGCAGCCGGAGCAACCACGATTTTATCCGTTGGTTTCACCGCCACGCCGTCGCCTACAGCTTTGCTGGCGAAGGCTTCATCAGGAACCTGCTCCAGCGCAACTACGTCACCGGTAATCGGAGAAACCAGCGCTTCAACGGTGACTGCATTCGCTACAGCCTGCGGTTTTGCTACCGGAGCCGCTGCTGCTGGCGCACTTTCACCAGACGCTGCTGCCACCGGGCCACGCGCGACAACTTTCTTCATTTCGTCGCCGATGGATTCAGCTTTCGCACCCACGATGACCTGAATTGTTTGCTTATTCAGCTTAACGACACCCGATGCTCCTAAACGTTTACACATCGCATCGTTTACGCGACCGGAGTCGGCAACGGTCAGACGCAGACGAGTGATACAGGCATCAATCGCTTTCAGGTTATCAGTGCCGCCAACCGCTGCAATGTAGCTGGTTGCCAGTTGAGCCAAACCTTCTTCAGTGTTGCTGTTGGCTTCTTCAGTAACGATATCGTCTTCTTTATCTTCGCGGCCCGGCGTTTTCAGGTTAAACATACGAATAACCGCGCTGAACAACACAAAGTAGATAACGAAGAACACCAGACCCATCACCACCAGCATCCAGACGTTCTGGCTTGCTGCCGGCAGGTTGTACATCAACACGTAGTCGATAGCACCTGCGGAGAAGGAGAAGCCTGCGTGGATCCCCAGCAGTGTTGCAACGAACAGGCTGATACCCGTTAACAGTGCGTGCAGGAGGTACAGCAGCGGAGCCAGGAACATGAACAGGAATTCCAGCGGCTCGGTAACACCGGTCAGGAACGCGGTGATCGCAACGGACAGCAGCATACCGCCAACCATCGGACGACGTGCTTTCGGAGCCGCGAAGTACATCGCCAGCGCCGCACCCGGCAGACCAAACATCATGATCGGGAAGAAGCCAGACATGAACATACCCGCAGTGCCGTCACCCGCGTAGAAGCGGTTGATGTCACCGTGGAATACGGTACCTGCAGCGTTAGTAAATTCGCCAATCTGGAACCAGGCGATAGTATTCAGCACCTGATGCAGACCGGTTGGGATCAGCAGACGGTTGATGAAACCAAAGATACCGGAACCCAGCGCGCCAGCGTCCACGATCCACTCACCACCCGCATGGATGGCATTCTGTACCGGTGGCCATACGTAACCGAAGATAGCAGCCAACACCAGACAGAAGAAGCCAGTGGCGATCGGCACGAAGCGTTTGCCGCCAAAGAAGCTCAGGAAGTCAGGCAGTTTGATACCAGACCAGCGGTTATACACGGCACCGCCGACCAGACCGGTGATGATACCAGCCAGCACGCCCATATTGATTGCAGGGTTAATGGTAACCATTGCTTTGGTCAATATGAAATAACCGACCGCACCTGCCAGCGCTGCTGCACCTGCGCTGTCTTTTGACCAACTGGAAGCAACACCGATCGCAAATATTAACGCGAGGTTATCAAAGATGGCCCCACCCGCTTGCGCGATGAAGGGTACGTTAAGTAAATCTGGTTGGCCGAATCGCAGCAGCAGTGCCGCGACTGGCAGCACAGCGATGGGGAGCTGTAACGCCCTACCCAGCCGCTGGAAAAAACCTAAAATATTCATTTTATTCCCCCTACGAGACCCCGATTAGGCTTCTTTGAAGCCATATTTTTATTGTGTGACCATTCCTGACAGCAAGATTCTGGAACAACGATATTAACCATTCATCTACATTCAGAGTGTGTGAAAAATTAATTCGTATCGCAAATTAAACGCGTGTTTTTTGTGATTTCAGTCACCAAATATCGTTATTAACCCTCCCTTCCACTGGCTAACTACGAAAACTTATTTTATCATTCAAAAAATCGAAACGGATTGATCCTTACCGATGCAAAACCAGGTTACGCTTAATACTGCACAGAGACTCAATCCGCCAATTGCTTACATTTACTTTTGAGGTGAAGAATGAGACTGATCCCCCTGAATACCGCTGAACAAGTCGGCAAATGGGCTGCTCGCCATATCGTTAACCGTATTAACGCGTTCAAACCAACGGCAGATCGTCCGTTCGTTCTGGGCCTGCCGACTGGCGGTACTCCGCTGACAGCTTATAAAGCATTGGTTGAAATGCACAAAGCGGGCCAGGTGAGCTTCAAGCATGTTGTTACTTTCAATATGGACGAATATGTTGGCCTGCCGAAAGAGCATCCGGAAAGCTACCACAGCTTTATGCACCGCAATTTCTTTGATCACGTTGATATTCCAGCAGAAAACATCAACCTCCTCAATGGTAATGCGCCGGATATTGATGCAGAATGCCGTCAGTATGAAGAAAAAATCCGTTCTTACGGTAAAATCCACCTGTTTATGGGCGGTGTAGGCAACGATGGTCACATCGCGTTCAACGAACCGGCTTCCTCTTTGGCTTCCCGTACCCGTATCAAAACGTTGACTCACGACACACGTGTTGCTAACTCACGCTTCTTTGACGGCGACGTAAGCCAGGTGCCTAAATATGCGCTGACCGTTGGCGTGGGTACCCTGCTGGATGCCGAAGAGGTGATGATCCTGGTTCTGGGCCACCAGAAAGCACAGGCGCTGCAAGCCGCCGTTGAAGGCAACGTTAACCACATGTGGACCATCAGCTGCTTGCAGTTGCATCCAAAAGCCGTTGTGGTCTGCGATGAGCCTTCCACCATGGAACTGAAAGTGAAGACGCTGAAATACTTCAACGAGTTAGAAGCGGAAAATATTAAAGGTCTGTAATTGATGTCTCCGCCCTGTCGATGAGTTGCAGGGCGGCATTTTTTGAAATCGGGGGTCGGAATGTATGCTTTAACCCAGGGCCGGATCTTTACCGGTCACGAAATTCTTGATGACCATGCGATTGTTGTCGCCAATGGCCTGATTGACAGCGTTTGCCCACTGGCTGAGTTACCATCAGGAATTGAACAGCGCTCACTGAATGGGGCCATTGTTTCCCCCGGTTTTATTGATGTACAGCTCAACGGCTGCGGCGGTGTACAGTTTAACGATACGGCAGAAGCCGTGACCGTTGAAACGCTGGAAATCATGCAGAAAGCCAATGAAAAATCTGGCTGCACCAACTATTTACCAACGCTTATCACCACCAGCGATGACCTGATGAAACAGGGTGTTCGCGTGATGCGTGAATACCTGGCGAAACACCCGAATCAGGCATTAGGACTTCATCTTGAAGGCCCGTGGCTGAACCTTGTGAAAAAAGGTACCCATAATCCTGGATTTGTCCGTCAGCCGGACGCTGCGTTGGTTGATTTCCTGTGCGATAATGCGGATGTGATCACCAAAGTCACACTGGCACCAGAAATGGTCCCGGTAGAGGTCATCACCAAACTGGTTAATGCCGGTATCGTGGTTTCTGCGGGTCACTCCAATGCAACGGTCAAAGAAGCCAAAATCGGTTTCCGCGCAGGCATCAGCTTTGCGACCCATTTGTTCAACGCGATGCCGTACATTACCGGTCGTGAACCAGGTCTGGCGGGCGCAATTCTTGATGAAGCCGATATCTACTGCGGTATCATCGCCGATGGCCTGCACGTTGATTACGTTAACATTCGTAATGCTAAGCGCCTGAAAGGCGACAAGCTGTGCCTGGTCACTGACGCGACCGCGCCAGCAGGTGCAAACATTGAACAGTTCATTTTCGCTGGTAAAACAATATACTACCGCAATGGACTGTGTGTTGATGAGAACGGTACGTTGAGCGGTTCATCATTAACCATGATTGAAGGTGTACGCAATCTGGTCGAACATGCGAATATCGCTCTCGACGAAGTCCTGCGCATGGCAACGCTCTACCCTGCTCGCGCCATTGGCGTCGACAAACAACTCGGCAGTATCGCGCCAGGCAAAGTAGCCAACCTGACTGCGTTCACGCACGACTTTAAAATTATCAAGACCATCGTTAATGGCAACGAGGTCGTTACTGAGTAAGAGAAAGAATGACACCAGGCGGACAAGCTCAAATAGGTAATGTTGATCTCGTAAAACAGCTTAACAGCGCGGCGGTTTATCGCCTGATTGACCAGCATGGGCCAATCTCGCGAATTCAAATTGCCGAGCAAAGCCAGCTTGCCCCCGCCAGCGTAACCAAAATTACGCGTCAGTTGATCGAACGCGGGCTGATCAAAGAAGTCGATCAGCAGGCCTCCACCGGGGGCCGCCGCGCTATCTCTATCGTCACAGAAACCCGCAATTTCCACGCCATTGGCGTACGCCTGGGTCGCCACGATACGACGCTCACTCTCTATGATATGAGCAGTAAAGTGGTCGCCGAAGAGCATTACCCTCTCCCGGAGCGCACCCAGGAAACGCTGGAATATGCGCTGCTCAACACCATTGCCATCTTTATTGAGAGCTGCCAGCGGAAAATCCGCGAGTTGATCGCAATTTCTGTCATTCTGCCAGGCCTTGTCGATCCTGAAAGCGGCGTCATCCGCTATATGCCACACATTCAGGTCGAAAACTGGGGGCTGGTCGAAGCGCTCGAAAAACGCTTCAAAGTTACCTGCTTTGTTGGTCACGATATTCGCAGCCTGGCTCTGGCTGAGCACTATTTCGGGGCAAGCCAGGATTGCGAAGACTCCATTTTGGTGCGAGTGCACCGCGGAACCGGCGCGGGAATTATTTCCAATGGCCGCATTTTCATCGGTCGCAATGGCAACGTCGGTGAGATTGGTCATATTCAGGTTGAGCCGCTGGGTGAGCGCTGTCACTGCGGTAATTTCGGCTGTCTGGAAACCATTGCGGCCAACGCCTCTATCGAACACCGCGTACAAAACTTGCTAAAGCAAGGCTATCCAAGCCGGCTCACGCTGGATGATTGCAGTATCAAAGCCATCTGTAAGGCAGCGAATAAAGGCGATAATCTGGCAGCAGAAGTCATCGAGCATGTTGGCCGCCATCTGGGTAAAACCATCGCTATCGCCATCAACCTCTTTAATCCGCAGAAAATCGTCATTGCGGGCGAAATTACCGAGGCTGATAAAGTGCTGCTGCCTGCAATAGAAAGCTGTATCAACACGCAGGCGTTGAAGGCGTTTCGCCATAATTTACCGGTGGTTCGGTCCACGCTGGATCACCGCTCCGCCATTGGCGCCTTTGCGCTGGTGAAACGCGCAATGCTTAACGGGACTTTGCTGCAACGTTTGCTGGAAAGCTAATACACTTCATCCTTCAAGCTGCCTCTGCGTTAGCTGCATCTGCTCACCCCGGTCACTTACTTCAGTAAGCTCCGGAGGTTCGCAGACTTGCCGCCTTGATGCGACTCGAATGATGTAGTGTATTTTGTGTATAGTAATGCCTTCTTTTTTTAATGTCGGATTGTCCATGGCCATTAAGAATGTAATTTGTGATATCGACGGCGTGCTGATGCACGACAATGTTGCTGTACCGGGTGCGGCAGAATTTCTGACTGGGATCCTGGAAAAAGGTCTGCCGTTAGTCCTGCTGACTAACTACCCTTCGCAGACCGGGCAAGATCTGGCAAACCGCTTCGCCACCGCAGGTGTGAATGTCCCTGATAGCGTCTTTTATACTTCCGCGATGGCTACCGCTGATTTTCTTCGTCGCCAGGAAGGAAAAAAGGCCTATGTGGTTGGTGAAGGCGCGTTAATTCACGAACTGTATAAAGCTGGATTTACCATTACCGACGTGAACCCCGATTTTGTGATTGTTGGCGAGACGCGTTCCTATAACTGGGACATGATGCATAAAGCGGCGTATTTTGTCGCCAACGGCGCTCGTTTTATCGCCACTAACCCGGATACCCACGGTCGCGGCTTTTATCCCGCCTGTGGAGCACTCTGTGCCGGTATTGAGAAGATCTCAGGTCGTAAACCATTTTATGTCGGCAAACCAAGCCCGTGGATTATTCGCGCGGCGCTCAACAAAATGCAGGCGCACTCAGAAGAAACCGTCATTGTTGGCGACAACCTGCGCACCGATATTTTGGCAGGTTTTCAGGCGGGTCTGGAAACTATCCTGGTACTGTCTGGCGTATCCAAGCTCGATGATATTGACAACATGCCGTTCAGACCAAGCTGGATTTACCCGTCTGTTGCTGAAATTGATGTGATTTGATTCGCAGGCCGGATAAGACATAAGTTCGTCTTATTCGGCAATTATGCAGCGTTATTGCCGGATGGCGGCGTCATCGTCTTATCCGCCCCACGAAGCCCCTCCATTCAATAAAACCGCCATAAAACTGTCGATTCATCAATAAACACGTCTATTCTGTAATCTTTTTTCACCAATCCACAATGACCATTGCAGTTTTTATTTTCTGACCCGCAATTCGCTTGCGCCCTCTCCCGCTTTGCGGCATTTTCTTTATCAAGCAAACATAAAAAGCATCACGCAACAGGTTAACGGAGAAGGTTATGTGTTCTATTTTTGGCGTATTCGATATTAAAACTGACGCAGTTGAACTGCGTAAAAAAGCCCTGGAATTGTCTCGTCTGATGCGCCATCGCGGCCCGGACTGGTCGGGTATTTATGCCAGTGATAACGCCATTCTGGCACACGAACGTCTGTCCATCGTCGACGTCAACGCCGGTGCTCAGCCGCTGTACAACGTGAAGAAAACGCATATCCTGGCGGTTAACGGTGAAATTTATAACCACCAGGCGCTGCGCGCTGAGTACGGCGATCGCTATCAGTTCCAGACCGGTTCCGATTGCGAAGTTATCCTCGCGCTGTATCAGGAAAAAGGCCCAGAGTTTCTGGATGATCTGCAAGGCATGTTTGCTTTTGCCCTGTATGACAGCGAGCAGGACGCTTATCTGATCGGTCGCGATCATATTGGGATCATCCCGCTGTATATGGGTTACGACGAACACGGTAACTTCTATGTTGCGTCTGAAATGAAAGCGCTGGTTCCTGTCTGCCGCACAATCAAAGAATTCCCGGCCGGTAGTTATTTATGGAGTAAAGACGGCGAAATTCGTCAGTACTACCAGCGCGACTGGTTTGAATACGATGCAGTCAAAGACAACGTTACCGATAAAAACGAGCTGCGCCAGGCGCTGGAAGATGCGGTGAAAAGCCACCTGATGTCTGATGTTCCTTATGGAGTACTGCTGTCCGGCGGTCTGGATTCATCCGTCATTTCCGCGATCACTAAAAAATACGCGGCACGCCGTGTTGAAGATCAGGAACGTAGCGAAGCCTGGTGGCCACAGCTGCACTCCTTCGCCGTCGGCCTGGAAGGCGCTCCGGATCTGAAAGCTGCGCAAGAGGTGGCAAACCATTTGGGTACCGTGCACCACGAGATCCACTTCACCGTGCAGGAAGGTCTGGATGCTATCCGCGACGTGATTTATCACATCGAAACTTACGATGTCACGACGATTCGCGCCTCGACGCCAATGTACTTAATGTCGCGTAAAATTAAAGCGATGGGCATTAAAATGGTGCTGTCGGGCGAAGGTTCGGACGAAGTATTTGGCGGTTATCTCTATTTCCACAAAGCGCCAGATGCAAAAGAACTGCACGAAGAAACCGTGCGCAAGCTGCAGGCACTGCATATGTTCGACTGCGCCCGTGCCAACAAAGCGATGTCAGCCTGGGGCGTGGAGGCACGCGTGCCGTTTCTGGATAAGAAATTCCTTGATGTGGCGATGCGCATCAACCCGCAGGACAAAATGTGCGGCAACGGCAAAATGGAAAAACACGTTCTGCGCGAATGTTTTGAGTCCTACCTGCCAGCAAGCGTCGCGTGGCGTCAGAAAGAGCAGTTCTCTGACGGTGTCGGTTACAGCTGGATTGATACACTGAAAGAAGTCGCTGCTGAACAAGTTTCTGACCAACAACTGGAAACCGCCAGCTTCCGTTTCCCATACAACACGCCATCATCTAAAGAAGCGTATTTGTACCGTGAGATTTTCGAAGAGTTGTTCCCGGTTGCGAGCGCTGCGGAATGCGTACCTGGCGGGCCGTCTGTAGCCTGTTCTTCCGCTAAAGCGATCGAATGGGATGAAGCGTTTAAAACCATGAACGATCCGTCTGGTCGTGCGGTTGGCGTACACCAGTCCGCTTATAAATAAGTTAATCCTGAGAAAAGGGCCCTGCGGGGCTCTTTTTTTATGTCTGTTTTCTGTGCAAAAAAACAATTAATAACTAATAATTGCCGAATATTGCGTCATGCTGTTCGCAACCTAACCAAACAGTCACATTCCAGCTATTTTCAATGAAAAAGGGGTTGACGCTTCAAGGCTCAATACGCATAATGCGCCCCGCAACGCCGATAAGGTTACGCGAAAAAAAAGATGGCTACGTAGCTCAGCTGGTTAGAGCACATCACTCATAATGATGGGGTCACAGGTTCGAATCCCGTCGTAGCCACCATCTTTTTTTGCGGGAGTGGCGAAATTGGTAGACGCACCAGATTTAGGTTCTGGCGCCGCAAGGTGTGCGAGTTCAAGTCTCGCCTCCCGCACCATTCACCCGTAAGCGTTGCACGGATGGGGTATCGCCAAGCGGTAAGGCACCGGTTTTTGATACCGGCATTCCCTGGTTCGAATCCAGGTACCCCAGCCATTTTTTCTTCGATATAGCGGTTCACCGCAACGGTCATTGGGGTATCGCCAAGCGGTAAGGCACCGGTTTTTGATACCGGCATTCCCTGGTTCGAATCCAGGTACCCCAGCCATCGAAGAATATGATAGTATCTGGCTACGTAGCTCAGCTGGTTAGAGCACATCACTCATAATGATGGGGTCACAGGTTCGAATCCCGTCGTAGCCACCATATTAAGGACGTATCGACTCGTTCGGTAAATCCAAAAAATTGTTGGGGTATCGCCAAGCGGTAAGGCTCTGGTTTCTGATACCAGCATTCCGAGGTTCGAATCCTCGTACCCCAGCCAATTTCAAAAAGTCGTCCACTTTGTGGGTGCACCCGTTGGGGTATCGCCAAGCGGTAAGGCTCTGGTTTCTGATACCAGCATTCCGAGGTTCGAATCCTCGTACCCCAGCCATATTAAAAAAGCTCGCTTCGGCGAGCTTTTTGCTTTTATAAAATCCTAAAAACACCCTCTCCTGCACAAGCGCCCAAAAGCTTAATGCTAGAATGCCTTTTTTGCACAAAAGGAGCTTGTGATGAATTATCAGATTTTCCCTCTGTTTTTCATGCGAATAACTGCCCTGTTGTTTTTTCTTCTCGCGGTTGGTCTCAGCTTTATCGGCATTTCGTCACTGATAACCTACTTCGTTCTGATTGGCATCGTATTCCCGGTTATTGTGTCAATGCATCTTCACCGACTTAATGAAGCCGGTACGGCCTTAACGCTGACGGAGAATACTCAGTGGATGGTCTATATCCACGGCTTTCCCGCTCAGGAACAGCGATCTGTACTGAAAAATCCCTGCTTCTTTTCACAAGCACGGCTTCGCCAGTTTTTTATCTATGGGTTTAGCGGCAAGCTCTGCCTGCAAATTGCCTGTATTGCCATACTGGCGCATGATTATGCCAATGGGGGAAATACGGTTGCGGCGCTGTTTGTGCTGGCTTGCCTGCTCATCTTCGCAGGTATTAGCACCAGAGCTTTGTATTGCGTTGCCACTCATCAATGGCAATGTGAACCCCTGACAACCAACACCGGAAGTGTTTGGTATCAAGGGTTCTTTCCAGGTAAGGAAGGTAGAGAAACTCTGTTTTCGCGCCTGGTTTAACGGCACTACAACCCTAACGCATACTTCAGTGCCTGACGTTTCAGTACGCCAGCGCGCTCTGCGGCCATGAGCCCGAGATTACGCATGATACGCAGCGGCTGCAGGTTATTGCTGAATCCGGCATAGAACAGATCCATACCGCTTTGCATGATGAAATTGTCAGTCATACGGCGATTCTGATAACGCTTGAGCACCGGCTGACTGGCCCAGGATTCACCGTAGCTGCGCGCATTCACCAGCACATCAATCAACGCATCGACATCACGAAAACCCAGATTAACGCCCTGCCCCGCCAGTGGGTGAATGGTATGCGCGGCATCACCTACCAGCGCCAGCCCCGGTTGCACATATTGCAGCGCATGACGACGCGTAAGTGGGAATGCCCCCGCCGCCACAGGCGTAACGTTACCGAGTCGTGAAGGGAAATGTTTAGCGATCTCCGCCTGCAGTTGCGGCATATTTAGCGCTTGCAATTGGCGGATGCGAGCTGGTGAGTCGTACCACACCAGCGAGGCCCAGTTATCGAACAACGGTAAAAACGCGCGCGGACCGTCAGGGGTAAATTGCTGCCAGGTGCTGTCTCCCGGCGAATGCTCGCATTGCACGGTAATCAACATACAGGACTGCGCATACTGCCAGGCATGAATGCCAATCCCGGCCATTTTCCGCACCTGAGAATTTGCACCATCCGCGCCGATAACCAGCTTCGCGCTGATTTTTTCACCGTCTGCCAGTTCAAGTTCATGCCGATCGTGATGTTGATGCAAAGAGAGAAGCGACGCCGGCACGCGCAGCGTAACTTTAGGGTGAACTTCCAGCGCCTGCCAGAGCGCCTGTTGCAGGACCGTGTTCTCCACCATATAGCCCAACAGAGGCAGCTTAAGCTCGGCGGCATCAAACATCACATGGGCATTTTCCCATTCCCACGTTTCCAGACGACGGTAAGGATGGCTACGCATTCCCTGAACCGTATCCCAGACGCCCAGCCCTTTCAGCAACGACACGGAGGCGGAGCTAATAGCCGAAATTCTGACATCAGGCTGTCCGCCAGCAACAAACGGCGCAGGAGCGGCATGTTCAATCACCGTTACCGAAAATCCATGCTGCGCCAGTCCCAGCGCCAGCGCGCCGCCGACCATCCCCCCGCCGACAATGGCAATTTCCGTTGGTTGATTTGTCATGGTCAATTTTCCAGTTACATGTATTGTGTAAGTTTACAGGATTTTTTACCCCTTGAGGCTGACATCCGTCATACTGGTCACAACCGCGCCAAAGCAGTACACTATGCGCCCTGCATTTCAGCCACAATTTCGCAAGAGCAAGTCGATGACCAAAAAACTCCATATTAAAACCTGGGGCTGTCAGATGAACGAATACGATTCATCGAAGATGGCCGATCTGCTGGATGCCACTCATGGGTATCAACTGACTGACGTGGCGGAAGAAGCGGATGTGCTGCTGCTGAATACCTGCTCAATCCGTGAGAAGGCTCAGGAAAAAGTGTTCCATCAACTGGGCCGCTGGAAACTGTTAAAAGAGAAAAATCCCAAGCTCATCATTGGGGTCGGTGGCTGTGTTGCGTCTCAGGAAGGCGATCATATTCGCCAGCGTGCGCATTACGTCGATATTATTTTTGGGCCGCAAACGCTGCATCGCCTGCCGGAAATGATCAACAAAGTGCGTGGAAGCACGACCCGTAGCCCGGTGGTTGATATCAGTTTCCCGGAGATCGAAAAGTTCGACCGCCTGCCGGAACCGCGTGCTGAAGGTCCAAGCGCGTTTGTGTCCATCATGGAAGGTTGTAATAAATATTGTACTTACTGCGTGGTTCCCTACACCCGCGGTGAGGAAGTCAGCCGTCCGGCGGATGATATTCTGTTTGAAATCGCCCAACTGGCAGCCCAAGGCGTGCGTGAAGTGAACCTGCTGGGGCAAAACGTGAACGCCTGGCGTGGTGAAAACTACGACGGCACGATCGGATCCTTTGCCGATCTGCTGCGTCTGGTAGCAGCGATCGACGGCATTGATCGTATCCGCTTCACCACCAGCCATCCGATCGAATTCACCGATGATATCGTTGAAGTTTATCGCGATACGCCAGAGCTGGTGAGCTTCCTGCACCTGCCGGTACAGAGCGGCTCAGACCGCGTACTGAACCTGATGGGACGTACCCACACGGCGCTGGAATACAAAGCGATCATCCGCAAACTGCGCGCTGCGCGTCCGGATATCCAGATTAGCTCCGACTTCATCGTTGGCTTCCCAGGTGAAACCACGCAGGATTTCGAGCAGACCATGAAGCTGATCGCTGACGTCAATTTTGACATGAGCTACAGCTTTATCTTCTCTGCGCGTCCTGGCACCCCTGCCGCCGATATGGTTGATGACGTACCAGAAGAAGAGAAGAAACAGCGTCTGTACATTCTACAGGAGCGTATTAACCAGCAAGCTATGGCCTGGAGCCGTCGTATGGTTGGTACGACCCAGCGCATCCTGGTTGAAGGCACATCGCGTAAGAGCATTATGGAACTGTCAGGGCGTACCGAAAATAACCGCGTGGTGAACTTTGAAGGTACCCCGGATATGGTCGGTAAGTTTGTGGATGTTGAAATTACCGATGTCTGGACGAACTCCCTGCGCGGAAAAGTGGTGCGTACCGAAGACGAAATGGGCCTGCGCATCGCAGAATCCCCTGAATCGGTCATTGCGCGTACCCGCAAAGAAAACGATCTGGGTGTTGGTATTTATCAGCCTTAATCCTGCTGAAAGACGTAAAAAAGGCCCGATACCGCTACACTTATCGGGCCTACACTTCTGGGCTCGCTGTCCCGGCAGGCCTTGTAATCTTCCCTGGCATCCCCATATTTATTGCAATGCTTGCGCCTTTCCCCCATGGCGTGAATAATTTCCTTAGATGCCGGTAAATGTTCAGCGTCCGGCGAGACATGCATAAGAGGAACAGTTTGAACATAGACACTCGCGAAATCACCCTTGAACCCGCAGACAACGCCCGCCTGTTGAGCCTTTGCGGCCCATTTGATGACAACATCAAACAGCTGGAACGTCGCCTCGGCATCGAAATTAACCGCCGTGATAACCACTTTAAACTGACCGGCCGCCCAATTTGCGTCACCGCTGCGGCAGATATTTTACGTAGTCTGTACGTCGATACCGCCCCAATGCGCGGTCAGACGCAGGACATCGAGCCTGAACAAATTCATCTGGCGATCAAAGAAGCGCGTGTGCTTGAGCAAAGCGCAGACAGCGTGCCTGAATTTGGCAAAGCGGTGAACATCAAAACCAAGCGCGGGGTAATTAAGCCGCGTACGCCGAACCAGGCACAGTACATTGCGAATATCCTCGATCACGACATCACCTTCGGCGTTGGCCCTGCGGGTACGGGTAAAACGTATCTCGCTGTTGCCGCTGCGGTTGATGCGCTTGAGCGTCAGGAGATCCGTCGTATTCTGCTGACCCGTCCGGCAGTGGAAGCGGGCGAAAAACTGGGATTCCTGCCGGGGGATCTCAGCCAGAAAGTCGATCCCTATTTACGACCGCTGTATGACGCGCTGTTCGAAATGCTCGGTTTTGAGAAGGTTGAAAAGCTGATTGAACGTAACGTCATTGAAGTTGCACCGCTGGCCTATATGCGCGGACGTACACTCAACGATGCGTTCATCATTCTTGATGAGAGCCAGAACACCACCATCGAACAGATGAAAATGTTCCTGACCCGTATCGGCTTTAACTCCAAAGCGGTTATCACCGGCGATATCACCCAGATTGACCTGCCGCGTAGCACCAAGTCCGGTCTGCGTCATGCCATTGAAGTGCTGGCTGAGGTCGACGAGATTAGTTTTAATTTCTTCCATAGCGAAGACGTGGTTCGCCATCCGGTGGTGGCTCGTATCGTCACGGCGTATGAAGCCTGGGAAGAAGCAGAACAGAAACGTAAAGCCGAGCAGGCTGCAGAACGCAAGCGCGAAGCTCAGGAGCAGGAACAAAAATGAGTCAGGTTATTCTCGATTTACAGCTGGCATGTGAAGACGAATCCGGTTTACCCACAGAAAGTCAGTTTCAGGGGTGGCTGGATGCGGTGATCCCGCAGTTTCAGGAAGAGTCTGAAGTAACCATTCGTCTGGTCGATGACGCGGAAAGCCATGAGCTCAACCTGACCTATCGCGGGAAAGATAAATCCACCAACGTGCTCTCTTTCCCGTTTGAAGCCCCGCCGGGCATTGAGATGCCGCTGCTGGGTGATTTGATCATCTGCCGTCAGGTCGTCGAGAAAGAAGCGCAGGAACAAGGTAAGCCGCTTGAGGCCCACTGGGCGCACATGGTGGTGCACGGAAGCTTGCATTTACTCGGCTACGACCATATTGAAGACGATGAAGCGGAAGAAATGGAATCCCTCGAAACAGAGATTATGCTTGCTCTGGGCTATGAGGATCCGTACATTGCCGAGAAGATTGCAGAATAGTAGCTTGCCGGATGGCGCCGCTTGCGCCTTATCCGGCCTACATTCATGCCTTTCGTAGGCCTGATAAGCGTTGCGCATCAGGCAAAACATGCCGTCAACAGCTGAGTATACGCATGACGCGCTTTGTATTAACTAACATGAGAACCCATACGACGCCATGAGCGACGACAATTCACACAGTAGTGACACCTTAAACAGCAAAAAGGGATTTTTTTCCCTGTTACTGAGCCAACTTTTCCACGGTGAACCGAAAAACCGCGACGAACTGTTGGAGCTGATCCGTGATTCCGGGCAAAACGACCTTATCGATGAAGATACGCGCGATATGCTCGAAGGGGTAATGGATATTGCGGACCAACGCGTGCGCGACATCATGATCCCTCGCTCTCAGATGATTACCCTGAAACGCAACCAGACCCTGGATGAATGTCTCGATGTCATTATCGAGTCTGCTCACTCGCGTTTCCCGGTGATTAGCGAAGACAAGGATCACATTGAAGGGATTCTGATGGCCAAAGATTTGCTGCCGTTTATGCGCAGCGATGCCGAAGCCTTCAGCATGGAGAAAGTGTTACGCCAGGCGGTTGTCGTACCTGAAAGCAAGCGGGTTGACCGCATGCTGAAAGAGTTCCGCTCCCAGCGTTATCATATGGCTATCGTCATCGACGAGTTTGGCGGTGTCTCAGGTCTGGTGACCATTGAGGACATCCTTGAACTGATTGTCGGTGAAATTGAAGATGAGTACGACGAAGAAGACGATATTGATTTCCGTCAGCTCAGTCGCCACACCTGGACTATTCGCGCGCTGGCATCGATTGAAGACTTCAACGAAGCTTTCGGGACCCACTTTAGCGACGAAGAAGTCGATACCATTGGCGGGCTGGTCATGCAGGCCTTTGGTCATCTGCCCGCGCGTGGGGAAACTATCGACATTGATGGTTACCAGTTTAAAGTGGCAATGGCCGACAGCCGCCGTATTATTCAGGTTCATGTCAGAATTCCGGACGACTCACCCCAGCCAAAACTGGACGAATAAACCCGAAACTGGATCTAAGACTACATGGCATTTGCCCCATTAATTGAACGCCAGCGCATTCGCCTGCTGCTGGCGTTATTATTCGGTGCCTGCGGGACACTGGCTTTCTCACCGTATGACATCTGGCCCGCTGCGATTGTTTCGCTGATGGGCCTGCAGGCTCTCACCTTCAACCGCCGTCCGCTCCAGTCTGCCGCTATCGGCTATTTCTGGGGACTGGGACTATTTGGCTCAGGCATCAACTGGGTTTACGTCAGTATCGCGCAGTTTGGCGGTATGCCCGGCCCGGTTAACATTTTCCTCGTGGTTCTGCTTGCCGCATACCTTTCCCTCTACACCGGTCTGTTTGCCGGCGTGTTGGCGCGCTTGTGGCCGAAAACCACCTGGCTGCGGGTGGCAATTGCCGCGCCGGTAGTCTGGCAAATCACGGAATTCCTGCGCGGTTGGGTACTGACCGGCTTCCCGTGGCTGCAGTTCGGTTATAGCCAGATCGACGGTCCGTTAAAGGGGCTGGCGCCGGTAATGGGCGTTGAGGCGATTAACTTCCTGCTGATGATGGTTAGCGGCCTGTTGGCGCTGGCGCTGGTGACGCGTAACTGGAAGCCGCTGGTTTTCGCATTCGTGCTCTTTGCTCTGCCTTTTCCACTGCGCTATATCCAGTGGTACACGCTTGAGCCGGAAAAAACCACCCAGGTCTCGATGGTGCAGGGCGACATTCCGCAGTCGCTTAAATGGGATGAAGGTCAGTTACTCAACACCCTGAAGATTTATCTCGACGCCACCCAACCCGAGATGGGCAAATCACAGCTAATCATCTGGCCAGAATCCGCTATTCCGGATCTGGAAATTAACCAGCAGCGTTTTCTGAGCATGATGGATGACCTGCTGAAATCGAAAAACAGCACACTGATTACCGGTATCGTGGACGCGCGTCTGAACAAACAGAATCGTTACGACACCTACAACACCATCATCACACTGGGTAAAGACAGTCCATACAGCTACGACTCCAGCAACCGCTACAACAAAAACCATCTGGTACCGTTTGGCGAGTTTGTCCCTCTGGAATCAATCCTGCGACCGTTAGCGCCGTTCTTTGACCTGCCAATGTCTTCGTTCAGCCGTGGGCCTTATGTGCAGCCGCAGCTGCATGCGCACGGCTTTAAGCTGACGGCTGCCATTTGCTACGAAATCATTCTTGGCGAACAGGTTCGGGATAACTTCCGTCCGGATACGGACTACCTGCTGACTATCTCCAACGATGCCTGGTTTGGTAAGTCCATTGGCCCGTGGCAGCACTTCCAGATGGCGCGGATGCGTTCCCTTGAGCTAGCGCGCCCCCTGCTGCGTAGCACCAACAATGGTATTACGGCGGTGATTGGTCCTCAGGGTGAGATTCAGGCGATGATCCCGCAGTTTACCCGTCAGGTTCTGACCACCAGCGTGACGCCAACCACGGGCCTGACCCCTTATGCCCGTACCGGTAACTGGCCGCTCTGGCTGCTGACCGCACTGTTTGGCTTTGGTGCGGTGGTAATGAGCCTGCGCCAACGTCGTAAGTAACCCACCTCCCCAGGCCGGATAACGCCTCGTTTATCTGGCCCCAAAATATGTATCCCTTCCCATTCTGGCACGTCTATTGCTTTGTTCTACAAGGCAAACGCTGTTTTGGCTGAATGTGCAACCTGGTCGCACCAAAGTTGAGCGCCGGTAGCACCTGAAAAGTGCAACAAGATATTTTTGCCCCCAAATGGTGCGGCGCACTTCGCAAAAATAAACAATAACACAGCAAATTCTTTACATTCATCCAAACTAAATGTTAACAAACACATACAAGACTGCACGTTTTAGTAGCAAACAATAACAACATCACAATGGGTATCAATGCGTCCCTGGCGCAGACGATAAAGGAGTTGGATATGCAATTACGTAAGCTCGCCACTGCCATGCTGGTCATGGGAATGTCCGCCGGTCTGGCGCACGCAGAAGACGCAGCACCCGCGGCAGGCAGCACGCTGGATAAGATCGCCAAAAATGGCGTGATCGTGGTCGGTCACCGTGAATCATCGGTACCGTTTTCTTACTACGATAATCAGCAAAAAGTGGTCGGTTATTCACAGGATTACTCCAACGCGATCGTTGAAGCCGTGAAGAAAAAACTCAACAAGCCTGACCTGCAGGTAAAACTGATCCCGATTACTTCACAAAACCGTATCCCGCTGCTGCAAAACGGCACCTTCGACTTTGAATGTGGATCCACCACCAACAACGTCGAGCGCCAGAAACAAGCAGCCTTCTCTGACACCATTTTCGTTGTCGGTACCCGTCTGCTGGCGAAAAAAGGCGGCGACGTCAAAGATTTCGCTGACCTGAAAGGCAAAGCCGTGGTCGTGACTTCAGGTACCACCTCAGAAGTGCTGCTGCACAAGCTGAACGAAGAACAAAAAATGGATATGCGCATCATCAGCGCGAAAGACCATGGTGACTCTTTCCGTACTCTGGAAAGCGGTCGCGCCGTTGCCTTTATGATGGATGACGCCCTGCTGGCTGGCGAACGCGCGAAAGCGAAGAAACCAGACAACTGGGAGATCGTTGGCAAGCCACAATCTCAGGAAGCCTACGGCTGTATGCTGCGCAAAGATGACCCTGAGTTCAAAAAGCTGATGGACGACACTATCGCCAAGGCGCAGACCTCAGGCGAAGCTGAGAAATGGTTTGATAAGTGGTTTAAAAATCCAATTCCACCTAAGAACCTGAACATGAATTTCGAACTGTCAGATGAGATGAAAGCCCTGTTCAAAGAACCGAATGATAAAGCGCTTAACTAACTAAAATAAATGGGAGGCTTCCCCTCCCTCTCGATTGCTACTCGGCACGGACAGACTATAAGCCTGATGGTCGTTCCCCATCAGGCCTGAAAACCGCAAAACGCCGAATAACAATCTTCGAGGGTAGCGCTGCTACCCTTTTTTTTCTGGAGTAGATTTATGTCTATAGACTGGAACTGGGGTATTTTTTTACAACAGGCCCCGTTCGGCAACACCACCTATCTCGGCTGGCTCTGGAGTGGTTTCCAGGTCACGGTCGCGTTATCTATCACCGCCTGGATTATCGCTTTCCTCATAGGCTCTTTATTCGGCATCTTACGTACCGTCCCAAATCGTTTCCTTTCCGGGATCGGCACGCTATACGTTGAGCTGTTTCGTAACGTTCCGCTCATCGTTCAGTTCTTTACCTGGTATCTGGTCATTCCTGAACTGCTGCCGGAAAACATTGGCATGTGGTTCAAGTCGGAACTGGATCCCAACATTCAGTTCTTCCTCTCATCCATGCTTTGTCTGGGGCTGTTTACCGCAGCTCGCGTCTGTGAGCAGGTTCGCGCAGCGATTCAGTCCCTGCCTCGCGGGCAGAAAAACGCCGCGCTGGCGATGGGGCTGACTTTGCCGCAGGCCTACCGCTATGTGCTGCTGCCAAACGCATACCGCGTGATTGTTCCGCCAATGACCTCAGAGATGATGAACCTGGTGAAGAACTCCGCGATCGCCTCTACCATCGGCCTGGTCGATATGGCGGCGCAGGCGGGAAAACTATTGGATTACTCCGCCCACGCATGGGAGTCGTTTACCGCCATCACGCTGGCCTACGTCCTGATTAACGCCGTCATCATGCTGGTGATGAATCTCGTCGAACGCAAAATCCGCCTGCCTGGCAATTTGGGAGGCAAATAATGTACGAATTTGACTGGAGTTCTATCGTCCCTTCCCTGCCGTATCTGCTGGACGGGCTGATCATCACCCTGAAAATCACCGTTACGGCGGTCGTCATTGGTATTGTCTGGGGAACCATCCTTGCAGTAATGCGTCTGTCCAGCTTCGCGCCGATTGCCTGGTTTGCGAAAGGCTACGTCAACGTATTTCGTTCTATTCCGCTGGTCATGGTGCTGCTGTGGTTCTACCTGATTGTGCCCGGCTTTTTGCAAAACGTACTGGGTCTGTCGCCTAAAACCGATATTCGCCTGATCTCAGCGATGGTCGCGTTTTCGATGTTTGAAGCTGCGTACTATTCCGAGATTATCCGTGCCGGTATCCAGAGTATTTCTCGTGGGCAATCCAGCGCCGCGCTGGCGCTGGGGATGACACACTGGCAGTCGATGAAGCTGATCATTCTGCCACAGGCCTTCCGCGCGATGGTACCACTGCTGCTGACCCAGGGCATCGTACTGTTCCAGGATACCTCGCTGGTCTATGTATTGAGTCTGGCAGACTTCTTCCGTACCGCCTCCACCATTGGCGAGCGTGACGGCACACAGGTTGAAATGATCCTGTTTGCTGGCGCCGTTTATTTTGTATTCAGTCTGAGCGCATCGTTGTTGGTCAGCTATTTGAAGAAAAGGACAGTTTAATGATTACCCTGAAAAATGTTTCTAAATGGTATGGTCACTTTCAGGTGCTGACCGACTGCTCCACGGAAGTGAAAAAAGGTGAAGTGGTGGTGGTCTGCGGCCCGTCAGGTTCAGGTAAATCAACGCTTATCAAAACGGTGAACGGGTTGGAGCCGGTACAACAGGGCGTCATCACCGTTGATGGTACCGTGGTGAATGATAAAAAAACCGATCTGGCCAAACTGCGCTCTCGTGTTGGTATGGTGTTCCAGCACTTTGAACTGTTCCCACATCTGTCGATCATTGAGAACCTGACTCTGGCGCAGGTAAAAGTGCTTAAGCGCGATAAAAAGCCGGCCCGCGACAAAGCGCAAAAGTTACTGGAACGCGTTGGCCTGTCGGCACATGCCGAGAAGTTCCCGGCCCAACTCTCCGGGGGCCAGCAACAGCGTGTCGCTATCGCCCGGGCACTATGTATGGATCCTATTGCCATGCTGTTTGACGAACCGACATCGGCGCTTGATCCTGAAATGATCAACGAAGTACTGGACGTTATGGTTGAACTGGCCAATGAAGGGATGACCATGATGGTGGTGACCCATGAAATGGGCTTTGCGCGTAAAGTGGCGAACCGGGTGATCTTCATGGATGAAGGGAAAATTGTTGAAGACTCACCGAAAGAAGAGTTCTTCGCTAATCCGAAATCGGACCGCGCCAAAGACTTCCTCGCGAAAATCCTGCACTAATCTTGCTGGCGCGCATCTCCATGTGCGCGCCACCTCACGCTTTATCCCTTCGCCTCTCGAAACACATACAGCCCAGCGTTAACCTTGTCACAAAGTCCCACTTACAAGGAGCAACAATGGCACTTCCGATCCTGTTTGATTGCGATCCAGGTCATGACGACGCTATCGCAATTGTACTCGCCCTCGCCTCACCTGAACTGGATGTGAAAGCGATAACCTCGTCAGCCGGGAATCAGACTCCCGACAAAACGCTGCGTAACGTATTGCGCATGCTGACGTTGCTCAAGCGTACGGATATTCCCGTCGCCGGTGGCGCTGTGAAACCACTGATGCGCGATCTGATTATCGCCGATAACGTTCATGGCGAGAGTGGGCTGGATGGTCCGGCGCTGCCGGAACCCACTTTTGCGCCACAAGACTGTACCGCTGTGGAACTGATGGCGAAAACCCTGCGTGAAAGCCCGGAACAGATGACGATTGTCTCCACCGGCCCGCAAACTAACGTGGCATTGCTACTGAATAGCCATCCTGAGCTGCACGCCAAAATCGACCGTATCGTGATTATGGGTGGTGCAATGGGCCTCGGAAACTGGACACCCGCCGCCGAGTTCAACATCTTTGTGGATCCCGAAGCTGCGGAGATCGTATTCCAGTCGGGTATTCCGGTGGTGATGGCTGGTCTGGACGTGACGCATAAAGCGCAAATACATCGTGAAGATACCGAACGGTTCCGCGCTATTGGCAATCCTGTTTCAACGATCGTTGCTGAACTACTCGATTTCTTCTTTGAATATCACAAAGACGAAAAATGGGGATTCATCGGCGCACCGCTGCATGACCCATGTACCATTGCCTGGCTGCTGAAACCTGAACTGTTTACCACCGTTGAACGCTGGGTTGGCGTGGAAACTCAGGGTAAATATACCCAGGGAATGACCGTGGTGGACTACTACTTCCTGAGCGGCAATAAGCCAAACGCCACCGTGATGGTGGATGTTGATCGCCAGGGGTTTGTCGATTTGCTGGCAGAACGGCTGAAGTTTTACGCCTAATACACGCCGGATGCCGCTAACGCTTATCCGGCCTACAAAATCGTGCAATTTGTAGGCCGGAGAAGACGCTTTGCGTCGCCATCCGGCAATAAGCAATTACGGTTCAAACGGTCGGCGCTGAAACTGATCGTGTCCGCATTTCGGACACAGCGGCAGCACATCCGGGGTGTAAACCGCTAAATGGAAGTGGCACTTCTCGCAGACCAGATTACCTAATCCGACCACCTCGCCGCTGTGATAAACACCGTGATGACTGAGGTCCTGGAACACTTCGCGCCATTCGAGCTGCGTTTTATCGGTAATATCGGCCAGTTCCTGCCAGATACTCTCCTTGATAACCCGCATAAAGACGCTGTCTGTCTCCTCATCGAGACTTTCTTCATAGCTCAGAGCAAACTCTTCCAGGTCACGTCTGACGGCCCGAGTGAGCTCTTCCACCTCGGTTCGCGTTAACTCCCCGGTCTGCATAACTCGTTGACGCGCCTGCTCCACCAACGCATCGATATCGCGTTCGCCATTACGCAGACGTTCGCTCAGTGAAGCTACCAGTTCACGGTAATATTGAGCAACCTTGTTCATCGCTTCGCCTCCTGGGTCGTTAACTGTCTATAATAATAGACGTTATTTACGCTACGCTTTGCAAGACTGTCCACAGAGTGTGTAAATTCGTGCAAGAATTATCCTTGCGGGAATTCAACGCTGAATGCGCGAAAGGCTGTTTTGGCGCGGGCGTTTGGGCTATGCTATGCGGATCTGAAACACCACATCTAGAGCTACGTTTGTAGCTGTATTGAAAACAGGACCACTGGCTGCCATGCAAGAGCAATACCGCCCGGAAGAGATAGAATCCAAAGTACAGCTTCACTGGGATGAGAAGCGCACATTTGAAGTTACCGAAGACGAGAGCAAAGAGAAGTATTACTGCCTGTCTATGCTTCCCTATCCTTCTGGTCGACTACACATGGGCCACGTACGTAACTACACCATCGGTGACGTGATCGCCCGCTACCAGCGCATGCTGGGCAAAAACGTACTGCAGCCAATTGGCTGGGATGCGTTCGGTCTGCCAGCAGAAGGTGCTGCGGTTAAAAACAACACCGCGCCGGCACCGTGGACGTACGACAACATCGCATACATGAAAAACCAGCTCAAAATGCTGGGTTTCGGTTACGACTGGAGCCGTGAGCTGGCGACCTGCACCCCGGAATATTACCGTTGGGAACAGAAATTCTTCACCGAGCTGTACAAAAAAGGCCTGGTGTACAAGAAAACGTCTGCGGTCAACTGGTGCCCGAATGACCAGACCGTACTGGCGAACGAACAGGTTATCGACGGATGCTGCTGGCGTTGTGATACCAAAGTCGAGCGTAAAGAGATCCCGCAGTGGTTCATCAAAATCACCGCTTACGCTGACGAACTGCTGCGTGACCTGGATAACCTGGATCACTGGCCTGACACCGTGAAAACGATGCAGCGCAACTGGATTGGCCGTTCTGAAGGCGTAGAAATCACCTTCGATGTGAACGATTACGACAACACGCTGACCGTTTACACAACCCGTCCGGACACCTTTATGGGTGCGACCTATCTGGCCGTTGCCGCAGGTCACCCGCTGGCGCAGAAAGCCGCTGCAAATAACCCGGAACTGGCCGCCTTCATTGACGAATGCCGCAACACCAAGGTTGCTGAAGCCGAAATGGCAACCATGGAGAAGAAAGGCGTCGACACGGGCTTTAAAGCCGTTCACCCGCTGACTGGCGAAGAGATCCCGGTTTGGGCAGCAAACTTCGTCCTGATGGAATACGGTACGGGCGCAGTCATGGCCGTTCCGGGGCACGATCAGCGCGATTACGAGTTTGCGACTAAATATCGCCTGACCATCAAGCCTGTAATTCTGACCGCTGAAGGCGCAGAGCCGGATCTGTCCGAACAAGCTCTGACCGAAAAAGGGGTGCTGTTTAACTCCGGTGAGTTTGACGGCCTCGACTTCGAAGCAGCCTTCAATGCCATTGCTGACAAGCTGGTGGCTCTTGGCGTGGGTGAGCGTAAAGTGAACTACCGTCTGCGTGACTGGGGTGTTTCCCGTCAGCGTTACTGGGGCGCGCCGATTCCGATGGTGACATTGGAAGACGGTACCGTACTGCCGACGCCAGAAGACCAGTTGCCGGTTATTCTGCCGGAAGACGTGGTTATGGATGGTATTACCAGCCCAATCAAAGCCGATCCGGAGTGGGCAAAAACCACCGTTAACGGCATGCCTGCACTGCGTGAAACCGACACTTTCGATACTTTTATGGAATCCTCCTGGTACTACGCGCGCTACACCTGCCCGCAGTACAACGAAGGGATGCTGGATCCAGAAGCTGCCAACTACTGGCTGCCGGTTGATATCTACATTGGTGGTATTGAACACGCCATCATGCACCTGCTCTACTTCCGCTTCTTCCACAAGCTGATGCGCGATGCGGGTATGGTCAACTCTGACGAACCGGCTAAACAGCTGCTGTGCCAGGGTATGGTGCTGGCCGATGCGTTCTATTACGTTGGTGCAAACGGTGAGCGTAACTGGGTTTCTCCGGTTGATGCCATCGTTGAGCGCGACGAGAAAGGTCGTATCGTCAAAGCTCAGGACGCAGAAGGCCATGAACTGGTGTATACCGGCATGAGCAAAATGTCCAAGTCGAAAAATAACGGTATCGACCCGCAGGTTATGGTTGAACGTTACGGCGCCGACACCGTACGTCTGTTCATGATGTTCGCTTCTCCGGCTGATATGACGCTGGAATGGCAAGAATCCGGCGTTGAAGGGGCGAACCGCTTCCTGAAACGTGTCTGGAAGCTGGTTTACGAACATAACTCCAAAGGTGATGTAGCTGAACTGAACGTTGATGTGTTGAGCGAAGACCAAAAAGCGTTGCGTCGCGACGTGCATAAAACCATTGCTAAAGTGACCGATGATATCGGCCGTCGTCAGACCTTTAACACCGCAATTGCGGCGATTATGGAGCTGATGAACAAGCTGGCGAAAGCACCGCAGGAAGACGAGCAGGACCGCGCCCTGATGCAGGAAGCGCTGCTGGCCGTCGTTCGCATGCTGAACCCGTTCACCCCACACGTTTGCTTCACGATGTGGCAGGCGCTGAAAGGCGAAGGCGATATCGACAATGCGCCGTGGCCGGTAGCTGACGAAGCAGCAATGGTTGAAGACTCGACGTTGGTTGTTGTTCAGGTGAACGGTAAAGTCCGTGGCAAAATTACCGTTCCGGTAAATGCCACTGAAGAGCAGGTTCGTGAACGTGCTGGCCAGGAGCATCTGGTGGCAAAATATCTTGATGGCGTTACCGTACGTAAAGTGATTTATGTACCGGGTAAACTCCTCAATCTGGTCGTTGGCTAAGCGCGGGAGGAAGCGTGCGACTTCTGACAACATTGTTGTTATCTCTGGCGGTGCTTGTCACCGCCGGGTGTGGCTGGCATCTGCGTAGTACTACGCAGGTTCCACCCTCAATGAAAACCATGATTTTGGACTCTGGCGATCCGAACGGTCCGTTGAGCCGCGCGGTTCGTAACCAGCTGCGTCTGAACGGCGTGACGCTGCTTGAAGACGGTACAATGCGTAAAGACGTGACGTCCTTACGTCTTGGTGCGGTCACTATTTCCGCAGATACCGCGTCAGTATTCCAGAACGGTCAAACGGCTGAATACCAGATGGTGATGTCCGTGAGTGCTACCGTGCTGATTCCAGGTCATGATATCTATCCAATCAGCGCCAAAGTTTATCGTTCGTTCTTTGACAACCCACAGGCTGCGCTGGCGAAAGATAATGAGCAGGATATGATCGTAAAAGAGATGTATGACAAAGCGGCTGAACAGTTGATTCGTAAGCTGCCTAGCGTACATTTGGCGGACGTTCAGTCATCCAGAGTTGATGCTGAACCGGCGGAAAATAAAGCCGCGACGCCTGCGTCATCTCCGGCGCGTGTCTCCACCACGCTGGGTAACTGATGCTCAAGTTGTACCCTGAACAACTCCGCGCACAGCTCAATGAAGGGCTGCGCGCGGCGTATTTGCTCTTAGGTAACGATCCCCTCTTATTGCAGGAAAGCCAGGATGCCATCCGTCAGGCTGCTGCCACACAAGGGTTCGAAGAACACCACGCCTTCACTCTGGACAACAGCACCGACTGGGGAGAGATTTTTTCACTCTGCCAGGCGATGAGCCTGTTTGCCAACCGTCAAACCCTACTCCTGCAACTACCTGAAAATGGCCCCAATGCCGCCATTAACGAACAGCTCGCTTCACTCGTCACACTGCTACATAACGACCTGCTGCTGATTGTTCGTGGTAATAAGCTGACTAAAGCGCAGGAAAACGCCGCATGGTATACCGGACTTGCCAATAATGCGGTGCAGGTCAGCTGCCAGACGCCGGAGCAAGCACAGCTCCCGCGTTGGGTCGCCGCGAGGGCTAAACTCAATAACCTGCAACTGGATGACGCAGCCAATCAGCTGTTGTGCTATTGCTATGAAGGTAACCTGTTAGCACTGGCGCAAGCACTGGAACGGTTAGCATTGCTTTGGCCTGATGGCAAACTAACGCTGCCTCGCGTAGAGAAAGCCGTTAACGATGCGGCGCACTTTACCCCGTTCCACTGGGTGGATGCGCTGCTGATGGGCAAAAGCAAACGCGCGCTGCACATTCTGCAACAGCTACGTCTGGAAGGCAGTGAGCCGGTTATTTTGCTGCGTACGATACAGCGTGAATTGCTGTTGCTGGTCAACCTAAAACGGCAGTCGGCGAATACCCCCTTGCGCACGTTGTTTGATAAACACCGGGTGTGGCAAAATCGCCGAGGCATGATGGGTGATGCGCTAAACCGGCTGAACCCGGCACAGCTGCGTCAGGCGGTAACGCTGTTAACGCGTACGGAAATTACGCTTAAACAAGACTATGGTCAGTCAGTGTGGGCGGAACTTGAGGGACTGTCCCTTTTGCTCTGCCATAAATCACTGGCCGATGTTTTTATTGATGGTTGATATGAAATCATTGCAGGCTCTGTTCGGCGGCACCTTTGATCCGGTGCATTATGGTCATCTTAAACCGGTTGAAATTCTGGCGAATCTGATTGGTCTTTCCCGGGTCATCATCATGCCCAATAACGTGCCGCCGCATCGCGCGCAGCCTGAAGCGTCCGGTGAGCAACGTAAGCGCATGGTTGAACTGGCCATTGCTGATAAACCGCTGTTTTCCCTGGATGAACGCGAACTGAAACGCGACACGGCCTCCTACACCGCGCAAACGCTAAAAGAGTGGCGCGAGGAACAAGGCCCGAACGTGCCGTTAGCGTTTATCATTGGTCAGGATTCGCTGCTGACCTTCCCTTCCTGGCACGACTACCACACGATTCTGGATAATACCCATCTCATCGTGTGCCGACGTCCAGGTTATCCTCTCGAAATGACGCAGGAAAAGCACCAGCAATGGCTGGAGGATCACCTGACTCATTCGCCGGATGACCTGCACAACCTGCCTTGCGGAAAAATCTACCTGGCCGAAACGCCGTGGTTCAACATCTCCGCCACGCTCATTCGCGAGCGCCTGGAAAAAGGCGAGCCGTGCGACGACCTGATGCCAGGCGCAGTGCTTGACTATATCAATCAGCAGGGGTTGTATCGCTAAGCGTGTTGTTTAATGCCGCCAGCAGGCGGTCATTTTCTTCCTGACTGCGAACAGCAACTCGGTAATAACGCGCGTCCAACCCAGGGTAATTGGCACAACTGCGAATCAAGACATGCTGTTCCAGCAACATCCGTTGCAAATCAATATCCGCGCGATCGCAGCGTAATAAACGATAATTTGCCTGGCCGGGATACACCGTCAGGCCGGGCAGGTTTTGTAGCTGCTGCTCAAACCGCGCTCCCTCTTGTTCCAGCCATTTCCACGTCGCCTGCTGATAAGCGCTGTCGCGTAAAATAATCTCGCCAGCCAGAGCAGCAAACGCATTAATTGACCACGGCATTTGTCGGCTGCGCATTTGTACAACGGCCTGCTCGTTACTGTTGACCAGATACCCCAGACGCAGCCCCGGTATCGCATAGAACTTGGTGAGCGAGCGCAGCACCCAAATATGCGGATTATCCCGAAGTAGCGGAATAAACCCCGGCTCCCCGGCAATAAAATCGATAAACGCTTCATCAAGGATCAGATTGATCCCAAGCCGCTCACAACGTGAGGCAATCTCACGTAGCAGGCGGTTATCCGGTAGTAACCCGGTGGGGTTGTTGGGCGTGCAGAGAAACAGGCAGTCCAGCTCTGAGGTTAACGCATCGAGGATCGCATCGGTAAGCTGCCAGCCATCGTCTTCGCGCAGCGCAAACTCATGGATCGTACAGTCTCCCCATTGCAGCGCCCGACGATATTCAGCAAACCCAGGCGTCACGATCATCGCGTGACGTGGCTTCAGGCCATCTACCAGGGTAAAAATAGACTCGGTCTCACCGTTTCCGGCCAGGATCCACGAGGCCGGAATCTGATGATGCTCCGCCAGCGCTGCATGCAGTTGCGCGTAATCGACATCCGGGTAACGCTCCGCGCAGTCCATATTGTCGATAATTGCGCGTTTTAAACCTGCTGGCATACCCAGCGGATTAATATTTGCGCTAAAATCCAGCAATTGCTCAGGCGAGACGCCCAACAGTTCGGCGGCTTCTCGGGTATTACCACCATGCGCGCTCTTCAATAAAGACATCGTGCCGCTCCACGTAAAAAAAGGTATTTTAGTGAAAAATCTCTGCGCAATCAGGGCAAACATCATGTTTTGTGCGAATAACCCCAAGAGGAAAAAATGAGACTCTGGTTGGTACGTCATGGCGAAACCGAAGCCAACGTCGCGGGTTTATATAGCGGACACGCTCCCACACCACTAACAGAACGGGGAATAGCTCAGGCGCAAACGCTGAGTACGCTGTTACGCAATGTGCCTGTCGACAACGTTCTGTGCAGCGAGCTGGAGCGCGCTCGCCATACAACGCAGTTGATCTTAGGCGATCGCGAGATTCCTGTGCGTAAGATGCCTGAGCTCAATGAGATGTTTTTTGGCGACTGGGAAATGCGCCACCATCGAGATCTGGCGCGCGAAGACGCCGAAAACTACGCCGTGTGGTGTAACGACTGGCAGAACGCGACGCCCACTAATGGCGAAGGTTTTCAGGCATTTTCCCTGCGCGTGGAACGCTTCATTGCTCAACTCGATGATTACAAAATGTGCCAAAACCTGCTGGTGGTGAGCCATCAGGGTGTACTGAGCGTGTTGATCGCCCGTTTGTTGTCCATGCCGGCAGCAGCAATGTGGCATTTTCGCGTCGAACAAGGTTGCTGGAGCGCGATTGATTTTTGCGACGATTTTGCGGTTCTGAAAGTACTTAACAGCCGGGCTGTATGGCACGACGGAGAGTGAAAGCACTGTTTTTTCTGCCGAAGGGCTTCTCTCCCATTGACACCCCATGACAGGCTGTTATTCTCCGCAACCTGACTTTTCCCGCCCTTCAGAGCTTTGCAGAAATTGTTTTACAAAAATGGCGATGCATTCTGCGGCGTGGGGTGGGATGATAGCGCACTTCACAAGCGCTTTCGGAGACATTTGTCCCGATATCGCCTCTGGTTCAGGTATACTAACAGACGTTTTTAACTATTTTCACCCAGGGGGAACACTTGCAGGGTAAAGCACTTCAGGATTTTGTAATCGACAAAATTGATGACCTGAAAGGTCAAGACATCATCGCCTTAGACGTTCAGGGCAAATCCAGCATCACTGATTGCATGATTATCTGTACTGGCACGTCCAGCCGTCATGTAATGTCTATCGCAGACCACGTTGTTCAGGAGTCCCGCACTGCTGGTCTGCTGCCGCTCGGCGTAGAAGGCGAGAACGTCGCAGACTGGATCGTCGTTGACCTCGGCGATGTGATTGTCCACGTGATGCAGGAAGAAAGCCGTCGCCTGTATGAACTGGAAAAACTCTGGAGTTAATGCGTGAAGCTGCAACTTGTCGCTGTGGGTACGAAAATGCCTGACTGGGTGCAAACCGGTTTTACGGAGTATCTCCGTCGGTTTCCGAAAGATATGCCCTTTGAGCTGATCGAAATCCCGGCAGGAAAACGCGGCAAGAACGCGGATATTAAACGCATTCTCGACAAAGAGGGTGAACAGATGCTGGCTGCAGCAGGCAAAAACCGCATCGTCACCCTTGATATCCCTGGCAAACCCTGGGACACGCCGCAGCTGGCGACCGAACTGGAACGCTGGAAACTGGACGGTCGTGACGTCAGTTTGTTGATTGGTGGGCCGGAAGGTCTTTCTCCTGCCTGTAAAGCAGCAGCGGAACAAAGCTGGTCACTCTCAGCGTTAACCCTTCCTCACCCTCTTGTTCGGGTTCTGGTTGCGGAGAGTCTGTACAGGGCGTGGAGCATTACCACCAACCATCCTTATCACCGTGAGTGATCATTGATTCTTGAGTAGATTAAGCAGCGGATGAAACTACAGAATTCTTTTCGCGACTATTCGGCTGAGTCTGCGCTGTTTGTGCGCCGGGCGCTGGTCGCTTTTTTGGGGATTTTGCTGCTCACCGGCGTGCTGATCGCCAACCTTTATAATCTGCAAATCGTTCGCTTTACTGATTATCAGACCCGCTCGAACGAAAACCGCATCAAACTGGTGCCTATCGCCCCCAGTCGCGGCATTATTTATGACCGTAACGGAATCCCGCTCGCCCTTAACCGCACCATTTATCAGATAGAAATGATGCCAGAAAAGGTCGACAACGTTCAGGATACCCTCGACGCGCTGCGTAACGTCGTAGACCTGACGGACGATGACATTGCCGCCTTTAAAAAAGAGCGCGCCCGTTCACACCGTTTCACATCCATTCCGGTAAAAACTAACCTGAGTGAAGTTCAGGTCGCACGCTTTGCCGTTAATCAATATCGCTTTCCTGGCGTCGAAGTTAAAGGTTATAAACGCCGCTACTACCCCTACGGCTCTGCGCTGACCCATGTCATTGGCTACGTATCAAAAATCAACGATAAAGACGTAGACCGCCTGGACAAAGACGGCAAACTGGCTAACTACGCGGCGACGCACGACATCGGCAAGCTGGGTATTGAACGTTATTACGAAGATGTACTTCACGGCCAGACCGGTTATGAAGAGGTTGAAGTGAACAACCGCGGCCGCGTCATTCGCCAGCTGAAAGAAGTGGCGCCGCAGGCCGGGCACGATATCTATCTCACCCTCGATTTGAAACTCCAGCAGTACATTGAAACGCTGCTGGCGGGCAGTCGCGCCGCCGTGGTGGTTACCGACCCGCGTACCGGCGGCGTTCTCGCGCTGGTGTCCATGCCGAGCTACGACCCGAACCTGTTTGTCGATGGTATCTCCAGTAAAGATTACTCTGGGTTGCTCAATGACCCGAACACCCCATTGGTTAACCGCGCCACGCAGGGTGTTTACCCTCCTGCTTCGACAGTTAAACCTTACGTCGCGGTTTCTGCATTAAGTGCAGGTGTCATCACCCGCAATACTGGTCTGTTCGATCCTGGTTGGTGGCAATTACCGGGCTCTGAAAAACGTTACCGTGACTGGAAAAAATGGGGACACGGCCATCTGAACATCACCCGTTCTCTGGAAGAGTCGGCGGATACGTTTTTCTATCAAATTGCCTATGATATGGGGATTGACCGGCTTTCAGAGTGGATGAGCAAATTCGGCTACGGCAAATATACGGGCATCGATCTCGCTGAAGAACGCTCCGGCAATATGCCAACCCGCGAGTGGAAGCAAAAACGGTTTAAAAAGCCATGGTACCAGGGTGATACCATTCCGGTCGGCATCGGTCAGGGTTACTGGACTGCAACTCCAATCCAGATGAGTAAAGCGCTGATGATCCTTATCAACGACGGTTTGATAAAAGTTCCGCATCTGTTGATGAGCACGGCAGAAAATGGCAAGCAGGTTCCGTGGGTACAGCCGCACGAACCGCCCGTTGGTGATATTCATTCTGGATACTGGGAAATCGCGAAAGACGGCATGTACGGTGTAGCAAACCGCCCTAACGGTACTGCGCACAAGTATTTCGCTAGCGCACCTTACAAAATTGCGGCGAAATCCGGTACTGCCCAGGTCTTTGGCCTGAAAGCCAATGAAACCTATAACGCGCACAAGATCGCCGAGCGCTTACGTGACCACAAGCTGATGACGGCCTTCGCACCCTATGATAAGCCCCAGGTTGCTGTCGCCATAATCCTTGAAAACGGTGGCGCGGGCCCGGCTGTGGGTACCATTATGCGCCAGATCCTTGACCACATTATGTTGGGCGACAACAACACCAATCTGCCTGCAGAAAACCCCGCGGTTGCAGCAGCGGAGGACCAATAATCGTGACGGATAATCCGAACAAAAAAACATTCTGGGACAAAATCCACATCGATCCCACGATGTTGCTTATTTTGCTGGCGCTGCTGGTTTACAGCTCGCTGGTCATCTGGAGTGCCAGCGGCCAGGATATCGGCATGATGGAGCGCAAGGTCGGCCAGATCGCAATGGGCCTGGTCATCATGGTGGTGATGGCGCAAATCCCGCCCCGGGTTTATGAAGGCTGGGCACCCTATCTCTATATATTCTGCATCATCCTGTTGGTGGCGGTAGATGCCTTCGGCGCGATATCCAAAGGAGCGCAGCGCTGGCTGGATTTAGGTATTGTGCGTTTTCAGCCTTCCGAAATTGCCAAGATTGCCGTGCCGCTGATGGTCGCACGCTTCATCAACCGTGATGTTTGCCCGCCATCGCTAAAAAATACCGCCATTGCACTGGTGCTGATATTTATGCCCACCCTGCTGGTGGCCGCTCAGCCTGACCTCGGTACCTCAATACTGGTCGCCCTTTCCGGTCTGTTTGTTCTGTTCCTTTCTGGTTTAAGCTGGCGTTTAATCGGTGTTGCGGTGGTTCTGGTTGCGGCGTTTATCCCGATACTGTGGTTCTTCCTGATGCATGATTACCAGCGTCAGCGCGTCATGATGTTGCTCGATCCGGAAACCGATCCACTGGGTGCGGGTTATCATATTATTCAGTCTAAAATTGCTATTGGCTCCGGCGGTCTACGCGGCAAGGGCTGGCTGCACGGTACACAGTCGCAGCTTGAGTTTTTACCCGAACGTCACACGGACTTTATCTTCGCGGTATTAGCAGAAGAGCTGGGTCTGGTAGGGATCTTAATTCTGCTTGCGCTGTACATTTTGCTGATTATGCGCGGATTATGGATCGCTGCCCACGCGCAAACCACCTTTGGTCGCGTCATGGCAGGTGGTTTAATGTTGATATTATTCGTTTATGTCTTCGTAAATATTGGTATGGTGAGCGGTATTCTGCCCGTGGTTGGCGTTCCTCTCCCACTGGTCAGTTACGGAGGCTCGGCACTTATCGTGCTGATGGCCGGGTTCGGGATTGTTATGTCGATCCACACCCATAGAAAAATGTTGTCGAAAAGCGTGTAAGGGGTACGCAATGCGTAAGCAGTGGCTTGGTATCTGCATCGCAGCAGGAATGCTCGCGGCGTGTTCGAGTGATGATGGTCAGCAACAGGGTGCTGTCGCGCCGCAGCCTGCGGTGTGCAATGGTCCGATTGTTGAAATCAGCGGGGCCGATCCGCGCTTTGAACCCCTGAACCCAACGGCGAATCAGGACTATCAACGTGATGGTAAGAGCTACAAAATCGTCCAGGATCCTTCCCGCTTTAGCCAGGCAGGACTTGCCGCTATCTATGATGCGGAACCCGGAAGCAACTTAACCGCGTCTGGTGAAGCGTTCGACCCGATGCAACTGACCGCAGCGCATCCCACGCTGCCAGTCCCAAGCTATGCCAGAGTAACTAACCTGGCAAACGGCAGGATGATTGTCGTGCGCATAAACGATCGCGGCCCTTATGGCAACGATCGCGTGATTTCACTTTCACGTGCAGCAGCAGACCGTCTGAATACCTCCAACAACACCAAAGTGCGTATCGACCCGATCATCGTCGCCCAGGATGGTTCATTGTCCGGTCCGGGTATGACGTGTACGACAGTCGCAAAGCAAACCTATGCCCTGCCCGCGCGTCCTGATTTAAGCGGTGGCGGTAATATGGGAAGTATGCCTTCGCCATCGGATGCGGGTCAGCCGCAAGGCGATATTCGTCCGATCAGCAATTCCACGCTGAAAAGCGATGATCCAACCGGTGCGCCAGTGAACAGCGGTGGATTCCTCGGTGCGCCAACCACCCTCGCCGCAGGCGTGCTGGAAGGTAGCGAGCCGACTCCGGCTCCGCAACCGACCATCTCCGCACCGGCAACACCAACCGCACCAGCAGCAACACCAACCGCCGTCGCGGCACCAGCTCCAGCGGCAGTAGCCAACGGACGTTACGTGGTTCAGGTTGGCGCAGTCAGCGAGCAGTCGCGTGCGCAGCAGTATCAAAAACGTTTAAGCCAGCAGTTTGGCGTCCCAGGTCGGGTGGTACAAAATGGCGCAGTCTGGCGTATCCAGATGGGGCCGTTCGCCAGCAAAGCTGAAGCCTCCACATTGCAGCAGCGTCTTCAATCCGAGGCGCAATTACAGTCCTTCATCACCGGCGTGTAATAACGTAAATCAGGTATCTGAACTGTCAGTTTCTGTAAATGACATTAACAAAGTCACGCGGAAAGTCAGATGCCTGCCCGTTTTGCATTTGCTATAGTAGGGCACTTTTTTAAATTTCATCACGGACGTCGTAGTTCAGACCATGAAGACCACTTTTTCCGCTCGTTTCGTGCAGCGTATGGCGCTCACCGCGGCTCTCTGCGCAGCTTCTCTCTCTGCTGCCCATGCCGATGACCTGAATATTAAAACCATGATCCCGGGTGTTCCGCAGATCGATGCGGAGTCATATATCCTGATTGATTACAATTCAGGCAAAGTTCTGGCAGAACAGAACGCAGACACTCGCCGCGACCCCGCCAGTCTGACCAAAATGATGACCAGCTACGTCATCGGCCAGGCGATGAAAGCCGGCAAGTTCAAAGAAACCGATCTGGTCACTGTAGGCAATGACGCCTGGGCTACAGGTAACCCGGTCTTTAAAGGTTCATCGTTGATGTTCCTGAAACCTGGAATGCAGGTTCCTGTTTCCCAACTGATCCGTGGTATCAACCTACAATCTGGGAATGACGCGTGTGTGGCAATGGCGGACTTCGCAGCCGGTAGCCAGGATGCTTTCGTCGGTCTGATGAACAGCTATGTGAACGCGCTGGGCCTGAAAAACACCCACTTCCAGACCGTTCATGGTCTCGATGCTGACGGTCAGTACAGCTCGGCTCGCGATATGGCGATGATTGGCCAGGCGCTGATTCGTGACGTGCCTAACGAATACTCTATCTATAAAGAAAAAGAGTTCACCTTTAACGGTATTCGTCAGTTAAACCGTAACGGCTTGCTGTGGGATAACAGCCTGAATGTCGACGGTATCAAAACCGGTCATACCGACAAAGCTGGCTATAACCTCGTTGCATCCGCAACCGAAGGTCAGATGCGTCTGATCTCTGCCGTCATGGGTGGCCGCACCTATAAAGGTCGCGAAACCGAAAGTAAAAAACTGCTGACCTGGGGTTTTCGTTTCTTTGAAACCGTGAATCCACTGAAAGTCGGTAAAGAGTTTGCTTCAGAACCGGCCTGGTTTGGTAACACCGATCGTGCATCGTTAGGCGTAGATAAAGATGTCTACCTGACTATTCCGCGCGGCCGCATGAAAGATCTGAAAGCAAGCTATGTGCTGAACACCACAGAACTGCATGCACCGCTGCAGAAAAACCAGGTTGTCGGCACCATCAACTTCCAGTTGGATGGCAAAACCATCGAACAGCGCCCGCTGGTAGTCCTGCAGGAAATCCCTGAAGGCAACTTCTTTGGGAAAATCATTGATTACATTAAATTAATGTTCCATCACTGGTTTGGCTAAAAATCGAACACTTGAAAGTGTGATTTACGTCCCCATATACTAGGTATCCAGATAACTCCCACACGCTGTGGGAGTTATTATTTATTGATGTAACGCCGGAGCTGACATGAAAACCAAACTTAACGAACTGCTTGAATTCCCTACTCCATTTACTTACAAAGTAATGGGGCAGGCGTTGCCTGAGCTGGTTGATCAGGTGGTTGAAGTGGTACAGCGCCATGCGCCAGGTGATTACTCTCCGACGGTAAAACCGAGCAGCAAAGGCAACTACCACTCGGTCTCAATCACTATTACTGCTACACACATTGAGCAGGTTGAAACGCTGTACGAAGAATTAGGTAATATCGATATCGTACGCATGGTACTGTAAAAACCTGTTGGTTACCCGCTGCATCCCCGCTCGGGTAACCCCTCCCTCCTGTGATATACTTTTCCCCCTCTTTTATATTCTCTACTCTATGTGAGTATCTACGGAGATGCCGTTTTGTATCAGGATAAAATTCTGGTCCGCCAGCTCGGTCTTCAACCTTACGAGCCAGTTTCTCTGGCCATGCACGAATTCACCGATACCCGCGATGAAAACAGTTATGACGAAATCTGGCTAGTAGAGCATTATCCTGTTTTTACCCAGGGTCAGGCAGGTAAAGCAGAGCACGTACTGATGCCGGGCGATATTCCGGTGATCCAGAGCGATCGTGGCGGCCAGGTGACCTACCACGGGCCGGGCCAGCAGGTCATGTATGTGCTGTTGAACCTGAAGCGTCGCAAACTTGGCGTTCGTGAACTGGTTACGCTGCTGGAACAAACCGTCGTCAACACACTTGCGGAAATCGGCATTGATGCCCACCCGCGAGCCGATGCGCCTGGCGTATACGTCGGGGAGAAGAAAATCTGCTCTTTGGGATTACGTATTCGTAGAGGATGTTCGTTTCACGGCTTAGCGCTCAACGTGGATATGGATTTATCGCCTTTCCTGCGTATCAATCCTTGTGGTTACGCCGGAATGGAGATGGCGAAAGTATCGCAGTGGGATAGCGCAGCCACGACCGAGAGCGTTCGCCCACGCCTGCTGGCCAACATATTAGCGCTGTTGGGTAACCCACCGCACGAGTACGTTGCAGACTGAAAATACGGTCATACTTTGCCACGGCAAATGTTGTGGCAAATGGCACAAAACAACAACTATTTTACATTTTGCCAGCCTGTCAGGCTGCTTTCTGGCCCGTTTCAATGATATACTGCGTATCACTAATTCAAAAATAGTTGATAAATGCAACATTCCCTTGAATTGAAACGCTTTCCTTCGTAATTCGCAACTGGAACACGCAAGCTATGAGTAAACCCATTGTGATGGAACGCGGTGTTAAATACCGCGATGCCGATAAGATGGCTCTTATCCCGGTAAAAAATGTGGCAACAGAGCGTGAAGCCCTGCTGCGTAAACCGGAATGGATGAAAATAAAACTGCCAGCGGACTCCACTCGCATCCAGGGCATCAAAGCGGCAATGCGCAAAAATGGCCTGCACTCTGTCTGCGAAGAAGCTTCCTGCCCTAACCTGGCTGAATGTTTCAATCACGGAACCGCAACCTTTATGATCCTCGGCGCAATCTGTACCCGCCGTTGCCCATTCTGTGACGTTGCCCATGGCCGTCCGGTTGCTCCGGATGCTAACGAGCCGTTAAAACTTGCTCAGACGATTGCTGACATGGCGCTGCGCTATGTCGTCATTACCTCCGTTGACCGCGACGATCTGCGTGACGGCGGCGCTCAGCACTTTGCTGACTGTATCACCGCTATTCGTGAGAAAAGCCCGTCGATTAAAATCGAAACGCTGGTGCCTGACTTCCGTGGTCGTATGGATCGCGCGTTGGATATCCTCACCGCCACGCCGCCAGACGTGTTTAACCACAACCTCGAAAACGTACCGCGTATTTATCGCAATGTACGTCCGGGGGCTGACTACAACTGGTCGCTGAAGCTTCTGGAACGTTTCAAAGAAGCGCACCCGGAGATTCCGACTAAATCAGGTCTGATGGTTGGTCTGGGCGAAACCAATGCAGAAATCATTGAGGTCATGCGTGACCTGCGCAGTCATGGCGTGACCATGCTGACGCTGGGGCAGTATTTACAGCCAAGCCGTCACCACCTGCCGGTTCAACGTTATGTAAGCCCGGATGAGTTCGATGAGATGAAAGCCGAAGCTATGGCCATGGGCTTTACCCATGCAGCCTGCGGTCCATTCGTTCGCTCTTCATACCATGCTGACATGCAGGCCAAAGGGCTGGAAGTGAAGTAATCGTGTAATACTCACTTACATATCAGCAATAAAAAAACCGGCAAATTGCCGGTTTTTTTTCATGCAGAGTATGCAGTATGAGCATCATGCTCCTGACATTACTCTTTATGAGAAAGCTTCTCAGCCTGAACGCTACCATCAGCATCTTTCTTAGCATCGGCATTATCGTCGTTCATTGCTTTCTTGAAGCCCTTGATTGCCGTTCCCAGGTCTCCACCCAGTGTACGTAACTTCTTGGTACCAAACAGCAGAACAACCAGTGCGGCAACCACCAGCAGTTTGGTAATACTAATCTCACCCATAGATACCTTCTTCACTTAAACCAGGCTGCATAAAGCGCCATATTAACCTGAGAATATTAACGGCCTTTCGACGCGCGCACACAATAGCAATCTGTAACAAGGTGAATCAAGCCTTGTTTAAAAAAACGTCATAATAATTGCGGTGGCGCAAAACGTCGGTTACTTAACACCGGAAGCTGTGCTCTGACCTGCCTTACCCGCTCTGCAGAAACCTCGGCCATAATTAGTGCAGGCGTTTCCGCCGCCGCAGCAATGGTCACACCAAAAGGGTCGATGACCCGGCTTTGGCCGATATTCTTATTACCGCACTCTCCCGCCGCAATCAGGTAACACGTTGCATCTAACGCTCTTGCAGCCAAAAGCGTAGACCAGTGATGCTCTTTAAGCGATCCCCGTACCCAGGCTGCGGGTAATACGATAATTTCCGCTCCCTGCAATGCGTGCGCCAGCGCCAGCTCAGGGAAGCGCAGATCATAACAGGTCATTAACCCTACTTTTAACCCGCCTACGTCCAGCAGCGGCGCTATGGCGTCCCCTGCATCCACATTTCGTGACTCCTGAATCGAAAAGGCGTCGTAGAGATGTAATTTAGCGTAATGGGCAACTACCTGACCTGCCCGTAGCGCCACCAGCATGTTAAACGCCCGTCCAGGCACAGAGGGTACATGAATCGTCAGGATTGTTGTCATCTCGTTTTGCGCGCTTTCTCGCAGCAAGCGCGTCAAAAACCCGCCTTCCAGCAATTGAGCTGATTTCACTGACAGGTCAGGGTCCAGATCGTCACGGGCCAGAAGCGCTTCCGGTAATACCAGTAACGATGCCCCCTCTCCCGCAGCCTGAGACATCAGTAAAACGCAGGTTTCTGCATTTTTTTCCCATGAAGGTCCCACGGCAAATTGCCCTGCTGCAACGAACATATTCCCTCCAGAAAACGTTGTTAGGCTCGCCAACCACGATTATTCAGCGTTACACTCATCCTATATACAATCAAATAGCAGGATTACGCAGTGTTACAACTCCTTTTAGCGGTTTTTATCGGTGGTGGTACAGGTAGTGTAGCAAGATGGATGTTGAGCATGAGGTTTAACCCGCTACATCAGGCCATTCCATTCGGTACGCTGGCTGCAAACTTACTTGGCGCATTTATCATTGGTATGGGTCTGGCATGGTTTAATCGCATGACAAACATTGATCCAATGTGGAAGGTACTGATTACAACTGGCTTTTGCGGGGGACTAACAACATTTTCCACTTTCTCGGCTGAGGTGGTGTTTTTGCTACAGGAAGGACGCTTTGGTTGGGCTATGGTGAATGTGCTGGTGAATCTGCTGGGATCATTTGCGATGACCGCCCTGGCATTCTGGCTGGTTTCGGCCTCTCCCGCACACTGAGGCGAAAAAAACCCGCAATTAAGCGGGTTTTGAATGCTTGCTGTCGTATGCTTACAGAGCGATTACGTTTGCAGCAGAAGGGCCTTTGGCACCGTTAGTGATTTCGAACTCTACACGCTGACCTTCAGCCAGAGTTTTAAAACCATTGGTCTGGATTGCAGAGAAGTGTACGAACACGTCTTTGCTGCCATCTTCCGGAGTAATGAAACCGAATCCTTTGGACTCATTAAACCACTTAACGTTACCTTTAATCTTAGACATCAAAATTACCTTTACATGAAAAATAGACACAAATGCTGTGTCGGGTATCAGTACAACAATTGTGGTGCACTTTGTCCAGTCGAACTTTATCAAAAAGTGATAAATGTCGCGTTATTTTTCAGTTAACGCTGATATCACACTGTTTTAAAAAGACTTTTTAATAATCCATCTGACAATACAGGTAGTCCATCAAAACTGGAAACGCATCCACGCAAAGTAGACGTTACCGTTGTTGTACGTTCCCGGAATGTAGGTCATCTGGAACGTTGCCGGACCATACCCTATCGATGCCAGCGGTAACAGCACGGGTACCGGAATGTAGTTCCAGTTATCACGCGCGGTAAAACCGGCGGTAAAACCGAGACCTGTATGGAAATTTTCATCGGCCAGCGGTCGCCAGGTTTTTTCCCAGCCATAACCACCAATGGGTTCCCATTTATTGTAGGAATCCTTAAAGGCCATTATATAAAGTCCGTGCCAGTTACCTTTATCATCCCAACGGGATTGACCAAATCCTGCCCCCCACGGGCGTTCATTGTAGCGATCCGTTTTTTCTTTATCGTAGGCAAAGCGTGCATGCCAGGTAATAGCCGGTATATACAAATCATAATGTTCCGGCTGCTGCCAGGTTTCACTGACGTTGTCTTTAAAAGTAGCGAACCAGCCTTTATCTTCAGCAGCGCCCTGGGGAATGAAAGCTAACTGAATAAAAAGAAATGAAAAAATGAGAAAATATCGTTTAGCGACAATCACAACTTAATTACCATCCTGGGATTTATTATTAATTGTAGCAAACCCAACCTTAATGTTAGCTTAACAAAAATGCGCAGCTAAAAAATCAGAATATTCCTCAGCATGTAATTTTTAAGATAATTAGCCCTTAATTTATTGAGCCATCTCATAGGAACTATTTTCTCTTTATTGCCAATAAATTGTTCTTTCCTCCGGGAAAAGTTAAATAATATTACAATAAATTAACAATTAAGAATCAATATCACCACAAAACACACACACCGTCGCTGCACTTCACAGTTTTTTATTGTGAGATTCTTTTTTTAACCACGATGCTGAAAAAACGGCTAAGCCATCGCTTGAATCCGTATTTTTATTGATTTTAATCAGCAAGAGTTATCGGTTTATTAGGCACATTCTGTCACCACTTTTTACTTTTTTTAGTTTTTTTACTTTCTGGGCAGCAATGCGACAGGGGAAACGATGTTGACATTTATTGAACTTCTTATTGGAGTTGTGGTTATTGTGGGTGTAGCGCGCTACATCATTAAAGGTTATTCCGCGACAGGCGTACTGTTTGTTGGCGGTCTGGTTTTGCTGATTATCAGTGCGCTGATGGGGCATAAAGTGTTGCCATCCAGCGCGGCATCGACGGGCTATACGGCAACAGACATTGTTGAATATATTAAAATTTTGCTGATGAGCCGTGGTGGCGATCTCGGCATGATGATCATGATGCTGTGTGGTTTTGCCGCCTATATGACCCATATTGGCGCGAACGATATGGTCGTTAAGCTGGCCTCCAAGCCCCTGCAATACATCAACTCTCCTTACCTGCTAATGATTGCCGCCTATTTTGTCGCCTGCCTGATGTCACTGGCGGTTTCTTCAGCAACCGGTCTGGGCGTTTTGCTGATGGCAACACTGTTCCCGGTCATGGTTAACGTTGGAATCAGCCGTGGCGCTGCAGCGGCTATTTGTGCCTCCCCTGCTGCAATTATTCTTTCACCAACATCCGGTGATGTGGTGCTGGCGGCAAAAGCTGCGGAAATGCCGCTGATCGATTTCGCCTTTAAAACCACGCTGCCAATTTCCATTGCCGCCATCATTGCTATGGCGATTGCCCACTTTTTCTGGCAGCGTTTTCTGGATAAAAAAGAGAACATTTCTCATGAAATGTTAGATGTGGCTGAAATTACCACGACTGCCCCGTCATTTTACGCCATTCTGCCGTTTACCCCGATCGTTGGCGTCCTGATTTTTGATGGTAAATGGGGCCCGCAGCTGCACATCATTACGATTCTGGTTCTGTGCATGCTCATCGCGGCTATTCTGGAGTTCGTACGTGGGTTCAACACCCAAAAGGTTTTCTCTGGTCTGGAAGTCGCTTACCGTGGCATGGCGGATGCCTTTGCTAACGTGGTGATGTTGTTAGTCGCTGCGGGTGTTTTTGCCCAGGGTCTGAGCACAATCGGCTTTATTCAGAGTCTGATTTCTATCGCCACCTCGTTTGGTTCAGCGAGCATTATCTTGATGATGGTGCTGGTGATCCTGACTATGTTGGCGGCAATGACTACGGGTTCCGGTAACGCCCCGTTCTACGCCTTCGTTGAGATGATCCCTAAGCTGGCGCATTCTTCCGGCATTAACCCGGCTTACCTTGTTATCCCGATGCTGCAGGCGTCAAACCTTGGGCGCACCATCTCCCCGGTCTCCGGCGTGGTTGTCGCTGTAGCAGGTATGGCAAAGATTTCTCCGTTCGAAGTGGTGAAACGTACTTCGGTTCCGGTTCTGGTTGGACTGCTGGTGGTGATTATCGCAACTGAAGTGATGGTACCAGGTTCTTCTTCAGCCGTCGTTGGCGGCTGATACTCAGTGAAATTTAGGCCGGATTAGGCATCTACGCCGCATCCGGCATTTAAACCGCACCATTGCCGGATGTCGATGCTAAAACATCTTATCCGGCCTACGTCAGAAATCAGCATTTAGCCGCCATGATAAATACGCTGCGGCCTGCCTACCTTACCGTGAATAATCTCCGCAATAATCAAATGACGGCTGGCACAGTACTCCAGGTAGCGTCTGGAAGTCGTTCGGCTGATGGTAAGCGCCTGGGCGATCGTTTCCGCAGTATGGTGTACCGTCGGGTCGGCGAATAATTTCAACACTGCATTCAGTGTTAACGCATCAATCCCGGTCGGTAAATCCCCTTTCGGTTCGCCCCGCGCGTAGGCATTAAACATTTCATCAATCTGCTTTTGGCTGGCGCTGTCATTCCCCGCCAACATGCGTCGACGTTGCTGATAACGCGTCAGGGTCTGCCCCAGCCGCTCGTAGGCAATGGGTTTGACCAGGTAATCAAACGCACCGCTGCGCACGGCCTCGGAGACCGTTTCCATATCGCTGGCCGCCGTGGTAAACACTACGCCGCCCGGATAGCGCGCCTGGGTCAGCTCATGCAGCAACGTAATTCCCTTGCCGTCCGGCAAGTAGTTATCGAGCAGTATCAGACCGGGCTTAAAACGCTCAATCATCATCCTCGCCTGCTCAAGATTACCCGCCAGCCATATCTGGCTGAAACCGGGTATATGGCGGATATATTCAGCATGCATTTCCGCCAGTAGCGTTTCATCCTCAACGATCAACAGCGTTAATGGTTCCGTCATTATTTTTTTTCACTTTCGGAAGAAATAAAGAAAATAAGGTACCGCAAGGGGAGTTATCTTCGAGCGTAATCACCCCGTCACAGCGCCTCACATAACTTGCAATCAGATACAAACCGATGCCATGTTCACCTGGTTCATCGGTACGGGTGCTCACACCCTGTTCAAATATTTTCTCACGCAATGCTTCCGGCACACCGCATCCCTGATCGGCAACTTCGATGATCACGTCATCCCCTTCATCGCTCAAATAGAGCTCTACGACCTTGTTGCCTTGCTGGGTGCGTAAGCTCGCTTCAAATGCATTATCAAGCAGATTGCCAACAATTGCTGCAAACTCTGTGCTATCCAGCCCCTCGGGGAGTTGATGCAGTTGGCTCCCCGGAACGATAGTCATGGTGAGGCCCAGTTCCCGTGCGCGCTGAACCTTGCCAAACAACAGACCGGCGACCTGACGATCGGCAAACGCGCCACGCAGGCTGTCAATCAGTTGCTGTTGCGCCTGGGATTCTCCCTGCACCATGGCCAGAACCTTGTCATATTCTTTCATTTGCAGCAGGCCATTGATGGTCGACATCCAGTTCAGGTGCTCATGACGCAGCGTTCTCAGGCTCTCTACATACTGTTTGATCTGCGTTAATTGCGCATTAAGGGTAGCAATTTCATCTTTACTACGAAAACTGATGATTGCCCCAAGCAGTTCGTCACCGGAGCGAATCGCTTCACGGTTGGCGATAACGCTTAGGCCATTAAAGTTTACCATCGCATCCTGTCGTTTTTCCGCAATCTGTTGGGTGAAAAAGTCCGCTGGCTGAACCACCTCACTCACCGGTTTTCCAAGCCACTTTCGCCCTGGTGAAGACAGCCCCAGCATTTTCCTCGCACTGCGGTTTATTGCGGTGATATATCCATCAGGATCCACGGCAATCAATCCTTCATATACCGAGCTGAACAACGCTTCCTGCTGACGTACCACCCGCGCAATTTGTTTCGGTTCCATACCCAACATCTGCCGACGAATATGGGCAGCAAAAAACCAGGAGAGCAGCATAAGTACCAACAACAGCAAGATAAACACACCGGCCATCGGGAGTAAGAAATCCGATCGCCAGCTATCGATTTTGCTGATCAGATAACCAATTGAGACTACGCCAATGATTTTGCCATCGTCATCAAAGATGGGCGTTTTAGCGCGCATTGCCATCCCGATGGACCCTTTACCGGTAATAAAGTAGCTCTCCCCTTTTTCCAGCGCACCGGGTTTGGTGAACTGCATCGGGTAGCCAATTTTTTCCGGGTTCGGATGATATAGACGAATGGAGTTGGTATCCCCGATAACCACATAGTCGAAGTCAGTTCCGCTCTGCAGTTTGTCGGCAATCGTCGCCAAACGCTTGTAATCACGATGTTTAACCGCCGTAATGATACTCTCGTTAGAGGCGATGATTTTGGCCTGGTTCATTGCCATATCGCGGACATGCGCGGCCAGATAATCTTCGAAGCTGGCGGTAAAGTATTGTGCCAGGGCGGCGATGATAAAAACAGAAACGACCAAAATAAGCAGAAAGATGCGTAAAGGAAACGCCAGGCTGCGGAAAAAAGGAAACCGTGTTTTATTTTTCTGCTCAGCCATATATCTTCCTCATCCACGTTACCCGAAACTTATTTCTCATTGTAGTTGTAATAGAAATGTTTTATTTACACGTTACGGTATAAAACAAGATCGTTGCAGATTCCCCACTTTAAATCAATTAAACAAATTAAAACCACACGCTATTTCGAGGTTAAATTAATTAAAAAACTTAAAACCATAAAACACATTAAAACCTTCTAACTTATTGTGAAATAAATCAAAAATTACCTCCGAAATACCCCTTACGATGTATGCAGCAGGGAAAAAAAGAAATACTCCGTAATAAAAAATCATTCCCTTCAATTGCAAACAAAACGTTATCAGGTTGCTAAGTAGAGCAACAAAAACAGAAACCCAGTAACAAATATAGCATCGGGGCTCTATTCACTATGTTCGGTAATAATATATTCACGCAAGTTAAACGCTCAGAAAATAAAAAGATGGCGGCTATCACGCAATTTCTGAAAGAGAATGATTTGAGCGTTGACACCACCGTCGAAGTATTTATCACCGTCACCCGAGACGACCGCCTGATTGCCTGCGGCGGTATCGCTGGGAATATTATTAAATGTGTCGCCATCTGCGAATCCGTACGGGGCGAAGGCTTAGCGCTGACGCTGGCGACCGAGTTAATCAACCTCGCCTATGAGCGCCACTGTACGCACCTCTTCATCTATACCAAAACCGAGTACGAATCGCTGTTTAAACAGTGTGGCTTTTCTACGCTGACCAGCGTTCCAGGCATTATGGTGCTGATGGAAAACAGCACCACGCGTCTGAAACGTTACGCTGAATCTCTGGCAAAACAGCGTCGTGAAGGGAAAAAAATTGGTTGCATCGTCATGAACGCCAACCCCTTCACCAACGGACATCGTTTTCTGATCCAACAGGCGGCCGCACAATGTGACTGGCTGCATCTGTTTTTGGTCAAAGAGGATACCTCACGGTTTCCGTATGAAGACCGGTTGGATCTGGTGCTTAAAGGGACAAAAGATATTCCACGTTTAACCGTGCATCGCGGTTCGGAATACATCATTTCCCGCGCCACGTTCCCGTGCTACTTCATCAAAGAGCAGAGCGTTATTAACCACTGCTACACCGAAATAGACCTGAAAATCTTCCGCCAGTACCTGGCACCGGCTCTCGGCGTTACACATCGTTTCGTCGGTACCGAGCCGTATTGCACCGTCACCTCCCAGTACAACAACGATATGCGCTACTGGCTGGAGACCCCAACGCTTCCCGCCCCACCGATTGAACTGGTGGAAATTGAGCGGCTGTGCTTCCAGGAGATGCCGATTTCCGCCTCCTGGGTGCGCAAGCTGCTGGTTAAAAAAGATCTCACGGCTATCGCATCCCTGGTCCCTGACGCCACGCTGCACTATCTGCAAAGCATGGTTGAACGAGCCTCATCGGGTGCGGCAGTCCGCCAAAATACCCCCGCATTAGCAACAGGTGAAAAATGAAAATAAACCAGGCAGCCGTCGCAGGCACACTCGAGTCCGGTGATGTGATGATTCGCATCGCCCCACTCGATTCGCAGGATATTGACCTGCAGGTTAACAGTAGCGTCGAAAAACAGTTCGGTGATGCCATTCGGACCACCATCCTGGACGTTCTGTCCCGCTACAACGTACGCGGCGTGCAATTGAATGTTGATGATAAAGGCGCACTGGACTGCATTTTACGTGCGCGACTGGAAGCACTACTGGCCCGCGCTGGCGGTATTCCGGCACTGCCATGGGAGGATTGCCAGTGATTTCCGCATCTTTACAACAACGTAAAACCCGTACTCGCCGCAGCATGTTGTTCGTACCGGGTGCCAATGCCGCCATGGTCAGCAACTCGTTCATCTACCCGGCAGATGCACTGATGTTCGACCTGGAAGACTCCGTCGCGTTGCGTGAAAAAGATACCGCTCGCCGCATGGTGTACCACGCGCTGCAGCATCCGTTGTATCACGACGTTGAAACCATCGTGCGTGTAAACGCCCTCGACTCCGAATGGGGCATCAACGACCTTGAAGCCGTGGTACGCGGCGGTGCTGACATCGTACGTTTACCGAAGACCGATACCGCGCAGGATGTCATCGACATCGAAAGTGAAATTCTGCGCATCGAGAACGCCTGTGGCCGTGAACCCGGCAGCACCGGCCTGTTAGCCGCCATTGAGTCGCCGTTAGGCATTACCCGTGCGGTAGAAATTGCCCACGCTTCCGAGCGCCTGATCGGTATTGCTCTGGGTGCTGAAGATTATGTGCGTAACCTGCGCACTGAACGCTCGCCGGAGGGTACTGAACTGCTGTTTGCCCGCTGCTCTATTTTGCAGGCTGCACGTTCTGCCGGTATTCAGGCGTTCGACACCGTGTATTCCGATGCCAACAACGAAGCAGGTTTCCTGCACGAAGCCGCACACATCAAGCAGTTGGGTTTTGACGGCAAGTCGCTCATCAACCCGCGCCAGATCGAACTCCTGCATAACCTGTACGCCCCGACGCGCAAAGAGCTGGCTCACGCCCGTTTGGTCGTAGAAGCCGCTGAAGCCGCTGCCCGCGAAGGTCGTGGAGTGGTTTCCCTGAACGGCAAAATGGTCGACAGCCCGGTTATCGAGCGCGCCCTTCTGGTTATCTCCCGTGCAGAACTTTCCGGCATTCGCGAAGAATAAGGCAAAAAAATGACGCAGAAAATCGAACAGTCTCAACGCCAGGATCGCGTGGCGACCTGGAGCCGTCATGCAGAAAGTGAGCTTTCCGCTTATCAGAGCACCGCAAAAGTAGAACTACAGGCGCAAAAACCGCGCGACAAAAAGCTGTGCACTAACCTGGAAGACGCCATTCGTCGTTCAGGTTTACAGGATGGCATGACCATCTCTTTCCACCACGCTTTTCGCGGTGGCGATCTGACCATTAATCTGGTGATGGATGCCATCGCCAGTATGGGCTTTAAAAATCTGACGCTGGCCTCCAGCTCTCTGAGCGATTGCCATGCTCCGCTGGTTGAGCACATCCGTCAGGGCGTGGTCAGCCGTATTTATACCTCCGGGTTGCGTGGCCCGCTGGCGGAAGAGATCTCCCGTGGCCTGCTGGCCGAACCGGTACAGATTCACTCCCACGGTGGACGTGTACACTTGGTACAAAGCGGCGAACTCAGCATTGATGTGGCGTTCCTCGGCGTACCGTCCTGCGACCAGTTTGGTAACGCCAACGGTTATACCGGTAAAGCATGCTGCGGCTCACTGGGCTATGCCCGCGTAGACGCCGAAAACGCGAAACAGGTTGTCCTGCTGACTGAACAACTGCTGACCTATCCACATAACCCGGCCAGCATTACACAGGATCAGGTAGATCTGATAGTGCAGATCGATCAGGTCGGCGATGCGGACAAAATCGGTGCTGATGCGACCCGCATGACCACTAACCCACGTGAACTGTTAATCGCCCGTAGCGCGGCAGAGGTCATTGCTAACTCCGGCTACTTCAATGAAGGCTTCTCACTGCAGACAGGCACCGGCGGCGCTTCTTTGGCCGTGACGCGTTTCCTGGAAGACAAAATGCGCAGCCGCGATATCCGAGCTGACTTCGCGCTGGGCGGCATCACCGCCACCATCGTGGATCTGCATGAAAAAGGCCTGATTCGCAAACTGCTGGACGTGCAGAGCTTCGACCGTAACGCGGCTGAGTCCTTGGCCCGCAACCCAAACCACATTGAAATCAGTGCAAACCAGTATGCCAACTGGGGTTCAAAAGGCGCATCCGTTGACCGTCTGGATGTGGTGGTACTGAGCGCATTAGAAGTAGACACCAACTTCAATGTGAACGTACTGACCGGTTCTGACGGCGTACTGCGAGGCGCATCCGGCGGACACTGCGATACGGCTGTGGCCGCAGCGCTTTCCATCATCGTCGCACCGCTGGTTCGCGGACGCATCCCGACGCTGGTTGATAACGTGCTGACCTGCGTAACCCCTGGCTCCAGCGTTGACATTCTGGTCACTGACCACGGTATCGCCGTCAACCCTGCACGTCCGGAACTGGCAGAACGACTGAAAGAAGCCGGTATGAAAGTGGTGTCCATTGGATGGCTGCGCGAACGTGCACAGCAACTCACCGGTCAGCCACGCGCTATCGAATTCACTGACCGCGTGATTGCCGTTGTGCGTTATCGCGACGGTTCAGTGATTGACGTTGTGCATCAGGTGAAGGAATAAGCCATGCACCTGCTCCCTGAACTCGCCACCCAACACGCGGTTTCGATTCCCGAGCTGCTCGCCAGCCGCGATGAGAGACAAGCAAGACAACAGGACTGGCTGACACGTCACTCTGCGCCGCTGGTCTCGTTCACCGTGGTTGCACCGGGTCCGATTAAAGACAGCGCATTAACCCGTCGCATCTTTAATCACGGCGTAACCGCCTTGCTCGCACTGGCGGAACAATCTGCCTGGATTGTCAGGGAGCAAACAGCGCTGGTTTCTGCCAGCGGTCCAGAAGGTCTTTTGTCTATTGAGGCTCCGGCCCACGACCTCAAGCTCGCCACGATTGAACTTGAGCATTCACACCCGCTGGGACGGCTATGGGACATCGATGTCCTGACCCCTGAAGGGGAAATTCTGTCCCGGCGTCATTTCGCACTCCCTGCCCGCCGCTGTCTGCTGTGCGAGCAAAGTGCTGCCGACTGTGCGCGGGGTAAAACCCACGCACTTTCCGACTTACTCTCTCAGATGGAGGCACTGCTGCATGATGCCGATTCCCGCAACATCAACCAATAATGCAGTCCTTCCTCTGGATCTGCCTGATGCTTACGCAACGCTCGCGTGGCGCGCCATGCTGACTGAAGTCAACCTATCACCTAAACCCGGTCTGGTAGATCGTATTAACAACGGCGCGCATAAAGATATGGCGCTGGAAGATTTTCATCGCAGCGCCGAAGCGATTCAGGCCTGGCTGCCACGTTTTATTGAATATGGGGCGTTTAGCGCACAGCTGTCGCCTGAGGATGTATTGAAAGGACTGCGCCCGCTGGGCATGGCCTGCGAAGCTGATATGTTTCGCGCCACCGCTGGGGTGAACACTCATAAAGGGAGCATCTTTTCTCTGGGCCTGCTGTGCGCCGCCATTGGCCGCCTGCACCAGCTCCAACTAACTGTTACCGCTGAAACCATTTGCTCTACGGCAGCAACATTTTGCCGTGGTCTGACCGAGCGCGAACTGCGCCAGAACAATCAACAACTCACGGCAGGCCAACGTCTTTATCAGCAACTGGGATTAACCGGCGCACGGGGCGAAGCCGAAGCGGGATACCCGCTAGTCATCCAGCATGCCCTGCCGCACTACCGCGCACTGCTGACTCAGGGCCGCGACCCTGAACTGGCGTTACTCGACACTTTATTGCTGCTGATGTCTATCAACGGCGACACCAACGTGGCTTCACGTGGCGGCGCAGAAGGTCTGCGTTGGCTACAGCAGCAGGCCACCGCCCTGATGCAGCAAGGGGGGATTCGTACCCCTGCCGATCTCGAATACCTACACCAGTTCGACCAACAGTGCATTGAACGCAACCTCAGTCCCGGAGGCTGCGCCGATCTGCTGATCGTCACCTGGTTCTTAGCTCAGATTTCACAAGTTCATCATTATCACAATTAAAGATCCTTTCCGGAGAATCACACACATGTCTTTAGCAAAAGATAAAATATGGAAGTTACTGGCCCCATTGGTCGTAATGGGCGTCATGTTTCTTATCCCCGTCCCTGATGGAATGCCTCCACAGGCCTGGCACTACTTTGCCGTGTTTGTGGCGATGATCGTCGGTATGATCCTCGAGCCAATTCCGGCAACAGCGATCAGCTTTATCGCCGTAACGATCTGCGTTATCGGCAGCAACTATCTGCTGTTTGATGCTTCAGAACTGGCCGACCCGGCATTTAAAGCGGGTAAGCAAGCGTTGAAATGGGGTCTGGCGGGCTTCTCCAGCACCACCGTGTGGTTGGTGTTTGGTGCATTTATCTTCGCACTGGGTTATGAAGTCACCGGTCTGGGTCGTCGTATCGCGCTGTTCCTGGTGAAATTCATGGGTAAACGCACCCTGACGCTGGGCTATGCGATTGTTATCATCGACATTCTGCTGGCGCCGTTTACACCGTCTAACACCGCGCGTACCGGTGGTACCGTATTCCCGGTTATCAAAAACCTGCCGCCGCTGTTTAAATCATTCCCGAACGATCCTTCCGCGCGCCGTATCGGCGGATACCTGATGTGGATGATGGTAATCAGTACCAGCCTGAGCTCCTCTATGTTCGTGACCGGCGCTGCGCCAAACGTACTGGGTCTGGAATTCGTCAACAAAATTGCCGGTATTCAAATCAGCTGGCTGCAATGGTTCCTCAGCTTCCTGCCGGTCGGTATTATTTTGCTGATCGTTGCTCCGTGGTTGTCATACGTTCTGTACAAACCAGAAGTCACTCACAGTGCTGAAGTTGCCGCATGGGCCGGTGATGAACTGAAAGGCATGGGTAAACTGACCCGTAAAGAGATAACGCTGATCGGTCTGGTTCTGCTCAGCCTGGGCCTGTGGGTCTTCGGTGGTAAACTGATTGATGCAACCGCAGTGGGTTTGCTTGCTGTCTCCCTGATGCTGGCGCTGCACGTGGTACCGTGGAAAGACATTACCCGCTATAACAGCGCATGGAACACCCTGGTTAACCTCGCCACGCTGGTCGTTATGGCGAATGGTTTAACCCGTTCAGGCTTCATCGACTGGTTCGCCAACACCATGAGCACGCACCTGGAAGGCTTCTCGCCTAACGCGACCGTAATCGTGCTGGTGCTGGTGTTCTACTTTGCTCACTACCTGTTTGCCAGCCTTTCTGCACACACTGCCACCATGCTGCCGGTTATTCTGGCTGTCGGTAAAGGTATCCCGGGCGTGCCAATGGAACATCTGTGTATCCTGCTGGTACTGTCCATCGGTATCATGGGCTGTCTGACTCCATATGCAACAGGCCCTGGCGTTATCATCTACGGATGTGGTTATGTGAAGTCCAAAGACTACTGGCGTCTGGGTGCTATCTTCGGCGTTATCTACATCTCTATGCTTCTGCTGGTCGGCTGGCCGATTCTGGCAATGTGGAGCTAATCATTTCGGTTCACACCTGATGAAAATGATGCCAGTCAGCTAAACCTGACTGGCATTTTTTATGATTAAATAGATGATATTCAGAATTTATATAAGTATCCGAAATCATCATGACATCAACATGGCGTTATTCTTCGTTGCTGGCAGCACTCCTGCTGCCGGTTTCTGCAGCTCAGGCCGATGAACTTCAGGCAAAACAGTACGCTGATTTTGACAGCTACGTGCTGGCCCTCTCCTGGCAAACCGGATTTTGTCAGAGCCAACACGAGCGTAATCGTCAGGAGCCTGACGAATGTCGTTTACAAAAAGAGAGCGCAGACAAAGCGGATTTCCTGACCGTTCACGGTTTATGGCCCAGCCTGCCTAAATCCATTGCCGCCCGTGGAGTCGACAACCGCCGCTGGATGCGTTTTGGCTGCGCGACTCGCCCTATTCCCAACCTGCCTGAAGCACGTGCCAGCCGTAAATGCGCGGCCCCCGAAACCGGGCTGTCGCTGGAAAGCGCAGCAAAACTCAGCGCCGTAATGCCCGGCGCTGGAGGGAGATCCTGTCTGGAACGTTACGAGTATGCCAAACATGGCGCGTGTTTCGGTTTTGATCCCGACGCGTACTTTGGCACGATGGTACGGCTGAATAATGAGGTTAAGAACAGCGAGGTGGGCAAATTCCTGGCGGAAAACTACGGCAAAACTGTCAGCCGTAACGCATTTGACGCCGCAGTTGCCAAAAGCTGGGGCAAAGAGAACGTCAAAGCTGTGAAGCTAAGCTGCCACGGCAATCCGGCGTATCTCACTGAGATCCAGTTATCCCTGAAAGCCGACAACATCAACCAGACGTTATCTGCACATTCATTCTTACCGCAACCGCATCCGGGTAGCTGCGGTAAACAGTTTATTATCGACAAAGAGGGATATTGAAACTTGCGACCGACGCTGCAAGCTGGCGTCGGTCCGTAAGCTCAGCGTTTTGCTCGTGCAACCGGGCGAACTAAATCAAAACGGTGTGTTTCACTGATCGAATAATACGCCGTTGGCCCACCTGCACGCAGTACCGGCTTCGCTTTCGCCGTCTGATAGATGCCGTCTTCCAGGAGCGTTTCATCAATGTGGATGCCCACCACTTCCCCCAATACCAACCAGGTATCAACCGGTGAGCCATCAGCGGTAGTCAGTTGCAGGCTTTGCGATAAACGACACTCAAAATTGACCGGGCTTTGCGCCACGCGCGGCACGTTGACTATCCGGCTATCTGCTTTACTAAGCCCGGCGGCAAAAAACTCGTCCTCACCGTGCGGCAAGCTGGCTGACGTTTCGTTCATCGCAGTGGCCAGCTCAAGAGTCGTCAGGTTCCAGACAAATTCACCGGTTTCGATAATATTCTGCACGCTGTCTTTCCAGCCGCTGCTAGCGAAACCGATAATCGGCGGATGATAGTTAAAACAGTTAAAGAAACTGTATGGTGCCAGATTGTGCCGACCATTGCCGTCACGCGACGCAATCCAGCCAATCGGGCGCGGTCCAATGATGGCATTTAGCGGGTCATGCGGTAAGCCGTGTCCCTGTGACGGTTGATAGAAATACATAGCGTTCCCTGTTGAAGTTAACGTCAGCGCAGCACAAATTATGCTTCGCTCATCCCCCTGGAAAAAGAAGATCAGCGTAGAACAATCTGCCAACGATTACGACTGAATAAAGTTGAGCAGGTCACCGTTGATCTGTTGTTTATGGGTGGTGCAAATGCCATGCGAGCCGCCGACATATACCTTCAACTGCGAATCAGGCAGTATTTCCGCCGCGATCTTTCCGCAGGTTTCAAACGGGACAATCTGATCGTCATCACCGTGGATCACCAACGTCGGGATGGTCATCTTTTTGAGGTCCTCACGCAGATCTGTTTCCGAAAACGCGTGGATACAGTCGTACAACGCTTTGATGGAACCTTGTAAACCCTGTTCAACAAAACTTTCCCTGACGGCTTTCGACTCTTTTGTGCCAGGACGGTTGTAGCCATAGAATGCAGCGGTTAATTCATAGAAAAAGGCGGCGCGATCGTTCACAACCCCCTCACGGATGCCATCGAATACCTCTTTCGGCACGCCATTTGGATTAAAGTCAGTCTTGATCATGATGGGCGTCACCGCGCCAATTAACACCGCTTTTGCCACCCGCTGCGTCCCATGCCGGCCAATATAACGAGCCACTTCCCCACCGCCAGTAGAGTGTCCGACATGGACGGCATCTTTAAGATTGAGATGCGCGGTAAGTTCAGCCAGATCGTCAGCATACTGATCCATATTGTGACCATCCCAGGGTTGGGCCGAACGCCCATGGCCACGCCTGTCATGAGCGATCACACGAAATCCTTTCGACCCGAGGAACAACATCTGATCCTCAAACGCATCTGCCGTCAGCGGCCAACCATGACTGAAGACAATGGGCTGTCCACTTCCCCAATCTTTAAAATGCAAATAGCTGCCGTCTTTCAAAGTAAGTTTGTCGTACTGGCTCATGAGATCTCCTGTCGCGGAACACTGAGTTGTTTGACGCGCCCGCAGTGAGCGCTTAAAAAGCATAATGCAAATTGGAGAACGATCACGTTTTTCGGCTAAAATCACACCATACGCGACAATATTGATGATTTGCCTGAATGTGAACTAAATCACTTCAAACATGGGGTAAGTCTCAGTATCATCATAAAAGCTAAACCCTTGCCGCCTGACGGTGAGGGTTTTCTTTTGGGATTATTTACCTGCGCACCCGCAGTATCGACGACATGGAGTAATAAATGTCCAGACCAACTATCATCATTAACGACCTCGATGCGGAACGCATTGACCGCCTGTTGGAGCAACCTGCGTTTGCTGGTTTACCGATTGCCGACGCCCTTAACGCCGAGCTGGATCGTGCCCAAATGTGTTCTCCAGAAACCATGCCGCACGATGTCGTGACCATGAACAGCCGCGTGAAATTCCGCAATCTGAGTGATGGCGAAGTCCGTGTGCGTACCCTGGTGTATCCGGCCACTATGACTGACAGCAGCACACAGCTTTCGGTAATGGCACCTGTCGGCGCTGCACTTTTGGGGCTGCGCGTTGGTGATACCATTCACTGGGAACTGCCAGGCGGGACCTCAACGCACCTCGAAGTTATTGAGCTTGAGTACCAGCCTGAAGCTGCAGGCGACTACCTGCGCTAACTCTGTCTTATCAAAGCCACTCGCTTTATCTTACAGGGGATGCATCCGCATCCTCTTTCCGGTTAGCTCTCCCTGCTCCTCGCTTTCTTTCATGTTCGCAAAACATAAATCTGTGTCGTGACTGACAGAATCATTTTTAATACTATGCTGTTATGTGTTCATGTAATGACAAGGAGAATGTTTATGTACAACACAATCATAATGCCTGTTGATGTATTCGAAATGGAACTGAGCGACAAGGCTATTCGCCATGCAGAATTTCTGGCCCAGGATAAAGGGGTTATCCATCTGCTGCATGTGCTGCCAGGCTCAGCGAGCCTAAGTCTGCATCGCTTTGCGGCCGATGTCCGTCGTTTTGAAGAGCATCTGCAACACGAAGCGGAAACCCGTCTGCAAACGATGGTCGGTCACTTCAGCATCGATCCTTCCCGTATTAAGCAACACGTCCGCTTTGGCAGCGTCCGTGACGTGGTCAACGAGTTGGGTGAAGAGTTGAATGCAGATGTCGTTGTCATTGGGTCGCGTAACCCATCAATCAGCACCCATCTGCTCGGCTCAAACGCTTCCAGCGTTGTCCGTCACGCGACTTTGCCAGTGCTGGTTGTTCGTTAACTGCCATTGATTCGCTAAAGAAAACCCCTGCCAGGTTAACGCCTGACAGGGGTTTTTATTACCTCACGATCAATACAAATGACCGATATTCACGATGGTGCTGATCGTATCGCCAAAGAACGTCAGACGACTCAGGAATATGCCAACAAACAGCAGGACAAAAATCGCTTTTGCGCGACGCTCTCCCTGACGGCTTAGCACAAAGGCCACCGCCAGACAGACCAGACTCGCCAGATAAAGCGGCGACGTCAGCCAGGCATGCGCCGTCATCTGCATGATAGTGCCGCCGCTTAGCCAGATAATGGGCGCGGCGATCATGACCGCCATACACACAACAATCCCCTGGCGCAATGCGGCAACGGCAGGTGCAAGGTTAAGCAGTGGAATCGCCGCACACCCCATCACCCACACCGTGATAAAGAACAACAGCATTGTCAGACCGTTGGCTATCGCCACCATTGCCGGGGCAGCATAGGTCATCCCCTGCACCGCCACCAGCGCGATACCGAGAACAGAGGCCAGAACAGCTGGCGCTTTGTGCCCTTTTGCCAAAAACGTCACCCCGACCGCCGCACCGTATAAGGTTGCGCCAAGAATTTCACGGCTCAGCCAGGCGTGCTGCAGGTTAATCAGGGCATCGTAGGCGCGATCCGGATGCGCAAGGTGCAGGATCGCTGCAACGGACGCCACCGCCAGAACCAGCCCACTTACCAGCCAGTACAGGCGTTTGCTTTCCAGTTTTCCTTGCAGCGTGCGTAGCGTCAGAATGAGCGTGATCCCAACCGACATCTGGCTCAATACGGTAAAAATAACCAGCGGAAGTTCATACTTTTCCATTACTTGCCCTCCGACTGCTTCGGCTGACGCGCAAGGATAAAACGCGTGCCAGGATTAAGCTGCGGCATACGCGGGAATCCCGGCGGATACTGTACGGCATTGTCAGGTATAGGATCGGCATCCAGATCGATAAGCGTCAGCGCACCTACCGGACAGGCATTCACGCAAGCCGGTTGCATACCAACATCAAGACGCTCGTAGCACATGCTGCATTTTTCCGCTTTCTTCGTCTCCTCATTAAAACGCGGCGCACCGTATGGGCAGTTGCGGATACAGTTTTTGCATCCAATACAGCGCTCCGGGTTATGCACCACGACACCATCTTCACGCTTGGTGTAGGCCTCTACCGGACACGCCGCCAGACAGGCCGGGTTTTCGCAGTGGTTACAGGCCAGCGAATAGAACGCCCGCTCTTCATGCGGATAAATTTCTTTATCCAGCGGGTAGACATAGCGCCAGAAACGTTCAGGTTCCAACTGGTTAAAACTCTTACACGCCATTGCACAGCCACGGCAGCCGATGCATTTATCGCTATTAACTAAAAACGCGCGTCTCATGCCGCTGCTCCTTTACTGATCAAAATGATGTCCGCAAACTGACTGTGGATAGCCGCACCTGGCGCACCGGTTTTCATCAACCCCATATCGGCTGGGGTATCCGCCACCACGTTTTGAACGTTGTATTTCCGTTTCGGGAACCACGCCTCGTACATCACCAGGAAATCTTCCGGAACGTTAGCGGTCACCTTCGCACGCAGTTCTACTTCACCTACGGTGTTAAACACTTTCACCAGGTCGTTTTCGGCAATGCCTCTTTTTTCTGCGGAAATCGGATGCATATAGACAAACGGCTCCGGATAGAAGACCTGCATCCAGTCAAGGTTGATAAATTGGGAATGGATACCGAACTGCACATGCGGTGTAAACAGGTGGAATGGCAGCGTGCTTTTCGCCTCCGGTTTGTATTCCGGCAGCGCCGTATGGCCATTTTTCTCACACAGCTCAGATCTGAACTCAAACTTTCCTGAGGGGGTTTTAAATTTGCGGTCATACCAGGCCGCAGAACTCGGCAAAATGGCTTTTTTCGGGCCATCCAGTAAGTCATCCCAGGAGGAGATGCCAAACATTTTGGCCATTCCGTCATTGAATTCCTGGTCCAGCCAACGCTTATGATTGAACTCCTGCGGGAATGTGCAAGAACCCGGCTCCAGCTTGTTGATTGTGCGGGAAAGTAAAACGGCGATTTCCAGATCGCATTTTGCCTCGTACATTGGCTTAATTGCAGGCTGGTTGATTGAGAGCCAGTAGTGCCAATATGAGGCGTCTACGTTCCACTCTTCAAAGGCCGTGGTGACAGGCAAAACGATATCGGCATGCTGGACGGTCTCGTTAAAGAACTGATCGGCACAGACCACCATTTCCAGTTTTTCGAATGCTTTTTCCATCTTGCTGCGATCAAAATCCTGAGCAAACGGGTTCTTACAGGCAACCCAAAGCATTCGGACAGGCGGCTCGTTGGCTTCCAGAATTCCCTTGGCGGTCTGGTTGATATTCAATGAGCGATCGGAATACTGTGCGACTTCCCCCGCAGAACCAAACTCGCTGGTAGTTCCCGCTGCACCTGGCATACCGATGGAGCCTACCGGTGGCTTCTGCAGCATGGCATTGTAGTTAAAGCCCCAGGTATGCAGGTGGCCGTAGCGAGCGCCACCGCCTTCAATGCCAATATTGCCGGTCATTGCCACAAAGGCATCGATCGCCCGTACGTTAGCGCCGCCGTTAACATGACGCTGCATGCCGTAGCCAATCCACACGGTAGCAGGGTTAACCGCGGTAAATTCTTCCGCCAACTGGCGAATAACATCCGCCGACAGCCCGCAAATCTCAGACGCCCACTCTACGGTAACGCTGTTGCGCAGATAGGCTTCGAATTCCGGGTAACCATGGGAATAGTTGTTGACGAAATCCTGGTCCACCAGACCTTTATCCACCAAATGACGTGCCATACCCAGCGCCAGCGCACCATCAGAACCAGGACGAACGCGTAAATAGAGATCGGCTTTCGCAGCGGTCTGGGTTAACAGCGGATCGATAACGACCACTTTCGCCCCTTTCTCCCGCGCCTGGTAGATATACTTCATGGTGTGCATAGAGCACCAGGCCGGGTTAGCGCCCCAGATAATGATGTATTTTGCTTTCACAAAATCTTCCGGGTCGTTACACCACATATCACCCATATCGTAGTTCTGGGCATCGATACCGGCTGGCCAGCAAGGTGTTCCGGCAAAACGCGTGGTGTAACCCAGCGAAGACATCATCCCTTCAACCGCATAGTTCAATACCCCAAATTTGCCGGAATATTTGGTCATCGCCAGACCCAGCATTGAACCGTCTTTCTTTTTAATCTCCAGCATCTTGGTCGCAATGCGTTGCATTGCTTCGTCCCAGGAAATACGACGCCAGTTCCCACTGCCGCGAACATCCTGAACCATCGGATATTTAATGCGGTCCGGGCTGTATACCCGACGCGGGTAGCTCAGTCCCTTCACACACGGAGTTCCATGCGTAAACGTTGACTCAGGCGCCCCCTCCACAAAGGTGATGACATCATCCTTCACCCAGGTTTTCAGGCTACAAGTGTCATAGCAGTTACGCGGACAGGCGTTACGATAGATTTTGTAGGTTTTGGGGTTAAATGGAATGGGCGGTTGCGCCAATGCACAGCGTGAAGTCAGCAATCCCCCTGGCAGGGCTGCGACCGTGCCAAGGGCAATCAACCCTTTCAAAAATGAACGTCTGTTCAGAACTCCCGGTTCATTACTCATATTGATACTCTCGTTTTTAATTCATCAAGCCAAGAAGACAATCTTCCAGCTACGTTTTTCAACGTGGCGGTTTGTGCATTTATATTTATTTTTTCTATATACTCGGGCACCCACACCGCGACATACTCAGATGCATATCGAGTAAGGGTCACCTGGTATTCTGACGATGCTCTGGCATTAGCTGATAATAAAACCGCCAATTCCAATACACAGGAAATATGATCATCCGGAATATTATTCACGACACTTATAGATAACCCTATATTTGCCATGAATTCCCGAATGCTAAGGGTTGATTTACCCATTACAAGGGCATCTTCTTCAAGATAAACCGAGGCAAACGGCGCGGCCTTTAGCTTCTGCGGTCCGACAAACAGCGCATTGAAGTCGTACTCCGCTTCCAGCCACTCCTGCTCTGTTAGCGCCGAGGCATTTGTATCTAAAGCTGAATAAGCCGCTTTCAGCGTGCAACTATCGTGAGAGATAAAAAAATCACGTAACAATAACCCTGTCGATTCAAAGATCGTCAGGGTTTCATATACTTCACCCATGAATTAACCAACCATTTATTCACACAACAAATGAAAAAATAACGCAGGTTAATATAATAAAGATAACGCCCTCTCTTTCTTTGATGAAAATAATGATCAGGCTAATTAAGTGAATGTTTTATACGGTTTATTGTTTCAAGAATTGACAATGTGAGTATATGGAAATAAAAAACCGCCAGCGGATGACTGGCGGTTTTGGCATTGCAGGTGAGTCTTACTCTTTTTATGCTACTGTCGTGCGAATCAGATAATCAAACGAACTCAACGAGGCCTTCGCGCCTTCACCGGTCGCGATGATAATCTGCTTATACGGTACGGTGGTGCAGTCACCGGCAGCGAAAACACCTTTCACGCTGGTTTCGCACTTGGCATCGATGATGATTTCACCCATGCGATTACGTTCAACGGCGCCTTCCAGCCAGTTGGTGTTCGGCAGCAGACCAATCTGTACAAAGATACCGGCCAGTTCCACATTGTGAACATCCCCGCTCACGCGGTCACGATACTCCAGGCCAGTGACCTTGCTGCCATCGCCTTTCACTTCTGTCGTTTGCGCGTTCAGAATGATGTCGACATTTTTCAGGCTGCGAAGCTTATTCTGCAGCACCTGGTCTGCCTTCATTTCAGGAGCAAACTCCAGCAGCGTCACATGTTCAACAATACCTGCCAGGTCGATAGCCGCTTCAACGCCGGAGTTACCGCCGCCAATTACCGCAACACGCTTACCTTTAAACAGCGGACCATCACAGTGCGGGCAATAGGTTACACCTTTGGTGCGATACTGATCTTCACCCGGAACGTTCATGTTGCGCCATTTCGCGCCGGTGGCGATGATAATGCTACGTGCTTTCAGCACCGCGCCGGAGGCTGTTTCAATCTGATGCAAACCGCCTTCCTGCGCTGCCGGGATCAGTTTGCTTGCGCTCTGGCTGTCGATCACATCGACATCATAATCATCAACGTGTGCTTTCAGCGCACCTGCCAGTTTCTGACCTTCAGTTTTCGGTACTGAGATGTAGTTTTCAATATCAACGGTATCAAGTACCTGACCGCCAAAACGTTCGCCCATCAGACCGGTGCGAATGCCTTTACGTGCAGAGTACACCGCTGCCGCCGCCCCCGCAGGACCAGAACCGACAATCAACACGTCATAAGCATCGCGCTTATTCAGTTCTTCAGCCGCACGTTTTTCTGCGCCGGTATCTACTTTCGCCACGATCTCAGTCAGCGTCATACGACCCTGGCCGAACTCTTTGCCGTTCATAAACACCGCCGGTACGCCCATCACGTTACGATCGGTGATTTCGTTCTGGAATGTACCGCCGTCAATCGCCGTATGTTTGATACGTGGGTTCAGTACCGACATCAGGTTCAACGCCTGCACCACGTCCGGGCAGTTGTGGCAGGAGAGCGAATAATAGGTTTCAAATTCAAAATCACCGTCGAGATCGCGGATCTGCTCCAGCAACGCCTGCGCCTCTTTTGACGGGTGACCGCCGGTCCACAGCAGAGCCAGCACCAGAGAGGTAAACTCATGACCCAGCGGAGAACCGGCAAAACGCGGTCCCTGGTGAGAACCGGGATTGGTAATCAGGAACGATGGCTTACGCACCGCCAGAGTATTGTCTTCTTTAAAGGTGACTTTTTCTGACAGTTCAGCAATTTCAGTCAGCAGTTCCTTGATTTCTGCCGATTTAGCGCTGTCATCCAGCGTAGCAATCAGCTCAACAGGTTTGGTCAGTTTCTCAAGATAAGCCCTGAGCTGGGTTTTCATATTTGTGTCGAGCATTCTTCTTCCCTCTCTGAAAACATCATCATGCAAGCCGATTTTGCGGGACTGCATTAATGCAACTTGCGTCATGGTGCTGGAATAAAACAGGCGCAGATTTGCGCCTGTGGAATGCCGGATGCACTACGTTTATCCGGCCTACAAATTATGCGACTTAAATCTTACCAACCAGATCCAGAGATGGAGCTAAGGTTGCTTCACCTTCTTTCCATTTTGCCGGGCAAACTTCACCTGGGTGAGAAGCGACATACTGTGCTGCTTTAATTTTACGCAGCAGGTCAGATGCATCACGGCCGATACCTTCAGCAGTAACTTCGATTGCCTGGATGATACCCTGCGGGTCAACAACGAAGGTTGCGCGGTCAGCCAGACCTTCATCTTCACGCATGTTGTCGAAGTTACGGGTCAGGGCGCCAGTCGGGTCGCCGATCATCGCGTATTTGATTTTCGCGATGGTCTCAGAGCTGCTGTGCCATGCTTTGTGGGTGAAGTGGGTATCAGTAGATACGGAATACACATCTACGCCCAGTTTCTGCAGTTCTTCGTAATGGTCTGCAACGTCACCCAGTTCGGTCGGGCATACGAAAGTAAAGTCAGCCGGGTAGAAGAAGAAGACGCTCCAGCGACCTTCGGTATCTTTCTCGGTTACTTCGATGAACTCACCGTTTTTGAACGCCTGGTTTTTGAAAGGTTTAATTTTGGTATTAATCAAAGACATCTGTACTTCCTCCGTGTTTTCGTTGAGAGATAAGTTAACGAAAATCTCTTAGCAGGGCTAATGCGTTTCCTTTATCAAATCAATAAGCGTTAACTAACAACTTACTCAATCGAACCTAAAAGACAAAAGTAAAAAAGGCCCCCTATGCAGGGAGCCTCATTACCCGAGCTACCCGCAGGTAACGTCAGTGCCAGCAGGGCTGGCTATGTGTTGCGCTCTACACTACCTTAACAAAGGTCGTAACAGCGATTGGGATTACATCACCCAACTCAAGAAAGGGCAATCGATGGACCGTCGATCTTACCTATGGCTGCGATAGGTTTTGCAATTAAGCCCCCTTTCCTGCTGATTTTATAAGGAAAATCAATGTTTAAACGTACCTTACTTTTAACCCTGCTCCCTGCCGTGGTGCATGCCGAAGAACTGCCTGCTCCCGTTAAAGCTATTGAGAAACAGGGTATTACCATCCTGAAGCCTTTCGATGCTCCGGGTGGAATGAAAGGCTATCTGGGAAAATACCAGGACATGGGGGTCACTATCTATGTCACGCCTGACGGTAAACATGCCATCTCAGGCTACATGTATAATGAAAAAGGCGAAAACCTCAGTAATTCGCTCATAGAAAAAGAGATCTATGCCCCTGCCGGACGTGAAATGTGGCAGCGAATGGAAAAAGCGTCGTGGATTCTGGACGGGAAAAAAGAGGCACCGGTTATTGTGTACGTGTTTGCCGATCCCTTCTGTCCCTATTGTAAACAGTTCTGGCAGCAGGCGCGTCCGTGGGTAGAATCCGGTAAAGTTCAGTTGCGTACATTATTGGTTGGCGTAATTAAACCTGAAAGTCCGGCCACCGCCGCTGCAATTCTGGCAACCAAAGATCCGGCCAAAACCTGGCATGACTATGAGGCATCCGGTGGGAAAATGAAGCTGGAAATCCCGGCTTCGGTCCCAGCGGAGCAAATGAAGTTACTGAATATCAACCAAAAGTTGATGGATGATTTGGGGGCCAACGTAACGCCGGCTATCTATTACATGAGTAAAGACGATACGTTACAACAGGAAGTAGGCTTACCGGATAAAGAAAAATTAAACATTATCATGGGAAATAAATAAAAGTAACAAGATGAGTGATTGTTATCGTTCTCATATCAATCACTCATTTAAATTAACTTTCCTGCTGAAAATTACGCAACTTGTGCTATTTTAGCTAAAGTTAATTATTCATTAAGCACACAAACATAAATTTCAAGAATAATTACCATTTAAACTATTCCACAATTGAATTTCTCACTACATTACCATCACAGGAAAGTACGCATGGCTAACCTCTATGACCTCAAAAAGTTCGATCTCAACCTGTTGATTATATTTGAATGCATATATCAACATTTGAGCATCAGCAAGGCTGCAGAAACGCTGTACATCACGCCATCAGCTGTAAGTCAGTCATTGCAACGACTGCGTACGCAGTTTAACGACCCTTTATTTATTCGCTCCGGCAAAGGTATTACGCCCACGGTGACGGGTATTAATCTTCATCATCATCTTGAGCAAAACCTTAATCAACTGGAGCAAACAATAAGCATCATGCATGGTGCCCAGCTGAAAAATAAATTCATTATTTACAGCCCACAACTTACAACCACCGTAAATGTGACGACATTAATTCATGCTCTGGTACAAGATTCAGATATTGAAGTCGAACATCACGATATCTTAATGTCGGCAGAAACTGCTGAAAACATACTGGCTTACCGCAAGGCCGACATGGTGGTTACGATGATGCCGGTCCATAACCGTTCCGTCGTTTGCATCCCTTTTAAGACTATCGAGAGTGTTTTGATTTGCAGAAAAGACCATCCCAGAATGAATGACTCAAGCACCCTGCAACAAATTATGCAAGAGCAATTCACCTTCTTACTCACCGAAGAGAAAGGTATTAAAGAATGTCAATCACAAGCCAATACTTTTTTTGTTAATCGTAAGATTGGATTTAGTAGCGATTCTCTGACATCAATCGTTAATATTATTTCCAGCACGGATATTATTGGTCTGATTCCTAAATTAATGTACGATCACTATGCGACTGCACTTAATCTCAAAGAGATTAGTGTTGACTTTAATCTACCCAGCGTCCAGCTATTTTTAATGTATAACAGGGCGTCGCTTAACAACAAAGCATTCGCTGCATATATAAATCAAATCTCCTCAGAAGGTCTGTAAATCGTATTGCAATTTCTCATCAGTACATTTAATTCATTTTCAGAATGTAACAAGGCAACACATATAAATTAAATATATATTTAAATATTGCATACTATATAAATTGGCATATCGTAATAATGTGCATCTCTTATTAATACAAACAATAAAAATCTCTGATATGGTCTTGATATGTCTGTTTATAAAATACCATTGAATCAAAACGTTCTCGAAGCCGCACAGGATCGTATCGCCTGGACGCTTGAGGCTCTGCCACGCATTTGCGTTTCTTTCTCTGGAGGTAAAGATTCGGGGCTGATGTTACATCTAACCGCCGCCATTGCCCGCCAGTTACAGAAAAAAATAAACGTCTTGTTTATCGACTGGGAGGCGCAGTTTTCCTGCACTATCGATTATATCCAGGCGCTGCGCGAGAATTATTCCGATGTCATCGAAAATTTCTATTGGGTGGCATTACCGCTGACGACGCAGAATTCACTGTCACAATTTCAACCCGAATGGCAGTGTTGGGAGCCGGGTACGCAATGGGTTCGCCAGCCGCCCGCAGATGCCATAACCGATCCTGAATATTTCTCCTTCTATCAACCCGGCATGACCTTTGAACAATTTGTTCGTGAGTTCGCTGACTGGTTTTCGCAGAAACGACCGGCTGCCATGATGGTGGGCATCCGCGCCGATGAGTCATATAACCGCTTTGTTGCCATTGCCAACTCGCAAAAGCAGCGTTTTGCCGATGACAAGCCGTGGACGACTGCAGCACCTGGTGGACACACCTGGTATATTTACCCGCTGTATGACTGGAAAACAGCCGACATCTGGACGTGGTTTGCGAAGTCAAAATTACCGTGTAACCCCCTGTATAATCTGATGTACCAGGCCGGGGTCCCGACACGATATATGCGCATTTGCGAACCCTTTGGCCCGGAACAGCGTCAGGGATTATGGCTATATCATGTCATTGAACCCGAGCGCTGGGCGGCTATGTGCGCCCGTGTCAGCGGTGTTAAAAGCGGGGGTATTTATGCCGGTCATGACAACCATTTTTACGGTCATCGGAAAATACTTAAACCAGAGCATTTAAGCTGGCAGGAATATGCCATGCTGCTATTGAACAGCATGCCGGAGACTACAGCAGAGCATTACCGCAATAAAATCGCCGTCTATTTGCAGTGGTATAAGAAAAAAGGCATGGATAATATCCCGCAAACCCAGGAAGGCGATATTGGTTCGAAAGATATTCCTTCATGGCGACGTATCTGCAAAGTCCTGTTGAATAATGATTACTGGTGTCGGGCACTTTCATTCAGTCCAACGAAACCCAAAAACTACCAACGCTATAACGAACGTATGAAAACAAAACGCCAGGAATGGGGAATCTTATGCAACACCGACTAACTCACGAACTCCTCGGCTTTCTTTCTGGCCTGTCAGAAGAAGAACGAATTGAAGCCATCAATGAATTCAGGCGGGCGATACACAGCGTCAGTCCCTTTCGCGAGGAACCCGTAGATTGCGTACTTTGGGTTAAAAATGATCACATTTCACCCAATGACTACAACCCCAATAACGTTGCGCCACCGGAGAAAAAGCTGCTGCTGAAGTCCCTTGAAGCAGACGGGTTTACACAGCCCATTGTGGTGGTTCACTCAACGGCAGAGGAATACGAAATTGTCGACGGTTTCCACCGCCACGAGTTAGGTAAAGCCAAAGCCTCACTGAGGCCCAGGCTTAAAGGATACCTGCCGGTTGCCTGTTTAGAACGAGAACGCCAAGAGCGTATGGCGGCGACCATTCGCCACAACCGCGCCCGTGGGCGTCATCAAATCCACGCCATGTCCGAGATTGTCCGCGAGCTATCGCAACTGGGATGGAGTGAAGAAAGAATTAGCAAGGATCTCGGCATGGACAACGACGAGGTGTTACGCCTGAAGCAAATCAACGGTCTGCAAGAGTTGTTCGCCGACCGTCGATTCTCCAAAGCCTGGACGGTGAAATAGCTACAGCGACACCAGACGTTCAGCTGCTGTTAACAGCGTCGATTCTTGCTTGGCAAAACAGAGACGAATCAGTTTATGCGGGAAAGGATCGGCGCAAAACACCGACAGCGGTATCGCCGCAACGCCCACTTCAGTGGTCAGCCACTGGCAAAATTCCACGTCGTTAAGCGTGGAAACGGCGCTGTAATCGACCAGCAGAAAATACGTGCCTTCACACGGCAGAATTTCCAGTCGGCTGTCACGCAGCGCGTTCACCAACACGTCGCGTTTTTTCTGATAAAACGCAGGCAGCTCGCGATAGTGTGCAGGATCTTCTCGTAGCATATCCGCCAGTGCCAACTGAGCCGGCGTGTTGACAGAAAACGTCAGATACTGGTGTACCTTGCGTAACTCAGCGCTAATGGCTGCTGGCGCAACGCAGTAGCCAATCTTCCAGCCGGTCATATGGTAGGTCTTACCAAACGATGAAACAGCAACAGCGCGTTCCCGCAGCTCTGAATGTGCCAGCACACTGGCATGCCCTTGCCTGGCGAAACAGATATGCTCATAAACTTCGTCGCTGATGACAAAGATCTCGCGTTCTTTAATTGCTTGCCACAGCGCGTCAAAATCGGCCTGATGCCACACGGTGGCAGAAGGATTATGTGGCGTGTTCAGGATAACCAATCGGGTACGGTCGCTGAGTAAGGCACTAAAAGCCTGCCAGTCGACGCGAAAAGACGGTGGTTGCAGCGCGATACGTTTAACCACCCCGCCGGATAATTCAACCGCAGGCGCATAGCTGTCGTAGCTCGGGTCAAAACAAATCACCTCATCACCTGGGCGCACCAGCGCAGTGATCGCGGCATACAGCGCTTCTGTGGCTCCCGCCGTGATGGTCACTTCACTATTCGCGTCGGGTTTGTAGCCGTACAGGTCTGCCGTTTTATCCGCGATGGCTTCGCGCAGCGGCTGCACGCCCGTCATCGGTGCATACTGGTTTGCACCGTGCGCGACGTGATACGCCAGACGCTCCTGCAAAAAGAGCGGACCGTCAAAATCAGGAAATCCCTGCGAGAGATTAATGGCCTGATGCTGCTGCGCCAGCGCACTCATTTGCGTGAAGATAGTAGTGCCCAGGTTAGGCAGTTTGCTTTGCGGAATCAGCGGGTTATTACTCATTATTGTTATCCCAGCGTGTGATGTTGTGGTTGAAGCCACTATAACACGATGCTAGTATTTGGCAATCAAGACGTTCAGACGTCTATATAAAAATAACCTGCCTGGACAGGACAGCCAAAGGACAACACAACATGAGTAATACAGAGATTCGCGTCGTCACCGGCCCGGCCAACTATTTTTCCCATCCCGGCAGCCTGTCGAGACTCAACGATTTTTTCACTACCGACCAACTTTCACGCGCCGTGTGGGTTTATGGTGAGCGCGCTATCGATGCGGCCCGCCCTTATCTGCCAGAGACATTTCATCTCGCCGAGGCTAAGCGCCTGCTGTTTACGGGACATTGCAGCGAAACCGATGTTGCTCAACTGGCAAAAGAGTCGGGAGATAATCGCAGCGTGGTGATTGGCGTGGGCGGAGGAACATTGCTCGACACCGCTAAAGCGTTGGCCCGTCGTCTGGATCTGCCGTTTGTCGGTATTCCTACGATTGCGGCGACCTGCGCCGCCTGGACGCCGCTCTCCGTCTGGTATAACGATGCAGGCCAGGCGCTGCATTTTGAAATTTTCCCTGATGCCAATTTCCTCGTTCTGGTCGAACCCGAGATCGTTCTCAATGCGCCAGAGGAATATCTACTGGCGGGGATCGGCGACACGCTGGCGAAGTGGTACGAGGCCGTCGTGCTTGCGCCTCAGCCAGAAAACCTGCCATTAACTGTTCGTCTGGGTATAGATGCCGCGCAGACGATCCGCGACGTCCTGCTGGAAAGCAGCGAGCAGGCGCTGACAGATAAACAACAAGGCTCGTTAAGCCGCACGTTTTGCGATGTAGTGGATGCGATTATTGCCGGAGGCGGCATGGTTGGTGGTCTGGGCGAGCGCTACACCCGCGTGGCGGCGGCGCATTCTGTTCACAATGGCCTGACCGTCCTCCCACAAACAGAGAAGTTTTTACATGGCACTAAAGTGGCGTACGGCATCCTGGTGCAGAGTGCGTTGTTGGGTCAAGATGCCGTGCTGGCGCAGTTAATTACCGCCTATCAGCGCTTCAACCTGCCCACCCGATTAGCTCAACTGGACGTGGACATCAATAATCGCGCAGAAATCGACAAAGTGATTACGCACACCCTGCGCCCGGTGGAGTCCATTCACGCCCTGCCGGTAACGTTAACGCCGGAGACACTGCGCGCAGCATTCGAAAAGGTAGAATCGTTTACGGTATGATTAGGGTATGGGATGCCTGATAGCGGCTTCGCCTTATCAGGCCTACGACGACTAATTATAACGGCAAATGCGATGTTGTAGGCCGGATAAGCGTCAGTGCCATCCGGCAAAAAATCAACAGCACTTCGCGCCGCCTTTCCCCCCATATCGCGCATCCTGGCGCTCGCGGAAAAATTCTTCGTAGGTCATTGGCGTTTGGTCCGGATGCGTGACGCGCATATGTTCAACATAGTTGTCGTAATCCGGCACACCTATCATTAATCGGGCGGTTTGACCTAAATACTTCCCGGCTTTGGAGAGTGTTTCAAACATAGTGATTCCCTGTCGTACAAACGCCCTCCCCATTCAGGAGAGGGCTCATTGGTTAAGAGAATATTAGTGCGCGCCTTTCGCCTGCGCCACGATCTCTTCGACATTCTCAGGCATCGGCTCGTACGGCGTCTCTTTCGAAGTTGGTTTGTCCTCTTTCAATGCTGCCAGCGCAGTTTTGATGGAGAACAGACCCAGCACCACAACGACTACCATGAAGAAGATGGTGAGACCCGCATCCAGGCGGTTGTTAAACACCAGTTGCGTCAGCTGCGACTGGGTGTACTGCGCCGGAATGTTACCGCTGTCGATCATCGCCTGGAATTTGTTGGCGATAGCGAGGAAGCCGATTTTTGCATCCGGGCTAAATGCTTTCTGCCAGCCAGCGGTCAGGGTACAAATCAGCAGCCAGGCGGTTGGGACCAGTGCCACCCACGCGTAGCGCTGGCGTTTCATCTTGAACAGCACCACAGCACAGAGCATCAACGCCATACCTGCCAGCATCTGGTTGGCGATACCAAACAGCGGCCACAGGGTATTAATACCACCCAGAGGATCCACCACGCCCTGGTGTAAAAAGTAACCCCAGGCCAGTACGCACAGCGCCGTCGCCAGCAGGTTCGCAGGCAACGAATCGGTACGTTTCAGGCCCGGTGACACCACGCCCAGCAAGTCCTGCAGCATAAAGCGCGCAGCGCGTGTACCGGCATCAACCGCCGTCAAAATAAACAAAGCTTCAAACAGAATGGCGAAGTGATACCAGAACGCCACATCCATCATGCCACCCAGTGCGCCATGCAGAATGTACGCCATCCCGACGGCCAGCGTCGGCGCACCACCTGCGCGGGAGATAATGGATTGCTCACCCACTTCATTGGCGATTTGGTGCAGAGTATCTGGCGTAATAGCAAAGCCCCAACTACTGACTACCTGTGCCGCAGAAGCCACTACATCAACCGTGCCCGCAGGAGCCAGCACCGCCATCGGGCTGTTCATCGCAAAGTACACGCCCGGATCGATGATGCACGCGGAAACCAGCGCCATAATGGCGACAAAGGATTCCATCAGCATTCCGCCGTAGCCGATAAAGCAAGCCTGCCCTTCATTCGCCAGCATCTTCGGCGTGGTTCCGGAGGAGATCAGCGCATGGAAGCCAGATACCGCACCGCATGCAATGGTGATAAACAGGAACGGGAACAGGTTACCGGTCCAGACCGGGCCAGTACCGTCAACAAACTTGGTCAGAGCTGGCATGGTCAGCGTCGGACGCATGATCAGAATCCCTACCGCCAGACCAACAATGGTGCCGATTTTCAGGAAGGTAGAGAGGTAATCACGCGGGGCCAGCAGCAGCCACACCGGCAGCACGGCGGCGACAAAACCGTAGCCCACCAGCATCCAGGTCAGTTGTACGCCGGTAAAGTCAAAGTACGGTGCCCAGGTCGGGCTTTCCGCTACCCAGCCGCCGGAAATAATGGCAAACACCAGGAATACCAGACCAATAACCGACACTTCACCAATGCGGCCCGGGCGCAGATAGCGCAGGTAAATCCCCATAAAAATCGCCAGCGGGATAGTGAACGCTACGGTGTAAGTTCCCCACGGGCTGTGGGTCAGCGCTTTCACGACAATCATCGCCAGTACCGCGAGGATAATCACCATGATCATAAAACAGGCTACCAGCGCAATAACACCCGCCGTTGGGCCCATCTCTTCTTTCACCAGTTCGCCAAGGGAACGACCATCGCGACGGGTAGAAACAAACAGCACCATGAAGTCCTGCACCGCCCCTGCCAGTACCACCCCGGCGAGCAGCCAGATCATACCCGGCAGATAGCCCATTTGCGCCGCCAGCACCGGTCCAACTAACGGACCCGCTCCGGCAATCGCCGCAAAATGGTGACCAAACAGTACTTTTTTATCGGTGGGTACATAATCCAGACCATCGTTATGACGCACGGCTGGCGTCATACGCGTCGGGTCCAGCGCCAGTACATTTTTCGCGATGTACAGGCCGTAGAAACGGTAAGCGATAAGGTAGACACAGACTGACGCCACGACTATCCACAACGCGTTGATCTGTTCACCACGATTTAACGCAATATATCCCAGGGCAAATGCTCCGATAACGGAGAGCAATGTCCAGAGGAGGTATTTCCCTGATTTATTCATAGTTGTTGTCCGTTTGCGTGATCCAGAAAGATGTTACATTTTGTTTCTATAACATCTTTCCTGATTTTAACAACCTGACAACCACATAAACCTGAGACATCACTGACTATTTACATTGCATTGTTAACTGGATCACCTTTGCTACAACTACAGCTGAAACAATTACGTTACTTATGCGGCTGGGCCAGCGTTTTGCTTGCCCAAGAGGCCAATTACAGAATTCATCATCAACATAGATATATTTACAGTAAATTATAATTATTTAGCATTTCATCACTCTGGCGATATGCCTTATTTTAAAATAATAAGTAGTAACATCCTTAATTATAAAACCATGAATAACCTTAGGATATTCTCACTTTTTATACATGGAGTGCTTTTATTAATCCTGATGAAAAAATCAGACATCAAAAGCTACCTTTAGCGATATCCCCTACCTATAATCCAAAGCAACATTGATTAAGTGAAATTACATAAAATTATCACCACCACCTTTTGATATATATTTCAAAGGCAAACATAGAAACATCCAAAATCATTTTGCGCAGAATGTTGTTCATTAATGGCGGCATAATTTTATAAGGATATAAATAATGAATAAATGCTATCGCATTGTCTGGAATATCGCGCGAAACATGTTCATCGTCGTGTCAGAACGCTCTCGTGGTGATAACCGGGTACGAACCACCGTTGCCGGGGTGCTTTTATCAACCGTCGGCATCATGACCAGCGCCGCCCTTGCCGCAGATAAAGGGCCACAGAGCGGAGAAACCATCATCCTGAACAATGGTGACACTATAACGTCATTATCAGGAGAGACGGGTATCGATAGCACCGTGACTGGTGGTCAAGGAGTGCAAATTGAGGGTAAGGCATCAATTAACGTTACGGGGGATAGCGGTTCAATCGGCGTTAAACTCGATAACGGTGTGATAAATGATTTAGGAAACGATACACAGATTAACGTAACCGATACCGGTTCAACCACTACAAGCTCAACAAATGGTGTTTACATTAGTAAAGTAAATCCGGGTACTCGCATCGATGCCAACAATCTATTAATTAACGTTGCCAGTAACAACACCGCCTATGGTGTTTATATTCACGGTATGGATTCATCTCTCGACTTCGGGCAAGGAAGCAAAATCAACGTTGAATCCCTGAGCGGAAATAGCACCGGTGTCTTTTTCTATGATGGCGGTAATACATTCACCATGGATGGCGGTTCCATTCATGTAACCTCCAACTCCGCCGGTAAAGCGACGGGTATCGATACCTCCAGGGCAGAGAAAACCACGCTCAATCTGGGAGACAACACCCACATAGAAATCAACAGTGGTACCGAGAGAGGCAGTGGTCTCTATTTCGGCAAAGATACAACGCTCAACGCGAACGGCCTGGTTATTGATGTCACAACGTTAGACTCAGCAAATACTGTGATGATTTATGGAATCCAGACAGGGTCAAACAACCATATTAATCTTGGTGAAGGCAGTAAGATAACGCTCTCCACTCCAGGTGGAACGGCCTATGGATTGACGTCAGGAAGGGGAAGTCAGATCGCTGCTAATAACCTGACGATCGATGTATCCACTACCTCTACAGGACACACAAGTGGCCGCGGCGCAGACATCTCAGGCAACATCGACTTTGGCCACGATTCGACCATAACAGTGGCAGGCTTTTCCGAAGGATATGGTCTGTTTGTCGGAGATTATTCGGCGACAAAAAAAGAAGACGTCACTGCCGCAGCACATGCCGAAAACCTGACAATTGAAGTGACCGGCGGCAAAACCGAAGGTATCCGTATAGAGGGAGGTCTGGTAGATCTCGGTTCCGGCAGTTCCATCAGCGCCACCGGAACGGCATCAACTATTTACCTCACTGGCCGAGGATACGGGGAACTTGACGCGGATAACCTGACGGTAAAAACCGCGCAAGGAACAGCGATAACAGCCCAAAGTAGCATGTATGCCACCGTCGTTAATATTGGTGAAGGCAGTACGATCGACGGACGAAGCGACACCGCCAAAACGTACGGGCTGGTAGCCAACACATCTTTTTCTGACCCATCAACGATCAATTTCAACGGTTCTCAGGATAATCGAAACACAATTTATGCCTCGGGAGGCTATGGCGCATCAGCACAATTTAGTGGCTCAACTATTAATATCTCCAATACCGACATCATTATGAACGGAGCCAATTCCTACGGGCTTTCGGCTATAGGCGATAACAGTTTTACCCGCGCAGGCATTATTAATGCCAGCAACATGAACATCGACATGACAGGAGCCAGCAACGCTTCTGGCGTTATGGTTCAACAGGGCGGCATCGTCAATCTGAGTGGTGACACAACGATTAAAACCAACGACGATGGAATCGCTATCTGGGTACCTAAAGTGTCGTCCGGCAGCAATATATTGCCCGGTGGCACCATCAACGGTACGGGAAAAATGACGATTATCGGCGACATCGTTAACAGCGGCTGGGGATATATCAATCTGACAATGGATGCGGGATCTTATTTTGAGGGCGCAACATCCATCAATCACGACTTTAACACCCGGGGCCTGGACTCTGAGCTTAACCTTACGCTCGCCGATCAAGGAAAATGGCTCGTTACTGACAGTTCAACCCTGACATCGCTGGACAATGCGGGTACCGTAGAACTGGCAGCCGACAGCACATTACATGCTAATAGCCTGACGTTGCAGGAAAGTAGCATCCTGAATGTTGATCTTAGCGCAACAGCCCTGGCCAGCGCCAATAGCGCACCATTGATTACCGGGGGTGAGATTGCGTTAGACGGTGATTTACATATCAGTGATAGCGGCAACGCGCTGGATATCGGCACACTCACCTCTGACGCTCAATTACAAGACATTGAAACTATTACGTTGATTGATACAGACACTGCAATCACCGGAGATTTTGCCAGCTTATCAACGGATACTGACTCAATGCCGGATTACCTGTCAGTATTCGGACAAACCAGCGCCACAGATAACACCCAATACCAATTGGGTGTTGGCCTGAGCTGGTATGCCGGACAGTCTGGCTCCGTCGCCACCCCTGCTCACGGCACATTCACCCTCGATGGCGGCAAGCAGTTTACTGTCAATAGCCAACTGGAAGACGTCGCATCAGACACGCGCAGCGGTTGGGATGGTAAGAGCCTGACCAAAAAAGGAGAAGGCACACTCACTCTGACGTCGAATAACACCTATAGCGGTACCACCGCCGTGCAGGAGGGGACGTTATGGCTAACAGAGATAGGCGTTATTGGTGCCGCAGGCAGTCAACAGTATGTCACCGTCGGGCAAGGTTCAACCTTAGGTGGCAATGGCACCGTTAACGGCAACGTGGACAACGCTGGAACATTACGCTTTGGCAATAATACTGCCGCCCAAAGCGGTTTTATCATAAACGGTAATGTCACCAACAAGGGCAATATCGCAAGCTCCGGGACGACGCCGGGCAATACATTGACTATTAACGGCAACTACACTGGCACTGGCGGTAACCTGACACTCAATACTTATTTAGGCGACGATAGCTCGCCGACCGATGAACTGATTGTAGCGGGTGACGTGGACGGTAAAACCACGCTGTACATCAACCAGGCTGGAGGGGAAGGCGCATTCACCGACCAGGGTATTGAAATTGTGAATGTTGGCGGTACATCAACAGATGATGCTTTCTCGCTTGGCAATCGGGTCCTGATTGGGCCGTACGAATATCGCTTATACGAAGATAATGAAAATTGGTATTTACGCTCACAGGCGGAGACACCCGATGACGGGGGAGATATTACTCCTGTCGATCCTGACGACGATGGCAGTGACGTCACCCCTGTCGACCCCGACGATGGCGGCGGCGACGTAACCCCCGTCGACCCCGACGATGGCGGCAGCGACGTAACCCCCGTCGACCCCGACGATGGCGGCAGCGACGTAACCCCTGTCGACCCCGACGACGACGGCAGCGACGTAACCCCTGTCGACCCCGATGACGGCGGCAGCGACGTAACCCCTGTCGACCCCGACGACGGCGGCAGCGACGTAACCCCTGTCGACCCCGACGACGGCGGCAGCGACGGTAAACCATCAAATCCACAATACCGTGCCGATATCGGCGCTTATCTGGGGAATCAGTGGCTGGCTCGCGAGCTACAAATGCAAACGCTTTTCGACCGTGAAGATAGCCAGTATCGTTCACATGAAGGCGACTTATGGCTACGTGTAAAAGGCGGAAACACGGACTCTACTGCTGCGGATGGAAATGTCGACATGGACAGCGATTACGTCCAGTTCCAACTTGGCGGGGATATCGCCACCTGGAACAACGGTCAGCAAAGTCTGACGCTGGGACTCATGGGAAGCTATATCAATGGCAGTACAGATAGCACAGGAAACCGCGGCGCAGATGGCAGCCAGTTTTCAGCCACCGGAGATATCGACGGCTACAATTTGGGCGTTTACGCAACCTGGTATGCTGATGCTATGCGTCATCGTGGCTGGTATGTCGACAGTTGGTATCAATATGGTTTCTACGATAATAGCGTTGAAAACGGTGATGCAGGAACAACACATTACGACTCAACCGCCAACGCGCTCTCTCTGGAAAGCGGCTATCGATATACGATGGACTTCGTCAGTAACCAATCGTTAAGTCTGATACCGCAATTACAGGTTGTCTGGCAAAGCTACAAAGCGGACAGCGTGCAAGCACACAATACGCGTATTGACGGTCAAAATAGCGAAAACTGGACCACTCGCCTCGGTCTTCGCGTCGAGGGTTCGTCACCGACAACCAATGCGGTTCTTCAGCCATTCGCCGAAGTCAACTGGCTACATATGACCGATGATATGGCGGTATCCTTTGATAACTCAGCGGTAAACCAGGATCTTCCCGCCGATCGCGCTGAAATAAAACTCGGGATCCAGGCCGCTATCAACAATCAATGGAACATTAGCGCGCAGGCAACAGGGCAGAAAGGAAACAACGATTTCAGCGATCTCAGTGGCAGCGTTAACCTGCACTATAGCTGGTAATCTACACAAAAACGCGTCTGGTATGCTCAGACGCGTTTTATCTTTCACCCCATCACCGCCGTGCCTAAACGGCAGGTGCAACAGCGTCGTCCCTGCTCATCAAAGATGACGATTTCCCAGCTTTGATTTTGACGCCCAAGATGCAACGGCTGACAAACGCCGCGTACTTTCCCCTGCGATACCGCCCGATGATGCGTGGCGTTTAGTTCCGTCCCCACCACACACTCCCCGTCGCGCGTCATCAGATAACCCGCCATCGAACCCAACGTTTCCGCCAGGGCCGCCGACGCGCCGCCATGCAGCAGGCCAAACGGCTGATGCGTTCGGCTATCCACCGGCATTTCGGCTTCCAGCACATCATCACCCAGTCGTGTATAGACCATTCCCAGATGCGCCACCATTGTGTTCTGACTGGTGGCATTGAGTTCATCCAGCGTCAAATGACGTTTCCAGATCATCGTCATGCCCCCAGCGTGGAACCGCCGTCCACCACGATATCCTGTAATGTAATGTGGCTGGCCAGATCGGAAGCGAGGAATAAAATAGTGTTGGTGATCTCTTGCGGCCGGGCGATTTTCCCCAGCGGAATCCCAAGCTTAAACTGCTCGCCAAATCCACGAATGCGCTGTTGCTCCGCGTCATCGCTGACCCACAGCGTACGCTGCATGTCGGTATCGGTCGAACCCGGAGAAACCACGTTACAACGCACACCGCTGCCTGCCAGTTCAAGTCCGACGGTCAGAGCCAGGCTTTTCAACGCGGCCTTTGACGCACCGTAAGCACTCATGCCGATACGCGGCGTGTGCGCCGCATCCGACGCGACGGTCACGATCGCCCCGCCCTGCTGGCGACGAAACTGCGCCATCGTCTGCTGAAACAGATTGAACGCTCCGCCAACGTTAACCGCAAACGTCTGCTGCCACTCCTCAGCGCTTAGCGCATCGGTGGCACCCATACGCAAAATACCTGCGGCATTGACCAACACATCCAAACGCTCGCGCGCTTTGAGGACGCGCTGGCACACCTCAGCTACCTGTCCGGCATTCGCCACATCCAGCACTTCGGTCGTAAACGGGTAGTTATCCTGAGGAAATTCGCGATCGAATCCAGTCACCTCAGCACCTGCATTCGCAAACGCCAGCGCCGTGGTGTAGCCAATCCCTTTTCCCGCCCCGGTTACCCAGACGGTTTTCCCGGCAAAATCAAATCCGGCCATTACTTCACCTCGCGGGAGAGCAGCGCCCACCATGCGTCAATGGTCGGTTTTTTCGCCAGCATCACGAAATCAATGTCACCATGAACCTTACGCCAACGCGCCGCCAGCGCCATCATGCGCACGGAATCCAGCCCATAGTCGATCAGGTTTTCGTCATCCATCGGCTCTTCGGACTCATCCAGCAGCGGCAGAATAATGCTGCGCAACGCATCTTTACTGGCCGGAACCGGCGTCGGTAATAATTCCTGGGTCATAACCACACGCCCGGAACGTCCCGCTACGTAGTTCAGCGACATCAAGTGTTCGTCACGGCTAAAGTCCGCCAGCGCATCGGCAACCATAAACGGCTTGATGTTACGCATGAAAGCGTCCGTTGCGGTGGTCATACAACCAATATGTGCATACACCCCGGTAATGATCAGTTGATTACGCCCGGTTTCCTTGAGCATCTGTTCCAGCGGGGAGCGATGGAATGCGCTATAACGCCATTTCACAAGAATGGTATCCGCTTCATCCGGCGCCAGCGCCTCAACAATCTTTTGTTGTTCCGGCGAACGCGTCAGGCCCGGCCCCCACATATCATTGAGCAGAGCGCGGTCTTCATCACTCTGCTCTTTCGGTTGAGCGGTGTAATACACCGGAATATTATGCTCTTTGCAGTACTGGCGCAGCGCGGCGATGTTCGCGACGACCTGCTCCATCATCGGACAGTTATCGCCCCAAAAGCCGATAAAATAATCCTGCATGTCGTGGATCAGCAGCGCGGCGCGTTCAGGGTCAAATGCCCAGTCGACTTTGTTCACCGGAATATCGAGCGCCGTTGGTAGCGCATAAGCCTGCAGTTTAGGAATTGCCATTTCTATTTCTCCTTCAGACCAGTGAACGTGATGCCAGCCACTGACGTAATTGTTTTTTATCTACCTTCCCCACTGGAGTCAGCGGTAATGACTCAACGCACTCAACACGATCGGGTAATTTGAATTCCGCCACACCCTGTTCGCGCAGAAAACGGCGCACCTGAACCGCGCGCAGCGGCTCTTTTACCACAAGCCAGGCACAGCTTTTCTCGCCCATCAGTTCGTCATCCATACTGACCAGCGCGGCATGGATAACCATTGGATGGCGCAGCAGCAGGTTTTCAATCTCTTCAGCAGCGATCTTCTCCCCGCCGCGGTTGATCTGATCCTTTTCGCGTCCCTGAACGGTGATGTAGCCATCCGGGTCGATAGCGATCAGATCGCCGGAACAGTAAAAGCCGTTGGCGTCAAAGGCGCTGGCATTATGCTCAGGGCTTTTGAAATAACCACGGAAGGTGTACGGACCACGTGTCATCAGGCGTCCGGTCTCTCCCTGGGCTAAGGGGTTGCCGTCAGCGTCTGCTACCCAGACTTCATCATCAGGACACATCGGGCGACCCTGGGTATTGATGATGCGCTCAGGACTGTCGTCCAGACGGGTGTAGTTCACCAGCCCTTCCGCCATGCCGAAGACCTGCTGCAACTGGCAGCCAATCTCAGCCGGAATACGCGCCGCAAGCGTGGCGGAAAGTCTCGCTCCACCGACCTGTAGCAGTTTCAGCGAAGCCAATTGCGCATTGCGGCCCCACTCCGCAATCGCCTGCAACCACAGGCTCACCGCAGGTGGCACCAGCGCCGTGACGTTAACCTGATGCTGTTCAATCAGCGGGAAACACAGGGTAGCGCTAGGGTCGGCCGCCAGCACGACGGTGCCGCCGGCCAGGAACACACCCAGCGCGCCTGGCGAACTCATGGCGTAGTTATGCGCCGCCGGGATTGCGCATAAATAACGCGTTTCCCCGGTGAAGCGGCAAATCTCATTGCTGCGACGCACGCTGTAGTAGTAATCGTTATGAGTGCGAGGAATCAGCTTTGGCGTCCCGGTCGTCCCGCCGGAAAGCTGGAAGTACGCCACCTCATCAGCGGGCGACGGTGTAGCAGTAAAATCAGTCGCAGGTTGGCTTATCGCCGTTTGCAGATTGTGTTCACCTTCGTCGTTGTGCAGTTGCACCACGCGCACTGAATTGTGTTCGGCCACAAAAGCGTTTAGAAAATCGTCCCCGCTAAACAGCGTATGCTGGCGATCGGCAATCAGCAACGCCGGTTCAATCTGTTTGGCATAGGCGTTGAGTTCGTTACGCTGATGGCTGAACAGGGCCAACACCGGAGCTACGCCCAGCTTGAGTAACGCAAAGAAGGTGATATACAGCTCAGCCACATTGCCCAGTTGTACCAGCGCGGTTTCACCGGGTTTAATCCCTTGGCGACGCAAACTGCAGGCTAGATTGTCAGCGGCCTGATTCAGCTGGCGATAGCTCAGGTGGCGTTCACCATCAATAACCGCCGTATGGTCGCTGTCGGCGTGACGGGTCAGAATGTCGGTCAGCGGCAAATCCTGCCAGTAACCTTTTTCACGATACCTGCGGGCAAACTCTTCCGGCCAGCGGGTGAATGGAATACTCATTTTTGCTCCTTAAAACCAGTCCACAAGGCTCTTAATGCAGTCCAAAAACATTCAACATCGTGGATAGCTTGGCCCCCGTTTCACGCCATTCCGCAACCGGGGAAGAGGCTGGAACAATTCCTGCTCCGGCAAAGAAACGCACTTGATTGCGCAGCAGCTTCGCACAGCGGATCGTCACCACCCACTCACCGTTACCTTCGGCATCACACCAGCCGACAATACCGCCGAACAGTTCGCGATCGAACGGCTCCAGCTCGGCGATAAGCTTGCGCGCAACCTGATGTGGGAAGCCACTCAGCGCAGGCGTCGGGTGCAACAGGCACGCCAGCGTCAGGGCGTTTTCCTGCGCGTTGGCTTTACCTTCAAACGGCGTGCCGAGGTGCCAGAGCGTCGGCGTAGTAACCAGCTGCGGAGAAGAAGGCAGTTGCAGTTCACGGCTGCGATCGCGCAATACCGTTTTCATCGCTTGCGTCACCAGTTCGTGCTCATGGCGGTCCTTCTCAGATGCCAGCAGGCGGATCCCTGCTTCGCGATCCAGCACATCATCAGGCTGACGACGTGCAGAGCCCGCCAGCGGCAGAGAACTGAAACGCTCGCCTTCTTTGCGCAGAAGCAATTCCGGGCTGGCACCAATCAATACGCCGCCGTCTTCAATCGGCACATGGAAGTTGTAGCTCGCTGGATTTTGCGCCACCAGACGCTCCAGCAGCGCACCACTGTCAATGTTGGCATCGGTGGTGATATCGATCAGGCGTGACAACACCACTTTGTCGACTTCCGGAGTAGACGTCAGCGCAGCCGCCCGGGCGACCATATCTTCAAAAAAGTCCTGTTCCGGGATCGATTTACGTTCCACGACGTTCAGCGACTGATGCGCGGTAAAGTAACGTGATGATTGCTGCTTCGCCGTACGAGAAAAGCTCTGCCACGATTGGGGAATAAACAGCGATGATGGCTGGCGGGTATCAAAGGGAATCGCCCCGACCATGACAGGGTTCGCGATACCCTGTGATTTGGCATCAGCAAACAGTGCGTTCATTTTTTGTTGGAAAGGGCTGTCTGGCGAATCGCCATCAATTGCCGGTTCCGCATAGCGGGCGAAGCATCCTGACGTCGTAAAACTACGGTACGGCGACATAAAGAAAAAACTGTCGGGAGCGAGCGTCGGCATAGTCTGCGTTTTTTCCTCGGCCAGTGACGTATCCATATCATCCTCCAAAAATGATAAAGGCTCTAATAATGATTATCATTTATATTTTCGGTCGCTAACCTAAAAGTAAAGCGGCGGTATGTCAACTCTTGTGGTAGCACAATGTGCGACTTTGGCTTGCATCCTTGCTCGCTAACAATGAAAATGAGAAGCATTACTCATACTGATAACAGGAAGCTGATTCGTGAGTCTCCCCTATTTTTGCCGCACCGTGCTCTTACTGGCAGGTTTATCTCTTTCAGGAATTTCTTCAGGTCACGCCGCCGACTGGCCGCGTCAGGTTACTGACAGCCGCGGCACGCATACGCTGGAGCATAAACCGCAGCGAATTGTCTCCACCAGCGTGACCCTCACCGGTTCGCTGCTGGCGATTGATGCCCCGGTCATCGCCAGCGGTGCCACTACGCCGAACAATCGCATCGGCGATGCGCAGGGCTTTTTACGCCAGTGGAGCGAAGTGGCAAAAGAACGCAAACTGAGCCGCCTGTATATCGGCGAACCTAGCGCCGAGGCCGTCGCAGCTCAAATGCCGGATTTGATTCTGGTAAGCGCCACCGGGGGCGATTCTGCCCTCGCGCTGTACGATCAGCTGTCCACCATTGCGCCAACGCTCATCATTAATTACGACGATAAAAGCTGGCAGTCGCTGCTGACCCAGTTAGGTGAAATTACCGGTCAGGAGCAACAGGCTGCTGCGCGTATTGCCGAGTTTGATAAGCAACTACAGGCAGTTAAGCAACGTATTACCCTGCCACCACAGCCGGTCAGTGCGCTGGTATATACCGCCGCGGCGCACAGCGCCAATCTGTGGACGCCCGAGTCAGCGCAAGGCAAGCTGATGGAGCAGTTAGGGTTCACGCTGGCAACGCTGCCTGCCAACTTGCATACCAGCCAGAGTCAGGGCAAACGCCACGATATCATCCAGCTTGGCGGTGAGAACCTGGCGGCAGGCCTGAACGGCGAAGCGCTGTTCCTGTTTGCTGGCGACAGCAAAGATGCCGATGCTATTTACGCTAATCCGCTTCTGGCGCATCTGCCAGCCGTGCAAAATAAACGTGTTTACGCCCTGGGTACGGAAACCTTCCGTCTCGACTACTACAGCGCAATGCTGCTGCTGCAACGTCTGTCGGCTCTGTTTTAATTGCCAGCGCCGGATGCGGCTAACGCCTTATCCGGCCTACAATCCGTAGAGCACAACGCGATCAGACATTCACGGGGACTTGCCGGAATCGGCGCACTTCTCCCAACAACAGCAGCAATAAAAGACCGACAATCACCAGCCCAAACCCACTCACGCTTGCCGAAGCAACCGGCGTCATCATCGCGCCCAGACCACCTAACAACGCCGCGCCAATGGCATCACCGGTGACGTTCTGCGCGGTCCACAAACCATTAATTCGCCCGAGCATCGCTTCCGGCGTCTGCGTCTGTAACAGGGTGTACTGCAACAAAGAGCTGACCGCACTCAACCAGCCGAACAGCGCCAGACAAACCACACCAAGCTGCCAAATGGGCATCAAGCCAAACAGACCGATAGCCAGAAATGAAGCCACGGTCGATGCCAGCATGATCAGTCCCGGACGAAGACTGTGCGCCAGTTGTCCGCTGGTCAATGCACCCACGGCTGCCCCCAGCGGAATAGCCGCATACAGCAGGCCAATTTGCGCACTCGACATGTGCCAGTTAATCGCCAACGCCGGATACAGCACGCGCACGGCGCTCGCCATGGTTAACAGACCACCGAGCAGTGCAATGCCGCCAATCAGTGGGCTGGCAAGCAGAAAGCGGAATGCTGCCAGCAGCGATTTCAGCGGATGCTCACGCGGCTGCGGCGGAGGCGGCAACGCGGGAAGACTCAGCAACGGTAGTAAGGTAATGAAGGTCCCCGCCGCCGCCAGTCCGTAGTTCCAGGCCACGCCGCCGGTCGCGAGCAACACCCCGCCAAGCATCGGCGAAATTACCGATCCCAGACGTACCGTCAGCATGGTAATCGCCCCGGCCTGCATCAGATTCTCCCGCCCGACCAGCGCTGGCGTCGCTGCCAGTAAAGCAGTCACGCCCAGCGAAGCAAAGAAACCGTCCCATAAGCCAAGCAGATAAATTGCCAGTAACGACGGTTCGGGAAGTAACGCATTCAAACACAGGCCAATAAAGCCAATGCCACAGGTACCACGCGCCAGCAGGATCACTTTTTTACGCTCATAGCGGTCGGCCAGCACACCGCCCACCATCAGGCCAATAAACATTGCACTGCCGGTCAGCGTCACCGACAAACCGACCTGCCAGGTCGACTGGGTCATCATCTGGATTTGTACCGGAACCGCTACGCCGAGTAGCCCCAGAGAGACAATGGAAATAAAACGGGCGAGGAAGACTGCACGAAATGCAGGGTGGGTCTTTAACAGGCTGAGATTGAGCAGCCATGATTGTCGATTCATTACAGAGCCTTACCAGGTACTTTTTCAATATCCATTCGATGGCTGCACATGCTAACATATCCAAATAAGATCGATAACGATAATTACTATCATTATCAGGGAAGTTGATATGTCATGCTCTGTTTCCGCGACACGCGCCTTCGCCGTGCCCGGACTATTGTTATTACTTGTTCTAACCACGGTATTAAGTCTGGTTATTGGCGCCAAGTCGCTACCTGCCTCCGTGGTGCTGGATGCGCTCACCGGCAGTTGTCAAAGCGCTGATTGCACCATCGTGCTTGACGCGCGACTCCCACGCACGCTGGCGGGGCTGCTCGCCGGTGGTGCGCTGGGCCTGGCTGGCGCATTAATGCAAACGCTCACTCGTAACCCTCTCGCCGATCCCGGCATTCTGGGTGTCAACTCCGGTGCCAGCTTCGCTATTGTGCTGGGCGCCGCGCTGTTCGGCTTTTCCTCTGCGCAAGAGCAACTGCTGATGGCCTTTTGCGGTGCGCTGGCTGCGTCGCTGATCGTAGCTTTTACCGGTAGTCAGGGCGGTGGGCAGTTAAGCCCGGTACGTTTGACGCTGGCGGGCGTTGCCCTGGGCGCGGTGCTGGAAGGATTATCCACCGGCATCGCCCTGCTCAACCCGGACGTTTACGATCAGTTGCGTTTCTGGCAAGCTGGCTCACTGGATATCCGCAGCCTGCAAACGCTGAAGGTTGTATTGGTACCAGTACTGATTGCCGCGGCTGTCGCACTGTTCCTCAGTCGCGCCCTGAATAGCCTGAGCCTCGGGAGCGACACAGCTACCGCGCTTGGTAGTAAAGTCGCTCGCACACAGTTTATTGGCCTGCTGGTTATTACCGTACTGTGCGGCAGCGCGACCGCGATTGTCGGTCCTATCGCCTTTATCGGCCTGATGATACCTCACATGGCGCGCTGGCTAGTGGGGGCGGATCACCGCTGGTCACTGCCCGTCACCCTGTTGGCAACCCCTTCTCTGTTACTGATTGCCGATATCATCGGTCGCCTGATTGTTCCCGGCGAGCTGCGCGTGTCGGTGGTCAGCGCTTTCATCGGCGCGCCGGTGCTTATCTTTCTGGTACGCCGTAAATCGCGCGGGGGTGGCGCATGATGCACCTCTCCCGCCGCCTGATAATCAGCAGCCTGCTGCTGGTTGCAGGTTGTCTCGTCATTGGTTTATGGAGCCTGCGTAGCGGCGTTGTTACGCTGGAAACCCAGCAAATTATTGCCGCCCTGCTCGGCGATGCGCCGCGCAGTATTACCCTGGTGGTGACCGAATGGCGTTTGCCACGCGTGCTCATGGCGCTATTGATTGGCGCAGCGCTCGGCGTGAGCGGCGCAATATTTCAGTCGCTGATGCGTAACCCTTTGGGCAGTCCGGATGTGATGGGCTTTAATACCGGTGCCTGGAGCGGTGTGCTGGTGGCAATGGTGCTGTTCGGACAGCATCTTACCGCGATCGCGCTGGCGGCCATGCTCGGTGGGATCCTGACTTCTCTGGTGGTCTGGGCGCTCGCCTGGCGCAATGGGATCGACACCTTCCGGCTAATTATTATTGGTATCGGCATACGCGCCATGCTGGTGGCGTTCAACACCTGGCTACTGCTGAAAGCATCATTAGAAACCGCGCTAACGGCCGGACTGTGGAACGCTGGATCGCTCAATGGCCTGACCTGGGCCAAAACCTGGCCGTCTGCCCCGCTGATTATCATCATGCTGGTATGCGCCACATTGCTGGTACGCCGGATGCGCTTACTGGAAATGGGTGATGACAGCGCCTGTGCGCTTGGTGTCAGCGTTGAGCGCTCGCGTCTGATGATGATGCTGGTTGCGGTTGTACTGACCGCTGCCGCCACCGCGCTGGCGGGTCCTATCTCGTTTATTGCCCTTGTCGCGCCGCATATCGCGCGACGTATAAGCGGCACATCGCGCTGGGGATTAACCCTGTCAGCGCTGTGCGGCGCGTTGCTGCTGTTGATGGCGGATTTATGCGCCCAACAGCTGTTTATGCCTTATCAGCTTCCGGTGGGCGTTGTCACCGTAAGCCTCGGCGGTATTTATCTTATCGTCTTGTTAATTCAGGAGTCCCGCAAAAAATGACCGAATCAGTAGCCCGTTTGCGTGGCGACCAGTTAACGCTGGGTTATGGCAAGTTTACCGTGGCGGAAAACCTCAATGTGTCGATTCCCGACGGTCACTTCACCGCGATTATCGGGCCAAATGGCTGCGGGAAATCGACATTGCTGCGCACGCTTAGTCGCCTGATGACGCCCGCGAACGGCAAGGTCTGGCTCGACGGCGAACATATTCAACACTATGCCAGCAAGGAAGTCGCCCGACGAATAGGTTTGCTGGCGCAAAATGCAACCACGCCGGGAGATATTACGGTACAGGAGCTGGTTGCCCGCGGGCGCTATCCGCACCAGCCGCTGTTTACCCGCTGGCGGCAAGAGGATGAAATTGCGGTCTCAAACGCCATGCAGGCGACGGGTATCACCCACCTGGCATCACAAAGTGTGGATACCCTTTCCGGCGGACAACGTCAACGTGCATGGATTGCGATGGTGCTGGCGCAGGAAACGTCGATTATGCTGCTTGATGAACCCACCACCTGGCTGGATATCAGTCATCAGATCGATCTGCTGGAACTGCTGAGTGAGTTAAACCGGGAAAAAGGCTACACGCTGGCCGCCGTTTTGCACGACCTGAATCAGGCCTGTCGCTATGCGACGCATCTGATTGCGCTGCGAGATGGAAAAATTATTGCCGAGGGTGCACCGAAGGAGATCGTCACCGCGCAGCTTATTGAAAAAATCTATGGACTGCGCTGTATGATTATCGACGATCCAGTTGCCGGAACGCCGTTAGTAGTGCCGCTTGGACGCAGCAAATAACACGCGTTATCGTAAGGCGGCTGGCTTGCCGCCATACGATAATTCATCACACCAGTTGCTGATCAATAAACGTCATTTTTTGCTTACGCGACACCATGGCATAGTTCAGCAGAACACCACCACACGCCACCATTCCACCCAGTAATGCGGCCAGAATAACGATCATTGATTTAGCCGGGCCATCTTTTTTCACCGGCAGAGAAGGCGTAAGTTGATATTTAAACGGTGTGAATTTTACGTCGCTCACATTCATCGCTAACAGTTGCTCAACGTGATACTGCCGATTACGTAATTCACCGTTAATTTCAGCAACATCCGTTACTGATTTTTCTATTTCTAATTTACGTTCGATGCCGTCAGCACCCAGTGAAATAGAGAAATCAGGGTCATCCTTCACCGCCTGGCCATTACTGTAGACCGGCTTTTTAATCCCGGCGGCATTGGCAATCTCCAGCGAGTAGTTCAGTCGCTGGATATTTGCTTCCAGTTGGTTCTTGAGCCTGACGCGATCCATCTCCAGCCTTTCTTTCTCGAAGCTGGTTTTGATGGACAGTTTATTGCGAATATCTTCCAGCGTTTCTTTCACTACAACATCAGAAATATACTGGATATAGCCCTTCAGCACAGACTGGGCTTCTTCGGCTAGCGGCGCGGTAAAACTCAGAGTCCATGCGGTATACAGCGAGGTTTCATTCTTTTTTACTGCATTGCTGTCGGTCGCTTTCATATTTTCACTGAGCCTCACGATTGCCCGGTGCAGGTCCATTTCGTCGATATCAGCGCCTTTCAATTGATCCATCACGTAAGGTGAAGAGCGCAGATATTCTTCTAACAATGAAGGCGACTGGAATTTTTTGATAAACAGGTTAAACACATCACCACGGCTAACGCTAATATCCATATCCAGCACGCGCAATTTGGTCAACGTATTCTCGAGACTCTGCCACTGAACCGGTTCTGCGGGGGTCACGATTGCCTGACTGGTCCATTTTTGCGGAAGCAGGAAAGATACCAGAATACCCGCACAAGCAAAGGCGAAAACGGTCGCGATAATTTTCGTTCTTGCTCGCCATAAGATTTCGATTAGGTTCACTAAATCGATTTCATTTGCGTTTGCCGCTGGCTGAGGATAGCCAGTAAATTCCGAAACGTTCTCTTGCTTAATATTTAATGATGACATGTTGCGTGACCTGAAAACTTTCCCAAAAGAAAAACACTTCTGTGGGGGGAGTCTACCAGCTAGTCAGAATAATCCGAAACACTCTTTGTGCTGGAAGCCCTACCAAAAATTATATTAGGAATTTATTCACCCCTTTAATCGCCCTCTGTCCCCAAGAAAGATCAACTCCATAACATATCATTTACATTATGGAGTTATTCGATCGTTCCGATAACGAAATAAGTCTGGTTATACCGATTTATTGATCAGGGTGTTTATGATTGGCCCTATCACCTCAAACGAGACGGGGGAAATAATATCAACATGCGCGCAGTCGTGGCGGTAAACATCCAGACTGGATATCCACGGGGCCCAGCTACGTTCAGGGCTGACACCCGGCACTAAGGTACGCTCAGCAACGAACAGCGTGGCGTGACCTGCAAACGGCACGCTGTGCGCCGTGGTGAGCAGGCGAACCGCATCGGCGTAGTTGCCTTCGATCGCGTTAAATAAGGCCTCTGACGCATTCCCCTGCTGCGCCGCCAGAAACGCTTCGCGTTCACGCTCGATCTCCGCCAGCACCGCTGGATCCAGCCCATTGGCCTCTTTTTCTTGCCAGTTTTGCGTCTCTGGCGGCCAGGTATCCAACAGACCGAGGAATGCAACCGACTCTCCTCTGGCATGTAAGCGCGCGGCGATCCCCTGTGCCAGCGTGCCGCCCAGCGAATAACCTAATAAATAGTAAGGTCCGTGAGGTTGTTGACTGAGCAGCGTTGCCAGGTGATGTTCGCATACCGAGTCGAGATTTTCCGCCGTCTGCATCGGGCCATCCGGTCGTGGCGACTGAATACCCATAATCGACCACTGAGGGCTGAGATAACGCGACAGCACGCTAAACTGCCAGGCAAAACCCGACGCCGGATGGAAGCAGAACAACGTTGGGCCGTGACTTTCACGCAGTGGCAATAGCGTCTCAAATCCCAGACGCTGCGACTGTTCATCATCATTGCTCTCCAGCAATGCGCTCAGTTGTTCCACGGTGGAAGCCACCATAATCTGCCCGGGCGTCACCTGACGCTCAAAAATGCGGCTCAACTGCGCTGCCAGCTTCATCGCCAGCAGCGAATGCCCACCAAGCGCAAAGAAATCAGCCTCTACATCATTCACCTCACAATCCAGCAAGGCCGCAAAAGACTGCGCGATGGTGGTCTCAGTCTCTGTTCGCGGTGCGCGCCCGGAAACACGCGACGTCAACTGCGGCATCGGTAGCGCTTTACGATCCAGTTTACCGTTCGCACTAAGCGGCAACTCCGCCAGTTGTAACAATACCGTCGGTACCATGTGCGCAGGCAGTTTTTCGCGCAGACGTTCCCGCAACACAGTCGTATCCAGCGGCAAACCCGATTGCGACACCAGATACCCCACCAGTTGGCGCGCATCGCCGCCTGTCGCCGCAGCCTGGTTGAATACGCAGGCATGGGCAACGGCATGCTCGACATCAGGCAACTGCTGCATCACCCGGTCAATCTCGCCGAGCTCAATGCGCTGTCCACGAATTTTAAGCTGGTCATCGCTGCGCCCGAGGTATTCCACCGCGCCATTTTCCAGCCAGCGCGCCACATCTCCGGTGCGGTACATACGTTCACCGACGCTAAACGGATCGGCGATAAAGCGGCTCGCCGTCAGATCCGGACGCCCCAGATAGCCTTGCGCCAGTTGGATCCCCGTCAGATACAGGTCACCCGCTACGCCGAAAGGCACCGGGCGCATCATGGCATCCAGAATGCGTAAACCGGTATTCCATACCGGATAGCCAATCGGTACGCTGTTGCCGGTTACGGCAGCGAGATCTTCTCCCCAGGCCGGATACCAGCTCACATCGACCGCAGCTTCCGTTGGTCCGTACAAATTGTGCAGTGGCGCATGAGTCAACTGCTCCCACTCACGGCATAAATCGACTGGCAAGGCTTCGCCGCTGCAAAATACCCGTTTCAGAGAGGCACAACTCTCCCGCGCGGTTTCCGGCGTCAGTGAAGCGACAAAAGCGGCCAACATAGAGGGGACAAAGTGCGTGGTCGTCACCCCATAACGGGCAAAGAACTGCTGCATCGCCAGCGGATCGCGGTGCGCTTCAGGTTCTGCCATGACCAGTTTTGCCCCGGCAATAAACGGCCAGAAAAACTCCCATACCGAGACGTCAAAACTGCATGGCGTTTTTTGCGCCACCACATCATCTGCGGTCAGCGGATAGTGATTTTGCATCCACAGCAGACGGTTAACGATGGCGGTTTGCCCAACCATCACCCCTTTTGGTCTACCGGTAGAACCGGAAGTAAAAATGATATAGGCGGTATGATTGGGTTGAGATAGCGCCAACGGAGCAGCATCTTCTGCTGGCAGCGGCGAGTCATAGCACAGACTTTCCAGCCCTGGGATATCGCTAAAACGCGCCAGTTGCTCTTCAGTCGCTATCAACAATTTTGGCTTCGCGTCTTCGAGCATCATCCGCAGGCGATCGTCCGGGTATCCGGTATCCAACGGCAGCCAGGCAGCTCCGGCTTCCACAATACCGTGCAGCGCCAGCGTCAGGAACACAGAACGCGGTAATGCCACAGCTACGCTGTCGCCAGGACGGACGCCGCGTTCGCGCAGAAGGCTCGCCAGCGCCACGACCTGCTGGCGCATTTCGCGATAGCTAAACTGATAACGGGCATCGGCCAGCGCCGGGGCATCCGGCGTTTTATCGGCCTGCTGTGTCACCAGTGCGCTAAGCGTAGTGAACGGGATCTCCACGGTCGTGTCGTTAATCTTCGCCAGCCGCTCATGTTCTGTAGGCAACAGCATCCCGGCGTCGCCGCAGCATAGCGACGGATTGTCAGCAAACTGCTCGATAAGCCCGATTAAACGCGAGGCATGCTGCGCCAGCGTTTCTGCATCGTAGCGCTGTTTATTGGCCAGGATTTCAATACTCAGCCCGCCGTTTTCATCCGGGAACAACGCCAGTTCAAGATCGTTCACCGGTCCTGTCGCCAGCGTATGAGTTTGCGCCTGAACGCCGGGAATATTCAGATGATAGTCGAATATTTTCACATTCAGCACCGGGCCAAACAGCGGCTCTGCACTGGCTGCACGCCCGCTGTCGCGAACGATTTGTTCGGCATCATAACGTTGATGCCGACGCATTTTCTTCAACTGCCCGGCCAGTCGTTGTGCAAGCGCAGGCAAGCTTTCTGCCGCATCCAGCCTCACACCAAATGGCAGAACGTTTAAAACCGGTCCAGTGGACGTCAACGCCGCCGAGCCCATACGCCGCATAAAGATAAACCCGGCGGCATAATCCATTCGGCTGCATAAGCGTCCCAGCCACAACGCCACCAGCGCCAGAGCCAGATCCGCACGCTGAACGTCAGGCATGCGTGCCGCAAGTCGGCGAAACGCTCCTTCAGGCGCGGTTAACTTCATGCGAATAATATCCGCGCTGGCCGAACGTCCCGGCAACGGATTGTTCGACAGCGAAGCAGGAGGTGGGAGTTGCTTTCGCTGATCGCGCCAGAAGGCGCCGTCGCGTTGCCAGGCATCACTTTGACGGTACTGTTGATACTCTTCCACCACCTCGGCGAACGGCGTAAAAGACGAGTCTGGCGTAGACTCGCCATCTAGCCATGCGCGATAGATTGCGGCTATCTGGCGGGTAATGGCCGGGAAGCTGAAGCCATCGACCAGCAAATGATGGTAACGCTGATACCAATACCAACGTTTATCTCCCACCTGTAAAAGCTGGTGAAAAACCAGCGGCTTATTGCCGTCAGCACGTATGTCCTGCTGCAGGTCTGCCTGCATCAACGCACGCGCCGCCTCATGTGGGTTGGATTTTTCGCGCAGATCGATGATTTCGGGTTGCGCAAAAGTGAGCGCAGGATCCACCCATTGCCAGACCTCACCGTTATCTTCGCTAAACTGCATTCGCAAGGTATCGGCCTGCTCCAGGCCCGCCACAACCGCTTTCGCCAGCAACAACGCGTCCAGTTCGCCGGTTAATTCTACGTAGTGCGCCACGCTCCACGCCGAGGGCAATGTGGAGAGTTTTTCCGCCATCCAGATCCCCGGCTGAGCCGCCACTAACGGTAAACGCTGAGTCATGGAGCCTCCTGCACATCGACATAGTTCGCGGGCGTCAGCGTGGTCCAGTTTGCATCCAGCCATTGCTGGCAGGCTTCCTGGGATTGGGGTCCGCAAGCAATTTGCCAACCAGCAGGAAGTGAACACTGCTGCGGCCAAAGGCTAAACTGACGTTGGGGATTTTGCAGAATGTAAAACTGGCCCTGCGGATTATCGAAGGGGTTACTGAATTCCATACTCAACTCCTGTCGTGGAATGTCGTCCGGTTAAATCGTGTCGGTAAGCGGTTGCCAGAGCGTCATTAGCCCTTGCATCAGACCGCCGCGCCAACAAAGCGCATCGTGTCCACCATCAACCTGACGCCAGAAAATAGACTGTGGTGCAGAAGGTAACTGGGCATATAACGCCTGATTAGCGCGATAAATAATGGGCTCGCGGATCCCCGCTTCCAGGACAATACGCAGTCCCTGAGCGCTGATGGTCCCGGTCTTCAGTTGCTCGACGATCGCCCCGTCCTGACCACCACCACGATGCGGCCACCAGTAAGAGCCCGACTGGCTAAGAACACAGCCAAAGCGCGCGGGCCAGTTCAGCCCGGCATACAGCGATGACAACCCGCCAAAACTTTGTCCGGCGACCACAGTACGCTGCGGATCGTCACTGAATGCGGTCGTCGTCTTCACCAGCGGCAACAGCTCCTCTTGTACCGCCAACCAAAAATCCGCGTTACACGGCAGTTCGCGGCTACGGTGAGCCGTATCGATGGCATCAATCAGGAGATAAACGGCAGGAGGAAGGTGTCCACGATGCGTAAGTGAAGTTAGCGCAGGCCAGACCGGCATACTCTGTGCCCAAAACTGCCCATCCAGCAGGATAGCCAGCGGACGAGATTCCGCTTGGGCCTCTCCGGTGGTAAATACCCATACGCGACGCGTATTACCAAGCCTGGCGCTCCGCCATTGCAGGCAAACTGCGGGTGAATCGGGGTTTTCAGGTCGATCCCATCCGGGCTGTACGGGCGCCTCCGGCATTTCCAGCGCAGACACCGCATGGCCGCGACCGCCCTGCCAGCTCTGCGGATTAAGGGGATCGGCAATGGCCTGCGGCAGCAATTGCCGCCAGCCTTCACGCAGTACGCTTCGGTCAGGCGCTGCGCCCACCGCCAGCGAGGAAAAGATATCGTTTCGTGTTGTCGGGATAAAACAGTAGCTGCCGCGCCAGTTGGCGCTGAGAGAAACACGCCAGCACCAAACATTTGTTCCATCAATGCGTTGCATCGACTGAGGGGTAGCGTTTTGATGATGATCGGTGACGCCAGTGATATAGACCCACACGCAATGAATGGCTGACTCTTTCTCCGTTCCCTGCGGGTCACGCCACCAGAAGGTTACCCGATAATTTCCGTTGTCTTCACGCTCCCACTCCGGGCCTTTTTTTGACTGCCACCACGCCTCGCTTCCCATCTTTAACGTCGTCACCGCCATAACCCCATGTTTATTGTGAAATTTTATGATTTAGCGTGAAATATATTGATAATATTATTGATAACTATTTGCATTTGCAATAGCGTATTGTCGCGCTGTGGGAAGCGCGCACAGTTTTTCACCACTTATAAACCGACCTGGCGCTGCGTACTTTTTCTGGAATGGATAGTTTACGCAGATGCGGGCGACATCAGACCAAATGCCGCACCGAGGCACATTGGTACTCGTGGCTAAAAGAACAGCAGGACATACAATGAACAACAAGATTCATTCACTGGCTTTATTGGTCAATTTAGGGATTTACGGGGTAGCCCTGCCAGCAATGGCAGAAGATCAAACCGATAGCGTAGCTGTCTCTCATGAAGACACCATCGTCGTTACCGCCGCCCAGCAGAACCTACAGGCGCCGGGCGTGTCAACCATTACCGCTGATGAAATTCGTAAGAACCCTCCCGCTCGCGATGTGTCGGAAATCATCCGTACCATGCCTGGCGTTAACCTGACCGGTAACTCAACCAGCGGTCAGCGCGGCAACAACCGCCAGATCGATATTCGCGGCATGGGGCCAGAAAACACCCTGATTTTGATCGACGGTAAACCGGTTACCAGCCGTAACTCCGTACGCCAGGGCTGGCGCGGCGAGCGTGATACCCGCGGCGATACCGCCTGGGTTCCACCGGAAATGATTGAGCGTATTGAAGTACTGCGCGGTCCTGCCGCGGCACGCTATGGCAATGGCGCAGCTGGCGGCGTGGTGAATATCATCACCAAAAAAGGCAGCAATGAATGGCACGGTTCCTGGGATACCTATTTCAACGCCCCGGAACACAAAGACGAAGGATCGACCAAGCGCACCAACTTTAGCCTGAATGGTCCAATGGGTGGGGATTTCAGCTTCCGCCTGTACGGTAATCTCGATAAAACCCAGGCCGACGCATGGGACATCAACCAGGGTCATCAGTCAGAACGTACCGGCACATATTCAAATACCTTACCAGCCGGTCGTGAAGGGGTGATCAACAAAGACATTAACGGTGTGGTTCGCTGGGATTTCGCCCCACTCCAGTCACTGGAACTGGAAGCCGGTTATAGCCGTCAGGGCAACCTGTATGCGGGCGACACTCAAAACACTAACACCAACCAACTGGTGAAAGATAACTACGGGAAAGAGACCAACCGTCTTTACCGTCAGAACTATTCTCTGACCTGGAATGGCGGCTGGGATAACGGCGTCACCACCAGCAACTGGGTACAGTACGAACATACACGTAACTCCCGTACGCCTGAAGGTCTGGCGGGCGGTACTGAGGGTATCTTCGACCCGAATGCGTCACAAAAATATCTCGACGCCGACCTGAGTGACGTCATGCTGCACAGTGAAGTCAGCATTCCGTTAGATCTGCTGGTCAACCAAAACCTGACGCTTGGTACCGAATGGAACCAGCAACGCATGAAGGACATGTTGTCCAATTCACAGACCTTTATGGGCGGTGATATTCCAGGTTCGAGCAGTACCAACCGTAGCCCATACTCAGACGCGGAGATTTTCTCTCTGTTTGCTGAAAACAACATGGAACTGACCGACAGCACCATGTTGACGCCGGGTCTGCGTTTCGACCACCACAGCATCGTTGGTGACAACTGGAGCCCATCTCTGAACCTGTCCCAGGGTCTGGGTGATGACTTCACGCTGAAGATGGGGATTGCGCGAGCCTATAAAGCACCAAGCCTGTACCAGCTCAACCCGAACTACATTCTGTACAGCAAAGGCCAGGGTTGCTACGCCACCGGTTCCGCGACGGGCATTGGTTGCTACATGATGGGCAACGATGACCTGAAGGCCGAAACCAGTATCAACAAAGAGATTGGTCTTGAGTTCAAACGTGACGGCTGGCTGGCCGGGGTAACCTGGTTCCGTAACGATTACCGCAACAAGATTGAAGCGGGTACGGTACCGTTCGACAGAACGTCTATCACCAGCAAAGGGAAGACGACTTACACTGATATCTATCAGTGGGAAAACATTCCTAAAGCAGTGGTTGAGGGTCTGGAGGGTACGTTGAACGTACCGGTTAGCGAAACCGTTAACTGGACCAACAACATTACCTACATGCTGCAAAGTAAGAATAAAGAGACCGGCGAGCGCTTGTCGATTATTCCTGAATACACGCTGAACTCAACGCTGAGCTGGCAAGCGCGTGAAGATTTATCGCTGCAGTCAACCTTCACCTGGTACGGTAAACAGCAGCCGAAGAAATACGATTACCAGGGTAAACCGGTAACCGGTAGTTCGGCGAGTGAAGTCAGCCCGTACAGCATCGTCGGCCTGAGCGCGACCTGGGATGTGACGAAAAATGTCAGCCTGACTGGCGGCGTGGATAACGTCTTCGACAAACGTCTGTGGCGTGAAGGCAATGCCCAGACCACGGGCGATATTGTAACCGGGAACTATATGGCGGGCGCTGGCGCGCACACCTATAACGAACCGGGCCGGACGTGGTTCATGAGCGTTAACACGCACTTCTGATAACGTTTCTCCCTCTCCTCGCTACGGGGAGAGGGAAACAATAACGACGATGCACACAACGCACACAACGCTCACTTTCGCAGACCACACGCTGCACATTGTCGAGTTCGATCCCGACACCTTCCAAGAGCACGACCTGTTCTGGCTCCCCCACCATACTCAGCTTCAATCCTGTGGGCGTAAGCGTAAAGCTGAGCACTTAGCGGGGCGTATTGCCGCAGTACATGCATTACGTGAATACGGTATCAAAACTGTGCCTGGCATCGGCGGGCAGCGACAACCGCTGTGGCCACAAAAGTTGTTTGGCAGCATCAGTCACAGTACGTCAACAGCACTGGCGGTGGTATCGACGCATCCCGTCGGACTGGATATAGAAGCTATTTTTACACCACAAACCGCAGTTGATCTGACTGGCGGCATTATCGATAACTGTGAACAACGGCTTTTACAGTTCAGTTTGGTTCCCTTTCCGATCGCCTTAACCCTGGCGTTTTCCGCCAAAGAGAGCGTGTATAAAACATTTTCCGCGCAGGCATCGGAGCTGCCGGGATTTGCCAGCGCCAAAATAGTTGCACTCACAGCGACACACTTAACGGTGCAAATCACCCCGTCATTTTCGCAAAATCTCGCCGGGCAGGAAGTTAATGTTCGCTGGTTTCAGCATGATGAAAACATCATTACTCTGTGTGAAGCGACTTTGTAACAAAGTCAGCCATTGACCGGCGTTGCCGCCCGTGTTCATCAAAGTTCTCCGCCGCCAGCCAGCGTTGTAACACGGCGTCACACTGGGGCCATTCACCGTCAATCATCGATAACCAGTCGCTGTCGCGATTGCGACCCTTGCGCACAATCTTCTGGCGAAAGCGTCCTTCGAAGATAAACCCAAGGCGCTCCGCCGCTCGTCGAGAAGCGGTGTTCAAAGAATCGCATTTCCACTCCACGCGACGATAACCCAACGCAAACGCCTGGCGCAGCAGCAGCCAGATGCTTTCGGTGCCAAGTACCGTATTTTTCATGCGCGGTGACCAGGTCACATGACCAATTTCGACCGAACCGTGCTCTCGTTCGATCGCCATAAAACACACCAGTCCGACGGCACGTCCGAAACGCTGATCAATGACGGCATAGGGAACCAAAGAGGCATCAGTGGATTTCCCCTCAACCCAACAAGCTGCAGCCTCAACGCTTGTGGGGCGAGAGCTTGCAAGCCAGGTCCAGTCGCGATCGTCCGGTGCCTGCGCGTAAGCATCAAACAGATCGGCGGCATGGCTGTCGGCATCCAGAGGAACCAGTCGACAATATTGACCGACAAGCGTTTCCCGTGGCAGTACGGCAGCGCCATTCCAGTCCGGCACAACATCGCCGACGGTCTGCCCATAAAGATTTATTTCCGGCACGATTCAACCCCTGTTGCGAAGTAAAAAATAGTTATAACACCAGCTATTTCACCTTCAAAGCGTCACCAGGGAATATCTGACAACGAACAGAAAATCAGCCGCCCTTCTATACTGATTAAAAATCAACGCTGAAGAGAGTCTTATGCCACTTCCCGATTTTCATGTTTCTGACCCTTTCACGTTAGGCATTGAACTGGAAATGCAGGTGGTCAATCCTCCAGGCTACGACCTGAGCCAGGATTCTTCCCGGCTGATTGACGCCGTAAAGCCGCTGCTTACCGCCGGAGAAGTCAAGCACGATATCACGGAAAGTATGCTGGAGATGGCGACCGGAGTTTGTCGCAATATCGACCAGGCGAGTGCTGAATTATCCGCTATGCAGCAGATAATCACGCGGGTTGCTGCAGAGCAGCACCTCGCCATTTGTGGCGGGGGTACGCATCCATTTCAAAAATGGCAACGTCAGGAAGTCTGCGATGATGAACGCTATCGGCGTAACCTGGAAAATTTCGGTTATCTCATTCAGCAGGCGACGGTATTCGGTCAGCATGTGCATATCGGCTGCGCAAACGGCGACGATGCCATATACCTTCTGCATGGCCTGTCGCGATTTGTTCCGCATTTTATTGCGCTCTCTGCCGCTTCACCTTATATGCAGACGTCCGACACGCGGTTTGCCTGCGCGCGACTGAATATATTCTCCGGATTTCCCGATAATGGCCCGATGCCATGGGTGAATAACTGGCAGGAATTCGAGGGGCTATTCCGTCGACTGGCTTACACCAGCATGATTGATAGTATTAAAGATTTACACTGGGATATCCGTCCCAGCCCGCACTTTGGCACGGTAGAGGTTCGGGTAATGGATACGCCACTGACCCTTGATCATGCGGTCAATATGGCAGGGCTTATTCAGGCTACCACCCACTGGTTACTCACCAAACGTCCGTTCAAGCACCAGGAGCGTGATTACCTGTTGTATAAATTCAATCGTTTTCAGGCCTGTCGCTTTGGTATGGCGGGAATCATCACCGACGTCAATACCGGCGACGGTTGTCGCTTGTCAGATGACACATTGCGACTACTGGAGAATGTTACTGTCTCTGCGGATAAAGTGGGCGCGGCCAGCGCGATTGAAGCCTTGCATCTGCAGGTTAAGCATGGTCATGACGAGGCGCAAAACATGCGTGACTTCGTCGCCGAAGGCGGGTCGCTGAGTGGTCTGGTGAAAAAACATTGTGAGATTTGGGCCGGGCTGTAAGCGTGGCGTTTGCGTTGCCCACAGAGATCCCGGACAATGGCTTTTTAACTCAAGTTTAACAATACCATGAAACACCCGCTTGAATCACTGATGACCGCCGCCGGGATCCTGTTGCTGGCATTTTTGTCCTGTCTGCTGCTGCCCGCCCCCTCAGTTGGCCTGGTACTGGCGCAAAAACTCGTGGCCACCTTTCATTTGATGGATCTCAACCAGTTTTATACTTTGCTGTTTTGTCTGTGGTTTTTACTGCTGGGGGTGGTTGAGTATTTCGTTTTGCGCTTCATCTGGCGGCGCTGGTTCTCGCTGGCGGATTAGGCCCGCGAGAACCCTTAGCTGTTAATGCGTTCGGCTATGATTTTCTTTGCGATAAGCGCCCGGCGGCTGGCTGAACGTACGGGTGAAAATACGCGTAAAGGTCTGCTGCGAATCGAATCCGTATTTCAAACAGATGTCGTACACTTTCTGGTCGGTATCGCGTAGATCGCGCGCGGCCAGTAGCAGCTTGCGTTCCCGAATGTAACGCCCGAGGCTTTCGCCTTTATACTGCATAAAAAGACGCTGCAGGTGCCATTTTGAATATCCCGCATGGCGTGCAATATCATCAATGCGCAATGGTTGATTCAAATTATCATCAATCCATTCAACAATCGTATCAATTACCTGAGCAGAAATCGTCATCATGCTCTCCCCTGTATTCATTGAGTCACCTGTTGCCACCAGGCCGTAAACAGTTGGTCCGGTGCGGACAGTATTACCGGTTCACCCAGCATTGGCGTCAGCAATCGGTAATCGTAACGACGGCTGGCAAGCGCCAGTCGTTTGTAAGGATCATCCCAGGTATGTTTCGCCAGAACGAAACGACCTGCATGCCCTGGTAGAACGGCTTTCGCATGCAGATCGACCGCAGCCTGTGCCGTCTCTTCCGGCATCATGTGAATAAACTTCCAGTCATGGTCATACTGGCCGTTCTCCATAATCGCCAAATCAACCGAGCCAAACTGCTCGCCGATGGCTTTAAAATGCGGTCCATAGCCGGAATCGCCGCTGTAATAAACGTTCTGCTCCGGCGTTTCAAACATGAAACTCGCCCATAGCGTCTGATTGCGCTTGATGCCTCTCCCCGAAAAATGACGGGCTGGCAACGCATGAACGATCAGCGAATCCGTTACTCTGATGGATTGATTCCAGTCCATCTCGTCGATTATCTCGCCGCGCATTCCCCAATAACGTAGATGTGACCCTACGCCAAGCGGCGTAATCACCCGCTTAATTTTCGGCATTAACGCCTTGATCGTAGCGAGATCCAGATGGTCATAGTGATCGTGCGAGATAATGAGCAGATCGATCTCCGGCATCGTCTGTGCGGACCACGGATAATCACCGACAAAGGCTTTGTTCAGGAATGAAAGCGGTGCGGCATAGTTGCTAAACACGGGATCGATCAGGATACGTTGACCCGCCAGCTGCAAATACCACGAAGAGTGACCCAGCCAGACAAGCGTGTCCTGCTCTGGAGATAACCCGGCGAGATCGGTCGCCACCAATGGCAACGGATGTGCTGGCCGCGCATTTTCGCGCTTAGCGACCAAAAACTCCCACCAGGCAGCCAGCATACTTTTGTTGCCGGTATAGCCCGGTGTTGGTACCTGGTTATGAAACTGTCCATCACGATAGTGCGGTGACTGTTCAACCTGACTCAGCTGTGCCCCTTTCGGTGCCTGACCAAACCCGGCATTGAGTAAAAACGGTAAACTTGCAGCTGCGCCAATGAGCATAATAACAACCACACAAACTGTGAGACGCTTCATATCCTGACCTTAAACACGCCCCCTTTCCGCTGGTTTGCGTGACTGACTCTTGATTATGAGTGAGTAAGCACTCATTATAGAAATCGAAAGTTCGCCGTCAAGATGATTTTCAATCTTTGACATTCACCGTTGCGGTGCTGCAAAGGCCGTGATTCAATCATGCTTTTTACAACTTAAGGGTAAAGTGTAGTGGCTCGTCCGAAGAGTGAAGACAAAAAATTGGCATTACTGGAAGCTGCAACCACAGCATTTGCACAATCAGGTATTGCGGCGTCTACCGCCGTAATCGCCCGCAATGCAGGTGTTGCGGAGGGAACGTTGTTTCGCTATTTCGCGACCAAAGATGATTTGATCAACGAGCTTTACCTCTTTTTAAAGCACGATCTCTGTCAGTCGATGATGGCAAATCTGGATCGCTCAGTTACCGATGCCAAAACCATGACTCACTATATCTGGAACAGCTACATTAGCTGGGGCCTGAACCATACCTGTGGGCATCGCACGATTCGCCAGTTAGCCGTTAGCGAGAAAATCAGCAAAGAAACAGAACAGCAGGCCGACGATATGTTCCCGGAACTGCGCGATCTTTGTCATCGCTCCGTGCGACCTGAGTTTATGTCTGACGAATATCGCGCATTCGGCGATGGCCTTTTTCTCTCTTTGGCGGAAACCACCATGGAGTTCGCAGCCCGCGACTCTGCCCGGGCCAAGGAATACATATCGATGGGATTTGAAGCGATGTGGCGCGCACTAACCCGCGAGGAACAATAATGGACGGCCAGATACTGCATACCTGTGCGAAACGCCTTGCGCTCGAACTGCCTTTTACCGAACACTGCTGGCCATTCGGCCCGGAATACGATGTCTTCAAGGTTGGCGGTAAAATTTTTATGCTGGTCACGGAGCTTCGCGGACGTCCGCTTATTAACCTGAAATCCGATCCGCAAAAATCACTGTTAAACCAGCAGATCTACCCCAGCATTAAACCCGGCTATCACATGAATAAAAAGCACTGGATCTCGGTCTATCCGGGCGACGACATTACCGAGTCATTACTGGCAGAGCTGGTGAATGATTCCTGGCACCGCGTCGTTGACGGCTTGCCGAAGCGGGATCAAAAACGCCTGCGTCCTGATTGATTTATCGTTAACCCCGATAAGTGTTTTTGCATTTTCCTGTCTTATCTTTTTCCTGCTAACCCTGTACCCTGCTGAAACAAAACGTACCCGCAGGGTATAAAAAACCACCAGGAGTAGTTATGGATATTGTTTCTGTCGCCTTAAAACGTTACTCCACTAAGGCATTCGATCCGACTAAAAAACTGACCGCTGAGCAGGCCGAAAAATTAAAAACGCTGCTGCAGTTTAGCCCATCCAGCACCAACTCTCAGCCATGGCATTTTATCGTTGCCAGTACTGATGAAGGTAAAGCGCGTGTGGCCAAATCCGCAGCCGGCGGCTTTGTGTTCAACGAACGTAAAATGCTGGATGCTTCCCACGTAGTAGTGTTCTGCGCCAAAACGGCGATGGACGACGCGTGGCTGGAGCGCGTGGTGGATCAGGAAGAGAGCGATGGCCGCTTCGCCACCCCTGAAGCTAAAGCTGCAAACCACAAAGGTCGTACCTTCTTTGCTGATATGCATCGCAAAGAACTGAAAGATGACAACCACTGGATGGCAAAACAGGTGTACCTGAACGTTGGTAACTTCCTGCTGGGCGTTGCAGCAATGGGTCTGGATGCAGTGCCGATCGAAGGCTTTGATGCGGCGGTGATGGATGCAGAGTTTGGTCTGAAAGAAAAAGGTTTCACCAGCGTAGTGGTGGTCCCGGTGGGTCATCACAGCGTAGAAGATTTCAACGCCGCGCTGCCGAAATCCCGCCTGCCGCTGGAAACAACGCTGACAGAAGTCTAATCCCCGCATTTGCATAAGCTCCACACAGCGGTCATCATAGACCGCTGTTTATTAAGGAGACGTTATGCAGGAATTGATATCTCAGGTAGAAGAACTCGGCATTGAAATAAATCACACCACTTCGCTGGTGATGATTTTTGGCATTATTTTTATCACCGCCATTATTGTTCACGTTATTTTGCACTGGGTGGTATTACGCGCATTTGAAAAACGCGCCAGCACCAGTTCCCGTCTGTGGTTGCAAATTATCACGCAGAACAAATTATTCCACCGCCTGGCGTTTACGCTGCAAGGTATCATCGTCAATATACAGGCCACACTCTGGCTACAAAAAGGCAGTGAAGCGGCCGATATATTAGTGACTTGCGCACAGCTGTGGATCATGATGTACGCCCTGCTGTCCCTGTTTTCTCTGCTGGACGTTATTCTTAACCTGTCACAAAAGCTCCCAGCCGCATCCCAATTACCCTTAAAAGGTATATTTCAGGGTATTAAACTGATCGCCGCCATCCTGGTCGGGATCCTGATGATTTCCCTGCTGATAGGTCAATCGCCGGCAATACTGATAAGCGGCCTGGGTGCCATGGCAGCCGTGCTAATGCTGGTATTTAAAGACCCGATTCTCGGTCTGGTGGCCGGAATACAGCTCTCGGCCAACGACATGCTTAAGCTTGGCGACTGGCTGGAAATGCCGAAATACGGTGCAGACGGTGCTGTTATCGATATTGGTTTAACCACCGTCAAAGTGCGCAACTGGGATAACACCATCACCACGATCCCCACCTGGTCACTGGTATCAGACTCTTTTAAAAACTGGAGCGGAATGTCGGCTTCAGGCGGTCGGAGAATTAAACGCAGCATCAGCATTGATGCCACCAGCATCCATTTTCTTGATGAGGATGAGCGTCAGCGACTGCATAAAGCGCACCTGCTGAAACCGTATTTGACCACGCGTCACCAGGAAATCGACGCGTGGAATCAGCAATTAGATGCGCCTGAATCGGTATTGAATCACCGTCAAATGACCAATATTGGCACCTTCCGCGCTTATCTGAACGAATATTTGCGTCATCACCCGCGTATTCGCAAAGATATGACGTTAATGGTGCGCCAGCTTGCGCCAGACGATCACGGATTACCAATCGAAATTTATGCTTTTACCAATACGGTGGTCTGGCTGGAATATGAAAGTATTCAGGCTGATATCTTCGACCATATCTTTGCCGTGGTCGAAGAGTTTGGCCTACGCATTCATCAGTCGCCTACCGGAAACGATATTCGCGCACTGTCTGGCGCATTTCAGCGTTAATCTGCAGAATAGATAAATCACCGATCTCATCACCAGGATGAGATCGGTAGAAACTTAGCGGGACTTACGACGCAGCAGTTTGAAGGCCACAAACAAGAACATGATCCACACTGGCAGCAGGATAGCTGACAGGCGCATCTCATCCATCGTACACATCAGCACCAGGATCATGCCAAGGAAAGCAATACACAGGTAGTTCCCTGCTGGATACAGCAGCGCTTTAAACTGCGTGTCACGTCCCTTGCGACGCATCGCCGCCCGGAATCGCAGATGTGCCAGGCAGATCATAATCCAGTTCAGCAGCAGCGTCGCCACCACCAGCGCCATCAGCAGGCTAAAGGCCTTTTGCGGCAGCACATAGTTGATCAGTACCACCAGCGACGTAATAGCACCGGAAAGGATCAGTGAATTCACCGGTACGCCGCGACGGCTGACGCGGGTTAAGAACTTCGGCGCGTTCCCCTGAACCGAGAGACCAAATAGCATACGACTGTTAGAGTAGACGCCACTGTTATACACCGACAGCGAAGCCACCAGGATGACAAAGTTCAGCGCAGAAGCCACCACGTTGCTATCAAGATTATGGAAAATCATCACAAACGGGCTGCTGTTGGATTTCACTTCCACCCACGGGTATAGCGCCAACAGCACCACCAGAGAACCGATGTAAAACAGCAGGATACGGTACACCACCTGGTTTACCGCCTTTGGAATGCTTTTCTGCGGATCCTGCGCTTCCGCGGCGGTAATCCCGATAAGCTCCAGCCCGCCAAAGGAGAACATAATCACTGCCAGCGACAGAATTAATCCATTCCAGCCGGTAGCAAAAAAGCCGTTGTAACGCCACAGGTTATCGATGCTTGCATGTTCCCCGCCGTTACCGGAAAACAGCATCCACACGCCAAAACCAATCATGCCGATAATGGCCAGCACTTTAATCAGTGCGAACCAGAATTCCGTTTCGCCATACAGACGTACGTTGACCAGATTGACGGCGTTGATGATCACGAAGAATGCCGCGGCCCAAATCCAGGTCGGGACATCGGGCAGCCAGTACTGCATATAGATCCCGGCCGCTGTCAGTTCCGCCATACCGACCAGCACAAACATCACCCAGTAGTTCCAACCGGACAGAAAACCCGCGAACGGTCCCCAGTATTTATAGGCAAAGTGGGCAAAGGATCCGGAAACGGGTTCTTCCACTACCATTTCGCCCAGTTGACGCATAATCAAAAAAGCGATGATCCCGGCAACGCCGTAACCCAGTAACACCGCAGGTCCCGCCATCTGAATAGCCGGGCCAATGCCTAAAAACAGGCCCGTACCAATTGCACCGCCCAGTGCAATTAACTGAATATGGCGGTTTTGCAACCCTCGTTGAAGCGTCGGCTCATTTGTTGACGCGGCATCAGACACGCTGGTGTCAGATGCAGTTGACGCGTTTTTCACGCCCTTCCCCTGTGTCGTTTTTATTGAAGGGGCTTCTTTTAACATTTCAACCTGGTTGTCGCAAGGCGCAATAAGGACCTGCTATGCCCGTAGCATTGCGTTTGTTCATAATTACGGTGAATTATTCTGGACGAAAAGGCATGACAGGCCACAGAATGCGCTTTACTGTTTTTCTAACATTTTCAAACGGGTGAACCAGCTGTGTTTCAGGCACTCGTTTTTGAGTCAGGCCAGGCAACGACTGTCATGAATAAGATCATCAAACGACTGGAAATCATCAAAAGCGCTATTGAACTGGAAGATGAGGAGATTATTTTCCAGCAGGTGGCGCATCTTAAAAATGAACCTTTGTCAGTCGTACCTGGCACCATTGTGCAGGCGATCGAAGAACGACGTTTTAGTGATGCCCTGCGTGAAATCTCGGCCTGGCTGCAATCTCAACGGGCAGTCTCTACGTGGCAGGATCCAGCCATTGCCGCCAGTAAGCTGGAACTCAAAGCGCTCGAAACACAGCTGCGTGACCTGATCGATAAGCGCAACACGCGCATTCAAATCCTCGATGATTTCAACGATCTGTATCACCTTCGTCTTGGACCGCTGATGAGCCGCATTCTCGAACTGCGTAAACAGCTCGCCGCCAGCGCCCAGCGCAAACAGGAAGCGGAGCGAAAACGCCGGGAAAAAGACTATCAATCCTGCCAGCACTATATTTCCCAGGCTGTTGATCAACTGGCCAGGCTCAAACAGCACTGGATGAACCAGAATTCAGATTCGCGCGAATCGGTGGAAACACGCCAACGTATTCAGCAACAAACGGAACTGATTACCGCCCTGCTGGCGGAGATTCGTGAGTTGGAAAACGACTTTTCTCGCCAGGACGACAGCGCAACCCGTCAGGCACAGGAAGAGGCCAGCCATGAATATGATGAATATCAGGAGCAGCAGCAGGATGCGCAGCATCGTTTTAGTCGTGACCAGCGGCTTTCCTCTGATGAACGTAATGAGCTAAAACGCCTGTGGCGTCAGGCCAGCCGTCTTTGCCACCCGGACGTGGTAGCCGATGATCTGAAAGAGAAAGCGCATCAGATGATGGTGCAGCTTAACCAGGCACGCCAAAATGCCGATCTTGCCGCCGTCCGGGCGCTACTGACTCAATTGCAAAGCGGCCTCGAACCGATGATGGCGAGTGACCGATTGAACGATTTGCAGCATTTACGCAGCAAAATACAACAGCTCAGAGAACACATTAACGCGCTGCTGAAAGAGATTACCGAACTGGAAGCGGAGAACGCCTGGCGGCTTGCCACCTCCGTGACAGATAAAGAGGCCTACTTCTCCGATCAACAACGGGCGCTTACGGAAATCCGCAATACGCTGGAACAACAGGTGCAACAGGTTGAGCAAGAGCTGTTGGCGGGCTAAGCGCTATCGCTAGCGCATTAAGACAAAATGACACCTGCAAGCCAGATTTCAACATTAGGCACAAAAAGACCAAAAAAGGATAAAGCACTAATAAATTGCTTTAACGTAGAAATATAATCTGGAATAATCCTATTTTTAGCCGATAGGTGTAAATTCGGCAATATTTCCCTCTTCTCCTGACCTTCCACCTCCTACGTCCTGGCCAGGATTAAGAATTCTCCTACCCTCAATTAATCCCATGAAGAAAAATGAGTATCTTATTGAAATTAAAGCCATTACATATAAATACCTTTCTTTAACCCTAGGAATACCCTGCCTTTATACAAACCTCCTTCTTATTATTATCCCGATCCATAAGCGAAATCTATCAATCATTTACTCAGAGCTGAAATAAACGATTTATCTTAAATTTTAACAAAGTGTAATATCCACTTTAAGGATAGTTAATGATTCTAATTAATACAGAGAATTTCTGTTTGATCTGAAATTAATAAGGATACGTTCACAGCACAGAACGTTATACGAGATTTAATTAACATTTCACGCGTCGCAAGAAACTCTTTTTTAACCTAAAAAAAGAGGCGACTGCTTGCACCAAAATTTCAAGGAGATCGTTATGTCAAAAGCTATTTTTTTGGGTGACTCAATTTACCCTTGGCTAGGCATGCGAGAAATCCTACGTGGCTCATCATTATTTATTGATATCACGTACTACTCCTCCCAGACACTTTCTGCTGTCAAAATGCTCCCTTATGAAACGGATTGCATCATCATTAATCCTGACAAATCAGATTTTTTAAAATATGCCAGGATTATCCGCAACATGGCTTTACGACCTATCACCAAAATTATTGTTTTGGCAGATGAAGCTACCTTTGCCATTTTTCAAACCGTTTGCGGGAAGAACATGCAATTTCTCGATCAAGACACTAGCCTTGATCAGCTATTACAGACCGTCACACGTATCGCGCAAAACAAAAAACAACAAAGTATCAAAGAACTACACACAAAAATTACAGCTAACGAATTTAACGTAATGATGATGCTTGCCCGAGGATGGTCACTGACACAAATCGCCGGGGCATCACAAAAAAGTGAAAAAACCATCGGGGCGTACAAAAGCAATATTGCCAGAAAACTCGGCAAAAATAACACCCGGCTCAAGTACACCATTTCCCACTATAGCCAGCCGTAACTAACTTATTTAAGGACAATTATCACGGTTATTATTTAAAGAGGTTTTCTTTCGACTCGCTTTTTTAATTCCGCATCGCACGGAAGGGAACCCTATTTCCAAAATCCATTACCGGGTAGCACATCCGCGTGCCAACCATAGCCAACAACTCAACGTATTAACACATACATAACAGGAATGTAGACAAGGGTTATATATGAACAAAGTTTACAGCATTATTTGGAACGCGGCGCTCGGTATCTGGGTGGTCGTTTCTGAATTAACGAAAGGAAAGAAAAAAAGCAGCTCGCGTAAAACTGTCGCCGTACTGGCAGCTGGCGCATTAAGCGGTGCTTCATTGCTGGCTTCTGCAGCCCAGATTACCGCAACGGGTGAACACGATATTCATGAAGACTTCAAGACAGGTATTTCCGCTGGGGTTTATGAGGGTATCCACGACTACGGCTTCTTATATGAAGATAACACAACTGGTCAGGCACTGAATATCAGTGGTGCAATCCCAACATTTAGCCCGGGTCAAAGCGGCGTTGTTGAATCAACCACTATCCGGGAACTGCTGGAAAGCGGCAAAATCACCCTGCTGGCGACCAGCCCTGACCAGAGCGTAAAAACCATTACCAACTCTGAAGAACTGGCGGAATACCTGACTTACAACCAGTCGTCAACGCCTTCGCAGAGCACAGAATTTGATATCAACGATCCGGCGTTTCCCGGCGAAAAAACGACCATCAAAGTCTTTGATACCAATGAGTTAAATGGTTTTCTTACCGAAGCGCAAGTCGGCGATGCGGTATTAAACACCTTTGATGCTCAGAAATCAGAAATCTATAAGCAATTTGGTATCGCACTGGCGACAAATGGCTCCATTGCCAATCTGAATATTGGCAACGACACCCTCAATGTGCGTGACAAAGCCAATACCATTGAAATGCTGGCAAAAGATTCCTCGCTGCTGGAAGCACAAGGTACTGCAAGCCAGGTGAACTGGCAGTCAGATAACTATATAAAATTTAACGCAGCCCCGGTGATCCCTGAAAAAACGTTCACCGGTTCAGCGCAAACCTCCGTGTTTGGCGATGATGTGACGCTGATGACCTATGGCTATGACGAGGATGGTCAGGTCGTCAAAACCGGGGAGCGCACATTTACCATTACCAACACACAAGAACTGGCCGAATTCAATGACTGGCTGTTGGGCAAAAGCGACGACGCGGCACTCAACCCTGATGGTGAAAAAGTCAGCCAAATCCAGCTGTGGATAGATGCGGAGGAAGTCACAACCGTCACCGCAGCACAAACAAAGTACGCCGGGCTGATTGAAAATCTGCTCACCTCCGGTAAGCCAGCTGACATACTCAGCTGGGATTACGACGTCTGGACCGACGGTTTGTCACATACCAACAACGCGACCGCTGGCCGTGGTGAGTTACATGCCATCTACGCCAACGGCGCAGGCACCTCAGGCACCTTGAACAAAGACGCGATTATTGCCGTTGACGGCAGTATTAATGGCGTGATGAAAGCCATTAATGGTGGGGTTATCACTAACCTTGGTGAGCTGAACGCATTACGCACGTCTACCGGGCAAAGCCTGGCGATTGGCATGCTGGCAAAAGACGCGACGGCAACCAACAACGGGATCATCAACTCCGGGCTGTTTATTGATAAAGACGGCAACCAAAACGTCAACAGCTATGGCGCATTTGGTATGCAGGGGCAAGGCGCCAGTCAAATCACCAACGAAGGCACCATCAACCAGGCGATCACCACCGATAACTTCGGTACCGCTTCTGCCGCCGATCCCTGGAGCAAGGACAAACCCGCTGGCGAGCTGACGCTGGCCATTGGTATGCAACTGTCTGACAATGCTCAAGGGGTCAACAACGGCGATATCAACGTCGTGGACGGGCGCAAAAACGGTGCATCCTACGGCAGCGGCATCGCCTATGGCGTAGAAGTCGCCGACAACGCCACCTTTACCAACAGCGCAGGTGCCTCTATTTATCTTGGCCGTAACGCAAGTGATCCGTCTAAAGATGTCACCATGGCAGGCGGTTCAAGTCTGAGCGCCGGGATCATGACCAAGAGCGCCAAAGAGGTGATTAACAACGGCCTTATCACGCTGGGAACCGGCGTACGTAACGCCGCAGGTATGCTGATTGGTAACGCGACCGGCAACGTCATCAATACCGGTAATATCGTGATCAATGGCGATTCCAGCGCGGGGAGTAGCAGGAACTACGGTATCACCGTGCGTGACAGCGGCGCGGAAAATAATCAGGAAATCCGCAACGACGGCAAGATTAACGTCAACGGCACCAACAACGTCGGCATCCACGTCAGCGCAACTAACAAAAATGCCGAAGCCACGACCAGCGCTTCAGGCTCTATCGTAGTTGATGGTGAAGGTAGTGTCGGTAACCGTAACTATGCCGTCTGGGCTGAAGGTGGCAAAGTTGGAAAGGCAGTGGTCAACGTCTATTCCAACATCACGCTAAACAAAGCCGGGAACATCGGCGTACACGTGCGTGATAACGCCGTCGCTAACGTCGACAGCCTGAGTAGCCCGGCATTCAACAGCACCGATCAGATTGGCTATTACCTGTATGGTCAAGGCGCGACCGCCAATATTGGTCAGGCGGTAATGAATGACAACGGGCAAGATCGCACCACCATTTTCCGTATTGCCAATGGTGCAATGCTGGCCGGTAACACCACCACTCCTGACGGTCAGGCCAGCTCTAACCTTGACCTGACCTTAAGCGGCGAACAGTCCGTTGGCGTATTAGCGACGGGCACAGGCAGTAGTGTGGATACCGGCGAAGCCACGTTCACCGTGCAGGGCACCGACTCCGCAGCGCTGCTGGTTGAAGGCGGCGCCACAGGTAACATCAGCGATAAAACCACCATCAATTTAACCGGTGAAAGAACCATTGCCGGGGTAGTGGACGGTCAGGCTCACCAGTTGAATGGCAACGCAGAAGGTAGCGCCACTCCGACCATCCTCACCTCAAACGCAAAAATCACTTCAGAAGCCAGCGGCAACAAGGTTATTGCCTATGTGGCAAGGAACCAGGGCAGCCTGATCCTCGATACCCAGGCAATTATCGATCTTGCCAGCACCGACAGCATTGGTGTTAACGTGCAACAAGGCGGGAGTTTAACCAATAACGCGACCGCTGCCTTACATGTGAGTAACGGCATTGGCGTACAAGCTTCGGGTTCGAACGCACAGATTAAAAAACTGGGTCAGATTCAAGTCGATGATGGAACCGCAGGAGTTCTGCTGACCAACGGCGCCAGCCTGAATATTACTGGTAATACTGGCGATGCCATCACCACCAATGGCACTGCTGACGGTATTCGCCTGGACACAGGGGCCGGTAAGCTGGCTGCCAAAGGGGTGATTATTAGTGCCAAAGGTACTGGCGCGGGCATTCAAAACGATGCCAACAATACCGATATCACACTCAATGATGTCACCATCAATGCCAACGACGGTCCGGGGATCCGTACCAGCGTCGCGTTAAACATGAAAGATGGCCTGAATAACATTCTGAACGTTAACGGTAAAGGTACCGGCTTCGCCTTTGAGCAGCGCAATGGTGACGCAGTGACAGGCAATCTGACCATCGGTAAAGGCTATACCGTTGAGGTGCATAACAGCGAAGGCAGCGGTATCCGCGCCAATACGGACGGTAAGGTCACCACCAATGCCGACATCAACGTCTACGACAGCGCAGGTGGTTCTGCAATCATCGCTAAAAATGTTAGCGCAATAGCCAATAGCGGAAAAATTACCTCTGCCAGCACCATCGCACCCGTTATTGATGCCAGCGGTGACAGCAATAAAAAAATCACCAATACCGGTACCCTTCAGGCTATCAACGATACGGCAGTGGCGATTCAATCTGGCAAGGGCAATGACACCATTGATATCAGCCAGGGTATCACCAGTGGCGTGATCAACACTGGAGAAGGCAAGGACACCTTTAACTGGCAAAGCGGAACCTTTGCGGGCGAGGTGAATTTCGCCGGAACCGACGGCAACAATAAAGCCAACATCGGCAATGTGACGCTGGATAAAACGCGCCATATCACTACCGAAGCCGGCAGTGGCAACGCCCTCACCTTCACCAATACACACGGTAACAGTGCGAAAATTGGCAGTCTGAGCAGCGATAACCTGACCACCGGTACCAACATCGGCACGGGTTGGGACTCACTGACCATTAGCGGTTCAAGTGCAGATATGCGCATCGTCGATCGTCTGCAACTGGCAAGTAAAACCATTGCGGTTACCAATGGCGCAACGCTGCGTACCGGCGATCACGGCGAGTCCACCAGCACTGCCGCGACCATCGCTGACTACAATGTGACGACTCAGGGTGCAGGCAGCCGGGTCATCTTTGACACGCAGGGCGACACGACGGCTGCGCAGATCTATAACGGCGTCATCAGCGGTGATGGGAAGTTTGAACGCGCGGCAGGCGGCACCACTGTCTTTACCGCCAACAACACCTATACCGGCTCCACCACTATTGATCAAACCGGTACTCTGCAGTTGGGTGACGGCGGAAATACAGGCGGAGTCAACGCCGTGTCTGACATCATCGACAATGGCGTGCTGGCGATTAATCGGGCCGATGATGTGCTGCTTGGCGGCGTAATCTCCGGGATCGGTGCTTTACAGCAGATTGGTAACGGTATTACTCGCCTGACGGGCAATAACACCTATACCGGCGACACGACCGTCACCAGCGGTACGCTACTGGTGAAAGGTAATCAGAGTGCCGCGACGGGTGTGACCAACGTAAGCGGTACGGCGACGCTGGGGGGTAACGGGGTGATCGGCGGCGACGTGCTGATGAACGATGCCTCTACCCTCAGCGCCGGTGACGGCGGTGCGGGTACGTTATCCATTAACGGTAATCTACAGCTTGGCAGCAAAACGACCTCCGCTTTCGAACTGGGTCAAGCCTATACGCCAGGCGGCGCGCTAAACGATCTGATTAACGTCGCAGGCGATCTGCAACTGGACGGGACTCTGGACGTCACCACTTCACAGGACGGTAACTTCGGACCGGGCGTGTACCGTATCTATAACTACGGTGGCACGCTGGATAACCAGACGCTGGAATTAGGCGCGATACCGAATAGCCAGGATAAGAGCAATATTTTTGTTCAGACCTCCATCGACAAACAGGTCAACCTGGTGAATGCCAACGGCGTTACCTTGCAGTTCTGGGACGGCGCAACCGTTAATCTAAGCCACGGCGCGTCGGGCATTGAAGGCGACAGCAAAATTGACGGTGGCGATGGCAAATGGATGGCAATCGGCAGTCAGGGTGATAACAACTGGACCACCGCAACCGGTGAAGGTAACGCCCCTTGGGCACAGAAGTCCTTCGCCGTCTTCACCACCAAAGGCGGTACCGTTACCGTGGATAACGCCGCGGGAGAAGTTAACTTCTCCGGAGCACAGTTTGATGCTGATGGCTATGTCGTTAAAGGCGATGCGCTTAACGCGTATGCCACCACGGAAAACGCGACCCACGCAGGCCAGACGCCGGGGACTGGCGAACTGCTGGTGCGCGTTGGCGCCGGTGGCGCGGGGCAAAACTATACCGCGACCATTGAGTCCGTTATCCGCGAGGCCAGTACTGCTGACAAGCTGACGCTGGTGAAAACCGACCTTGGCCGTCTGATCCTCAGCGGTGACAACGAGTATCGCGGCGGCACGCGCATTGATGGCGGCACGTTGCAGATCTCCTCCGACAGCAATCTCGGCCAGAGCGGAACTGATCTGGCCATCAATAACGGTTCAACGCTGCAACTGGGCGCGGACCTGACCAGCAATCGCACCATTGAGCTGGGAGCGAATGAGAATGCTGCGGTGTTCGATCTCAATTCGCACCACTTCACGCCAACCGGTGAGATTACCGGCGAGGGTAAACTGAAAGTCACCAGCAGCTCTAGCGATGCGGGCAGCACCTTGTCGCTCGACCGCGCAAACAGCTACAAAGGCGACACCGAAATTGCCGGTACCGGAAACGCCAACAATGTGACGGTCAACGTCAGCAAAACCGGAGCCTTTGGCAGTAATGAAAGCAGCACCGTGAACGTCAATAAGGGTGCGACGCTCAATGTCAGCGGGACAGATACCAGCCTGAAATCCCTGACTATGAACATCGCCGACAGCCTGTTAACGCTGGCGGATAACGTCACCGCCGCAAGCGCAATGCTGAACCTGACGGGCACGGCGAAAGCGGTGTTAACCAACAACGCCAGCGCGGGCAACGCGACGGTTAACGTGTCAAAAGACAGTACCCTGGCGCTGGAAGAAAATGCCAGCGGGGGCAATGCCACCGTGAATAACAGCGGACTGATGACCTTTGCTGACTATGCGATGGCAGAGAACACTGTCGTTAAAAACCTGGTGGGCGGTAAGGTCGATATCAGCGCAGTCGACAGCGCAACGTCTATCGGCTCGTTGTCCGGCGCGGGTAATGTCGAACTGGGCAATAAAGAACTGTCGCTGGGTAATCTGCATCTTGATGACACCATCAGCGGTATTATCAGCGGCAACGACGGCAGCCTGGTGAAAATCGGTGACGGTACGTTGACGCTGACCGGCGATAACACTTACACCGGCACCACGGACGTCAATGAAGGCGTGCTGCTGGTCAACGGTAATCAGTCTGCGGCTACCGGCCAGGTGACGGTGAAATCCGGGGCAACGCTCGGCGGTAACGGTATTATCGGCGGCGCGGTTGATGTGCTGGACGACGCGCATATTACCGCGGGTGCAGCTATCAACAGTGTGGGTAAACTGACTACCGGTTCTCTGACGCTCAGTGATAACGCCCAACTGGATTATCAGTTTGGTCAGGCTTATACCCCGGGCGGTGCCTTCAACGACTTGATTGACGTAAATGGCGATCTGACGCTCGACGGTAAGCTCAACATTGAAACCTCACCAGGTGGAAGCTTTGATGTGGGCGTTTACCGCGTCATCAACTACACCGGCACATTGACCAACAATGTGATGGATATTGCTAACGCACCGGAAGCAGCTGACAGCCTGTACGTGCAGACATCGGTGAAAAATCAGGTCAACCTGGTCAACCACGCCGGACTGACGCTGCGCTTCTGGGACGGCACCGGCGGTGAGAATGGCGAGCTGAAAAATAACGGCGTCATTAACGGCGGCGACGGTATCTGGCAATCCAGCCAGGGTAACGACAACTGGACCACCGATGAATCGACGCCAGAAGGCGCGTTGAACGCACCGTTTACCGATGCCGCATTCGCCGTCTTCCAGGGTGAAGCGGGCAACGTAACCGTCGATAACAGCAAAGGCGATGTCATCATCAGCGGCGCGCAGTTCGCCACCGATGGTTATCGTGTGGGCGGCGAAGCCATTACCACCGACACGGCAAACACCCTGATTCGTGTCGGCGATGGCACAGTAGACGGCGCCAGTTACACCGCCACTATCGACAGCGTTATCCGCGGTACCGGCGGCCTGAATAAAGGCGATCTCGGTACGCTGATTCTCACCGGCGACAATACTTACAGCGGTGGCACCACCATCACCTCAGGGACGCTGCAGGTGGCGGGTGATACCAACCTGGGTGCGGCAGATACGGGAATTACCTTTAATGGCGGTACGCTGAAGTATGGCGAAGCGTTTGATACTGCCCGTCAGGTGACGCTGGAATCCGGCGGCGGGACATTCGACACCAACGGGCATGACGTTTCTCTGCTGACGGAAGTCGAAGGTAACGGTCAACTGACCAAAACCGGTAAAGGCTCCCTCACCCTGACGCTGGATAACACCTACACCGGTGGCACCACCATCGAACAAGGCGTTTTACAACTGGGTAACGGCGGTGATATTGGCAGCATTCAGGGGGATGTCGTTGATAACGGCGTACTCAACGTCAATCGTGGCGATACCCTGGCGCTGACCGGCAATATCAGTGGTAAAGGCCAGTTGCATCAGACCGGTAGCGGCATTACCGAGCTGCAAGGTGAAAACAGCTACAGCGGCGCTACGTTGATCGCCAACGGCGTGCTGCAAGCGGGTAATACCAACACCCTGAGTAGCGCATCACACCACTATGTGGTCGCAGACACCACGTTGAACACGCAGGGCTATAACCAGACGGTAGCGGGCCTGAGCAACGGTGGCGATGTCTCGCTCATCGGTCAGCAGACTGGCACAACCTTAACCGTCAAAGGGGATTACACCGGCGAAAAAGGGACTATCAACATGGCAGCTATCCAGAATGGTAGCGGAGCAGGCATTGCCGACCGTCTGATTATCGATGGCGGTAAAGTCAGCGGTAGCACACTGCTGGATGTCGATGGTTCTGGTCTTGGCGCGCCGACCATTGGGGATGGTATCGAAGTGGTGACTGCGCTCAATGGCGCAACCACAACCGCGCAAACCTCACGGGATGCCTTCCATCTTGCCGCCGATCGTATGGCTGCAGGTGCGTTTGAGTACCAACTACATGCGGGTAATGCTCTGGGCCAGGGTGAAAACTGGTATCTGAGAAGTGAATACCGTCCAGAAACCATGCTGTATTCTGGCCTCGCCAGCGTAGTACGTCAGGGTGATATTAGCCTGTTAGGTAACATGCACCAACGTATGGGGGACGAGGTTAAACCGGGCATTGATGAAGACAATCGCGCCTGGGCAAGAATGATTGGCTACTCCGGTAAAACCAAACTGGATGATGCAGCCGGTACGCAAACCAGCTCCCATACCATGGGTATCCAGGTCGGCGTTGATATGTATGCTAACGAAAGCTGGAAAGCCGGGATGTATACCAGCATCCTTGATATCGACAGCAATGTGAAAGGCACGAAGACAGGCAGCGATGGCAAAGGCGGTAACATCGACGACAACGCATTTTACGTCGGTGGCTATGCGACCTGGTTCTCGGGTGACGGTATGTATGTTGATAACGTCCTGCAGTACGGTAACCATAAATCCCGCCTGGCGGCGACCGGTAACAACGGCTCGTATACCGTCAGAGGCAACACGCTGACGGCGTCGACAGAGGTGGGTAAATCGTTCCGTTTAGGCGCCAGCGCATGGAGTCTGGAGCCTCAGGCTCAGTTGATCTACCAATACAGCGACTTTGATAACAGCACGCTGGATGGTGTAACCCCAACGAAAGTGAAAATGGATACCGCAGACTCCTTTACCGCGCGTCTGGGCGTGCGTCTGGTCGCTGACTATGACACCAACCATGGCAAATTCCAGCCGTACGGCAGGGTTAACGTCTGGCAGGGTCTGGGTTCAAAAGACAAAACGCACTTTAGCAATGCGGTAGCCACCACTACGCTGGAATCTTCACAGCAGTACTCCAGCACTGAAGTTGCAGCCGGCCTGTCATGGTCCATCGACAGAAACCTGCAGGTCTACGGTGAGCTGGGTACGCAATTCAGCAACGGCGGCAGTAAGTCGCAGGTCGAAGCGCCGGTCAATGCCTCTATCGGCTTTAAGAAATCGTTCTAAGCTGACATAAACTCGCCAGCCTCCTGTTCAGCAGGGGGCTTTTTTTTGCTTATCAGTATTACAGGGGTGACTGATGCGCGACGCTTATCAGGCCTACAGACTTACCAGCAACGTGGAACAATCAAGGGATTGGGAAACGTAAATACGGAAGGATTAACGATTATATTGCGCTAAGAGTGAAGGGATCTCTTGTGCCTGCACCGGGGGAGAAATGAAAAAGCCTTGAATTTTGTCACAACCAATCTGCATCAACCGGTCCAGTTGGGACTGGGTTTCCACCCCTTCGGCAAGAACTTCGATACCAAAATTATGCGCCAGTGAAATAATACCCTCAACAATCTTTGTCGATCGGGTGTCGGGTTCAATGCCAGTGACAAATTCTTTATCAATTTTTAAGGTATCAAAAGGATATTTCAACAGGTAATTAAGATTAGCATGACCGGTTCCAAAATCATCAAGCGCAAGCTTGACCCCTATCGCCTTTAATTCCGTCATATTTTTAGCCGCAATCTGACTGTCGTACAGCGGTGACGTTTCGGTGACCTCTATTTGGCATCGATGGACCGGCAATCCGGAGGTGGCAAGATTTTGTCTGACGCGTTGGGGTAACAGAGGATCGCAGAATTCAAGCGCGGAAATATTGACGGATAATACAATGGGGTCAGGCCAGGAAGTTGCAACATCCCACGGAGAGTGAGTAACCATATCTTCAATTGAAATAATATTGCCGCTATCTTCCAGTAACGTAATAAAAACATCGGGAGAGATCATACCCATCTGAGGACTATTCCAACGCATTAATGCTTCAAATCCGCTTATACACTGGGCATGTAAATTGAAAATAGGCTGATAAACCATATAAAGTTGACTGGTATTCAAAGCCTTTTCAAGCGCAGTTAGCACCTCATTGGAATTAAACATTCCCCTCTCCCTCTACAAATCATAACATTAAAAACCAGTCAAAATCACTCCCGAATTGTATCTACTATTAGGTGTATTACATCAGAAAAGAATGGTCAGGTTAGGGTAAAAAAGACATACGATGGGTAAATCTGACAATTAACTTATTTAAATCAGAGGTATTGGTCAGGCCAAGCTTGGCGACGACTCTCATCTTATGTGCCTGAATCGTTTTATAGTTCAGGCTAACTAACTCAGAAATTTCTTTGGCTGTATAACCACTTACCAGTAAGTTCAGGATCTGCTGCTCTCTTTCGGTTAATCTTTTCTGCGAACGATACAGTCGGGGGTTCCATTTCCCGACTGATAATGTCGCCAATTGACCAAAATCACGCAATGAAGATTTTTCAGTCAAAACTATTATTTTTTCGACATATAATAACTCTACGCATAATTTCGCCACCAAACTATCAGCAACAATCACCACGACGTTATTATAAAATTTGAATCGGTTTTTATTCAAAAACTGAACAATGTCCGAACACGCATGTTCATTATCGATGATATTAAAAACCATGGTTTGATGCTGGCATAATGATGACTGATGCAACATATCCTCAAACTGGAATGTTTGTATCGGTACATGTTTGCTGGTGAGGTAGGCAAACATACCATTGCCCACAAAATTATCACTGCCACACATCAACATCCTGTTCACCGTTCCTTATAAGCTTCTAATCTTGTTACTCATTAAAAATTTAATAATAATTTTCTCGACTTCAGTCTCTTCACGACGATTTTTAAAATCAAACTCACACGAGATCTGATGACAGGAATACAACTGGTTATCCTCATCAAACTCATTGATCAGGACGACATCGATCACTTTTAAGTCCAGTTGTAAACTGCCAAATGTATCGAAATCCAGAGATGCATTTTTAATCACCGCATCTTTATAAAGAAAACGGGCGTTTACATCTTGAACGATTAACGCACAACCACCCTGCGAGATATTTTTAATCTTGAAAGAGTAGTTTTCTCCATTTTTGTAACGACCAAAACAGAAAAAGTCATACCCCTTCATGAAGGAAAAACGCTGATTTTGTCTCTGCTGGGCAAAGAAAATCAAATCCGGTATGAGGTAGGATAATCCTACTTCTGCACCTGCTGATGGGGTTTGCTCGAATCTGGCACTAAATTTCACAATCCCGCTTTCGCTGTGCAGGATAAAGTATTGGACCTTTTCAGGAACAATGTCTTCGTGCCAGGAGATAACAAACCGCTCGAAATCAACCTTCTCTAACTGCGTGATAACGCTACTGTTTTCACATAACACTTCCAGTTTCGTTTTCTTGTGCAGCTCTTCACGAAGGGTAGCTATGATTTCAAACTTATCTTCCTTTGCTAATCCAAAGCTCATTCTAAAACCCTTATTTCCATATTTAAGATATGTCCCGCGTTTGGTTACTCACAAAACGCGAGATCAGCATCCACCCCTGGTGCTTAATTACCATAGTGGATTCCATGTCGAACAGTTGATTAAAAATTAAGTTTTTAACTATCTTTAGCCATTTATTGATACGTAAAAACATTTAATCAAAGTTAATTCTAGCTGAAGTCATGCCTAAAACCATGCGAACGTGTTGTTTAATTATAACAAAAGTGAATAACAATCTTTTTTAAAGTGTCATTTTGAGATAACAAATAGCAAGAATTGCACAGAAAAAAACAGAGAAAAATGAATGGGTTTTGATGGAGGAACTACGCAATATGCGAACTGGTGCGCTATCGAAAGAAGAAAGAAGATGCTTACTTCACTATATTATTAATCAGTAATATAAGTCCGACTGGTTATTGTGGCAAAGCGAATCATTGTATTTCATGTATAACATAAATTTCCCTTAGGGCAGAAAAAAGGCCAGCGTCCTGCTGGCCCGGTAATTACCGAATCGAACTATAGTGGCTTACTGTCTTGCAGAGGGTACAACGTTAAAAATTCAATACTTTTGCTTAATAATTGATCGGGAAGAATCCGCGATGATCATCACCGCTCCCGCCAACATTAACGTATCTTTTAACACCAACCGTCCAGCGCCTGACAAGTACGGAAATCCGTGGTGTAAATCACCCAGCGGCATCACCCATGCTTCTGGTGTGGTTATTAAAAATGATAAAGTTACAATTGGTGTGGCAAATGCCAGAACGCCGCCAATTAATCCCAGCCAACGGCTAACAGGATTAGCCAGCACCAGCAAAGCGATAAGAACTTCGACTACGCCCAGGCCATTTGAGAACGTATACGTGTTATTCGCCGTCTGCCATTCACGCTCCTGCGGTTTGAATTCACCTTCGTGGGTTAAATGTTGTTTGTATTCTTCTGGATGCTCATAAAAAAATGACATTACCGGACTATTGGCGACAAACGGCGTAATGCTGTCGGCTTCGTAAGGTACAAATTTTAATAACCCAATCCAGATAAAAACAATCGCGATACTCAGGCGAATCAAGGTTAATCCAACCCTATCACCTTTGCCCAATATACGAAGATATTTTTCCATTCCAGCTCTCCTCACTTGTACAAAATTGCCGTTGCGTGAGTGCTGCTATCAATACGCATTGAGGTAATTTTCCAGGAAGTCGCTTTCTTTTCCTGTGCCAGTTTCGCAATGGCATCTTCCACCACGGAAGGAGTGCCAGACACAGCTGATACGCTAACGTGGGCAACCTCGGTTTGCGCTAACACGGAAAATGTCACCGGAGCAGTCAGTAATGCAGTCATTAGTAACGTAGTTTTAAACATGTTCATTTCTATTCCCATTAACAAGTTATTTCAGTGGAAATATAATAAAACATGTCACTTTATTTTATTTCATCCGTAACGCCAAAATAACTGTCAATTAGTATCAGGAAGTATAAAAACAAATAAAAAAGCCCCACACGGGTGGGGCAAATATGTAGACTACGCTATTATTATTTAATGAGAGAAAAGAGATCGTTTAGTGATTCGCTCATGCTTGGATGGGTAAATATTTGGTCACGCAATGTGGTATAAGGTAACCCCGCATCCATAACCGTCTTGATGATATTAATCATTTCATGAGAATCCACGCACAGCAGCGACACACCTAATATTTGTTTCGTTTCGCTATCCACCACCGCTTTAAGTACGCCACGGGTATCATTCATCACCCGCGCACGCGGGATAGCCGCTACCGGCAACGTCACGACCTGCACCGCCGCACCACTGGCACGAGCCTGTTCTTCAGTCATTCCGACGCGGGAAAGCGGGGGCGTCATAAAGACGGAATATGGTACATTTTGACGATCACCCGTGTTACGTACCCCCTCGCCTAGCAGGTTGTCGCGCACAATACGGAAGTCATCCAGCGAGATATAGGTAAATTGTAATCCACCAGTGACATCGCCCATTGCCCATATGTTATCTGCCGAGGTACGTAGATATTTATTTACAATAATGGCACCACGGTCGTTTACATCTACACCCGCATTCTGCAGCTGCAGATTTTCAGTCGCCGGTTTGCGACCCGATGCCACCAGCAGCACATCCACCGTCTGGGTACCTTCCGGCATGTGCAGCTGTACTGCACCATCGTGAGAGGAGACAGACTGCACGTTGGCATTGAGGATCAGCTCAACGCCCTGGTCGCGTAAAATGTTGGCGATAGTGTCAGCAATATCCCGGTCTTCACGAGGCAAAAACTGCGGAGCTGCTTCATAAATAGTGACTTTGCTACCAAAGTTGGCAAACATCGATGCGAATTCAACGCCGATATACCCACCGCCCAAAATGCCCAGACGCTCGGGACGTTGCGTCAAATTCAACAACCCGGTGCTGTCAAATACGCCAGGCGTCGTGGTTAATCCCTCAACGTTCGGAATCGTTGACTGGGCACCAGTATTAATAAAGATTTTCTCGCCGCTCAGTTCAACCTCACCTGTTGGCTGTACGACCCGCACTGTATGGTTATCAATGAATTCAGCACGACCTTCAATCACATCCACGTTTTCCAGATCGGCAAGATTGTGGAAGTTTTTATCGCGCAGAAAACTGACAACGGAGGTCTTGCGCTGCATCGCTGCGGCAAAGTCATGCTGAAGTTCAGCATCGTGTACCAGGGTTTTGGTGGGAATGCAGCCGATATTGATGCATGTCCCACCATACATGGTGTTTGACTGTTCAATAATCGCTACCCGCCAACCCGTTTTGGCCAGTGTTGCCGCCAGCGTTTTACCCGCTTTACCAAATCCGATAACAATCGCCTGATACTGATTCATGCTGTCTCTCCGCCATGTCACTGTTCGTTTGTTGAACTGAATTATAGGTTTAGCGATGCACGAACAATGTATCCATAACGCGCCAATTACTGTCAGATCGTCTAAAAAACCACTCTTCCCCTTCCACTCAACTTATTGAGAAATTAAACTAATACCATAAAATTATTAATAAAATTATGTGTAATAGCATTGTTTTCATCTCAATTAGCATTAGCAAAAACTGCCCAGGAGTCTTCATGGACGCACTTAGCCGATTACTTATGCTTAACGACCCGCAGGGCTCGATTGATCAAAACTGCCTGTTGAGCAGGGACTGGCAACTGCCGCATGCGGCGGGTGAACTGTCCGTTATTCGCTGGCATACGGTAACCCAGGGATTCGCTCAACTGGATATGCCTGACGGAACATCTTCCACATTACGCCCTGGAACAATAGTCATTCTGCCGCAAAACTCCGCGCATCGTCTGTGCCAGACAGGGGAAGAACAAACGCATATTGTCTGCGGGAGCCTGCGATTACAGGCATCTTCACGCTATTTTTTAACCGCGCTTCCGGAAGTATTATTACTGGCGCCTGAGGAGAACAGCCCCGTCAGCCATTGGCTGAAGGCCATGATTACGCTAATGCAGGAGGAATACATCAACGACCTGCCTGGCTCCAGCATCGTTTGCAGCCAGCAATGCGCTACGCTGTTCGCGTTAACCGTTCGCGAGTGGCTCGCCCAGTCGACACCCGCTAAAAATGTGCTGAATTTACTGCTGCACCCCAGGCTTGGAGCCGTTGTATTCATGATGCTGGAGTCACCGGCTTTTGCCTGGACCGTCGAAGAACTGGCAAAACGTGCACATATGTCGCGGGCCAGCTTCGCACAGCTATTCCGTGAAGTATCAAACTCCACGCCGCTGGCGGTGTTAACCGCGCTGCGCCTGCAGTTCGCCGCCCAGATGCTATCGCGCGGTACACAGCCGTTAATCGTTATTGCCGAGTCGGTGGGTTACGCCAGCGAATCGTCGTTTCATAAAGTCTTTTTACGGGAATTTGGCTGCACGCCGGGCGAGTACCGCAAACGCGTGAAAGCGTTGGCGGCATAACGCAACGCCTGCTTCGGCAGTAAAACCGAGGCAGACGAGCGCTTCAGGGCATTACTTTTGGTGGCGATGCCTGTGCAGCCACATCAGCTTATAAGCGGCCGGAATAATGAACAGTGAGAGCAATGGTGCGGTGATCATGCCGCCAATCATCGGCGCGGCTATGCGGCTCATGACTTCTGAGCCAGCTCCCGTCCCCCACAAGATAGGTAACAGACCCGCAATAATCACCGCCACGGTCATCGCTTTCGGGCGCACGCGCAGCACAGCACCGTGATATAACGCTTCATCCAGCTTATCCGCCGCAAAGGTTTGCGGATTTTCCAGCGCGGGGTCGGCTTCAATAGCGTGGCGCAAGTACATCAGCATCACCACGCCAAACTCCGCAGCAACACCGGCCAGGGCGATAAATCCGGTTCCGGTTGCAACCGACATATGGAACCCCATCCAGTAAAGGAACCAGATGCCGCCCACCAGCGCAAAAGGCACACTGGTGATAATCAGCAGCGCTTCACCAAAGCGACGGAAGGCCAGATAAAGCAGAACGAAGATTATCATCAGCGTCATCGGCACCATCAGTTTGAGCTTATGACTGGCGCGCTCAAGCAGCTCGAACTGCCCGGAAAACGCCACGCTGGTCCCCGGTTTTAACTGTACGTTTTCAGCGATCGCTTTTTTCAGATCGTTCACCACTGAGACCATGTCACGATCGCGGGCGTCGATGTAAATCCAGCTGGTTGGTCGCGCATCTTCGGTTTTCAGCATCGAAGGCCCCGAAACCACCGTCACATCGGCGACATCCGCCAGCGTGATTTGCTGTTTCATGGGCGTCAGAATGGGCAGATTACGCAGCGCTTCCGGGCTATCACGATAGCTCTGCGCATAGCGAAGGTTAATCGGATAACGTGCAATCCCTTCCACCGTTTCGCCGACCATTGCGCCTCCGACCGCAGAGGTGACAAACAGTTGCACCGCGCCGACGGTCATCCCGTACCGGGCCGCTTTCTCCCGATTAATATCCACATTGATATAGCGCCCCCCGACCAGGCGCTCAGCCAGCGCCGAAGAGACGCCCGGCACGGTTCTGGCCACCTCTTCAATTTGCTCCGCCGTGGCGTCGATATCTGCCAGAACGTTACCTGACACCTTAATGCCAATTGGGCTTTTGATCCCCGTAGAGAGCATGTCGATACGGTTACGAATCGGCGGAACCCACAGATTCGCTAGTCCCGGCAAGCGTACGGTTTTATCGAGCTCGGCAATGATTTTGTCCATCGTCATCCCCGGACGCCACTGGTCCTGCGGCTTCAGTTGGATCGTCGTTTCAACCATTTCCAGCGGTGCAGAGTCTGTTGCGGTTTCTGCCTTACCGGTTTTACCAAACACGCGCGCCACTTCCGGAACGGTCATGATCAGCTTGTCGGTTTTTTGCAGCATGTCCGCTGCCTGTGCCGCTGAGATCCCCGGCAATGTCGAAGGCATATACAGCAGGTCACCTTCGTTAATCTGCGGTAGGAATTCACCACCGACTTTATTCAGCGGGTAGATAACCGTCAGTATTGAAAGCACCGCCACCAGAATGGTGGTCTTGGGCCAGTGCAATACCTTCAGCAATAGCGGATGGTAAATACGGATCAGGAAACGGTTAAGCGGGTTGCTGCTTTCTGCAGGTATTTTTCCGCGGATCCAGAATCCCATCAGGATTGGAATAACCACGATGGCCAGAAACGCCGCACCTGCCATGGCATACGTTTTGGTGAACGCCAGCGGCCCGAACAGTCGCCCCTCTTGCCCCTCAAGCGTGAAAATAGGGATAAACGACAATGTGATAATCAGCAGGCTGATGAACAATGCCGGGCCGACTTCTACCGAGGCGTCAGTAATAACCTTCCAGCGCGTTGCGTTATCCAGCTTTTCATGCGGATGCTGATGCCCCCACTCTTCCAGCCGCTTATGGGCGTTTTCAATCATCACGATGGCGGCATCGACCATCGCCCCGACGGCAATGGCAATGCCCCCCAGCGACATGATATTGGCGTTCAGCCCCTGGAAATGCATCACGATGAACGCGATACACAGCCCCAGCGGCAGGGAAATAATCGCCACCAGCGCAGAACGCAGATGCCACAGGAACAATGCACACACCAGCGCAACAACGATAAACTCTTCCAGCAGCTTGTAGCTCAGGTTATCAATGGCGCGGTCAATGAGCTGACTGCGATCGTATGTTGTAACTATTTCTACGCCTTCCGGCAGGCTACTTTTCAGCGTATCGAGCTTGGCTTTAACCGCGGAGATCACCTCACGCGCATTTTTACCGGACCGCAGAATAACCACCCCGCCCGCCACTTCGCCTTCGCCATTCAGTTCGGCGATCCCACGGCGCATTTCCGGCCCAATCTGTACGCGCGCCACATCGCGCAGGTAAACAGGTACACCGTCGGCCCCTGTTTTCAGGACGATGTTATTGAAATCATCAAGAGTTTGCAGATATCCACTGGCGCGGACCATATATTCCGCTTCAGCCATCTCAACAGATGAGCCGCCCGCTTCCTGATTCGACGTATCCAGCGCTGATTTCACGTCCGCCAGACTGATGCCATATTGCGTCAGCTTCATCGGATCAATAACGACCTGATACTGTTTAACCACGCCGCCTACCGAGGCGACTTCCGCCACGTTGGGAATCGTTTTTAACTCATACTTTAAAAACCAGTCCTGAAGAGAACGTAATTCCGCCAGATCGTGTTTCCCGCTGCGATCCACCAGCGCGTACTCAAATATCCAGCCGACACCCGTGGCGTCCGGTCCCATTTCCGCGCTAACGCCCGCCGGCAATTTTCCCTGAACCTGGTTGAGGTACTCCAGTACGCGCGAGCGCGCCCAGTAAGGATCGGTACCATCTTCGAAAATGACGTACACGTAGGAATCGCCAAACTGCGAGAAACCACGCACAGTTTTCGCGCCCGGTACCGACAGCATGGTAGTGGTCAGCGGGTAGGTCACCTGATTTTCAACAATTTGCGGCGCCTGACCCGGATAGCTGGTTTTGACGATCACCTGAACATCAGAGAGATCGGGCAGCGCATCAACCGGGGTATTGATGATGGTCCAGGTTCCCCAAATACTGAGAGACAGCGCCCCCATCATCACCAGAAAACGGTTTGCCACCGAGCGGCGGATAATCCATTCAATCATTTATCATATCCTCAGTGTGAATGGGTCGCCTGGGCTGGCATGGCGGCTGCGTCTTGCGTCTTACTGTTCTGGGCGCGCATACGGTCCAGTGCGCCAGAGATATTCGCTTCGGAATCAATCAGGAACAGACCGCTGGAAACCACTTTTTCGCCTTCGGTCAGGCCGGAGCGGATAGCCGTCAGTCCTTGAGATTCATGGAATACCGCAACCTGTTTCGGCACAAATCGGCCTTCGTTATCAACGGTGATTACCCGCTGCTCGGTACCCGTATTAATTAGCGCTTTAGACGGGATCAGCAGCATTGGCTCGCTTTGTGTTTTCAGTTGCAGGTAAGCATTCATCCCGGGCTTGAGCGCCTCGTCAGGATTATCGACCTGTAAACGGAGCTGGAGCGTACGCGTGGTAGCATCAACGCTGGGTAAGATACTCCACTTGCTGATGGTGAAAGGCTTATCCGGCCAGGCGGGCACGGTGATGGTAAATTGCGAGGCATCTTTAATCAGCCAGGCGATAGATTCCGGGACCGACGCGCTGACCCATACCGGGTCCATACCCTGAATTTTCGCGACCACATTGTCTTTGGAAATGTTCATACCAGTACGCAAATCGAATGCGGTGATCACCCCATCAATAGGCGCTTTCAGGGTAAAGCGGGTCTGAATTTTACGCGTCGATTTTAAACGCTGAATATCCGCTTCAGGCATTCCAGCCAGACGTAATCTCTCCAGAATTCCTTCCACCTGCGTCGCGCTGCCGCCAGTTTCCCGCAGCAATAAATATTCGCTCTGCGCCTCAACCCAATCGGGGATAGTCAGGTCGATCAGCGGCGCGCCTTGCTTAATTTTGTCCCCCACGGTCAGTGGGTAAACCTTCTCGATAAAGCCCGCTGCGCGTGCCTGGACAATAACAAACTGGTATTCGTTATAACTAACGTTGGCCGGGAAAGTTTGCGCGTAGTGCAGTGGTCCACGACGCACTGGCTCTGTTTTCAGCCCCAAGTTCTGGGTTTGTGTAGGATCGATGCGCACGCCTGGTGATGACGCGTTCGCGGTCTCTTCATCGGCATATTTCGGGATCAGATCCATATCCATAAATGGCGATTTACCCGGTTTTTCAAAACGCGTGTTTGGGTACATGGGGTCGTACCAGAACAACACTTTTCTGGCTTCTTTTGGCGAAGCCTGCCCGGTTTCAGCCGTTGCTTTTGCGGATGAATAATAAGTATAAATACCGACAGAAATAACCCCACCGGCAATCATGCCAGCAAGAATAAGCGCGGTATTTTTAATATTTAAAGACGCCATAGTGATTTCCATTGCGCGATAGTCTCACCCGCGTTCGCAAAAACCCGGGCAAGAATAAAAGAGACCAACGAGAACGTTATTTACTGATGTGAATATCGCGTAACACAGAGAGATTTCCCTGCTGAACAAACGTAAACGCGACCTTATCGCCTGGCTTAATATCATCAGCCTTCGTATCGGCAACCCGTGTAAAACGCATCGTCATGGCTGGCCAGTTCACCGCAGGAATAGGATCATGCTTGATCGTAATCTTTTTACTTCCCATATCAACAGCTTCAATCACCCCGGTAGCGCTAATGAGTTGTTCCTGTTGAGCCGCTGGCTGCATATTCATCATCTCACCATGCTGATGCTCATTGGCCTGAGCGTTAAACATGATCATAGAGAAAAGACTAAACAGCACAGCTTTGGCGGTCGTATTCATAATTGATGCTCCTGAAAGATTAATATTAAGGATTACTCCACCCAACCGCCGCCTAAGGCAGCAAACAGCTTAATTTCATTAACCTGTTGGGCGTAATTAAGATCGAGCAGCGATTGCCGCGTAGCGAATAAAGAACGTTCTGCGTCTAATACTTCGATATAGCTAACTGCACCATTCTGATAAAGCGCTCTGGCGCGTTGTAGTGTGATTTGCAATGAATCCAGATAACGCTGCTGCCCGCTAATTTGATCGGCAATGCTTTGGCGCAACACCAGTGCATCCGCCACTTCTTTAAACGCGTTCTGAATTTTTTGTTCGTAATTCACTACCGACTGTTGCTGGCGAATTTCTGCCAGGTCGAGATTGGACTGATTACGTCCGGCGTTAAATATTGGAATATCTATTTTGGGGACAAAATTCCACATGCCGCTGGCGGCATTAAATAAACTGGAAAGATCGCTGCTGCTACTGGACACGGAACTGGTTAACGTTATAGACGGAAAAAATGCCGCCCGCGCAGCACCGATATTGGCATTTGCCGCCAATAATCCGTGCTCAGCTTCCATAATATCCGGGCGCTGCAACAGTATTTGCGACGAGAGCGATGGCGGCAGCGTTACCGGTTTAATATCCCCACGGCTGCGCGCGTGGTCATCGGGTAATTTCCCGTATGTACCCAGCAACAACTGCAGCGCGTTATTGGCCTGCGCCAGATCACCTTTACGCTTGGCAATTTCGCTACGCGTACTTTCGATCACACCGCGCGCTTGTTCCAACGCCAGTACGTTGGTGCTACCGGTTACCAGTTGCTTCTCTACAAAAGCGTAAGAGCGCTGGTAGTTTTGCAGCGTTTCTTCAGCAACTTGCAACTGCGCGTAAGCCAGACGCTGATTAAAATAACTTTGCGACACGTTGGAGATTAATGAGATGTGCACCGCCCGACGCGCTTCTTCGCTGGCAAAGAAATTCTGTCGCTCAGCTTCACTCATATTTTTTAGCCGCCCAAAGAAATCCAGGTCGAAACTAAGATTGAGTCCAGCTTCGAATTCACGATCGGTGCTGCTATCACCTTTTAATTTACCGCTGTAAGTACCACTGGAGCCTGCCGTGAGTTGCGGGTAGCGGTCGGCGTCCGTGACGCCATATTGCGCTCTCGCTTCCTGAACTTTTAGCACAGCCATACGTAAATCGCGGTTATTAACCAATGCCTCGCCAATCAGCGCCTTTACCTGGGAGTCAACGAAGAAGCTCCGCCAGCCCGTGTCCTGATATTCACCAGGAGCCGCTACCAGGGCATTCTGTTTTAAAGAAAATTGCTGCGGCACCGGCAAAGCCGGGCGCTGATAGTCCGGCGCCAATGAACAACCGGCGAGCACGAATATAGCGCTGAGGGTAAGAAGCTTAAATTTGCTCATAGTTCTTCTCGTCCTGACCGGACTGATGTCCCTAAAATGTGTAGGAATTTATAGTGCAGTACTTTAACCAAGTGACTCTGTTTAACCGGTGACAGGAAAATGACAAAACTGTCATTTTCCCAATAACCGATTGCTATCCGATCCCGCTTCCCTAGAATTGAAAGTCCGCACAACCCGTGCGTGAAGGAGAATGCGATGAAGGTTTTGATAGTCGAAGATGAGAAAAAAACCGGTGAATACCTGACGAAAGGCCTGACGGAAGCGGGTTTTGTCGTGGATTTAGCGGATAACGGCCTGAACGGGTATCACCTGGCGATGACCGGCGATTACGACCTGCTCATACTCGACATCATGCTGCCGGATGTAAACGGCTGGGATATCGTGCGGATGCTGCGTTCCGCCAACAAAGGAATGCCCATTCTTCTCCTCACCGCACTGGGTACCATTGAACATCGGGTTAAAGGTCTGGAATTGGGTGCTGATGATTACCTGGTTAAACCGTTTGCCTTCGCCGAACTGCTGGCACGGGTCAGAACGCTGTTGCGTCGAGGCGCGGCGGTGATTGTCGAAAGCCAGTTTCAGGTCGCGGATTTAATGGTCGATCTGGTCAGCAGAAAAGTTACCCGCAGCGGTACGCGCATCACTCTGACCAGCAAAGAGTTTACGCTGCTTGAGTTTTTCCTGCGCCATCAGGGGGAAGTTTTACCCCGCTCGCTGATCGCCTCCCAGGTCTGGGATATGAATTTTGACAGCGATACTAATGCCATCGATGTCGCCGTTAAGCGTCTGCGCGCCAAAATTGATAACGATTATGAGCCGAAACTGATTCAGACCGTGCGCGGCGTGGGATATATGCTTGAGGTTCCTGATGGCCAGTAAACGATGGCGGCGCCCTTTTTCACTGGCGACACGACTAACCTTTTTTATCAGTCTGGCGACAATTGCGTCATTTTTCGCCTTTGCATGGATAATGATCCACTCCGTGAAAGTCCACTTCGCCGAGCAGGACATCAATGATTTACAAGAGATTAGCACCACGCTGGAGCGGATTATTAACCAACCTAACGAGCCAGAATCACGCCGACTGGAAACGCTAAAAAATGTGGTGGCGGGTTACTCGAACGTCATTATTTCTCTGGTAGATAGCAACCAGAAGGCCATTTTTCATTCGCCCAATGCGCCGGATCTTCGGCAATTTATCGCCAGCGCAAGGCCGGATAAAAATGCTCATGCCAGCGACGTTTTTATTATCTCAGGCCCTACACTGCAAACCTCCAGACATATCCACGGACAGAAAACATCGTCTAACTGGCGAATGATTCGTCTGCCAGTAGGAAAGCTTGCCGATGGAAAACCAGCATATACGCTGTATCTGGCGTTATCGATCGATTTTCACCTGCACTATATTAACGATCTGAAAAACAAGTTAATTATGACGGCTTCGTTGATTAGCATCATGATTGTTTTTATCGTGCTGTTCGCCGTATACAAAGGCCATGAACCGATCCGTAATGTTAGTCGTCGCATCCAAAATATCACCTCGAAAGATCTCGATGTCCGTCTCGATCCGCAGGCTGTGCCTATTGAACTGGAACAACTGGTTAGTTCGTTTAATCACATGCTCGAACGCATCGAGGACGTATTTAAACGTCAGTCGAACTTCTCGGCGGATATTGCCCATGAGATCCGCACGCCAATAACTAACCTCGTCACCCAAACGGAAATTGCGCTCAGCCAGACCCGCACCCAAAAAGAACTGGAAGATGTGCTGTATTCCAATCTCGAAGAGTTTGGCCGTATGTCGAAAATGGTGAGTGATATGCTGTTTCTGGCGCAGGCAGATAACAATCAGCTGATCCCAGAAAAAAAAGCGCTCAATCTGGCTGATGAGGTCGGTAAAGTGTTCGACTTTTTCGAAGCCTGGGCAGAGGAGCGTGAGGTTGGTTTACGGTTTGAAGGACGCGCATGCTGGGTTTCAGGCGACCCATTAATGTTACGCCGGGCAATGAGTAACCTGCTGTCAAATGCCATGCGCTATACGCCAAAAGGTGAGTCGGTAACCGTGCGGGTGAAAGAGGCGGATGGTCTGGTCCAGATAGTCGTTGAGAATCCCGGCCCCCCCATTCCCCCGCAACATCTTCCGCGACTCTTTGACCGCTTTTATCGCGTGGACCCTTCACGGCAGCGTAAAGGCGAAGGCAGCGGTATTGGTCTGGCGATTGTGAAATCGATTGTGATTGCCCATCACGGAAAAGTCTCGGTAACTTCCGATCCTTATGTCACTCGCTTTATTCTGACGCTTCCCAAGCACGCGATGTAATTTATGGTGATGACGCTTATACCTGTCATCACCTATTCTCTGACACAACCGTCATAATCCTGTCACGCCACTGACAGTCCCCATTAATTATACTTTCTTCCGTAAACCCAAACAGGAGAAATATGATGAATAAGATGTCCTCTTTTTTAGCTATCGCGTTTTTTATTTCAGTTGGCGTTAATGCGGCAGAAACACCTAAAATGCATCAACAGGCCGCAATGGCTCATGAAATGATGAATAACAGTCATGCCTCTGCACATCAACAAATGGCGCAGACACACGCCTCACAGGCAAATAATTCATCGTCAACACCAACCAATGCGCAATCATTTTCACAAATGAATGAACATGAAAAAGCAATGGTTGTTCACCAATCAGTAAATAACGGCCATTCATTTGCTCATGAGATACAGGCCGAGCAGCACCGCGCACAGATCTCCACTCAAGGGTAAAGACGAGCTGTATTGACGACAATATCCATAAATACGCTAAGTTTGAATATTGTGGACTACTCTCCCCGTGCAGGCCTGTTTATATACAAGCCTGCATCCTTGTTCATCGTTAATGTCAACATTAATAATTCATTAAATCTTCCATTAAAAAGTAAAAACCTTTTAACTCTTTATTCAGATTGTATAAAAATCGTAAATCAACTACTTATTATGTTGCGTATCACAACATTTATCACCTCACCCTAATTATAAATTAGGATTCCCCCTGGTATGCGTCGTTAATATTTAATGGGAGACTGCCATCGTCGTAAAAATGACAGCCAAAAAGTTCGTGTTCCTATAAATAAACTTAATGATGATAGTGAGTGAAAAATGAATAAACGTCTGCTGACCCTCCTGGTCCTTGGTCTGACAACGGCCACAACGGCATATGCAATTACCCCGGCAATGCAGAAAAAATATGAACGTTCAGGTTGTACGCAAATGAGCGAACTCAATGGTTGTGATGTGAACAAATCCTATCAGTGGAACCACGATCATGGCTTTATCGAGAGCGATAACAGCCAGCAAAATCGTCATCATCGCCATGGTGAAGAGCAGCAAAATACCACAGGCCGGGATAACCACGATAATGCGGGTATTGATGGTAAATTCAGCGGAAATTACGTGGCCAAATTTGCCAATGGTCAACGCAGCGTTGATATTCACGTCGAAGATTCCGGCGTTTACGTCAATGGTAAGGAAGTGCGTGACGTAAATACCTATAAGGATACGATGACCTTCCGCGTCGGTTATGCCACTTACACCATTAAAACAAATGGTCGCGGTAGCTGGAATGACAGCGATGCAGGAAACGCTGGCAAAATTGTGCGTGAATAACAGATACCGCTAAAGAGCGCTGCGATCACAGCACCCTCAAAAGCCATGCATTACAGTATGCCGTTTTAATACTGGAGTCAGACATGGCTTTGACCCTCACGGTGCTGCTTGAAAACCGACGTGCTGCTGGCGCTGGAAAAACATTACTGGCAAAGCCTGGATTAAGTCTGTTAGTTCAGGATGAAACGACCACAATATTGTTTGATACCGGGCCGGATGGCAGCTTCATGCATAACGCTGCACAAATGGGCGTGGACCTGACGCACTTAACCGCCGTGGTGCTGTCGCACGGCCATTACGATCACTGCGGCGGCGTGCCGTGGCTTGCGGATAACAGCCGTATCATTTGCCATCCCCAAATAGCCTGTGAACGATACGCCTCAGTTACGGTTGCGGGAACACCACGAAAAATTAAAAAACTCTCGCGTGATAACAACTACTCTCGATTCATCATGGAATACACCCGCGAGCCGCTGGCTATCAGCGATCGCTTTTTGTGGTCCGGGGAAATTAGCGTCCCCACGCTACAATCCTATGGTGTGATTAGCGAAAAAACACTCCAACCAGATTACATCAGTGACGAAGGCGTGTTGATCTATAAATCTGAACGCGGGTTAGTCATCATTACTGGTTGCGGGCATCGGGGAATAGAGAACATCGTACGCCATTGCCAGAAAATCACAGGGGTTAACCAAATTTATGCCCTGGTCGGTGGGTTTCATTTACGTGCTGCCTCCCCCGCTAAGCTATGGCGGACCCGACAATTTATTAAGCAACAACAACCCGAAAAACTACTCGGCTGTCATTGCACTGGTTCATGGGGTCGATTGTGGCTACCGGGAACTGACGCACCGGCAACGGGAGATGTGATTGAACTGGCTGAGTAACAACAGTAAAACGTTGCCCAAACAGTAATAAAAAACGGGAGCCTTACGGCCCCCGTTTATCAGCCATCATCATTACATGGTGACAATTGCTGGCTCATCAAAGACGGTGAGTTTTGGCGCTTCACCGGTGAATTTTTCTGCATATACAAGGCTGGTATTCCCCGCACAGCCATTCGCCAGCCGTGAGGTTGGGATATCCGCCGTCAGCACGTTCGCGCCGCCATTTTTACAGATACCGTTTTCAATATCCGGCCATGCGCCTTCATGGATACAGATGATTCCCGGTTTGATACCGTCGCTGACGTGTGCCCCCACCAGAACCTGTCCGCGAGCATTCCATACACGAACCAGATCGCCCTCGACAATCCCTCTGGCTTTCGCGTCATCCGGATGAATCGTCACCGGTTCACGATTGGCAATCGCGTATTCTTTACGCAGCGACGCGTAGTTCAGCTGGCTATGCAGACGATGTGCCGGGTGCGCCGTCAGTAGCTGCAGCTGATCTTTATCCGCAGTTCCTTTCCATTCATCCGGTTCAATCCAGGACGCATGCGGCGGACAGTCTTTATACTGATAGCCTTCAATCGTTTTCGAGTAGATTTCTATCTTGCCGCTCGGCGTTCCCAGCGCATTCATCACCGGATCGCTGCGGAAATCCGCGTAGCGCACATATTTGTTATTCTTTTCATTCTCACGCATTTCGATCAGTTTATTCTGCTGCCAGAACGCGTTGAACTGAGGCATGGCGACACGCTGGGCGCGGGCGGCTTTTTGCGCGACGTCATAGAACTGCTTCAGCCACGCCATTTCGTCTTTGCCTTCGGTGTAGACCGCCTTACCACCCGGCTTGAGCATCTCAGCCAGATCGGCAAATACGTCAAAATCACTACGCGCTTCAAACTGCGGCGCGATGACCTGCTTCATAGGCACCAGATGCTGGTTACTGTAATCACCGGTCATGGTCAGATCATTACGCTCAAACGAGGTGGTGATTGGCAGAACGATATCGGCGTGTTTGGCCGCTGCGGTCCAGTAACACTCAGAGATGACAACCAGTTCAGGCTTCTGCCAGGCTTTGATTAAGCGGTTGGTATCCTGATGATGGGTAAAGTTAGCGCCACCCGCCCACCAGATCATTTTGATATCCGGGAAGGTTTGCTCTTTACCGTTATGCTGATATTTGCCGCCTGGGTTTTCCAGCGCCTCGACAATTCGCGCTACCGGCAGGCTGGTCACCGCATCGGAAACCGCCCAGTCGTTGCCAGCAGATGATCCCCCCTCAATTTTGGCGGAAATTGCTGGCAATACCCCACCGGTGCGTGTTGGGTTACCGCCGTTAGAATAGTGATAAGAGAACCCGAAACCACCGCCTTCGGTACCAATTTGCCCCAGCATCGCCGCCAGAGTCACCAGCATCCAGTGTTTTTGCTCACCGTATTGCTGACGCTGAATCCCCCAGCCTGCCATGAGCATGGTTTTGTTGCTGGAGAAAATTTCCGCCAGCTTTTCCAGTTGCTCAGCAGGCACGCCACACACGCCAGATGCCCACTCGGCGGTTTTCTCAATTTTGTCGCTCTTGCCGAGCAGGTACTCTTCAAACTGCGGATATCCGGTGGTGTATTTTTCCAGGAAGGCTTTGTCGTGAAGATTTTTCTTCACCAGCGTGTGGGCGATCCCTAACATCATCGCCACATCGGTCCCCATATGTGGCGCAATCCAGGTCGCATTATCACCAAAGAACTCGATGGTTTCAGAACGCATCGGATCGATGGCGATGACGCTTTTCCCTGATTTTTTCAGCAGATTAAAGTATTCAATCCCCTGTTCATCCGTGCTGCTCCAGGCAATTTTGAGGGTATTGAGCGGGTTCATCCCCCACAGCACCACGACCTGACTGTGCTCTAGCACCATCGGCCAGGTGGTTTGCTGCTCATAGACTTCAACCGATCCCACAACGTAAGGCATGATCACCTGCGCGGCCCCGGTTGAATAATCTCCGGTATGACCGGCGTAGCCACCGGCCATGCTCATATAGCGTTGCAGTAGGGTTTGCGCCTTATGCAGAACGCCACTGGAGCGCCAGCCATAGGAACCGGCAAATATTGAGGACGGGCCATAGCTGCTACGGATCCGGCTATGCTGCTCGTGAATGAGCTTCAGCGCTTGTTCCCAACTCACACGCACGAAAGGATCGTTACCACGTTTACCATCCGCTTTACCCGGGTTTTCCAGATAGCTTTTGCGCACCATCGGATACTTAACGCGGATATTGGTATGAACCTGATCCGGCGCGGTTTGCTGTAATGAGTTCGGCACCGTTTTCGGCAACGCACCTTTTGAGGAAACCACTTTGCCGTCTTTTACTTCCACGTATACCGCACCCCAACGTGCTGCCGTCAGGATTGCCCCGCCATTCTGGCCTTCGGCCCAGGCCGGCATTGGGATCACCGAAGAAATCGCCATTGTCCCGGTTGCCGCGCCAGCCGTCTTGATAAAGTCACGTCTTGTGAGTTTCATGATTTCTCCTGATTTATCGCTTATTTGTTCATGTCTTTCGCGTTGTACTGGAAGTAACGGCTCAGGATATCCAGTTCGTTTTCACTGATATTGGTACGAGCACCCATCCCTTTTGCCACAGAAGGCCAGGCGTTGAGCGTGAAATGATTCGCCGGAATTGGCGCATGACAACCCGCGCAGTACACATTGTCGAGTTTGCGTGCGTAATCCCACATGGGTTCGCGGCTAGCGAGAGCGGAACCGCTCCATTCACCCTGCAGCACGACATCTCGCCACGCATTGCCGTAGTCATCTTTTTTCCAGTCGGAGAGGATCTTCAGCGACTGCTGACCTTTTTCACTCAGGCTGGCAAGAATCAAACGCTGCCCTGCTGCGTAGTAAATAACCTGTTCACTTCCTTGCATCTGGCTACCGCGAATCTCGACCAGTCGTGCGTTGTCCGTTGTTTTCAGAACCTGCATTTTTGTTGCCGGGTAAACGGTTCCCAGATCGCCAAGCGCGGTATTGCTTACGGCATAAAGCTCAGTTGCCGAGGCTGGAGTAGAGGCTGACTGCGCTTCAAGCCCTTTAAGCGCACTGTCATCCATTTTTATTTCAGGTGGGAAATGGGCGACGCCTTTATGGCAATCAATACAGGTTTGCTTTTCCGCGATGCCCATTTTGTGCATCTTCTGGGCATCCGCGCTTTGTGCAGCAAGATCCATGGCGTCCATACTGTGGCAGCTACGGCAGGTCGCAGAATCACTCGCCTTGAGCTGTGCCCAGACGGTTTGCGCCATCTCCAGACGATGTTCTTCAAATTTTTCCGGGGTATCGATTTTTTTGGTTATGAACTGGTGATAAACATCTTTTGAGGCCCGCAGCTTAGCCACCAGATAATCCAGCCCGCCCTCCGGGATATGACAGTCCGCGCACTCTGCGCGAATGCCTTTCTGATTCTGGAAGTGAACCGAGCCGGTATATTCCTCGTAAGGTGCCTGCATCGTATGGCACGACAAACAAAATTCCGTGCTCGAGGTTTTGTGCAATGTCCATTGCCCTGCCAAAACAATAACTGCACCAAGAACAATGCACAGCAGCATCGTCCATATGATAGTTTTATTTATTTTTCTCATCTTATATTTCCATCAGACGAATACCCTTTTAGAGGTAGACAATAAATATACTAAAGCAGCTACTTATTGATATTCATCAAGCGAAGAGAGAAATAAGAATCAGCCAACGGGTAAGTTTGAAGGGGCTCGCATAATTAATGAGAACGAAATGTAAATATCAAATTTCGTTTAAAATTAGAGTTTTAAACCAAACATAAAGTTTGATTAACTATTAATCACACAAACATCAGAATAAAAGTTTGATAACGATTAAAAGCTGCTGAAATTAATCCTTTGGTGACAATCGTTATATAATTAAATATATAATGAAAACACATAAAAAAGAACCCTTTTCTGTTTTTTGATTACACGTATTAATGAAGATATCTGTCTTACAATTTTGCTCACATATACATATACGGCCAGACATGCGACACACACATTTCATTGACGCACACTTATGCACGTAACCTTGATCTGGTCACTTATTATACAAAGACAACTTTCGCTACACTCAGAGTAGAGGTAAACAAACAGGAGGTAGTGAATATGTATCGCTCAATTCTGGTGCCCATTGATATCTCTGAAACCGATTTGACTCGCCATGTTGTTCCACAGGTTCAGGCGCATGCCAAAACCGCGAAGGTTCACTTTTTAGCCGTTATTCCTACCGTTCCGTTCTATGCCTCGCTGGGGCTGGCCTACTCTACCGAATTTCCGGACAGGAGTGGTCTGCAGGCCAAGGCCAGCGAAAAACTCGAAGAGATTATTAAGCAGTTCAATATTCCTGCAGGCAGGAGTCAAACTCATGTCGTTTACGGCCCGCCAAAGGATCAGATCCTCAAACTGGCGGAATCAGTAGACGCCGAGCTTATTGTCATCGCCTCACATAAACCCGGTTTTAGCACTTATCTGCTGGGTTCAACGGCAGCAGCCGTGGTACGCCACGCGAAATGTCCGGTGCTGGTTGTACGGTGATAGGGTTAAAACGGGAGCGAATGTGCTAATGCCATTCAGTTCACGAAGATGAAAGACCATGGAAATAACTGGGAGTGGAACAACCATAGCGAGGTCATCGCTTCAACGCCCTAATTTCCAGTTAAATCTGTTTTGCAGTTCAGCGATTTTCAAATAAAAGCGCAGGAGGTCAAGTGTGGACTGGTCCGGCTGAAAATTGCCGACGTGTTTCCGTAAGGCCGGGAGAACCCACAGGGATGCGGGTTCAGGGCGCGTTTTACAGGGACGTTGCCTCGCGCCCGGCCCGGTAGCCTGAAGGAATAAGCGGAGGGTATTGCGCAGCAACAATTTTCCCGCCGGGAGCCGGGATTGTTAAGGGTACGGCGATAGTACCCTTAACACGTTCACAGACAGTATCGTTTCAGAGAAGTGAAAAACATAAGGTGAACGTAGCAATACGACGGAGGCAACAGATTCATTACCACCGGATGTGCTGCTCTCAGCGCTGATTATCCAGTCTGACCAAAGCCAGCAACAGCTGACTTAGCGCGCCGTAAAAACCAAAGTCATCATACCGACAGCATTTAGTGGTGAACTCCGGTAACCAGCGTAACAGCCCTGCCAGCGTTTCTCTGCGCAACGCATCAACCTGCTGATGACGCGGTCCTGCCTCTGCCAGGGAAAAATGCAGATGGCTCAGCAGTTCGATAAAAATCGCCAGATGATCGGCTGACTCGCTAAACGTATCGCTTACCTGCATGCCCGCATCAGATAATAGTTGTTTAATGACCCCATAGTTTGGCCCTCCTTCAAGATGAGCCGATGCATAGGGTAACGCCGCGTGTTTATCCGACATCAGGAACAGGCTGCAAAAATCAGCCGCCAGTTCCAGGGTGGCGTCTTCCCGCACCTTGAGCGCGGCAATTTTCGCCTCCAGCAGAAGGACCTGCGCCTCAAGCAGCGGCTCGCCTTTGAGCACCGCGAACCACTCAGCCATTTCGCTGGACTGCAAAAGCCCCAGGCTTTCATCGTCACGCTCCCGGGAAAACAACTGCGCCAGCCAGGCGTACACGCAGGCCATTTGTTCTTTTGTCAGGGAGGTGTCTTTCATCATGACTTCACCTGCTCAGCCGGGACATATTCACACTGCGCCACCATTTTTATCGGGCCACTGAACGCCGTCACGTTATCCACCTTGCCGGTATACTTCTCAATTTCCACCAGCGTAGTATGGGCGCTGGTTGCCTGCGCCAGCTGAGACGTGCCGATATCTATCGTTAACACGTTCGGATTGCCGTATTTACACAGCGCTCCGGTTTCTCCACCGTTATCAGGATCGTACCAGGCACCTTCATGGATGCGCGCCACGCCCGGCGAGTAGAGATCGGAGACAACCGCCCCGGCCAGCACTTGTCCACGCGCGTTAAATACACGAACTATATCGCCGTTGCGAATGCCCCTGGCGCTGGCATCCTGCGGGTTAATAAACACCGGCTCTTTGCCACCTACCGCGTAATGCTTACGCAACGCTTCAGACTCGCAGAGCTGTGAATGCAGACGGAAATCCGGGTGGATGGATTGCAGATGCAGCGGCCAACGTTGCGACCCTGGCCCACCGTGTGAACGTTCGATTTTCTCGAACCACATCGGATGCCCCTGGCAATCGTCATATTGCATATCGGCAATGGTTTTCGAATATATCTCGATCAAACCGCTTGGCGTCCCCAACGGTTCAAGGTCGGGATCTTCGCGGAAGGCCTGATGACGAACAAACATCTGCGGATGTTCGAATTCAACGTACTCTTGCTGATTCCAGAAAACGTCGAAGGCCGGAAGATGAACACCGCGTCCCTTCCCTTGCTGGCTTCCTTCCTGCCAGATACGCTTCAACCAGCCCATCTCATCCAGCCCTTCAGTGAACGCTTCTTCACGGTTAAAGCGGCGGCAAAGATCACGGAAAATATCGAAATCATTACGCGCTTCAAACTGCGGCTGCACCAACTGCTTCATGGCGATAATTCCGCGGTTGGAGTGGTTGCCATATTGGTCAAGATCGTTACGTTCAAACTGGGTCGTCGCCGGCAATACGATGTCGGCGAATCGACAGGTCGACGTCCACTGATTATCGATGGCGATGACGGTTTCCAGCTTACGCCATCCCTCAATAATGCGATTAATCTGCTGGTGACGATGGAAAGGGTTGGTCCCGGCAAAAACACACATCTTCAACGGCGGTAACTTAACGGTTTTGCCGTTCCAGTTAATGATTTTGCCCGGCTCCAGAATCGCATCGATAAAACGCGCGATCGGAATAGTACTGCTGTAGCCCTTATAATCGGTGCTGTCATGCACAGGAGGTACGGTGGTGGATCCAGAAAAACCGCTCAGGATAATCCCTTTACGCCCCGGGGTGCCCGCACCGTTGTAATGCCAGCCAAAGCCAAAGCCGCCGCCGGGTAAACCGATTTGTCCGAGCATCGAGGCCAGCACCACGATCATCCACGCCCACTGTTCCCCATGCTGCATACGCTGCACGCACCAGCCGGCAATAATTTGCGTTCTGCCGCCCGCCATCTGCCGCGCCAGTTCACGAATCGTATCTGCATCAATTCCGCAGATTTTTTCCGCCCACTGGGCATCTTTAGGCTGTCCGTCACTTTCGCCCAGCAGATAAGGTAGAAATTGCTCAAACCCAACGCAGTAGTTATCGAGGAAATGCTTATCGTAGAGCTTCTCGGTATACAGCGTGTGTGCCAACGCCAGCTGTAGCGGCACATCAGCCTGCGGGTTCACGGCGATGTGCTTAACCTTGTCGCGGCCCAGATAGTCATGCGTTGAGGTGACGACCGGGTCAACGCTGATGACCGAAATCTCACCCCGCGCCACTTTATACTTCAGTTGCTCGTAGTATTCGTAGACATCATGATCCGGACACCACCAGTTCGCCTGCTGGTTTTTGATGAGATCGGAACCCCACAGCACAATCGTTTTGCTGTTTTCTAGTACCAGTGGCCAGGAGGTCTGCTGCTCATATACCTCCATTGACCCTACAACGCGCGGCAGAATGACCTGAGCGGCGCCGGTGGAATAGTCTCCCCCGGTACTCACGCTGTTGCCATGCAGCGCAATGGCACGTGCCAGCATCCCGGAAGCATTGTGGAACATCCCAGTCGATTGCCAGCCGCTGGCAGTCAGCAGCGCGCTCGGACCATAGGTCTTCTGAATGCGTTCCAGCTCCTGGTAGAAGAAGTCCAGCGCTTCATCCCACGAAACGCGTACAAAGCGGTTATCTCCGCGCTGAGTGGTATCGCTCTGATGGCGCTTACGCAACCAGTCCACGCGGACCATCGGGTAGCGAATACGCGCTCCACCGTGTACGTGATCCGGGAGTCCAGCGATCATTTTTGACGGGTATTTATCATGCTCAAACGGTTTGGCCTCAATAAAACGACCATCAACCACGGTGGCACGGATAGCCCCCCAGTGAGAACCGGTCAGAATCCCCTCTTTGACGCCAGTGCCCTGGACTTCTGCGGCGTTGGCGCTACGCGGCGTGAGCAGCGAAGGCCCTAACATACCAGCTACGGTCAAGCCCCCCAACTGCATTAGAAAACGTCGGCGAGATGCCTGAAAGAGATCGTTATTTTTCATTGCTTTCTCCCTTATCGCCATGCGGCTTATCCGTAGTGTCAGAGGCATTCATCTGCAAATATTTCAGTAAGGTACGTTCTTCACGTTTATCCAGACTGGTAAAGCCAATCATGCCGTTCAACGTGCCAATCCAACCGTTAGCATCAAAGTGTTCTTTCTCTGGCGCGCCGTGGCATTGGTTACAGGTTCCGTTATAGAGCGAGTCGGCATAAGCCCAGATAGGTTTGATGTCGTTGACCATATCGCCCTTCTGCATCCAGGCGGTGGCCTGCAATTTACTCCATGGTGTATTCGTTTCCGCAACGGTGGTTTGCTCCAGCGTCTTCACGTGCTGCTGGATGTCGCCACGAATGGAAGCCACAAAAATGCGCTTGCCCGGCAGTTGCGCCAACACGCGCTGACGCCCATTACTCTCGGTCCAGCCCACAATTTCAATTTGCAGCCAGTCACCGTCACGCTTTAACACTTTCACTTCAGAAGCGGGCAGCAGTGAGCCTGCAGGTTCTTTATCACCTTTGGCGGCATAAATAGGTTTGATGTCCAGAGAGTAGAGCGTCTCGGCATCGTCGTTTGCATTGGCGCGTAACTGGTCAAACTGCTTACGGAAACCGCTACTCATATCGGGAAGCTGGTGCGCGATTCCTTTATGGCAGTCGATACAGGATTGGTTGTCCTTGGCCGCAATCTTCATCTGGCGCGCAGCTTCAGGATGCTGTTTAGCGTGGTCCATCGCATCATAGTCATGACAAGAACGACAGGTCGCGGAGTTGTTCTCCTTCATTCGCGCCCATTCGCGCTCCGCCAGCTCAGCGCGTTTGGCTTCGAATTTCTCTGGAGTATCAATAGAGTGGGCAACAAAGGTTTGGTAAATATCGTTGCTGGCCTCCAGCTTACGTTTCACCATGCCTGGAATATCGGATGGAATGTGGCAGTCATGACATTCTGCGCGTACCCCGGAGGCATTCTGAAAATGCGCAGACTGTTTATATTCTTCGTAAACCGGCTGCATACTGTGGCAGCTCACGCAAAACTCGGTAGAACTGGTTAATTTAATACCAACGTGCGGCAAGACGATCAGCGCAATACCGACCACAATCCCGATAACGACCAGCGCCAACACTGACCAACGTGCGCTCGGTCTGAGCAGCGCCCTCCATAGTTTCCGCATAATAGCCCCTGTAATCTTATGGTTTAGTTACAGAGGATCTTATTTTTCAAATGTGAACAGCAACACTGGTCAGGATGAATGACTTACGGCACAATGTGAACAGATATGAACAGAAAGAGCACGCCATCAGGATGTCGCATCACATTGTAATTGTTGAAGATGAACCCGTCACCCAGGCGAGGTTACAGGCATACTTTGAACAGGAGGGTTACCACGTCTCGGTCACCGCCAGCGCTACAGGCCTACGTGAAATCATGTCACAACATCCTGTCGATCTTATTCTGTTGGATATCAACCTCCCGGACGAAAATGGCTTAATGCTGACCCGTGCCCTGCGCGAACGCTCAACGGTAGGGATCATTCTGGTGACGGGTCGTAGCGATCAAATTGACCGGATCGTTGGCCTGGAAATGGGTGCTGATGATTATGTCACCAAGCCGCTGGAGCTACGTGAACTGGTGGTTCGGGTTAAAAATTTGCTCTGGCGTATCGATCTTGCCCGCCAGGCACAGCCGGAGACCAAAGATAACTGCTATCAGTTTGCCGGATACTGTCTGAATGTCTCCCGGCATACCCTGGAGCTGGGCGATGAGACGATCAAACTCACCCGCGCCGAGTATGAAATGCTGGTCGCCTTTGTCACCAATCCGGGGGAAATTCTCAGCCGCGAACGTTTACTGCGTATGCTTTCGGCACGACGGGTAGACAATCCAGACTTACGCACCGTGGATGTATTGATCCGCCGTTTGCGCCATAAGCTACGGGCTGATTTACTGGTGACGCAGCACGGCGAAGGTTATTTTTTAGCGGCCGACGTGTACTGATACAGATAAACCGGACGGAACCCACCAGGAGAAAGTGAGCGCTGAACATGCTGGCTGTCGGCATTTTTCGGGGTGAGCACCAGGATCGGCGGACTGATATTTTCCCGCACCGGTTGCCCTTGTAATACTCTGATAGCCTGTTGAATCGCCAGTTCACCTTGCCAGACCATTTGATCACTGGCAGCCATAATGATTCTTTCGCGTTTAAGTCCGCGATAAACCTGATGCGACAGGTAAAAAGAGACAACGGTTAGCGGCGTCCCCTGATTCCGCTTCTCTCCCATCGCTGCCTCCGCAGCAATTGCTGTACCGGCAACCACATCGACATCCGGGTGACGTTCAAGCATCTCTTGTAACAGGTTGCGCTGAACTTCAATATCATTATCCCCCAGCGCCACATCCACGATGTGCACCTGACTACCGGCAATCGCCTGACGGAATCCTGCCACCATTTCGCGGCTGCCTCCGGCGTCATCAGGTCCGGGCAATAATAAGACCTTTAACGGTTTTCCCGCGCTCCACTTAACCAGATAGTGGCCTGGCTGGTAACCCATCTGGAACCATGGAACTCCGACCCGTGCTTTCACCGTCGGATCGTGTATCGCATTCACTACCTCAATGACCGGCAACGTACCAACCTGCGCCTGCAAATCCGGAAAAGTCGTTGTGCTGCTGCCCAATAAAATGGCATCCGCGCCCCACTGCTGGCACTGGGCGATTTGTGTTTTTTGCGTGGTGAACTGACGATACCCTCCCGCCTCAAACACCTTCAGGCTTACTCCATATTTTTTTGCCGCCTCAAGCATGCCGTAATTCACGGAGAGCCAATAGGAATCTTTCAGACTGGGATACAACGCGCACAGTTTCCAGACTTTGCTTGCAGTAACGTCCGTCTGCGGCACCGAGACTGACTGCCGGGTATCCTGCCAGCGCAGCAGTGCAGACCCGGCCGCGTGACTTAAGCCGGGAAAAAGTGTGATAAGCAGGAAAACCAATACGCGCATGATAGCCTCAACATTGATAAGGCTTTATCCTAGTTGCTTTCCTCTTTTGGACTCAACCTTTTTAATCTGTGGCGACCAGACAGTGAATTTATCTCTGACCAAACGACTGTGGATAGGCTTTGCGCTGATGGCGGCACTGACTCTTATCAGTACACTGACAGGCTGGTATAACCTGCGTTTTGTCAGCCAGGTTGAGCAGGCCAATACCCAGGCGCTAATTCCAACCATGGATATGGCGCGCCAGCTCAGCGAGGCCAGTGCCTGGGAACTGTTTTCCGCACAAAATCTGACCACCGCAGACAATGAAAATATGTGGCTGGCTCAGGGGAGAATGCTAACCGCCCAGAGTCTGAAAATAACCACATTACTCAAAACTCTTCGTGAACAGGGCTTTGATACCTCGGCCATTGAACAACAGGAAAAAGAGATCGCCCAGTCGTTAAGCCATCAGGGGGAGATGGTTGGCGAACGCCTGAAATTACGCGCTCAACAGCAACAACTTAGCCAGCAAATTATTGAGGCCACCGCTGACGTTGCCGAAATGGCGCGCGGCCAGGCCAGCAATGCAGCTACCTCGGCGGGCGCCACGCAGGCAAGCATTTATGATTTAATTGAGAGTCATCAGGGGCAAGCGGCTGAACACGCGTTGGACAGGCTCATCGATATCGATCTGGAATATTATAACCAGATGAATGAGCTGCGCCTGAGCGCGCTACGCGTGCAGCAAATGGTGATGAATCTGGGGAATAACCAGGCGCAGAATAACCTGGCTGCGCTGGAAACTCAGTTGAATGCCGCCGTCAGAGTGCTTCACCGCCGACAAATACGTATTGAAGATCCGGTGGTGCGCACTCAGGTGGCCGACACCGTCAATACGATTAGCCGTTATATTGAGCTGCTGTCCCTGTATCGCCAGGATAATGACATCACGACCCAATTGCAGATCTTATCGCAGAATAATATCGAACAATTTACCCGTTTCAGTAGCGAAGTCAGCCAGTTGGTGGAAATCATCGGCCAACGCAATCAAAGCGGACTCGCGCATCTCAAACAGGCCAGCCAGCGCGGGCAACACTTGCTGCTGCTGTTAGGTGGCGTGTCATTATGTTTGCTGATTCTTATACTTTGGCGTGTGGTTTATCGCTCAGTCACACGCCCACTGGCACAGCAAACCCAGGCGTTGCAGCGTCTACTTGAGGGGGATATTGACTCCCCCTTTCCGGAAACCGCAGGCGTTCGCGAGCTGGATACCATCGGGCGGTTGATGGATGCCTTTCGCAGTAGCGTTCACGCCCTCAATAACCATCGCAAACATCTGGCCGCACAGGTTAAAGCTCGCACCGCCGAGCTGCATTCTATGGTATCTGAACACCGGCAGGCCCGTGCAGAAGCTGAAAAAGCTAACCAGGCAAAATCGGCGTTTCTTGCCGCCATGAGTCATGAAATACGCACTCCGTTGTATGGTATCCTCGGCACTGCGCAGTTGCTCTCAGACAATCCAGCCCTGGCACAGCATCGGGAAAATCTACGCGCAATCACCGACTCGGGCGAGTCTCTACTGACCATCCTCAACGATATCCTCGACTATTCCGCCATCGAAGCCGGTGGAAAGAATGTGGCGATAGGCGATGAGCCTTTTGAACCCAAACCCTTGCTGGAAAGTACGCTTCAACTCATGAACAGCCGCGTTAGCGGTCGCCCGGTCGTGCTGGTTGCGGATTTTGCCGATGACGTTCCCGCTTCCCTGCGTGGCGATCCGCGCCGTATCCGGCAAATCATTACTAACTTATTAAACAACGCACTACGCTTTACCGATCGAGGACACATTATCCTGCGTAGTCGGCGTGAAGATCAGGACTGGTATGTTGAGGTTGAGGATACGGGATGCGGAATTGACCCTGCCCGTCAGCACGATATTTTTCAGCCGTTCGTTCAGGTAAGCGGTAAACGCGGAGGAACCGGGCTCGGACTCACCATCAGCGCCAGTCTCGCCAAGGCAATGCAGGGAGAACTAAGCGTTACCAGCACACCCGGCGTCGGGAGTTGTTTTCAGCTGCGTCTGCCATTGCGGGCAACCACGATGCCCGTCATTAAACCCGCACAACGCTCCATATCGTTACAGGGCTTACGCTTATTGCTTATCGAGGATAATCCTCTTACGCAGCGCATCAGCACAGAAATGCTCACTCTCAATGGCGCACAGGTCACCGCTGTCGACTGTGCCGAGGAGGCGTTAAGCCTGTTGCGGGAAGATGCCAGCTTTAATGCTGCTCTGGTTGATTTCGATCTTCCTGATATCGACGGGATCACGCTGGCGCAGCAGTTAGCCTACGACTATCCGGCACTTAACCTGATCGGCTTTAGCGCACACGTCATCGACGAAACGCTTAACCAAAGAACCAGTACCCTGTTTCTCGGCATTATTCAAAAACCGGTTCCCCGGGATGAACTCAGTCGACTTATTACGCATTATCTGCACGCCAACGAGTCTCTCCCGCTTGCATCAGACAATGACAACAAACGGTTAGATTTTCAGCAATTGGCTGGGGATATCCAGGTCATGGGATGGCAAAAGGTGCACGAATGGTTAGCGCTCTTTAAGCAACACGCCCTTCCTTTATTAGATGAAATTGACACGGCGCGAGATTTAAATGAGCGCGAGCAGATAAAACGTCTGGCACATCAGCTCAAAAGCAGCTGCGTCAGCATGGGAATGCGCTCAGCCAGCACGATGTGTGCAGCACTTGAACAGCAGCCGTTGGGTGATTTTTCACTCAGAGAGGAGATCCAACAAAGTCTTTATGAGGTAGAACATTGGCTGGAAGCAGAAAAACCGTCCCGCGCGTAACGGTGCGTTGAAGCTGAGCATAGGGACTAACTTTGAATGGTACGCCCTGTAGGATTCGAACCTACGACCTACGGCTTAGAAGGCCGTTGCTCTATCCAACTGAGCTAAGGGCGCATTGCGAAGTGATTACTTCATGCAGATGAAACGCGTGAATTATACGGTCAGCGCCTGCTGAGTCAATGCCTTTTATTTCAGTTGCTGGCGAAGTGTACGAATGTTGATTTTTTCTGCTTGTTCAAGGGTATCCAGGAAATCACCTGGTAACAACTCAGCCCACGAAACGCCAGATTTAAGGATACATGTATTTAGAATATTTATGATTTTGCTTAACATTCCCTTACCCCTCCAGTGGTTCAGGAACTCTTTAATGTTAAGTATCGCCATCAAGGAAGAAAACAGTCACTTCGAACATGGACTGAAAATCATCATCTCCCATCTGTCAAATCAGTGGCATCAGGAGATCTGCTTTTTACCTGTCGAGAATATCGATCGCGCTGACATCGCGTTTATCTCCCTGGATGAAGATTGGCTCAGCGCCGATTGCTATCAGATTCCGATCCATACCCGCCGCCAACACCGGGTTGTCATCTGCAACAGAAATGATAAAGATAAGCTGATGTTCCGGCCCTGCCTGTACATGTTGCCGCTGATCTATCGGGAAGATGACGTTGAGGAAATGACTAAAAAATTAGTCCCCATCCTGCAAAAACGTGCGCTTCGCAACAACGTGCCTGCAACTATCTGCCATTACTGCACTACCCGCAACTTTTCTGTCGACGAACGCAAGTTCTTAATGTTTCTTGCCAGCGGATATACCTTAGCCGAAACGGCTCACCTACTCTCAATAAGCGATCTTCAGGCCAAAGCGACCCGCCGCGGCATAATGAAAAAGCTGCATGTGAAAAACGATCAGCAATTCTTAAGATACATCCGCGCCCATCTGAATTTTCTACAAAATTAGACGGGGTATCTCTGCCTAATTTTTATTGAGAAATATCTCATCCTCGATTAAGTATCGACTCCTACTGTACCTATCCTCTGACTGCCAGAATAATCCAGCCATACTATTTCCGGGGTAACAGAAAGACACACCCGGTAATATTTTATCTAATATCAGAGAGAGGTTGAACTGGATAAAACGATCTTTTGGGCATTGAGTAAGACATCAGAAAACTTCCGGCAGATTATTCTGATGGGATACGCAATTGCCAGTCTGATGATTGTTGAAGTACTGAAACCCAACGGCACAAGGACATTGACCTTTACGCTGGCAAAAATTTGGGTCAGGGATGTTTATAGTCAGCAATTTATCCAGACCTGCCGCAACAGAAATGGAATGGAAAAGGATGCACAGCGCAAAACGCCGGGACCGCTATCGCCGCATACGAAACACTAACTGTACCTGGCAATATCCCCACTGTACCTCACAAGTATTTGACAGGCTCGAGTATCTGGCGCAAAAACTCGAATACACATTACCGGACGACACTATATCTCAGGCGATAATTACAACAGACTACTACCTGGCCTATGCGTTAAGTCGACATTTATTCTCAGGCACACGTACGGCGGTCTTCCAGAGCGTTGAGTCGGCCTTACCCAGCATGCAGGAACCAGTAATTAGCCAGTTAGTGATTGACATAGAAAGCTTAACACACCCCTATTTCGATATACTTGAACGTTTGCGCCAGCTAATTAAGCAGCGTAATGACATCCAGATCTTCATAATGCTTTCCAGTCGTGATGAAGACCTGACTACCTTTATTTCACTATCCGGGCCATTTTATATCTTATCACGTAATTTACGCCTTCCGGAGGTGCGTCACGCCTTATTATCGCCGGTTCCTGACTATATTCATTCCAGACGCATAAATCAGCTCGATTGGGAGATGATTGCCTTACTTTTACAAGGTAACTCCTTAAAAAAGATTGCATTGTTACAAACACAACCCTACCACCGTATCATCTATCGCCTGAACCAATTGATTACGCGCCTGGGGTTACCCAGCAGACAACGCTTTTTGCATCTGATACACCGCCTCAACGTTACCTCTCTTCATTTAATTTAACACCATAACCCTATGTACGATAAGATTTTTTAGGAAACTACTTATTTTTGAATAAGAAAAAAGATCTAATTTTTACAAATATTTAATATTTACAACTATTCCTGGTATTATGACTGGTGCCACTGTCACACTTAACCTTACTGATTCTGTGCATTTCAATATAAAAAAGCCTAATTGCAGTCTTAACAAAACCTAAACAATTGGTTTATTGTATCGTTTTTACTATTTAAAAAAAATTTTCAATCTGCCATAATTCGAACTGCAGATAAATAATACCAATAGTCATTAACACATCTGGGTCTTTCAGAATATCCTAACTGACATTAACAACCGGGATGTTGTAAGTCTTTTCCGAAAGAACAGAGCAGGTATAATCCCCACAGTTTCCTGATTAATTGTTAGTTTTCCCGGTGTGAAATGGATTTTCCACAAATTCATTGTTCTGCAGAAGAACAACCGAATAAACAAGGATGAAATAATATTTATTCGGTTTTCCCGCAGAACAATTCTTGGCTATTTGACAATATTATAACGCCTGATGTTTTATCAAATTCGCAAGATACGCAAACAGTTTGAGGCATACAACAATGAAACCAGCATCCGTTATCATTATGGACGAACACCCTATTGTCAGAATGTCGATAGAAGTACTACTCGAGAAAAACAGTAATATTCAGGTAGTATTGAAAACCGACGACAGCCGTACGGCAATAGAACACCTGCGCACATACCCGGTCGATCTTGTCATCCTGGATATTGAACTACCTGGTTCGGATGGATTTACATTACTCAAGAGAATAAAGTCTCTGCAGGAGAAAACTCGGGTGCTGTTTCTCTCTTCCAAATCGGAGTCTTTTTATGCCGGGCGTGCTATCCGGGCCGGTGCAAATGGTTTTGTCAGTAAACGAAAGGATCTCAATGATATCTACAATGCAGTAAAAATGATTTTATCGGGATATTCTTTTTTCCCGTCGGACACCCTTAATTTCATTAACAATATAAACGCACAAAAAGGTGTGCTGAATGACATGCCGCTCTCTAACCGCGAGGTTACGGTTTTGCGTTATCTGGCAAACGGTCTGTCCAATAAGGAAATTGCTGAACAGTTGTTACTCAGCAATAAAACGATTAGCGCTCACAAGGCGAATATCTACTCCAAGCTCGGGTTGCACACCATCGTTGAGCTGATCGATTATGCAAAAATGCATGAGTTAATGTAATAACACTCCCGGCGAGATGTCGTTCGGGAGCGTTTTGTCAGCTTATTGATTAGTTATAGTTAATCATAAACGTGGCATCAGCCCTGGCGACGCCAGGCTGAACTCCATCGGCTAACGCGATATAGTTGGCGAAAAAGGTCAGCGTGGCATTGCCGTTCTCATCAATCCCCACGGCCTGGCTCGCCTGTTCGAGCGGTAATCGCGTACGATCGCTGTCGTGCAGTTCAATCGCCACCTTTTGCGCCATGACCGCATCATCAAGCGCCAACAGCGTCGTGCCCGGAGCCGGAGTACCGGAAAACGTTATCGACGCGGATCCCGGCGGGCAACCTTCAAGCTTCAGCGTAAACGCGACCGGTTGAGTGGTATCTCCGCTGGTCTGAAGCTGCTTTGTCGGCCAGGTCCCTAACTCCACCGACTTATTGCTGTCGCTGGCAATCACCGCACAGGTAAAGTCCACCACGTTGCCACGCAGCTCAATATTGATTTCCCCCAGCGACGAGGAGGCATGGCCCAACGAACTGAATGTTAGCAGGGACACCATCGCCAGAAGCGCCCCTGCGAATGGCGTTTGCTTGTTAGTCATAATCCACTCGCAGATAACCACGAGCCGTAAAAGGCCCTTCGGTAGGTTTATTCCCCGTCACGCTGACCGGCCATGCCCGAATACCGACCCTGGCTGCGGCATTATCATCCAATTGAAATGGGATATTGCTGGACAAATTGTTAGGCGTCAGCGGGTTACCACTGCTATCGGCGACGATAAAACCTAAATCCGGGTTGTCAGAAACCATCATTTGTCCGGTGGCTTTCTCAGCCTCTACACGCATGGTCAAGTAGGCCTGTGCGGCGACGTTGGTGCATTTTATCGCCACGGTTTTGGTCTGCGGATTAATGCCTTCGGGCCGGTTTCCTGCCCCCGCCTTGCTAAACAACGATGCGCCAATATCGCCAAAATCAAACTCAACAATCTGCCCGGCGTTCACCTCACAGTTTTGTGGAACCTCCACCTTACCGCTGTAGCTGATGGTGTACACCGGCGTGCTTAGCGCATCTCCGGTACTGGTCGTGACATAGACGCTGAACATCGTCTGACGCGGAATCGGAACCATGTTAATAAACGAGCGGATCACTTTGAGTTTAAACACCAGCTTTGAATCCATTACGCCAAAAGGCTGCTGTTTCGATACGTTGGGGTGAGTCCCCATGCGGATATAATTACGCGGAGGATAAAACAACCCGGCATAGCTGTCGGTGATGCTCATGGCTCCCAGCAGGTAGTCATTGAGCTTCAGATACTGAAAACCGCTCTCGGTACTTTGCACCGGAAGTTCAGTGACATAGCTTCGGTAGGTGTAATTCACCGACGTTCCGGCCGGACAGGTGGCATTCACGCCAATCCAGCCCGATTTTTCCGGTAACGTTACCACCTGTCCCGGCTGGTTGTTGCTGCTGTTAAAGACATTCGACAAATCGTAAAAAACATCCGTTGGCGTGCCATTCGAGTTATGGCAGACCGTCGCCCATGACGAATGTGCCATCAGCAGTAAAGCGCTTCCCAGTAACAAACCCGTTTGTCTTTTCATCGTATTATTCCTGTCGTGCCGTTGGAGATTCGCACGTCACGTTCGTGAGCGTCACCGCCTGTTTCAGACTCTCCTCAGGCAAGGCATAGCGCGCCACGCAGCGAGCGTTTGCGCCTTCCCCCCATTGGATCAGCAACTCGCCTTTTAGCGGCAGACCACTGAGATAAATTTGCCCGTCTTCGCCCACCATACTGGCCACGCCACTGGTGTTTTCCCGCACAATAGAGCCAAACGGCACGGGTTTACCGGCATGTTTGGCGGTAATCAGCGCCCGCACACCGATTCGTGTATCAAACGCCGCTCGCACCAGCGCCCCTTGCGTTGGCACTACGCTGCTGACGTTATTTTCCACATCGGTATTGTTGTTCATGGAATTGGTGTCTAACGCGACACGGTTATAGCGATAGACGGTGGCATACGGCATCACCGCGTATCCACGCCAGTCGGTTTGAACGCCGGTCTGGTTTTCTATCCGCACACCCTGTGCGCCAGGCGCTTTAATCAGCACGTTGGTATCACCCAGAGGCTGACTGAGCGTAATGCCATCCGCATGCCCCACCACGCCGCCAGAGAGTTGCCAGTTGTAGTCATGCTGATCGCGATCGTAGTTGTATCCCACGCCCAGCGTGCCATAGGCCGCCTGCCAGTTGGCACTGGCGTTTCCGCTGTAACCATTGGTGCTGCTGTGCCCCTGATTCACGCTGTAGCTCAGGTTGCGTCCATCCAGCAACGTACCGCCGATCCCGCTCTGCCAACTGTTTTGTCCATTGCTATTACGGTTAGCATTAAAGGTGGCGTAGGTGCGATCGAAGGCGCTATCTCGCGAGTAGCGCCGTCCGCTCAGCAGGCTGAACGGTATTGACATATTGAACGCGACAATACGGTCGGTGTCGGAGATACCAACCGATTCATTCCACGACCAGGAGAGTGAATAGCTAATACCTTGCCAGCCGCTGGCATAGCCCAGTTGATACCAGGTATTGGTGTCTGAGGTATTCCAGTACGTTTGCTGACTACCCGAGACATACAGCGATCCGTAATCCCCCAGATTCTGCGAAATGTTTATCTGGAAACGGCCCTTTTTGCTGTAGCTCAGGTTGTGGTAACTCTTCACATCGGGCACATCGTGGCGATTGCCCTCGCTGTCGTATTCGTACTCATAGCCTTCCATACTGCGATACGCCACATCGTCGAGGGTATAGAAACCACGCGTAGAGTAGCGATATCCCAACAACTGAAAGTTGGTGCCAAAATTGTTCAGCGATTTCGCATATAGAAAACGCAATGACTGCCCCTGATGCGTACTGTCATCCGCCAGTTGGCTGCGGGCATGGGTCAGATCGACAGAAACCGCTCCCCAGTCCCCCAGGTTTCGGCCGGTGCCTAAAACCACCGCCGTGTAGCGTGAGGCCAACTGCGTACCGCCGTAAGCGGTGTAGCCTTCTGGTAACCCAGCAATTAATGTTCCCTGGAAAAAGAATGGAGAAGATTGTTGGCTATTGCCGCTGCGAAAATCCCCTGCGACCACGTCATATTTGAAACGCCCTTCTCGTTGTAACAAGGGAACCGTGGAGTACGGCACCGTATAGCGCTGTTGGCTGCCGTCCTTTTCGTCCACCGTCACCTCAAGGTCACCGCTGGATGACGTCGGGTTGAGATCGGTTATCGAGAAAGCGCCCGGTGAAACATAGCTTTGATAAATCACATAGCCATTCTGACGAATGGTTAGCTTTGCCGCTGTTCGCGCAATACCGCGAACGGTAGGCGCGTAGCCCTGTAAGCTGTCGGGATACATACTGTCTGAGGAATAGAGCCGCGCCCCGCGAAATCCGACGCTGTCAAAAACGTCGTTGCCGGTGTTGCTGTCACCCATCACCAGCTCGCCCTTCAGCGGAATAATCGCGCGCTGAAGCCATGTGCCGATGTTTTTCCAGCTTTGTGAGTGATATCCGTCACCTTTGGAATAGCTCCATGCGCCGTTATTTCTCAAACGCCAGGGGCCATAGTTCAGGCCACTGAGCATACTTAAGAAATAACTGTCCGTATCACTCCCGCGACTGCCGGTGAAACTGTAGTTAACCAGCGCGGCCGGGATGCCTTCATCCCACTCTTCCGGTGGAATATAGCCACGCGCGCTGTTTAACATCGACGCCTGCGGCAGGCTGACGTTTAGTCGCAGGGTAGAAAAATCAAACGCAATCTCGCTGCCTGGAATCGCCTCTGGTAGATTGATGCAGGTATCGTTCGCATCCTTACTGAGTGCCGGAAACGCGGCGATATTGACGCCAAGGCGCTTCACCCAGTCGAGCCCAAAGCACGGCATCAGCCCACCGGACTTCTCCCCGGATTTTCCCGCGCTGGTCGTAAAACGAATATCCTGAGTAGCCACAAACTCATCGTTGCGCCAGATATCCACGCGATAAACACCTTCAGGCTGGTGATTACCTTTTTCAAAACGTGATAAATCCGCCACGGTTGCCGTATCCGCAGATAAAAAGGCCGGATTAAAATAGCTTTCACCATGGCTTAAAGAGGGAAAGAGCGCCGCCAGCGTGGACAACGCCACCCCCGCCAGCGGTGGCGTAACCCCCGGTAACAGGCCAGGAAAATACGTTGTCTTATTCATCGTTATCTCAACGCACGCTGACCGTTTGGGCCGGGGTCACAGCACCATAATCATTGACCGTCTGGAACGTAACGTTGCCCTGCACGCCTGTTGGCAACAGAACCTGCGCATCGCTTTTCGGTGCAACCATCACGTTATCGACCTTCGTTTTCCCCACGTTGAGATTGACCAACGTGACGTAATACGCTGACGGATTGTTAATTTTCAGGTGGTTGCCGGAACGGGAAAACGTCAGCATCCCCGGGGCATCTTCCGGGATTTGCGGCAAATTATTCGGACGGACGAAAAGCTTGATGCGGGACAGAATCGCCAGTTGCAGAACGTTTTTGCCCTCAAGGCTGTTTTTATTGACTGACGGAATGGCTTTTACGTTCATCCAGAACAGCGACTCACGATCTTTGGGCAACGGAACACCTGCATAGATAATACGCAACGTGTTTTCGCTTTTGGGCTCGCTGACAAACAACGGAGGTGTAACCACAAACGATTTTTCTTTAACACCTGCGCTATTCTCAATCCATGAATTGACCAGGTAACGTTCTTTGGTATCACTATTGCTAATAGACAGTGACGTTTGTTTGGCATCGGCTGGATAAATAACACGGGTAGCGCCTAATGCAATGCCTCCGGCAGCCTGAACACTGGCAACAGGAAATAAGAACAGTAAAAGGATAAAACCTGATTTTAGATAATTAAACATAGCTACAAATACCTTTGGTGTGATTATCGTTGGGAAATAAATCAGGGATAAACCAACGTAAACCACACGTCTGAACGAAGCGTTCCCGGCGTTATATTTTCCGAGACAGCCCGATAACGAGCAGTGAAATGAAACGTCATCTCTTGCGTTATAATCGGCGCATAATGAAGCGGCAGCGCGTTCGGAATAATTTGCCGTTGGCGCTGGTCAAATAACGCCAGGCCGATCCCCGAAGCCGCAGACGCATCTCCACTGGCAAGGAACACCTGCGGATCTTCCGCTGGCGTCACGCCTGCAAACGCAATCCCAACGTGGTCATAAACATCGGAGCTGCATGACGTTAAGCGCAGTGAAAACGGCACGCTGGTAGAGGCAAAGCTCCCCGTCCCGGAGAAAGCATTGGTGCGATACTGCCCCATTTGCACCCGCAAATTTTGGCTGTCAGTAGCGACCGTGCAGGCACCATTGACGAGCTGCCCCCGTAAGTGAAGGCGGCCACTTTCCAGTATTACCGTATGTGCAAACACAGGCAGTACGCACAGCATTCCCGCCAGCGCCACGCCTTTCCCTATCATCTGCCGCATCCTTCATCATCCCCGGAAATTGCCTCATCCAGTGAGGCGAACGTCATCCTTGCGCAAATCAAAACGGCTTATTCGTACTTCATGATGAACGTCGCGTCGGCATTTGCCTGACCCGGCGTAGCGCTGGTGGCAGTGGCTTTGTAACGCGCAGAGAAACGCAGGGTGTTGGTCCCTTCTACCAGAGCCTGAGCGGTAGAGAAGGTGGCACCATCCGGCTTCAGCGCGGTGGACGTATTGTCCAGAATTTCAATCCCGACACCGCTGGCAGTGGTACCGTTATCTGCAGAAGTGACAGCCAGCAGGTTGTTGTTGGTAATATCGGATTGACCAGAGAAAGCCACAGCTGCGGTTGCGGCAACTTTCGGGTCACAGTCGTTCAGCACGATGGAGAACGGAATTTGTGCCGTTGTATCACCTACTGCGGCAAAACTGGCAGTACGATACTGGCCTAAGGTAACAACCTGATCGGATGACTGAGTACTGACTGCACAGGCTGCATTGACCAGTTCACCTTCAAAATGCACAGTACCGCCGCTCACGCTTACCGGATCGGCTGCAACCGCAGCACCTGCGACTAACATCAGGCTGGCAATAACAGAAGAGGTCATTAATTTACGTTTCATGGATTTCCCTTGAATTACACACATCCGGCTCCAGCATCCTGCGGGATCCGTTTTCATTATCGACATTAAATGTCAGGCTAATTATCTCTGCATCCTGTAAAGATATATATCGCAAGAGAATTAGCTAACCTTTTACCCCGACTCTCCTGAGTATTTGATTTACTAATTATCCTTCGCGAATATGACTATTCGTCACAGCGATAAATTAAACATTTCAATTAATGAAAAATACCTGCAAATCCTTTTAATAGCCCTGGCTAATTCTTAATGGGATCTAAGAAAAGTCTTGGTTAATATTACCTAAATGCCGCCGTAATAGTACGTAACAGTCTGGTTTATGAAGCATTACCCATAAAGAACCCAGGGTGATGAGATGTTTCATTCACGTTAATTTTAATTAGCATGCTTACTATTTATTCGTAAGGCTTCAGCCTTTGTGCTGACACCATTTGCAGCCCGTGACGGCCCTGGCGCACATAAAAACGCAAACGAAAACTGACAGCACGTCCCGCTTCTGACAAAATAGTGGCATCCCCTTCGATTTAACGTAACAGACGGAATCCTCTCTCTGATGGCAGCAAAGATTATTGACGGTAAAACGATTGCGCAGCAGGTGCGCTCTGAGGTTGCTCAAAAAGTTCAGGCGCGTTTAGCGGCTGGATTACGCGCCCCAGGCCTGGCTGTTGTGCTGGTAGGCAGCAATCCGGCTTCGCAAATTTACGTCGCGAGTAAACGCAAAGCCTGCGACGAAGTGGGGTTCGTCTCCCGCTCCTATGACCTGCCCGAAACCACCAGCGAGGCGGAGCTTCTTGAGCTGATCGATACGCTCAATGCAGATACCACCATCGACGGTATTCTGGTACAACTGCCGTTACCTGCCGGTATCGACAACGTTAAAGTGCTGGAGCGTATTGCACCAGATAAAGACGTTGACGGTTTTCATCCGTATAACGTCGGTCGCCTGTGCCAGCGTGCGCCGCGCCTGCGTCCTTGTACCCCGCGCGGTATTGTGACTCTGCTTGAGCGTTACAACATCGACACCTACGGCCTTAATGCGGTCGTCATTGGCGCTTCAAACATCGTCGGTCGCCCAATGAGCATGGAACTGCTGCTGGCTGGCTGCACCACCACCGTCACCCATCGCTTCACCAAAGATCTGCGTCGCCACGTTGAGCATGCTGACCTGCTAATTGTTGCCGTCGGTAAACCGGGCTTTATTCCTGGCGAGTGGATTAAAGAAGGTGCGATTGTGATTGATGTCGGCATCAACCGTCTGGAGAATGGTAAGGTTGTTGGCGATGTGGTCTTTGAAGATGCTGCCGCACGCGCGTCATATATCACGCCAGTGCCGGGCGGCGTTGGCCCCATGACCGTAGCCACACTTATCGAAAACACGCTGCAGGCGTGTGTTGAATATCATGATGTAAAGGACGTTTAAGATGGCCACATTTTCACTGGGTAAACACCCGCATGTTGAACTCTGCGATCTGCTGAAGCTGGAAGGCTGGAGCGAAAGCGGCGCCCAGGCAAAAATTGCTATTGGCGAAGGGTTGGTGAAGGTCGATGGCGTTGTTGAAACGCGTAAACGATGCAAAATCGTTGCCGGACAGACCGTGAGCTTTGAAGGTCACAGCATTAGCGTCGTGGCGTGACCCTAAGTGCCGGATGAGGTAAACACCGTATCCGGCCACTTCTCCCTCTCGTTTTCAGATAATGACTTCATCCCCGCTTCACAGTGAACTGTTAGCATGTTGTTTTTCCACACGAAGCGATCATCATGCCCACTATTGTTACCCACGCAGCCGTTCCGCTCTGTTTAGGGTTAGGTCTCGGACTTAAAGTCATCCCCCCACGATTACTGTTTGCTGGCGTCGTTCTGGCTATGCTGCCAGATGCCGATGTGTTGTCATTTAAGTTCGGTGTCGCCTATGGCAATGTGTTTGGCCACCGGGGATTTACCCACTCACTGCTGTTCGCCTTCGTGGTACCGCTGCTCTGCGTGTTGGTTGGCCGACGATGGTTTAAGGCGGGATTGATTCGCTGCTGGCTATTCCTGACGGTTTCACTGCTGTCACACAGTCTGCTGGATTCCGTTACGACAGGCGGCAAAGGCGTCGGCTGGCTGTGGCCGTGGTCGGATGAACGCTTCTTTGCACCGTGGCAGGTGATTAAAGTCGCCCCGTTTGCGCTATCACGCTACGCCACACCGTATGGGCATCAGGTAATAACTTCGGAGTTGATGTGGGTATGGCTGCCGGGCGTTATGATGATGGGTGTGCTGTGGTGGTACAAACGTCATTAATAGTGCCTGATGGCGCTACGCTTATCAGGCCTACCGATCATTCCATCGTAGGCCGGATAAGACGTAAGCCGCCATCCGGCAATATAGAGCGTTACTTACGACGCCAGGTGGTGCCCTGCGGGCCGTCTTCCAGCACGATGCCCATCTCATTGAGACGGTCACGCGCGGCATCAGCTGCCGCCCAGTCTTTCGCTTTACGCGCATCTAAGCGCTGTTGGATTAACGCTTCAATTTCAGCAACTTCACCGTCATCCGCCTGCGCCCCGCTTTGCAGGAACGCTTCCGGATCCTGTTCCAGCAGTCCCAGCACGCTGGAGAGCTTGCGCAGATGCGCAGCCATACCGTTAGCCGCCGCCATATCTTCACCCTTCAGGCGGTTAACTTCACGCGCCATATCAAACAGCACGGAGTAAGCTTCCGGCGTGTTGAAGTCATCGTCCATCGCTTCAATGAAACGTGCTTCAAAGGCCTCGCCACCCGCAGGGGCAACGGATTTGTCGGTACCGCGCAGTGCAGTGTACAGACGCTCCAGCGCAGAACGCGCCTGTTTCAGGTTCTCTTCGCTGTAGTTGAGCTGGCTACGATAGTGACCCGACATCAGGAAGTAGCGAATGGTTTCGGCGTCGTAGTATTTCAGCACATCGCGCACGGTAAAGAAGTTGCCCAGCGATTTAGACATTTTCTCGCGGTCAACCATCACCATCCCGGAGTGCATCCAGTAATTAACGTACTCACCGTCATGCGCACAGGTGGACTGCGCGATTTCGTTTTCATGATGCGGGAACATCAGGTCCGAACCGCCGCCGTGAATATCGAAATGGTTACCCAGTTGTTTGCAGTTCATCGCCGAACATTCGATGTGCCAGCCCGGACGACCTGCGCCCCATGGAGACGGCCAGCTCGGCTCGCCTTCTTTGGACATTTTCCACAGCACGAAGTCCATCGGGTTACGCTTCACATCAACCACGTCAACGCGAGCACCCGCCTGCAGCTGATCCAGATCCTGGCGTGACAGCTGACCGTAGTTCGGGTCAGTCGGCACGTCGAACATCACGTCGCCGTTATCAGCAACGTAAGCGTGACCTTTGGCAATCAACTGCTCAGTGATTTCGATAATTTCAGCGATATGGTGCGTAGCGCGCGGCTCCAGATCCGGGCGCAGAATATTCAGCGCATCGAAATCGCTATGCATTTCCGCGATCATTCTGTCGACCAACGCGACAAAGCTTTCACCGTTTTCATTCGCGCGCTTGATGATTTTGTCATCAATATCGGTAATGTTGCGTACATACTTCAGCTTATAGCCGAGGAAGCGCAGGTAGCGCGCGACGACGTCGAAAGAAACAAAGGTACGTCCGTGGCCAATATGACAGAGATCGTAAACGGTAATACCACACACGTACATGCCGACTTCCCCGGCATGAATAGGTTTGAATTCCTCTTTTTGGCGCGTCAGTGTATTAAAGATTTTTAACATCGAAGATTCCGTGTAGACGTGTGTGGATAGTAAAGTCTGTATAATACCCATAATTTAGACCGGAAGCAGCACACTTTGCGAGGTGATCACAGCTTGCGGTTATGCTATAACACACCCCTAACTCTGACCCTTGACGGGGTCGAAGCACCAATCTATCGGAACAGGATGCAAAAATGGTTACTTTCCACACTAATCACGGCGATATCGTAATCAAAACGTTTGATGATAAAGCGCCTGAAACAGTTAAAAACTTCCTGGACTACTGCCGCGAAGGTTTTTACAACAACACCATTTTCCACCGTGTTATTAACGGTTTCATGATCCAGGGCGGCGGTTTCGAGCCAGGCATGAAGCAAAAAGCCACGAAAGAAGCGATCAAAAACGAAGCGAACAACGGTCTGAAAAATACCCGTGGTACGCTGGCAATGGCGCGTACTCAGGCTCCGCACTCCGCAACCGCACAGTTCTTCATCAACGTTGCTGACAACGACTTCCTGAACTTCTCCGGTGAAAGCATGCAGGGTTGGGGTTACTGCGTGTTCGCTGAAGTTGTTGAAGGCATGGACGTGGTTGATAAAATCAAAGGCGTTTCCACCGGTCGCAGCGGCATGCACCAGGATGTGCCAAAAGAAGACGTCATCATTGAAAACGTGACCGTCAGCGAGTAATCGTGGCGACACTGTTTATTGCAGATCTTCACCTCTGCACAGAAGAACCGGCGATCACCGCCGGTTTTCTGCGTTTTTTAGCCGGCGATGCACGCAATGCCGATGCGCTATACATTCTCGGCGACCTGTTTGAAGCCTGGATTGGCGACGACGACCCGAATCCACTGCATCATGAAATGGCCGCAGCGATAAAAACGCTGGCAGATTCCGGCGTCCCCTGCTTTTTTATTCACGGCAACCGTGATTTTCTGCTCGGCAAGCGTTTTGCCCGTGCGAGCGGCATGACCTTGCTTCCCGAAGAAAAAGTGCTCGACCTGTATGGCCGCAAGGTTCTGATCATGCATGGCGACACCTTATGCACCGACGACGCAGGCTATCAGGCGTTTCGCACCAAAGTACATCAACCCTGGCTACAGAAGCTGTTTCTCGCCCTGCCCCTGTTTGTTCGCCAGCGCATTGCCGCAAAAATGCGCGCCAACAGTAAAGCCGCCAACAGCAGTAAATCGCTGGAAATCATGGATGTGAATCCGCAGGCCGTGATTAACGAGATGGAAAAACATCAGGTCCAGTGGTTAATTCACGGACATACACACCGTCCGGCTGTCCACGAACTCACGGCCAATGAGCAACCCGCTTTCCGCGTGGTATTAGGCGCATGGCATACCGAAGGCTCAATGGTGAAAGTCACGCCCAGCGACGTTGAGCTGATCGCGTTTCCGTTTTAATTCTGCAGATATCCAGTTCCTCTTTACACAAAACTATCCGAGTTGCATCGAGGCGGCAAATCTGTGAGTCCCCAGGAGCTTACAAAAGTAAGTGACTGGGGTGAGCCGATACAGCCAACAAAGAGGCAGCTTGAAGAGTGAAGTGTAGATCGCGCAATCGTTTTCCTTGAAGGTTAATTATGCTATTCTCTGTGGCCTCAAAAGTCGAGTGTAGTGCACCACAGGAGTTTTCAGACGCATGTCTTCCCGCAATAATCCGGCGCGTGTCGCCATCGTGATGGGGTCCAAAAGCGACTGGGCTACCATGCAGTTCGCCGCCGAAATCTTCGAAATCCTGGACGTTCCGCATCATGTTGAAGTCGTCTCCGCCCACCGCACCCCAGACAAATTGTTCAGCTTCGCCGAAAGCGCTGAAGAGAACGGTTATCAGGTGATTATTGCCGGAGCCGGTGGCGCAGCGCATTTGCCTGGCATGATTGCGGCGAAAACGCTGGTGCCAGTTCTCGGCGTTCCGGTGCAAAGCGCAGCGTTGAGCGGCGTAGATAGCCTCTACTCCATTGTTCAAATGCCTCGCGGTATTCCCGTTGGAACACTGGCGATCGGCAAAGCGGGTGCGGCCAATGCGGCCCTACTGGCAGCGCAAATTCTGGCTACACACGACAACGCATTACACCAGCGTCTGGACGACTGGCGCAAAGCACAAACCGATGAGGTACTGGAGAATCCGGACCCGCGAGGTGCGGCATGAAGCAGGTCTGCGTACTCGGTAACGGTCAGCTAGGACGCATGCTGCGCCAGGCCGGCGAGCCGCTGGGCATTGCGGTCTGGCCCGTCGGGCTGGACGCTGAACCGGCTGCTGTCCCTTTTCAGCAAAGCGTGATCACCGCAGAGATTGAGCGCTGGCCGGAAACGGCGCTCACTCGCGAACTGGCGCGCCACCCGGCGTTTGTTAACCGCGACGTCTTCCCGATTATTGCCGACCGTCTGACGCAAAAGCAGCTTTTTGACAAGCTCGGTCTGGCGACCGCGCCGTGGCAACTGCTGGCAGATAAAAGCGAATGGTCTGCGGTATTCGACAAACTCGGCGAGCTGGCGATCGTCAAACGTCGCGTCGGCGGCTACGACGGTCGTGGGCAGTGGCGTTTGCGCGCAAATGAAACCGCACAACTGCCGGATGATTGCTATGGCGAGTGCATCGTCGAGCGGGGAATCAACTTCTCTGGCGAAGTCTCACTGGTTGGCGCTCGGGCGCATGACGGCAGCACCGTTTTCTATCCGCTAACCCATAACCTGCATCAGGACGGCATTCTGCGCACCAGCGTGGTGTTCCCGCAGGCTAACGCCAGACAGCAGGCACAGGCTGAAGCGATGCTCTCCGCCATCATGCAGGAGCTGGGCTATGTCGGCGTGATGGCGATGGAATGTTTCATCACCCCGGAAGGTCTGCTGATCAACGAACTGGCTCCGCGCGTGCACAACAGCGGACACTGGACGCAAAACGGCGCCAGCATCAGCCAGTTTGAGCTGCACCTGCGCGCCATTACCAACCTGCCGTTACCTACGCCGGTGGTGAATAATCCTTCGGTGATGGTAAACCTGATTGGTAGCGACCTGAACTACGACTGGCTGAAGCTACCGCTGGTACACCTGCACTGGTATGACAAAGAAGTGCGTGAAGGGCGTAAGGTGGGGCACCTGAACCTGAGCGACAGCGATACCGCGCGCCTTAGCGCGACACTGGAAGCGCTTATCCCCCTGCTGCCGCCGGAATATGCCAGCGGTATTATCTGGGCGCAGTCAAAGCTGAAATAAGAAGACGCGGGGCGGGTATACACACGCCCCGTTTTTTTACAGACGGATACAGGTTCCAGCATTTCCCGCCAGCGTATCTTCAATGCGTGACAGCGCGCCAATCCATGCTGGTTTCCCACGGCGTTTCACATATCCACTGACAGCGGTGACCTTTGGTCCCATCGAACCATCTGCTTTAGCAAACGGCGCCAGTTCATCCGGAGAGGCCTGACGAATCGCGCGCTGTTCCGGCGTTCCCCAGTTTTCATAGACCGCATCAGCATCGGTCAAAATAACCAGACCATCGGCATCAATCTGTTCAGCCAGCAACGCCGCCGCCAGGTCCTTATCAATGACCGCTTCAGACCCTAATCCTTCGCCAGTAACCGGGACACCGCCACCCCCGCTGCAAATCACCACATGCCCTTCCTTGAGTAAGAGCTTAATGGCGTCACTTTCAACGATCTGGCGAGGTTCTGGCGAAGCGACAACGCGCCGCAGGTATTTGCCGTCACGCTTCATATGCCAGCCGTAGGTCGCTTCCAGCTGCGTTTGTTCTTCTGGCGAATAGACCGGACCAATAAATTTTTCCGGTGCCATAAACGCAGGATCGTCTTCTGAGACAACAATTCGTGTCAACACTGTGGTCACTGGCGGCATTTCCGGTTCAGCGGTCAGGCTCTGGGCCAACATATAACCAATCATGCCCTGCGTCTCGGCCACCAGCACATCTAATGGATAAGGCTCGACCTCCTTCCAGGCGAGATTCTGTAACGAAAGCAGGCCAACCTGCGGCCCATTGCCATGGACAATAGCCAGGCGATATGTGCGCGCCAGACGCGCCAGGGCGGGTACGGCGCTGGCAATATTACGGTATTGATTTTCTGCAGTCAGCGCCTCGCCGCGCTGCAATAATGCGTTGCCACCGAGAGCAACAACCAGCGTTTTCATTCCCTATCCTTCTATGATTTGTTGTCCAATCCAGAACCCCAGCAGAGTATCTGCGCCGGAGGTATGCCCAAGCGCCAGCAGCGAATCAATCGCCGCATCCAGTCTTTCCTGACGACGCAATGCATGGGTAAAGTGGAGTAAAGGTGAAGCGAAGTAACCTGCAGCCGCGTAACGCAAGTAGCTCACGCTAACCACAGTCGTCGCCTGTTCAAGGTTGCCGGAAGCAGCAAAGAAATGTTGGCCGGAAACCTTATTCAGCGCACCGAAATACCAGGCTGCCAGCAGCATGCCGGTCAACGTGTCATCATGGCTGGGCGTTAGCCCGGGCCCCTTGCCTAACCACTGTCGCCAGTCTGTCGACAACCCCGCAAGCGCCGAGAAAAAGCAGTGACGGAACTGGCGTAGTTCGGGGCACAAAGGCAGGTTTGCCGCCAACATTAACGGCCCGAACAATCCCGTTTCCTCACCGCGATCCATCCAGGCAGGTGCAAGGCGCGGGGAATGTGGCCGGGAAGTGATTCTCAACGAACAGCGGCGATGCGGCTGGCACAGTAAAAATGGCCCCAGTTGGATCCCACCAGGGACAGCCTGAGGAGATTCGTTTCCACGTAACACCGCACTCAGCGCATCAAAATCATGCGTACGGATCACCCATCCTGCCGGGCTAAAGCCGCTCCCCTGGCGGTGCAATGTCAACAGTGCGCCCCCTTCGGCCACGAGATTAATCGCGCGTCGCCAGACGCCAGACAATTGCCAGGACTGGCGGAAATCCGGGGACTGTTGGCTGGCCAGCAAAGGATGGATGATCATCATGCGCGCCTCTTTTAGCTAATGCCCATGCTTTCAGCCAGCGCTTCGAGAGCCAGCTCAAAACAGGCCAACGGCGCACGGACGGTTCCCGCGCCAATCTGACCAATACCGGCCTCTTTATGCGCAATACCGGTATTGATCAGTGGCGTAATCCCCGTTTCGACCACGCGGCGAATATCGAGTCCCAGACAAGCCCCCTGGAAATCCCAGCCAGGGATCTGCAACTGCATATTGCGCTCCAGATAGATTTCCGCCATCTCCTCGGACACAGATTTCGCCGCTTCCATTCCACCAGCCCCGACAAAACGCGTGACGCCTGGTGCGGCGATCATCGCTGCTCCGCCAATGCCAAACGTTTCGGTGATGGCGCTATCACCCATATCAGGGTTAGCCTGTTCCTGCGAAAAACCAGTAAAGAACAGTCCCTGCGGGGTGTTAACCGGTGCGGTAAACCAGCGATCGCCAAGTCCACTCACCCTAATTCCGAACATGTCGCCATTACGGGTCATCGCCGTCACAATACTGCCAGAACGCACCATCGCTCCGGCGTCCATCGCCGCTTTACAGTAAGCCATCGCAAGGTTGAGGAAGAACTGGTCGGTTACGCTGAGGAAATCCATCACTTCAGCAATCTGCTGCTTATCATGTTGTAGACGGGCAATTTGCGGTGCCAGCGTACGCATCAGCAGGGCTGAAGAGGCAATGTTGCGCTGATGGAACTCGTCGCCCATCGTAATGCCCTGTGCCATCATGGCGGTCAGATCAATACCCTGTTCCAGCGTCCCCAATGCGGCGCTTAAGACCGGCATCAGAACATCGCGCATCCAGCGTAAGCGCTGCTGGACATCCTCGCCGTACGCACCGAAGCGCATCACCTTGCCAATGCCTTCGTTGAGATTGCAGTACGCGCGGTTCCCTTCAGTAATGTTTTCCACCACCAACATCGGCATGCTGGCAGAAGTGATCCCGCCCATTGGCCCCACGGCATTAACGTGATGGCAAGGTACAAAATTGACTTTCCCCTGCTCCAGTAATGCCAGCGCGCTCATTTCGTCATTGGCCCACCCTTCAAACAGGCACGCACCAATGCAGGCCCCTTTCATCGGGCCGGTCATCTCTTGCCAGCGCATTGGCGGTCCCGCATGAAGCAGCGTTTTTCCTTCATTAAGTTCACTGATTAACGAGGACGCGGGTTGCACATCCAGCCAGTGCGGGCGCGCGCGACGAATTTGTTCGATTACTGCAGTATTGGCTTGTGCCACTGATGTAAACATTGGAACCCCTTATTGCAAACGTTCTAATAAACGAGCCAGTTTTTTGTTACCGCCAGCGACAGGCGCCCACTGGTAATGCACCACAGGCTTTTCTGCCGCCTGTAAATCCAGTGCAAAACTGCGTAACCCGGCATTAATGACCGCCACTTTTTCCAGTAGCGAAGGTGAGGATTGATGAGATAAAGGTTGAGATGGGCGAATCAGTTCGGCGGCAAGCAAGGTAGCCTCAGGCAGTGAACTCACCACGGCGATACCGGCATCTTCCAGCGTGGCGATTTGCAGTGAACGACACTGCGGATCGCGTTCTGTACCGGTCACCGTGGCGATCGCAAACAGCGGTTGGTCGATGTCACGCACAGCGCATGCCTTTTGCCAGGCCTCAACCAGTGATGCAGCTGGATCTGCCGTCGCCCCGTAACCAATCACGACGTCGACCAATAACACCCGCACCTGCGGCTGAGAGCCGAGGTCCGTAATAAGCTGATTGCGTAACGCAGGGTCGATCATCGGATGCGGACGCCCGACGGTGTAAAAATCATCCCCGAGGTCGATAATCTGATGCCCGGCGGCATCCAACATCATGCCGTGATGATGTTGTGCATCCGCTGCAACATTAAGGTTTGCGGCCAGCAGACCCGCCGCTTCGGCAGCCAGCGTTCCTCCGGTATAGAGCCCCCGAATAAGGCCGTCCCCCGTGGCAGAAAGCGCGCCACGTCGCGCCGTGACGCGCGCCAGCAAACAGGCGAGACGGGCCGCATCATCCAGCGTCGAGGCAAACCAGACGTTCTCATCGCGGGTCGCTGCGCTGTTGTAACCTAAAAACAGGGCCACAACGGGTTTACCCGTGGCTTTCATCGCCGTGACAATCCGCTGGCGAACGGCTTCCGCAGGTGGTTTAGACACAAAAGCCAACACCTGACTTTTATCATCCGCGCCGAGCATATCCAGCGCGGTAAGTGCGCTAATTCCTCCCACCTCAGCGCTCAGGTCGCGTCCACCCAGACCAATGGCGTGAGTGATGCCTTCCCCGGCCAGTGCTATCTGTGAACACAGCTCCTGGATCCCTGTGCCGGAGGCGCCTATGACGCCAATGTTGCCTTCCGGCATCACGTTGGCAAATGCCAGCGGCGTACCAGCGATCATGGCGGTTCCGCAATCGGGTCCCATCACCAGCAGGCCTTTATCTTGTGCACGCCGCTTCAGATTGATTTCATCTTCCAGCGTGACGTTGTCGGAGAACATCATGACGTTCAGGTTGCGATCCAGCGCCTGGTTCGCCAGTTCAGCCGCGTATTCGCCCGCTACAGAAATTAACGTCATATTCGCTTCAGGCAATTTCTGACACGCGCTTTCCCAGCGCCTGACCTGCAATAGCGTTTGGCTCCCCCCGGTTGCCTGCGCCAACTGCTGCAACGACTCATCCAGTTGCTGCAAAATAGTCTGGGTAATACTTTCATCCGCCGCTTCAGTACGAATCGCCACGCAAATATCATTCGGCGTCGCCTGATTAAAATCGTCATGCCAGAATCCGGTTGTTTCCAGCAATGATTTATTCGCTGGCGTTCCCATCATCACCGATACATCGTCTACATTTTCGGACTCACTCAGCTTGCGTGAAATAATCATTAAACTGACAGAGTCCTGAAAACACCCTTTTTTAATAAAGGCGTGGATCATAACAACCCCTTAATAATTGCACCCATGGCAATTGCACGAGTAGTGTTAATGTGGAACTCAAGGTATATATCTGGCATAGCAAATAGAGTGACTGATATCACATACGATTTATTAGCAAAAGAATTTTAATAACCACCTAAGGATTACATGTTATTTTCTAACGACATTATTTATTTAAAAAGAAAAGGCAAACCAATGCTGATTATCAAATAAATTCTAACTATATTTTTTTGCCTGTCTGGATCACATATTAGATTTATTTTCCCGGTATGTTAACGGCAGTCATGCTTCACACCGTCGTTAAAAAGGAAGACAGATGAAAATCAGTCGGGAAACACTCCACCAGCTTATCGAGAATAAGCTTTGCAAGGCCGGACTAAAACGTGAGCACGCCGCAACGGTTGCCGAGGTATTGGTTTATGCCGATGCCAGAGGCATTCATTCTCATGGCGCTGTACGCGTTGAATACTATGCCGAGCGCATTTCAAAAGGCGGCACCAACCGCGAACCCACATTTCGTTTTGAAGATACCGGTCCCTGCACAGCGATTTTGCATGCCGATAATGCCGCCGGGCAAGTCGCAGCAAAAATGGGTATGGAGCATGCAATTGAAATTGCTGAAAAAAATGGCGTCGCCGTTGTCGGCATTAGCCGAATGGGGCACAGCGGAGCCATTTCTTACTTTGTGCAGCAAGCCGCCCGCGCAGGCCTGATTGGACTCTCTGTCTGCCAGTCCGATCCGATGGTCGTACCGTTCGGCGGCGCAGAAATTTACTACGGAACCAATCCGTTAGCCTTCGCAGCGCCAGGGGCTGGCGACGATATCATGACCTTCGATATGGCGACGACGGTGCAGGCCTGGGGCAAAGTTCTGGATGCCCGCTCACGCAATGAACTAATCCCCGATACCTGGGCTGTCGATAAAAATGGCGCGCCGACCACCGATCCTTTTACGGTTAATGCGTTGCTTCCCGCTGCCGGGCCGAAAGGCTATGGTCTGATGATGATGATCGATGTGTTATCCGGGATTCTGCTGGGATTACCGTTTGGTCGTCAGGTCAGTTCTATGTATGAAGATCTCCATGCTGGACGTAATTTAGGCCAACTGCATTTGGTGATTAACCCCGAGTTTTTCTCCTCCAGCCAATTATTTCGTCAGCATCTCAGTCAAACCATGCAAGAGTTGAATGCCGTTACTCCTGCGCCTGGTTTTAAACAGGTTTATTACCCCGGACAGGATCAAGATATTAATCAACGTAATGCCGCCGTTCATGGCATTGACATTGTTGATGATATTTATCAATACCTGATTTCCGATGCTCTCTATATCAAGTCATACGAAACAAAGAACCCCTTTGCGCAATAATTATTGAAACAGGAATTTCATATGATTAATCATTTTCGTCACGCAATAGAAGAAACCCTTCCCTGGCTCTCTTCCTTTGGCGCAGATCCATCCGGTGGGATGACGCGCCTGCTGTATTCGCCAGAATGGCTTGAAACACAACAGCAATTTAAAAAGCGTATGGATGTCAGCGGCCTGGAAACACGCTTTGATGAAGTAGGTAATTTATACGGTCGCCTGCGCGGGAGTGAATCCCCGGAACAAGTCATTTTAAGCGGCTCGCATATTGATACCGTCGTCAACGGCGGCAATCTTGACGGCCAGTTTGGCGCGCTGGCGGCGTGGTTAGCAATTGACTGGCTTAAGACCACCTACGGCGCACCGCTGAAAACGGTCGAAGTGGTCTCGATGGCAGAAGAAGAAGGCAGCCGCTTCCCGTATGTCTTCTGGGGCAGCAAAAACATTTTTGGGCTGGCCAATCCCGATGACGTCCGTAACATCCAGGACGCGAAAGGCACCCGTTTTGTTGACGCAATGAACGCCTGCGGCTTTACCCTCCCCTCAGAACCACTTCATGCCCGCAGTGACATCAAAGCCTTCGTTGAATTACACATCGAACAAGGTTGCGTGCTTGAAAGCAATGGCCAGTCGATAGGCGTCGTCAGCGCGATTGTAGGACAACGTCGCTACACGGTAACGCTGAACGGCGAATCCAACCATGCGGGTACAACGCCGCTGAGCTACCGTCGCGATACCGTTTACGCTTTCAGTCGCATCTGCAGCCAGTCTATCGAGAAAGCCAAAAAGCATGGCGATCCTCTGGTACTGACCTTTGGTAAGGTCGAGCCGCAGCCGAACACCGTCAACGTGGTGCCAGGAAAAACGACCTTCACGATCGATTGCCGTCATACCGATGCCGATGTATTACGTGATTTTACTCAGCAACTGGAAAACGACATGCGCGCCATCTGCGATGAAATGGATATCGGTATTGATATCGATTTGTGGATGGATGAAACGCCGGTCCCGATGGACAGTAAACTGGTCTCCACCCTTACCGAACTGTGTGAAAAAGAACAGCTGAACTACCGTGTGATGCACAGCGGCGCGGGCCATGATGCGCAAATTTTCGCGCCTCGCGTACCGACCTGCATGATTTTCATTCCCAGCATTAACGGTATCAGCCACAACCCCGCTGAACGCACAAACATTAACGACCTTGCCGAAGGGGTCAAAACTCTGGCATTAATGCTTCATCAACTTGCCTGGCAGAAATAAGGAGTCACCCATGGGATATCTGAATAACGTTACGGGTTATCGCGATGATTTACTGGCTAATCGCGCAATTGTAAAACACGGTAACTTCGCCCTGCTAACCCCGGACGGACTGGTTAAAAACATCATTCCGGGTTTTGAAAACTGTGACGTCACCATCCTCTCAACGCCGAAACTAGGCGCGTCGTTTGTTGATTATCTGGTGACGGTTCACCAAAGCGGTGGTAACCAGAGCGGTTTCGGCGGCGAAGGCGTTGAAACGTTCGTCTATGTTATCTCCGGCAAAATTGAAGCAAAAGCAGAGGGTAAAACATTCGCTTTAACTCAGGGTGGATACCTTTATTGCCCGCCCGGCGAGCTGCTCACCTTTAGTAATGCCCAGGCTGAAGACAGCCAGCTGTTTTTATACAAACGTCGTTATACGCCAGTAGCAGGTCATTCGCCGTGGCTGGTTTCCGGTAACACCAACCAGTTAGAACGTATTCATTATGAAGGCATGGATGACGTGATCCTGCTGGATTTCCTGCCTAAAGAATTGGGCTTCGATATGAATATGCACATTCTGTCGTTCGAGCCGGGCGCTAGCCACGGTTATATCGAAACGCACGTCCAGGAACACGGGGCGTATATTCTTTCAGGCCAGGGCGTTTATAACCTCGACAATCAGTGGATCCCGGTGAAAAAAGGCGACTACATCTTTATGGGAGCTTATTCCCTGCAGGCCGGATACGGCGTGGGTCGTGGCGAAGCATTCAGCTACATCTATTCCAAAGATTGCAACCGGGATGTTGAGATCTAACAGCGTATAGCCCTCCTGATACTTTTTTATTTAGCTATGTTGGGTTTTGCCACGGTGTATACCGTGGCTTTTTTTATGCTTAACGCTGAGCCACCACCTGACCCAATTTCATCGCACAAGCGATATTACGCGCACAGTGATAGAGATTGGTTTCGCCGTTTGTCAGCACTTCTGCTAACGGCGCGAGTCGCGGCAGAATACTGAACACCGCATCGATACCATGATCGTGAACCACCTCTACGCCTTCGCCCAACACCCCGGCGATGCCGATCACGGGAACATGATGCCGCATGGCTACCGACGCGACACCGATTGGCGCTTTGCCACCGACCGTTTGCGAATCAATACGCCCTTCGCCGGTAATAACCAGCGCCGCGTCCTGGATTGCCTGCTCCAGCTGTACAGCCTGCAGCACAATCTCGATCCCGGGTTTCATGCTGGCCTGCAGGAAGATAAACGCAGCAATCCCCATTCCTCCAGCCGCTCCGCCGCCCGCCACCTGAGCAACATCCTCGCCGGTCAGCGTTTGCAGCACATGGGCATAGTTGAGCAACCCTTCTTCCAGCCTCTCAACCATTTCCGCCGTCGCCCCTTTCTGCGGGCCGAATACTCTTGCCGCGCCGCGCGGGCCAACCAGCGGATTATCAACGTCACAGGCGACGTCAATGCGACACGCTTTCAGCCGCGGATCGCAGTGTTGCAGGTCGATGCGCGCAAGGCGAGACAAACTCCCGCCCCCAGCGCTTAATGGCGCACCTTGCGCATCCAGAAAACGAACGCCAAGCGCCTGGGCCATCCCCATACCGCCATCAACCGTCGCACTCCCGCCAATACCAAGAATAATATGACGAATACCGGTATCCAGCGCATGGCGAATCAGTTCACCAGTGCCGTAACTTGAGGCCAGCAGTGGATTGCGCGCCTGCGGTTCGACCAGCATCAGCCCACTCGCCGCCGCCATTTCAATAATTGCGGTCTTACCATCCCCGGTCAGGCCATAAAATCCCATAACCTGTTCCCCCATCGGCCCGCAGACTTCCACAGAGATAACTTTTCCGCCTGTCGCCGCCACCATTGCATCTACAGTTCCCTCTCCGCCATCAGCAACCGGCAAACAAATATATTCTGCATCCGGGAATATGGCTGAAAATCCAGCTTTAATTGCCTTGCAGCATTGGTCTGCGCTTAAGCTCTCTTTAAATGAATCTGGCGCAATTACAATTTTCATCATCAATCCTTTTTCATCATGTTATTTAATGCGTTCCCATGGAATGAGATTTTCCATAAGCACCGCCAGTAAAATTCCCACCAACAAGCCATTGCTCAGTAATGGCCGAATCGTCAGCGGAAGATCTTGTAAATAAACTGGAGGCAACCCCATCAAAAAAATGCCGACAAATAGCGGGAGCGCCAGTCGATAAATATTGCGTGCGGTAAATGTGATTTGTTGGCTAAAAACCAGGCCGGAATAGAGTAGCGGAAGATAAGAAACCAGCATCACGGCACTGCTGATCGCCAGCGGAATAGCGCAAAATAAGCGGGTTAGCGGCGTCACTATCGCCACGAATAAACATAATACACTGCCGCAAATAAATGATTTTCGCGAGCTGTCGCCGGTCTGTGTTAACAAGCCAATAGAAGAGACAAAAGGTGAAAATGGAATAACGGCAAAAGGGACTGTCACCAACGTCATAAAACCGGAAATAATAAAACTGCGGCGATAACGCGAACTGCTGGAGCCTTGCTGCGCATAAAAGACGTCCGTGCCGCGCACTGCCCCATAGGTATTACTGACATTCACCAGACCAGTGATCACGGCCGTCAAAATAATGCCCGGTAACAGTTTGCCGTGGCTACCTAGTGGAAACCATTGCCAACTTGAATCACCAGCCGGCAAGGTCATTGATGGAAAACACAATCGCCAAAGCCCCCATCCCACTATCGCCCCCACCAACAGGGCATAGCGCGAGATCCGCTGTGGTAAAAAGATGATCATCGCAAGGATGAAGCACATCACGGCAACGGCCAGACTAAAGGGAGCCAGTTGAATTTTGACGCTGGTATCCGCAATACCAAAGGGCAATCCCAACATGCCCTTAAAAAAGATGGTGGTCAGCTGCGCACCGAGCAGCAGCATAAAAAAAACCATCACCGTTGGGGTAAAAAACCGGGCTAATCGATGCCCTAAACCGCTAAAGCCGATAATCATCGTCAGTACAGCGGAAATCACAATGCCAACGGACAGGCTGGTAGCAATATCATTGAGCGGTGTCCCACGTGATGCCTCAGCCAGGGTAATCGTCAGAATGGTTCCCCACCATAAACCGGTGGGACCTTCCATAATGGCGCGGCGGTGGCCACAAATTACCTGCGCCAGACAGGCCAGCGACGTTGTTAAAAAAGCGTACTGCGTGAGCATTAGCAGATTGCTGACAGGAAGATGAAAGGCAGAAACCAGCGTTGGCGGGACCACGACCGTGTTACAAAAAATAAAGAAAAACCACTGAAAGCCGGACAACAAACTTTCGCGGTTAATAACAGGAAGCATATTCATACCTTAAAATAGAGAATGCCCGCCAACATGACGGGCATTAATTCACATCACATTATTGTTGATGTTTAAGGATAAATTGACCTTTAGGCGATACCGGGAAACCCTGCTCAATGTCATAAATAACATCACCACGCAGAATGGTTTTCGTAATGCGCGCGCCAATTGTACGGCCTACATACGGGCTGACTTTATGGCGATATTCCAGGTCTTCGTTCTTCAGAACGTATTTGCTGTCAGGTTGAATAAAGACGAAATCGGCGTCTTTACCCGGGGCGATACGTCCCTTCTGCTTCAGACCAAAAATATCGGCGGCATTGGTTGCCATCAATTTCGCGAACAGCGGCAACGACATACCGCGTTTTTGCACGGCTTCATCAAACATAACGTCCATGCAGTTCTGCAGTCCGGCGATACCGCCCCACGCCTGCATGATATTGCCGGCTTTCATTTCCGGCGGGCACGGAGAGTGGTCGGAAACCAGGCAGTCAATTTCACCGTTAAACAGCTTTTCCCACATACCTTGCTGATTTTGCAGATCGCGGATCGGTGGAGAACATTTCGCCAAGGTGCCAATCTCTTCAAACTGATCGGTATCCAGCACGAAATAATGCGGGCAAGATTCGCAGGTCACATCTTGACCTTCCTGACGGGCGCGGGTTACTTCTTCCACGCCTTCCGGACTGCTGATATGGCAGACATGCAGGCGACAACCAGCAACTTTCGCCAGATACAGTACGCGACGAATCGCTTCCACTTCGGTAAACACCGGGCGTGAGGCCACATAGTCATGCGCCGTGACGCGACCTTCGCGTTTAGCTTCCTCACCAAGCTCGTCACAGATGAGCGCGTTTTCGCAATGCACCAGTACCGTCTGATTCATTTCCGCCAGCTTCTGCGCGCCTTTGTAGAACTGCCAGTCGTTCACATCGCGGAAATCATTATCGATACCGCGGTCACCGCAGGTGGCAACAAAGCATTTAAAGCCAACGACACCGACGTCATCCAGTTCGTGCAAACGATCGAGGTTGTAAGAAACCAGCCCCCCAAGCTGCGCGGCATCAATGGTCAACTTGCCTTTGGCCGCATCAAATTTCAGTTCGATGGTTTCACGATCCACCGTTGCTGGCAGCTGGTTGAGGGGCATTTCGATCATCGTGGTGATACCGCCTTTTGCCGCGGCACGCGTCCCTGTCTCATACCCTTCCCAATGGGTACGACCTGGCTCAGAGATATGGGTATGCGCATCAACCATACCAGGTGAAACTACCAGACCCGTCGCATCCATAACCTGCTTCGCCTCCCCCAGATTCTCGCCAATGGCGGCGATTTTTCCAGCGTGGACGGCAATATCAACAATACGAGCTTCATTTTCTAAAATAACAGTACCGTTCTTAATAATTAAATCAAAAGACATAACGAACTCCTTGTATGGATACAGATAATTTTTATAAATAACTCACGCTTAAATAAGCGCTTACTGATTTCATCACATCTGCCCTGTGGCTTTTTGCGCTCCGGCTGATTCAGCAACCGTTCTTTTCTTCAGCAAGGCATAGGCGATAAATGCGACAATAACGCCAACAAACCACGACACTCGCGATAACGGTTCGAGGAGAGGAATAAATTTACCCCCCAGTGAAAGAATGACTGCCACTAACGTTACGGAGAAAGCGGTCAGATTAAATCCGTTTTTATAATATTGGTAATCACCGCTGGCGGTATATAATTCATCAAGATTAATCTTACCGCGCATCACGACAAAATAATGCGCTAACATAACGCCAATAACTGGACCAAGCATTCCACCAATAATATCCAGAAACAGATAAATACTGCTCTGATTTTCCATTAACTTCCACGGACAAATCAGCAAACTAATAATACTGGCAATCAATACACCATTTTTATACGTTAATTTAGTAGGTGCAATAGCGGCAATCTGATAACCAGCCGGAATAATATTACCAGTGGCATTCGTAGAGATTGTCGTCATCAAAATAACCAGTACCGCAAAAAACGAAGCAAATAAGCTGTCCCAACGCTGGACGATATCCAGAACATTCCACGTATCCATGCCGTAATGAATGCTGGCTCCGGCGATAATACACACGCTGGCAATGGCAAATAGCACGTATGCGACAATTAGCCCCAGCGTCTGACCCAACGCTTGTTCACGAAATGAGTGGGCATTTTGCGTGAAGTCGGATGCGCTTACCGCCGGAGCGGCCCATACTGCAACGACTGCATTAATCACTACCAGGAACAGGAATCCGCTGTTGCCCGCCTTTTGCACACCACCGGGAATGTAGTCCAGAATCGGTCCAATTCCTACCAGTGATATCGCCCAGATAGCCATCCCGCCGAATACAATATAAATACAGGGGTTGAGGATTGCGGTAAATTTGTTTAATACCTTACCACCACCAAAACCAATACCGACGTTAATGAGCCAAAAAATAAGAAATGTAATCAGCCCCGGCAGAGAAAGCCCCAATAAGGTAAAGTCACCGCCCAACGTTAAAAACCCTGGCCATATCTTGCCAATCAAAATAAGAAAGGCCAGCGATCCGGCGTAACACTGTAGACCGAACCACATGATTGCGGCAATCCCCCCTCTTAATAATCCTGGGAATAGCGCTCCACGGACACCATACGAGCCCCGCAAAATCATGGCAAAAGGTACGCCGTATTTACTTCCGGCTGCACCGTTCATTACCATAACTAACGCAATAAACAATGCACTAATAATAATAGCCAGCATAATGCTGAATGTAGAAAGCCCAAGAATAAAGAATCCGCCAACCATAACGTAATTAGGTACGTTATGCACAGAACCCATCCATAATGTAAAATAGTTGAATGTTTTCCAGTTTCGTTGCTCGGCCGTTTTTGGTAATAAATCGTCACTATAACCACGTTGTTGGTATAGATCTCTTTGATGTTCCATAAATCCCTCTTGTCACGTATCGGATAACGTTGTAATGGGTTTAGCTATGCGGAACAAAAACAATAAAGAAATAAGTTAAATAGTTTTAATTATGTTTTTATGCTGAAGCAATGACTGTCGTTGCTTTCTTTTTATATAACGTAACGGCCGCAAAAATAAGCGTTCCGGTAACAACCAGACAAGCGGAGATCACAAAGCTTATTTCTTTAGAACCAGTCAAATCAGAAATAAATCCGGTTAATGTTGGCGCAATAACCGCTGAGCTCATGCCAAAGAAGTTAAACAGGCTAAATGCTCTGCCCAACGTTTTTGACGACGCTTGCTCAGAAACAAAGGAGATCAGAATCGGATCCACCGCCATTTTGCCCAGTAAACCGTACAGAGTCAGGCTGACCATCAGCATAGTGGTATTCGGCGATAGCACCGTAAATACCAGCATTGCGGCGGCCATAATTTCCAGACCAAGAATGACTTTGACTTTGCTGTTGCGAAACTTATCGGACAGATTACTAAAGAACAATGCGCCCGGGACACCCACCACGGCGACTAGCGCCGAGGCCACCCCAATTGCGCCGCCATCAAATCCTCTTTCGGTCTGCAGATAAGACGGAAGCCAGGTCACGATCAGGTAATAGCCATAGCAGGTACAGAAGTAGAGGAAGTACACGCTACATAACAGACCTGAAAACAGCGGCGGACTCTTTTCTTCTGACGCCGTTACCGTTTGAATTTTCTGGTCTGCAGCAGGTACTTCATTTTTTACCTTACCACGGATAACCAGAGTGAATACGCACAGCATCACCACCAGAATAGCAGCAACCAGGAACAACACATTTTGCCAGGCCATGCTCATGCTTTTTACCAGCACGCTGGAACCGATTAACCCGATTCCCATCCCAATTGCTGAGCCGCTATTAATAATGGCGTTAGCCAGTGCCCGACGAGCCTGTGGGACATTTGCCGAAGAGAGTGAATACGCAGAACTAAAGAACGAGGCGCAGCCCGCGCCCGCCATTAGCGAACCCGCATAAATCATCACCAGCCCAGTGGCTTTTGCAATACTCAGCGTACCAATAATAAACAGCGTAAACCCACACATCAGCATAATTTTCTGGCCAAATTTATCAACCAGAATTCCACAGGGAATTTGCATGCTGCAATAGGCGAAAAAATAGAAACTGGCGATGGCGCCAATTTCAGCATTGCTGACATTGCCCAGCGATGCCTGAATCTCAGGATAAATAGGTGTGAGCACGGTTCGATATATCCATATTGCCACCCAGCCCAGACTCATTACGACGACAATCTTCTTCCAGTATTCAATACCGGATGTTTTCTTTTCACTCATGACATGCACCTTTCCAAAGTGTGTCTGATTAAAATGTATCGCTGCAGTAATTGCAGCGATACCAATGATCATGACAATTTATGATTTGCCATTAATTCCAACGCCTGAACCATAGCCGAGTGATCCAACTGGCTTCCCCCATTCGCGGCACAGGTGTTAAATAATTCCTGACAGGTTGCCGTATTAGGCAAATTCAATGACAGTGCCTTGGCGCTTTGTAATGCAAGATTGAGATCTTTTTGATGCAATGCAATTTTGAAACCAGGCTCAAATGTGCGCTTGATCATCCTCTCGCCATGAACCTCCAGAATACGGGAAGAGGCAAATCCGCCCATTAATGCCTGACGTACACGAACAGGATCCGCGCCAGCTTTCGAAGCAAAGACTAACGCCTCTGAAACCGCTTCAATATTTAAGGCAACGATAATTTGGTTTGCCACCTTACAGGTTTGACCATCACCATTACCGCCAACCAGCGTGATATTTTTACCCAAAATATCAAATAGCGGTTTGACCCGTGCAAATACATCTGGCTCACCGCCAACCATAATGGACAAAGTACCTTCGCGAGCGCCAATTTCCCCGCCAGAGACGGGCGCATCGAGATAATCCCCGCCCAATTCATTAACCTGTTTCGCAAAACGTTTAGTTTCGATAGGAGAGATAGAACTCATATCGACAATGGTTTTTCCCTGCAATACGGTTTTGGCACAACCCTGTTCGCCAAAAAGTACCTCTTCTACCTGCGGCGTGTCGGGAACCATTATGAAGATGATGTCTGCGAAATCAGTTACCTGACGCGCAGTTTCAACATTAACTGCCCCCAATGACAGCAATTCGTCCGCAACCGGACCAATGGTCGTGACATGCAATTGATGTCCGGCGCGAGCCAGATTGACAGCCATTGGCGAACCCATAATACCCAGGCCAATAAATCCCAGTTTCATTTTTAACCTCATATATCTCTGTCGGTTTTCCCGAATTCAGGCAACACGATCCCCTTCCAGCAAAGTGGAAAAAATGGCGATGCCTGAAATTCCTTACAAATTATCGATATTGATTAATCCACGATAATCCCGCTTCGGTGGTGGTTAGTGGTTTATATTCACAACCAACCCATCCGTCATAACCTGATTTATCGATAAACTTAAAAATAAAGTCATAATTAATCTCACCGGTTCCCGGCTCTCCGCGACGAGGGTTATCGGCAATTTGCAAATGACCTATTTTATTTGCCCATGTGGTCATGGTCTGGGTTAATTCCCCTTCCATACGCTGCATATGGTAAATGTCGTACTGTATCTTGATATTATTGCTACCGACGCAATCTATTAAAGCCAGCGCCTGCTGAGTTCCGGTGAGATGGAATCCAGGAATATCAAAATGGTTGATCGGCTCAATCAGCAATAAAATATCTTCTTTCGCTAACATATTTGCCGCATAGCGCAGGTTTTCCACCAGCGTCAGCTGGATCTGTTCGGCAGAAAAACCCGCGGGTGTTTTACCCACCAGACAATTGATCTTCTTATTACCGAGCCCTTTAGCATAGCGAACAGCTGCCGCGACACCATCGCGAAATTCTTCTTCGCGACCCGGAATACAGGCGATACCCCGCTCACCCGCTGCCCAGTCTCCTGCCGGGAGATTGTGCAGCGTATGCTCCAGCTTATTGGTCTGCAGTTTTTCCTTTAATACATCAATGTCGTAATCGTAGGGAAACATAAACTCTACGCCACGAAACCCCGATTGTGCCGCTTTATCGAAGCGTTCAAGAAAACTGTATTCCAGAAACAGCATGGAAAGATTGGCTGAGAAACGTAACATCTGTCACCCCTTCTATTCGTATTTCATAAAACAGGTTTCGGTTGGCGCATCCATCGCACCGTCTGCAATCTCTTCAAACTCGGTGACATTATCCAGCTCGCTGCCCATAGAGATGTTGGTCACGCGCTCAAGGATCACTTCGACCACAACCGGAACGCGGTACTGCGCCATCAGTACTTTGGCTTGTTCAAAGGCTGGAGCAAGATCTTCAGGTTTAAATACGCGGATGGCTTTACAGCCGAGTCCTTCTGCCACTTTGACGTGATCGACGCCATAGCCGTTTACTTCGCTGGAGTTAATGTTTTCGAACGCCAGTTGGACGCAGTAATCCATATCAAAAGCGCGTTGCGACTGGCGAATCAGGCCGAGATAGGCGTTGTTGACCAGTACATGGATGTAAGGAATGTTGAACTGTGCACCCACCGCCAGCTCTTCGATCAGGAACTGGAAGTCAAAATCACCGGAAATCCCAACAACATTACGCGCCGGATCGGCCACACAAACCCCTAATGCCGCCGGCAGCGTCCAGCCCAGAGGGCCTGCCTGACCGCAGTTGATCCAATGACGATCTTTAAATACGTGCAGCATTTGCGCGGCGGCAATTTGCGATAAGCCAATAGTCGTGACGTAGCAGACATCACGGCCAAAGGCTTTATTCATCTCTTCATACACACGCTGCGGTTTAACCGGGACATTGTCGAAGTGTGTTTTACGCAGGAGCGTCCGCTTACGCTGCTGGCATTCATCAACCCAGGTATTCCGGCAAGGTAAACGTCCAGCTTTCTGCATCTCCTGAGCAACGTCAATCAACAAAGTCAACGCGGCTTTGGCATCCGAAACGATACCTAAATCCGGACACAGGACGCGGCCAATTTGCGTCGGCTCAATATCGATGTGAATGATCTTGCGACCTTCGGTATATTTCGCGACGGAACCGGTGTGTCGGTTAGCAAAACGGTTACCAATACCGAACACCATATCGGAGGCCAACAGCGTGGCGTTGCCGTAACGATGCGCCGTTTGCAAACCCACCATTCCTGCCATTAACTCATGATCGTCCGGGATGCATCCCCAGCCCATCAGCGTAGGAATTACCGGTACGTGGGTTAATTCAGCAAAGTGTTGCAGCAGTTCGCTGGCATCAGCATTAATCACCCCGCCTCCAGCCACGATGACCGGGCGCTCAGCCTGAATCAGCATTTCAAGCGCTTTCTCAATCTGTTTACGGCTGGCCGCAGGCTTGTAGACTGGCAGCGGTTCATACATGTCTGGATCGAATTCGATTTCTTCAACCTGAATATCAAAAGGCAAATCGATCAATACCGGACCAGGACGACCAGAGCGCATGACATGAAATGCCTGCTGCAAAACCCGGGGAAGCAGCGCGGCTTCACGCACCGTTACCGCCATTTTACTGACCGGTTTGGCAATAGATTCAATATCAACAGCCTGAAAATCTTCCTTATGCAGGCGAGCGCGAGGCGCCTGGCCGGTGATGCATAAAATAGGAATAGAATCGGCAGAAGCGGAATACAGCGCAGTGATCATGTCAGTGCCTGCCGGGCCAGAGGTGCCAAGGCAGACGCCAATGTTTCCTGCCGTCGCACGCGTATAGCCTTCCGCCATATGGGAAGCGCCTTCAACGTGACGAGCCAGAATGTGACGGATGTCTCCGTGCTTACGCATTGCGGAATAGAACGGGTTAATTGCCGCCCCCGGAACCCCAAATGCGGTGGTGATGCCTTCTTTTTCCAGCACATACATTGCCGCGTCAACGGCTCTCATTTTTGCCATTTTCTTTCTACCTCTATTTATTGGAAAAATTTTCCAACTTTGAAAAAATCCAAAAAAGTCCCGCTCCTCTGAGCGGGTTGCGACTTAAGCTACGGGGGCTTTTAAACCCAGCGCCGTACTGATATCTCGTGCAGTATCCCGTACCAGCTCCCCCTGACTGATAAAACGATCTTCTGTCAGTCTGGATGCGGGCCCCGAAATAGAGATGGCAGCAACGACACTGCCTGCATCGTCATAGATAGCTGATGCGATGCAATTCAAACCAATAACATGCTCTTCGTGATCGACGATATAACCATTGTCACGCGCCAGTTCCAGATTGCGCAGCAGAGTAGGAAAATCCACCAACGTGTTCGGCGTAAACTGCTGTAACCCCGTTTTCACGACGATGTCCATTAACTCTTCTTCCATCAATGGATAAAGCAGCGCTTTTCCCGCACCGGAAGCATGTAACGGCATACGACTGCCTAAAGGTGCGCACATTCTGACCATCGATTTGCACTCCTTCTGACCAATCAACACCGCTTCGGTGCCATTGCGAATCGCGACATTAACCGTTTCGCCTGACAGCAGCATTAATCGGTGCATAAACGGTCCGGCTACCGACAGGACGTCGCGATTATGAATATACGCGGAGCCCACGTTAAATACGCCTAAACCGATGTGCCACCAGCCTAACTGGCTGTCCTGATAGACAAAATCAGCACCCTGTAAAACCTTCAACAAGCGAAAGGTCGTAGAGAGCGGCAAATCCAGACTGGCGGAAATATCGCTCACTGACGAACTGCCTCCACTTCTTTCGAGGTACTGCAAAATCGCAATGCCTCTCTCAAGCGCCTGAGCGCCTTTCTGCGCAACCGGCTCCGCCTGTCCAGGCCTGCCGCGCCGTCTTACTTCCGTCTCCACTACGTTTACTCCGGCCCAAAATATGAGCATAAACAATGAACAATATGCGCATATTAAGCAAGAAGGCCGAAAGCGTCACGCAAAACAGAGCTCATGCGTCGGGATACTTTCAACATCACAATTATCGCTGCCACCGCGATCGACCGTCAGAAAATCGGTGACGGTTTGCCAGGCAAACAGCGGGTGATGCCAGACATTTCGATGATAATTCACGCCTTGTTGGCCATTGGTGATAAAGGCTTTTAAGGTGGAAAGGTCAGGTTTGTCCTCACCGAGTGCGACAATCACCACAAACGCTTCGCCATTCATTGGCATAAATGCCTGGGTGCCTAACGGGTGGCGCTCCAGCTCATGCACAACAATTGGCATTGCTGCCGGTTGCGCGCGATTGATACTGATGAGGGTGCGATCCTGATTAAGGATCTCCACATTGGCCAGATCGTGATAACGCTCAACAAGCCCATCATTGATATGAAAAAAATCACGTTTATGCGTCTCAATGACATCACCATAGGCGCTGAACGTGTGCTGATTTAACGGTAAGACCTCAAGTTTCATCATTATTTCCTTGTAACTGAATTCCGTTGAACCGCGACCAGAACACATAGCGGCTTCAATACCATGCAATCTAAAACCTTCGTGATTTAACATCAACACAAAAATTGGAAAAATTTTCCAAAACTAGATTTAGACCACAATTTGAACAAGGCCATTATGCAAAAATACTTATAAATCAGAGAACAAGAAATCATGCTTGTAGAAGATCATTAAGGGAGTAGCTGACGATGTTTGACCCGGAAACACTGCGTACCTTTATCGGCGTCGCCGAAACGGGGAGTTTCTCCAGGGCGGCGGAGCGCTTGTGTAAAACCACGGCCACGATCAGCTATCGTATTAAGCTTCTGGAAGAAAACACCGGTGTCGCGCTGTTTTTTCGTACAACCCGAAGCGTGACGTTAACCGCCGCAGGGTCTCACCTTCTTTCACAGGCAAAAGACTGGCTCGCCTGGCTGGACAGCATGCCCAGCGAATTGCAGCAAGTGAACGACGGCGTAGAGCGCCAGGTGAATATTGTGGTTAACAACCTACTGTACAGCCCTGAAGCCGTCGCTCGTCTGTTATCCTGGCTTAACGCGCGCTATCCCTTTACTCAGTTTCACTTTTCCCGGCAAATTTATATGGGCGTGTGGGATTCACTCTTGTATGAAGGATTCTCGTTGGCTATCGGCGTTACCGGCACGGAACCGATGGCCAACACCTTTACCCTCGATCCTTTGGGTTCTGTTCAGTGGCGATTTGTTATGTCAGCAGATCATCCGCTGGCAGACGCGAGCGGTCCATTAACAGAAGCCCAACTGCGCCGTTTTCCGGCGATTAACATTGAGGACAGCGCGCGGACGCTGAGCAAACGTGTCGCGTGGCGCCTTCCCGGTCAAAAAGAGATCATCGTCCCGGACATGGAAACCAAGCTCGCAGCGCATCTTGCAGGAGTGGGCATTGGATTCGTTCCGCAACCGATATGCCAACCTTTACTGGATAGCGGGCATCTGGTCAGCAATATCATCCCCACTATGCGTCCTCCTTCTCCCTTAAGCCTTGCCTGGCATAAGTTCGGCGCGGGTAAGGCCGTTGAAGATATCGTGACGCTGTTTACCCAGCGAAAGCCTGAAATTGCCGGGTTTTTAGCAATTTTCAACAACTCACGCGATTGAAAATCAAGTCATCCTCTCATTTGACGCGTAAAATGGTACGCAGGATGATTTGAGGTTTCGTTTTTTACTATGCAAGACACACAAACAGTACAGGACTATCGCGCAATTCTGCTCGCCGGTACGCCTTTAATCGATGTACGCGCCCCCGTCGAATTTCAGCAGGGCGCCATGCCGGGCGCAATAAACCTTCCCTTAATGAACGATGACGAACGTGCTGCCGTGGGTACCTGTTATAAACGTCAGGGGCCTGAGGCCGCCCTCGCGCTCGGCCATCAACTGGTCTGTGGCGAGACTCGCCAGCAACGCATGAAGGCCTGGCTTAATGCCTGTCGTCAAAATCCTGCGGGCTACTTATGCTGCGCGCGCGGCGGCCAGCGTTCGCACATTGTGCAGCAATGGTTGCACGAGTCCGGTACTGACTACCCGCTAATACAAGGCGGTTATAAAGCATTGCGTCAGGCGGTGATTCAACTGACTGAAGAGTTGGTGCAAAAACCGATCGTCTTAATTGGCGGCTGTACCGGGAACGGTAAAACGCAGCTGGTGCAACAGCAGCCAAACGGTGTGGATCTCGAAGGTCTGGCGCACCATCGCGGTTCCTCATTTGGTCGCACCGTCGAACCGCAGCTGAGCCAGGCAAGCTTTGAAAACCTGCTGGCGGTCGAAATGCTGAAAACCGACAGCCGTCAGGATCTGCGTCTGTGGGTACTTGAGGACGAAGGCCGCATGATCGGCGCTAATCATCTGCCCGAATGTTTGCGCGAACGCATGAGCCAGGCCGCTATTGCGGTGGTGGACGATCCTTTTGAGCTACGGCTGGAGCGGCTGCGCGAAGAGTATTTTGTGCGTATGCACCACGATTTCACTCACGCTTATGGCGAGAGTCAGGGCTGGCAGGAGTACAGCGAGTATCTGCACCACGGTCTGTTTGCTATCCGCCGTCGTCTGGGTTTGCAACGTTTTGCCGAGCTGACCACCCTGCTCGACGTGGCTCTGCGCGAACAGCAGGCAACGGGCAGCACCGACGCGCATATGAGCTGGCTGGTACCGTTGCTCAACGAGTATTACGACCCGATGTATCGCTATCAGCTGGAAAAGAAAGCCGCGAAAATCGTCTTTCGCGGCTCATGGCCGGAGGTGGCTGACTGGCTTAGCGTACAGTAATCAATGTCTGTCGCGCTTGTCTGCGCGTTTCGCCAACCAGTCGCCCAGCACCTGAACGACCTGCACCAGAATAATCAGCGCCACCACGGTGACGATCATGACCTGGGTTTCGTAGCGGTAATAACCAAAGCGAATCGCCAGGTCGCCGACTCCACCGCCGCCAACGATACCGGCCATTGCGGAGTAACCGATCAGACTCACCAGCGTTATCGTCAGCCCACGCAGCAGACCCGCGCTCGCCTCCGGTAACAGAACGGTGCAGATGATGCGCATCGGGCTGGCGCCAAACGCTTCCGCCGCCTCGATAATGCCTTTATCGACTTCACGTAGCGCGCTATCAACCAGACGGGCATAGAAAGCAATTGCTGCTACCGACAGCGGAACCGACGCCGCGATGGGTCCAATGGTATTGCCGAGCAAAAACTGGGTTAGCGGCAACAACAGAACCAGCAGGATCACAAACGGCACCGAGCGGATAATATTCACCAGCACGGAGCTGAGCAGATACACAAAACGGTTTTGCCAGAATAAATGCCGGTCGGTAACGAAAATAAGAAAACCGAGCGGCAGACCGCCAATAATTGCCAACAGCGTAGAGATGCTCAGCATCTGGAAGGTTTCATTAAACGCCAGCGTCAAATCAGGCAATAAATCATCCACGAATCACCTCCACCTGTGCAGTACGTTGACGAATATGTTCCACGGCGACATCCACCGCAGAAGGGTTATGCGGCGCGGTCAGTTGCACCACCAGAATCCCCAGCGCACGTTCGCCGATATATTCAATTTTGCCGTGCAGAATGTTCACCGCCACGCCAAATTTAACCGCCACTTCTGACAACACCGGCTGTTCTGCCGAATCACCGATGAACAGAATTTTTAGCAACTGGCCAGGCAGATGCTGGCGCAGACGGTCGGGTAACGTCAGATTGAGGGTATGCGACACCAGTTGCTGAGTGAAAGCGTGCTGCGGGTGAGCAAAAACATCAAACACCTCGCCAGACTCCACTACCTTGCCACCGGACATCACCGCCACGCGATCGCAAATGGATTTGATCACGTTCATCTCATGGGTGATCAGCACGATCGTGATCCCTAACTGTTGGTTGATCTGCTTTAGCAACGTCAGAATCGTGGCCGAGGTTTCCAGATCCAGCGCGGAAGTGGGTTCATCACACAGCAGCACATCCGGGTGATTGGCAATTGCGCGGGCAATACCCACACGCTGCTTTTGCCCACCGCTGAGCTGAACCGGAAAGCGGTTCGCCTTGTCTGACAGCCCCACCAGCGACAGGATTTCGCTCACGCGCGGGCCAATTTTACTGCGTTCCCATCCGGCAGCCTTCAGGCTAAAGGCGACGTTTTGCGCCACGGTACGGGTATGCATCAGATTAAAATGTTGAAAAATCATCCCGATACGCTGACGGGCTTTACGTAGATGCGCGCCTTCCAGTGCGGAAATTTCTACGCCGTTCACCTTAACGCTTCCCTGGCTCGGACGCGTTAAGGCGTTCAGGGTGCGCAGCAGCGTACTTTTTCCCGCGCCGCTGGTCCCGACAATGCCAAATATCTCACCTGCGCCAATGCGCAAGCTAACGTCATCAACCGCCCGGGTTGATGCTCCACGGCCTGCGCTAAAATCCACGCAAACTTTCTCAATCTCAATCATAGCCACCTCAGAAATGCGAAAAGGGCAGTCGTCGCTGCCCCTGTTAACCCTTGTGCGCAGCGATTATTGGGCTGCCGACATCCATTCCGGTTTCTGGAAGGCGCTGTAGATATTTTGCGGATCGTCGATCACCGCACGATACGCCGGAGATTTCACCGCCTCGACAATATCTTTCGCAAATGGTTTATCCGCATCTTCACTGCGTACCGCGATGATATTTTTCAGATTTTCGTCCAGGTGTTCCTGCTTGATGGCGCTGGCGAGATCCAGTTTCGCCGCTACGGCAAAGTTGCCGTTGACCAGCGCACCGGTCACACCGTCCAGCGTACGCGGCAGCTGTGCCGCTTCCAGCGGTTTAAACACCAGCCCTTTCGGGTTGCTGGCAATATCGCGCTCGGAGGCTTTAGTTGGATCGATGTTATCTTTGATGGTGATAAGGCCAATAGACTGCAGGAAACGCAGACCGCGAGCCAGGTTGGTGGGATCGTTGGAAAGCGTGATCACATCCCCTTTTTTCAACTCATCCAGACTTTTGATTTTATGTGAGTAAAAACCCATCCCGGCCGTCGGGACCACAATCAGCTTGCTCAGCTTCAGGCCTTTATCGGCGGTGAATTTGTCAAAGTAGAGTGAATGCTGGAACAGGTTAGCATCGATGCTGCCATTGGAGAGCGCCATGTTAGGCTGCACGTAGTCGCTGAATTCGCGCACTACTACCTTATAGCCTTTCTCTTTCAGCGTAGGGGCAATGGCTTGTTTTACCATATCGCCGTACGGCCCAGGTGCGACGCCAAATACGATGGTGTGCGGATCACTGTTCGCATGAGCAAATTGTAATCCACAGGCCAGTAACAGCGCCCCGGTCGCGACGCGTAAACTCTGACGCAATCCCATAATCTCTCCATTTTAACGTTGTGGTGTCATGTCTCACGCCGTTCTTGCGGCGTTGTTCTTGTTGGCCTGTTAACAGGCTGATTGTTAACATGACACAGATCACAACCTGCTGTCCTTGAAATTATTTCATGATGTTGCAGAGTGTGTTTTTAAATGTGAGAAGGCATGAAAAAGCCGGATGTCGGCACAAGTGCCTTATCCGGCCTACAAATAACGCGATCCCCCTGCTCTCGTAGGCCCGATAAACGCATCGGGCGGCAGGCGTTCGATTAGAAGTCGTAACGCAGACGCACCAGGTTCATGTCGCCCAGATTGTCAGTGCTGGAGGTGAAGACGTGTTCGTAATCCACACGGAAACCGTAATCCAGCTGGAAGCTGATACCCACACCGTTGTCGGTACGCAGGTAGTTACGGCCATTCACGTATTCAATACGATCGCCCATAAAGTATGGCTGCACGGATTTCAGCGCATACTGGCCAACCGGGAAGGTGTATCCCGCAAAGTATTCCAGACCCCAGGCGTCACCGGCAAAATAATCATTAACAGAGACTTTTTTGGTGGTCATGAAGTTTTGATACCAACCGCCGCCCAGCGAGAAAGTCCAGTTGTCCGGTTTCCAGCTCAGCGCAGTACCGACGATGTTTTGATCGTAGGTTTTGCTGGTGTTGCCACGCATTTCCGCGCGGGTGTAGTTCCACGCCGTACCCCAGGTCAGGTCATCAGTGATGTGATAATCCACACCCAGGGAGCCGCCGCCTTTACGTTTGTAGCGCAAACCGTTGTTCGGGTTGTAGTCATCGCTGAACAGATAAGATGCGTAAAGATCAACATCGCCTACCGTATTTTTATACTTCAGTGACTTACGTGTACGATAGGAACCGTCGTAGTCGCCATTGATACCGTTACCTGGCGCCTGGCCGATCATGTCGTAGTCCCAGATATCCGTTTTCGCACCCACCACATCATAGTAAATGCTGTTCTGTTGACCGAAGGTCAGCGTACCCCAGGTCGCGCTCTTCAGACCGGTGTACAGCATACGACGCGTAGTATCGTTGGCGCCGTTAGCATAGTGATTGTCCCAGTTGAACATCGCCGGGAAGTTAACGCCCAGCTCGTAATAGCTCACCCAACTGATGTCATCAAACAGATAGTAGTCAGCAGCGAAGCGGAAACGCGTTCCACCGTCGAAGCCATTACGTTTGTAGCCATTCTTACCATCGTCACCGGCCATATTCTGGAACTGCGGACGAATACTCCCGCCGACGGTGAAATTAAGACGGCTCAGCGGGTTGCCCGCCTGCGGATCTTGTTTCAGGACCGTGATTTCCGCCTGGGAGGCGAAAGTCGTTAATGCCACTGCTGCGCCGATCGATACCGCCAGCGCCGTTTTTTTTATAGTCATTATTTGTACCTTGATAGATAGCCTGCCAATTATTCAGCATACAAATATTAACGTTTATTAATACACTCGTGTTGTCGGGTTTTTATTGTTCTGTGCTGTTAAATATCAATTAGTTATCATTTTGTGCTACATAGATAAAAAAACGCACCGATTTAAAAAAACCGGTGCGTAATCATCACGAATATGAATTAACTGATGAACTGACGGAACAGCGCTTTGCCTTTAAGAAGACGTGAACCGAGCCATCCGCCGCAGAGAGAGAGCAGCAATGCCCCACAAAGCGGCAACACAACCCACAGCCGCCAGTCTGGCTCCCAGGGGAAATCAAACACGCGGGTTTGCAGCACCGCCAGCGCAGTTTCCGCCCCGATGGCCGCCACCAGTCCGGCGACCATCCCGAGCATCGCGAACTCGCACCACAGCGTGGTACGCAGCAGCTTCTTACCCGCTCCCAGCGTGCGCCAGACCACCAGTTCCTGATGACGCTGACGCATCCCGACCTGCACCTGCGCCAATAGCAGCAACATACCGCAAGCGGTGACCAGCACTACCATCACCTCCAGCGCGCGGCTCACCTGCTCCAGCACCTGACTCACCTGTTTGAGAATGGCACCAATATCCAGCAGGCTGATAGTCGGGAATTCGCGGTTAAGCTGCGTCAGCATGCCGTTGCCGTTCTCCCAGCGAAAGCTGGTTAACCAGCTTTGTGGCTGAGCATCCAGCGCGCCGGAAGGGAAGATAAAGAAAAAGTTTGGTCGCAGGCTTTCCCAGTCCACTTTGCGCAGACTGCTGACCGTGGCGCTGAAATCCTGGGTATCCCCCATAAAGGTCACCCGATCGCCAAGCTTAACGCTCAGTCGTTTCGCCAGCCCCTCTTCCATCGACACTTCGCCCGCTTTTGGCGGCCAGCTCCCGGCAACGATCGGGTTATGATCCGGGCGGGTATCCTGCCAGGTCAGATTAAGCTCGCGGTTCAGCGCTTCATCCTGATTACCTTCGGTCGATTTCTCATTGATCGCCGTCAGACGGGCCCGCACTATCGGGTAGAACGACTCAGGGATCACCTGATGCTCAGCAAGGAAAGCCTTCAGCGGAGCCACCTGCTCAGTGGCAATGTTGATCAGAAAATAGTTTGGACTTTCCGGCGGCATTTGCTGCTGCCAGCGGTCGAGGAGATCGCCGCGCAGCACCAGCAACAGCGCCAGCAGCATAAAGGACAGCGAAAATGCCGACAGTTGGCTCAGCGTTGACCACGGCTGGCGCAACAGCCGGCTGACCGCCAAACGCAGCGGCAGCGAGGTCAGCGTCAGACCACGCAGCAGGTTAAGCAACATCCAGCCCAACACGCCGCACAGCAGCGCCAGCACCACAGCCCCGGCCAGTACCGCCCACAGCAGCATACTTCCGCCCATCAATCCGGCCAGCAGCGCAACCACAACTATCGTTGCTACGGGCAGATAGACCTTAAGCGGCCAGACGTTTGCCACCACGTCGCGACGCAGTACCCGCAGCGGCTGCGTCGCCAGCAGCAAGCGATAAGGGCGTAGCCCCACCAACAGAGAAATGACGGTCATGGTACCGAGTGCCCACAGCCACGGCCACAGGCTGGCGGGCGGCAGCTCACCGGGCAGAACTGGCTTCAGTAATACAACCAGCACCCGCTCAAATAACAGCCCGAACAGCCCGCCGGTCACGCCAGAAAGCGTCAGCACCATCAGCCACTGGCCGATAATCAGCTTGCGCAGCTGCGCCCTGCCCGCGCCGAGCGTTTTTAATATCGCCACCAAATCGTAACGACTGCGACAGTAATGATTCATCGCCACGGCAACGGCAGCAACCGCCAGCAGTAGCGTTAACAGTGCCGACAGCAGCAGGAACTGTTGCGAACGCTCCAGTGATTTCCCCAACGCCCCTTCATCCTGCTCCAGCCCATACCAACGCTGTTCCGGCTTTAACTGCGGAAGCAGCCATTTTTCATAGGCTTCCAGTTGCTGTGGCGTACCGCCAAATTTATAGCGCCAGGTCACACGGCTTCCCGGCTGGACCGCCGCCGTTTTTTCGACATCCGCCATGTTCATCATCAGGCGCGGCGCTATCTGGAAGGGATTAAAACCGGAATCCGGTTCCTGCACCACTTCTCCGGCGATGCGCAGGGTGGCATCGCCAACGTCGATGGAATCACCGATTTTTAAGTTGAGTAGCGCCATCAGACGCGGGGCCAACAGCACTGAGCCCGGCTGCGGTTTCAGCCCCGGCGGATTGGTTTGCAGCGTGCCGTACATCGGATACACATCATCCACTGCTTTGACGTTCGCCAGCTGCGGCGTATCCCGGGCAAAGGTCATGGTGGCAAAGGTGAGCTGTTCACCCACTTTCAGACCACGCTGTCGCGCCTCGTCAATCCACGCTTTCGGCACAGCGCGCGAACTTTGCAGCGACCGGTCCCCCGCCATAAACTCACGGCTTTGCTGGCTCAGCCCTTTTTCCATGCGATCGCTGATATTGCCCAGCGCCAGTACACAGGCCACCGCCAGGCTTAACGCCAGCCAGACAATCAGTAATGAAGGCGAGCGCCATTCGCGCCAGAACCAGCGTGCAATCATGCCTCCTCCTGCAACTGTCCGTTCACCAGGCGTAAACGCCTATCGCAACGCGCCGCCAGCTGCGGGTCATGGGTCACCAGAATCAGGGTGGTACCGTGTTCCCGGTTCAGAGAAAACAGCAGGTCGGCGATTTTGTCTCCGGTCTGGCGGTCCAGATTGCCCGTTGGTTCATCGGCAAACAGCACGTCAGGCCGTCCGTTAAACGCCCGTGCCAGCGCTACGCGTTGCTGCTCCCCGCCGGAAAGCTGGGCCGGAAGATGATCAAGGCGTTTTCCCAACCCCAGTTGCTCCAGCAGCGTTTTTGCCCCGTCACGACTTTTTCCGCTATTTTCGCCGCGTAGCAGCGCGGGCAGTTCGACGTTTTCCAGCGCGTTGAGAGTTGGAATTAACATGAATGACTGGAAGACAAAACCGACGTGCCGCGCCCGCAGCTGCGCCCGGGCTTCTTCGTCCATAGTGTGCAGCGCCTGCCCCACCAGGCTGACTTCACCGCTGGTGCCATCGTCCAGCCCGGCGAGGATCGCCAGCAGCGTGGATTTCCCCGATCCCGACTCGCCAATCAACGCAATGGTCTCGGCGCGTTTGACAACCAGTTCAACTCCGGTAAGGATGGATAGCTCTTGATCACCCTGACCGACGGATTTCTTAAGATGATGAACTTCAACAATGTTTTCCGCTGGCATTGGCCTTTCCTGTTCCTGGTCCTGTTAACTTTCCGCGCCGCCGCTGCGGACACGTTATTAATTCTGGGTGACAGCCTGAGCGCCGGATACCGTATGTCCGCCAGCGCCGCGTGGCCTGCGCTACTTAATGATAAATGGCAAACCAAAACGCCAGTCGTGAATGCCAGCATTAGCGGCGACACCTCGCAGCAAGGTCTGGCCCGTCTGCCTGCATTACTCAAGCAGCACCAGCCGCGCTGGGTGCTGGTCGAACTTGGCGGTAACGATGGCCTGCGCGGATTTGCGCCTGCACAAACCGAACAAACCCTGCGCACGATTCTGCAGGATGTGAAAGCGGCAAATGCCGAACCGCTGCTGATGCAAATTCGTCTGCCAGCAAACTATGGTCGCCGTTATAATGAAACCTTTAGCGCGATTTATCCAAAGCTCGCCAAAGAGTTTGATATTCCTCTGCTGCCATTTTTTATGGAAGAGGTTTATCTGAAACCCCAGTGGATGCAGGATGATGGTATTCATCCTAACCGTGACGCTCAGCCGTTTATTGCCGACTGGATGGCGCAACATCTCACACCTCTAGTAAATCATGAGTCGTAATGCTACGGAGATCCTGACAGGTAAAGTTATGCAAAAATCGGTCTTAATAACAGGATGTTCCAGCGGAATCGGTCTGGAAAGCGCGCTTGAACTAAAGCGCCAGGGTTTTCAAATTCTGGCAGGCTGTCGCAAACCTGACGATGTCGCGCGTATGAACAGTATGGGATTCACTGGCATATTGCTGGATCTGGATTCACCCGAAAGCGTGGATCGTGCCGCCGATGAAGTGATCGCCCTGACCGATAATCGTTTATATGGGATCTTTAACAACGCCGGATACGGTGTCTATGGTCCCCTGCCCACCATCAGCCGTGAACAGATGGAACAGCAATTTTCCGCCAACTTCTTTGGCGCACATCAGCTTACCATGCGCCTGTTGCCCGCTATGCTCCCTCACGGCGAAGGACGTATCGTGATGACTTCATCGGTGATGGGATTGATCTCAACGCCGGGACGCGGCGCCTATGCCGCCAGCAAATATGCACTGGAAGCCTGGTCCGACGCGCTGCGTATGGAACTGCGCCACAGCGGGATTAAGGTCAGCCTGATTGAGCCCGGCCCCATCCGTACCCGCTTTACCGAAAACGTCAACCAGACCCAGAGCGATGCTCCCGTGGAAAACCCCGGCATTGCCGCGCGTTTTACGCTGGGACCAGAAGCGGTTGTCGCCAAAGTACGTCATGCATTTGAGAGCGATAAACCGAAGCTACGTTATCCGGTTACGCTGGTGACCTGGGCAGTGATGCTACTTAAACGCCTGTTGCCAGGCCGCATAATGGACAAAATTTTACAGGGTTGAGTTGAAGCACGCGCGTCAGCCCCCATGTAACAAGAAATCGACAAAAGAGAGTAACTCCATGTCCACACAGAATATTGTTAACATTAACGAATCGAACCTGCAGCAGACCCTTGAACAGTCGATGACCACGCCGGTCCTGTTCTATTTTTGGTCTGAGCGCAGCCAGCACTGCCTGCAATTGACGCCGGTACTGGAGAGCCTTGCCGCCCAGTACAACGGCCAGTTTATTCTCGCCAAGCTCGACTGCGACGCCGAGCAGATGATCGCTTCTCAGTTTGGCCTGCGCGCCATCCCTACGGTTTATCTGTTCCAGAACGGTCAGCCAGTGGACGGATTCCAGGGCCCGCAGCCGGAAGAGGTTATCCGCGCACTGCTGGAAAAAGTGTTGCCGAGCGAAGAAGAGCTGAAAGCGCGTCAGGCTATCGAATTCATCGAAGCCGGTAATCACGCGGATGCACTGCCGCTGCTGAAAGAAGCCTGGCAGATCTCCAACCAGAGCAGCGAAATTGGCCTGCTGCTGGCGGAAACGCAAATCGCCCTCAATCGTTCTGACGATGCCGAAGCGGTGCTGAAAACCATTCCGTTGCAGGATCAGGATACCCGCTATCAGGGACTGGTGGCGCAGATAGAACTGCTGAAGCAGGCGGCGGATACGCCGGAAATCCAACAGCTGCAGCAGCAAGTCGCCAGTAATCCGCAGGATGCGGCGCTGGCAACTCAACTAGCCATCCAGTTACATCAGGTCGGACGTAACGAGGAATCACTGGAACTGCTGTTCAGCCACCTGAAGAATGATCTCACTGCTGCCGACGGTCAGGCACGTAAGACCTTCCAGGAGATCCTTGCCGCACTCGGAACCGGCGATGCGCTGGCCTCAAAATACCGCCGCCAACTGTACGCACTGTTGTACTAATCCGTTTGATTTTGCCCGATAGCGCTTGCGCTTATCGGGCATACAAATTCTACCAATACCGATCCCTCCGGCATCACATCACGTCTTCTTCAAATGCGTTACGACTAATTGGTGGCGCGAATTATAGAACTTCCGATAGGTCAGGTAGCAGGCAATAATGGTCGACAGGCTGGCGGTAGAAAGCAGCATAAACGTCACCATAATCTGATACTTAATCGCTTTTACTGGATCAATACCCGCGAAGATCAACCCGGACATCATCCCCGGTAAACTCACCAGCCCTACCGTTTTTGCAGAGTCGATCGTTGGGATCAGCGAGGCGCGAATGCTGTCGCGAATCAGCGGCGCAGAGGCCACTTTCGGCGTCGCGCCGAGGCTAAGTTTTTCCTGAATTTGCTGCTGTTCGCTGTTAAACCGCTGTCCCAGATTGTTGTAACACAGCCCCACTGCCACCATCGCATTGCCTGCAATCATGCCGGAGATCGGGATGACCTGCATCGGCGTGAACTCGATAGAGCCAGACAAAACCAGCACCGAAAGCGTTAGCCCCGCCCCCACCGTGATAGCGATAAACGACGAGAGGAAAGCTTTATCAATATATTTACTGCGCTTTTGTGCGTTATAAGCCGCGTTAAAGCAGATAAACAGCACCATCAGTAAGGTCAGAATACTGTGGTTAACGCCAAAAATATATTTCAGCACATAGCCGACGATAATCAGCTGAACCACTGCCCGGCAAACGCTCCAGAGAATATCTTTCTCCAGCGCCAGTTTTTCTTTGTGGCTAATCAGGATCGCCACCACCACCAGCATCATCGCTAATGCCAGGGACTCATTGGTAATATTATGCTCGTTCATTGCGTGCTTCCTGCATTTCTCCGGCGTGCGGTTGAAGGGTTATGACATTATCCGCATGCGTAATTTCATCTTTGTCGTGCGTCACCCACAGCACCGCAATATTCTTATCGCGAACATAGTGGTGAATTAATTCGTTCACATTACGTTTATTAGCCTCATCCAGCGCGCTGGTGATTTCATCAAGCAGCAGAATTTTGGGCAGAAACTGCAAATTACGAATTAGCGAGATGCGCTGCTTCTCGCCACCGGACAGCTCATTTATGCTTTTTCTGAGGATCGTCTCGGGGAGATCAAAACGGGCCAGATCGCTCAGAAACGCATCCGGCTCCGGACGTTTGTTACGGATTTGCCAGGGGAAAATGAGGTTGTCGTAAACGGTGTCACCAAACAAAGCAGGCGTTTGCGCACAATAGGAGACCTGCTGGCGATACGTTTCCGGCTTGAGGGTATTGATCTCCTTGCCTTCAAAGAGAATTTCACCGGCAGTCGGACTCATTAATGACGCCACAATCTTGAGTAACGTACTTTTCCCACAGCCGGACTGGCCGGTAATCAACTTAAATTCTCCGGCGCGGAGATCAAAACAGATGTTATTGAGAACCTGCGTCTCACCTGCCTGCCATGCGACATTTTTTAACTGAAGCAAAATACTGCTTTCTTCCATTACCCATTCCTTTTTTACATCTTTCGTGCAGACAGTCTATGCCTGTAATTTATTATAAGGGAGCCCACCTTGATAAATCGGGTATAATTTGATTAATGAGGCAGTAAAGGACAGCACAACAGGAGGTTTCATCAATGCTCATTTTTATTCCTATTCTTATTTTTGTCGCGCTGGTGATCGTCGGCGCTGGCGTCAAAATCGTCCCGCAGGGATATCAGTGGACGGTAGAGCGTTTTGGCCGTTACACCAAAACCCTGCAACCGGGTTTAAGCCTTGTTGTGCCGTTCATGGACCGCATTGGTCGTAAGATCAACATGATGGAACAGGTGCTTGATATCCCTTCTCAGGAAGTCATCTCCAAAGATAACGCCAACGTCGCAATTGATGCCGTGTGCTTTATTCAGGTGATCGATGCGCCGAAAGCAGCCTATGAAGTCAGCAACCTGGAACTGGCGATTATCAACCTGACCATGACTAACATTCGTACCGTTCTCGGTTCGATGGAACTCGATGAAATGCTTTCCCAACGCGACAACATCAACACGCGCCTGCTGCATATTGTTGATGAAGCCACGAATCCCTGGGGCATCAAAATCACCCGTATCGAGATCCGCGACGTGCGTCCTCCGGCAGAACTTATCGACGCGATGAACGCGCAGATGAAAGCCGAACGTACCAAGCGCGCCTACATTCTTGAGGCCGAAGGGATCCGTCAGGCAGAAATCGTCAAGGCCGAAGGAGAGAAACAGTCGAAGATCCTTAAAGCGGAAGGTGAACGCCAGTCTGCGTTTTTACAGGCTGAAGCGCGTGAACGTTCAGCAGAAGCCGAAGCTCGCGCAACGCAGATGGTGTCTGAGGCCATTGCCGCAGGGGATATTCAGGCAGTGAACTACTTCGTGGCGCAGAAATACACTGAAGCGCTGCAGCATATCGGCTCGTCGAATAACAGCAAAGTGGTGATGATGCCGCTGGATGCCAGCAGCCTGATGGGCTCTATTGCCGGGATCGCCGAACTGGTTAAGGACAGCGCCAGCGAGCGGAAAAAATCATGATAGCGATGATTCTGGTGCATCCGCACATCTTCTGGCTCAGCCTCGGCGGTTTGCTACTCGCCGCCGAGATGCTGGGCGGTAACGGCTATCTGCTGTGGAGCGGCGTAGCGGCGGTAATTACCGGTCTGGTCGTCTGGCTCGTTCCGCTAGACTGGGCGTGGCAGGGGGCGATGTTCGCCGTCCTCACCCTGCTGGCGGCGTGGCTGTGGTGGAAATGGCTGGCAAGGCGCGTTCAGGAGCAGAAACCCGCCGACAGCCATCTTAACCAGCGCGGACAGCAGCTGGTTGGCCGACGATTTATTCTGGAAACCGCCCTGGTCAATGGTCGCGGACACATGCGCGTCGGCGACAGTTCCTGGCCCGTTAGCGCCAGCGACGATTTGAGCGCCGGTACGCAGGTTGAAGTCATTGCCGTTGAAGGGATAACCCTGATTATTAAAGCGGTATCACATTAAAAAGACAGGAAATAAGACTATGGTCAGGAAGACACCCCTTGCCTTTGCCCTTTGCACATTACTGACCGCCGCCCCGCAGGCATTCGCCTCTTTCGATATGGAAGACTGCAAATGGAGCGACGACAGCTGCCTGCTGAAAGGCACGCCGACCTTTAACCCTGAAAACGACAGCCGCGACAACCTGCTGCGGCTGCTGAGCCAGGAAAAATCATTTGCTCTGCCGGTGCAATCAATGCCAGCGGATATCACCCGCTCCCGGGATTTCTATTTTGCCTATCACCCGCAATGGGATGAGGCAGCCCCGCAGCCAGCCGCTGCACCGGCATCCGCCGCAGACAGCTCACTCTCCCGACAGATGGCCGAACTGAACATTAGCGCAGACGAAATAAACGTCAACGACGCTGAGCTTGAGAACCGTCATGTTTCAAATAACACCGAGAGCGTCAGCGCATTTTTTGCCGCACTGCTGGCCGACCCGACGTTAGCGGCGGAACAGCGCCAGGCCTTAGCCCAGGCGCGTACGGGGCTGCTATCCGGGGCAACCCGCGAGCAAATTGAGTCTTCACTTGCCACCCTCCCGGCTGATTCACCGGCTCAGTCCTATAAAAATTATCTGGCCGCAGCTGCCAGTTTCTATGCCGGTGATTATGCCAGCGCCGAACGGGATTTCACTCAGCTTGCCAAAAGTGAGCGCCCGTGGCTGGCAGAGACCGCGCAATACATGCTGATGCGTGCGGCCTTGAACAAGAGCAGCCAGAACAGCGTGGGCGAGTACGGCGATTTTGATATTGCAAAAATTAACCGCGAGGACGCGACTCAGGCTCAGACGCAGGCACAAGCCTACCTGCAACGCTTCCCGCAAGGCCTGTATGCCGACTCCGCGCGCGGTATGCTGCGTCGCATCAACTGGTATTTACAGGCGTGGCCGCAGCTGGCCGGGTTGTATGAGCAGACGCTCCAGCAGTCGGCTGACGCTCGGCAACTGCGTGAAATTGTCATCGAATACGATAATGTCTACGGTATGGCGTTCTACGAACAGTCCGTGGTGGAAGCATTCCCCGATGCGCCGCTTGTCAGCTATATCGAACTGCTGCGCGCGCTGCGTCTGGATAACAACAGTAAACCCACGCTGACCCAGGCGCAGCTCGATGCCAGCAAACCGGTGTTTGAGCAGAGCCAAAAATTGCCGCTATGGCGCGATCTGCAACTGAATCTGTGGCTGGCGACGGAGAACTACGCGGCGATTATTCAGGCAGTTACGCCAGCGCAGAAACTCGCCGTTCACGATACCCTCGCCTTCAGCGAACAAGTGCTGTACGGCGAAGCGCTGATGGGCCAGAAGAACTGGAGCGCGGCGCGTGATTTCTGGCTGCAGTTGCTAAAACTCAGCCAGGACAACGAACAGCAGCAGTATGTACAGGCTAAGCTCGCCGCAACGCTGGTTTATAGCGGCGACGTGGCGGCGGTTTTTGCCCCAGAAAGCGCAGTAACCAACCTGCGTTTTCGCTCGCAGATACTGAAAACTCAGGCCTCGCCTGAACTGCTGCGCCAGCAGGCCGTCCATGGACCTAACAATGAAGAGCGTACCATCGCCCTGCATACGCTGCTGGTACGCGATCTTACCGAAAACCGCTTTGGCGACTGGTTGAATGACAGAAAACTGGCCAGCGCCATTACTCCGCCGGTTATTGGCGACGCGTTTGATGACGTTAATCTGAGTATTTTCGACTGGAACGGCGACGCTGCCGAGCGCGGTTACACCTGTCGCAGCCTCAATGAAACGGTAACGGTATTGAGCAAAAAAGCGGATGATGCCCACGCGCTGAACTGCTTAGGCGAATTCTTCCGCACCACGCAAACACACGTCGATTTGTGGAAAAACAGTGCTGGCAACGACGTACTTGAATCAGCAATATCGCGCAAGGAGCCGTTCGGTCAGTTCGACAGGCAACGCTACTATCAGCAGGTGATCACTTCGCCGAAAGCAGAGGTTGAAGACAAGAGCTTCGCGCTGTATCGCGCCATCATGTGCTATGCGCCGTCAGGCTCTAACGAGTGCGGCGGTGAGGAAGTGGATAAACTGCAGCGTAAAGGCTGGTTCACCCAACTGAAAACGCAGTATCCGGGAAGTCCGTGGGCGCAAAAACTCAAATACTACTGGTAACCGCGCTGCTGACAGGCCAGCCGCAGGCGGCGGATATCGTCGCCGCCCGTGAGCATCCGGCCTTCTGGCTGTGGTCCGGCGTGAAGGCCAGTGACGAACTGAAAGACGCGCAAACGGTCTATCTGCATCAGGGTGAGGTGCTGGTTCGTTCGGGTAACGTGGTTTTCCAGCGTCTCGGGCTGCCGGTCAGCCGCCTGTCTTTTCCCTCTATCTGGCTGACCGTGCGCTTTACCACGCTCGACGTACCGGAGGCGATCCCGGCTCGCATCATAAGATTGATGCAACGCTGGCAGACCGCCGGGAATCATGTGCTCGGCCTGCAGGTTGATTTTGACGCGGCGACCCATCAGCTTGCCGATTACGCCCGCTTTCTGCAGCAATTACGCCAACAGTTACCGGCCGAGTTTGCACTTGGCGTGACTGGACTGCTGGATTGGGCAAAAACGGGCGACGTCGCCACGCTGAATGCGCTGGCGGTCGATGAACTGGTGGTCCAGAGCTATCAGGGCCGTCATACGGTAACGAATTATCAGGCGTATCTGCCCGCACTCAGTCGTCTGCGCATTCCGTTTAAGCTGGGGCTGGTGCAAAACGGTAGCCGGGACCCGCAGGCTGAAGCGCAGCTTGAGAAATCCCCGTGGTACCGCGGCACGGTGGTATTTATGCTTAATCCCCCTCGCCGTTAAGCCTTCGCTTTATGGTGGCAGCAGCCGGAGAGGTTATCAATGATCGGGCATTCGGCGCTGTCATCGCCAGGGCAACTCTCCGCCAGTGCCAGCAAATGCAAGCGCATGGCCTGCAGCTCGCTGATATGCCGCTCAATGTCCGCGACCTTTTCTAAGGTACGCTTTTTCACATCTGCGCTATGACGCGCCGGATCGTTAAACAGATTCACCAGTTCGCCGCACTCTTCGAGATTAAAACCCACCTGGCGTGCCTGGCGCAGCAGCGTAAGTTCATTCAGATGCTGTTGGTTGTATGTGCGATAGCCATTTTCGCTACGCAGCGGTGGCGTCACTAAGCCTTTTTCTTCATAAAAACGTATCGCTTTGCTGGTCAAACCGGTTCTTTTCGCAACATCGCTAATATTCACATTTCCCCCGCGGATCTTGTTGGTACTGAGCCCATTATAGCCCAGATTGTCCTAATGATTTACCCGTGAACCCTGCACATTCCCCACCCTCACCACGATGCACAAATCCTTTTAATTCACATTGTTATATCCGATTTAGATCACATTTATGCATTTAATGACTGCACGAAATTGACTCAAATCAAAAGATATATTGGTTCTACATCTTTCATCTTGAACAAAGGGAAACAATTTTATATATAAACGCGAATGATAATGATGATCATTTACATTCAATAAAGGTTCTCTTATGTTGCCACGGAATAACCAAAGGCCATTTATTCTTTCAGCCCTGACATTATGCATGTCCGGCGCCGCTTTTGCAGCTACCTCTCCAACACACGCTTCTACGTCCGACGAAGACACGGTTATCGTCACGGCTAACCGCACAGAAAGTAGTCTTTGGGATAGCCCGGCAACCATCCAGGTTATCGATCGCCAGACACTGCAAAACTCCACCAGCGTTTCTATTGCTGATGATTTACAAGATATTCCCGGCGTCGAAGTCACCGATAACGCCCTCGCAGGGCGGAAACAAATTCGTATCCGTGGCGAAGCGTCTTCGCGGGTGCTGATTTTGATCGACGGCCAGGTCGTCAGTTACCAACGTGCCGGACAAAACTACGGAGCCGGTTTGCTGATTGACGAATCCGCGCTGGAACGGATTGAAGTGGTCAAAGGCCCTTATTCTGTCCTCTACGGTTCGCAGGCGATTGGCGGTGTCGTAAACTTTATTACCAAAAAAGGCGGTGATAAGCCTCTCGGCGGCAGCGTTAAGGCTGTTTATAACTCCGCAACGGCAGGATGGGAAGAGTCGGCAGCGGCCTGGGGTAGCATCGGAAACTTTGACTACCGCATCAATGGCAGCTATTCCGACCAGGGGGACCGCGATACGCCTGACGGAAGATTGCCCAACACCAACTTCCGTAATAACGGCCAGGGCGTATGGCTGGGTTACAACTTCGATCGCCACAAAATTGGGCTCTCCCTCGATCGTTACAAACTGTCTACTCAAACCTGGTTTGACGATCCAGAGGGCCAGTTCGACGACTTTAGCGTCAAAATACCTAAGCTGGAACGCGAGAAAATCGGTCTTTTCTACGACTACGCGGCCGATGGGGATTACCTGAAGAACATCCATGTTGACGCATACAGCCAGACAATAGAGCGCAAATTTGAAAACCGGGTCAAAACGACCCAGGTTATTCCCAGCCCGATGATTAAAGCGCTGACGGTCAGCAATCAGACCAATACCAACGACAAACAGTATACCCAGGGGGTAACGCTACAGAGCAACTTCTCCCTGCCTGCTAACAACGAGCTGGTGATTGGCACTCAATATCAGCATGACAAAATAAAACAGGACACGGACGGCAGTACGCGCCAGACCGCAGCTACCGGCTTCTTCGATACGCAAACACGTACCCTGTCATACAACGAAGCGGAGCAAAGCAACACCTCATTGTTCGCGCAAAACGACTGGCGCTTTGCCGATGACTGGACGTGGACCGTGGGCGCACGCCAGTACTGGCTGTCTTCGAAGCTCAATCGCAACGATACGCAAACCCTGCAAAGCAGCGGCAGCACCTGGCAATCCACCGGAGGAAATTCCGTTCACGATGATGAACTGGTGACCTCAACCAGCCTACGCTATTCCGGTTTTAAAGATCTTGAACTTCGGGCTGCATATGCCCAAGGCTATGTCTTCCCCACGCTGACTCAGCTGTTTATGCAGACGTCCGCAGGCGGCAGCGTTACCTACGGCAATCCAAACCTGAAGGCGGAACACTCGAATAACTATGAGCTGGGTGCACGGTATAAAGGGAATATGTGGCTGATTGACGGTGCCATTTATTACTCCGAAGCCAAAGACTATATCGCCAGCCTGGCCTGTTCAGGTCAACCCGTATGCAGCGGTAATACCACCTCTTCACGGGGCGGCTATTACTACTACGACAACATCGATCGGGCCAAAACCTGGGGCATGGAACTCACCGCAGAATACGACGGCTGGGCAGTTTCACCTTACCTGAGCGGTAATCTCATTCGCCGTCAGTACGAAGGCAACACCCTTAAAACCTGGGATACCGGCGAACCCACTCTGACCGGGCGCGTCGGCCTGAAACATACCTGGTTGATGAACGCCGCTAACCTGACGTCCGATGTCTTTATCCGCGCGGCGTCCAGCGCCAAAGATAATACCGGCACCACGGAAATCAACTACCCAGGCTGGGCCACGCTTAACCTTGCATTCAACACCGAGTTCGGTCCGCAGGATCAGTATCAGGTCAACCTCGCGCTCAACAACCTGACCGACAAGCGTTACAGAACCGCGCATGAATCTATTCCAGACGCTGGTTTCAATGCCGCCGTTGGCTTTGCGTGGAATTTCTGACGATGAAAAAACTCTTGATTGGCTTACTGAGCCTCGCCTGCGTTTTCAGTGCCCAGTCCGCCGACCGCCTGGTGGTGGCGGGCGGCTCTCTTAGCGAACTGATATACGCCATGGGCATCGGCAACCGGGTGGTCGGCGTTGATGAAACCACCTCGTATCCACCCGAAACTGCCGCACTCCCGCATATCGGCTACTGGAAGCAGTTAAGCAGCGAGGGCATTTTATCGCTGCATCCGGACAGCTTTATCACCTGGCAGGATGCTGGCCCTCAAATCGTGTTGGATCAGTTGCGGGCGCAAAAAGTTAACGTCGTGACGTTGCCGCGCGTACCGGCCACCGTCGAACAGATGTACGCCAACATTCGGGAACTGGCTCAAACCCTGCGCATTCCCGAACAAGGTGAGACGTTGATCGATCGCATACGTCAACGTCTGGATCGCGTTCAGCACAACGTGGCAGCGAAAAACGCGCCGGTCAAAGCCATGTTCATTCTCTCCGCTGGCGGCAGCGCGCCACAGGTCGCCGGAAAAGGCAGCGTTGCCGATGCCATTATGACCCTCGCAGGCGCACAAAATGTCGCCACCCATGCGCAGTATAAAAGCTACAGCGCGGAATCGCTGATCGCCGCCAACCCAGAGGTGCTCGTGGTGACGTCGCAAATGGTCGATGGCGGTCTGGCTCGTCTGAGCGCGATTGCCGGGATTACCCACACTGCGGCCTGGAAAAACCAGCGCATTGTGGCGATTGACCAGGCGCTGATTCTGGGTATGGGGCCGCGCGTCGCCGATGCGGTTGAAGCCCTGCACCAGCAATTCTGGCCTCACTAACTGGATTTATAAAGAACAATGAAAACTGAACACTCGCTGGATCTCACCGCGCATTTTGCGCTCGAGGGAAGTCAGCCATTTAAGGATCGCCGCGCCACGATGCCCTGGCGTGGGGCGATCCCGGTTGCCAAAGAGCTATTGTCACAAACCTGGCAGGAGGTCATCAGCCAGCCAACCCCACCGCGGAAACGGTTGGTGTACTTGCATATCCCTTTCTGTGCAACACATTGTACTTTCTGCGGTTTTTATCAAAACCGCTTTGAAGAGGATCACTGCGCCCGCTACACCAACGCGCTATTACGCGAAATAGAGATGGAAGCCGATAGCGCATTGCATCAGTCGGCCCCGATTCACGCCGTCTATTTTGGCGGCGGTACACCGTCTGCGCTGTCGGCACGGGATCTGGCCAGAATCATCACCGCACTACGTGACAAGCTACCGCTGGCGCCGGACTGCGAAATCACCATTGAGGGGCGGGTACTCAATTTTGACGATGCGCGAATAGATGCCTGCCTTGACGCTGGCGCCAATCGATTTTCGATCGGCATTCAGTCATTTAACAGCCGGATCCGCAAGAAAATGGCGCGCACTTCGGACGGCCCGACCGCGATGGCCTTTATGCAGGGGTTGGTAAAACGGGATCGAGCCGCCGTGGTCTGCGATCTGCTGTTTGGTCTGCCAGGACAGGACGCAAAGGTGTGGAGCGAGGATCTGGCGATTGCCCGCGACATCGGCCTCGACGGCGTAGATCTTTATGCTCTGAACCTGCTCCCTAATACACCGCTTGGCAAAGCGGTTGAAACCGGGCGCACAACGGTTCCCTCTCCTGCCGAACGTCGCGACCTCTATCTTCAGGGCTGCGATTTTATGGACAGCGCGGGCTGGCGCTGCATCAGCAACAGCCACTGGGCGCGCACCACACGGGAACGCAATCTGTACAACCTGCTGATTAAACAGGGCGCAGACTGTCTGGCATTCGGCTCTGGCGCAGGAGGGTCAGTCAATGGCTATTCCTGGATGGTCGAGCGCAATCTGACCACATGGCATGAATCCATCGCCGCCGGAAAAAAACCGCTCATGATGATGATGCGCACCGCCGAGCGTGGTTTCCAGTGGCGACACACCCTCCAGGCCGGTATTGAAACGGCCCGCGTCCCGCTGGATGAACTGACACCTCATGCACAAAAACTGACCCCGCTACTGACCCAGTGGCATCACGCAGGACTGACGCGAGATGCCAGCACCTGTGTACGCCTGACCAATGAAGGGCGTTTTTGGGCGAGCAATATTTTGCAGTCTCTTGATGAACTGATTCAGGCACTTAACGCGCCGCGCATTGCGGTAGAGCAACCATAAAAGGAGTGAAGTATGAGCCATGTCTCTTTACAGGATTTTTTGAAAACTGAGCCGGACGGTACGCTGGAAGCTATCGCAGCCCAGTACAACACCACGCTGCTGGAGGTGGTGAAAAACCTCCCCTCCCCGACGCTGGTTTCCGGCGATCAATTTGATACCGTCTGGGAAACCGTCAGCGAATGGGGCAAAGTCACCACCCTGGTCCATACTGCTGATGTCATACTGGAATTCACGGGTGAATTACCTTCAGGATTCCACCGCCACGGTTACTTCAACCTGCGCGGCAAAAAAGGCATGACCGGTCATATCAAGGCAGAAAACTGCACACATATCGCCCTGATTGAACGCAAATTTATGGGCATGGACACCGCGTCCATTCTCTTCTTTAACCAGGCGGGTAGCGCTATGTTCAAAATTTTCCTCGGTCGGGATGAGCATCGTCAGCTACTGGCCGACCAGGTCAGCGCCTTTCACGCGCTGTCTTCATCCTTAAAGGAACATGCCTGATGGCTCCATGGCTCATTTTTGGTGCAGGTGGTAGCGGCGTCGGCGCGAAAACACTGGCACTCGCACTGGCGGAACAACGTCCGGTGATTGCCGTCGTTCGCAACGCGCAGGTCGCTGCCGGGTTGCAGGAAAAAGGTGTGCAGGTCTTCATTGGCGACGCCTGCGACAGCCAGGTCACCGCCTGTGCCTGTCGCGCAGCGGGTCAACATGCCACGGTGATCTCCTCCATGGGCGGTGCCCAGGATTATCTGGCGCACAGAACCGTCATTGATGAAGCAGAAAAAGCGGAGATCAAACGCATGATTCTGGTGACTTCGCTTGGCTGTGGCGACAGTTGGCCCTTTTTGTCCCCACGCGCCAGGGCCGCATTTGGTCAGGCGGTACGCGAAAAATCGTTGGCTGAAAGCTGGCTACAAACCAGTCAACTGGACTACGCCATTCTCCGCCCCGGCGGTTTGCTGAACGGTGCAGCCACAGGTCAGGCGCAACGGATACAGGCCGAGGAGTGCCATGGTTTTGTGATGCGTGCAGATGTTGCAAGGCACATTCACGAACTGGCTACAGCCCCGTCACTCAATAACCAGATTTACAGTTTGGTTGAGCCAGGACTGAAACCCGCGTAAACCCCTCGCGGCGCGGGAACTTCGCGCCGCAAAGACGTTATGGAGCGTTGCGTGCTTAAGGACTCGCTTTCTTCCGTCAGCATTCTGACGGGGCTTTCTCTGTTGTTGGTCGCTCTGATGCTCTTCGGAGCCAGCCAGGGGGCGCTGAACATTAGCTTCAGCGCGCTGTTCAACGACGAATACCGTGACATCTGGTTGAACATCCGCTTGCCCCGCGTGTTGCTGGCCGTTCTGGTAGGCGCAGCGCTGGCAACGGCAGGGGTCATTATGCAGGGGCTTTTTCGCAATCCGATGGCCGATCCTGGCCTGCTTGGTGTCAGTAGCGGCTCCGCGCTGATGGTCGGTATCGCGATAGTTATCCCCTTTTCGTTTCCCGTGGTGCTGATGCTGTATGAGCAGATGATTTTTGCCGTCGCAGGCAGCATGGTGGTCTGCACGATTATTTTCCTGATAAGCCAGCGTCATAGCCACGGCGGAATGATGCAACTGCTGTTAGCCGGTATCGCTATCAATGCTTTGTGCGGTTCGGCTATTGGCGTGCTGAGCTATGTGGGCGATGAGCAACAGCTACGTCAACTTACGCTGTGGATGATGGGCAATCTCGGCCAGGCCCAGTGGCCAACGCTGCTGGTTGCCAGTACCTTTGTTCTTCCAGCCATTGCTGTCACCGTCTGTATGGCGGGCACGCTTAATTTGCTGCAATTGGGTGATGAAGAGGCGCATTACCTCGGCGTGAACGTCAAACGTAAGCGCCAGCAGTTACTGTTGCTCAGCTCGCTACTGGTTGGTGCTGCCGTTTCCGTCAGCGGCGTAATTGGCTTTATTGGCCTGGTGATCCCACATCTGATCAGAATGACTACCGGCGCCGATCATCGCTGGTTGATTCCCTGCTCTACGCTGGCGGGCGCCTGTCTACTCCTGATTGCCGATACGCTGGCCCGCACTCTGGTGCAGCCTGCCGAAATGCCCGTTGGTCTGTTAACCAGCCTGATCGGAGGACCGTATTTTCTGTGGTTAATACTGCGTAGCCGGAGGGTGTCATGATCGTTGCTGAAAATCTGGTTTACCACATTCAGGGCAGACGATTGACCGATGATGTTTCCCTGACGCTACCTGAAGGAGAGATTATCGCGATTCTGGGCCCGAATGGCGCCGGGAAATCAACGCTGCTCCGCCAGCTCACGGGTTATCTGCAACCTCACAGTGGGCGCTGTAGCTTATTCGGCAAGCCGCTGAACGAATGGTCAATCACCGAGCTGGCAAAAACCCGTGCCGTGATGCGCCAGAACAGTCATATGGCCTTCCCGTTTAGCGTGCAGGAAGTCATTCGCATGGGCAGGCATCCGTATCGCACGCGCAATACGGGCGATGAAACGGAACACATCATGACGTTGTGCGACTGCCAGGCGCTGGCCGCGCGCGATTACCGGCATCTGTCGGGAGGAGAACAACAGCGAGTACAGCTGGCACGTCTGCTGGTTCAGCTTTGGGAGCCCGTGCCTCGGCCCAAATGGTTATTTCTCGATGAACCTACCTCCGCCCTGGATATTCACCACCAGCAGCACCTTTTTCGTCTGCTGCGTCGCCTGGCGCGTGAACGGCAGTTTAGCGTCTGCTGCGTCCTGCACGATCTCAACCTCGCAGCGCGTTATGCCGACCGCGTGGTATTGATGGAACGCGGCAGGATTATTGATAACGGGTATCCGCAGGATGTCCTGAAGCAACGGGCGCTGAACGCGCTGTACGGTGCCGATCTCACGGTCATAAATGAACCGGAGCATCGAACGCCGCTTATCGTTCTCAATCAATAACAGACCGGGAACGCTCTGAGGTGACGTTCCCGTTTTTTTCCCCCTTCGCCCCTTTTTTCATCTTTTCTAAAAACACCCTTGACCTTCCCCTTGCTGGAAGGTTTAACCTTTATCACAGTCAGTTAAACCTGCAATGAAGGAGTTGGTTATGTCTCAAACAATCGATCTAACCCTGGACGGTTTGTCCTGTGGTCACTGCGTAAAACGCGTTAAAGAAAGTCTGGAACAACGTCCGGATGTTGAGCAAGCGGATGTTACCGTGACAGAGGCCCATGTTACCGGGAGCGCCAGCGCAGAAGCGCTGATTGAAACCATCAAACAAGCCGGTTACGGCGCGGAGTTAAGCCACCCAAAGGCTAAACCGCTGACGGAGTCATCAATCCCGTCGGAAGCACTGGCAGCGGTCCCTTCCGAGCTTCCGGCAGCTACGGCTGATGATGACAGCCAACAGTTGCTGTTAAACGGCATGAGCTGCGCCAGTTGTGTGACCCGTGTACAAAATGCATTGCAAAGCGTACCGGGTGTCACCCAGGCACGGGTAAACCTGGCGGAACGCACTGCGCTGGTAATGGGCAGTGCCTCCGCCGCAGATTTAGTGCAGGCGGTGGAAAAAGCAGGCTACGGCGCAGAAGCCATTGAAGATGATGCTAAGCGCCGCGAGCGTCAGCAAGAAACCGCCGTGGCAACCATGAAACGTTTTCGCTGGCAGGCAGCCGTCGCGCTGCTGCTGGGTATCCCTGTCATGGTATGGGGAATGATTGGCGACAACATGATGGTGAGCGATGACAACCGCAGCCTGTGGCTGACGATTGGTCTGGCAACGCTTGCGGTGATGGTTTTCGCGGGCGGTCACTTTTACCGCAATGCGTGGAAAAGCCTGATGAACGGCACCGCGACTATGGATACGTTGGTCGCGCTGGGTACAGGGGTGGCATGGCTCTATTCCATGAGCGTCAACCTCTGGCCGCAATGGTTCCCGATGGAAGCGCGACACCTCTATTATGAAGCCAGCGCCATGATTATTGGTCTGATTAACCTCGGACACATGCTGGAAGCGCGGGCTCGCCAGCGCTCATCCAAAGCGCTGGAAAAACTGCTTGATCTGACGCCACCGACCGCACGCGTCGTTACTGACGAAGGTGAAAAGAACGTGCCGCTGGCAGACGTTCAGGCGGGAATGTTACTGCGCCTGACCACCGGCGACCGCGTGCCGGTCGATGGCGAAATCACCCAGGGCGAAGCCTGGCTGGATGAAGCTATGCTCACCGGTGAGCCGATTCCTCAGCAAAAAGGTGAAGGCGATAGCGTCCACGCCGGTACGGTCGTACAGGACGGCAGCGTGCTGTTCCGCGCCAGCGCCGTTGGCAGTCACACCACGCTGTCACGCATTATTCGTATGGTGCGTCAAGCGCAAAGCAGCAAACCGGAAATTGGCAAACTGGCCGACCGTATCTCCTCGGTGTTCGTTCCGGTCGTGGTCGCCATTGCGCTGGTCAGTGCGGCTATCTGGTATTTCTTTGGACCAGCACCGCAGATTGTCTATACGCTGGTCATTGCCACCACCGTTCTGATTATCGCCTGCCCTTGTGCGCTGGGTCTGGCAACGCCGATGTCGATTATTTCCGGCGTGGGGCGTGCCGCTGAGTTTGGGGTACTGGTACGCGATGCCGATGCGCTGCAGCGCGCCAGCACGCTCGATACTCTCGTCTTTGATAAGACCGGGACGCTGACTGAAGGCAAACCGCAGGTTGTCGCCATCAAAACGTTTGGCAACACCGATGAAGCGCGGGCAATTCGTCTGGCTGCAGCCCTTGAACAGGGTTCCAGCCACCCGCTGGCCAGGGCGATTCTGGACAAAGCAGGCGATGTCTCGCTGCCGCAGGTCAACGGTTTCCGTACGCTGCGCGGGTTAGGCGTCAGCGGCGAGACCGAAGGTCATACGTTGCTGCTGGGAAATCAGGCACTGCTCAATGAACAGCAGGTAGATACCACTGAAATGGAGGCTGAAATCACCGCTCAGGCTTCCCAGGGTTCAACTCCGGTCCTGTTGGCGATTGATGGTAAAGCAGCGGCGCTGTTAGCGGTGCGAGATCCACTGCGTAGCGACAGCGTGGCAGCGCTCCAGCGCCTGCACCGCGCCGGGTATCGTTTGGTGATGCTGACCGGCGACAACCCAACGACCGCCAACGCCATCGCCAAAGAGGCGGGTATTGACGAGGTGATTGCGGGCGTTCTGCCGGACGGTAAGGCCGAGGCGATCAAGCGTCTGCAGAGCCAGGGGCGTCAGGTCGCCATGGTCGGTGACGGTATCAACGATGCACCTGCGCTGGCTCAGGCCGATGTAGGGATCGCCATGGGTGGCGGCAGCGATGTGGCGATTGAAACAGCCGCGATTACGCTGATGCGTCATAGCCTGATGGGCGTTGCGGATGCGCTGTCTATCTCCCGGGCAACGCTACGCAATATGAAACAGAACCTGCTCGGCGCGTTTATCTACAACAGCATCGGCATCCCGGTTGCCGCTGGGATCCTGTGGCCGTTCACCGGCACGCTGCTCAACCCGGTAGTCGCCGGGGCGGCGATGGCGCTTTCTTCCATTACCGTGGTGAGCAACGCGAACCGACTGCTGCGCTTCAAACCTAAAGAGTAACCCTTTGCCGGATGGCGCTATCAACTGCGCCATCCGGCAATTCACACATTGCGACTTTTCCGGCCACGCGCTAGCATGGTTCTCCACTTAGGGAGGTCGTATGGATTTGTTATACCGGGTAAAAGCATTATGGTCTGCACTGCGCGGCAACCACTATACCTGGCCTGCCATCGACATCTCTTTGCCCGGCAACCGCCATTTTCATCTGATTGGCAGCATTCACATGGGCAGCCGCGATATGGCGCCTCTGCCTGCCAAATTACTCAAAAAGCTCAAGCATGCCGATGCGCTGATTGTCGAAGCGGATGTTTCCGGTGACGACGCGCCGTTTGCCAACCTTCCGATCTTTGCTGCACTCGAAGAACGTCTCAGCCCGGAGCAGTTAGAAAACCTGCGTAAAGTCACCAACGAACTGGGCATTTCCCCATCCTTGTTATCTACTCAGCCGTTGTGGCAAATTGCCATGGTATTACAGGCAACGCAGGCACAGCAGCTAGGGCTGCGAGCGGAATACGGGATTGATTATCAACTGTTGAATGCGGCTAAACAGGCGCATAAACCGATAATCGAACTGGAAGGCGCATCCAGTCAAATCGAGCTGTTATGTCAGTTGCCTGATAACGGACTGGCCCTGTTGGACGATACTCTGACGCATTGGCATACCAATGCCAGACTGCTCCAGCAGATGATGGGCTGGTGGCTTGAAACGCCACCGCACAATAGCGAACTGACGCTTCCCAATACCTTTAGCCAGTCGTTGTATGACGTATTGATGCATCAACGCAACACAGCCTGGCGCGATCGGCTCAGAGCGATGCCTGCTGGTCACTACGTCGTGGCCGTTGGCGCGCTGCATTTATACGGAGAAGGAAATTTGCCGGAGATGTTACGGTAAAAAAAAATGGCCAATATCTCTATTGGCCCGTCAAAGAGGAATTTCATCATTATTATGATCCCGGCGCTTAAAGCGTCGGTGTAGTTCGATTGTCGCTCAAAGTCATCATCCTGCCAATACTATTGCGCAAGATGGTACTATTTTTTAGACAGACATCAGGCGTATGCTTGAGTCGTATTTTGTCTGGGCCAGGAAAATTGCTATGACACCCGCCGTTAAATTACTCGAAAAAAACAAAATTTCTTTCCAGATCCACACCTACGATCACGATCCGTCCGAGACGAACTTTGGTGATGAAGTGGTGCGAAAGTTAGGTCTGAACGCGGACCAGGTTTACAAAACGCTGCTGGTTGCCGTGAATGGCGACATGAAGCATCTGGCGGTCGCCGTCACACCGGTAGCAGGTCAACTGGATCTCAAAAAGGTTGCCAAAGCATTGGGTGCCAAAAAGGTCGATATGGCCGATCCCATGGTCGCGCAACGCACTACCGGCTATCTGGTAGGCGGTATTAGCCCGCTGGGGCAGAAAAAAAGATTGCCGACGCTTATCGACGCGCCTGCTCAAACGTTTGACACCATTTATGTTTCCGGCGGCAAACGCGGGCTGGATATCGAACTGGCAGCGAGCGATCTGGCGAAAATTCTGGATGCGAAATTCGCCGATATCGCCCGCCGGGATTAAGCGGTTATAGAATGAATGCCTGATGGCGCGCAGCTTTAAGGCCTACAAATCGCACTGACCTGTAGGCCGGATAAGGTGCCAGCACCGCCATCCGGCACTCCGCCCTGTTACTGCCAGCTCACATCACCCTTCGGCTCATACGCACTGGCATCCAGCGGTGAGTTCTTCTGTACGTACTCTTTCAGCACTTCCGCATCAATAAACCCGGTATTCACATAGCCTGGTTTGTTATCAATGCGCGGATAGCCATCACCGCCGGTGGCGTTGAAGCTCAGCGTTGCCATACGATAGGTTTTGGCTGGGTCGACAGGTTCGCCTTTGATTTTCAAATCGTTAAGTTTGCCGTCTTTCGCTACAAAGCTGACGTTGGCAAACTGCGGGTAGGCTCCGGAGTCCGGCTTCATTTGCGCCACCGCGGTCAGATAATCAATCACTTCTTTCCCGCTCATATCGGCATACACCACGATATTGCCAAACGGCTGTACCTTCAGCACGTTCTTATAGGTGATATCGCCGCCTTCGATGGAGTCACGGATACCGCCGCCGCTCATCACGCCAAAATCAGCGCTGGTTCGCGCCATTTGCGCAGCCAGCAGCAAGTGCCCCATATTGGTTTGCACGAAACGGACTTTGCTACGGTCGCCTTCGAGGCGCGCATTGACGCTACCGATTTTCACGTCGAGCTGCGCTTTACCTTTATTCTGGAACGGCGTCAGCAGCGAAAGCATTTGCTGATTTTCAACAATCTCCGGGGTGTAGAGTACGCGCTCACTTTTACCGTTGTCCCAGGTCACTTTTTTCTTCAGATTAACGGGAATGAGTTGGTAGTTAACCATTTTCATTTCGCCGTTACGGAACTCAAAGTCCGCCCGGCCCACGTATTTGCCCCACTCGTGTGCCTGTACAATCCAGATCCCATTTTGCTTATCTGGCGCACACGGCGTACCCGGTACGTAATCAACCTGCTTCTTATTTTCCGCAGCCATACACACCGGATCCTGCGAGTGGCCACCGACAATCATCGCCAGCGAACCTGCTGGCAGGCTGCGCGCCATTTCGACATCGCCAGGGGCGTTCGAGCCGTGGTTGCCGTTGTCATAATGTCCCATATGGGTGGTCGCGACAATGATGTCTGGCTTTTCACCCATATTCAGTTCCTGAATAACCAGTTTGGCTTCATCAGCAGGTTTACGGAATTCGATATCGGTAAAGAACTCGGGGTTGCCAATTTTCGCCGTATCGTCAGTGGTTAAACCAAGTACGGCAATTTTTAAATCCTGGCGCTTAAAGATGGCCCACGGCTTAAATAAACGCTCGCCGGTGCTTTTCTGATAAATGTTGGCCGAGAGAAACGGAAATTTGGACCATTTTTCCTGCTGGCGCAATACGCTAAGCGGATTATCAAACTCGTGGTTTCCGACCGCCATCGCGTCATAGCCAATCAGGTTCATACCGCGGAAATCAGGTTCCGCATCCTGCAGATCGGACTCCGGTACGCCGGTATTAATATCACCACCAGAAAGCAGCAGTACGCTGCCCCCTTCCTCAGCCACCTCTTTACGAATACCGTCCACCAGCGTTTTTTGCGCCGCCAGTCCGTATTCCCCATATTCGCTACGCCAGAAGTGACCGTGATGATCGTTGGTATGCAGAATGGTAATTTTGTAGGTTTTATCTTTTTCGTACGCCTGAGCTGGCTGACCTGCCAGCGTAAATGCGGCTAATAACGCCAGCGCCACGCCCCGTTTTAAAAACTTCATATTTCTCTCCCTGAGCCAAAATCAACGACTGAAATTACAATGATATGAAATAATAGTCGAAAATGTTTTCAGAAATGAGACTTCCTTCAAACACCTTCCGCAGGTATGTTAGTCAGGTAATAATAACAAATTAGATTACCCTCATAATCGCAACCCAAACAGAAGTGACTTTCTATGGCAATAAGTGAACCAACCCAGCCTGTGGCTGGCGCGTCAGCGTCGGTTGCTAAAGCACGCACCTCATTTGGCATTTTAGGAGCGATCAGCCTCTCCCATTTGCTAAACGATATGATTCAGTCGCTGATCCTGGCGATTTATCCGCTATTGCAGTCAGAGTTCTCGCTGACGTTTATGCAGATCGGGATGATCACCCTAACCTTCCAGTTAGCTTCTTCGCTGCTGCAACCGGTGGTGGGTTACTGGACGGACAAATACCCGATGCCGTGGTCGCTGCCCATAGGAATGTGCTTCACGCTGAGCGGGCTTGTTTTGCTGGCCATGGCCGGCAGCTTCCATATGGTGCTGCTCGCCGCGGCGCTGGTTGGCACCGGCTCTTCGGTATTTCACCCGGAATCGTCCCGTGTGGCGCGTATGGCCTCCGGCGGTCGCCACGGCCTTGCCCAATCGATTTTCCAGGTTGGCGGCAACTTCGGCAGCTCACTGGGACCGTTGCTGGCGGCTGTCATCATCGCGCCATATGGTAAGGGTAATGTGGCCTGGTTTGTTCTGGCTGCGCTATTAGCGATTGTCGTCCTGGCACAAATCAGCCGTTGGTATGCCGCGCAGCATCGGATGAGTAAAGGAAAGCCGAAGGTCGCTATCGTTAATCCGTTGCCGCGTAATAAAGTGGTGCTGGCTGTAAGCATCCTGCTGGTACTGATTTTCTCCAAATACTTCTATATGGCGAGCATCAGCAGCTATTACACCTTTTATCTGATGCAAAAATTCGGATTATCGGTACAAAACGCCCAGTTTCACCTGTTTGCCTTCCTGTTTGCCGTCGCGGCCGGGACGGTGATTGGCGGACCATTAGGCGATAAAATTGGCAGAAAATATGTTATTTGGGGGTCTATCCTCGGCGTTGCGCCATTTACCCTCGTTTTACCCTACGCAACGCTGGAATGGACCGGGATTTTAACCGTGATCATTGGTTTTATCCTCGCATCGGCGTTTTCTGCCATTCTGGTTTACGCACAGGAGTTGCTTCCTGGGCGTATCGGCATGGTTTCTGGGTTATTTTTCGGTTTTGCCTTCGGCATGGGTGGCTTGGGAGCCGCGGTGTTAGGGCTGATTGCCGACCATACCAGTATCGATTTGGTCTACAAAATATGTGCTTTCCTGCCACTTCTGGGGATACTGACCATATTCTTACCTGATAACCGACATAAAGCCTGATTTTCTGACGGCCAAAGGTAAACTTTGGTCGTCATCACTTACAGTGACCATAAGCGTTTGCCTCAAACATCCCCTCGTAGTTTTCCGATCCGTGCTTTTTTTCCTTTAAAATCCCGTTTTCTTCAAAATTCAATAATTATTCATAAACATAAACATTAAAATTGTCATAAACTATTACTCGCAGTTTGGGTTTTTAGGATCATCACAGCAACCAAAGGAGACGGAATGCATCACGCCACCCCGCTTATCACCACCATTGTCGGCGGCCTTGTACTCGCTTTTATATTAGGCATGATTGCCAATAAACTACGTATTTCTCCTCTGGTGGGATATCTGTTAGCGGGCGTTCTGGCCGGTCCATTTACACCTGGTTTTGTTGCTGATACTAAGCTCGCGCCTGAACTGGCCGAGCTTGGCGTTATTCTGCTGATGTTCGGCGTCGGGCTGCACTTTTCCCTGAAGGATTTGATGGCGGTAAAGTCAATCGCCATTCCCGGCGCGATTGCCCAGATAGCAGTGGCAACGCTGCTGGGTATGGCGCTTTCAGCTGTATTAGGCTGGTCGCTGATGGTGGGGATCGTGTTTGGTCTGTGTCTTTCAACCGCCAGCACCGTGGTGCTACTGCGTGCGCTTGAAGAACGACAGCTCATTGACAGCCAGCGCGGGCAAATTGCCATTGGCTGGCTGATTGTCGAAGATCTGATGATGGTACTGACGCTGGTTCTCCTGCCAGCCGTCGCCGGAATGTTGGAAAAAGAAGATGTCGGCTTCGCTTCGCTGGCTGTCGATATGGGCATTACCATCGGTAAGGTGGTGGCGTTTATCGCGATTATGATGCTGGTGGGTCGTCGCCTGGTACCGTGGATTATGGCCCGCAGCGCCGCAACCGGTTCACGCGAACTGTTTACCCTCTCAGTCCTCGCCCTCGCCTTAGGTATCGCCTTCGGCGCAGTAGAGCTGTTCGATGTCTCCTTTGCACTGGGCGCGTTCTTCGCCGGTATGGTGCTGAATGAATCTGAGCTGAGCCACCGTGCGGCGCATGACACCCTGCCGCTGCGCGATGCGTTCGCCGTGCTGTTCTTCGTTTCCGTCGGAATGCTGTTCGATCCGTTAGTCCTGATCCAGCAGCCGTTGGCAGTACTGGGCACGCTGGCGATTATCATCTTTGGTAAATCCCTTGCCGCCTATTTCCTGGTGCGCATGTTTGGTCACTCTCAACGCACGGCGCTCACCATTGCCACCAGTCTGGCGCAAATTGGTGAATTTGCCTTTATCCTGGCGGGTCTGGGAATGGCGTTAAACCTGCTGCCGCAGGCCGGACAGAATCTGGTGCTGGCAGGGGCAATCCTGTCCATAATGCTCAACCCGGTGCTGTTCGCGGTGTTAGAAAAATATCTCGCCAAAACAGAAACGCTGGAAGAGCAGACTCTGGAAGAGGCTATCGAAGAAGAGAAGCAAATTCCGGTGGATATCTGCAATCACGCCCTGCTGGTTGGCTTTGGTCGCGTCGGCAGCCTGCTGGGTGAGAAATTGATGGCTGCCGGGATCCCGCTGGTGGTTATCGAAACCTCACGTACCCGGGTGGATGAACTGCGCGAGCGTGGGATCCGCGCGGTGCTAGGAAATGCCGCTAACGAAGAGATTATGAATCTGGCGCATCTGGATTGCGCACGCTGGCTGTTGCTAACCATTCCGAATGGCTATGAAGCGGGTGAAATTGTCGCTTCCGCTCGCGAGAAGTGCCCGTCGATTGAGATTATCGCCCGCGCACATTATGACGATGAGGTGGAATATATTACCGAGCGCGGCGCCAATCAGGTCGTCATGGGCGAGCGTGAAATCGCCCGTACCATGCTGGAGCTAATTGAAACGCCGCCTGCCGGTGAAGTTGCTACCGCCAGTTAATGTTACGTGCCGGATGGCGGCGTAAAACGCCTTATCCGGCCTGCTATTGCTACGCGTAGGCCCGATAAGCGTAGCGCCATCGGGCAAGAACTCAGCGATCCCAGTACGACTCTTCGAGACTGTCTTCACGTTCCGGCAAACCGCGCGTCAGGCGCGGTGAATGCTGGTTCAGCACCTGGTAACTCACGCGGTTAGCATATTTACACACCTGGGCTAGCGACGAATAGGTCAGCCAGGTGAACTTGTGCTTGCTGGAGTTAGGCACGTTACTGCGGTGATAGCTGTTGGCAGTAATATCATGCAGCAATGCCGCCAGCGCGCCGTCGCCAGCACCGTTGGTATTCATTATCTTTTCTGGCCCGCCCATATACGGTGCAATGTGCGAATACACACGCAGCGGATTGGTACAGTCTTTATGGCGCATGGCGCGGCTGAATTCGTACTGATTGAATTCGGCAATCGCTCCAGGCAGCAGCGGATGCTGGGTTTTACGTTTGACTTCTTCTTCCGTAAAGCCCGCCATATACAGACCCGCCGGACCCGCAGTGCACAGCACCAGATCCACCCAGTCCAGCGCCTTGTCAGACGCCAGCAGCGGATCGTTCTCGCCGGTCAGCGCTTCAGCCTCTTCTTCATTCATCGCCAGAATAGAGACATGCTCTTTGAGGAATGCCTGCCACCACTGCGGGTTATCGGCAATGACGAATTTGGTGCCCAGCGTCAGTACCACCGGCACATTGTGTTTTTTAGCGTATTCAATCGCCTTCATGGTCGCTTCCGGCATCGGCTCGCCCGGCTCGCAGCGCACCAGATAGGACGTCAGCACCAACGCGGACGCTCCGGCAATCACCGACTCAGGGATGCTATCCGCCCGTAGCTTATTCATATGCCCAGGGCTGATTGCGAAGGTACGCTCTCCGGATTCACCAATCAGCGTAAAGCAACGACCAATCGGTCCATTAACGCCTTGTAGGTAGTTCAGATCGGTACGGCTGGAGGTATTGCATAAATAGCGGTACGCATAGCTGCCAATCTCGATATTGCTGCACATCACGCCCAGCAGCACCGAGCGGTCATCCGCCAGCACGGAGTAGTTGTGCATCGTGTTACCGATCGTACCGCCCGCAAACTGATGGGTGATCAAATTTTCACGCACCAGTTCCTGATAGAGCGCTTCCGCGACATCATCGGCAATCACCAGAGAATGCCCGGCGCTTAATCCATAACGTTTTACAAAGTCATCATCCACTTTGGCTTCAATATCCACCAGCGTCTGGTCGATACCCACCACCCAGGCTGCGCTGGTTTCATTTTCTGGCTGAATTTGTTGCAACAACGGATCGCGCGCGCTGACGGGAAAATAGTGTTTGGATTTACGTTTACCGGGAAATTTCATGGTCGATTTTACGGGTGGTTAACTGAGCGATGCATGGTAGCACATTCCCTGCTGCGCATGCGATGCGACGCTGAGTTTCAATATCGGACGGTGAGATCGCAGTTTATCCGGGATTAATTTCTACAATAACTCACCTTCACAAGGAGCGTTTTATGAAGCCGGAAAACAAAATCCCCGTACTCGACAAAATTTCGGATGAAATGAAAAGCGTGGTGAATTTTCATCGCGACGATTTGCCGCCGTGGCCCGCTGCCGATGACTTCGTGGCCCAGCGCCAACACTACATTCATGAGCGGCGACTGTGGAATGCCGATGCCCCGCAGATGCATACCCGAGAATGCGTGATTTCTACCGCGTGCGGCCCCGTTGCCACACGCATCTACGCTCCGCAGCCCCAAAGCCAGGCCACGCTGTATTACCTGCACGGCGGCGGTTTTATTCTCGGTAATCTGGATACCCATGACCGTATTATGCGTTTACTTGCGCATTACACCCAGTGCACGGTGATCGGCATCGACTATTCGCTGGCGCCGGAGGCCCGCTACCCACAAGCCGTCGAAGAGATCGTCGCCGTTTGCCAGTACTATCATCAACATGCTGGCGACTATTCCCTCAATATCAATACGATTGGTTTTGCGGGCGATTCCGCCGGAGCCATGCTGGCGCTTGCCAGTGCGCTGTGGCTGCGGGATAAACGCATTGCCTGCGGCAAGGTGGCTGGCGTGCTGTTGTGGTATGGGCTTTACGGGCTACAGGATTCACTGAGCCGACGGCTGATGGGCGGAGCGTGGGATGGGTTAACCCGCGAGGACTTGCAGATGTATGAAAACGCGTACCTACGTAGCGCTGACGATCGCGAGTCACCGTACTATTGCCTGTTTAATAACGACCTGACGCGTGACGTGCCGCCGTGTTTTATCGCCGGCGCGGAGTTCGATCCACTGATTGACGATAGCCGCTTATTATTCCAGACGTTACAGGCGCATCAGCAGCCCTGCCAGTACAAAATGTATCCCGGTACGCTGCACGCCTTCCTGCACTATTCGCGGGTGATGAAAACCGCCGATGAAGCTCTGCAGGACGGCGCGCGTTTCTTTAAGCAACAGCTTTAGCGGTAGGCGGCGGTCAGTTTAACCATCATTTCGATATGTTCCGGTGTGGCATTCAACGCCGGAATATACTCATATTGCTTACCGCCAGCCTCAAGGAAAATCTCCCGGTTTTGCACCGCTATCTCTTCCAGCGTTTCGAGGCAATCAGCCGCGAAGCCCGGACACATAACCTGGATATGTCTGGTTCCTTTCTCCGCCAGCATTTTTAACGTTTCGTCGGTATACGGCGTCAGCCAGGGTTCGCGGCCAAAGCGAGACTGGAAGGTCATCATGACTTTTTCCGGCGGCAGACCAAGCGCTGAAACCAGCTCACGCGTCGTATCGCGACAGCGCTGCGGGTAGTCATCGCCTTCATCGGCGTAGCGCTGCGGAATGCCGTGGTAGGAGAGCACCAGTAAATCAGGTTCGCCATGTTGAGCGAATGAATCCCGGGCACTCTTGGCCAGCGCATCAATGTAGCTGCTGTCATCGGCGTAATCACGAATAAAAGAGACGCCGGGAATACCGCGTTTACGCGCTAAGATGCGCGCCAGCTCGTCCCAGACTGCTGCAACCGTCGAACAGGAATATTGCGGGTACAGCGGTAACACCACCATGTGTTCCACTCCGCTTGCCAACAGTTCATCGACCGCGCTTTCGAGCGATGGCGAACCGTAGCTCATCCCCAGCGCGACAGGGGTATCAGGCAGACGTTGTGCCAGCGCCTGCTGTTGCGCCTTGCTGTAGACCATCAGCGGGGAACCGTCTTCCATCCAGATTGACTGGTACAGCTTTGCCACACGCGGCGCTCGCAGCGGCAAAATCACACCACGCAGCAGCGGCCACCACAGTGCAGGGGACGTATCAACTACGCGTGGATCGCTTAAAAACTGGCGCAGGTAGCGCTTAACGGCTTCGGGAGTTGGGGCATCGGGAGTGCCGAGGTTTGCCAGCAGGATACCGGTTTTCGTCTGACGCATTACCGCCTCTTATCGATTCAAATTGTTGATAATTGTAGCGGAAAAGCGGTAAAGAAGAACTAATTGCTGTGAAAGGTAAGACGAGAATTTGCCTGATGACGCTGCGCTTATCAGGCCTACGAGATAATGGCAGACCTGATAAGAGGTTTATTACGCGAAAAAATTAGCCGAGGATTTTTTCCAGCGCTGCGCGCACGTCAGCCACGGCCTGAGTGCCGTCAACTTTCGCGTATTTGGTGTTACCCGCCTGCGCTTCTTTAGAGTAGTAGCCGATCAGCGGTGCGGTCATCTGATGGTATTCCACCAGGCGCTTACGTACGGTCTCTTCCTGATCGTCTTTACGGGTGGTCAGCTCTTCGCCGGTCACGTCGTCTTTGCCTTCAACCTTAGGCGGGTTGAATTTGATGTGGTAAACGCGGCCAGAAGCAGCGTGTACGCGGCGACCGACGATACGGTCAACGATCAGTTCGTCAGGTACGTCAAACTCCAGAACGTAGTCCACGTTGATGCCCGCTTCTTTCATGGCGTCTGCCTGCGGAATAGTACGCGGGAAGCCATCAAGCAGGAAACCATTACGGCAGTCTTCCTGAGCAATACGCTCTTTTACCAGCGCGATCACCAGCTCATCAGTCACCAACTTACCGGCGTCCATGATGTCTTTCGCTTGTTTGCCCAGCTCGGAGCCAGATTTCACGGCGGCACGCAGCATATCACCGGTGGAGATTTGCGGAATACCATACTTCTCCATGATGAACTGAGCCTGAGTTCCTTTACCCGCGCCCGGAGCGCCAAGCAGAATGATACGCATTACGAAAATCCCCTTAAAGGTTGTCGATATTTTTTAAAAAGCGCTAAACGATACCACCATCACGCAATTGGCTCAAGGAAGGTAGTCTGCGCTGAAACGGTTAATGGCGGGAAAATTGAAAATAAGGAAAGAAATTGCCGGATGGCGGTGTAAACACCTTATCCGGCCTACGATCAAAAAGATGTTGTAGGCCGGATAAGCGTTAGCGCCATCCGGCATTACATTACAGGTATCAGGATACCAGCAACTGGTTCATACGACGAATGAACTGGTTCGGGTCTTCCAGCGTGCCGCGCTCGGCAAACAGCGCCTGATCCAGCAGCAGCTCAACCCACTCTTTGAACTGTGCTTCGTCCTGAGTATCCGCCGTGCGTTTTACCAGCACGTGGTCCGGGTTCAGTTCAAAGATATATTTCACTTCCGGTACGGCCTGGCCTGCAGCGGCAAACAGTTTCGCCATCTGGGTGCTCATTTCATCCGCATCGGTGGTAACGATGGCTGGCGTGTCGGTCAGACGGTGAGTCAGACGCACTTCTTTCACGCGGTCACCCAACAGGGTTTTCACACGCTCAACGAACGGCGTCAGCGCTTTTTCCGCTTCTTTTGCCGATTCGTCAACTTCATCCGCCAGCTTGTCGATGGACTCGTCAGCTTTAGCAACGGACTGGAATGCCTTACCGTCGAACTCGGTCAGGTAGTTCATCATCCACTCATCGATGCGGTCAGAAAGCAGCAGCACTTCGATGCCTTTCTTACGCAGCAGTTCCAGGTGCGGGCTGCTCTTCGCCGCCGCATAGCTGTCTGCAGTGATGTAGTAGATTTTCTCCTGCCCTTCTTTCATTCGCGACATGTAATCTTCCAGCGACACGGTTTGCGCGGAGGAGTCAGTGTGCGTAGACGCGAAGCGCATCAGTTTAGCGATCGTTTCCTGGTTGGCGTGGTCTTCCGCCGGGCCTTCTTTCAGCACCAGGCCGAATTGCTTCCAGAAGGTCTGGTATTTTTCCGCGTCGTCTTTCGCCAGTTTTTCCAGCATCTGCAGTACGCGTTTGGTCAGCGCGCTGCGCAGGTTACGAGTGACGGTGCTGTCCTGCAGGATCTCGCGAGAAACGTTCAGCGGCAGATCGTTAGAATCTATCAGACCGCGGACAAAGCGCAGGTAGTTCGGCATGAACTGCTCGGCATCGTCCATGATGAAGACACGCTGGACGTACAGTTTCAGACCATGCTTGTGATCGCGGTTCCACATATCCCACGGCGCCTGCGACGGGATATACAGCAGGCTGGTGTACTCCTGCTTACCTTCCACACGGTTGTGGCTCCAGGTCAGCGGGTCAGTGAAGTCGTGGGCGATGTGCTTGTAGAATTCGTTGTACTCGTCGTCTTTGATTTCCGACTTGTTACGGGTCCACAGCGCCTGCGCCTTGTTGATTTTTTCCCAGGAAACCACGGTCTCGCCGTCTTTCTCTTCGGATTTTTCGATCTCTACCGGCAGCGCAATATGGTCGGAATATTTGCTGATGATGGAACGTACGCGCCAGTCATCGAGGAACTCGTCTTCGCCTTCACGCAGATGCAGAGTAATTTCGGTACCACGGTCTTCTTTGGTAATATCAGCAACGGTGTACTCGCCTTCGCCCGCAGATTCCCAGAACACGCCGTTTTCCGGTTTATCACCCGCAGCACGGGTACGCACGGTGACTTTGTCCGCCACGATGAAGGCAGAGTAGAAACCAACCCCGAACTGACCGATCAACTGGCTGTCTTTCGCCTGATCGGAGCCCATAGATTCGAGGAAAGATTTGGTGCCGGATTTCGCAATGGTCCCCAGATGATCGATAACGTCATCACGGTTCATCCCCACGCCGTTATCGGCAATGGTCAACGTACGCTTATCTTTATCGAAGGAAACACGCACACGCAGCTCACCGTCACCTTCATACAGGTCCGGGTTAGACAGTGCGCGGAAACGCAGCTTGTCTGCCGCATCCGAGGCGTTAGAGATAAGCTCACGCAGGAAGATTTCTTTATTGGAATACAGAGAATGGATCATCAGGTGCAGAAGCTGTTTTACTTCTGACTGAAAACCACGAGTTTCTTGTCCTTTCATGTAGATCTACCTCAACAATGCCATATTCAATGGTAAAAACACGTTGAGGGTGAAATGGGGACAAGCGGGAAGGATTTCAAGCGGAAGCCGCCGTCGCGGCCTCCGTTTGTTCAGAATTTAATCTTGTGTCGTCCTGCCAGAGAGTGCGACAGCGTGGTGCCATCGACCATTTCCAGCTCGCCGCCTACCGGAACGCCATGGGCGATACGGCTGGCTTCAACGCCATATTGCATGCAAAGCTCAGCAATATAGTTGGCGGTCGCCTCTCCTTCGACCGTGGGATTGGTCGCCAGAATCAGTTCGTTGATTTGCTCAGACGCCAGTCGCTGTTCAAGACGATCCAGCCCGATATCATCAGGCCCGATACCGTCCAGCGGCGACAGGTGTCCCATCAGCACGAAGTAACGTCCGGAAAATTGCCCGGTTTGCTCAATGGCGTAGATGTCCGCCGGACTCTCCACCACGCAAATCTGACCGTTTTCCTGGCGACGCGGGTTCGAGCAGATGTTGCAGACTTCCTGCTCTGTGAAGGTGCGGCAATCGGCACAGTGGCCGATTTCCGACATCGCCTTCGTTAACGCCTGCGCCAGACGCATCCCGCCGCTGCGATCGCGCTGAAGCAGCGTGAACGCCATGCGCTGCGCCGACTTCGGGCCAACGCCCGGCAGACAGCGCAGTGCTTCCATAAGCTGAGTTAACAGCGGGCTGGTTTGCATCAGAACGGCATCTTAAAGCCAGGCGGCAACTGCATTCCGGAAGAAACAGAGGCCATCTTCTCTTTCTGCGTCTCTTCAATGCGACGCGCCGCGTCATTGAATGCCGCAGCAACCAGGTCTTCCAGCATCTCTTTGTCGTCTTCCAGCAGGCTTGGATCGATCTCCACGCGACGGCAGTTATGCGCGCCGTTGATGGTCACTTTTACCAGACCCGCGCCAGATTCGCCGGTCACTTCCAGCTTGGCGACTTCTTCCTGCATCTGCTGCATTTTTTCTTGCATCTGCTGGGCCTGTTTCATCAGGTTACCCAGACCGCCTTTACCAAACATAGGCTTCTCTCTCAATCACGTTAAGGGATGACGACCGTCAAACCATTAGGCTGACGATCAAATGGGGCGAATACTCTCTTCGTCCAGCTCCGCATCGAAAAAACGACGCAGCGTCTGGATGTTATTATCCGCAATAATCGACTCACGCGCCTGCGCGAGCTTCTCTTCATAAATGGCCTGACGCCACTCCAGCGGCGTGCGCACCGCAGGATTATCATCTTCAACGATGGTCAATTCAACCGTTGACCCCGTTAAGGAACTCAGTGCTTCGGCCAGTTTTTGCTGCGCGCCGCTGGAATTAAGGTGTCGCTGCGTGGAACGCAGGTGCAGGCAAACCACGTTGCCATTCTCTTCTTTCCAGGCATTAAGCGCCACCTGCTCCACCAGTTTAGGCAGCGAGAGCTGGCTCACCTGGGCGGCCCACGGGTCGCGTTCAATGGCTTCAGCCGCAAGCTTTGCTGCCAGTTCCGGCGTTTTTTCATGCTCAAGCGCTTTTTTCAGCGCTTTCGGCGTGGCGACGACTTCTTTGACTTCTGCAACAGGATTGGTCGCTTTCCAGCGATACGCTTCTTTCTTCGCTGGTGCTTTTTCCAGCGCAGAGACTGCCGGACGCGCCTGAACACGTTCCGACACCGAAGCCAGTCTTTCCAGCGCAGCATTATTCACCGGCCGCGCGCGGGAAGCGGCTGCCGGTTCACTCTTTTTTGCTTTGGTTGCTCCCTGAGCACGTTGCAGTTGACTGCGCGCCGCCAGCACCTGACTGGTGGCATCGGAAAGCGGCACATTCTGTTGCTGTTGCGCTGGCGCAGGTTGCTGCTGTGGCACCTGCGTCGGGGTCATCACCGCTGTGGGTGCGACCGGGGCAAACGACTGGCGCGGGACTTCAGGTTCCGGGAGCGGCATGCGCGGATGAAAAGCCAGCGCACGCAGCAGCGTCATTTCGACGCCCATTCGTCTGTCCGGCGCATACGGCAGTTCTTTGCGTCCGATTAACAGGGTCTGGTAGTAAAGCTGCACATCGGTAGGCGGTACAATTCGCGCCAGTTCACGCATACGCTGTTCAATGGCGGCCATATCGCTACCGAGCGCAGCAGGTGAAAGCTGAACCATGGCAATACGATGCAGCAAAGCCGACATCTCAACCAGCAGCGCTTCCCATTCGATACCACGCGCGGCGGCGTCGTTCACCAGCGTCATCACGCGTTCGCCGTCCGCAGCCACAACCGCTTCAACAAGCGAGAGCGCCTGGTCGTCGTCCAGCGTGCCGAGCATAGTGCTGACCGCGTCGGTCGAGACCTGACCATCGCCGCTGGCAATCGCCTGATCGGTCAAACTCAGCGCATCGCGCAGGCTGCCGTCTGCGGCACGAGCCAGCAGTTGCAGCGCACGTGGCTCATGGGCGATATGCTCTTCTTTGAGAATATGCTCAAGCTGATGGCGAATCTGTTCGACATCCAGCGCTTTAAGATGGAATTGCAGACAGCGTGACAGGATGGTCACCGGCAGCTTCTGCGGATCGGTGGTCGCCAGCAGGAATTTGACGTGCGCGGGCGGCTCTTCGAGCGTTTTCAGCAAGGCGTTAAAACTGTGGCGCGACAGCATGTGCACTTCGTCGATCAAATAGACCTTAAAGCGACCGCGCGCGGGCGCATACTGAACGTTATCCAGCAGATCGCGAGTATCTTCGACTTTGGTGCGTGAGGCGGCATCGATTTCAATCAAATCGACAAAACGCCCCTGCTCAATTTCCCGGCAGTTATCGCACACGCCGCACGGCGTAGCGGTGATGCCAGTTTCACAGTTTAATCCCTTCGCCAGCAAGCGGGCGATAGAGGTTTTTCCGACGCCACGGGTGCCGGAAAACAAATAAGCATGATGAATACGCCCTAACGACAAGCCGTTCGCCAGTGCCGTCAGCACATGTTCCTGGCCGACGACGTCAGCAAAGGTTTGTGGGCGCCATTTTCGGGCTAAGACCTGATAACTCATTGGCAGGCTCTGAAAGGCTGGAGGGTGGATTCACAGGAGGGTAATGCTAACACAACCTCGCAGCAACGGCGAGGTTGTGTATCTCGGTATTACTTCAACCGGGATAAGATAGCCTGACTTAGTGGCCCGGGAATGGAACCAGGCTATAACAAGTCAGTCCCTGCTTTTCAAGACGCTGCTCGCCGCCCAGATCAAACAGGTTAATGATAAAGGCAGCATCGGTCACTTCGCCACCCAGACGGCGGATCAGCTTCACGGTCGCTTCAATCGTGCCGCCAGTTGCCAGAAGATCGTCCACAACCAGGACTTTATCACCCGGTTTGATGGCATCAACGTGGATTTCCAGCTGATCGGTGCCGTACTCCAGCTCATAGGTCTCAGCAATAACTTCACGCGGAAGCTTACGCGGTTTGCGTACCGGAACAAAGCCGACGCCCAGCCCCAACGCTACCGGCGCGCCAAACAGGAAGCCACGCGCTTCGGTGCCAACCACTTTAGTGATCCCCGCATTTTTGTAGCGCTCAACCAGCAATTCAATGCTGAGGGCGTAGGCTTTCGGATCTTCCAGTAAACTGGTGACATCACGGAAAAGAATGCCCGGTTTTGGGTAGTCGTGGATGCTTTTGATGCTATTTTTGAGAAACTCAAGCTGCTGTGCAGTCGCGGTCATAAGTTTGTGCCTGATTAATACAGTATTACTTCACGGCGCACTATACACTTCATCCTCGACGTATCTTGAATGATTTTGTGTCTATATTAGGGCCAAGGTTACACTTGGTTAACCTTTGACCATCTGCGCCTGTGCTCGAAAACGGTCGAATTTACTGGCTGCGAGAGACAATTGCAACAGCGATTATTGCGCTTTACTGCTTTTGTTGTTTTTCATCAATCACCGGGATCCGCCACATAAAAATCAGTAAACAGGCGAGAATAACCAGCAGCAGGCCGCGTACCCACATCATATTGACCATCCAGAGGGAAATAGCAAACGTCACCAGAATCAACAAAATAGCGCGCGGTTTTGCTCCCGGCGGCATCGCGCGATGTTTTTGCCAGTGACGCAGATACCCGCCGAACCACGAACGGTAAAGCAACCAGTCGTGAAAACGCGGCGATGAGCGGGCAAAACACCAGGCGGCCAGCAGTATAAACGGCGTCGTCGGTAACAGAGGCAATACTACGCCCAGCGTACCTAGCACTACCGCTATCCAGCCAATGATGATTAGAATAATGCGTTGCATAATATCAGTACTTAACACAGAGAATCGCTACTTTAGCATAACAGTTCTCATTTTCATCGGAGTGTTGTTGTGAAAACCGCCATGCTGTTACAGACGCTCGAAAACCAGCTTAACCGCCTGCGACAGCGTTGTGCTCCGCTGGCGCACCACACAACGCTTAGCGCCCGCTTTGACAGGCATCTGTTTCACACGCGCAGCACATTGCTGCAGGCCTGCCTGGATGAAGCTGACGATAATCTTACTGCCCTACGTCGCGCCGTTGAGCAGCAACAACTACCACAAATCACCTGGCTTGCGGAACACCTTGCCTCACAGTTAGAGGCGATTTCACGTGAAACTGCCAGTTGGTCGCTACGCGAGTGGGACAGCGCATCTCCAGGTCTGGCGCGCTGGCAGCGCAAGCGGGTCCAACATCAGGAGTTTGAACGCCGTCTGGTTGAAATGACGCGTGAACGCAAAGAGCGTCTGGCTCAGGCTACCGGCTTTGCAGAACAGCAAAAACTGCATCGTGAAGTAGAAGCATTCGAGGCGCGACTGGCGCGCTGCCGTCATGCTCTGGCAAGAATAGAAAACGTGCTGGCGCGTTTAACCCGTTAATCCCCGGAGAATTTATGTCATTAGAGAACGCCCCGGACGAGGTCAAACTGGCCGTCGATTTGATTGTTTTACTTGAGGAAAATCAGGTTGCACCTGAAACCGTACTGAAGGCGCTGGAGATTGTTAAACGGGATTACGAAAAGAAACAGCTCTCTTCTTCAAAAAACGCGCTATAGCTGAAATGCCTGATAGCGTTGCACTTACCAGGCCTACGAATGAATCGAAGCTCGCAGGCCTGATGAGTTTTTCTATTAACCTACCGAAGGCGTCGGATCATCACCTTTAATGATGTCACGCTTAACCTCGGTCACGGTGTCGCCCTTCGCGTTGTGCAGGTGCACTTCAAGCTGGTTAAAGGCGATATCAATGTCGTTTTCACGGCACAAACGATCGACCGCACGGTTCAGTTCATCAACCGTGTGACTACGATCGCGCAGTTCACGCACGTATAAACGCAGTTCATGATCCAGCGTGCTGGCGCCGAAGGCGGTAAAGAACACAGCAGGCTCCGGATCGTGCATCACTTTCGGGTGTTCCATCGCCGCCTGCAGCAGCACTTTCTTCACTTTGTCCAGATCCGAACCGTAGGCCACGCCGATGCGGATCACCAGACGCGTGGTGGTATCGGAAAGCGACCAGTTGATCAAACGCTCCGTCACAAAGGCTTTGTTCGGGATGATCACCTCTTTGCGATCGAAGTCGGTAATGGTGGTGGCACGGATACGGATCTTGCTGACCGTTCCTGAGAACGTACCGATAGTCACGGTATCGCCGATGCGGACCGGGCGTTCAAACAAAATAATCAGACCCGAAACAAAGTTACCGAAGATTTCCTGCAAACCAAAACCAAGACCAACCGACAGGGCTGCTGCCAGCCACTGTAGTTTATCCCACGAAACACCGAGCGATCCGAAGACCGTCATCGCGCCGATGGCGATGATCGCGTAGTTAAGGATCGTGGTGATCGCATACGAAGCGCCCTGACGCATCTTCAGTCGCGAGAGCACCAGCACTTCCAACAGGCCGGGTAAGTTACGGATCAGCGCCCACGCGACCATTGAGGCAATAATCGCAAACAGCAGGCTACCCATGGTGACGTCTTTCACCACTGCCGCACCCGCTTCGGTACCGTTGTAATGCCAGAGCGTAATGCTGTCGAGATAGCTGAACACGGTGATCAAATCAGACCAAATGGCCCAGAACAAGACACCAAACAGGGCAACCATCACCAGCATAGTTATACGCAGCGTTTGCTGGTTAACCTGCTCAAGCGCGATGGTCGGTTCTTCCTGCGGTTCGGCACCTTCCGCACCTTCTTTCACCAGGTTCTGACGACGCGCCAGCGCACGACGCCAGGCGATACGGCGTGCCGCGACGCTCAATCCACGCAGTACGGTCTGGTACAGCAGGTTCCAGAGAATGACCAGATAAACCGTTTCAATCCAGCGTCCCGCCAGACGCAGCGTGGTGTAGAAATAGCCGGTCGCCGTCAGCACCATTAATGCTATCGGGATAATAGACAGCACGGTAATCGTCACCAGACGCAGACCATGCGACTCTTTATCACGCCAGCTTTCGCGGCACATTGGCCATACCAGGAAGGCGATCAGCAGCAGGTTGAGGAAAATCACCACCTGACCCAGCACATCGTCCATCAGATTGAGCGGTGACAGTTCAGCAATGACCGACCAAAAATTAAGCGGCAACAGCGCCAGGCTAATACGCACGATTTGGCGGCGCCAATGGCTAGTTTGTTTTGCTGGCATACCAAAATGACGAATTGCCACGCCATCTTTTTCCAGCACCTTCCAGCACAAACCAAACACCAGCCAGAAGACTGTCATCTTCTTACTGAACGCCCACAGTAGGTCGCTGATATTCAACTGCATGGTAAGCAGAATCAGACCTACCGCAAGGATAATCAGGCACGCCGGCAAGGCTCTGATGAGATCGATCAGAATCGCTTTTGGCGTGTTGAGCTGACTGTCATTACGCAGGTTACCCACCGCAGCGGCTAATTTCGCCTGATACTCTTTCAACCATTTCAGACGCCAGCGGATTAACCCGGCAATGAGCAGCAGCGGCAATCCCGCCAGGAACGCAATAAATACTGCGGGCCACGCTTTTTCCCAGTTCACCGTGATTTTCATCGACTTAAACTGGTCTTTAAGCGTTTGCGGGAAAGCTTTGATCCAGTCCCAGTCCATCGGGCGGTTACTGTTAACCCAGAAAATCTGCTGCGTGAGGATCCCTTTCAGGTTTTTCGACACGCTCATTAACTGCTGCTGGTTAATTTGCAGATTAATCGCCATCATCAGCTGGTTGCCCAGTTGCTTATTGAGCTGATCCAACAGTTCACGACGCATATCCACAACCTGCAGTAAGGCATCATGGACTTCGCCGTTAACTTCGTTGCTGTGCCCTTCTTCCAGTTTGGCGACAAACGCATCATTCTGGAACAGCGCGTCGCGCTGCTGGTTGACCTCGAACTGCTCCAGACGCAAGTCGGCGATCCGGTTGGTCATATCGGCAAGTTCATCCGCCGACGGCAGCGTTTGTTGTTGCTGATACAGAATACGCGACAGCAGCAGACTGCCTTTCAGAACGGCGATCTGTTCTTTAATGTTGCGTTCGGATTGCAGCGCGCGGTCAAGCCAGTTTTTGACTTTGATATTTTGCTGCATCAGGCTGTTGCCGTTTTCGGTCGCGGCAATCAGACGCTGGCTGAGCTGATGGTTAACATCAAGCTCCTGCTTCACTAACGGATTGGACTGAATACGCTCGGCTTCATCCGGCGTGACTGCTTCCTGCGCCGTTTTTTCGGTTAACGTCAGTCGCTTGCTGTTCACCGCTTCCTGCAGGAGCTGGAGCTGATGCTCAAGGCGGTTACTGTTCGCCGTCACGTAATCACGTTGTTTTTGCAAGGTATCTTGCAAAATCGTATTACCTTCAAGGCTCTTACGCTGTTGGTCGATCTGCGCATTCAGCAGCGCCTGCTGCGCCTGTAACAGCACCTGCTGGCTGGGGCGTAAAGCACCTTCGCCTACATTAGTACCATCAAGTCGGTTGCGGATTTGCTGCATCTGCTGCGACGCGGTGTACATCGCATTTTGTACGCGCTCTGGCTGAGTCTGGAGCGACACCAGCTGGCTGTTATACGTGGCCAGATCGTTTTGCGAGCTTTGCAGGTCATCGAGCACCTGCGCGACGCGTGACTCAAGCTGTCGTAAGGAAAGCGTGCTCAGCGTTTTTCGCGTTTCGTCGTCATTGTCGACATCGCTGAGCGAATTTAGCGCATCCGTCGCCTGGCGCATTTTCTCCGGCGCCTGGGCCACTTTCTGGCGAAGCTGTACGGTCTCATCTTTCACGCGATCGATTTTATCCAGCGTGGCGATAGTATCGATGAGATCCTGTTGGACCAGCTTATCCTGCGCGGAGAGATCTTTTTGTTTACTCAGTGCGTCCAGTTGGCTCTGAATATCTGCTTTCGTCGGCAGTTCACCACTCTGTTGCGCCCGCGCAAATGCAGATGACTGGCAGGATAACAATAGAATGAAGAAAAGTATGCTAATAGCAATTACATGCTGTGAACGTTTATAGAGCTGCAACATAGTCATGAGAATGAATGTTTCTGAACCGGGAAAGTGACCGGAAATAGTCAAGCGGCAAGAATATCACGGCTGTGACCGGCAGAATAGCAGCAGGCAAAACGACCAGGAGAATTCCTGGTGCAGAATGGCAAACTAGCTTGTCTCTCCTGCCTGCAGGCGCAAGCTTGGACAAAGCAGACACATCTCCAGCAGCACCGCCACGTACTGACGAGCCTCATTCTTCAGATCAAACGATTCGGGAGCAAATAACCAGTTCTCCATGATCCCGGAAATATAGCTACGCATTAACACCGCTACACGACGTGTGTTCAGGTTTTCCGGCAACATGTTGACATCCATACAGTGGCGTAACGTTTTTTCTATACGGTCATAGTTTTCCAGACACAGGCTACGTTCGACTAACTGAACTGATGCTATTTCCCCGACAAATTCGCATTTGTGGAATATAATCTCCATCAATAAACGTCGGCGTTCTTCTGTCACGGTAGTTTCAAGAACGTAAATTAAAATTTCTCTTAATACTGATAGTGGATCGTCAGGGAATTTTGCCTGATACTCAGTCTCTAACTCATCAATGTTAGGTTTTGCTAGCTCCCAGATTTCACTGAATAAATCCGATTTGTTTTTGAAATGCCAATAGATTGCACCGCGCGTCACACCAGCGGCTTTTGCGATCTCAGCCAGCGAGGTGGATGAGACCCCTTGTTGCGAAAACATACGCAGAGCGACATCAAGAATGTGTTGTCGTGTTTCCTGTGCTTGTTGTTTGGTTTTTCGTGCCATAGGTCAGTGAATTTACAGGCGTTAGATTTACATACATTTGTGAATGTATGTACCATAGCACGACGATAATATAAACGCAGCAATGGGTTTATGGGCTTTAAGCCATTGATCAATTTGAAATCGGACACTCGAGGTTTACATATGAACAAAAACAGAGGGTTAACGCCTCTGGCAGTCGTTCTGATGCTCTCAGGCAGCTTAGCGCTAACAGGATGTGACGACAAACAGGCCCAGCAAGGGGGCCAGCAAATGCCAGAGGTTGGAGTTGTTACGCTCAAAACTGAACCTCTACAGATCACAACCGAACTTCCGGGTCGCACCAGTGCGTTTCGTATTGCTGAAGTTCGTCCTCAGGTTAGCGGGATTATCCTGAAACGTAATTTCACGGAAGGTGGTGACATCGAAGCGGGTGTATCTCTCTATCAGATTGATCCTGCTACTTACCAGGCCGCTTATGAAAGTGCAAAAGGCGATCTGGCCAAAGCACAAGCCGCAGCAAATATTGCTCAACTGACGGTGAAACGTTATCAGAAACTGTTGGGTACTAAGTACATCAGCCAACAGGACTACGATAGCGCGTTGGCTGACGCACAGCAGGCAAACGCCGCCGTTGTTGCCGCGAAAGCTGCGGTAGAAACTGCACGCATCAATCTGGCTTACACCAAAGTGACGTCACCGATCAGCGGTCGCATTGGTAAATCATCCGTTACGGAAGGCGCTCTGGTGCAAAACGGTCAGGCGACCGCACTGGCGACCGTTCAGCAGTTGGATCCCATCTATGTAGACGTGACGCAGTCAAGCAACGACTTCCTGCGCCTGAAACAAGAGCTGGCCAACGGCACGCTGAAGCAAGAGAACGGTAAAGCGAAAGTCGAACTGGTGACCAATGACGGCATTAAATACCCGCAGTCCGGTACGCTGGAATTTTCTGATGTGACGGTAGATCAAACCACTGGGTCAATTACGTTACGCGCAATTTTCCCGAACCCGGATCATACCTTACTGCCGGGTATGTTCGTCCGCGCTCGTCTGGAAGAAGGGATTAACCCAACAGCATTACTGGTTCCACAGCAAGGCGTTACCCGCACACCGCGTGGCGATGCCAGTGCATTGGTTATCGGTGCAGACAACAAAGTTGAAACTCGTCAAATTGTCGCCGCACAAGCGATTGGCGACAAATGGTTAGTCACTGATGGACTTAAGCCGGGCGACCGCGTGATTGTTACTGGGCTGCAGAAAGTACGTCCTGGCGCGCAGGTAAAAGCGCAGGAAATCACCGCTGATAACAACCAGCAAGGCCAAAGCGGTAGCCAGCCTGAACAGTCCAAGTCTTAACTTAAACAGGAGCCGTTAAGACATGCCTAATTTCTTTATCGATCGCCCAATATTTGCGTGGGTGATCGCCATTATCATCATGTTGGCAGGGGGGCTCGCGATCCTCAAATTGCCGGTAGCGCAATATCCGACTATTGCACCGCCAGCAGTGACGATCTCCGCGACCTACCCTGGCGCTGATGCCAAAACAGTACAGGATACTGTTACGCAGGTTATCGAACAGAACATGAACGGTATCGATAACCTGATGTACATGTCCTCTAACAGTGACTCCACGGGTACCGTGCAGATCACCCTAACCTTCCAGTCTGGTACTGATGCGGATATCGCACAGGTACAGGTGCAGAACAAACTGCAGCTGGCCATGCCGTTGCTGCCTCAGGAAGTACAGCAGCAAGGGGTTAGCGTTGAGAAGTCATCCAGCAGCTTCCTGATGGTTGTCGGTGTTATCAACACCAACGGCACCATGACGCAGGAGGATATTTCCGACTACGTTGGCGCCAACATGAAGGATGCCATTAGCCGTACTTCAGGCGTGGGCGACGTTCAGCTGTTTGGTTCTCAGTACGCGATGCGTATCTGGATGGATCCGAACAAACTGAACAACTTCCAGCTGACACCGGTTGATGTAATCAGCGCCATCAAAGCGCAGAACGCCCAGGTTGCAGCCGGTCAGTTAGGTGGTACGCCGCCGGTGAAAGGTCAGCAGCTTAACGCATCGATCATTGCGCAAACCCGTCTGACCTCCGCTGATGAGTTCGGCAAAATCCTGCTGAAAGTGAATCAGGATGGTTCCCAGGTTCGTCTGCGTGACGTGGCGAAAGTGGAACTGGGCGGTGAGAACTACGACATCATTGCGAAGTTCAACGGTAAACCGGCATCCGGTCTGGGTATCAAGCTGGCTACAGGTGCTAACGCCCTGGACACCGCAAACGCTATCCGCGAAGAACTGAAGAAGATGGAGCCGTTCTTCCCGTCAGGTCTGAAGATCGTTTACCCGTATGACACCACGCCGTTCGTGAAAATTTCTATTCACGAAGTAGTGAAAACGCTGGCAGAAGCAATCATCCTCGTGTTCCTGGTAATGTATCTGTTCCTGCAGAACTTCCGCGCGACGCTGATTCCGACTATCGCCGTGCCGGTGGTACTCTTGGGTACGTTTGCCGTCCTGGCGATTTTCGGCTTCTCAATAAATACCCTGACGATGTTCGGGATGGTGCTCGCCATCGGCCTGCTGGTGGATGACGCCATCGTTGTGGTCGAGAACGTTGAACGTGTAATGGCTGAGGAAGGACTACCGCCGAAGGAAGCAACGCGAAAATCGATGGGCCAGATTCAGGGCGCATTGGTGGGTATCGCGATGGTGCTGTCAGCGGTATTTATCCCAATGGCGTTCTTCGGGGGGTCGACCGGTGCAATTTACCGTCAGTTCTCCATCACCATTGTTTCCGCGATGGCGCTGTCTGTACTGGTGGCATTGATTCTGACCCCTGCCCTGTGTGCGACCATGCTCAAACCGATTGCTAAAGGCGATCACGGAGAAGGCAAAAAAGGCTTCTTCGGCTGGTTTAACCGCATGTTCGATAAGAGCACGCATCATTACACCGATAGCGTGGGCGGTATTCTGCGCAGCACCGGTCGTTATCTGGCGCTGTATCTGATTATCGTTGTGGGCATGGCCTATCTGTTCGTTCGTCTGCCAAGTTCGTTCCTGCCAGATGAAGACCAGGGGGTATTCCTGTCTATGGCTCAGCTGCCAGCGGGTGCGACGCAAGAGCGTACCCAGAAGGTACTGGACGAAATGACGGATTACTACCTGACCAAGGAAAAAGCGAACGTTGAATCGGTGTTTGCCGTTAACGGTTTCGGTTTTGCTGGTCGTGGTCAGAACACCGGCATCGCGTTCGTTTCTCTGAAAGACTGGAGTGAACGTCCTGGCGAAGAGAACAAGGTTGAAGCGATTACTCAGCGTGCAATGGGCGCATTCTCGCAGATTAAAGACGCGATGGTCTTTGCCTTTAACCTGCCAGCGATTGTGGAGTTAGGGACCGCAACCGGTTTTGACTTCCAGTTGATTGACCAGGCGGGTCTGGGCCATGAGAAGCTGACTCAGGCGCGTAACCAACTGTTTGGTGAAGTCGCGAAGCATCCTGATCTGTTGGTCGGTGTTCGTCCTAACGGTCTGGAAGATACGCCGCAGTTCAAGATCGATATCGATCAGGAAAAAGCGCAGGCTCTGGGCGTTTCCATTAGTGATATTAATACAACGCTGGGTGCAGCATGGGGCGGAAGCTACGTGAATGACTTCATCGACCGTGGTCGTGTGAAGAAAGTTTACGTCATGTCTGAAGCGAAATACCGTATGTTGCCGGAAGATATTGGAAACTGGTATGTCCGCGGTAGCGATGGACAGATGGTACCGTTCTCCGCCTTCTCAACCTCACGTTGGGAATACGGTTCGCCGCGTCTGGAACGCTATAACGGTTTGCCTTCCATGGAAATCTTAGGCCAGGCCGCTCCGGGTAAAAGTACCGGTGAAGCCATGGCGATGATGGAGCAACTGGCCAGCAAACTGCCATCCGGTATCGGTTATGACTGGACCGGTATGTCCTACCAGGAACGACTGTCCGGCAACCAGGCTCCTGCCCTGTATGCCATTTCACTGATCGTCGTATTCTTGTGTCTGGCAGCGTTGTACGAGAGCTGGTCAATTCCGTTCTCCGTAATGCTGGTTGTACCACTGGGTGTTATCGGTGCATTGCTGGCAGCAACGTTCCGCGGCCTGACCAACGACGTTTACTTCCAGGTAGGCCTGCTTACAACCATTGGGTTGTCGGCGAAGAACGCGATACTTATCGTCGAATTCGCCAAAGACTTGATGGATAAAGAGGGTAAAGGTCTGATAGAGGCGACGCTGGACGCAGTACGCATGCGTTTACGTCCAATCCTGATGACGTCACTGGCCTTTATTCTGGGCGTAATGCCGCTGGTCATCAGCTCCGGCGCAGGCTCCGGTGCGCAGAACGCCGTTGGTACTGGCGTAATGGGTGGGATGGTGACGGCAACCGTGTTGGCGATCTTCTTTGTTCCGGTGTTCTTTGTGGTGGTACGCCGCCGCTTTAGCCGCAAAAATGAAGATATTGAGCATAGCCACTCAGTAGAGCATCATTGATACATCTCTAAAGATAAGGCCGCGCAAGCGGCCTTTTTTCTGGAAAAATCATAAAAATCACTTATTGCCATTCCGTTTATTTTCTATCGGGTAAATAAGCGATATAATCCTTGCAGCCTTAAAGGCTATTCTTAAAAAAACAGCGAGAGTTCTTATTTACTTTAATAAATATTAAGATTAATCCTATCCACTGGTTTTCATTGTCGGTTGTTGCCTTTCGTTGCTAAACCTAAACAAGATAACCCGATGATTGCCCGAAGAATAAAGAAATTGTCCCATTTCGAATTGCGGCATTTATCTGTTAAAATGTAAAAATGACGTAGCATCATAATTTTACATAATTGTAATTTTTCGTGATATGACGATGAAATCTTTTTTAGAGTAGATTATAGTTAAATCATCAGGAGTCGCGGGCAAGTTCCAGGTAGTTGTTGTATCCATCCCGAAAGGTGTTCGGTTAGTTTAAGCCACTAAGAAGGGGATGCGTTATGGATGAATACTCACCCAAAAGACATGATATCGCGCAGCTTAAATTTCTCTGCGAAACTCTGTATCATGACTGTCTTGCAAACCTTGAACAAAGTAACCATGGCTGGGTTAATGACCCTACCTCTGCAACCAGCTTGCAGCTCAATGAACTGATAGAGCATATTGCAACCTTCGCACTTAATTATAAAATTAAGTACAATGAGGACAATAAGCTGATCGCGCAGATAGATGAATACCTGGATGACACTTTTATGTTGTTCAGCAGTTATGGTATTAATACGCAGGATCTGCAGAAATGGCGGAAGTCAGGTAATCGACTGTTTCGCTGTTTTGTCAATGCCACCAGGGCTAATCCTGTTAGTTTGTCTTGTTAAAAATTATTACAATCATAGGTAAGAGTTATGTCCGATAAACCATTAACTAAAACAGATTATTTGATGCGCCTGCGACGTTGCCAGACAATTGATACGCTAGAGCGCGTTATTGAAAAAAATAAATATGAATTGTCCGACAACGAACTGGCTGTATTTTACTCAGCAGCAGATCATCGCCTTGCTGAATTGACCATGAATAAGCTTTACGACAAGATCCCAACTTCTGTTTGGAAATTCATTCGCTAATTGCACTCAAGGTTAAGTCAGGTATAGCGGCACAGTTGTCTGGCTAACCATTTTCGTATTTACAATGGTTATTTAATTCAAATCACGTGACTATGATCACAGCAAAGAAGCGGGAACGTTCCCCTTGCTTGCATTACGTTTTACTGTGCTGAAATAACCTTCAGTACACAGGGAAATCGTAATGCGTAATGAAAAGCAAAAAATGATCGCCGGCGAATACTATCGCCCGGCAGATGAAACGCTGCGCAGTGACCGACTACGCGCTCGTCAGTTGATCCATCGCTACAATCTCACCGCTCCCGATGAAAAAAATGAGCGTCAGGCAATCCTGCATGATCTGTTAGGTCAGAGTGAGGGTGCCTATATTGAACCCTCTTTCCGGTGTGATTACGGTTATAACATCTATCTTGGTAAAGACTTTTACGCTAATTTCGACTGCGTTATGCTCGACGTCTGTCCAATTCATATTGGCGACAACTGCATGCTGGCACCTGGCGTTCATATTTATACCGCGACCCATCCGCTGGATGCTACCGAGCGCAACAGTGGCCTTGAGTTCGGAAAGCCCGTGACTATCGGCAATAATGTCTGGATAGGTGGCCGTGCAGTGATCAATCCTGGCGTCACGCTGGGCGATAACGTGGTTGTGGCATCAGGCGCAGTAGTCACTAAAAGCTTTCCAGCAAACACCGTGGTTGGGGGCAATCCCGCAAGGATCATCAAAACGCTGTGATCTTAAATGTAACTGTTATGCTAAATTGCGGTTAATCTGTTACTTTCTTAAAAGGGTATCCCCTTTTAAAATAGGGCGATCCCTCCTGAATTTTGCAGATATCATGAAGGCAAGAGATGACAGAAATACAGCGCCTGCTTACTGAAACAATCGACGACTTAAATATTCGCGAGAAGCGCGACAACAAACCGCGCTTTAGCATCAGCTTCATTCGCAAACACCCAGGGCTGTTTATCGGCATGTATGTTGCCTGGTTTGCCACGCTGGCGGTGATGCTACAGTCAGAAACGTTAGTCGATTCAGTATGGCTGCTGGTGGTGCTGTTCGTTGTACTCAACGGCTTTTTCTTTTTCGACGTTGCGCCACGGTACCGCTTTGAAGATATCGACGTTCTGGATTTTAGAGTTTGCTATAACGGAGAATGGTACAACACGCGCTTTGTCCCCTCCTCGCTCATCGATACTATCCTGCACTCACCGTCCGTGGATAGCGAACATAAAGCACAGCTGCAAAAGATGATATCGCGCAAAGGCGAACTCTCGTTTTACGATGTCTTTACGCTTACCCGCGCCCAGACCACCCAGTAACGGTATCTCAACGCAGATAAAAAAGTGCGTTCCAGCCCAGGCAACGCACTTTAATCCCTGAAATGCTGGCAAAGAAACTAACGTCTCTTTTTACGCCCCTGTACTGCTTTAAAGCGCGGATTCGTTTTGCAGATAACGTACAAACGCCCTTTGCGTTTTACTATCTGGCAGTCAGGATGGCGCTGTTTTGCACTGCGAAGTGAATTGAGTACCTGCATTTTAACCCCGCTTAACGCCAATAAAATGACCAAAACGTTTTTGGAAACGTGCTGCACTACCTTCATTATCAAAGGTTTTTTGTTTCCCGGTATAATACGGATGCGATTTAGAAGATATATCGAGGGTCACGTACGGGTACATTTCCCCCTCAAACTCAATTTCACGCTCCGTCTTAATGGTCGAACCGACCTTAAAGAATTCATTGGCACTGGTATCGTGAAACACCACGGTACGGTAAAAAGGATGAATATCCGGTTTCATGGCAACCTCAATTTGTTACGTTATAACATAACCAACAAAATACACCACTCTTGTACAAACCACAATCTGATTTACGCTACAGGGAGTTAAACGGGATGATAAGTGGCCGTAAATATATGATGTCAATCGAATAGCTTTTCGGGGTTTCGGATATACTTTCCCTACGCTGTGTAAATAAGGATATCACTGTGACAACACGACATCTGATAAGCCTGGTGACTGGGGTACTGTTCCTTTCCATCCTCGCGCCTGTAGGTTTAAGCCTGTGGCTTGCACATCGTCAGGTCGAAACGAAATTTATCGATGAACTCGACATGTTCTCAACACGAGTCGCATTACGTACGGAACGCGTAGGCGAGCAGGCGAAAAAAGCATTACGCCATATTGAAGCATTTCAGGGGGTGCCTTGTAGTGATGAGCATCTGCTGGAAATGCGTCGTTTGTCATATAGCTATCGCTATATTCAGGAAGTGCTGTACCTCAAAGATAACGTTCCGCAATGCTCATCTCTGGAAAAAAGAAGCCAGGCAGACGCATTTCCACCCGCAATGAAAGTCACTCCTGATGGATATCGCGCATGGCTTACCACGCAAAATGATTTGGGCATCAAGCGCTTTATGGCAGCATTAGGGAGCGAACATTATATTGTGATGGTCGATCCGGGTTCTTTCATTGACGTCATCCCGTTTGGCTCATGGCCGATTGAAGTGACTATCATTGGCACCATGCGCAACGTCGTGGTTGCCAGTAGCGCCGATCTGCCATCGGACGTTTTGCAGCATATACAGCAAGAACGATCGATTACCCATTTTAACAAAGATGGCAGCATTTATAACGCCCGCCCCTTTCCTGAGTTGGGCATCACGATCGTAACCTGGGCGTCTACCCTGCCATTGCAAAAAACCTGGCACCGGCAGGCACTGATCTGGCTCCCGGCAGGCATTCTTATCGGCTTGCTCACCGCCGCCTTTGTTTTGCGTATTTTGCGCCGCTTACAGTCGCCCCATCATCAGTTGCAGGACGCTATCCAGCATCGGGACATCAAAGTCCACTATCAACCAATTATCTCGCTCAAAACGGGGAAAGTGGTTGGGGCAGAGGCGCTGGCTCGCTGGCAGCAGGCCGATGGGAGTTATCTGTCACCTGAAATTTTCGTCGCGCTGGCGCATGAAACCGGGCTGACAGAGTCCCTCACCCGGTTGATTATTGAAAGCGTATTTGAAGATTTAGGCAAATGGCTGCGTCAGCATCCTGAGCAGCATATATCCATCAACCTTGAGTCAGCCGATCTGTCCTCCGAAACGCTTCCAGCCCTGTTAAGCCAGAAGGTGAACCACTGGCAACTTAAGCCTGCGCAAATCGCGCTGGAGCTAACTGAACGCGAATTTGCTGACCCAAAAAACAGCGCGCCGTTTATTGCCAAATACCGTCAGGCGGGTCATTCAATCTATATTGATGACTTTGGTACCGGCTATTCCAGCCTGAGTTATTTGCAGGATCTGGATGTAGACATCCTGAAGATAGACAAATCGTTCGTCGATGCACTGGAGTACAACAACGTCACGCCGCATATCATCGAGATAGCAAAAGCGCTGAAACTTGAGATGGTGGCGGAAGGTATCGAAACCGAGAATCAGGAAACCTGGCTACGCAAGCACGGAGTGCAGTACGGTCAAGGCTGGCTTTACAGCAAAGCGCTGCCGAAAACGGAATTTATACTGTGGGCAGAAAAACGGCTTTAACATGGCTGTTGATGTTGAGATGGCTGGCGGCACGCCGCACAGCCAGTCACATCACTCTTCCATAATGGGCGCAAATCCACCGTAGATCATTCGCTTGCCATCAAATGGCATAGATTCACCGAATTCCTTCATACGGGGATCGGACATCATCTTCTGATTCGCCGCGTCGCGGACCTCTTTGGAAGGGTATTCAATCCAGCTGAATACCACTTCTTCATGATCCTGCGCTTTCACAGCCATGCGAAAATCGGTCAATTTGCCGTCGGGGACATCATCTGCCCAGCACTCCACCACGCGCAATGCACCGAACTCCTTGAAAAGCGGAGCTGCTTTTGCCGCCATCGCAATGTACGCCTCCTTGTTTTCAGCGGGTACGGCAACCACAAAGCCATCAACATACTTCATGAGAAAAACCTCCGAAGTGTACTGCGCGGCAAGCCGATTCCGGCCGCGTCAGTCGAGGTTAAGTTTAGTCGCCAGCAGTCGATCGCGCCCCAGGCGTATTCTTGATGCGAATACGTGCCTGCGGCTGATGGCGAAACCACGGCAAGCAAAGCTGAATGAGCGGTCCGATAGCCAAGGCATACAGCACCGTACCAACCCCCACTGTTCCTCCCAGCAACCAACCGATAAGCAGCACCGACACTTCAATTGCGGTTCGAATTCGTCGTACTGGCCAGCCGGTACGTGCGTGGATACCGGTCATCAGACCATCACGCGGACCGGCGCCAAAACCGGCACCAATGTACAGGCTGGTTGCTAACGCATTCAAGATCACCGCTGACACCAACAGCCCGCTGCGCGCCAGCAGGGATTCAAATCCCGGAATCACCAGCAGCACGGCATCTGCCGCCAGCCCGATCATAATCACGTTGCTCAACGTGCCAAACCCTGGACGCTGGCGCAGCGGTATCCACGCCAGCAGTACCAACACACCCACGGCAATGATCACCACGCCAATATTCATCGACAATAAATTGGCCACGCCCAGGTGAAACACGTTCCACGGATCGGCCCCTAAATCGGCACGGACAAACATCGCCGTCGACACACCATACAGCGTCAGCCCGATGAACAGCTGAAGTAAACGACGCAGCATGCTTTTCCCCTCTCACTCTCAGATAACTTTCATCATCACCGCAATTGGCACTATGATTAATGTCCAGTTTTCAAAAAGTGGACTGCTATGTCATCACGCCGTTACGGAAGCCAGTCTTTGCAGCGCCTGCTCGGACACTGGCAGGAAAACCCCTCACGAACGCCCATCTGGCGACAGCTGGCAGAAGCGTTACGTCTGCTGATCCTTGATGGTCGACTGGCGCTGGATAGTCGCTTACCCGGCGAACGCGAGCTCGCTGCCGTTCTGCAAGTGAGCCGAACCACCGTCGCCAGCGCCATGGCGCAACTGCGTGAAGAGGGATATCTGGAAAGCCGTCATGGGAGCGGCTCACGGGTGATCCTGCCGGAACACATTCGTCATGTGCCTACACGAACCAGTACCGGTACAGCGCTGGATTTGTCCACGGCGGCGCTGAGTGCAGGTCCCGAAATTCACCATGCTTACCAACAAGCGCTGTTTGCGATGCCGCAGCATTTGCTGAGTTCCGGGTATCTACCACAGGGACTGGCGGTTTTGCGTGAATCCATCGCCCGGCATTATTGCGAACGCGGACTCCCGACGCAGCCCGATGAGATTATGGTCGTGAACGGCGCGGTCAGTGGCCTGGCGCTGATCCTGCGTTTACTCACCGGCCCAGGCGATCGCGTGGTGGTCGATCATCCCACGTATCCGCTGGCGATTGCCGCGATTCAAGGTGCATCATGTCGTCCCGTCGGTGTGTCGCTGCCCGAACACGGTTGGGATACGGCAGGTCTGGTCGCCACCATCGCGCAAACCGCACCGAGAATGGCCTATCTGATGCCGGACTTTCACAATCCGACCGGGCGTTGCATGGACGCTGCAACTCGCCAGGTCGTGGCAGATATTGCTGAAAGGACCCGCACCACGTTGGTGATTGATGAGACCATGGTGAACCTGTGGTATGACACCCCGCCACCACCGCCGCTTGCCGCATTCAACCGCGATGCGCCGATCATCCTGCTGGGATCTGCCGGGAAAAGCTTTTGGGGAGGATTACGTCTGGGCTGGATTCGGGCGTCGGCGCGAACCATTGCGGCGCTGGTACAAACTCGCGACACCTTCGATTTAGGCTCCCCGGTGCTTGAACAACTCGCCACCAGCTGGCTGCTGGATAATGCCGCCGACTTTCTTCCTGACAGAAGACGGCTACTCACATCGCAGCGAGATCTGTGCTCGGACCTGATGAACGCGCATTTCCCGGAGTGGCAGTTTACCCAGCCACAGGGAGGACTCTCTTTTTGGGTTGAACTGCCCGATACGCTGGCAACGCTATTCGCTACGCGCGCCGAAATCGCAGGCATTCAGTTGGGAACCGGTACGCGTTTCGGTCTTGATGGTGCATTTGACCGCTTTTTGCGTATGCCCTTCACATTACCGGATGACACAACGCGTGCCGCCTTCCGGGTGTTGCAACCCATTTGGGATAACCTGCGTTTGCAGGCCAGCAGCGGGAAAATACGTAAAATAATCTAAACGACGAGTCAAAGGACTCGTCCTTGAATGCCGTGATGGACGAGGATGTCCCGGCAATATTACCGCTGAGGAGGAACCGGAAACCCCTTCAGAGAAATCACGAAATTCTCACCGTCTTTCTTAATTTTTGCCCCGGCATCACACCAGTCGGAGGCAATACGGAAGAACTCATCGCTGCCGACGTTCCAGCTCAGACGAACATGTTTCACATAACCGGAACGCAGCATTTCACAGGCTTCGCCATAATTACAGGCGGTTGAGAGCGGTTGTTGTTTCATTTTTTCTTCTTCAGTAGTCTTCGCAATGCTTTGATTTCTTTAGGAGTCAGTGCTTCAACCACGGATTCTTCCGTATGCTGGCTATCGATATCCTCAGCGGAGACTCCCGCCTCTTCAACGGCGGAAAACGCGATCAGCAGTAGTTTTTCCGTCGCGATACTTAAATTTTCACTATGCACTTCAGCGTAATGGCGAAGCTTTTCTTTTAGCGCCTCATCAATTTTGACATTCAATACAGCGGTCGACATCGTAGAAAATCCTTGTGGTCAGCCAAAACACACCGAATGTAAGACCCCTGTCGTTACAGTGCGATGGCGGCGGCAAAAGCATCAAATAACATCCCCGAAACACATTGACAGCATTTGATGACATTAAAATGACAATACGATGACAAAGAAAAGAAGATAAGCAGAAGGAAAATTGCCGGACGGCAGAATTGGGTGGGGGCCCTGCCAGCTACATCCCGGCACACACGTCATCTGCCTTGGCTGCTTCCTTCCGGACCTGACCTGGTAAACAGAGTAGTGTTGCGGGAGAACCAACAGAGCCCCCATTGAGAGCGTTGTTAACCAACGCGCAGGCGCATTATCACTGCTGCACCCTGTAATTGCAACCCATCCAGCATCGGATGCTGTTTTCTTGTGCAATGCGGCTTCACTCCTTCGCCGTTCAGCATTATGCTGGAGGATTAGCGCAGGAATAAATGATGGATATACAAGACACTTTCCCCCAACGCGTCTGGCAAATCGTCGCGTCGATCCCCGAAGGTTTCGTCACCACCTATGGCGATGTTGCCAGGCTTGCCGGTTCGCCGCGTGCTGCGCGCCAGGTAGGCGGCGTGCTTAAGCGTCTCCCCGAAGGCAGCACTTTGCCCTGGCATCGGGTGGTTAATCGTCATGGTGCCATTTCGCTGACAGGCCCCGACCTGCAACGGCAGCGCCAGGCGTTGCTGGCTGAAGGAGTAGTGGTTTCAGGAAGCGGACAGATCGATTTACAGCGCTATCGCTGGGTGTACTAACCCTCTCTGGGCGGAGAGGGTTACGACTGCCTTAGTACTGTGTGGGAGCAGGGACGGCAGAAGACGGATTCACCTGGGTTGGTGACGTTGACGGCACCGTGGTGGCAGCCCCACCGCTCGCCTGAACCGGTACTGCCGTTTGCTGTACAGGGACCAGCGTCAGGTCAGCTTTTGTCCCCCCCTGATTGATGACCGTCTGCACGGTATCAGTAATGAAGACCAGTTTGTCATTAACCGTAATTGCCGCACTTAGCAGAATACGGGCGTTAGGTTGAATATCAGCCGGGTTAAACGGTAATACAAAGCTGAATGGCGCTTGTTTACCTTCAGTACGGACCGCTTTTTGCGACAGCACTTTTGACGGCGCATCGGCCAGTGAAGCATCTGACAGCGTTACGGTCAGCACCGCATCAGGTGGCAAGGCCACTTTCTGGCGGATCCATACTGTACCGGAGACATTAGGCTGCTGAATTTTAGACTGTGTGTCAGCAATTGACGTATTAGGGCTTGGCGCAGGTGTCTGAATATCCGCGCTTTTATCGGCGCAAGCTGCCAGAGCGACCGCAACCGCTAAACCACTTACCATGTGCACGAGTTTCATTAAATTCTCCTTTTCATCTATGCACCAGCGAGAACTTTCCTCGCCAGAAGAGTGGTTAACAAAAACATAACGTGACTAAGTGTGGCACAAGATAGCTGTTTTTGCCTGTAATAGGCCTTTAATTCAGACAATTGCACCCATCGGACCACTTTCAAAATTGCGTTATACTCTGCCTACCTCGCTGCGAGAACGATATAACCTGGAGAGCACGTATGAGTCTGGCGCTGAAAAATTTGCTGACATTGTTAAATCTGGAAAAAATTGAAGAAGGACTCTTTCGGGGCCAAAGTGAAGACTTAGGGTTACGTCAGGTTTTTGGGGGACAGGTTGTCGGTCAGGCGCTATATGCCGCAAAGGAAACCGTACCAGAAGAGCGTCTGGTCCACTCCTTTCACAGCTACTTTTTACGCCCCGGCGATAGCCAAAAGCCCATCATCTATGATGTAGAAGTCCTGCGTGATGGTAATAGCTTCAGCGCGCGCCGCGTTGCCGCAATCCAGAATGGTAAACCTATTTTTTACATGACAGCCTCTTTCCAGGCGCCGGAAGACGGATTTGAACATCAGAAAACCATGCCGGATGCGCCGAGTCCCGATGAGCTTAAATCAGAAACAGAAATTGCCCGCTCAGTGGCGCATTTGCTGCCGCCGCTGTTGAAAGAAAAATTTATCAACGATCGTCCATTGGAAGTGCGTCCGGTTGAATTTCATAACCCCTTAAAAGGTCACGTCGCACCTCCGGCGCGCCAGGTTTGGATCCGCGCAAACGGCGAGCTGCAGGACGATCTGCGCGTCCATCAATATCTGCTGGGTTATGCTTCAGACCTGAACTTCCTGCCTGTTGCGCTGCAGCCGTACGGAATTGGTTTCCTGGAAAAAGGGATTCAGATCGCCACCATTGACCACTCCATGTGGTTCCATCGTCCGTTCAATATCAATGAGTGGTTGTTGTATAACGTCGAGAGTACTTCGGCCTCCGGTGCCCGGGGTTTTGTACGCGGGGAGTTTTATACGCAGGACGGCGTGCTGGTCGCCTCTACCGTGCAGGAAGGGGTAATGCGTAATCGTAATTGAGAATTACCGGATGGCGGCGCAAAAGCGTTGCCATCCGGCAGATTGAAACATCAAGCGTTGTAAGCGTTCTCGCCGTGGCTGTTCACATCCAGACCTTCGCGTTCCTGCTCTTCCGGTACACGCAGACCCACCGTCATATCCGCCAGCTTATAGCCAATGAAAGCCACCACACCGGACCAGACGATGGTAATCGCCACGCTTTCCAGTTGCACCAGCAGCTGATGCCCCATGGTCACGCCCTCGGCAAAGCCCACGCCGCCCAGAGAGCTGGCAGCGAACACCCCGGTCAGGATGCAGCCGACAATGCCGCACACGCCGTGCACGCCAAACACATCACACGGATCGTCCACGCGCAGAATACGCTTCAGGATGGTCACACCCCACAGGCCAGCCAGTCCCGCAACGACACCAATAATCAGCGCGCCGCCGACACCAATATAGCCACATGCCGGTGTTACCCCCACCAGACCCGCAATAGCACCAGAACACGCGCCCAGCAGGGACGGTTTGCCACGCAGCGCCCATTCACCGAAGATCCATCCGAGGATGGCTGCGGCGGTGGCGACCACGGTATTGACGAAGGCCAGTGCGGCAATCTCATTCGCCGTTCCCGCTGAACCGGCGTTAAAGCCAAACCAACCAATATAGAGAATAGCGGTACCGGTGAAGACCATCGGCAGGTTATGCGGTTTAAAGGCTTCTTTGCCAAAACCGACGCGTTTGCCAATCAGATACGCACCAACCAGACCGGCAATCGCCGCGTTGATATGCACGACTGTTCCGCCGGCAAAATCCAACGCACCGTGGGAAGCCAGCAAGCCGCCGCCCCAGACCATATGGGCAATGGGGATGTACGACAACGTTAACCATACCACTACAAAAATCAGCACCGCAGAGAAGCGAATACGTTCAGCCAGCGCCCCGACAATCAGCCCAACGGTGATGCAGGCGAAAGAACCCTGAAAAGCAACGTGAATGTACTGGTAGAAGCTCCCCGTGACCGCCGTCAGCGCGATGTTCTTCAACAATACCCAGTTGAAGTTGCCGAAGAAATTATTCCCTTCGCCAAATGCCAGTGAGTAGCCATAAACCACCCATAGAATACAAACCAGAGCGAATGTCACCGTCACCTGAGTCAGCATCGACAGCACGTTCTTACCGCGAATCAAACCGCCGTAGAACAACGCAATGCCAGGGATAGTCATAAACAGCACCAGCGCGGTACAGATCATCATAAAAGCGTTATCTGCTTTATCCGCAACCGCCGGTGCCGCCATTGCCAGTCCCGGCAGTAGCGCCAGTGAAGCAATACCTGTTTTCATCGTTGCTATCTTCATTTTTTGGTTTCCTATCACTGTGTGCCAGAAGTTACAGTGCGGCTTCGTCGGCTTCGCCGGTACGAATACGAATCACACGTTGCAGCTCGGCGACGAAGATTTTGCCGTCGCCAATTTTTCCGGTGTATGCCGCTTTACTGATGACATCAATCACGCCATCCAGTTGGTCGTCGGCAATCGCCACATCAATCTTCACCTTTGGCAGAAAATTGACGCTATATTCAGCCCCACGGTACAGCTCAGCATGACCTTTCTGTCGGCCAAAGCCCTTCACTTCGGTGACGGTCAGCCCCTGAATACCAATAGACGACAGTGCTTCACGGACGTCTTCCAGTTTGAACGGTTTGATTACCACGGTAACCAGCTTCATAGATCCCCTCCAGTCAGAATTCAGTAGTGGCTGCAGATACACGAGAGGAATATTGCAAGGGGTGTGCCAGGAATGAAAAACGCGGAATAATTCAGGCTTGCAGGGTATTGCTGGGGGAGAAAAAGAAAAAACGCACTATGACGGTGCATAGTGCGTTACATTTTTGCACCAGATTGTTGATTGCCGGATGGCGGTGTAAACGCCTTATCCGGCCTACAAAACCGCGTTGACCGTAGGCCTGATAAGCGCAGCACCATCAGGCGATAACCGAATCCTCATGTGCGCTGGCCGCCAGCTCTTCACCCGCCAGTTGAAGCTGATACATCTGCCAGTAACGGCCTTGCGCCGCCAGTAGTTGCTGGTGCGTACCACGCTCAACCGCCTGCCCGCGATGCAGCACCAGAATGGTATCCGCATCGACAATCGTCGATAACCGATGTGCAATCACTACCAACGTGGTGTGTTCACGTACCGCCGCCAGCGCGTGCTGAATGGCCTGTTCAGTACCGGAATCAATACTGGCCGTGGCTTCATCGAGGATCAGTACCTGCGGCGTTTCCACCAATACCCGCGCCAGCGCCAGCAGCTGTTTCTGCCCAACGGAGAGATTATTGCCCTGCTCGCCCAGCCGGGTATGGATCCCCTCGCTCAGCCCCCGCGCCAGTGCTGCCAGTTGCACAGTCTCCAGAGCCTGCCATACCCGCTCTTCTGAGATATCACGACCCAGCGTGACGTTTGCCAGGAAGGTATCCGCCATCACCACCGGATCCTGCTGCACCATCGCGATGCCCTGACGTAACGCACTGTGGCTCAGAGAAGACAGCGGACGTCCGTCAAGGCGGATTTCGCCCTGCGTCAACGGGTAGTAACCCATCAGCAGACTGGCCAGCGTACTTTTGCCGCTACCGGTGTGTCCGACCAAGGCTACAAAGCTGCGCGAAGGCACGGACAGACAGATATTTTGCAGCACCAGATTGTCGTCACGATAGGCAAATGAAACGTTATCCACCTCAATGTCCCCGCTCTTCAGCGGTCGATCATCGTCACCATAGCGCTGACGAGGCCCGTCCATCAGTTCGAACACTCGCTCGCCGGCGACAACCGCCTGCTGTAGCATGGATTGCTGGGTGGTCAGCTCGATCAGCGGCTCGTTCAAACGACCGAGGTAGCTGATAAACGCGTACAACACGCCAACCTCAATGGAGCTGCCAGAGGTAAAGCTGAACAGCATCAGCAAACCGCAGAGGATCAGCGCCGAGAAAAGGCTCAGCAGCGGGCGCAGCAAAAAGCCATCCAGTCGCAGGGTTTGCATACGCGCCATATAGTGCGAGCGGCTGGCCTCCCCCATTCTCTCGCCAAATCGCGCCTGCTGGCGGAACTGCTGGATAACGCTCATGCCGTTGATGACTTCGTTAAAGCCATCGTTAATATCCGCCAGATAAGCGCGCACCCGACGCACAATCGGGGTGCTGTAGCGTTGATAAATCACCATCACCACCATCACCGCCGGGAAAATGGCCATCGCCACCAGCGCCATACGCCACTCGAGGCTGAACATCGCCACCAGCATGGCACCGATTAAGGCCGCGCTGCGCAGGACCGTTGCGACCACCGTCACGTACAGGTCGCGAATAACTTCGGTGTCATTGGTCACACGTGAGATAAGCTGCCCGACGGGCTGAGTATCAAAGGCGCTGAGCGGCTGGCGTAGCGCAGCGTCCATTACGTCAGTGCGTAACTGTTGTACGACGCCAACCGCCGCCTGGTTAAACAACAACGACTGCGCGTAATGCAGGCCTGCCGCCAGCAGTTGCAGACCGACATAGGCCGCAACCAGCCCGACAACCATCGCCAACGGCAGATTGTTCTTCGCCACCATGTTATCGATAAAATAGCTAATCAACAGCGGACCGCTGACTTCCGCCGCAGCCGCCACCCACAGCATAACTACCGCAATCGCCAACTGTTTTCGCCATGGTGAACCATACGCCAGCAATCTTTTCAGGGTCGGCCATAGTTGCCCAAAACTACGCATTAGCCGCCTCCTCGTTTATTTCTGGCGCATCAGACAGTGCCGCTTCCAGTTGCTGATAGCGGTACATATCGCGATACCAGCCGGGCTGTTGCACTAAAGATTCATGCTCACCGCGCTGGGCAATATGCCCATGCTGCATCACGATAATCTCGTTGGCTTCCGTCAGAGCCGATAAACGGTGGGCGCTGATAATCACGGTTCTGCCTTCGCCCCACTGACGCAGGTTATGCAGGATCTGATGCTCGGTACGACCATCTACCGCCGATAACGCATCATCCAGAATCAGGATTTCAGCATTCAGCAGTAGCGCTCGGGCGATAGAAATACGCTGTTTTTGTCCACCAGACAGCATCACCCCACGTTCGCCCACTTCGGTGTCATAGCCCTGAGGAAGACGTAGAATATCTTCATGAACGCTGGCAAGGCGCGCCACATGCTCGATCTCTGCCTGGGTGGCCTGCGGGCGTCCTAAGGCGATGTTATTGCCGACGGTATCGGAAAACAGGAATGGCGTCTGGCTGACAACCGCCAGTCGGCTGCGCCAGCTATCCAGCTGTAAGCGCGTTAATGGGATATCATGAAAGCGTACATCGCCTTGGGTGATATCAAAATGACGCTGGATCAGCGACAGCACCGTACTTTTCCCCGCGCCGGTCGGACCACAGATGCCCAGCATCTGCCCTGGTTTAAGCTGAAAATTCACATTTTCCAGCGCCGGGTGGGTGGTTTGCGGGTAACAAAATTCGCGAATCGCTACCGCCAGCTCGCCGCGTCCTTCCGGCACCAGTTCAGTACCGTCATCCACTACCGGCGCTTCTGCCAGCATGGCGCGAATTCGGCTATACGCGGCGCTGCCGCGCTCGACGATGTTAAACATCCATGCCAGCGCCAGCATCGGCCAAATCATCAGACCGAGATACATCATAAAGCTGGTGAGCTGGCCGAGCGTCAGCGAACCGTGAACCACCATCCAGCTTCCCCCGGCAATCGCCAGCAGGTTAGCCATCCCAATGGCGATATAAATCGTGGGATCAAAGCGGGCGTCAATGCGCGCCACGCGCAGGTTTTTCTTACCTGTATCTTCAGCATCAGCGGCAAATAATGCCGACTGCCGATCCTCCAGACCAAAGGCCTTGATCATACGAATACTGGTCAGGCTTTCCTGAGTACGATCGTTGAGGCTGGAAAACGCCGCCTGCGCCAGCTTAAAGCGGTTATGGAGTCGATCACCGTAACGTTTGATCATTATCGCCATCACCGGCATCGGCAGCAGCGCAATCAACGTAAGTTGCCAGCTTATCTGCGTTGACATCACGATCAGCACCGCACATCCCATGACCAGCGAATCTACCAGCGTCAGTACGCCTTCCCCGGCGGCGAATACCACGCGGTCAACATCGTTAGTTGCACGCGCCATCAGATCGCCCGTGCGGTGACGCAGATAAAACTCTGGATGCTGACGACTCAACTGACGGTAATAATCTTCCCGCAGCTCAACTGCCAGTTGGTAGGATGCGCCAAACAGCAGCACGCGCCAGACATAGCGCAGTAAATAAACCACCACGGCGATCAGAGCAATGGTTCCCACCCACATCAGCAGCCGCTCGGTGGTGAAGCGTTGTGTCGTTACGCCATCCACAATGATCCCCACCACTTTCGGCGGAATAAGCTGAAGGATAGCGATGATGATAAGCAGGGCCACCGCCCCGAGGTAGCGACGCCACTCCCGGCGGAAGTACCAGCTTAATTGAGCAAATAATCGCACGCGTTATGTCCTGACAAAATTTCCGGCAATAAGCGCCGGGAGAATTATTCAATAGGGAGAGCAGTTGTGTATTTAATCTGTTCCATGGCAAAGCTGGAGGTGACGTCAGACAGGCCCGGTACGCTGTTCACCAGGCGCTTATAAAATTCATCGTAGCTTTTCATATCAGCGACCTGCACTCGCATCAGGTAATCATACTCCCCTGCCATACGCCAGAACCCCAGAACCTCGGGCATTCCGGTCACTTCAGTGACAAAGCGGCAATACCATTCGCTGCTGTGATGCTGAGTTTTGATCAGCACAAACGCGGTTAAGCCCAGCCCCAGTTTTTCCGGATCCAGCAAGGCGACTCTGCCCAGCAGAACACCGTCATCCTCGAGCCGTTTGAGGCGTTTCCAACAGGGAGTGGTAGTCAGATTAACGGCATCTGCTAACGCCTGCAAAGAAAGGGTGCAGTCCTGTTGCAGTAAGCCAAGCAGCTTACGGTCAATTTTGTCTAGCATATCCACTCCACAGAGAAGAATTTTCTACTTACATTCTATTTTAAAGGCTAAATGGCAACAATTTTTTCCGTGCTTTTCGCTATTCTGGGCACAAAATGACAAATGGATATTTATTAATGATGAATAGCTCCTGGGTTAAAAACGCCATCAATGAAATCAACGCGGATTATCAGCGTTCTGCAGATACACATCTCATTCGTCTGTCGCTACCGGCGTTTCCGGGCATTCAGATCTATTTAAAAGATGAGAGCACGCATCCGACCGGGAGCCTGAAGCATCGTCTGGCGCGCTCACTGTTTCTGTACGGGTTGTGCAATGGCTGGATCAAAGAAGGCACCACCATCATTGAATCATCGTCCGGTTCAACGGCGGTATCTGAGGCTTATTTCGCTCGACTGTTAGGGCTGCCGTTTATTGCCGTCATGCCTTCCTGTACGGCGAAACGTAAAGTTGAACAGATTGAATTTTACGGCGGTCGCTGTCATTTCGTGCAAAGCGCCTGCGAAATCTACGCGGCCTCTGAACAATTGGCGCGTGAACTGAACGGTCATTACATGGACCAGTTCACTTATGCTGAGCGCGCCACCGACTGGCGTGGCAATAATAATATTGCCGACAGCATCTTTCGTCAGATGCAGTGCGAGCCCAATCCCGTTCCCCGCCATATCGTGATGAGCGCTGGCACCGGCGGCACCTCAGCAACCATTGGCCGCTATATCCGCTGTCAGGGCTACGATACTCGCCTGATGGTAGTGGATCCGGAGAATTCGGTTTTTCTGCCCTTCTGGCAGGATCGCGATGCGACATTGCGCAGCCCGGTAGGAAGCAAAATTGAAGGTATCGGGCGTCCGCGCGTAGAACCCTCTTTCATTCCTGACGTGGTCGATGAAATGCTGCGCGTGCCGGATGCCGCCAGCGTGGCTACCGCGCACTGGCTGGAAACGCAGTTGGGTCGTAAAGTCGGTGCCTCAACCGGCACTAACATGTGGGGAACGCTGCAACTTGCCGCGCGCATGCGCAACGCCGGAGAAACCGGTTCACTGGTGACGCTGCTCTGCGACAGCGGTGAACGCTATCTGGAAACCTACTACAACCCGCAATGGGTTGACGCGCACATCGGTGATTTAACGCCGTGGAAAGCGGAACTTGCCCAGTTGCTGAATACACACTAAGCAGACAAAAAAAAGCCAGACGCGAAGTCTGGCTTGCTGGAAGGGATCTCTCATTCGGGGGAATAAGGTAGATGCGGATTGTCCAGCCAATGCGTCAAAAAGTGTGACACCGCCTGATTACGGCAATGTCCAATCACCGATAAATGAGGCAGTTCAGCCATCAGTTGCGGCATTGCGTTACCCATAATCAGGCCGCGCCCAACGCTGCCTAACATTTCGCGATCGTTCATAGCATCACCAAACGCCATACACTCGGACATTGAATATCCTAAGTGGTCACTCAACACCGCCAGCGCGGATCCTTTGTTACAGCCCAGCGGCAGTACCTCAAGGCAATCAACCGCGGAGAAACAGAGATTCGCCTGTTCTCCCAGCGCTTCATTCAGTTGAATGCGCAACTGGATCAGAGACTCATGATCGCCGCAGAAACAGATCTTCGTTACCTGATGAGCCGGAATACGTTTCACATCGACGATCTGGTAGCGAAATCCGCTATACACATGCGCCTGTAGCAGCGAGGGGATCTCTTGTCCGGTAAACCAACCGTTGTCATTAAAGACATGCATGCTGGCGGTGGTATCCCATTTCTGATGTAACACGATATCCGCAACATTCGGATCCAGATCCTGACGGTGCAACACATCGCCCTCAAGAGAGTGAATGCGCGTGCCGTTACCGGTGATCAAAAAGGCGTCCAGTGAAATAGAACCCAAAATGTGGCGCATTTCCAGCACATGGCGGCCAGTGGCAAATGTCAGGGTGATATCGCGTTCACGCAGGCGCGCCAGCGTTGAAAGCGTTTCGTCACCTAAATGGTGATTCGGCATCAAAAGGGTGCCATCCATATCAAATGCAGCCAGACGAGCCATTTCTTTCTCCACACTGTGACGCGGTTAACTTGTGATTCAGTATCACCTGAGATATACGGAAGTAATAGTGAATAGATAAAATAAATTGTTCCGGGTTTATATGAGATTGTTGAATCGCCTGAACCAGTACCAACGCCTGTGGCAGCCTTCGAACGGCGAACCGCAGTCGGTGACCGTCGGGGAACTGGCCGAACGCTGTTTTTGCAGTGAGCGCCACGTGCGTACCCTGCTGAAGCAAGCGCAGGATGCTGGCTGGCTGGAGTGGCACGCCCAATCTGGGCGTGGGAAACGCGGGCAATTACGCTTTTTGGTGACGCCGGATTCCCTACGCAACACCATGATGGAACAGGCGCTGCAAAAGGGAGAACAGCTTAGCGTGCTGGAACTCGCTCAGTTAGCACCGGGAGAATTAAGAACGTTGCTACAACCGTTTATGGGCGGCCAATGGCAAAACGACACGCCAACCCTGCGTATCCCCTATTATCGCCAGCTTGACCCTTTGCACCCTGGATTTCTCCCCGGCCGCGCGGAGCAACACCTTGCTGGACAAGTTTTCTCTGGCCTGACCCGATTTGACAGCACTACGCAACGTCCCTGTGGAGACTTAGCCCACCACTGGAATATCTCCGCTGACGGCCTGCGCTGGGATTTCTATATTCGTTCCACCCTGCATTGGCATAACGGCGATACGGTAAGCAGCACGCAGCTACATCAACAGTTGCTGAAGCTGTTAGAGTTACCTGCGCTGAATAAGCTATTTATCAGCGTAAAGCGCATTGAGGTTACGCATCCCCAGTGTCTGACCTTTATTCTGCATCGTCCCGACTTCTGGCTGGCGCACCGTCTGGCGAGCTACAGCAGTCACCTGGCGCATCCTGAGCACCCGTTTGTGGGTACCGGCCCGTTCCGGTTGACACTGTTTACTCCTGAGCTGGTGCGTATCGAGAGTCACGATCACTACCATCTGAGTCATCCGCTGCTAAAAGCCATTGAATACTGGATAACCCCGCAGCTCTTCTCCCAGGATTTGGGCACCAGCTGCCGCCATCCGGTGCAAATTGCGATTGGTAAACCCGAAGAGTTACCTATGCTAAGCCAGGTAAGCAGCGGCATCAGCCTTGGTTTTTGCTATCTCACACTCAGAAAAAGCGCGCGCCTGAATACGCAGCAGGCTCGTCGACTGGTCGATATTATCCACCGTTCTTCCCTGCTACAAACGCTTGAAGTGGATGAAAATCTGATCACGCCGAGCAATGCGCTGCTGCCCGGATGGAGTATCCCGCAATGGGATGAACTCGACGAGGTAGCATTACCGGAAAAGCTGACGCTGGCTTATCATCTGCCGGTAGAACTTCACGCTATGGCTGAACAGCTTTGCCATGCGTTGGCTCTGCTCGGCTGTGAATTAACGCTTATTTTTCATAATGCTAAAAACTGGGATGGCAATCATCCCCTAGCCCAGGCTGACCTGATGATGGGCGACAGGCTGATTGGTGAAGCACCTGAATATACTCTCGAACAGTGGCTGCGCTGCGATCAGCTCTGGTCACATGTATTGAATGCGCCAGCATACACACATTTGCAAACGACCCTGGATGCCCTACAAATCCAGGCCGATGAGGACGATCGCCACGCGGCTTTACAACAAGTTTTCGCCACGCTAATGCATGACGCTACCCTGACGCCACTGTTCAATTATCACTATCGCATCAGCGCGCCACCAGGGGTGAACGGCGTACGCCTGAATCCTCGTGGCTGGTTTGAGTTTACCGAAGCCTGGCTGCCACCTCCTTCAGCGTGAAGAAGCTGGTCGGCGACACGCCCAGGCGCTACCATAAGGGCTTCGTTATTTTGTCAGGAAAAGCCATGAAACGTGCCGTTGTTGTATTCAGTGGAGGTCAGGACTCCACGACTTGTCTGGCGCAAGCGCTGCATCAGTATGATGAAGTGCACTGCGTGACCTTTGATTATGGTCAGCGCCATCGCGCTGAGATTGATGTCGCACGTGACCTGGCCTTAAAACTTGGCGCACGCGCGCACAAAGTGCTTGATGTCACGCTGCTCAGTGAACTGGCTGTCAGCAGCCTGACCCGCGATAATATTCCGGTACCCGATTATGAACCGGATGCGAACGGCATTCCCAATACCTTTGTGCCAGGACGCAATATTCTGTTCTTAACGCTGGCAGCAATTTACGCGTACCAGGTGCAGGCAGAGGCTGTCATTACCGGCGTTTGTGAAACGGATTTCTCTGGATACCCGGACTGTCGCGATGAGTTCGTCAAAGCCCTGAACCATGCCGTAAGCCTGGGGATGGCGAAAGATATTCGCTTTGAAACCCCACTGATGTGGATCGATAAAGCCGAAACCTGGGCGCTGGCTGATTACTGGGGCAAGCTGGACCTGGTACGCGAAGAAACACTAACCTGCTATAACGGCATCAAAGGTGACGGTTGCGGTCACTGTGCGGCGTGTAATCTGCGTGCCAACGGCCTGAACCATTATCTGGCGGATAAACCGGGAGTGATGGCGGCAATGAAGCAGAAAACCGGCCTGAAATAATTGAGCGAATAGTGCCGGATGGCGGCGTAAACGCCTTATCCGGCCTACCGACAGCATTCATCGTACACAATATCGCCCGTAGGCCTGATAAGCGAAGCGCCATCAGGCAACGTTGAGCTACTGCACCATCTGCTCCAGTTTTTCGCGTAACTCCCCTTCCAGCGGCAGCGCTTTTTGCGTTTTCAAATCAATACAGACGAAGGTAATCAACGCGTCGGCCACTACCTGCCCTTCCGGCTCCAGGGTAATAGTCTGGTTTAACACCCCGCTTTTGCCATTTAGCTGTTGCACCTGACTAGTGATGGTCAGCAGGTCGCTTAGCACCGCTGGACGACGGTAGTTAATATTTATATTCACGACCACAAAAGCGATGTTATGTGCAGTCATCCATTGAAAGCTGTCGCTGTTTTCCAGACCATCCCAGCGGGCTTCTTCCAAAAACTCGAGATAGCGGGCGTTGTTGACGTGCTGATAGACATCAAGATGAAAACCACGGACTTTGATTTGTGTTTGCATAGCGCAGGAACCTTACGTTTTTATAGGAATATATTCAGGGTAGTGAGGCCATAACTGGTATGACCTCTCTAGTCTGGCAAATTTTCAGCGCTGTGCAAGTTATTAAAGTGTTAAAACTGCCAAATTACGCTCCACCAGCGAACTGCCCATACCCGGCACCTGCTTTAAGTCCTCCACCGTTTTAAACGGTCCGTACTCCTCACGATAGCTCACAATCGCCTGCGCTTTCTTCAGACCTACGCCATTCATGACTCGCGCTAAATCCTCCGCAGAAGCGCTGTTGATGCTTACCCTGGTGCCTTCATCGTCGCTTGCTTTAGCGGGCAGTGTGGCTTTGCTTTGTGCCGTCCCTGAATTTTCCGCTTTGGTTTGAGTCGCCTGGCTTTTGGCGACAGGATCAGCCGCCAATACAGTTTGGGCCATACCAGCGCAGGTCAATGAAAGAGTGATAAGCAGGGCTTTGATTCCATGTTTCATACTGTTTTCTCCTTGTTTGTTAACAGTGGAATCACGATAGCGAGGTGCAGAACGGCAGACAAATGGCAAATATCAGAAATGGAAAAGGCCGCGAAAGCGGCCTTTGGTAGATACAACTTTTTGCAATTTTTTGCGAACTGCCTCGGTTATTGCTGCTGTTCCAGCGCATCACCGATTTTAATTTTTGCGGCTTTACGCAGGTTGCTCATCAGCGCTTCGAAGACAATCTGCGCGTTGTTCTGAGTGATCCCCTGAACCATCGCTTTCTTCTGCGCTTCAGGCATAGAACCGGCTTTCACCTCGTCCAGCGCCAACAGAACAACGTTACCCTGCATGTCGTTCGCTACGCCGTAGCTCGGCTTGTCTTTCGCCGGCAGGCTCAGACCAAAGGCAGCCTGGCTCAACGGATCCTGACCCGTACGGCTCAGCGTTTTTGCCTCGCCAAAGCTCAGACCCGCAGCTTTCATCGCTTCATCACCTTTACCGGCTTTCAGATCCGCCAGCAGTTTATCGGCATCAAGCTTCGCCTGCTGCTCTGCTTTATTGTGCTTAACGAGCGCAGTTACCTGCTCTTTCACTTCAGCCAGTGGCTTCACGGCTTCAGCTTTGTGCTCTGCAATACGCAGCACGAACGCGCGATCGCCATCCACGGTGATGATATCGGAGTTACTGCCAGGTGTACCGTTCTCGCCAACCAGACCACCATTGAAAATGATGTCAGCGACTGGTTTGAAATTCAGTTCTTCCGGCAGGCTGTCACGGCTAAACCAGCCCGTTTCAACCGCTTTCATACCTGCTGCCTGCTCTGCACCCGCCAGAGATTCGTTATCGTTGCTGGCCGCATCGCTGACTTTCTGTTGCAGCGCATAGTAGGCATCCAGCGCTTTTTCCTGCTTCACTTTTGCCGCAATGTCGTCACGGGCTTCGCTCAGCGGTTTAACCTGTGCAGGCTGTACGTCGTCAAGACGCGCAACGAGGAAACCAACGGAAGACTTAATTACGCCAGACAGTTGGCCTTTTTCTTTCAGACCGGCATTTTTCAGCTCATCCGGGGTGGTTGAATCTTCCAGCCATCCCATATCGCCGCCTTTACGGGCAGAGATGATATCGGCAGATTTTTCTTTCGCCAGCGCAGCAAAGTCACCGCCTTTATTCAGCTCGTCCAGTACCGCTTTGGCTTCATCTTCAGTTTTGGTCTGAATGATGCTATAGCGGTTACGCTGCGGCTGAGTGAACTGATCCTGATGCTGGTCATAGTAAGACTGAATATCAGCATCGCTGGCCGTCTCCTGCATAGCAGCAGCATCCAGCTTGATGTAGCTCACGCGGAACTGTTCCGGCGTCATAAAGTTGTTTTTATTCTGCTCGTAGTAGCTGGCAACTTCCTGCTCGGTAACAGACTGCTTCGCGGCCAGTGCGTTAACGTCAATCGTCGCCTCGCGCACGATCCGCTGCTGTGCGACCAGCGCCGCCAGTTCGTCCGTTTCGCCTTTCAGCATAAAGTCCGTACCGGCAACACCGTTAATCAGCTGCTGGGTAGTAAGCTGATTACGTAATGCCTGAGCGTACTGGTCTGCAGTCATGCCCATCTGATTAACAATTGCGTTATAGCGGTTGTTATCAAATTTACCGTCGACCTGGAAAGCAGGCGTGGCAAAAATAGCCTGTTTAATCTGATCGTCGCTGATGTTGAGCTTAAGCTCGCGGGAATACTGATCCAGCAGCGCTTCGTCAACAAGACGATTCAGCACCTGCTGACGCAGCGTTTTCATGTAACCTTCGTTCGCGGCCAGCTCGGAGTATTGATCGCCCAGCTGTTGCTGCATGCGGTTACGTTCGCTGTTGAACGCATTCTCGAACTGCCCGCGGCTGATCTCCTGGCCATTCACTTTGGCGGCGAAGTTATTGCCCCCGCCAATCAGGTAACCACTCACGCCGGTCAAAATGAACGACACGATAATGATACCGAAAATAATCTTGAGCACGAGACTGTTAGCAGCCGTGCGTAAGCTGTCCATCATGGTGTAACCACACTCCGCTGTAGATGACTATACGCGTTATCTCTAAAGCCGCCTGCGCGTTGACACAACAACGGCGGCAAGGATTTTGAGTATATATGCTTCACGCAGCATAGCGTTTCCTGAACGCTGCGCACAAAGGCCTATTGTGACAAGAAACAGGGGTAATTGTCAGCCCACAACACGTAGAAAGTACCGGAATTACAAATAAAAAAGGCACATCAGTCGATGCGCCCTTGTACTTCGTCACATCCCCAAAGGGGAAATCACTTAGTTTACCGCGTCTTTCAGTGCTTTACCTGCACGGAAGCCCGGTACTTTAGCCGCGGCAATGGTGATCTCTTTACCTGTTTGCGGGTTGCGACCAGTACGGGCAGCACGCTCTTTAACGGCAAAAGTACCAAAACCTACCAGCGCTACGTCATCACCTTCTTTCAGAGATTCGGTAACAGAAGCAATAATTGCATCTAACGCACGTCCAGCCGCAGCTTTAGAGATATCAGCCCCTGCAGCAATTTTGTCGATCAGTTGAGATTTATTCACTCTTCTCTTCCTCTTTATAATTTATATCGCACCTGAATCCTTCAAAGTGCGACCGCGCAGCAGTTATATCAGGCCTGCCATGCCCTTACAACACCCGTTAATGATGGCAAGCCTAATCCGTCATCTAAATTAGCTATACAAAAAAAGGCTGGCAAGCCCGAAATGGCCTGCCAGCCCTGTTTTTATTAATGCTCTTTGCGCGAGGTCACTATTTTGCCGTCACAACCTGCATTCCAGAGGGTTCATTTTGCAACGCAAGAGCCAGAACTTCCTCAATGCGTTTCACCGGATGGATGTCCAGATCGGCAATTACGTTATCCGGAATCTCTTCCAGGTCACGTTTGTTCTCATCAGGAATTAAGACCGTTTTAATACCGCCACGGTGTGCCGCCAGCAGTTTTTCTTTCAAACCACCGATTGGCAGAACCTGACCACGCAGGGTGATCTCGCCGGTCATCGCCACGTCGGCGCGAACCGGGTTACCGGTAAGACAAGAAACCAGCGCGGTACACATGGCAATACCCGCACTTGGGCCATCTTTCGGCGTCGCTCCTTCAGGTACGTGAACGTGAATGTCGCGTTTTTCGTAAAAGTCCGGATTAATACCCAGTTTTTCCGCACGCGCACGTACCACGGTCAGTGCAGCCTGAATAGATTCCTGCATGACTTCACCCAGAGAACCGGTGTAGGTCAGTTTACCTTTACCCGGTACGCAGGCGGTTTCGATGGTCAACAGATCGCCGCCCACTTCCGTCCACGCCAGGCCGGTTACCTGACCAACGCGGTTTTCGTTGTCCGCGCGGCCATAATCAAAGCGCTGTACGCCCAGATAGTCGTGCAGATTATCGCCATTGATCTCGATATGTTTCAGCGACTTGTCGAGCAACAGCTGTTTCACCGCTTTACGGCACAGTTTGGAGATTTCGCGCTCCAGACTACGCACGCCCGCTTCACGGGTGTAGTAACGAATAATGCCTACAATGGCGCTATCGTCGACCGTCAGCTCACCTTTTTTCAGCGCGTTACGCTCAATCTGTTTCGGCAACAGGTGACGTTTTGCAATATTCAGCTTCTCGTCTTCGGTATAACCGGACAGACGGATCACTTCCATACGATCCAGCAACGGCGCCGGAATATTCATGGAGTTAGAGGTCGCAACGAACATCACGTCGCTGAGATCGTAGTCCACTTCCAGGTAGTGATCGCTGAACGCCACGTTCTGCTCTGGATCCAGCACCTCAAGCAGTGCGGAAGCCGGATCGCCACGCATGTCGGAAGACATTTTGTCGATCTCATCAAGCAGGAACAGCGGGTTTTTAACACCCACTTTAGCCATTTTCTGGATCAGTTTACCCGGCATAGAACCGATATAGGTCCGGCGGTGACCGCGAATTTCAGCCTCATCACGCACGCCGCCCAGCGCCATACGGATGTATTTACGCCCGGTCGCCTTGGCGATGGACTGCCCCAGAGAAGTTTTACCTACCCCCGGCGGCCCAACCAGACACAGGATCGGCCCCTTGATTTTATTCACACGGCTTTGGACCGCGAGATACTCAAGGATACGATCTTTGACGCGTTCCAGACCGTAATGGTCGGTATCGAGGATTTCCTGCGCCTGACGCAGGTCTTTTTTGACCTTGCTACGCGCATTCCACGGTACCTGAACCATCCAGTCGATGTAGCCACGCACTACGGTCGCTTCCGCCGACATCGGAGACATCATTTTCAGCTTCTGCAGTTCCGCTTCCGCTTTCTCTTTTGCCTCTTTCGGCATTTTCGCCGCGTCGATCTTACGCTTCAGCGCTTCGTTTTCGTCCGGCGCATCGTCCATCTCGCCGAGCTCTTTCTGAATAGCTTTCATCTGCTCGTTCAGATAGTACTCACGCTGGGATTTTTCCATCTGCTTTTTCACGCGGTTGCGAATGCGTTTCTCAACCTGCAGCAGATCGATTTCAGACTCCATCATCGCCATCAGATATTCCAGACGTTCGTTAACGTCGGACATCTCCAGCACGGACTGTTTGTCAGCCAGCTTCAGCGGCATGTGCGCAGCGATGGTGTCCGCCAGACGTGCAGGATCGTCGATGCTGTTCAGCGACGTCAGCACTTCTGGTGGGATTTTCTTGTTCAGCTTGATGTAACCTTCGAACTGGCTGATAGCAGTACGCACCAGCACTTCCTGTTCGCGCTCATCAATAGCAGGCGAGTCAAGGTACTCTGCTTTCGCAGAGAAATGCTCGCCGTTGTCAGACAGCGCTGAAATACGCGCGCGCTGTAACCCCTCGACCAGCACTTTTACGGTGCCGTCAGGCAGTTTCAGCATCTGCAAAATAGAGGCCACGGTCCCGACGGTGAAAAGATCGTTTACACCCGGCTCATCCGTTGACGCTTCTTTCTGTGCGACCAGCATGATTTTTTTATCATGGTCCATAGCCGCTTCCAGACAACGGATAGATTTTTCCCGCCCTACAAATAAGGGTATGACCATGTGCGGATAAACCACCACATCGCGCAACGGCAATACGGGGATTTCAATGCGTTCAGAACGCTCAGGATTCATAGAGCTCTCTCTTAGTTTAGTTTCCGCCAGGTAATCAGGTGGTACGACTGTGCTTCACACCACCTTTAACATGTATGTCAGTATATGGGGATGTTTCCCACACATTCAACGCCATGTTTACGGAAAAATAAAAGGGGAGATAAAATCCCCCCTTTTTAATTAAATGTCTGTATGAATTGATGAATTATTCGCCAGATGCCTGCTGTGCTTCCGGCTTACCGTAAATCAGCAATGGCTTGCTCTGGCCGCCAATCACCGACTCGTCGATCACCACTTTTTCGACGTCTTCCATAGAAGGCAGATCGTACATGGTGTCAAGCAGCGCGGCTTCGACGATAGAACGCAGACCACGGGCACCGGTTTTACGCGCCATCGCTTTCTTGGCGATCGCATCCAGCGCTTCCTCACGGAACTCCAGATCAACACCTTCAAGATTGAACAACGCCTGGTACTGCTTGGTCAGGGCATTTTTCGGCTCTTTGAGGATCTGAATCAGCGCTTCTTCACTCAGTTCGCTCAGGGTTGCCACAACCGGCAGACGACCGATGAACTCAGGGATCAGACCAAATTTGATCAGATCTTCCGGTTCGACCTGCGACAGCAGTTCACCTTCGCTGGCTTTATCAGACTGCGCTTTTACCGTTGCGCCAAAACCAATGCCGGAGCCAGTTTCAACACGATTAGCAATCACTTTATCCAGACCGGCAAAGGCACCACCGCAGATAAACAGGATCTTGGAGGTATCAACCTGCAGGAATTCCTGCTGAGGATGTTTACGACCACCCTGCGGCGGAACGGCAGCAACCGTACCTTCGATCAGTTTCAACAGCGCCTGCTGTACGCCTTCGCCAGAAACGTCACGGGTAATGGACGGGTTATCAGACTTACGAGAAATCTTGTCGATTTCATCGATATAGACGATCCCACGCTGTGCTTTCTGCACGTCGTAATCGCACTTCTGCAACAGTTTCTGAATAATATTTTCAACATCTTCACCCACATAACCGGCTTCGGTCAGCGTGGTGGCGTCGGCCATAGTGAACGGAACGTCCAGCAGGCGCGCCAGCGTTTCAGCCAGCAGCGTTTTACCGGAACCCGTCGGGCCAATCAGCAGGATGTTACTTTTGCCCAACTCAACCCCATTGCTGGTGTCGCCGTTGCGCAGACGTTTGTAATGGTTGTATACCGCGACCGCCAGCACTTTCTTCGCCTGCTCCTGACCGATAACGTAATCGTCCAGGTGGTTGCGAATTTCATGTGGCGTCGGCAGCGCACTGCGTTCACGGTGCGGTGCTACTTCCTTAATCTCTTCGCGAATGATGTCGTTGCATAAATCAACACATTCGTCGCAGATATACACGGATGGACCGGCAATCAGCTTACGCACTTCATGCTGGCTTTTGCCGCAAAAAGAGCAGTACAACAATTTGCCCGAGCCATCTTTGCGTTTATCTGTCATGGGTCAAAACCTCTTCTTTGTTCTTTGTGCCGCACACGACGACGCAAATGCCATTCTCAGGCGCAAGACGCTAGTCAGCGTTGTGCCGCTCCAGGTAATTATAGCGGCACACCTGCGCACTGGGCATTAATTACGATGGGTCAAAATCGAGTCGACCAGACCGTACTCTACCGCTTCAGAAGCGGAGAGGAAGCGATCGCGCTCGGTATCACGTTCAATCTGCTCAAGAGATTGACCCGTATGATGCGCCATAAGTTCGTTCATGCGCCCTTTTACCTTCAGGATTTCACGGGCATGAATTTCAATATCCGTTGCCTGGCCCTGGTAACCGCCCAGAGGCTGGTGGATCATGACGCGAGAGTTAGGCAGGCAAAAACGTTTGCCTTTCGCCCCGGCGGTCAGCAGGAACGCCCCCATTGAGGCCGCCTGGCCCATACAAATGGTGCTGACGTCCGGCTTAATAAACTGCATGGTGTCATAGATAGACATCCCGGCAGTGATCACTCCACCAGGGGAGTTGATGTACAGGTAGATATCTTTTTCTGGGTTTTCTGCTTCCAGGAACAGCATCTGCGCCACGATCAGGTTAGCCATATGGTCTTCGACCTGGCCGGTCAGAAAAATGACGCGTTCCTTAAGTAGACGAGAATAGATATCAAAAGAGCGCTCACCACGTGAGGTCTGTTCAATGACCATCGGCACCAGCGCCATATGGGGTGCAAAGTTATCTCGTTCGCCGCTGTATGACATTTCCGTCTCCTGGATAAAATTTGAAAAAACCTGCTGTGCTGATTGTAACCTTATGGACGGATTATCAGCTAGTCCCTCAGTAATGGGTACGACATCGCCATAATTCAAGCATAACAATCTTTTGTTGTAACGCTAACACTGAAACGCTGTTTTCGCACTCTTCCCATGCAAAATGCGTGACAAAAAAAAACCCGCCACCAAAAGGTGACGGGCTTGCGTACGAAATTCGTGCTAAAAAAGCGACGAATTACGCCTGCTGGTTCATCAGCTCGTTGAAGGAAGTGGCTTTTTCAGTCACTTTCGCTTTCGCCAGAACGGCTTCAACAGCCTGCTCTTCCAGAGCGACGTTACGCATGTTGTCCATCAGCTCTTTATTTTTGCTGTAGAACTCAACCACTTCTTTCGGATCTTCGTAAGCAGAAGCCATCTCTTCGATCAGGCCTTTAACGCGATCTTCGTCAGCTTTCAGTTCGTTGGTGCGAATCACTTCGCCCAGCAGCAGACCAACAACTACGCGACGCTTAGCCTGTTCTTCGAACAGTTCACGCGGCAGTTCCAGAGCTTGTTTCTCGTTGCCGCCGAAACGCTGTGCAGCCTGACGACGCAGAACGTCGATTTCGCTGTCGATCAGCGCAGCCGGAACGTCGATGTCGTTAGCTTTTACCAGACCTTCGATCGCCTGAGACTTAACGCGGTTACGCACAGCGCCTTTCAGCTCGCGTTCCATGTTTTTGCGTACTTCAGCGCGCAGACCTGCTACGGAACCATCTTCAACGCCGAAACGTTTGATGAATTCTTCAGTCAGTTCCGGCAGTTCGCGTTCTTCAACTTTCTTCAGGTTGATAACGAACTTAGCTGCTTTACCTTTCAGGTTTTCAGCGTGGTACTCTTCCGGGAAAGTCACGTCGATAGTGAACTCTTCGCCAGCTTTGTGGCCTTTAACGCCTTCTTCAAAGCCTGGGATCATACGACCCTGCCCCATCGCCAGTACGAAGTCAGACGCTTTGCCGCCTTCGAACTCTTCGCCGTCTACAGAACCGGTGAAGTCGATGGTTACACGGTCTTCTGCATCAGCAGCGCCGTATTTGTCTTTCCAGGTAGCCTGCTGCTTACGCAGGGTATCCAGCATCACGTCAACGTCAGCGTCGGTGACTTCAACAACCGGTTTTTCAACTTCGATTGCTTCCAGACCAGTCAGCTCAACTTCCGGGTAAACTTCGAACTCTACCGCGTAAGTAAAATCTTCACCCAGTTTGTATTCGCCCGGAACGTAGTTCGGTGCGCCAGCCGGATTGATTTTTTCTTTGATGATCGCGTCAACGAAGTTGCGGCTCATCAGATCGCCCAGAACGTCCTGGCGAACAGATGCGCCATAACGCTGAGCAACAACATTCATCGGTACTTTTCCTTTGCGGAAACCGTCAATACGCACTTTCTTCGCTACGTTGACCAGCTCGCTTTTCACAGCGGTCTCGATGCTGTCAGCAGCGATAGTAATCGTTACACGGCGGCCAAGGCCTTGAGTGGTTTCAACTGAAACTTGCATCTTGTTACCTCAAAAAATCACAGTGCTCGGTCAACTCTTCTCCGCAAGCACAGGTTGTTGGCTTCGCGGAACTGGGATGTTCTCATAAGCAATCACATTCCCTGTCGTCAGAATCATCCCGAAGACATTCCGAAAAATAAGACGCGCATTATAGCGGCATCACTTTTATGAGTCGAGAACGGTTATCGCGCGTTGCTGCGGCTTTTTTCACAATTCCCGGCTAATTTTTGTCTGAATACTGTACGACTGCCCCAGAATTCAGACAAAACAAAACGGCCCGCAGGCCGTTTTCACATAATCTGTAGCAACATACTGGAAAAGCGTCGGTTGTTGCAAATCCGTTTTACGCGATGCTTCCCGCCCCACGACACGGAGGCGATGCAAAAATCGTATCCTGCAACGCTTCCCACTCCTTAATGGTGTAGGTATGCAGGGCAAGAGCATGAACGGTTGTGGAAAGCTCCGCCGTTAACGTGCTGTAAATCATCCGATGACGATTAAGAAAACGTTCACCTGTAAAGCGATCGCTAACCAGCACAACCTTAAAGTGGCTTTCAGAACCAGCCGGGACATTGTGACGATAGCTTTCATCCACAACTTCGAGGAACACGGGTTCGAACGCTGCCCTTAATTTTTCTTCTATTTGCTCACGAATCATCATGAAATTTTCCTCCGACAACGCTGAGATGTCACCCATCCCTTTAAATACTAGCCGCTTTTACCGTTTTCATTACACCTTAGCAACAAAAAATTAGCGCTTGTCTGATTTTCTCAGCCAAACGGATGAAGTTCACTGAATCCTCACTTCGTTTTATTGCAAAAAGTCCGTTTATGGTCTCCACAAAGTCATAAAACGGACAACACAATGAATTTACATGCGTTACCCACTTCCCCTCATCGTTGGCGATGTTATGATGGCGGGAATTTTCTCCAACCATACAATTTAGATTCGCTGAGAGCCCTGGCATGTTTAAAAAAATCCTCTTCCCGTTAGTCGCAATGTTCATGTTAGCTGGATGCGCAACGCCGCCGACCACTATTGAAGTCTCCCCGAAAATTACCCTGCCACAGCAGGACCCAAGCCTGATGGGCGTGACCGTTAGCATCAACGGTGCCGACCAGCGTCAGGATCAAGCGCTGGCAAAAGTCACCCGCGACAACCAACTGGTTACGCTGACTGCGTCCCGCGATCTGCGCTTCCTGCTGCAAGAAGTACTGGAAAAACAGATGACCGCACGCGGTTATATGATTGGACCAAACGGCGCTGTAAACCTGCAAATCATTGTTAGCCAGCTGTACGCTGACGTGTCTCAGGGTAGCGTGCGCTATAACATTGCCACCAAAGCAGATATCGCCATCATTGCGACCGCTGCTAACGGCAACAAGATGACCAAAAACTACCGCGCAAGCTATTCTGTTGAAGGCGCACTGCAGGCCTCTAACAAAAATATCGCTGACGCCGTTAACAGCGTGCTGACCGACACCATCGCTGATATGTCTCAGGACACCAGCGTTCACGATTTCATCAAGCAGAACGCTCGTTAATTTCTGCCCATATGGCCCGGCGTTCGTCGGGCCTATAGAAGCCCATGTCCAGTCATTACTTACGTATTTTTCAGCAACCACGCTCAGCTATCCTGCTTATTCTGGGGTTCGCCTCCGGTTTACCGCTCGCACTCACCTCCGGTACGCTTCAGGCGTGGATGACGGTCGAGAATATCGATCTTAAAACCATCGGTTTCTTTTCCCTGGTAGGTCAGGCCTACGTATTTAAGTTTCTCTGGTCCCCGTTGATGGACCGTTACACGCCACCGTTTTTAGGTCGACGTCGCGGCTGGCTGCTGGCGACCCAGGTGCTGTTGTTAATTTCTATCGCCGCGATGGGCTTTCTGGAGCCTGGCACACAGTTACGCTGGATGGCCGCACTCGCAGTGGTGATCGCTTTTTGCTCGGCCTCGCAGGATATCGTCTTTGATGCCTGGAAAACCGACGTGTTGCCCGCAGAAGAGCGCGGCACCGGCGCTGCTATCAGCGTGCTGGGCTATCGATTAGGGATGCTGGTTTCAGGCGGACTGGCCCTGTGGATGGCCGATCGCTGGCTGGGCTGGCAAGGGATGTACTGGCTGATGGCAGCGCTGTTGATTCCTTGTATCATCGCCACCCTGTTAGCACCTGAACCGACTGATACCATTCCGGTACCTAAAACGCTGGAACAGGCGGTTGCGGCTCCGCTGCGCGACTTCTTTGGTCGTAACAACGCCTGGCTTATCCTGCTGCTTATTGTGCTGTATAAGCTCGGGGATGCCTTCGCCATGAGCCTGACCACCACCTTTTTGATCCGCGGCGTTGGATTTGATGCGGGTGAGGTTGGTGTGGTGAATAAAACGCTCGGGCTTCTGGCAACCATCGTTGGTGCATTGTACGGCGGGATCCTGATGCAGCGCCTTTCGCTGTTCCGCGCATTGCTGATATTTGGCATTCTGCAAGGGGCGTCAAATGCAGGCTACTGGCTATTGTCCATCACTGACAAACACATGTTCAGTATGGCGGCCGCCGTCTTCTTTGAAAACCTGTGTGGCGGAATGGGCACGGCGGCGTTTGTCGCTTTATTAATGACGCTGTGCAATAAGTCCTTCTCAGCGACCCAGTTCGCCCTGCTCTCCGCGCTTTCAGCCGTTGGTCGCGTTTATGTTGGCCCGGTGGCGGGTTGGTTTGTCGAAGCACACGGCTGGCCGACATTTTATCTGTTCTCCGTGTTTGCAGCGATCCCCGGCCTCATACTGCTGCTGGTATGTCGCCAGACCCTGGAACATAGCTGGCAAAATGAAAGCTTTATTCCGCGTACGGAATTTCGTGGAGCATACAGTCTGGCATTAATGACGTTGGTAGTGGGCTGCTGCCTGCTGCTGGCTTGGCTGCTGCTGTTAACCATGAATGCGCTGGATTACACCAACTTCTCCTTCCTGCCGGAACTACTTGAAGTCTCGGTGGCGGTCGCGGTCTGCGGGGTGATTTTTGGCGGATTGCTGGATTATCTGGCTCTGCGCAAAAACCGTCTGGCGTAAAAAACCGTATTAATAAGCCGTTGTAATCACCTTGCGTAATTATAACGGCTAAATAAACAACAATTGATAAAAATAATATTTGTTATTTTGTGCGCCAAAGAATTTGGAAATTATTGACGCCTTTTATATATTTTATTTTCCTTACTCGATTCAGCCACTACAGATTTATTTTTTGTTCCCAAATTGTCTTTTTATTGATAATCAATTGTTAAGCAATTGTTTTATTTTCGTATTGGTTATACCAATTGCCCTCAGCCTGTCCCCCGCCTGCCTGCTTTCGTTATAACGTGATGTTGCAACAGGTTCTTAAAGTCAAAGCGACATATATTGCAACATATGTGACATGCACGGCAGAACCCAGTAACACAGATCCAAGGATGTTTACAGTAATGTAACCTTCCCGTAAAATGCCCTCACACTTTAAACGCCACCCGGTCCCGTGGAATTGAGGTCGTTAAATGAGACTCAGGAAATACAATAAAAGTTTGGGATGGTTGTCATTAATTGCAGGCACTGCGTTACTCAGTGGCTGTAATTCTGCGCTGCTTGACCCTAAAGGACAGATTGGACTGGAACAACGTTCACTGATACTGACGGCATTTGGCCTGATGTTGATTGTCGTTATTCCTGCCATCTTGATGGCTGTTGGTTTTGCCTGGAAGTATCGTGCAAGCAATAAAGATGCGAAGTACAGCCCGAACTGGTCACACTCCAATAAAGTGGAAGCTGTGGTCTGGACGGTGCCGATCTTAATCATCATTTTCCTTGCCGTTCTGACCTGGAAAACCACTCACGCTCTTGAGCCAAGCAAACCGCTGGCGCATGACGAGAAGCCCATTACCATCGAAGTGGTTTCCATGGACTGGAAATGGTTCTTCATCTATCCGGAACAGGGTATCGCTACCGTGAATGAAATCGCCTTCCCGGCGAATACTCCGGTTGAGTTCAAAGTGACATCCAACTCCGTGATGAACTCCTTCTTTATCCCGCGTCTGGGTAGCCAGATTTATGCCATGGCCGGTATGCAGACTCGACTGCATCTGATCGCCAACGAAGTCGGTACTTATGATGGTATCTCCGCAAGCTATAGCGGACCAGGCTTCTCCGGTATGAAGTTCAAGGCTATCGCAACAAAGGACCGCGCCGAATTCGACCAATGGGTTGCTAAAGCTAAACAGTCCACGAACACCATGAGCGACATGGCTGCGTTCGAGAAAGTGGCTGTGCCAAGCGAATACAACCAGGTGGAATACTTCTCCAACGTGAAACCCGATTTGTTTAAAGATGTTATTAACAAATTTATGGCTCACGGTAAGAGCATGGACATGACCCAACCCGAAGGTGAGCACAACGCACACGAAGGCATGGAAGGCATGGACATGAGCCACGCGGAATCCGCTCACTAAGGGGCCGAGGAAGAATACGATGTTCGGAAAATTGACGCTGGATGCAGTGCCGTTCCATGAACCCATTGTCATGGTTACGATCGCTGCCATTATCATCGGTGGTGCGGCCTTACTGGGCCTAATCACTTACTTCGGTAAGTGGACCTACCTGTGGAAAGAGTGGCTGACTTCGGTTGACCACAAACGCCTTGGCATCATGTATGTCATTGTTGCAATCGTCATGTTGATTCGTGGCTTTGCCGACGCCATCATGATGCGTAGTCAGCAAGCGCTGGCTTCTGCAGGTGAAGCGGGCTTCTTGCCACCTCACCACTATGATCAGATCTTCACGGCTCACGGCGTGATTATGATCTTCTTCGTGGCAATGCCATTTGTTATCGGTCTGATGAACCTGGTGGTTCCACTGCAGATCGGTGCACGTGACGTTGCATTCCCGTTCCTGAACAACCTGAGCTTCTGGTTCACCGTTGTCGGCGTAATCCTGGTTAACCTGTCTCTGGGCGTGGGTGAATTCGCGCAGACCGGTTGGCTGGCGTATCCGCCGCTCTCGGGAATAGAGTACAGTCCAAGCGTCGGGGTCGATTATTGGATATGGGCAGTCCAGTTGTCCGGTATTGGTACAACCCTGACCGGTATCAACTTCTTTGTGACCATCATTAAGATGCGTGCACCAGGAATGACCATGTTCAAGATGCCGGTATTCAGCTGGGCGTCTCTGTGCGCGAACATCCTGATTATCGCCTCTTTCCCAATCCTGACGGTTACCGTCGCGTTGCTGACCCTGGATCGCTATCTGGGTACCCATTTCTTTACCAACGATATGGGCGGCAACATGATGATGTACATCAACCTGATTTGGGCCTGGGGCCATCCGGAAGTGTACATCCTGGTTCTGCCGGTCTTCGGGGTGTTCTCCGAAATCGCAGCAACCTTCTCACGTAAACGTCTGTTTGGTTACACCTCGCTGGTGTGGGCAACCGTGTGTATCACCGTTCTGTCGTTCGTTGTTTGGCTGCACCACTTCTTCACCATGGGTGCAGGCGCTAACGTAAACGCCTTCTTCGGTATTACCACCATGATTATCGCCATCCCGACCGGGGTGAAGATCTTCAACTGGCTGTTCACCATGTATCAGGGCCGTATCGTATTCCACTCAGCGATGCTGTGGACGATTGGCTTTATCGTGACCTTCTCAGTCGGCGGCATGACCGGCGTACTGCTGGCGGTTCCGGGTGCAGACTTCGTACTGCACAACAGTCTGTTCCTGATTGCGCACTTCCATAACGTTATCATCGGCGGCGTCGTATTTGGCTGCTTCGCAGGTATGACCTACTGGTGGCCAAAAGCGTTTGGCTTCACGCTGAACGAAACCTGGGGTAAACGCGCATTCTGGTTCTGGATCATCGGCTTCTTCGTGGCATTTATGCCGCTGTACGTGCTGGGCTTCATGGGTATGACCCGTCGCCTCAGCCAGCAGATTGACCCGCAGTTCCATCCGATGCTGGTCGTTGCCGCCTGCGGTGCCGCGCTGATTGCATTGGGTATCCTGTGCCAGCTGATTCAGATCTACGTTTCTATTCGCGACCGCGAGCAGAACCGTGACCTGACCGGTGACCCATGGGGTGGTCGTACGCTGGAGTGGGCAACATCTTCCCCGCCTCCGTTCTATAACTTTGCCGTTGTGCCGCACGTTCACGAGCGTGATGCCTTCTGGGAAATGAAAGAAAAAGGTGAAGCGTACAAGCAGCCTGCGCACTATGAAGAAATTCATATGCCGAAGAACAGCGGTGCCGGTATCGTCATTACCGCCTTCGCAACACTGTTTGGTTTCGCCATGATCTGGCATATCTGGTGGCTGGCGATTGCAAGCTTCGCAGGCATGATCATCAGCTGGATTGTGAAAAGCTTTGATGAAGACGTGGATTACTACGTGCCGGTCCCGGAAGTCGAAAAACTGGAAAACCAGCATTTCGATGAGATTACTAAGGCAGGGCTGAAAAATGGCAACTGATACTTTAACGCACGCGACTGCCCACGCGCACGAACACGGGCACCACGATGCAGGCCAGACCAAGATCTTCGGATTCTGGGTCTACCTGATGAGCGACTGCATTCTGTTCTCTATTCTGTTTGCAACCTATGCCGTTCTGGTGAACGGCACCGCAGGTGGCCCAACAGGTAAAGACATTTTTGAACTGCCGTTCGTTCTGGTTGAAACATTCCTGCTGTTATTCAGCTCCATTACTTACGGCATGGCAGCGATTGCCATGTACAAGAACAACAAGAGCCAAGTTATCTCCTGGCTGGCGTTGACCTTCTTGTTCGGTGCCGGATTCATCGGGATGGAACTCTATGAATTCCATCACCTGATTGTTAACGGCATGGGCCCGGATCGTAGCGGTTTCCTGTCTGCGTTCTTCGCGCTGGTCGGCACGCACGGTCTGCACGTCACCTCCGGTCTTATCTGGATGGCGGTTCTGATGGTGCAAGTCGCTCGTCGCGGCCTGACCAGTACTAACCGTACCCGCATCATGTGCCTGAGCCTGTTCTGGCACTTCCTGGATGTGGTATGGATCTGTGTGTTCACTGTTGTTTATCTGATGGGGGCGATGTAATGAGTCATGCTAACGAGAGCGGCGGCGCATCCCATGGCAGCGTAAAAACCTACATGACAGGTTTTATCCTGTCGATCATCCTGACGGTCATTCCGTTCTGGATGGTGATGACAGGTTCTGCCTCTCCGGCCGTCATTCTGGGAACTATTCTGGCAATGGCAGTGGTACAGATTCTGGTGCACCTGGTGTGCTTCCTGCACATGAATAGCAAATCTGATGAAGGTTGGAACATGACGGCCTTTGTCTTTACTGTGCTAATCATCGCCATCCTGGTTGTGGGCTCCATCTGGATTATGTGGAACCTTAACTACAACATGATGATGCACTAAGAGCGGCGATTATGATGTTTAAGCAATACCTGCAAGTAACGAAACCAGGCATCATCTTTGGCAACCTGATCTCGGTGATTGGGGGGTTCCTGCTGGCCTCGAAAGGCAGCATTGATTATCCCCTGTTTATCTACACGCTGGTTGGGGTGTCACTGGTTGTGGCGTCGGGTTGTGTATTTAACAACTACATCGACAGGGATATCGACAGGAAGATGGAGAGGACCAAAAACCGCGTGCTGGTTAAAGGTCTGATTTCCCCTGCGGTCTCACTGGTATACGCCACCCTGCTGGGTATTGCTGGCTTTATGCTGCTGTGGTTTGGCGCGAACCCTCTGGCCTGCTGGCTGGGGGTAATGGGCTTCGTGGTCTATGTGGGCGTCTATAGCCTGTACATGAAGCGCCATTCCGTTTATGGCACGCTGATTGGCTCACTCTCCGGCGCTGCGCCGCCGGTGATTGGCTACTGCGCCGTAACCGGTGAGTTCGATAGCGGTGCGCTGATTCTGCTGGCTATTTTCAGCCTGTGGCAGATGCCGCACTCTTACGCGATTGCGATTTTCCGCTTTAAGGATTATCAGGCTGCCAACATCCCAGTACTGCCGGTGGTGAAAGGCATTTCAGTCGCGAAAAACCATATCACGCTGTATATCATCGCATTTGCTATCGCCACGCTGATGCTAACCCTGGGCGGCTATGCAGGTTATAAATACCTGATTGTTGCTGCGGCGGTGAGCGTCTGGTGGTTGGGCATGGCGCTGCGCGGTTATAAAGTGGAAGATGACAAAGTCTGGGCGCGCAAGCTGTTCGGTTTCTCCATCATCGCCATTACCGCGCTTTCCGTGATGATGTCCGTCGACTTTATGGTGCCAAACTCGCAGAACCTGCTGACTTACGTCTGGTAAGTTAATCGTCACATCTTCTATGCCGGATGGCGGCTGACGCCTTATCCGGCCTACAAAAAAGCACATTGCTTGTAGGCCGGATAAGATACGTGAGTATCGTCATCCGGCATTTTCGTTTCCAGCCGACTCCCCTCACAACCCCAACATTTGTTAATAAAGCGCATATTTACCCAGCCTGCTTAGCGCTTTACACTAGGCGCGAAATTAATACAGAGGTGGGAATGAACGATTACAAAATGACGCCCGGTGAGTTGCGCGCCACCTGGGGTTTAGGGACCGTATTCTCGTTGCGCATGCTTGGCATGTTTATGGTTCTACCGGTTCTGACCACGTACGGTATGGCGCTACAGGGCGCCAGCGAAGCGTTGATTGGCCTTGCCATCGGCATTTACGGCCTGGCGCAAGCCGTCTTCCAGATCCCCTTTGGTCTGCTCTCTGACCGCATTGGTCGTAAGCCGCTTATTGTCGGCGGACTGGCTGTATTCGTTCTCGGCAGCGTGATTGCCGCGCTCTCCGATTCAATCTGGGGCATTATTCTTGGTCGCGCATTGCAAGGTTCCGGAGCAATTGCCGCGGCCGTGATGGCGCTGCTTTCCGACTTAACCCGCGAGCAAAACCGCACCAAAGCGATGGCGTTTATCGGCGTCAGCTTTGGTATCACCTTTGCCATTGCGATGGTGCTGGGGCCAATCGTTACCCATGCGCTGGGGCTCCACGCGCTGTTCTGGATGATTGCCGCCCTTGCTACCACGGGTATCGTGCTGACCATTTGGGTCGTTCCCAATAGCACCAGCCACGTACTAAACCGTGAATCGGGCATGGTAAAAGATAGCTTCAGCAAAGTGCTGGCGGAGCCCAAACTGCTGAAGCTCAATTTCGGCATTATGTGCCTGCACATTTTGCTGATGTCCACTTTCGTCGCGTTACCAGGACAACTGGCGAAAGCCGGTTTCCCCGCCGCAGAACACTGGAAAATTTATCTGGTGACGATGCTGCTATCCTTTGTTTCCGTGGTGCCGTTCATCATTTACGCCGAAGTGAAGCGCCGGATGAAACGCGTGTTCCTCGCCTGCGTGTTACTAATCCTTATTGCAGAGATTGTATTGTGGAGCGCTAACGTGCGTTTCTGGGGTCTGATTGCGGGCGTGCAGATTTTCTTCCTCGCCTTCAACCTGATGGAAGCCCTCCTCCCCTCGCTTATCAGCAAAGAATCGCCTGCGGGTTACAAAGGCACGGCAATGGGTGTTTACTCCACCAGCCAGTTTCTTGGCGTGGCGATTGGCGGTTCGCTCGGCGGTTGGGTGGTTGAAATGTTTGATGGTCAGGCCGTATTTCTGGCCGGTGCGCTACTGGCGGCAGTTTGGTTGATTGTGGCAAGCACAATGAAAGAGCCACCGTACGTCAGCAGCCTGCGTGTGGAAATTCCACCAGAAATTGCCGCAGATGACACGTTAAAGCAGCGCCTGCTGGCGAAAGAAGGAATAAGCGAAGTGTTAATTGTGGCGAAAGAGCATTCGGCCTACGTGAAAATCGACAGCAAAGTCACCAATCGATTTGAGGTTGAGCAGACCATCAGCCAGACGTGATGATTACCGGATGGTAACTAACGTCTCGTCCGGCCTACAAATAGCGTGTGCGACCTGTAGGCCGGATCAGGCATTACGACTTAATCACGGAAGTTTTTAAACTGGAACGGCTGGCCGAGATCGCCACCGCGAACCAGCGCCATGACGGATTGCAGATCGTCACGCGCCTTACCGGTCACACGAATTTCTTCACCCTGAATCTGCGCCTGCACCTTCAGCTTGCTGTCTTTGATCAGCTTAACGATTTTCTTTTGCACCGCGCTTTCAATGCCCTGCTTCAGCTTAGCTTCAACAAACCAGGTTTTACCGCTGTGCACGAAAGTTTCTGGTACGTCCAGTGAGGTGCCTTCAATACCGCGTTTCAGCAGCTTGGCACGCAAAATATCCAGCAGCTGATTAACCTGAAAATCAGACTCGCTCAGCACCTTAATCGTCTTATTTGACTCATTCAGCTCAAAAGTGGCTTCAACGCCACGAAAATCAAAGCGTGACTCGACTTCACGGCTGGCGTTATCCACCGCGTTACGGGCTTCCTGAAGATCAACTTCAGAGACAATATCGAAAGATGGCATCTTTTCCTCTCCCTTCATTTTTGATGCGAAGCATAATACCTGCAAAGTTACTCAACAGACAGCGCTATACTAGGCTGTATCCTTTCATTGTACGTGGTAGCGACATCTGCGAACAATAATAGGGTGCGGTCGATATGGATTAACACCTGGTGCTGTTGCAGGTGAGGAGGAAGAATGAAAATTACCGTACTGGGATGTGGAGCGTTAGGACAGCTATGGCTTACAGCGCTGTGCAAACATGGACATGAGGTGCAAGGGTGGCTGCGCGTACCGCAACCCTACTGCAGCGTAAACCTGATCGACACGGATGGCTCAGTTTTTAATGAATCCCTGACGGCAAATGATCCCGACTTTTTGGCAAAAAGTGACCTGCTGCTAGTCACCCTGAAGGCCTGGCAGGTTTCTGATGCGGTAAAAGGCCTGTCTGCAATTCTGCCTGAAACCACGCCCATTCTGCTTATTCACAACGGCATGGGGACGATTGAAGAGTTACATAACATTAAGCAACCCTTGCTGATGGGAACCACCACCCACGCAGCACGCCGTGACGGGAACGTCATCATTCATGTCGCTCAGGGAACAACGCGTATTGGGCCGGCGCGTGAGCAAGACGGCGATTTCAGCTATCTGGCTGAAACCCTGCAAGAGGTGCTGCCGGACGTCGCCTGGCATAACACTATTCGCGCCGAGCTTTGGCGCAAGCTGGCCGTCAACTGCGTCATTAACCCGCTGACCGCATTATGGGATTGCCCAAACGGTGAGTTACGCCATCATCCGGAAAAAATAGCGCTCATCTGCGAGGAAGTAGCAGCGGTGATCGAACGCGAAGGCCACCACACATCAGCGGATGATTTACGCTATTATGTCGAGCAAGTGATTGACAGTACGGCGGAAAATATCTCATCTATGCTGCAGGACATTCGCGCCATGCGTCATACCGAGATCGACTACATTACCGGTTATTTGTTAAAACGTGCACGCGCGCACGGCATCGCCGTTCCGGAAAATGCCCGCCTGTTTGAAATGGTTAAAAGAAAGGAAAGTGAGTATGAGCGCTCAAGCACTGGTATGTCTCGCCCCTGGTAGTGAAGAAACCGAAGCGGTTACTACTATCGATCTACTGGTTCGCGGCGGAATTAAGGTCACAACCGCCAGCGTCGCCAGCGATGGCAACCTGACGATCGTGTGCTCGCGCGGTGTGAAACTGCTGGCGGATGCGCCATTAGTCGAAGTTGCTGACGGCGATTTCGACATTATCGTACTGCCGGGCGGTATTAAAGGCGCCGAGTGTTTTCGCGACAGCCCTCTGCTGGTCGAAACCGTGAAGCAGTTTCATCGCTCCGGACGCATTGTCGCGGCAATCTGTGCCGCGGCTGCCACCGTCCTCGTCCCGCACGATATTTTCCCCATCGGTAACATGACCGGTTTTCCGGCGCTGAAAGACCAAATCCCCGCTGATCAATGGCAGGACAAGCGCGTCGTATGGGATCCGCGCGTCAACCTGTTAACCAGCCAGGGACCGGGAACCTCAATCGATTTCGGTTTGAAAATCATTGATCTTCTGGTCAGTCGTGAAAAGGCTTACGAAGTTGCATCACAACTGGTGATGGCAGCGGGAATTTATAACTACTACGAGTAACAAATATGATATGCCCGATGGCGTTGCACTTGTCGGGTATATTGCCGCCTCCAAATATATATTCTGGTTTTCACTTTTTCGCATTCTCACGGAGCTTTTTATTGATAAACTCCCGCATGGAAGTACGCGGATAATCAGCCAACGCAGCGGGTATCCACAAAAATCCAAGCGTACCTAAATCATAATAATCAATACCATCATGTGTAGTAACGCCCTTCAGCCGTTCCCACGCAACAAAAGAATAGTAGTCATCAACACTCCAGGAAATGCCCGAGTCGGTAATCTGCAGATTATATCCGCTGTGAATTCCGCTATTAGATTCGTAAAAACTATGGTGTGAACGCCGTGAATAATTTGCAAAGAGTAAACGAGCCACCAATATGCCGAGGATATAACATCCCAGACAAATAGATATTACCCCTTCTCCCTGGAGTTTAAAGAGATATTCACCCGTTTCTCTCGACCAACTTCTGAATACAACCTTATACGTGCCCAAAAAATAGCTAATACAACATAGCACGACAGCAATACAGAGCCATATCAACAACTTCTCAAGCCTACGATGATGTGCAGGCAACCACCGCAACGCCAGCCGACCGCCCCAAAGATATTGCGCGAACGATAATGAACCGCCCGGCACGCTGACGCTGAATAGTGCCTGTTTCTGATGATCCGACATCATAATCAATGCTCCGTCCCTGTATTAATCAAATATGTTCTTTATATTTTTGGCTTACGTAGCCATGTAACTGATGCAGTTTCCGGAAGATAGTGGTCACTTTATGCCATATAATTTGTTTGTGAATAAGTTTTATTGGGCGTCACCATTTTGCTAAGGCGCGTTGATACACTATGCTCTACCATAAGGGATAATGTAATTGGCGCAACTATAGAATACAGAATCTAAAATGGCATTGCCTTATCCATAAACGCACATAAAAAAACCTCGCATCGCGAGGTTTTTTTTGCTACAAGCGTAACGCTTACGGGCGATACACCTTCACGTTCTCAAAGCCCTGCTCGCGCAGATACAGCGCCTGCAGGCGGCTCATCACCCCGCGTTCACACCACAGCAGCCAGGTTTTGCTCTGGTCCAGATCGCCGAATTTGGTGCTCAGCTTGTAGAACGGCAGAGAAACGACGTCCACGCCGTCAACCTTCAGCGGTTTATCATCCTGTTCATCCACAGAACGGATATCCAGGATCACATCGTTCGGGCCGAAACCGCTCACGGTTTCCACTTCTACCACGGTTTGCTGCGTCTGCTGGGCGATATCGCGAATATCAATATTATTCGCTTCTTCAACCACTTTATCGAGGATAGAGAAATCGAAGTTTTCTTCTTCGGCCTCAATCTTCGATTTGATCGCTTTCACCGTCGGGCTTTTTGAAATTACACCGCAGTATTCCGGCATGGTACGAGCAAAATCCTCGGTGCCAATTTCACGCGCCAGATTGATGATGTGCTCTTTATCATGGGAGATAAGTGGGCGCAGGATCAGGGTGTCTGATACGTTATCGATCAAACGCAGGTTGGTCAGCGTCTGACTGGACACCTGGCCCAGTGCTTCACCGGTTACCAGCGCCTGTACGCCGTAGCGCTCAGCGACTTTCGACGCCGCGCGAACCATCATACGCTTGAGAACCACGCCCATCTGGCCGTCATCAACTTTCTCCAGGATCTCACCAACCACCGGTTCAAAGTTGATAGCAACAAAACGCACGCGATGCGAACTACCGAAGCGATTCCACAGGTAATGCGCCACCTGGCGAACACCGATTTCATGCGCTGCCCCGCCAAGGTTGAAGAAGCAGTAGTGCACGCGGCAGCCGCGACGCATCAGCATGTAGCTGGACACGCCGGAGTCGAAACCACCGGAGATCAGCGACAGTACGTCTTCCTGCGTACCAATAGGGAAACCGCCAATACCTTCATAGCGGCCTTTAACCAGCAACAGACGGTCGTTTTCGATTTCAAGATTAACAGTCACGTCCGGCTTCGTCAGCTTCACGCGCGCGGATTCAATATGCTGGTTCAGTCCACCGCCAACATAACGTTCCACCTCAATGGAGCTAAACTCATGCTTACCACGACGCTTAACGCGTACGCAGAAGGTTTTACCTTCTAGTTGGTCGCGATACTGCACCAGTGCTTTCTCGAAAATATCGTGCATATCGGTAAACGGCACGTCTTCTACTTCGAGAATGTGGTGGATCCCCGGAATACGGGTCAGCGCGTCGCGAATGTCCAGACGCTGGCTTTCATCTTTAGCGCGAACCTCAACGTGATCCCAGTGACGGACAACGGCAAGGTCTTCATCATAGTGCTTTAAAACGTTACGAATGTTCCCTGTCAGAATTTTTATAAAGCGCAAACGCACAGATTGGCTTTTGATGGTGATTTCTGGGAACAATTTAATGATAAACTTCATGGCGGCAATGGTTCTTAGGCAAGTCTGAATGACTTGTAATGGAAAAAAATACAGCAGCCCATACCCGCGACTGCATCCAGGCGCGCAAGTATATCACCATCACGCGGCTACTGTGCACATTGCGCGTTATTTGCTTATCAGTGCGAGTCCGTTACCATAGTCTTGTGCTGCCAATACAGAGAGTCAGACATTCATTATGCCGAAGAAAAATGAAGCGCCCGCCAGTTTTGAAACCGCGCTGAGCGAGCTGGAACAAATTGTTACCCGTCTGGAAGGCGGCGACCTGCCGTTAGAAGAAGCGTTGAACGAATTCGAACGTGGCGTACAGTTGGCGCGTCAGGGACAGGTCAAATTGCAACAGGCTGAACAGCGCGTACAAATCCTGCTGTCAGATACTGAAGACGCGGCCCTTACGCCTTTTACACCGGATAATGAGTAAATGGATTTTACGCAGCAGTTACAGGCTTGCGTTGAGCAGGCCAACCAGGCACTGAGCCGTTTTATCGCGCCACTGCCCTTTCAGAACACTCCCGTGGTCGAAACCATGCAATATGGCGCATTATTAGGCGGTAAACGCCTGCGCCCGTTCCTGGTGTATGCGACCGGTCAGATGTTTGGTGTCAGCCTGAGTACGCTTGATGCTCCCGCTGCCGCCGTCGAATGCATTCACGCCTATTCGCTGATGCACGATGATTTACCCGCGATGGACGACGATGACCTGCGCCGCGGTCTGCCGACTTGCCACGTAAAATTTGGTGAGGCAAACGCGATCCTGGCCGGAGATGCGCTGCAAACGCTGGCATTCTCCATTATCAGCGACGCTCCAATGCCGGAAGTATCTGACCGTGACCGCATCGCGATGATCTCTGAACTGGCTCAGGCCAGCGGTATCGCCGGTATGTGCGGCGGTCAGGCGCTGGATCTGGAAGCTGAAGGTCATCAGGTTGAGCTGGATGCGCTGGAGCGTATTCACCGCCATAAAACCGGGGCATTGATTCGCGCCGCCGTACGTCTGGGAGCATTAAGCGCAGGCGATAAAGGGCGAGAATGCCTGGCAATACTCGACAAATACGCAGAAAGCATCGGTCTGGCCTTCCAGGTTCAGGATGACATCCTGGATGTGGTAGGCGATACTGCAACATTGGGTAAACGTCAGGGTGCTGACCAGCAGCTTGGCAAAAGTACCTATCCTGCACTTCTGGGTCTTGAGCAAGCCCAGAATAAAGCCCGGGATTTAATCGAGGATGCCCGCCAGTCGCTAAGTTTGCTGGCCGCACAGTCACTCGATACCTCGGCACTGGAAGCGCTAGCGGACTACATAATCCAGCGTGATAAATAAACCAACATATCCCATGAGCTTGCGATGAGTTTTGATATAGCCAAATACCCGACCCTGGCGCTGGTCGACTCCACCCAGGAGTTACGTCTGCTGCCAAAAGAGAGCCTGCCAAAGCTTTGCGACGAACTGCGCCGCTATTTGCTCGACAGCGTAAGCCGTTCCAGCGGGCACTTCGCCTCTGGTCTGGGCACGGTGGAACTCACCGTCGCGCTGCACTATGTCTACAATACCCCGTTTGACCAGTTAATCTGGGATGTAGGACATCAGGCTTACCCGCACAAAATACTGACCGGACGCCGTGATAAAATCGGCACCATTCGTCAGAAAGGCGGTTTGCATCCGTTCCCGTGGCGCGGTGAGAGCGAGTATGACGTACTGAGCGTTGGGCACTCTTCAACCTCCATTAGCGCAGGTATCGGTATTGCGGTTGCCGCTGAGAAAGAAGGCAAAGAACGTCGTACCGTATGTGTGATTGGCGACGGCGCTATCACCGCCGGGATGGCGTTTGAAGCGATGAACCACGCAGGCGATATTAAGCCCGACATGCTGGTTATCCTCAACGACAATGAAATGTCGATTTCAGAGAACGTTGGCGCGCTGAACAATCATCTGGCGCAACTACTCTCTGGCAAACTCTACTCCTCGCTGCGCGAAGGCGGGAAAAAAGTCTTCTCCGGCGTGCCGCCAATTAAAGAGTTGCTCAAACGTACCGAAGAACACATTAAAGGCATGGTTGTGCCGGGTACGCTGTTTGAAGAACTGGGCTTTAACTATATCGGTCCGGTGGACGGGCACGACGTGCTGGGGCTTATTACCACACTGAAGAACATGCGCGATCTGAAAGGCCCGCAGTTCCTGCACATCATGACCAAAAAAGGTCGTGGTTACGAGCCGGCAGAAAAAGATCCAATCACCTTCCACGCGGTACCAAAATTCGATCCGTCCAGCGGATGCCTGCCGAAAAGCAGCGGTGGCCTGCCGAGCTATTCAAAAATCTTCGGTGACTGGCTGTGCGAAACCGCGGCGAAAGACAATAAGCTGATGGCAATCACCCCGGCGATGCGCGAAGGCTCCGGTATGGTGGAATTTTCACGTAAGTTTCCGGACCGCTACTTCGATGTGGCGATCGCCGAACAGCACGCGGTGACGTTTGCTGCCGGTCTGGCGATTGGCGGCTATAAGCCGGTCGTGGCTATTTACTCGACCTTCCTGCAGCGCGCCTACGATCAGGTGCTGCATGATGTCGCCATCCAGAAACTGCCAGTTCTGTTCGCCGTTGACCGGGCAGGAATTGTTGGCGCAGATGGACAAACCCATCAAGGGGCGTTCGATCTTTCCTTCCTGCGCTGCATCCCGGAAATGGTCATTATGACCCCGAGTGATGAAAACGAATGCCGCCAGATGCTGTTCACCGGCTATCACTACAACGACGGTCCAACGGTCGTGCGCTACCCGCGCGGTAACGCGGTGGGCGTAGAGTTGACCCCGCTGGAACAACTGCCTATCGGGAAAGGTATAGTGAGACGTCACGGGGAGAAAGTGGCAATTCTCAACTTCGGTACCCTGATGCCGGAAGCCGCTCAGGTCGCAGAGTCGATGAACGCCACGCTGGTCGATATGCGTTTTGTGAAACCCCTGGATGAAACGTTGATCCTTGAAATGGCTGCCCAACACGAGGTGCTGGTTACCATTGAAGAGAACGCCATTATGGGTGGTGCTGGCAGCGGTGTAAACGAAGTGCTGATGGCCCATCGTAAGCCCGTCCCGGTGCTGAACATTGGCCTACCAGACTTCTTCATCCCGCAGGGAACTCAGGATGAAGCTCGCGCCGATCTGGGTCTGAATGCCGTCGGAATTGAGGCCAAAATCAAGGCCTGGCTGGCATAATCCCCTCCCCGCTCCTGCTATGCTTAATTCATCACGAGCTAAGCAGGAGTGGATTGATGAAATACAACATCTTAGGAAAAACCGACCTACGGGTCTCCCGCCTTTGCCTGGGCTGCATGACGTTTGGCGAGCCTAATCGCGGCAATCACGCCTGGACGCTACCTGAAGAAAGCAGCCGCCCGATAATCAAACACGCCCTTGAGGGCGGCATTAACTTTTTCGATACCGCCAACAGCTACTCCGCTGGCAGTAGCGAAGAGATTGTCGGTCGCGCGCTGCGTGATTTCGCCCGCCGCGAAGATATCGTGGTCGCTACCAAGGTTTTTCACCAGGTTGATGATTTAGCAGAAGGATTATCCCGCGCACAAATCCTGCGCTCAATCGACGACAGCCTCAGACGTCTGGGTATGGACTATGTCGACATCCTGCAAATTCACCGCTGGGATTACAACACACCTATTGAAGAAACCCTTGAGGCTCTAAACGACGTCGTGAAAGCCGGTAAAGCGCGCTATATCGGCGCCTCCTCCATGCACGCTTCGCAATTTGCTCAGGCGCTGGCCTTACAGAAGCAACACGGCTGGGCGCAGTTCGTTAGCATGCAGGATCACTACAATCTGATCTACCGCGAAGAAGAACGCGAAATGCTGCCACTGTGCTACCAGGAAGGTGTGGCAGTGATCCCCTGGAGTCCACTGGCACGTGGACGCCTGACGCGCCCATGGGGAGAAACGACAGCACGTCTGGTTTCCGATGAAGTCGGTAAAAATTTGTACAACGAGAGCGATGAAAACGACGCGCAAATTGCCGCACGGCTGACCGGCGTCAGTGGGGAACTGGGCGTAACGCGCGCGCAGGTTGCGCTGGCCTGGCTGCTGAGCAAACCGGGTGTAGCAGCGCCGATTATCGGCACATCGCGCGAGGAACAGCTGGATGAGTTGCTCAATGCGGTGGATTTAACGCTGAAGCCGGAGCAGATTGCCGAGCTGGAAACACCGTACAAACAGCATCCGGTGGTGGGATTTAAATAAGTATTGGCGATGGCTAATTGTAGGCCGGATAAGCATAGCGCATCCGGCACTGATTGCCCGATGGCGCGACGCTTATCGGGCCTACAACAGCCCCCAAAAGGGTTAAATGATACCTACCGGCCAGTGATGACCGATAAAATACAAAATTCCGGCAGAGAGTATTCCGGCCACAATATCGTCGATCATGATCCCCGTCCCGCCATGCACGTTGCGATCGAACCAACGAATCGGCCACGGCTTCCACATATCCAGAATACGGAAAATCACAAATCCGGCGGCAACCCACTGCCAGTCATTGGTCGGCAGCGCCATCAGGGTAATCCACATCCCGACAAACTCGTCCCAGACAATGCTACCGTGATCGTGCACACCCATATCTTTCGCCGTTTGATGGCACAGATAAACGCCGATACAGATAGATAACATCACCACCAGTGAATACAGCTGCCACGGTAGAAAGGTCATTAAATACCAAAAAGGGATCGCCGCCAGCGATCCCATCGTGCCAGGAACAATTGGGCTCAACCCGCTGCCAAAACCGGTGGCTAGCAGGTGCCACGGATTGCGCATACTCAGGCGGCTTTTGGCGACATCTTTTTTAAGGCGCGGCAAAATGGTCATATCCTTTCCAGTCAAACGTGACGGATTTTCCATCGCGCGTAAAGTGAATGCCTTCCACGTCTGCGCTCATCTGCCCAATGCAGGTAAACGCTGCGCCGAGATTTCCCAGCGCCACATCCAGCGCACCACGGTTAATTTCCGGTACGGTAAAGCATAACTCATAATCTTCACCGCCCGAGAGCGCCCAGCGTAGGGCCTGTTCCGGCTCAACGTGCCGGGCGAATGCCGTGGAGTAAGGCAGCGCATCGACGTTAACCCGCGCGCCACAGCCGCTGGCATTAACGATATGCCCCAGATCGGAAATCAGGCCATCGGAGATATCGATAGCCGCACTGGCCAGATCGCGCAGGGCTTGTCCCTGTAAAATACGCGGCGTGGGACGCAGATGGCGTTTAAGCAGATAGTCTGCGTCTTTTGCATCTCCAACCTGCAACCGATTCTGTAAAATCGCCAGCCCCGCCGCGCTGTCTCCCGGCGTACCGGTAACATAAATCCAGTCCCCCGGCTTCGCACCAGAGCGTTTTAAGGCCCGCCCAATGGGGACGTAGCCATGGATACCCAACGTCATCGACAGTGGCCCACGCGTGGTGTCACCGCCAATCAGCTGCATATCATAGTAATTAAGGAGTTCAAACAGGCCATCGCTGAAGGCTTCAAGCCAGGCTTCATCAACGTCAGGTAACGTGAGTGCCAGCGTCAACCACGCAGGATCGGCCCCCATCGCCGCCAGATCGCTCAAATTCACCGCCAGTGCTTTCCAGGCGAGATCGGCGGGATCAATGTCGGGGAGGAAGTGATTGCCTGCCACCAGCGTATCGGTACTGATCGCCAGCGTCTGTTTTTCAGGGATATTCAGGAGTGCGCAGTCGTCACCAATACCGGTTTCGACATCAAGACGAGACGTTCTTACGCGGTCAAAATAACGGGCAATCAGGGAAAACTCGCCGCATGCCATACGTTATGCCTCAGCAGAAAAAAAAGAAAAAGCCGGGGACAGCGGAAACAGCTTCCACCATCCAGCCGGCCTCGGGATTACTTTTTGTTGGGGCGAATCACAGGTGCTGCTTTATCCAGTACGCCGTTCACGAATTTATGGCTATCTTCAGCGCCGAAGGTTTTCGCCAGTTCAATCGCTTCGTTGATGGCCACTTTGTACGGCACATCACTACGTTTAGACAGTTCAAACAGCGCAATACGCAGTACGGCTTTTTCTACCTGACCCAGCTCTTCTAACAGACGAGACAGGTAAGGCTTCATTAATCCATCCAGGTACGCGCTGTTAGTCGCCACCCCGGACAGCAGTTCACGGAAATACAGAACGTCGACATCTTTAACGTCCTGTTCCGCCAGGAACTGGTATTCAACATCAGCGATGTCGTTCTGGGACAACTGCCAGGAGTAGAGCGCCTGGACGGCACACTCACGGGCGCGGCGACGAGCAGCAGGTTTCACGGATTTCCCCTTACAAAAATCAGGCCTTAATGGCTTTCAATACATTAATCATTTCAAGCGCAGTCAGTGCAGCTTCTGCGCCTTTGTTGCCGGCTTTGGTGCCAGCACGTTCGATGGCTTGTTCAATACTTTCGGTGGTCAGAACACCGAAGGCTACCGGAATGCCACTGTCCTGAGCGACATGCGCCAGGCCATTGCTTGCACCGCCAGCCACATATTCGAAGTGCGCGGTACCGCCACGGATCACCGTACCGAGCGCAATCACCGCGTCGTATTTACCGGTTTTTGCCAGTGCGTCAGCGGCCAGCGGCAGCTCATATGCACCTGGAACCCAAACAACGGTAATGTTTTCATCTTTAACCTGGCCAATACGTTTCAGGGCGTCGATAGCCCCTTCCAGCAGGCTGTCATTGATAAAGTTGTTGAAACGCGCAATGGTGATGGCGACGCGAGCGTCCGGGGTAGCAACGTTAGCTTCAATAATGTTCATATTCTTCCTTCGGGTTCGATTTATGGCCCCGTAAGGGGGGCGGATTTTATCATAATATTCTGTGCGCTGCTTCCTCTAAATCAGAAAGCCTCACGCAGTCGTTAAATGCAGGCAAACGTCCGGGCCCACCTGGCGTATCTCATTGAATTTGAAATGGGGTGCGTCAGCCAGTTTCTCAAGGCCTGGAAGCACACATAATCCACGCGCATCGCTGCCTAACAGTTTAGGCGCAACATACACGATTAGCTCATCGACCAAACCGGCCTGTAATAATGCCCCCGCGAGCGTTGGGCCTGCCTCAACCCAAATACTGTTAATTTGCTGTTTGCCCAGTTGCATCATCAGCACCACCAGATCCAGATGCCCGTTATGTTCCGGCACCTTCAGGCTACGAACCGTCTCCGGCCAGCTACGGGGGTCGTCTTCAGTCCGGACAATCCAGGTTTCTCCAGGCTGTTGGACAATACGGTGCTCCGGCGTGACCTGATTCTGGCTATCCAGAACAATGCGGATTGGTTGGCGCAACTCTTCCTGCGGGTAACTCGCCTGAGTTGACTCCCCAAGCTCCGACCAACGCACGGTAAGCTGAGGGTCGTCTGCCAGCACCGTAGCACTGCTGGTTAAAATGGCATGGCTTTGCGCGCGCAAGCGTTGCACATCGCGGCGCGCCTGTGGTGAGGTAATCCACTGGCTTTCACCGCTGGCCATCGCCGTACGGCCATCAAGCGACGCGCCAAGCTTAAGCTGCAGATACGGGAATCCCGTACGCATGCGCTTGAGAAAGCCTTTATTCAGTTGCTCAACTTCGCTCATCATCAGCCCGTGGCTGACGTCGATGCCCGCCTGCTGCAAACGGTAGAGCCCACGTCCTGCGACCTGCGGATTGGGATCCTGCATCGCCGCAACCACACGCGATACACCCGCCGCAATCAGCGCATCGCAACACGGCGGCGTGCGACCATGATGACTACAGGGTTCAAGCGTCACATAGGCCGTTGCCCCTTGCGCTTTTTCTCCAGCCATCCGCAGAGCATGAACTTCGGCATGCGGTTCGCCCGCACGGTGGTGATATCCTTCACCGACGATCTCCCCATCCTTCACAATCACGCAGCCCACGTTGGGGTTGGGGTGAGTGGTAAAACGTCCGCGCGCAGCAAGCTTCAGCGCACGCGCCATGTACAATTCATCCTGCATGGCTTAGTCCTGTAGGCGAGCAATCTCTTCGCCAAATTCTTTGATGTCTTCGAAACTCCGGTAGACAGAGGCAAAGCGGATGTAGGCGACTTTATCGAGCTTTTTCAACTGCTCCATCACCAGGTTGCCAATCATCTTGCTCGGCACCTCACGCTCACCAGTCGCACGCAGCTGTGATTTGATATGGTTTAACGCCATTTCGACGTCATCCGCGCTAACAGGCCGTTTCTCAAGCGCTCTGAGCATGCCGCTACGCAGCTTTTCTTCATTAAAGGGTTCACGCACGTCGTTGCTTTTCACAACGCGCGGCATGACAAGTTCAGCCACTTCAAAAGTGGTGAAACGTTCGTTACAGACCAGACACTGCCGACGGCGGCGTACCGAGGAGCCCTCGCCTACAAGACGAGAGTCAATTACCTTAGTGTCTACGGCGAAACAGAATGGGCAATGCATACGGCGTCCTGTACCTCAGTGGTTAACAGAATCTATTTTACCCTGAACTGCCGTGACAACAAAGGCACTGCGCTTTTGAGACAAAGGATCGATGCCTTCGTGCTCAGTCCACACTACCATTATGCTATCGCGACAATGAAGGAAGTAATCACAATGACAAGACGTTACCTAAGAATTCTCCTGGTGGGAAGTCTCTTTAGTCTTAGTGCCTGCGCACAGCAAAGCGAAGTACGCCAGATGCATCAAAGCGTTAGCACATTGAATAAAGAGATGGCGCAGCTTAATCAGGAAACAGTAAAAATTACGCAACAAAATATGTTGAATGCAAAATCAACCAGCGGCGTCTATCTGCTACCGGGTTCCAAAACTCCGGCACGGCTGGACAGCCAGATTGGCACTTTACGCATGTCGCTGGTAAACATTGCACCGAACGCGGATGGTACGCGCCTGACGCTACGGATTCAGGGTGAATCCAACACGCCTTTACCCGCCTTTAGCGCCACCGTCGAGTACGGGCAAATTCAGGGCACCACGGACAATTATCAGGAAGTGAACGTTCACAACCAGTTGGTCAACGCTCCGGCGAGTATTCTTGCTCCCAGCGACGTAGACATTCCGTTGCAGATAAATGGCCTCACTCCAGAGAGGTTAGGATTTGTTCGCATCCACGACATCCAGCCTGTTAGCCAATAAACTTTTTTGCGGAACGTTTTGTGCGTTCCGCAACATCACTCCGCTCCATTTTGTTACTCCTCTGACATAACCGATATTTCTGGTAAAACTTGGCAACATTCATGAGAGCCAGTACAATTCGCCGCCTAAAGTACGCAAACGTGAACGCAATCGATTACGTAAATGATAGAACTGTGAAACAAGACATATTTTTGTGAACAATGATTTTTATAATAGGCTCCGAAGAATTACGAAATATTTAGAAACGCAAATTGCGCATTTTTCACTCCCGAAAGGGATTTCAAACAGTGGCATACATATGAAAAAAACATTACTTGCAGCCGGTGCAGTGCTGGCGCTCTCCTCGTCTTTTACTGCCAACGCAGCAGAAAATGACAAACCGCAATATCTGTCCGACTGGTGGCACCAGAGCGTTAACGTGGTGGGTAGCTATCACACCCGTTTCTCTCCGAAACTGAACAACGACGTGTATCTGGAATACGAAGCATTTGCCAAAAAAGACTGGTTTGATTTCTATGGCTACATCGATATTCCGAAAACCTTCGACTGGGGTAACGGCAACGATAAAGGTATCTGGTCTGACGGTTCCCCGTTGTTTATGGAAATCGAACCGCGTTTCTCCATCGACAAACTGACCGGCGCTGACCTGAGCTTTGGTCCGTTCAAAGAATGGTATTTCGCCAACAACTACATCTACGACATGGGTGATAACAAAGCCAGCCGCCAGAGCACCTGGTATATGGGTCTGGGTACCGATATCGATACCGGTCTGCCGATGGGTCTGTCCCTGAACGTCTATGCTAAATACCAGTGGCAGAACTATGGCGCATCCAACGAAAACGAGTGGGATGGCTACCGTTTCAAAGTGAAATACTTTGTGCCGATCACCCAGGTTTGGGGCGGCCAACTGACCTACATCGGCTTCACCAACTTCGACTGGGGCTCAGATTTGGGTGATGACCCGAACCGCACCAGCAACTCTATCGCTTCCAGCCACGTCCTGGCGCTGAACTACGATCACTGGCACTACTCTGTCGTAGCGCGTTACTTCCATAACGGCGGTCAGTGGAAAGGTGGGGATACTCTGAACTGGGGCGAAGGCGATTTCAGCGCGAAATCTACCGGTTGGGGTGGTTACCTGGTCGTAGGTTACAACTTCTAATCCAGACAATTTATCGCAAACAAGCCAGCTTAACCGCTGGCTTTTTTATGGCTGGTCTTCACAGCGTACTTTACGTAAAAAGTCACTTAGCGAACGCTCCGCAGATTCGCGAAAGTGCCTGTCGAGTGGCGTGATCTTCAGACATCGATCAACGCGAAAGCAACGATAATCATCACGCTTCTCGCACCAGCCAACCAGCAGCCAGTGCTCGCCCCAGAAAAATAATCCCAGCGGCTGAACGTCGCGCCACGAGAGGTTCCCGGACTCATCGCGATAATGCAGCGCCAGCACCTGCTGAGCTGAAACCGCGCGATGTATGAGATCGAACGCACTGCGTGAATGCGGCTGATTACCAAAATCTGGCGCGAAAATCCGCGTTTGCTCGGCTCTGCGCCGACTCTCTGGCGGCAATATCGCCAACACTTTTTCCTGTGCTGATTCCAGCGCCTGTGAGAGTGAATCCCCGCCCCATGTTTTCAGCAACCGAATCGCTACCATCAACGCTTCTGATTCGTGCTGAGTTAACATCAACGGCGGCAGATCAAACCCCGCCATTAAGCGGTATCCACTGCCCACTTCGCCTTCAATGGGCACGCCGGATAAAGAGAGATCGCGGATATCGCGATAAATCGTCCGTTCAGAAACTTCAAGACGTTCTGCCAGCAGCGCCGCCGTTGTCACTCGCCTGCCACGCAGGATTTGTACAATCTGAAACAAGCGGTCGGCGCGTCTGCTCATTTTAATCCTCAGTGCTGAAAATATTACGCGGGTTGATGTAAACCAACACGATTGCCTTCGCTGTCAGTAAATAGCGCAATCGTACCAATGTCCTGCCCCAGTTCGAGTGGGCCAAACACACACTGACCGCCAGCAGTGGCGACGCGTTCAAGCGTTGCAGTCAAATCGTCCGTATGCAGATAAATAATAGCGCCCTGCGCTGAAGGAGTAATACCTTCAAATTTAGCCAGCGCCCCGCCGGGAGCGGGATCCTGATGCGGAAATACGGCCAGCTCAGCGCAGTCCATGTTCTCCCGACGCAAAGAAACCTGCATCACTGGTTCATAAAAAGCGATGGCGCGATCCATTTGTGCTACAGGGATTTCAAACCAATTAATTACGTTGCTCATACTTCCTCCTGCCTGTGTGGGTAATCTCAGAAGGACTATAAGACAGGACTACTGACAGCATACTGTCAGTAGTATGGCGACAGGAAAAGATAATTGCCTGTCGCTAATTCACAGGCAAAAAAAATCCCGACCTTACGATCGGGATTCCAGTATCTTCACTCTTAATGGTTAAGGAAGAATCGACGGTTGATCCGCCCCTTCTTTCTCGACCTTCTGCTGCAGCATGTGCTCACGCTTCATACCCAGCTTCAGCGCCAGCGCCGATGCCACGTAGATAGAGGATGCGGTACCGATGGAAACACCGATCAGCATCGTCAGCGAGAAGCCTTCCAGTACCGGACCACCGAACAGGAACAGCATCAGAATAACCATCAACGTTGTACCGGACGTAATCAACGTACGGTGCAGCGTTTGAGTCAGTGACACGTTAAAGATTTCGTAAGGCGTACCGCGACGAATTTTGCGGAAGTTTTCACGAATACGGTCAGATACAACGATACTATCGTTCAGCGAGTAACCGATTACCGACATCAGTGATGCGACGATCGTCAGGTCAATCTCGATATGGAACAACGACAGGATCCCAAGTGTGATAATCACGTCGTGCGCCAGAGCGATAACCACCCCCGCCGCCAGTCGCCACTCAAAGCGGAAACCGACGTACACCAGGATGGAGATCAGCGCCGCCATTAGCGCCATCGCACCGGTTTGCGCCAGATCAGCCCCCACGCTCGGACCCACGAATTCAATTCGCTTCACCGCGGCGTTTTGGTTGGTGGATTCGTTAATCACACTCAACACTTTGCTGCCCAGCACCTGACCGCCGTCTGCACCTTCAGTTGGCGGCATACGTACCATAATGTCGTGGCTGCTGCCGAAGTTCTGCAGAAGCGGATCAACGAAGCCCGCTTTCTCCAGTGCATCGCGCATCACGTCCATATCGGCCGGTTTTTCCAGCGTGATTTCAATAACCGTACCACCGGTGAAATCGAGACCCCAGTTAAACCCGCGTACGCCCATCACCACGATGGCCGCAATCAGCAGGAAACCTGAAATGCCGAAAGCCCAGTAGTCCCAGCGCATAAAGTCCCAGACTTTACGGCCGTGGTTTAATTGTTCAACAGTATATTCCTGTGCCACTTCGCACTCCTCAGATTGACAGCTTTTTGACGCGCTTGCCGCCATACAACAGGTTTACGATGGCACGTGTACCGACAATCGCGGTAAACATCGACGTCGCCACACCAATACCGGTAGTAATCGCGAACCCTTTAATTGCCCCGGTGCCAACTGCGTACAGGATGATGACCTTGATCAGCGTCGTAATGTTCGCATCAAAGATGGAGCTAAATGCGCCCGCATAACCTTCGTTGATGGCCTGCTGCACCGAACGCCCGTTACTCAACTCTTCTTTGATACGTTCGTTGATCAGTACGTTCGCATCGACCGCGACGGCAAGGGTTAAGACAATCCCCGCAATCCCCGGCATACTTAGCGTAGCGCCCGGCAGCAACGACATAATACCGACAATCAATACCAGGTTAGCAATCAGCGCACTGGTCGCAATCAGACCGAACTTCTTATAGAAGAAGATCATGAACAGGATAGACACCACCAGACCGGCCAGACACGCTTCCAGACCCTGTTTAATGTTCTGCATACCCAGGGTTGGGCCGATGGTACGTTCTTCCACAATCTGAATCGGCGCAATCAACGCACCGGCACGTAACAGCAGAGAAAGCTGACGCGCTTCGTTCGGGTTGTTGATACCGGTGATACGGAAGCTGTTACCCAGGCGAGACTGGATATTGGCAATGTTAATCACCTCTTCCTGTTTCACCAGTACTGCACGACCGTTAGCATCTTTCTTACCGCTGTCTTTGTACTCCACGAACAGGGTCGCCATCGGCTTACCGATGTTGTCCTTGGTGAAGTTGGACATGATGTTACCACCCGCGCTATCCAGCGAGATGTTAACCTGCGGCTGATTATATTCGTCCTGGCTGGAAGTGGAATCGGTGATATGGTCACCGGTCAGGATCACGCGCTTGTACAGCACAACAGGCTGACCTTCACGAGACTGTTTCACTTCCGAATCACCCGGAACACGACCCGATGCTGCAGCGGACTGGTCAACGTTGGTGTTTACCAGACGGAACTCCAGCGTCGCGGTTGCGCCCAGAATTTCTTTCGCACGCGCGGTATCCTGAATACCCGGCAGTTCGACCACGATGCGGTCAGCACCTTGACGTTGTACCACCGGCTCAGCAACACCCAGTTGGTTAACACGATTACGCAGAATGTTGATGTTCTGCTGTACCGCGTACTCACGGGCTTCACTCAGGCGCGCATCGGTCATTACAGCGCGCAGTGCATTGCTGCCCTGGCTGGAAATAACCAGATCCTGGTGACGTTTGCTCAAGTAAGAGATAGCTTCATCACGGGCGCTGCTATCACGGAAAGTGATGCTCAGACCGTAGTTATCTTCTTTGCGAACGGTAGTATAAGGAATGCCTTTTTCACGCAGATCGCTGCGCAGGCTATCGATATTTTGTTCCTGCAACTTACTCAGCGCGGTATCCATATCCACTTCCATCAGGAAGTGAACGCCGCCACGCAGGTCAAGACCGAGTTTCATCGGTTCTGCATGAATGGCAGCCAGCCAGCGCGGGGTTGCCGGAGCAAGGTTAAGCGCCACGACGTACTGATCGCCCAGTACGCCCATTAATACTTCACGTGCGCGCAGTTGGGTATCAGTGGAGTCGAAGCGCGCGAGAATAGCACCCTCTTCCAGAGCCACAGACTTAGGTGTGATTTTATCTTCTTGTAACGTTTTCTGGACCTGGATCAGCGTTTGCTCACTGGCGGCGGCACCGCGCACGCCAGTGATTTGAACAGCCGGATCCTCACCATACAGGTTGGGAAGCGCATAGAGCAGACCGACGACAATAACGACGATCAGCATGACATACTTCCACAAAGGATAACGGTTTAACACGGCAGTTCCCTTTGGGAAAACAATAAATTACAGCGCCTTCATGGTGCCTTTCGGCAGAACGGCAGCTACGAAATCACGTTTAATAACCACTTCAGTGGTGTCGTTCAGCGCGATAGCGATGTAGCCAGATTCTGCTACTTTGGTCACGCGACCCACCAGACCACCGTTAGTCAGCACTTCATCGCCTTTCGCAATGGAGTTCATCAGATTTTTGTGTTCTTTGGTACGCTTTTGCTGCGGGCGCAGGATCATGAAGTAGAAAATCAGACCAAACACCACCAGCATCAGAATCAGAGACATCGGGCTGCCCTGCGCCGGAGCACCTGTTGCCGCTACCGCATCAGAAATAAAAAAGCTCATTCAAATTCCCTCATTATTAAAATTAATCAACGTTCACAGGTGGAACTGGTCTACCCTGACGTTGGTAAAAATCAGTCACGAAGCTCTCTAATTTACCCTCTTCAATAGCCTTGCGTAAACCCGCCATCAAACGCTGGTAGTAGCGAAGGTTATGAATCGTGTTGAGACGCGCGCCCAATATTTCGTTGCAACGGTCGAGATGATGCAAGTAAGCGCGCGAATAATTGCGACAGGTGTAGCAATCACACTCAGCATCGAGCGGACTGGTGTCGCTTTTATGTTTCGCGTTACGAATTTTTACCACGCCGTCAGTCACAAACAAATGACCATTACGGGCATTTCGCGTTGGCATCACACAGTCAAACATATCGATACCGCGACGCACGCCTTCAACCAGATCTTCTGGTTTACCGACGCCCATCAGGTAACGCGGTTTATCTGCCGGAATCTGCGGGCAAACATGTTCCAGAATGCGGTGCATATCTTCCTTCGGCTCACCGACAGCCAAACCGCCGACAGCGTAGCCATCAAAGCCGATATCTACCAGACCTTTGACGGAGATATCACGTAAATCTTCGTAAACACTGCCCTGAATGATGCCAAAAAGCGCATTTTTGTTGCCGAGGCTATCAAAACGGTCACGGCTGCGCTTCGCCCAACGCAGAGACATCTCCATCGAGCGTTTAGCATAGTCCCAGTCGGCCGGATACGGTGTACATTCGTCGAAGATCATCACGATATCGGAACCGAGATCGTATTGAATCTCCATCGACTTCTCGGGATCGAGGAAAATCGGATCGCCGTTGATCGGGTTACGGAAATGCACGCCTTGTTCGGTTATCTTCCGGATATCGCCCAGGCTGAACACCTGGAAGCCGCCGGAATCGGTGAGGATCGGCCCTTTCCACTGCATAAAATCGTGCAGATCGCCGTGCAGTTTCATGATTTCCTGCCCCGGGCGTAGCCACAGGTGGAAAGTGTTGCCGAGGATGATCTGTGCGCCGGTCGCTTCAACTTCTTCCGGCGTCATGCCTTTTACTGTGCCGTAAGTACCGACCGGCATAAAAGCAGGCGTTTCTACTACGCCACGATCAAAAACCAGGCGGCCGCGGCGAGCGCGACCGTCTGTGGTATCCAGTTCAAATTTCATCTTCACTCCTGCGTCAGAAAAACAGTCCGACGTTTTAAACACTCATGCCGGAAACTTATTCCCCGACACGCTCAGAAATAGCCTGCGGATTGTACGTGATAAACATCGCATCCCCGTAACTAAAAAAGCGATATTCCGCTTTTACCGCTTCATGATAGGCGTGCATGGTGTTTTTATAACCAGCAAATGCGGAAACCAGCATAATCAGTGTCGATTCCGGCAGGTGGAAGTTGGTGACCAGAGCATCAATCACCTGATATTTATAGCCTGGATAAATAAAGATTTGTGTATCGCCGAAGAACGGCTCGATTAGATCGTTTTTGGCCGCCTGCGCCGCACTTTCCAGTGAACGTACGGAGGTGGTGCCCACCGCAATCACGCGGTTACCGCGCGCTTTCGCCGCCAGCACCGCGTCCACCACATCCTGCGGCACTTCCGCATATTCGGAGTGCATAATGTGTTCTTCAATAGTGTCTACGCGCACCGGCTGGAAAGTGCCCGCTCCAACGTGCAGGGTGACGAACGCCATTTCAATGCCTTTATCGCGCAGTTTAGCCAGCAGCGGATCGTCAAAATGCAGACCCGCGGTCGGCGCAGCGACGGCACCCGGTTTTTCGCTGTACACGGTCTGGTACAGCTCGCGGTCGGCGTCTTCATCCGGACGGTCGATATACGGCGGCAACGGCATATGGCCAATCGCGTTGAGGATATCCAGCACGCTGCGTTCGTCGTTAAACTCAACTTCAAACAGCGCGTCATGGCGCGCCACCATCGTTGCTTTAATGCTTTCGTCATCGCCCAGCAGCAGCTCGGCGCCCGGTTTCGGCGCTTTCGAGGCACGAATATGCGCCAGAATACGTTTGTCATCCAGCATACGCTCGACCAGCACTTCAATTTTACCGCCGCTGGCTTTACGACCAAACAGACGCGCAGGAATGACGCGGGTGTTGTTAAAGACCAGCAAATCGCCAGGGTTGAGCTTATCGAGCAAATCGGTGAAAGTACCGTGCGTCAGCGCGCCCGTCGGCCCGTCCAAAGACAGCAAGCGACAGCTACTGCGCTCAGCTTGCGGATAGTGGGCAATCAGGGATTCGGGTAGTTCAAAGGTGAAATCGGTAACGCGCATGACACTGACTCAGACTAAAATAAGAGGCGGGTAGTCTAGTGCCGGGGCGTTCTCCCTGCAACCTTTACCCCTCTGGATAAACATTTAACGATGAATTTTCTTGCACATTTGCATCTCGCTCACCTTGCCGACAGTTCGCTTTCCGGCAATCTGCTGGCCGATTTTGTCCGGGGTAATCCGGAAACGCACTACTCGCCTGATGTGGTAGAAGGCATCTTCATGCATCGTCGTATCGACGTGATGACAGATAACCTGCCGCAGGTGCGTGAAGCCAAAGAATGGTTTCGTAGCGAAACGCGCCGCGTCGCGCCGATTACGCTGGATGTCATGTGGGATCATTTTCTGTCGCGCCACTGGTCGGAGATCTCCCCTGACTTCCCGCTGACGGACTTTGTGCGCTATGCCCGTACCCAGGTAACCACTATTTTGCCGGAATCGCCGCAACGCTTTATCAATCTGAATAACTATATATGGTCAGAGAAATGGCTTGAGCGCTACCGGGACATGGATTTTATCCAGAACGTCCTGAACGGCATGGCCAGCCGCCGTCCACGGCTCGATGCCCTACGCGACTCATGGTATGACCTCAATACGCATTACGATGCGTTAGAAGAGCGATTCTGGCAGTTTTATCCGCAAATGATGGACCAGGCGCGGCGTAAAACCCTTTGATTGCAACCCGCATTCCCCGCCGGATAAGCCGTAGCCGTCATCCGGCAAAAGATTGATAGACAAAACCTGTCTCATTGATTGCCAACGCCTCTTTGTCTTATTCACGAACACTCTCTATACTGGCCCGCGTTGCGTTCCAAAAACCCCTTAACATTGCAGGAGAATTATATGGTACTGGTAACTCGTCAGGCTCCGGATTTCACAGCAGCTGCGGTACTGGGTAGCGGTGAGATCGTTGAAAACTTCAACTTCAAACAGCATACCAACGGTAAAACTACCGTTCTGTTCTTCTGGCCGATGGACTTCACCTTCGTTTGCCCGTCTGAACTGATCGCATTCGACAAACGTTACGAAGAATTCCAGAAACGCGGCGTTGAAGTTGTTGGCGTTTCCTTCGACTCCGAATTTGTCCACAACGCATGGCGTAACACCCCTGTCGACAAAGGCGGCATCGGTGCAGTGAAATACGCAATGGTTGCTGACATTAAACGCGAAATCCAGAAAGCCTACGGCATCGAGCACCCGGAAGCTGGCGTTGCTCTGCGCGGTTCTTTCCTGATCGACGCTAACGGCGTTGTTCGCCACCAGGTGGTTAACGATCTGCCGCTGGGTCGTAACATCGACGAAATGCTGCGCATGGTTGACGCGCTGCAGTTCCACGAAGAGCACGGCGACGTATGCCCGGCACAGTGGGAAAAAGGTAAAGAAGGTATGAACGCGTCTCCGGACGGCGTAGCAAAATACCTGACCGAGAACGTTTCCAGCCTGTAATTGGCATGAATCAACAAAAGGCCCGCTAGTGCGGGCCTTTTTCTGATGTCAGAACTCGGAATGCCCGATGGCGCTGCGCGTATTGGCCCTACGCGAGCAGACACTTGTTGTCTCATTATACGGCCGATGAATAATCGCATACAGGTACAAACCAAACGTTGAACATCAAGGCGCCGGCGGAACCGCATCCATTTGAACCTCCCAGGAATAGTAGTCATCCTCAACCAACGTTTCTTTGATTTTTGACGCCAGCGCGACACTTCTCTCTATCTCTATTTTCGTCATTTGTAGCGGAATCAGATTTTTTAAGTTAACGTTGTTATATTCATTCAGAATATTTTCTTTATATCTTTCCGAAGCATGTCTTTTGTAACCTTCTTTATTAAAATAGATAAAGGAATCGTTAGCAATCATAGACCATGCATATGCCATTTCAATATCTCGTTTAACGCTAACACCATAAAAATAAAACTCACTCAATCTTATTTGTGCATACTGAGAACCGTGAATTCCACTCACCTTATAAGCAGAAAAACTATCTTCAAGCTCTTCTCTTGTTAAATTATCTATTCTGTTTTCCAGAGAATTTAGCTGCTTATTATTACTATCTTTATACGAAAAACCGGAAGGAAATAAAATGCAATCAGCCAGATAAGAATGGATATGATAGCCTCCCTTTATGGCGTAACGAGTATAACGAATCAACCTTTTTCGTACATCTTGTGCTAACGGGTTGAAGGTCGAATTTGTCTCACCCGCACTCCATAAAAGGCCATTAGCAGCAAGCCTGCTCGCCAAGGGATACTGTAAATCAGCTAGTCGGGTGATAAATTCACTATAATTCATATTAAATACATCAGGCCGTCGAAGAGACAAACCATCATAACTCACTAATCTGTGAGCATTGCTCCTGATGAAATCATCTAAAACATCATCGTCACCAACTTCTTTCTGAATTCTGGCATACTGAATCATAGCATTTTTATCCCACAACCAGGCATGACGAATCAATTCAATAAGTTCTGTTTCATCCTCAATTTGTGGTATTTCTGGTGTTATAGCCTCTACCATTTTCCATGAATACTCAACTGTCCATAACTTATCTTGCGGAAGTAATGCGGCCGCGATGACATAATCCATATAAATTTCCTTTAGTCGCTATGAATGATAAAATTTATCAACATCCAGAACATTCAAACAAAATTCAAATCATCATAGTTAAACACATCACTGGTAACGGTCCTATCTAACTTCTCACCATTTCGATATTTTCTGCATGGCCAGATCTGACCATCAACTAAGCTTTCATACTCTCTATCATTTGAAAATCGTTTCTTCACTTTACTTCCGGATTTATAGCCCCATAATAATAGCTCTTGCTTTCCAAACAAATCTATTGCTACATAATCATTCACTGTTTTTCTATATTTGCAGTCTTCCAATCCGGGGCCATAGTTAAATGACGCATAAACCATTTGGCCAATAACATATGCTGATGATTCATGTCTGGAAAATGCGCGAGCAATACACTCCCCACCACTACGCTGATCTAAATTATCACTTTCATATCGACCAGATCGGCAACTATGTAATACCAAATAACCCTTTTCAGGATTCCAGATTAAATTTTCAAGAGATTCAACCACCTCAGCCGTAATATGCTCCCCCTTCTTAATTGATATCCTATCTGGATTGCTGTGAGCAAAAAATTGAATTTCACACAAATCATATTTAGGTTGACCTGATTTATTTAGCTTGCAAATATCATAGAATATCGCGGTCCAAATTTTTTCGAAGTCGGCCAAACTCTTGAAGATCATCGGTCCTTTTACTTCACCTTTGGGATACTTAGATTCAAGCCGCTTTTTCTTGAATTCCGCCGCTTTCAACATCTCGGCACCACCGTGTCCACCATAGGCTATCATCACGTCATATCGAATAGGTCGTGAAATTGCAACATGAACAACATTGGGTTCACCATTGTCATTTGATCTTCTGGTTTTTCCTAAAGATATATCATTTACTGGCATTTCAGCTCCTACAATTACAAATGCTTTACTACCCAACTAAACACGTCACCAATAATATTCATTTAATTAATAACAACTCATTATTGTAATTAATCACGCATTATTTTAACTTATGGTTAGTAATATTGTGTGAGCTACCTTCATATTTTGATTGATTTAATTATGCAATCAAGCTTTGATAGCCAATAATAAAAAATAAAATTTACACTTTACAAACAATACAAATAATCATAAGAACTACATTCTTACATTGAAAATATAACTATGTTGGTGCGGATAGAGAAGATTACACGGCCCCGGCTTTACGCCGTAGTAAGAATGGCATAGCGACCTTTAGGAAGATGGTTTTGTGGCAACCGTAGACAATTGGCTGTAGCAAAGCGAAATGCAGATGTATGAACCCCATTGCCTGATGGCACTCAGCATAGCAGGCTTACAAGGATTATCTAACTTATCGAAGTTGCGATTCTTTGTTGGCCGGATAAGACGCAAAGCGTCACCATCCGGCATTAAAAACGTTACAGTCAGAACGCGAAGCAGGAACAGCCAAGCGCCCCCCAGAAAGCCCGGTCATCTGACACCGGAATGCCTGATTGACGCGCAATATCATGCTGATGACCGTGTACGCCACAGCTACCACAGCACTGATGCATCTGCACCATTGCGCCAATTTTTGCCGCAGCAGGCGGCGCTGAGCGATAGTGCCCCGGCACCTTCACCACCGGCGACCAGTCCGGCACAACCGGGATGGCTGGTGGTGCCAGCGGGGTGAAATGCCCTGCCGCATACACGACTTTGCCATCGACAATGGTCATCACTGACTCAATGCCTTTGATCTCTTCTTCCGCCACGTTGAAGTAATCTTTAGACAGCACCACCAGGTCGGCCAGTTGATCTTTCTCGATTCGCCCTTTCTTACCCTGCTCGCTGGAGAACCAGGCGCTGCCAGCGGTCCACAGTTCCAGCGCCACGTCGCGCGGCAAGCGGTTGTTATCATCGTACATCGCCATACCGCCAACGGTGCGGCCCGAAACCAGCCAATAGAGCGCGGTCCACGGGTTGTAGCTAGCCACACGGGTGGCGTCAGTCCCCAGCCCTACCGGAACTTCAGCCGCCAGCATTTTCGCCACAGGCGGCGTGTGTTTGACCGCATCTTTGCCATAACGATCGACAAAATATTCGCCCTGGAACGCCATTCGGTGCTGAACAGCAATCCCGCCGCCCAGCGCTTTAACGCGCTCGATATTCCGTTCAGTAATGGTTTCGGCATGATCGAAGAACCAGTGCAGGCCATTGAACGGGATATCACGATTCACCTTCTCAAACACGTCCAACATGCGGCTGATAGATTCATCGTAGGTGGCGTGCAGGCGGAACGGCCAGCGGTGCTCCACCAGGTGTCGCACCACGCGCTCCAGCTCATCTTCCATACCCTCCGGCAGGTCCGGGCGCGGCTGGAGAAAATCTTCAAAATCCGCTGCCGAAAAGACCAGCATTTCCCCGGCCCCATTGGCGCGGTAGAAATCGGTTCCCTGCCCCGGTTTGAGCATATCGGTCCAACGTTCAAAGTCTTCCAGTTCCTGTTTTGGACGCTGGGTAAACAGGTTGTAGGCAATACGCACAGTCATCTGCTTGTTGGCGTGTAACTGCTCAATGATCTCGTAATCTTCCGGATAGTTCTGGAAGCCGCCGCCCGCATCGATGGCACTGGTCAGCCCCAGACGGTTCAGTTCACGCATAAACTGGCGGGTCGAGTTAACCTGCATTTCCAGCGGCAGTTTTGGTCCTTTTGCCAGCGTCGAATAAAGGATCATGGCGTTTGGTTTAGCGATCAACATCCCGGTCGGGTTGCCGTTGCTATCACGCACAATCTCACCGCCCGCCGGATCCGGCGTCGCTTTGGTGTAGCCGACGGCTTTCAGCGCAGCGCGGTTCAGCAAAGCCCGGTCGTAGAGATGCAGAACAAAAACCGGGGTATCCGGAGCAGCTTCATTCAGTTCTTCCAGGGTTGGCATGCGACGTTCGGCAAACTGGAATTCGCTCCAGCCGCCCACCACGCGTACCCATTGCGGCGACGGCGTTCTGTCCGCCTGGTCTTTGAGCATACGTAGGGCGTCCGCCAGCGACGGCACGCCTTCCCAACGTAATTCCAGGTTGTAATTCAGTCCACCACGAATAAGGTGCAGGTGCGAATCGTTCAGGCCCGGGATCACCGTATGTCCTTGCAGATCGACAACCTGCGTCCCTTCGGCAGCAAAGCTCATTACCCGCTCGTGACTACCGGTCGCCAGGATCTTTCCGTTGGCAATCGCCACCGCCTCGACCTGCGGGCGTTGCCTATCGAGAGTATGAATTTTTCCGTGAATCAGAATCAGTGTGGCAGTTTGAGACATAACAATCTCCTGAGATACCGGTCAGGCTTTTTTCAGCCATCCGGCAAACAGACGGGTTACGATGGGCATCCAGAACCAGACCACCAGCGCAACCACACAGGCATCATTGATGAGATGCAGGAGTAACGAGCCCTTCATTGCAGGCAGCACAATGCCGGTCAACCACGGCACCAGATTGGTGCTAGGAAATATCACCAGCAGGGTTATCAGAAACTGTTTCCAGCGTTTGGGCTGGCGTACATGGGGCACTGGCGGCGTAAACCAGAATGCCGCTTCGGTACGAATTTCGGTTTTATCACCTTCCGCCAGCAGTGGGACGATCTCTTCCACCAGCACGCGGCGCGTATCAGACTGGGTCCAGTTATACAGATGCTCAAGCGTGTCGAAGCGAATAATGATATTCCACAGGTTGTCGCCATCCGCAGGGCGAATCACGTTCGCCCCGAGATGACCGGGAAACTCGGCCGCCACCGGCATAATTTTCCCCAGCCATTGCTCATACCGCTGCGCCTGCTCAGGCAGCAGGGTGTGGGTAATCACCAACGTCACATGTTTGTTCTGCGCCATGAAGGGTTCCTTGTTGAGAGGAAACAGGCCGCTTAGGCCAGGAAAGCAATACACAAAATCATTCATGGTGCATCGAGGCGGCAAGGTTGTGGATCCCCGGGAGCTTTCATAAGTAAGTGACCGGGGTACGCAAGCGAAGCCAACAAAGATGCAACATGAAGGATGACGTGTATTTAGGCTTTACGTTCTGGCGCGCCATGCACCATGGTATAGGCATAATCCACGCCCATACCGTAGGCGCCGCTGTGCTCGCGTACCAGATCCATGACGGCGTCGTAGGTTTCTTTGCGGGACCAGTCGCGCTGGTACTCAAGAAGAACCTGTTGCCAGGTTACGGGTACGGCACCAGCCTGTACCATGCGGTCGATAGAACGCTCATGGGCATCCACGGACGTGCCACCGGAAGTGTCGGTCACCACATATACTTCATAACCCGCTTCCAGCGCCATCAGTGCCGGGAAAGTCAGGCAGACTTCGGTCCACAGCGCGGAGATAATCAGTTTTTTACGCCCAGTCGCTTCCACGGCCTTCACAAACGCCGCATCTTCCCAGGAGTTCATCGAGGTGCGTTCAATGGGTTTTACATCAGGATGAACCGCTAACAATTCTGGCCAGATATATCCGCTAAAACTTTTCGTTTCAACAGAAGTATAAATCACCGGAACATTGAATATTTTCCCGGCTTTCGCTAATGCCACGGTATTATTTTTTAAAGTCTGGCGATCGATATTCGCTACACCAAATGACATTTGCGGCTGATGATCAATAAAAATAAGCGTAGAGTTTTGAGGGTCAATCAGTTCCCGAATAGACATATCACACCTTCTTAATCAATAAGTTAAAAGGCAACGGTCTGTATCTGCCGTCAGCAGCAGGATCCTGAATCAGAAAGCTTGTTGAGTATAGCGGGAAATTTCTAACGAGTTATTAAAGAAAACTTACCATCCTGTGAAACTATTAATTCTGTGTTGCGATATATCCTAAACAACATCAAAAAAATGCGCATGATTCATCTAATTTATTCACTGGCATTGTTTTTCTTCATTCGGTACAACAGAAGGGTTTAATTTTCAGGATCTTTTCTGCTTATGCGCATTAATCTGGATGTTTTGCTTATTCTCGACGCACTCGACAAACAGGGTTCATTTGCCGCGGCGGCCGAATCGCTGTTTAAAACGCCTGCGGCACTCAGCTATATGATTCAAAAGCTGGAAAGCGACCTGAATATCGAGTTGCTTGACCGTTCCGGACACCGGGCTAAATTTACCGACACCGGACAGATGATGCTGGAAAAGGGACGTTTATTGCTAAGTGCGGCAAAAGATCTCGAAAAACAGGCGGTACAGCTGAGTTCAGGCTGGGAAAAAGAGCTGGCGATTGCGCTGGACGACTCCTTTCCTTTCGCCTCGCTGTTACCCATTATCGATGAATTTCACGCGCTGAATAAGCAAACCCGCCTCAGTTTTACCCATCATACGCTGGCGGGTTCCTGGGAGGAGCTGACCCATAATGGAGCAGATATTATTCTGGGGGCGATTAATGAACCACCAACGTCAGCGGCCTGGTCCTACAAAATGCTCGGTACATTGGACAATGTATTTGTCGTGGCACCTGAGCATCCGCTGGCCACAGCACCTGATGGCCTGACCAACGAGCAGTTGTGCCTGCATCGGGCGATTGTTATCAGCGACAGCGCCCGCTTCTGCCATCCGTTACAAACCAATCTGATGGAGGAGCAGGCGCAGATCCGTGTCGATGACTTCCACAGTAAAGTGATGCTACTGCGAGCCGGCATGGGCTGCGGATTTCTCCCCCGCCATATTGCCAGCCCGTGGCTTGCTACGGGCGAGCTGGTGGAAAAAACAGTTATCTCATTTCGCCAAAAAGACGTGGCCTATATGGCATGGCGTAATAACCGTGATGGGCTGGCGCAGCGCTGGTGGCGAGACGCGCTGCTGGCAAGCCCGGCGATTGCGCACTTATATCAATGACCTGACCATACAGAGGCGGAAATCGCCGGCAACGTCAGGATATCGTCGGCAAGCACACCTTTGCCCTCTTTGTGCTGCCAATGACTCACGCTCAGTAATGGCGAGGCTGGCAGGACCACTTCACAAGCCTGGCCACGGTTAATCGCCACTAACACGCGCTGGCGGTTTAGCACCCGTACAAACACCACCACGTTATCCTCGGCGTAAATCACCTGACAACCACCGTGGCGTAGCGCCTGGCTTTGGTGGCGTAATTTTGCCAGCCGCTGGTACAACGCCAGCAGGTTAGCGTCCTGTTTTTCAGGCTGCCATGGGAAAGGTTTGCGGCAAAACGGATCGTTGTTGCCATCCAGCCCCACTTCGTCGCCGTAGTAAATACAGGGCACGCCAGGCCAGGTAAATAGCCACACCACCGCCAGCGGTAAACGTGCGACGTCTTTACCGAGCAGAGACTTAAAGCGAGCGGTATCGTGGCTGTCGAGCTGGTTAAACATGCGCAATTGCTGTTGATGCGACAACCCCGCGCGGTAGTTATCCATCCACGCCATACAGGTCTGAGCGTCAATAGATTGTGGGTCGTATGAAATATCGGTATTGGCGAGGAATCCCCAGAGAGGGAAAGTAAAGCCGCGATAGTTCATGGCGGCATCTTCCGCGTCGGCCTGCAACCACTGGCGAGCATCGCCAAAATGTTCACCCACCACATACGCCTCTGGCTGGGTTTCTTTTGCCGCCTGCGTAATGCCGGCCACGTGTTGTAGGTTGTTACGTGCGCCTCCTGCTTCTCCCAGCATGTGCACCACATCAAGACGCCAGCCGTCCATACTCCACGGCGCTTTCAGCCAGTGACGGACGATACTGTCTTCGCCGCGATAAATTTCATTTACCAGGCTTTCCGAAGAAAAGTCCAGCTTGGGCAGGCTGGAATACCCCAGCCAGTCGAGCGCAACGCCGTCGGCTGAGAAATGATACCAGTCGCGCCAGGGGGATTCTGGGTTATGGCACGCCCCATCCGTTCCCCTACTATGCCGGTCAAACCAGGCGTGCGAATCGCCGCTATGGTTAAAAACACCGTCCAGAATCAAGCGCATGCCCTGCTGTTGGGTGTTGTGCCGCAGGCGTAGCAGCGCCGTGTCGCCGCCAAATTGCGGATCAACATGACGGTAATCTTCGGTATCGTATTTATGCACGCTCGGCGCGGTAAACACAGGATTCAGGTACAGCGCCGTGACACCTAACGTTTTCAGGTACGGTAGCTTTTCGCTGATGCCGTCTAAATCACCGCCATAGAACGTGGAGCCACCGGCCTGAGCCGTAAGCGGTTCGTCCCATTCGCGCCGCACGATGTCGTGCCCGGCCGCGTGATGGTAATAGACGTTATCCTGGCCCGCTTCACGCGACTGGCTGCGGGCAAAACGGTCCGGGAAAATTTGGTAAAAGACCTGGTCAGCGACCCACTGCGGACCGTTATCCGGCACATCGACGGCAAACTGCTCCAGACGCGCAGGCGGAAAACGGCTGAATCCCTGTGGGGTGAACCACAACTGACGATCGAGCCAAAGTAATTTAAAGCTATAGCGTCGACGAGGCTGCCCGCTGGAGAGATCGATCGCCGCTCGCCACGCGGTCACACCCGGCTGCGGCTGGCTGCGCTGCTTGTGCATAGCTAGCGAAATCTCTTCGTTATCGTTTTCTGCGCGTAGCGTCACCCGCTGGGGTGGATTTTCCCCCGCCAGCCATAATGTAATCGTCAGTTGATCTTTGTTTTGCTTAACAAATGGGGCAACCGGAAGGTGCCAGGCGTTCAACATCACGTATCCCCTTTGATGATAATGACGTCACCTTGCCATAGCGAAGTGCAGGATCACTCATCATCTTAACGTTTATTGGGGGAGGAGTTCGGGGGAGGAGAAAATTGCCGGGTAACGCAAAGTTACCCGGCAAAAATATTACTGTGCTTCAGCCAGTTGGCGCTCGCGACGGCGCTTGAATCCCCAGCCGACCAGCAGCAGAACAATCCACGCAAAGCCGACGTACAGCGAAATGCGGGTATCCGGATGATAGCCGATAAGCGCGATGATAAAGACCAGGAAAATCAGGCCAACAATGGTCGTCGTTACCCCACCCGGTACTTTAAATTTCAGCGCTTTGACCTCTTCTGGCGGCAGACGACGACGGAAAGCAATCTGCGACAGCAGGATCATAATCCACACCCAAACCGTGGCGAACGTTGCCAAAGAGGCGATCACCAGGAAGACGTTTTCCGGCATGATGTAGTTAAGATAAACCGCAAACAGCAGCGCGATGGTCATCACCATCACCGTAACCCAAGGCACGCCACGACGCGACGTCTTGGCAAACATTTTTGGGGCACTGCCCTGCTCCGCCATGCCGTGTAGCATACGTCCCACACCGAAGACGTCAGAGTTAATTGCCGACAGCGACGCAGTCAGAACCACAAAGTTGAGGATCCCGGCAGCAAAGGTAATGCCCATATGCTGGAACGTCATAACGAACGGGCTACCGTCGGTACCCACCTGGTTCCACGGGTAGATAGACATAATGACGAACAACGTCCCCACATAAAACACCAGGATACGCATTGGTACGGAATTGATAGCGCGCGGAATAGATTTTTCCGGGTCTTTGGCTTCGCCTGCGGTAATCCCGATAATCTCAATCCCGCCGTAAGCGAACATAACCATTTGCAGCGACATCACCATGCCGAGCCAGCCGTTGCTGAAGAAGCCACCGTTGCTCCATAAGTTATGGATACCGGTCGGTTGCCCGCCGTTGCCAATCCCCCAAATGATGATACCGAAACCGGCGACAATCATGATGATAATGGTGGCGACTTTAAAGAACGAGAACCAGAACTCCAGCTCGCCAAACACCTTCACGCTCATCAGGTTGATGGCGCAGATAATCAGCACTACGCTAAGTACCCAAATCCAGTGCGGTACGGCCGGGAACCAGACGCCCATGTAAATACCAAAGGCAGTCACATCGGCAATGGCGACAATCAGGATTTCAAAACAATAGGTCCAGCCGGTGATATAGCCTGCCAGCGGTCCGAGGTTTTCCTGCGCATAGCGCGAGAAGGAGCTGGCTGCAGGGTTATGAACAGACATTTCGCCCAGCGCGCGCATAATAATATACGCCGCTACGCCGCCGATAATATAGGCCAGCAACACGCTTGGCCCCGCCATTTTGATGGCATCGGCCGAGCCATAGAACAACCCGGTACCAATTGCTGAACCTAATGCCATAAAGCGGATGTGCCGGGTGCTCAGCCCACGCTTTAGCTTGTTATTACTTTCCATCGATTCCTAACCTGTTAACACAATAAAAAAACCACGGGGCCATGTTAATAGCCCCGTGGTTAAAACTTATTGTCAGTGATATTAGTGTGCGCTGGAGGTCACTTGTCGACCCGCGGCGCGATCCCAGATAACTGCCAGGACCACCATCACGACTGTTGGCATCAACCACGCCAGCCCCTGCTCCGCCAGCGGTAAACGCTGGGTCCAGGCCGGTAACACGTCGCCAATTGCAGAAGCTTTAATGCCATCAAGGATACCAAAAATCAGGCTGATAAACATCGCAGGTGCAATGACGCGGGAAGAATTATGCCACCATGAGCGGGTAAAGCTTAATACAACCAGTGCGATACATGGCGGATAGATAGCCGTCAGCACCGGAATAGAGATCTGAATCAGATGGCTCAGACCCAGGTTAGAAACCACCATCGAGAAGCCGCCGAGGATAAATACCAGCGTACGATAAGACAGTGGAACGTACTGGGCAAAGAACTCTGCGCACGCACAGGTCAAGCCAACCGCGGTGACCAGACAGGCGATGAAAATCAGCGCCGCCAGCAGGAAGCTTCCTGCACCGCCAAAGGTGTGCTGAACATACGCATGCAGAATCGCCGCGCCGTTAGCAGACTGATCGACCAGAATCGCGCTATCTGAACCCAGACGGAACAGCGCGAGATACAGCAGCGTTAAGCCCACACCCGCCATTAAACCCGCCCAAACGGTGTAACGGGTCAGCAGACGCGCTTCAGTAACACCACGCGAGCGAGCGGCGTTAACGATAACAATACCAAACACCATCGCGCCCAGCGTATCCATGGTCAGATACCCGTTCACGAAGCCATTAGAAAATGCCGCAGTTTGGTAGGCTTCCATCGCATTACTGATCGGGCCTGCTGGCCAGACGATTGCGGCGACAGACAGAACAACCAGCGCCAGGATTTTCAGCGGCGCCAGGAAATTACCCACCGTATCCAGCAGTTTGCCCGGATACAGCGAAACCAGAATCACAATCGCGAAATAGATAACGCTATAGATAAACAGCGGCAGCGCAGAGTCACCGGTCAGCGGTGCAATCCCGACTTCGAAAGAGACCGTCGCGGTACGCGGGGTAGCAAATAACGGCCCAACGGCCAGATAGCAAACAGTCGCCAGTAGCAGACCAGCAACTTTACCGATAGGTGTGCTCAGTCGGTCCACACCACCACCGACTTTCGCCAGCGCGACAACGGTAAGTACCGGCAGGCCAACGGCGGTAATCAAAAAGCCAAAAGCCGCAGTCCAGACGTGTTCACCTGCCTGCAAACCAACCATTGGGGGGAAGATGATGTTACCTGCACCAACGAACAGTGCAAATGTCATAAATCCCAAAGCGATAATATCGCGCGATTTTAACTGATGGGTCATAAAGTCTTACTGCCTGTGGATGTGGTGTTGAAAGTAGTAAATTTTTGCCTTTCCCTGGGGGACAATACAGCGGCATTTTTGCTCAATTCCAGCGGGAAACACTCCCGACCTGGCGCGGCGAAGAATAGTTTTTCGATTTACCGCGTAAATGCAGTCGGTATGACAGCACCTGGAGCGCAATTTAAACGCTTATAACGTTTTAAAGCAAGGTGGGATCCAAAAACCAGAACAATATAGCGATATGAAAAATTGGGTTAGCACAAAACACCATTTCATGGAAAAAGGTATGGGTAATAGTTCGAACAAAAAACAATCAAACGTCGTAAAATTCAGGAGTCATATATTGACCGCATAGAAAAAGCCAGCTTGTGCTGGCTTTTGGAAAGATAATCTTACGAATGTGCTTTAACCGTTACTTTTGGCAATCAAACGTTCCGGGATCACGAAACTAAATCGCGTCCCTTTGCCTGGTTCGCTTTCGATATTCAAACGGCTGTCGTGATGATGCAGCGCATGTTTCACGATGGCAAGGCCCAACCCGCTACCGCCCGTTTGCCGCGATCGCGCCTTATCTACCCGATAAAAACGCTCGGTCAAACGTGGAATATGCTCGGCGGCAATGCCTGGACCGTTGTCTTCCACACAAAATTCCGCCCCCGAGACCACATGCTGCCAGCGTACGGTAATGTGCGTTCCCGCTGGTGTGTGGTTCACCGCGTTGTACACGAGATTCGAGATAGCGCTACGCAACTGCTCCTCGTTGCCCCGCACGTTCAGGCTGTTATCGACATCAAAGGTAAACGTATGTTTATGCTGGCTCAGGGTTTGCGCTTCGTGCTCGATCACGCGCAGCATCATGGGCACATCGACTTTCTCATTCAGTTGCAACGTCGGAGCAGCTTCAATTTTTGACAGCGTCAGCAGCTGTTTCACCAGGCCTTCCATACGGTACGTTTGTTCGCGCATGGTATGCAGCGCTTTTTCGCGCGTTGTCCCTTCCAGCGGATGCTCCTGCATCATTTCCAGATAACCTTGCAGCACCGTCAGCGGTGTGCGCAGCTCATGGCTGGCGTTGGCGAAAAAGTTTCGCCGTGAACCTTCCAGTTGGTGCATCTGGGTAACGTCGCGCGCCACCATCAGCAGTTGCTTATCCGTGTAGGGCATCACGCGAATTTCCAGATGCCGTCCGGTATTGAGCACCAGATTGATAGGCCGGCTAAAGTCGCGCGTTTTCAGATATTGTGTGAATTCCGGGTATCGCAGCAGGTTAAGAATATTTTGCCCGCTATCGTCCGGCCAGCGCAGTCCCAGAACCTGCTGAGCCAGTCCGTTACACCAGAAGATACCGCCTTCTTCGGTGGTCAATACCACCGCGTCGGGTAGTGATTCCGCCCCGCTGCGAAAACGTTTGATCAGGTTACCCAGTTCTCGACGGCGTTTTTTGTTGCGCAGCTGCATTTGATGCAGCCCATATAACAACGGCTCCCAACTGCCTCGCCCCGGCGGCGGCGTCATGCTTCTGTCGACCCATAGCCACCAGGACAAACGTAATAGATTCCAGAAATGCCAGATAAGCAGGCCCGTTACCGACGCCAGTAAAAACCAGGGCAGGTAACCGAAAAAAGCGCTAAGGATAAATGCCGGTATGCAGCACAGGATCAGCTCCAGTACCAACCTTTTCCATGACAATCGTTCTAGCAAACGTCTTACTCCATAAACGGCCTAATCCATCAGGCCCTGATTCTTGTCAGTCAGAAGCGGGTCGAAAAACGATATCCCGTCCCGCGAACTGTCTGCACCATTCGATCGTGTCCGCTGTGCTCCAGCGCTTTACGTAAGCGGCGGATATGCACATCCACTGTCCGGTCTTCCACGTAGACATTGGTTCCCCAGACATGATTGAGGAGTTGTTCACGGCTGTAGACGCGCTCAGGGTGGGTCATAAAGAAGTGCAACAGTTTGAATTCGGTCGGCCCCATATCCAGCGGATCCTCGCCGGTCATCACGCGATGCGAGGTCGGATCAAGGCTTAGCCCCTGCATCTCAATAACCTCTTCCACCGCCATCGGTGAAATACGACGCAGAACCGCTTTAATACGCGCCACCAGCTCCTTGGGAGAAAACGGCTTGGTAATATAATCATCCGCACCGGTTTCCAGACCCCGGACGCGGTCTTCCTCTTCACCTCTCGCCGTCAGCATCATCACGGGGATATCCCGCGTCATGGCTTCGCGCTTGAGATGTTTAATAAACTGCAGACCCGAGCCGCCGGGAAGCATCCAGTCAAGCAGGACGAGATCCGGCCAGGGTTCATTGAGTTGGTTCACAGCACTGTCATAGTCTTCGGCTTCTACGGGTTGAAAACCGTTTTGCTCGAGCACGAAGCAGACCATTTCACGAATTGGAGCTTCATCTTCTACGACCAGAATACGTCTCGCCATGATTTGCCCTGTTTATAATTAAATCGTTTGCCATCAATACGGTGCCATTATGCGTCAGTTTTATGACAGATTTATGAAAAGATAGCCCAGGTTTAACGCAGCCCGGCGAATTATGACAGCCCGGAGACAAGATATTACCGTCCTTGAAAGGTTATAATCCCCACCACTGTTTTATCGTCATGGAACTCTTATGCGCATCCTTCACACGTCTGACTGGCATCTGGGCCAAAATTTCTACAGCAAGAGCCGCGCCGCTGAACATCAGGCCTTTCTCGACTGGCTGCTGGAAACGGCACAATCCCATCAGGTGGATGCCATTATTGTGGCGGGTGATATTTTCGATACCGGCTCACCGCCAAGCTACGCTCGTGAGCTGTATAACCGTTTTGTCGTGAATTTACAGCAAACCGGGTGTCATCTGGTGGTGCTGGCAGGCAACCACGACTCCGTCGCCACACTCAATGAATCCCGCGATATACTGGCGTTTCTCAACACCACGGTCGTTGCCAGCGCCGGCCATGCGCCGCAGGTACTGCCGCAACGCGACGGCACGCCGGGGGCGATTCTGTGCCCGGTTCCTTTTTTACGTCCACGCGACATCATTACCAGCCAGGCCGGGCTAACCGGGCAAGAAAAACAGCAACATTTGCTGTCAGCCATCACCGACTATTACCAGCAGCAGTATCAGGATGCCTGCACGCTGCGTGGTGATCAGAATCTGCCCATCATCGCGACCGGGCATTTGACCACCGTCGGCGCCAGTAAAAGTGACGCCGTCCGTGACATTTATATCGGTACGCTGGACGCCTTCCCTGCACAAAACTTCCCTCCGGCGGACTACATCGCGCTGGGCCATATTCACCGGGCGCAGGTTATCGGCGGCACGGAGCATATTCGCTACTGCGGCTCGCCGATCGCTCTCAGTTTTGACGAGTGCGGCAAAAACAAATGCGTGCATCTGGTGAGCTTTGAAGCAGGGAAACTCAACGCCGTCGAGAACCTCACCGTACCGGTCACCCAGCCGCTTGCGGTACTGAAAGGCGATCTCGCCGCCATTACCGCCCAGCTTGAGCAGTGGCGCAACGTACAGCAAGAGCCGCCGGTGTGGCTGGATATTGAAATTACCACCGATGACTATCTGCATGATATGCAGCGTAAAATCCAGGCCTTGACCGAAGATTTACCGGTAGAGGTGTTATTGGTGCGCCGCAGTCGCGAACAGCGCGAACGCATTATGGCCAATGAACGTCGTGAAACATTAAGCGAGCTGAGCGTGGCGGAGGTTTTTGACCGCCGCCTGGCGCTGGAAGAACTCGAAGAACCGCAGCGCGAGCGGCTTAATCAGCTGTTTAGCGCAACCGTACAGACGCTTGCCGGGGAGGCTGAAGCATGAAAATTCTCAGCCTGCGCCTGAAAAACCTCAACTCCCTGAAGGGAGAATGGAAAGTCGATTTCACGGCAGAACCTTTTGCCAGCAACGGGCTGTTCGCCATCACCGGGCCCACAGGCGCGGGGAAAACCACCCTGCTGGACGCAATTTGCCTTGCGCTGTACCACGAAACGCCGCGCCTGAATACTGTGTCACAGTCGCAAAACGACCTGATGACCCGCGACACAGCGGAGTGTCTGGCCGAGGTGGAATTTGAAGTGCGGGGCGAAGCCTACCGCGCATTCTGGAGCCAGAACCGGGCACGCAACCAGCCTGAGGGCAACCTGCAGGTCCCGCGCGTAGAGCTGGCCCGCTGCGCCGACGGTAAAATCCTCGCCGATAAAGTCAAAGACAAGCTGGAGATGACCGCCGAGCTTACCGGGCTGGATTACGGTCGTTTTACCCGTTCCATGCTGCTCTCTCAGGGCCAGTTTGCCGCATTTCTTAATGCCAAACCAAAAGAGCGCGCCGAACTGCTGGAAGAGCTGACCGGCACAGAGATTTACGGTCAAATCTCCGCTATGGTGTTTGAAAAGCACAAATCAGCGCGTACGGAGCTGGAAAAACTACAGGCCCAGGCCAGCGGCGTGGCGCTGTTAGCGCCAGAGCAGGTGCAATCCCTGACGGAAAGTTTGCAGGTACTTACTGACGAAGAAAAACAATACCTTACCAGCCAACAAACCCAGCAACAGCACCTCAACTGGCTCATTCGGCAAAATGAGCTACAAACGGATATAAACCGTCACCAGCAGGCATTACAGGCAGCGCTTCAGGCGCAAGAAGACGCGCAGCCGCAGTTGGCGGCACTGAGTCTGGCACTGCCGGCCAGGGCGTTACGCCCGCACTGGGAGCGAATTCAGGAACAAACGGCTACTATCGAGCGTACACGCCAGAAGATTCAGGAAGTGAATGCTCGCTTACAAAGCAGCTTAACGCTACGCGGGCGTATTCGTCAGCAGGCGCAAATGCAGTCGACCTTGATACTAGCCGAACAACAGACGTTAACCGACTGGCTTAATGAGCATGATCGCTTCCGCTTATGGAGTAGCGAACTGGCAGGATGGAAAGCGCTGCTGGCCCAACAGTCCGACGCCAGCGCCCAGCTACGCCAATGGCAGCAGCTGCGAGAGAACGACACGCGTAAGCTCAATGCACTAACGCTTCCCGCACTGACCCTTTCGCCGCAGGAGGTAACGGATGCGCTGGCGCAACATGTGCAGCTTCGTCCATTACGCCAGCGGCTGAGCAATTTACACGGGCAAATCACCCCGAAGCAAAAACAACTGGCACAGTTACGCACCACGCTTGTACAGCGTCAACAAGAGTTGACCCAGCGCAACGCGGTGCTTGCCGAAAAACGTCAGCGCTATAAAGATAAAAATCAGCAACTTACCGATGTGAGAGTCATTTGCGAGCAAGAAGCCCGCATCAAAGATCTGGAAAGCCAACGGGCATTGTTGCAATCCGGCATGCCTTGCCCGCTATGCGGCTCCATCGCACATCCGGCGATTGAACGCTATCAAACGCTCGAACTGAGCGTGAATCAGACGCGGCGTGAGGCACTGGAAAAAGAGGTCAAAACGCTGGCCGATGAGGGTTCAACGCTACGCGGCCAGCTTGAGGCGATAACCCAGCAACTTCAGCGGGATGAACGCGAAGCACAGACGCTTTCTCAGGAGGAGCAAGCACTTACTCAAGAGTGGCTGACCGTCACCGCCAGCCTCAACGTCACGCTACAACCGCAGGATGACATTGCCCCGTGGCTGGCCGCTCAGGAAGAGCACGAACAACAGCTTCACCAGTTGAGCCTGCGTCATACCCTGCAGGCGCAAATCACCGCGCATACCGAGCAGATTACCCAGCTCCAGCTGCATATTGACCAGCGCCAGGCGACGCTAACCGCTGAGCTTTCCCGTTATGGTCTGGCCCTTCCGCCCGAGGATGACGTCGCCTCATGGCTAAGCGAACGGGCGAACGAAGCACAAATGTGGCAACAGCGTCAGAATGAACTGACCGAGTTACAGGCCCGGATTGCCCAGCTTGCGCCGCTGCTGGAAACGCTGCCTGAAACCGAGGCGCTTTCTGAAAACATTGAGGATTTGTCGCTGGAAAACTGGCGGCAGGTGCACGACGATTGCCTCTCTTTACAGGGACAGTGGCAAACCTTGCAACAGCAGGAGGCGCAGGACGTTCAGCGCGCCGCGGAAATCCAGACGCAGTTTGATGCCGCATTGCAGGCCAGCATCTTTGCCGATCGCGACGCCTTTATTGCCGCCCTGCTGGACGAAGAGACCTTTAATCGCCTGGAGCAGTTGAAGCAATCACTGGAAGGCCAGCGACAGCAGGCGCAAACGCTGGTTAATCAGGCCCAGCAGGTACTGGCGGCTCATCAACAGCAGCAACCAACAGAAGTGGATCTCACGCTGACGGCGCAGCATCTGCACGACGCGCTGGCGCAGCTCACCCAACTGCTACGCGATAACACTACTCGTCAGGGCGAAATTCGCCAGCAGCTCAAACAAGATGCTGAAAACCGTCAGCAGCAGCAGGCGCTGATGCAGGAGATTGAAAAAGTCGCGCAGCAGGTCGAAGACTGGGGGTATTTGAATGCACTGATCGGCTCGAAAGAGGGAGATAAGTTCCGCAAATTTGCCCAGGGGCTGACGCTGGATAACCTCGTCTGGCTTGCCAACAACCAGTTAACCCGTCTGCACGGTCGCTATTTGTTGCAGCGCAAGGCCAGCGAAGCGTTAGAGCTGGAAGTGGTTGATACCTGGCAGGCCGATGCCGTACGTGATACGCGTACGCTTTCCGGCGGCGAGAGCTTCCTCGTGAGTCTGGCGCTGGCGCTGGCATTATCCGATCTGGTCAGCCACAAAACCCGAATTGACTCCCTGTTCCTCGACGAAGGTTTCGGCACGCTGGACAGTGAAACGTTGGATACCGCCCTGGACGCGCTTGATGCGCTCAACGCTACCGGTAAAACCATTGGCGTGATCAGCCACGTCGAAGCAATGAAAGAACGCATTCCGGTGCAGATCAAGGTGAAAAAAATCAACGGTCTGGGCTACAGCAAACTCGACAAAATGTTTGCGGTGGAGTAATCGGCCAGCGGATATGGTGTCACAGGCCGGATAAGCGCTAACGCTATCCGGCACGCTATGTAGCACAATATTGCATACTCAGGGACGGATATGAAATGGCATTCCACTTCGCTTATCCGCAAGCTATCGCTATTGGCGGCGAACGTTCGTCGCTATGACGCATATCCTGCGTCTTTCTTGTTGGCAGGTGGTATGAAAAAAGTCATTTTCTCTTTAGCGCTCGGAACATTTGGGCTGGGCATGGCCGAGTTTGGCATCATGGGTGTCCTCACTGAGCTGGCGCGGGACGTGGGAATTTCCATTCCTGCCGCTGGCCATATGATTTCGTTTTACGCCTTTGGCGTAGTGCTTGGCGCGCCCATTATTGCGCTCTTTTCCAATCGCTTTTCGCTCAAACATATTTTGCTGTTTCTGGTCACCCTGTGCGTGATTGGCAACGCCATCTTCACCCTCTCTTCCTCGTATTTTATGCTGGCGGTGGGCAGGCTGGTTTCCGGCTTCCCTCATGGCGCATTTTTCGGCGTGGGCGCGATTATCCTGTCGAAGCTAGCCCGTCCAGGAAAAGTCACCGCCGCCGTCGCGGGCATGATTTCGGGGATGACCGTTGCCAATCTGGTTGGCATTCCCGTCGGCACCTGGCTGAGCCAGGAATTTAGCTGGCGCTACACGTTTCTGCTGATAGCCGTCTTTAATATCGCCGTAATGGTCTCGGTCGCTTTTTGGGTCCCCAACATTAGCGATAAGGTAAAAGGGAAACTGCGCGAACAATTTCACTTTTTGAAAAGCCCCGCCCCGTGGTTCATTTTTTCCGCCACCATGTTTGGGAACGCCGGGGTTTTCGCCTGGTTCAGCTACGTCAAACCGTACATGATGTATATCTCCGGCTTCTCCGAGGCACTAATGACCTTCATCATGATGCTGGTGGGATTGGGAATGGTGTTGGGAAATCTGCTAAGCGGTAGGCTGTCAGGCCGTTATACGCCGCTGCGAATTGCGGTAATAACCGACTTCGTGATTGTGCTGGCTCTGCTGCTGCTCTTTGCCTTTGGCGGCATCAAAGCCGCGTCGCTGACCTTCGCTTTCATTTGCTGCGCGGGTCTGTTTGCTCTGTCGGCGCCGTTGCAAATTTTGCTGCTGCAAAATGCTAAAGGGGGAGAACTACTGGGCGCGGCTGGCGGGCAAATTGCCTTCAATCTCGGCAGCGCGATTGGCGCGTACTGCGGTGGCATGATGCTGACGCTGGGATTTGCCTACAACTACGTGACGCTGCCGGCTGCGCTGCTGTCGTTTTCTGCGATGTCCTCGCTGCTGCTCTATGGTCGCCTGAAGCGCGGCGTGCAACAACAGGTTGCACCCGCGACATAACAACCGTTTATACGTGCGGCCACAGCCAGGCCGCGCCGCGCACGCCGCTGGAGTCACCATGCAACGCCTTGCGTAGAGGCGTTTCACACTCGCCGCCAAAAACAAATTGCTTCATCAACGTCGGAACGTTTTGATACAGTCGGTCGACATTGCTCATTCCGCCACCCAGCACAATGACGTCCGGATCGAGAATATTCACCACATGTGCCAGTGATTTCGCCAGACGAAGCTCATAGCGGCTCAACGCTTGCTCCGCAAGAGTATCCTGCGCACTAACAAGGCTGATAATTTCACTGCCTTTGAGCGGCTTACCGCTCAGGCGCTGGTAGTCGGTGGCAAAACCGGTCCCGGAAATGAAGGTTTCAATGCAGCCTTTTTTGCCGCAATAACAGGGGACTTCCTGCCGATAACGCAGCTCATCTTCGTCCATCCACGGCAGCGGATTATGCCCCCACTCCCCTGCGGTACCGTTACCGCCGGTGTGTGCCCGACCATTCAGCGCCACGCCTGCGCCACATCCGGTGCCTATAATCACCGCAAACACGGTTTGCGCCCCCGCCGCCGCACCATCCACCGCTTCAGAAACCGCCAGACAGTTGGCATCATTTGCCAACCGCACTTCGCGATTCAGACGCGAACTCAGGTCTTTGTCAAAAGGTTGCCCGTTAAGCCAGGTCGAGTTGGCATTCTTTACTACCCCGGTGTAGGGCGAGATTGAACCGGGAATGCCCATTCCCACGGTTCCCGTCTGCCCGGTAGCGTTTTCCGCCATCTCCACCAGCATGGCGATGGTTTCTATCGTTTGCCAATAATCATCACGCGGCGTGGGCAGGCGATGGCGAAAAAGCTGTTCGCCCGCATCGCCAAGCGCAATAACTTCCGTTTTCGTACCGCCCAAATCGATACCTATACGCACTGTTTGCTCCTCTTCCCGATTAACAATGCAAGCATAGCGACAATTCGCTATCATGCCCGCTGGATTTAACGACAAGGCCGTGGAAATTATCATGCTGTGGTTCAAAAATTTAATGGTTTACCGTCTTAGCCGCGATGTTTCTTTGCGTGCCGAAGAGATGGAAAAACAGCTGGCATCAATGACGTTCACCCCTTGCGGTAGCCAGGATATGGCAAAAATGGGCTGGGTTCCGCCGATGGGATCGCACAGCGATGCATTAACGCATACCGCCAATGGCCAAATTATTATCTGCGCCCGCAAAGAAGAAAAAATTCTGCCGTCGCCGGTTATCAAACAGGCGCTGGAAGCCAAAATATTCAAACTGGAAGCTGAGCAAGGTCGCAAACTCAAGAAGACCGAAAAAGACTCACTGAAAGATGAAGTTCTGCACTCATTGCTGCCGCGCGCCTTTAGCCGCTTCAGCCAGACAATGATGTGGATCGACACCGTCAACGATCTGATCATGGTCGACTGTGCAAGCGCGAAAAAAGCGGAAGATACGCTGGCGCTGCTGCGTAAAAGCCTCGGTTCGCTGCCGGTCGTTCCGCTGACGATGGAAAACCCTATTGAGCTGACGCTGACCGAATGGGTTCGCTCCGGCACAACAGCACAAGGGTTCCAGTTACTGGATGAAGCTGAACTGAAAGCGATCCTTGAAGACGGCGGTGTGATCCGCGCGAAAAAGCAGGATCTGGTCTGCGACGAAATCGCCGTGCATATCGAGGCGGGCAAACTGGTCACCAAGTTGGCCCTCGACTGGCAGCAGCGTATTCAGTTCGTTATGTGTGACGACGGCTCCATTAAGCGTCTGAAGTTCAGCGACGAGCTGCGCGATCAGAACGAAGATATCGACCGTGAAGATTATGCTCAGCGTTTTGATGCCGATTTCATCCTGATGACAGGTGAACTGGCGGCGCTGATTAAAAGTCTGGTGGAAGGATTAGGCGGCGAAGCGCAACGTTAGCCCTGTTTAGCGAATGGCGACACAATATCGCCATTCGTCATTTTTACGCTTACAAATAGCGACAAAGATAGGATGTTGGCTCTGCTACCTGCAGATGAAACTCACTGTTGCCCGGTACGTTAAACACGTCTCCTGCGGCATATACTTTCCACTCGGTTTCCCCTGGCAGCAGCACGTTCAGTGCGCCACTAACCACCGTCATCTCTTCAGGCGCCGCAGTACCAAAGGTATATTCACCTTCAGCCATCACGCCTACACTGGCGCGGCCAGTACTGCTGCTGGTAAAACCGATCGATTTTACTTTGCCGGAAAAGTATTCATTACTTTGAAGCATACAACTGGCCCTATCTCGTGATTAAGTTAGGAACCAATATAGGGGGCTGACGTTCCACCTGTCACGCAAAATTACGCCAGCAATTCCGAAGCCAGTCGAGCAATCAACACATTGGACAGCAAAACCGGGACATCCAGCGACTTTTGCAGCAAATCACGATGGCGTTGATGAAAACCCAGGCAGTCCAGCATGAGAACATCAGCGCCTTGCTCAAGGAGATATTTTCCGGCATCAATCAGCTGTTGTTCAGAACCTTCTACTGGATTCGCTACGGCATACACTGGCGGCGTTTGTAACACCTGCCACTTTTGTGTCTGGGCTTTGAGCAATTCAGCAACAGGTACTATGACCCCAACCTGATGCCCTTCGACAATCGAAGCCACTAACGGGGGAATAATGCGTATGGGTTCCAACAAGATGCTATTGCGGGCGGTCAGACGGGTGATTGAAGCGGTACTCATCAGCAGGATCACGTCAAAGCCCTGATTATCCAGCACCTCCACGATACTTTGTAGCGAGCGTTCTACCTTCAGGCGCGAGACATGTGCAAGCTGATGGTCGCTAAGCAGCGTTAATAACAGCTCATCACCGGGTGAAGCTCCGTACTCAGCCATCACATCTTCTCGCTGCATCTGCCCCAGCAGACTGTGGTGAGTAATGTGCTGTTCATCAATATATTCCGTCAGGAGCGGTAACACCTCACACATCGGCACAACGCCAATCGTGAGGATAGCCAACGACGTACTCATTTGTTGCTCCACCGTTTTCTTACTTTGCTGTGAAATCCCGGACACGTGCCGGACGCTAACCTGTGCTACAAATGCTCAAAAGCGTAGCAGTAGATCGGCGGTGTATTGTGTAAAGATTCCAGATCATTCCAGTACTGGATTGTTATTGTTTAATTTTCAATTTTTACTGTATACAGCGAAATTTAAAAAAATGTGATGCACGCCCGGACTGGCACTTTTAAGACTCGTGCCAGGGCGGTCTTCGTATCAGGTTTTATCGGGGTCTTCGTAGCGTTTTTTAGCATCCATCGCTTCCTGAGCCGAAGGATGCTCACTGATCAACGAATTCGGTTTAGGGTGATCGGCACGAAGTTGATACCAGATTACCGTCTGGCCTGGCGTCCCTTTTTCAACCGTAACAATGGTCGCTTGACGTGGGTAAGGTGGTTGTGTCGGCATAGTTCTTCCTTTTCACTGGATGAACATTAAGTATAGACACCGCCCTGCAACCGTGGCGCTGCCTGCGCCAGTATCCCAAGAATGTCTTCCACCACCTGCGCAGGCGCATTAGTGGCATCAACGATATAGTGCGCGGCTTCGCGATACAAAACATCTCGCTGGGCGAGCACTTCCTGCACTTCTTCAGTCAACGGCTTGCCGGTTAAGGTCGGTCGTAATCCTTCTTCAGGCGTCGCCTCCAGACGATCAACCAGTACCGATACCGGTGCGCTTAAATAGATAACCACGCCGTGGCTGCGCATGTAGTGACGGTTAAATTCGGTAAGAATAATACCGCCGCCAGTCGCAACAACCGTTGCTGGTGCTGTGACAGCCTGCAGAGCGGTCGTTTCCTGGGCACGAAACCCTTCCCACCCTTCTCTTTCGACGATTTCCGCCACGGTCATTTGCACGTGCGATTGCAACCAGCGATCGGTATCAACGAACTGGAAATCAATAGCCTTTGCCAGCGCCATACCGGTTGTCGTCTTACCACACCCCCGGGGGCCAACAAGAAAAAGAGGTTGCGTCATCACAGAATTTCCCCAGAGAACCGCCAACAAGCGGGATCTGATGCGGTTAAAAATATAATCATATCATCAAACTAGTACACCGCCAAAACCGTAAAGAAAAAATTACATAAAGAATGGCGAGATGAGTTAACCCCTACTATAACAAGAATTCACAACGAATAAAGTGTAAATAATAAATTACACACACTATTTTCTACGCTGAACTTCCAGCCACCACTTATCCAGTTCAGCTGCAAAATGCTGTCTGTCGCGGGACGAAAGGCTGTCCGGCCCCCCGGTCTGAATACCGCTAGCGCGTAGCGTATCCATAAAATCACGCATCATCAGACGCTCGCGGATCGTGGCTTCGGTATAACGTTCGCCACGCGGGTTAAGCGCCGCCGCACCTTTTTCAATCACTTCAGCCGCCAACGGAATATCTGCCGTTATAACTAAATCACCAACACTGCACTGACGCACAATCTCGTTATCAGCCACGTCAAAGCCCGCAGGCACACGTAATGTGCTGATGAAACGCGAAGGCGGGACGCGCAGGCTTTGGTTGGCCACCAAAACAAGCGGCATTTGCATGCGCTCAGAAGCGCGGTACAAAATGTCTTTAATCACATTCGGACACGCATCGGCATCCACCCATATTGTCATAACTTCTCCCCACTGTTGTGCTGCCGCACATTGTCGCGTGCTTTTACTTTCAGGCAAAGTGCTGTTTCTCCTTCTGAACATATTCATTCCGCGCTAAGCTTAGCTTTCCCAGGTTTACCCCAAATAATTCAAGTTACTTGAAGTAATTAGGGTATAAAACAATGAATATCATCCATAGGGAGTGACAAGATGGACAAGAAAATTGGTTTTATCGGCTGCGGTAATATGGGCAAAGCCATTCTTGGCGGCATGATCGCCAGCGGTCAGGTTCTCCCCGGACAAATCTGGGTCTATACCCCTTCCCCCGATAAGGTCGCCGCGCTACACGACCAGTACGGCATTAATGCGGCGCAGTCTGCACAAGAAGTCGCGCAGATCGCTGATATTGTTTTTGGGGCTGTAAAGCCAGGCATTATGATTAAGGTGCTGAGCGAAATTACCTCCAGCCTGAACAAAGACTCCCTGGTCGTCTCAATTGCCGCAGGCGTCACCCTCGATCAGCTTGCCCGCGCGCTGGGTCACGACCGTAAAATCATTCGCGCGATGCCAAACACGCCATCGCTGGTGAACGCCGGAATGACCTCCGTCACGCCAAACGCCTTAGTCACGCCGGAAGATACGGCTGACGTGCTGAATATCTTCCGCTGCTTTGGCGAAGCTGAAGTCATTGCGGAGGCAATGATTCATCCGGTCGTTGGTGTCAGCGGTTCAGCACCGGCCTATGTATTTATGTTTATCGAAGCAATGGCAGATGCCGCCGTTCAGGGGGGAATGCCCCGCGCGCAGGCTTATAAATTTGCGGCACAAGCGGTAATGGGTTCGGCGAAGATGGTGCTGGAAACGGGTAAACATCCTGGCGAATTAAAGGATATGGTGTGCTCGCCAGGTGGAACCACCATTGAGGCGGTACGCGTCCTGGAAGAACGCGGTTTCCGTTCATCAGTAATTGAAGCGATGATTAAGTGCATGGAGCAATCGGAAAAACTCAGCCGCTCCTGAGTTAACACCGCCGGACGTCATGCCGCCGCTTCAGTGCGGTTACGTCCGGAATTCTTTGCTTTATAGAGCGCCATATCTGCTGATTTTAACCATTCTCTATAGTGTTCAGTTTCAGATGTCAGCGGCGCAACGCCCACGCTAATGCGCAGGTCAACCTGCGGCGCGCAAGATAAACGCAGTTGGGTAAGCCGTTCGTGAACACGAGACATCGCTGCAATCGCGCTGCTCGCCGACGTGCCACACATGATTACCGCAAACTCATCACCGCCAAAACGCCCAATCACATCGCTACCGCGTAAGGTCATCTGTAACTGGCGGGTCAGTGCAACAATGGCCTGATCCCCTACGTCATGGCCCCAGGTATCATTGATACTCTTAAAATGGTCGATATCGATGATAAGGAGCGTGGCATCACGCTGATGGCGACGACAATTATCAAACTCATTACGCAGCAACAGTTCCCAATGACGTCGGTTATACACCCCGGTCATCCCATCTCGCGTACTCATAACCTGTAAGCGACGTTTATGTTCTGCCAGCCGGATGAGCGTCTTATAACTCACCCAGGCAAACAGCAACGGGTAAACCACTAACACTGGCAGTGACAGCAGCACGCTCAGCTGCGTACTGCTAAAAGCCATGGGGATATCCGTTAACTGTAACGTCACCAGGCAGGAAACCACCATCAACACGGCGCCTGCGATGAAGACTCGCATACCTCCTGCGCCCATCAGGTTGATACAGATAATCATCAACAGCGCCGTGGATGGCAGCAAGTTTATCCCCATAATCCCCATCCACATCCCGGCGAGGATGGCATCGGCTTTTAAGTTGGTATATTCGCTATGCAGTGGATCGACAGCTTTACTTGCCAATTGCCATGCCAGATGTGGCCAGACAAATGCCCATCCCACCAGCAAAAGCCACCAGCCTCCGGTTATTGGCTGAGAAACTAATACCGATGCGATAGGGAAAAACATCCCCCCCAGTCCCACCGCTCGCGGCAGCCTGATTCGTCGGGCAAATCGCAGACCGGAACGTTGGTGGTCATTTTGATGAAGCAATATAAATGCTTCATTTGAGACGACCTTCTTTTGATAAAAATTTTCATCATTCATCGTATTTGGGAATATTCTGAAACAATTTTCCCAAATTATAGGAAGGGGTCTGGCGGCGGAAGTATGATATTTCGGGTGAGCGATTTTATCTGCTCACCCGGAAGTGCTAAGCAGATTTTTTCAGGCAAGCACTCATAAACTTATTACGATCATCGCCTTTCAGAGACTGCTCCGTCGCCTTGACGTTGCATTCACGCATTTTCTGCTGCTGCGGCGTCAGGCTCTTTTCCTCAGGCCCAGATTTACTGTTTTTCAGGCAATCACTCATATACGTCTTACGCGCATCCCCTTTTAAGGTTTGCGCCGTTGCCTGCTGATTGCAGGTGGTCATACGTTGTTGTTGCGGGGTTAATGTCTTCTCGGCAGCACCGACGGTAGTTAAAAAAATAAGACCAAAAAGCAACGTCATTAATAATGTAATTTTCATAGCACCATCCTTTTCTGAACGACGACACACAGGTAAGTTTGGCTGCTAACGATAAAAATACCACCCGACGGCAAAAGTATTGCCGCCGGGCGTCGGGTTATTTCAGTCCTAACGCCGCTTTCATGGTGTAGAACAGGTCGGTTTGATCGGTCAGGCCAACCACATTCGCCGCATGAGGGCCATAGGCTGCAATACGCAGTTGGCTGCCGGTGTGCTCCTGGGACTCTTCTTCAGAGTTGCCATAGCTAATGACCATCACCGCACCATCTTTGGTGTTCAGCGCTTGCGTTAAACCGGGTGCTTTAGTATCCGGTGCGACTATCTGGCTGGCATGCGCGTGGTCAGCGGTTACCACGACCAGGGTGTTGCCATCTTTCTTCGCAAAAGCAAGCGCACGCTGCACCGCTTCATCCAGATCGACAGTTTCACCAATTTGTCCACACGGGTTAGCGGCGTGATCTTGTTTGTCGATTGACGCGCCTTCCACTTGCAGGAAGAAGCCTTTCTCATTTTTGCTTAACAGCTCAATCGCTTTATCCGTCATCTGTGCCAGAGTCGGCACGCTGTCGTTACGTTTTGGATTTGGCGTGCAGGTCACTACCGGCTTATCCAGATTTCCGTGATAAGACGCTTTCGGGCCTTCCCAACGCACTGGCATATTACCGTCAGAGAACAGACCCAACAGCGGTTTATCCTGATTCGCTTCGGTAATCGCCGCCAGCGTCGCGGTATCACTCACCATCTGGTAACCACGGGCCTGTGCTTGTTCACGCAGCGTTTTACCCTGCCACTCACCTGCCGTAGCTGTTTCAGTAAAAGTTTTTGCCCCGCCACCTAACGTAACATCCGCACGGGCCTTTAATAATTGTTCGGTAATCGACCCTTTACCGCCTTTTTCCAGCGCGTTCGTCGGGCATTTTTCAGCCGTCACGCTCGGGCCATAGCATTTACGCGAAGTGACATGGGCAACCAGTGCGGCAGGCGTGGCATCCTGCAATTCAGCCGTGGAAACGTTACCTGTCGCCAGACCCGCCGCTTTGGCCATTTCCAGAATAGTAGCGTGATCTTTCTCATGAATATCAACGCCCAGAGCACCATTGTAAGTTTTAACACCGGTCGTCCACGCCGTCGCCGATGCTGCAGAATCTGTCACATAATCGGGCTTGCCGGTTTTCTTATCCAACGCATAATGTGTGTATTGTCCGGTCAACGGTAAAGCATCAATACCTTTAAAAAAGCCGCCCGCGCCTTCAGCATAATTTCGCGCTGCCGTTATTTCGGAATCACCCATCCCATCGCCAATCAGTAAAATAATATTTTTGGCCGGTTTGTCGCTCAGCGATTCGCGCAGAGCCGCGGTTTGGTCGGCAGACAATCGGCGAGCGCCACCCGGCGTGGAGATATCACCTTGAGCGGCACGATTATCCAAAACCGCTACAGTAGATGTTTCTGCATTAATAACCGGGGTAAACAGCAAAGGTAACAGGGCAATAGCGAGTGCGCTTTGTTTCACTTTATATTCTCCATGTATAAATACGGTAAAATTAAAACAAAGCGACTATAAGTATTTGATGTGACACTTTTATGATAATTTGTGGGTGCCCCGCCACAGATGGTTCAAAACGCTTTTGGTACGATCTCGCAAGCGTTATGTATGTTCGTCAGAAACGCGGGCATGCGGTTTACATCAGCCAGCGCCCCCTCAATTTGACGAATAAATATTTGCCGATCGTTCCACGCCATATTGCGCAGCATTTCGATGATTACCCGCTCTAACGTTTCGACCTGTACCGCCAGATCTTGCGACTCTTCTTCTTTTTGCGCGAGTTTAAGTAACAACTCAGTGACGAGGTTTTTCATTTGCCTATTCCCTTAACAAAATATGGGTCACGTTATCATTAAGGCTCACGACTGCCTAGAGGATGAAAGTTGTATTTTTATAAGTAATAAAACGATTTGCGAAAACAATCACAACACAAAATAAGGGTAAATGCGTCTTGACGCAGAATGATTCAATATAAAAAGGTAAGAAAATTAATAATCACATAAATATACAATACACAATTATGGATTAACAACGCTGACAGGCAGCGTTGTTAATCAGGAGCTCAACGCCCCCCGCGCCGACGTCGCAACGCAATAGCCAATTGCCAGATATTGATAAGCACAATGCTTGCTGTAGCAATGAACACCCAACGGAACCCCGCCATTGCCGAAACCGTCGCCCCCATTAATGGCCCGGCGACGTTGCCGAGATACATAAATGACTGGTTATAACCAAAGATGCGCCCGGTTATCTGGTCGCTGGAGTATTTCAGTAACAGCGTCTGCACCGCCGGCAACATCGCACCGTCGGCAAAGCCAAGCAGAAAACGGAGAACTCCCAACTGCAACGGCGTGGTGACCCACGACATAGCGAAAAACAGCACCACCGCGAAGATTAACGTCGCCATTAAAATCCGCTCAGTACCAATACGGTCGCCTAATTTACCAAGTCGAGGCGCGGAAATCAGAGCAGAAATGCCCGGTACTGAGGCTATCAGCCCGCTGAGAAAGGCAATATTCGAACTATCTGGGACCATTGATTTAATAAACAGCGCCAGAATTGGCCCAATTGAACCGTTACAAAGTTGAATCACCATGGTGGTAAAAAACAGGCTGATCACCAGCGCCGGATGTGAAAGCGAGGCAAATACGGCCTTCCCACTCAGACGTTCGCTTTTTTTAATCGTCGGACGAACGCCCTCTTTGATCAAAAACAGTGTGACCAGAAAACTCACCACCAGCAAAGCGGCGGTAATACAGAATACCGCCCGTAAGCCAACGTGATCGGCAATAAAGCCCCCCATTAACGGTCCACCAATGACACCGCTAATTTGCGCCGTCGACAGCGTACTCAGCGCCCAGCCGCTGCGTTCACGCGGAACCTGTGACGCGACCAGCGCCATCGCATTAGGAATATAACCGGAGGTTAACCCCATCACCCCGCGCAGCAGAAAAAGCTGCCAGACGTTAGTAGCAAATGCCTGTAGCAAAATCGCAATGGCCATACCCAGTGAGGCCCGCAGCAGCATTAGCTTGCGTCCTTTGCGGTCGGCTAAACTGCCCCACATTGGAGAGACAATAGCTGAAATCAGGAAGGTGACGCTGAACGTTAATCCGGACCACATTGAGAGCGCTTCATGCGAGGTCACGCCCAGTTGGGAGATATAGAGTGGTAAAAAAGGCAAGATTTGGCTAATCGCCAGTCCGGTAAAAAAGCACCCGAACCAAACGGAAATAAGGTTAACTCTCCAGGATTCCATAAGGACTCATAACGATAAGTAGCTGAAAACTGCGAGCAGCTTAACAAATTACTTAGCTGAATAAGGGTCCACAGGTGCGATAAATCACAGTTTAGTATTTTATCTTCCCGCTCATCATATTTGTGATACAGCTCACATCAAACCCATAATATAAGCAGGGGATTATGCTTCGCGTGCGGGCCTCTTGTTTGTTCTGTTCTATTCCCCTGTCGTCAGCCAAAACAATCTGCCAGAAGCCGAGGAAACCTGCGTTTTGTCGTGGTAATGTATGTGCTTTGCATTCATGGAATGGGTTTTTAAGATGGCAAAGTTGCGGGTAGGAATCGTATTTGGTGGTAAATCAGCGGAACATGAAGTGTCATTGCAATCGGCAAAAAATATTGTCGATGCCATCGACAAGACTCGCTTTGACGTTGTGCTGTTAGGTATTGATAAACAAGGGCAATGGCACGTCAGCGATGCCAGTAATTATCTGCTCAATTCAGACGACCCGGCGCATATTGCGTTGCGACCTTCTGAGACCAGCCTGGCGCAGGTACCGGGTAAACAAGCGCACCAGTTGATCGATGCACAAAACGGTCAACCGCTGCCGACGGTCGATGTTATTTTCCCGATCGTACATGGCACTCTGGGTGAAGATGGCTCTCTGCAGGGCATGCTGCGCGTGGCAAACCTACCGTTCGTAGGTTCTGATGTGCTGGGTTCTGCGGCCTGTATGGATAAAGACGTGACCAAACGTCTGCTGCGTGATGCCGGATTAAACATCGCGCCATTTATTACGCTCACTCGCGCCAATCGCAACAGCATCAGCTTTAGCGAAGTGGAATCCCGCCTGGGTCTGCCGTTGTTTGTAAAACCGGCCAACCAGGGATCGTCCGTTGGCGTCAGCAAAGTAACCAGCGAAGCCCAATACGATCAGGCCGTTGCGCTGGCATTTGAATTCGATCATAAAGTCGTGGTGGAGCAAGGGATCAAAGGCCGCGAGATCGAATGTGCGGTACTGGGCAACGATCATCCGCAGGCCAGTACTTGTGGAGAGATTGTGCTGAACAGCGATTTTTACGCTTACGACACTAAATACATTGACGATAACGGTGCCACAGTTGTCGTTCCGGCAGCAATTGCACCAGAGATTAACGACAAGATCCGCGAAATCGCCATTCAGGCCTACCAGACACTGGGCTGTGCCGGCATGGCGCGCGTGGACGTTTTCTTAACTGCTGAAAACGACGTTGTGATCAATGAGATCAACACGCTGCCAGGCTTTACCAACATCAGTATGTATCCGAAGCTGTGGCAGGCGAGCGGTTTAGGCTATACCGATTTGATCACTCGCCTGATCGAACTGGCGCTGGAACGCCATGCTGCGGATAGCGCGCTGAAAACCAGTATGTAAACCCGCCAGGATGCCTGATATAGCTATTGGGCATCCTTTACTTCATCATCTTCAACGCGGCGACGGATGATTAATCCGGCCAGCCAAAAGCTAATCACCCAGGTCACCAGCCCTACCGCATAGGTTTGCCACCCCTGCGCTTCAAAACCGAGTAAGCCCACCACGCCGTTGAGAATAAAGATAAGCCCAATAGCGAAGGCATAATAGTGCCAGTCTCGGCGGATTTTAACAGGCAGGTTCATAACGGCTCCGGTGGATATACAACATGAAAACGCATCCTCGCACATTTCCTCATACACGTCTGTGGCCTGTGCGGAATTTCTGAAATGTAAATTAATTTCACTTAAGGTTGCGTAATTGTGATGCTAAGCAAAAAACCGAAATCCAGGAATAATCTCTACCTGAAATTACCATCATTCTGATATTGACATTGCCGATCACCTGTCAGACTCACTTTCAGTTACAGGCATTACGTCAAAAAAAGCAGGTTATTTCCGGAGGTCTTTATGGCTGATTTTACGCTCTCAAAATCCCTGTTTAAGGGCAAGCATCGGGATCCCTCCTCCCTGCCCGGCAACATTGCGTATGCCGTATTTGTGCTGTTTTGCTTCTGGGCGGGCGCGCAGATTTTAAATCTGTTGGCCCACGCTCCCGGCATCTATGAGCAGTTGATGCAGTTGCAAATGCAAGAGACAGGGCGCCCGCGAGTTGAAATCGGCCTGGGCGTCGGAACCCTTTTTGGACTGGTCCCTTTTCTCGCCGGAAGCCTGATTCTTGGCGCCATCGCGGCATTCGCGCGTTGGCGCCGCCGTCATCATAACGATGACTGACCCATACATTTCGCCCGACGATCGTCCACGCGTTTAGCAAACCACGCGGTAGTCAGGTTACGTGTGATCTTCGGGCTTTCCAGTTGAATGCCAGGCAGCATTTCACGGGGAAGCGTTTTCCCCGCCTTCGCTTCCGCCAGCTTATAGACTTTCTCGTACAGCGCGGTCTCTTCAAAGGCCAGGCTGTCGCCTTTTTGCAGCTGACGGCGGATCTCACTCTCGCTCATGTCCAGCTTCCCGGCCAGTTTACGTACCGCCAGCTCCGTTTTGCCCGGCTCGCTGCTGCCATAGAGAATTAAATCACCGTCCATCGCCAGCTTCACGCCGCTGGCTTTACTGACCGCATTCTGGAAAGCTGCATTGCGGCTGGCATACCACCCGGCATTGAAATCGGCGAAGCGGAAAATTGGCGCACTGTAATTCGCCGGGTAGTTAAGCAGATGATACGTACCGAACCACAGCCCACCGCGGCGGCTAAATACTTCCTGGCGCACGGTTCCCGCCATTTTCCACGGGTAGCCGCTGGCATGCTGCTCAGCAAAGGCGATGCTAACCTGCATCGGCCCACCGGTATGCACCGGATTAAGCGAACCAAATAACGTCTGCCCCATCGGTACCATGTTGATAAAATCATCAAAGATCGCGCTAAGCTGTTTTTCGGTTTTCACCGTATCCAGGCGCTCGCTGTAGCTTTTCCCCGTTGGCGAGTTAATCTTCAGCGCGGTATGCACCACAAATAGCGGGATGTGCATACGCTCGGCACGACGATCGATCTCTTTCCAGGCGATTTTACTTAAGTTCGGCACGGCTGGATCCGCCTGGTAATTTGACTCCTGTTGCGCGACCGCCAGCACCGAACAGATGTTTTCAACCGTCGGCGCCAGCTTCTGGCTTTCAAAAGTCTTTGCCAAATCCTGCGCCCATGCGTCCCGGTCTTTCACGCTGGCGGGCATTTTCTGACGCACCACGCTCGCCACATCGACGGCTTTCTCCCCCTTTTTTAGCGGCTGCGCGGGTTGGCTACTACATCCCACCAGCACCAGTGCAGCAAGACCAGACAAGGGGTAAAGACGGGAAACCGTCGACATAACATCTCCTTATTATTAACTCAGTGTATGGGTAACTTCCTGAATATCCTGACCATCAAGCTCTCGTTCAAAGCTGCGCAGACGCTTATAAATAGACATCAGTTCCACTAACGTTGTCCAGGAGTTAATCAGATACTGGAACGAGCCGCGCACCTGGCCAAACACGTTGGTGATTTGCGTCATCAGGCCGAGCGTAATCGTACCGGCAACAATCGACGGAAACAGCAGGAACAAACCGAAAACGTTATCAACCTGCAGGTAAAGAATACGGGCGATATTGAAGTACATATAGTGAAAATAGAGACGGAAGTAATTTTGGCGTACCGCATGAAACAGTTCACGCACCGTCGGTGGCGTCGCACGGTTGCCATCATCTTCGCCATAGACCAGTTCTTTACGATAGGCCGCTTCCACGCGCTGGTTTTTAAACTCCAGCCCTGGAAGTTTTATCCCGACCACGGCCAGCAAACCGGTTCCCATCAGCGACCAGACAATCGCGGCAATCACCAGGCCATAAGGCACATGTCCAACAATCGGCAGGTCAGGAACATGGGCAGAGAGCGTAACCAGTACAGGCAGGAAGGCAATCAGCGTCATAATCGCGTTGATAAAGCTGACGCCCATATCTTCCAGCGTAGAAGCAAAACGCATGGTGTCTTCCTGCACACGCTGCGCTGCGCCTTCGATGTGACGCAAATGCTGCCAGTGCGCCATATAGTGTTCGTTCATCGCGGTACGCCAGCGGAATACGTAGTGGCTGACGAAGAAGTTGTTCATCACGCCAATGACCACGGCTATCAGCGCAATGCCGAGAAAAATGCCAACCTCATGATAGAACTGCTCAATCTTCACCTTGTGTGGTGTGCTGAGCGCAGTTTGAATTAGGTCATAAAATGGCGCGTACCAGGCGTTGACAGCGACGCCGACTTCAACCAGAAACCAGGTCACAAAAATAATCAGCGATGTGCCCAGAATAGACCAGTACTGCCAGCGGTGTGGGCTGTAGAGAAACCAGAACAGCGCGAACACCCCGACACAAAGAATGTAGTACGCATAAAAAATCAGATAATCCAACGACCAGAAACGCGCTGCGCTAATAGGTACGTCTCCCGACGCTCCGGTAATATGTGCAACCCAGGCTCCCCCACCTGCTTGCCAGAATACAACGGCGACAAGTGCCCAAATAAATGCCGAAATAAAGAACGGCCCCGGCTTTGGGAAAAAAGACTTAAACATAGTGCTCTCCTGCTAACTTCTTATCGTTATGACGACTGCTGTGCATTTGCCACCGTGGAGTGCGGAGGCCAGACGGCTTACGCCCAAAAACACAAGCTGAAACCGACAATTGTGACCAAAACCGAGGCACTTAGTTCGCACCTCGGTTATGAAGAATTGTTTCTGTGGTTTTCACACTCGACAACGTTCCAGTATGTGCAGATTATCACAGCGTAAGATCACAAAAGCGAACATCCGCAATCCAGGAAACTCCTACGTTTACTCATCGTTACGTTTTTCCCACTATCATTGGTTGATAAGCGCTTTGCAATACGCCGATGAGTAGTATAAATACGCATACGCACGACATCCTTTTTCACTTTCTCTAACTCATGGACACCACCGTTGAAACGTAGTCTGCTTTTTTCTGCCGCGCTGTGTGCGGCGTCATTGACATCAGTCCAGGCGGCACAGCCTATAACCGATCCGGTTTTCGCCTCCGATATCGTCGATCGTTATGCCGACCATATATTTTACGGCAGTGGTGCTACGGGGATGGCGCTCGTGGTGATTGATGGTAATCAGCGCGTATTTCGCAGCTTTGGCGAAACGCGTCCCGGTAACAACGTCCATCCACAGCTTGATTCCGTGATTCGAATTGCCTCAATCACTAAATTAATGACCAGCGAAATGCTGGTGAAATTGCTCGATCAGGGCACGGTCAAACTCAACGATCCATTGAGTAAATATGCACCTCCAGGTGCACGCGTGCCGACTTATCAGGGCACGCCGATTACGCTTGTGAATCTGGCGACGCATACCAGCGCGCTGCCGCGCGAGCAGCCTGGCGGCGCGGCAAAGCGCCCGGTGTTTGTCTGGCCAACCCGCGAGCAGCGCTGGAGCTATCTCTCTACTGCCACGTTGAAAGCCGCACCGGGTTCACAGGCATCTTATTCCAACCTGGCGTTTGACCTGCTGGCCGATGCGCTGGGAGCGGCCTCTGGTAAGCCTTATCCGCAGCTGTTTGAAGAAAAAATCACCCGTCCGCTGGGGATGAAAGACACCACCTTTACCCCGTCCCCCGATCAATGCCGACGCCTGATGGTCGCGGAAAAAGGCGCCAGCCCCTGTAACAATACGCTGGCGGCAATGGGCAGCGGCGGTGTCTATTCTACGCCCGGCGATATGATGCGCTGGATGCAGCAGTATCTCTCTTCTGACTTTTATCATCGTAGCCAGCAGGCCGACCGGATGCAGACGCTGATTTATCAGCGTACGCAGTTAACTAAAGTGGTGGGAATGGATGTTCCAGGCAGAGCCGATGCGCTTGGTTTGGGCTGGGTCTACATGGCGCCGAAGAATGGCCGACCGGGAATTATTCAAAAAACCGGCGGCGGTGGAGGTTTCATCACCTATATGGCGATGATCCCACAACAAAACGTCGGGGCGTTTATCGTGGTGACCCGTTCTCCGCTAACCCGTTTTACCAATATGAGTGACGGTATCAACGATCTGGTTGCAGAGTTGAGCGGGAACAAACCGCAGGTTATTCCCGCATCCTGAGTTAATACTCAAAAGGCAAACGGTTAATGCTCACCAGTTTGCCTTTATTCATTTCAATGTAACCACCTTTACGCAAAGCCGCGAGAACCTCAGCGACAACCGAGCGGGAAATTCGCGTGCGTTGGTGAATATAGTTCATGACGCCGATACGCGAACGCAGTACGTCGTCCCATTTCATCATGGATATCAGCGTCGCGCGAATCTGATCGTAGGAGTTATTGCCGATCAACTGCAGATCTCGCAATTCAAGCATGGAATTTTGCCATGCCAACCAACAAAAAGCTTCACGCCAAAGCTGGCACTCTTCAATTATATTAATTGTTTGTGAGGCAGGTAGATGGTATCCCGTACAATCGCTTTCCGTGATTAATCTGTATTGTATATCTGTTTTCATCACGCCATCTGAAAGCCCCATAATAAATGGCGCCTGTGCAATACCGACCAGCACATTCTCCCCTCGCCTCAGGGAAATTACACCATTTAAAATGATAAAGGTATCGTCACTGTTTATATCACTGGAATAAATTATTTCTTTATCGTTATCACACTCAAAGTGTTTGCCATATTTCGACAAACATTTATCAAGCTTACCAAATTCCACAAGCGGTTTATTTGCAGACAACATCTGAGCATTCCTTGCAATAAATGCCCGTCAAATCCGTGACGGGCATTTTTCTGAGTTAGATTATCTTTTCTTTAACAACGAGAGATGTCTTACCAGGTATATTTAACGCCAACATTTGCAGACCAGTCTTGATCTACATCACCACCACCGAGGTAGTTAGCATCGGTGTAGGCGCTGAAGTTTTTGGTAAAGCTGAACTGAGTACCCAATCCAACACGTACCGCAGAACCTTCTACACCGTTGTCGATAGAATCGCCGTTTACGTCAGAATCGTTGTTAGAGTCGTCGTAAACGTAGGCCAGTTTGAAGTACGGGGTCAGCGCCTGATCTTCGCTGTAGGCGAAGGTATAACCTGCATCTACACCGAGTTCATAGCGCATGCTGTCATAAGACTGACCGTCAACTTTCATGTCGTTGCTCAGCTTATAATCATCACCAGACTGGAACAGACCGGATACGCTGCCGTATGGCGTTACGTAGCCTGCGTCACCCAGCTTCAGGTCATAACCCAGTTTCAAGCCAAAGCCCCAGGCATCAGAAGAGGTGCTGCCATCAACATACTGACCGTTGCTCATGTTAGCAGACAGATCGTTGTTGAAGTGGGAGTAGCTTAAGTTACCGTCAACAAAGATGTTGTTGTCAAAGCGAGCAGAAGAGTAGATGTAGGCAGTCTGGCTATCCTGATCCACCTGACCGGTACGGTCGCTCATATCACCTTTCGCGAAGCCTGCTGCAGCACCGACAATCCACTTAGCATTGTTACCATCAATTTTGGAATCAACACCAACCATGATGCCGTTAACATCCTGATCGTAGTTAATGGTGCCGTTATCTGCATCGAAGCTACCACCGAAGTAGCTTACCCATGCGCCACCGTTATCAACCAGACCATGACGTGCGTTAGTCAGACGAGTACCAACGGTGTCTTGTTCCAGGTTCCAGATATTGGTGTTAGCAGACGGGATGCTCAGCGCCATGTTCGCGTAGTCTGTCAGTTCCATCTGCTGCAGAACAACGGTGTTACCCTGCTGCTGTGCCTGATAGGTGTAAGCACCGAGGTCAGCTTTGTTGGCTGCAGAGAAGGTGGCAGTGGTATTCACATCGTTAACGTAGATCAGCTCTTTGCCTTTGTAATCAGCAACGGAGCCAGCGCCGGTCGCATTGTCGACACGCACTTTGTAGTTACCGGATGCCGCAACAACGTTGTCAACAGAGCTGTTATCCAGTTCGTCGCCATTGTTGATATCGCCGTTACCGTTAACGGTCAGGTGACCGTCAGAGTTCATTGCGATAGTACCGTAACCGTAGTTAGCCTGAGTGGTATCCCAGGTACGATCGTTCACCAGATCGGCATTCAGAACATAGTCGCTGCTGTGGATGTTGAATACACCAGAAACAACATGGTTGCTGTTATCAGCATAATTGCCGCTGGTCAGTTCCAGTTTATCGGTGTTGAATACTTCAGTATCAAATTGATCAACATTAACATCCAACACACCACCATTCGTTACAGTGATGGTATTGGCATACAGGTTAGAACCCGTCGCCCATCCAGTCGACTCGGTCAAATTAACAGTACTATAGCTGTTAATTGTCAGATGATCTGTATCAACTCGACCACCTTCACCAATATTCAATGAAGAGCTATTAGTTAAATCAATAGTATCTGAAGTCAGCATTGAATCAGAGACATTAACCTGAGAACCATTGTTCACAGCCAGAGTATCAACTAATGAATCCCCAACGGTATCCCACTCAGAACCGTTGTTCAGTGCTACGTTAAACACACCGCTCTGGAAGACTTTATTATCAACAACACGTCCCCAACCATTGGCTTCAGCGGTTCCACCCGGAGTCAGACTATTGGTTGCAACATCAAACATATTTGCTGGGTAGATAGTCTTAGCATCGAAAGTAGCCTGGCCTACCCACTTACTACCATTATCAAGAGTCAGGTTCAGTTCATCAACATTCAGGCTATCGTCAGCCCAACCAAGGTTGGTATCCGCCACACCATCACCGTTGGAATCATGACCAATAGTGTCAAAATTGGCATTCCAGTTACTGGTAAATGCAACATCACCAATCAGCGTTGAGTCGCTGAAGTACACATTGTTTTTCATTGCATAGTCTGAAGAAGAGCTATCGGTGAAAGACAATGCAACATCGCCCGGACCAGTGTAATCACTTGGCTCATCGGAATTACCAAAGAAAGCAGTATTCGATTCCAGAATGTAATCTGAGCCAGAAGTTACAGTTGAGTTGTAGACGTTGATGTTGTTATCCCAGGTATGGGATTCCGTCGTATAGGTGTTGTTGTAAGTATTCCCTTGAGACAGAGCAATGCCAGCAACACGTGAGTTGTTGGAAATATTGATATTGCTTTCTACATCAAGATTAACTGCAACACCTTCGCTGGTATCAAACGTTTCATTGGTGTATTTAGTCACATCACCAGATAAATAAGAATCGGTGAAATACAACGCTTCATAGTCATCATCAATGGTGGAATTAGCAATATTCAGAGTAAAAATATCACCGTCATACCAGTTTCCGTCAACAGCGGTACCATTGTCGAACGAATAGAATTCAATTAAATCGTCATGATCTAATTGATCAAAACGATCGTAGTAACCGCGTGGCAACATAGATGTAATTGAACCATGAATAACAGAGTTACTGATATTCAGCTGATTCACTGCGCCATCAGTGTAGTCATGATTCAGATAATAGGTAGAAATCGTGCCGTTAACGGTATCGCCGTTAAAAGACTGATCAAAATCACCAGCCGCATTATTATAGTAAACAAAACCACTATAATTCACGTAGTTACCATCTACAGTTCCGGCTGCATCCATATTGTCCCAGTTCAGGGCCGTAGTTGGATTGTCGTAGTAGGTCCAGGTATCGTAAGTAGAAGCATTCGCCTGAGAAGTGATTGCCAGAGTGCAGGCTAATGCTAATTGTGAGACTACGAGTTTCTTTTTCCAAGTGTGCATTTGTCATCCCTCCTCAGGGACGTAATATAGTTGATCCATCAATTATCAATGCAAAGAAAACATTTTATGTTTCGCAGGGACGATTATGCGGTTTCATTAAGGAAAGGTTCAATTATTCTTTGCCCGTTGTCCGAAAACGGACAACGTAATAAATCCAAGTTACGCCATTTAAGAAATATAAAAACCAACACTTTCAATCAATTAAAAGCTAACCAACATTCAAACCATACAATTCACTAATGAATCAGAACGCAAACAAATATATAGCCAATAAATAAACAAAATCTATACGCCACGCTATAAAAGCAAACACATAGATATTTAAAATAATAAAAAAACAATAAACAAAATAATGAATATAAATAAATTGCTATGCTTGTGAATAAATTGTGCTAATGATTCATCCCTTCGTTACAGGAAATCCAGATATAACGCCAACTTTCGTAAACCACACGCCCTCAGGTTCGGGTATACTACGGCCTTCGATTCCACAAACATCAGGCATACCATGACAGACCTAATCCAACGCCCTCGCCGCCTGCGCAAATCTCCCGCGCTGCGCGCTATGTTTGAAGAGACAACACTCAGCTTAAATGACCTGGTGTTGCCGATCTTTGTTGAAGAAGAACTCGACGATTACAAAGCTATCGACGCCATGCCAGGCGTGATGCGTATTCCAGAGAAGCACCTGGCGCGCGAAATTGAACGCATTGCTAATGCTGGCATCCGCTCGGTGATGACTTTCGGCATTTCCCACCATACGGATGACACCGGTAGCGATGCCTGGAAAGAAGACGGCCTGGTGGCGCGCATGTCGCGTACCTGCAAACAGACCGTGCCGGAAATGATCGTCATGTCCGACACCTGCTTCTGCGAATACACCTCACACGGCCACTGCGGCGTGTTATGCGATCACGGCGTGGATAACGATTTAACCCTTACCAACCTCGGCAAGCAGGCGGTGGTTGCCGCCGCAGCGGGTGCGGACTTCATCGCGCCTTCCGCCGCAATGGATGGTCAGGTACAGGCGATTCGCCAGGCGCTGGACGCCGCGGGCTTCACCGATACCGCTATCATGTCCTACTCCACTAAGTTTGCCTCATCTTTTTACGGCCCATTCCGTGAAGCCGCGGGCACCGCGCTGAAAGGCGATCGTAAAACCTATCAGATGAACCCGATGAACCGTCGGGAAGCGATTCGCGAATCGCTGCTGGATGAAGCCCAGGGCGCAGACTGCCTGATGGTCAAACCGGCTGGCGCATACCTCGATATTCTGCGTGATATCCGCGAGCGCACCGAGCTGCCGATTGGCGCTTATCAGGTCAGCGGTGAATACGCGATGATTAAATTCGCGGCGCTGGCGGGGGCTATAGATGAAGAGAAAGTGGTGCTGGAAAGCTTAGGGTCGATCAAACGCGCTGGCGCGGATCTGATCTTCAGCTACTTCGCACTGGATCTGGCTGAGAAAAAAATTCTGCGTTAATAACGCCTAACCGGGCCTACAGGTCGTAGGCCCGGCAAGTGAAGCGTCTCCGGTAATCATCACGCCCGATAAAACGGCTTATCTCCCAGAATCGTTGCCCGATGCATAATGCGCCGCTGCGGCAGATAATCCGCATTCGCATAATGCTGCGTCACGCGATTATCCCAAATCGCCACATCGTTGGGCTGCCAGCGCCAGCGCACCTGAAACTCCGGTTTGGTGATATGCGCGAACAAAAAGCTCAGTAACGCCTCGCTCTCTTTTTCCGTGACATCAACAATTCGCGTGGTAAATCCTTCATTCACGAACAGCGCCTGCTTCCCGCCCACCGGATGCGTGCGCACCACCGGATGCAGCAACGGTGGATGTTTAGCGACGGCCTCCAGCCAGCGCAGGTGCTCCTCTGGGGTCTTGCGATATTTATATTCCTGAAATGATTTACGGAAATCATGCTCTGCCCGCAGGCCACTCAGCAACTGACGGAACGGCTCAGACAATGCTTCATAAGCGGCAATCCCACTGGTCCACAGAGTGTCGCCCCCGGTTGATGGCAGCTCTTTCGCCGCTAAAATCGCCCCGGCAGGCGGCGTGTCGATAAAGGTGACATCGGTGTGCCAGTTGTCGTTATCCGGCGGATTATCGTTATGGGTATCCAGCACGATAATTTCTTCTACTCCTTCGGCATGCGGATAGACCGGGTGAATATGCAGATCGCCAAAACGCAGCGCCAGCGCCCGCTGTTGTTGCGGCGTAATCACCTGCTCGCGCAGAAACACCACCTGGTGGCGCAATACCGCATGATAAAGCTGTTCAAACTGATTATCGCTCAGCGGACGCGCCAAATCCGCGCCAGAAATTTGTGCGCCAATATACGGCCCCAGCGGGGTTATGCTCAGACGTTCACTCATTGTACTTCTCCATGCCAGGGCGTCAGACGGCGCTGAAGCGCACGCAGACCCAGTTCTAAAATAAACGCGATAACGGCAATCACCGCGATCCCCGCCAGCACCACATCCGTTGCCAGAAACTCACCGGCAGACTGGACCATAAATCCTAAGCCTCGCGTGGCGGCAATCAGCTCTGCGGCCACCAGCGTCGACCAGCCCCCCCCAAGTCCGATCCGTAATCCGGTGAGGATCTCAGGTAATGCCCCCGGCAAAATAACAAACCACAGCACCTGCGCACGGCTGGCTCCCAGCGATTGCGCGGCGCGCACTCTCACCTGCTGCGCACTTTTCACTCCCGCCAGCGCCGACATCGCTACAGGGGCGAAAATCGCCAGATAGATAAGCAAGATCTTGGAGGTTTCGCCAATGCCAAACCAAATGACCATCAGCGGTAGATAGGCCAGGGGCGGAACCGGACGATACAGCTCAATGATCGGATCGAGAATGCCGCGCATCGTCGGACTCAGCCCCATAGCGATTCCAACCGGAACGCCCAGCAGCACCGCCGCCAGCAGCGCGATAACAATACGTGTCAGACTCGCCGCCAGATGCTGCCACAGGGTGGCATCCATAAATCCCTGCGGACCGGCAATAACGATCAGCTTTTGTAAAACCTGTCCCGGTGGCGGTAAAAACAGCGGACTGATTAACTGCAGCGCCGCCACCGTCCACCACAACGCCAAAATGACGGCCAACGTACCAAGGCTTAAGGTAATCTGCCGCGAGAACGGCCAGCGCCAGTTGAGCGCGCGCTGGCGACGGGGTTTATCATTAATCACCACGCTCATGAAAATGCCTCCCGTTGTTCAAAGACTCGACCTAACACGTACTCGCGCATGGCGATAAACTGCGGATCGGACTTAATGCTGCGACTCGACTCTCCAGCCACAAAGCGACGGGCGAAATTCAGCGGCAGACGCTCCAGTACCCGGCCTGGGCCTGGCGACAGCAATACCAGCTCTGTCGCCATAAACACCGCTTCTTCAATATCGTGCGTAATCAACAGCACCTGTTTGCCAGTCTCATGCCACAGCTTCAGCAGCAGGGTTTGCATCTGCTCACGAGTAAAGGCGTCGAGCGCGCCAAAAGGTTCATCCAGCAACAACAACTGTGGATTGGCCGCCAGCGCCCGCGCAATGCCGACGCGCTGCCGCTGTCCACCGGAAAGCTGCCAGATAAAGCGTTTTCCCGCGTCCTCCAGCCCGACTTTCTGCAACATCTCCAGGGCAATACGCTGACGCTGTGGTTTATCCACCCCCGCCAGCTGCAGACCAAAAGCCACGTTGGCCTGCACGTTACGCCAGGGCAGCAGACCTTCATTCTGGAATACGACCCCGCGATCTGCCCCCGGACCATCAACCCTGTTACCCGCCAGCATGATGCTGCCATGCTGATACGGCACAAATCCGGCAATCAGATTTAACAATGTGGTTTTCCCGCAACCGGAAGGTCCGAGTACCACCAGCAGCTCACCGCTATCGAGCGCCAGGTTGATATCCTCCAGCGCCGGTTTTCCACCGTAGCTGGCGGCAAGATGAGAGATTTGCAGCATCAGCGCCTCCTTATTTATTGCACGAAGCGATCGGTCACATACTGGCTGTAATCCGTCGCAACAGCGGGGACTTTGCCCTGCTCTTTGAGGAACTGCGCGGTGTCGATAATGGCTTTGTTCACCGGTCCGGTCAGTTCGGCAGTCTGCTGTTGCGGCGTCAGGTAAGTGTTACCTTTCACCAGTCCCGGCACATCCGCTTCCGGCACGCCACTTAAACGCGACAATTTGCTGATATTCTCCGGCTGCTTCAGCCACTCATCGGGATTAGCGATATAAGGTTGCTGCGCATCGATAGCGCTTTTGGCAAAGGCTTTCACCACCTCAGGATGCTTCTCTGCAAAATCTTTGCGTACCACCCACACGTCCAGCGTCGGTGCGCCCCACTCACCAACCTGCGATGAGTCGGTTAACACCTTGCCGTCTTTTTCCAGTGCATTGACCGCAGGAGCCCAGACGTACGCGCCGTCAATATCCCCGCGCTGCCATGCGGCAATAATCGCAGGTGGTTGCAGGTTCACAATCTCCACCTGACCGGGTTTAATCCCCCAGTGTTTCAACGCCGCCAGCAGGCTGTAATGGGTGGTGGAGATAAACGGCACCGCAATGCGTTTGCCAATCAAATCTTGCGGTTTACTGATGTTTTTCTTCACCACTAGTGCCTCGGAGTTACCAAGCTTTGACGCCAGCAGAAAAACTTCAATGGGTACTTGCTGACTGGCGGCGACCGCCAGCGGGCTGGAGCCAAGATTACCGATCTGCACGTCGCCGGAGGCCAGCGCCCGGACGATGCTCGCGCCGCTGTCGAATTTGCGCCAGTCAACGGTAGCGCCGCTCTCTTTGGCAAAAGTATTATCCGCCTGCGCCACTTTGGCGGGTTCGGCGGAGGTCTGATAAGCGACGGTTACGTTCACCGCCTGCGCCTGAAATGCGATGAATGCCAGTGCACCGAGAAGTGCGTTACGCGATGAAATAGCCATGATTGTCTGCTCCCCTGTCTTGTTATGGAGGCAGTATTTCGTTGCGGCACAATTTGATAAAGGAATTAAAAATTCTGGCTAAGAACAAAGCGTTTTTAGAAAAAAAGCGGCAATAGTTAGTGATTTTGCTCATTACAGATGGAATTCGTAGGCCTGATAAGCGCAGCGCCATCAGGCCTACAGCACCCGGCAAATTATTGCGATTTTGTTACATTCGTTACATAACTACACCTGGATGATTGCCAGCGCGGCGCTGACCGGCATCATAGACGCCATTATCAGGCAAGAGAGTAAAATCATGATTCATGTTGTGCTGGTGGATGACCATGTGGTGGTGCGTTCCGGCTTTGCGCAATTACTCAGTCTCGAAGACGATCTCAACGTTACCGGTCAGTACAGCAGCGCAGCGGAGGCCTGGCCTGCACTTCTGCATGATGACGTCAACGTTGCGGTGATGGATATCGCCATGCCGGATGAAAATGGTCTGAGCCTGTTAAAACGACTGCGGGCACAGAAGCCCGGTTTTCGCGCCATCATTCTCAGCATCTATGACTCACCCACGTTTGTGCAAAGTGCGCTGGATGCCGGCGCCAGTGGCTACCTGACCAAACGCTGCGGACCAGAGGAGCTGGTGCAGGCGGTACGATCGGTCGGTATGGGCGGGCATTACCTGTGCGCCGATGCGCTGCGGGCGCTACGCGGCGGCGAACAGCCCGCGCAGGTACTGGAAGTACTGACCCCACGCGAGCGCGAAGTGTTTGAGCTGTTGGTCAAAGGCGACAGCGTAAAAGAGATCGCCTTCAAGCTCGACCTCAGCCACAAGACGGTGCACGTTCATCGGGCGAACGTGCTGGGCAAACTGCAATGCCACAGCACCATCGATCTGGTGCATTTTGCCCTCGACCACCAGCTATTAACGGGGCATTAATGTCGCGTAGCCTTCGGCATTGGGTTATTTCTCTGTTTATTCTGCTGGCCTGGGGATCGGGCTGGTTGATGCTGTGGACGCTGGGGTTTTACCTGACCCACAACGGCCAGCAGGCGGCGCTGTTCCTGCCACACGGCGTCTATCTCGCGCTGCTCATCCTGCTTTCTCGCCGTTACTGGCCCGCGCTGGTATTGCCGCCGGTGCTGATGTTGTTCTGGCTGCACAGTGAGCAATTATTGAATGGCTATATCCTGCTGGCCGCGCCGTTAATTAGCCTGATTCCGGCGAGCATCGGCCAGTCATACTGGCACCGCTTCCCCCTTTACTGGCAGCGCTTAACGCTGCTGCTGGCCGCAGTGACGCTCACCTCATTGCTCAATACCGCCCTGCTTTCACCGTTTATCCAAAGTCCGGCAACGTTAATTGGCCTGGCGTCGTTTACCGGCGGCGTGCTGCTGACGCCGTTTGTCTATCTGATCTATGAATTTTTGCGCCAGCAGCACCGCTATCATTTGCTCGGATTGGATACCACCAATCCCCCGCTGCGCACCTCGCTTATCATCTGGTGCAGCCTGTTTTTTATTATTGGCATCGGCACCCAAATGGTGTTGTCGCCGGAGATCGAGCGCCTGTTGCTGATCGTGGTGTTCTTACCGAACGTGGTGATGGCGTGGAAATTTGGCTGGCAGGGCGGCGTGTTGTCCGGATTGCTCGGCAGTATGATGATCACCATCGCCCGGCAAATCGGCGTCGGGTTCAGTAATTTACTGGAGCTGGAGATTTTCCTCGCCACCCAGGCGCTGCTCGGCATAGGGCTGGGGATCGCCATCAGCCGCCAGCAGCATCTGGCGCAAAACCTGCACCATTATCGCCAGCGTCTGGAAACTGAACTGGCGGCGCGTCGCGCGCTGACCGAACAGCTGATCCGCACCGAAGAAAACACGCGCAAAAGCCTGGCGCGGGAACTGCACGACGAAATTGGTCAGAACATCACCGCCATTCAAATTCAATCACAACTGGTCAAACGCGCACCGGGTCGCGAGCAAACGCTTGAAGCGGCAAATCAGATCAACGACCTGGCCCGGCGTATTCACCACTCCACCCGCCAGCTGCTGCGCCAGCTGCGTCCACCCGCGCTCGATGAACTGTCTTTTAAAGATGCACTACATCATCTGGTGAATGAATTTGCTTTTGCTGAACGGGGCATTCGCTGTCGCTTTGATTATCAGCTAGAGAATACGCCAGAAAACGAAACGGTGCGCTTCACGCTGTATCGTCTGTTGCAGGAGTTACTCAATAACGTCTGTAAACATGCCGATGCCAGCGATGTGTCGATTACGCTGCGCCAGCAGGAACATAGCTTGTTTCTGGACGTCGCTGACAACGGCGTGGGTATTCTGCCGGAAAAAATTCCCGGTTTCGGTATCCAGGGAATGCGTGAGCGGGTCAGCGCTCTTGGCGGCGAACTGACGCTCGAATCAAACGGCGGCACGCGGGTAATTGTTAACCTGCCCACAAATTTGCAACAAATCAGCCGCTAACCAGGAAAAAGTCTTAGCCACTCTGGACTTTCTCTCATCCTCTTTTGCTTTCACTTTCCTATAGTCAGCACAAACGGAGACAGCCATGCACGCACGTCCAGCCAGCGAAACAGACCAACAATACCGGGCGCTACGCCCTCGGCTGCTGATGTGTATGGTCATTGGTTACGCAGCGTTTTATCTGACGCGCAAAAGCGTTAACTACGTCCTCCCGGCGCTACAAACGGACCTCGGTCTGGATAAAGGCGATATCGGTCTGTTGGGGTCGCTGTTTTACCTGACCTATGGTCTGTCGAAATTTACCGCCGGCCTGTGGCACGACAGCCACGGACAACGCGCATTTATGGGCATTGGCCTTTTCGCCACCGGTGTTTTGAATGTGCTGTTCGCCTTTGGTGAATCGCTGACGCTACTGCTGGTGGTCTGGACGCTGAACGGATTTTTTCAGGGCTGGGGCTGGCCGCCCTGCGCCCGACTACTGACCCACTGGTACTCGCGCAACGAACGCGGATTCTGGTGGGGCTGCTGGAATATGTCGATCAACATTGGTGGGGCAGTTATCCCGCTGATTAGCGCCTTTGCCGCCCACTGGTGGGGCTGGCAGGCAGCGATGCTGGCACCGGGGATTATCAGCATGGCGTTAGGCATTTGGCTCACTCTGCAACTGAAAGGCACGCCCCGGGAAGAGGGATTACCGACGGTTGGGGAATGGCGGCATGACCCGCTGGAGCTGCGTCAGGAACAGCAAAGTCCGCCGATGGGGCTGTGGCAAATGTTACGTACCACCATGCTGAAAAACCCGATGATCTGGCTGCTCGGCGTGTCGTATGTATTGGTCTATTTGATCCGCATTGCGCTCAACGACTGGGGCAACATCTGGCTGACGGAAAGCCACGGCGTGAATCTGCTCAGCGCCAATGCCACGGTGATGCTGTTTGAAGTTGGCGGTTTGCTGGGGGCGCTGTTTGCCGGATGGGGATCGGATCTGCTGTTCAGCGGTCAGCGTGCGCCGATGATTTTGCTGTTCACGCTGGGGCTGATGGTCTCCGTCGCCGCGCTGTGGCTGGCGCCGGTGCACCACTACGCGCTACTGGCAATGTGTTTCTTTACGGTGGGCTTTTTTGTGTTTGGCCCACAGATGCTGATTGGCCTCGCGGCAGTGGAGTGCGGACACAAAGCGGCAGCAGGTTCAATTACCGGTTTTCTCGGGCTGTTCGCCTATCTGGGGGCCGCGCTGGCGGGTTGGCCGCTGTCGCTGGTCATAGAACACTACGGCTGGTCGGGAATGTTCAGTTTGCTCTCGGTCGCCGCTGTCTTTATGGGTTTATTGCTGATGCCACTGCTCATTGCAGGCATTACCCCTTCTCTCAGTCAAAGGATAAAACAATGAAACTGACGCTTACCTCTACACTAATTGCCTCCGCTCTGACGCTGGCAGCCTTCAGCAATGCAGCTCAGGCGCAGGGCCGTCTGGTGGTGTATTGCAGCGCCACTAACGAGATGTGCGAAACCGAAACCAAAGCCTTCGGTGAAAAATATGATGTGAAAACCTCATTCATTCGCAACGGCTCGGGCAGTACGCTGGCGAAAGTGGATGCCGAGAAGAAAAATCCGCAGGCGGATGTCTGGTACGGCGGTACGCTGGATCCGCAGTCCCAGGCCGGGGAAATGGGCCTGCTGCAGCCGTATAAATCACCCAATCTCGAACAGATCATGGAGAAATTCCGCGATCCCGCGAAGGTGAAAGGCAATCTCTCCTCGGCGGTTTACGTCGGTATTCTGGGCTTTGGCGTCAATACCCAGCGCCTGAAAGAGAAAAACCTGCCGGTGCCAAAATGCTGGAAGGATCTGACCAAACCGGAATACAAAGGTGAAATCCAGATTGCTGACCCGCAAAGCTCCGGTACCGCCTATACCGCGCTGGCGACTTTTGCCCAGTTGTGGGGTGAAGATCAGGCCTTTGACTACCTGAAACAGCTCAACGCCAACGTCTCTCAATACACTAAATCAGGCATTGCCCCAGCGCGTAACGCCGCTCGTGGCGAAACGGCGATTGGCATTGGCTTCCTGCACGACTACTCGCTGGAAAAAGAACAGGGCGCACCGCTGGAGCTAATTTCACCGTGCGAAGGTACTGGCTATGAGATCGGCGGCGTTAGCATTCTGAAAGGCGCGCGCAACCTCGATAACGCCAAACTGTTCGTTGACTGGGTACTGTCAAAAGATGCCCAGGAACTGGCGTGGAAGAAAGGTAAGTCCTATCAGATCCTGACCAACACCACCGCCGAGACGTCTCCTAACTCGCTGAAGCTCGACGACCTGAAACTTATCAATTACGACATGGATAAGTACGGCTCGACCGACGTGCGTAAAGCGTTGATCAATAAGTGGGTCAGCGAAGTGAAGATGGGTAAATAAACCTACATCGGCGATCATTTGCCGGGTGCGGCGTAAATACCGCATCCGGCCTGGAATACCGGAACCGCTATGTCACACACACTTGCACTCCATCCTGTGAAAAAACGGGATGCGATATTTCTTTGGGTTTTGCTTGGCTGGCTGGCGTTTGCCCTGTTGCCAAGCTGGAGCCTGGACTACGGTCTGCTGGAGTCGACAGGCGAGGAAATACTCGCCGCCTACGGCTGGTCACAGTTCAATATCAGTTGGTTATGGTATCTGCTGCCGAGCCTGCTACTGGTGCGTCCGTTCCATGAGGCCAGGCGCGAACAGCGCGGCCGCCATTATCTTGATGCGGGCTGGGCTTTTTTCTGTATGGCGTTTATCGTCGCCAGCGCGACTCTTGAGGGGCGCGGCTTAGGCTATGCCACCATTGTGTTGTTTGTGGCACTTGGCGCGATCATGACCCTGGCGCTCACCCGTCTGGAATGGCTGGGCGGCGACCGTTTCGTCATCGGTTCGCTCACCGCGATTGTCGCGCTAATCGGTATTTTTATCGTCTGGCCGAGTATCGCTATTTTTATTCCGATGTTCACCAACGACGCCGGGGAATTTGCCCCGCTGGCGTTTATGAATGTGCTGTCGCAGGCACATATCATTCAGGTGATCCTCAACTCGATTATGCTGTCGATTGCCGTCGGCGTCGGCTGTACCTTCTTTGGTCTGGTACTGGCTATCTATACTACCCGTATCGCCAGACGCAGCGCCATAATCGGACGTATCTTCTCGATTTTGCCGATCGTCACCCCGCCGTTTGTCGTGGGTTTAGGCGTCACGCTGATGATGGGACGCTCCGGCTACATCACCGAATTTATGGTCGAATGGTTTGGCTTAACCAACACCAACTGGCTGTACGGTTTTACCGGCATCTGGCTGGCGCAGGTGCTGGCCTTCACTCCGATGGCGTTTATGATCCTCGACGGAGCAATCAAAACCATTCATCCGTCGCTGGAAGAAGCATCATACACCCTGCGTGCCAGCCGCTGGCAGACCTTTAACGGCGTGTTTGTCCCGCTACTGAAACCAGCACTGGCCAACGCCTTTTTGATTGTGGTGGTGCAATCGCTGGCTGACTTTAGTAACCCGCTGGTGCTCGGCGGAAACTTCGACGTGCTGGCAACGCAAATCTACTTCTACATCACCGGTTCGCAGCTCGACTACCAGGCCGCCAGTACGCTGGGTGCCTTCCTGCTGCTGTTCTCGCTGCTGGTGTTCTGCGTGCAATATATGTGGATTGGTAAACGCTCATACGTCACCGTTTCCGGTAAATCCTACCGGGGCGACGTGCAGCCGTTACCTGTGACGCTGGTATGGAGCGTGGTCGCGCTGCTGGCGGTGTGGATTGCCTTTAACGCCCTGTTGTACGGCAGCATTTTCTACGGCAGTTTCACCGTTAACTGGGGCGTGGACTACACCCTGACGTTAGCGAACTTTACCAAACTGTTCGGTCAGGGGATGAGCGACGGCGCATGGCCTTCACTGCTCGACACCCTGCTCTACGCCGGTATTGCCGCGCCGATCACCGCCATCTTCGGTCTGCTGATCGCCTGGGTAGTCGTGCGCCAACAGTTTAAGGGCAAGAAGACCATCGAGTTCACCACCATGCTGTGCTTTGCCGTTCCAGGCACCGTCGCGGGCGTATCGTACATTCTGGCCTTTAACAGCGCCCCGGTGTACCTCACTGGTACGGCGGCGATTGTCATTATCTCGATGGTAATGCGTAACGTCCCGGTCGGCATTCGGGCGGGTATCGCGGGCTTAGGCCAGATCGATAAATCACTGGATGAAGCCTCGCTCAGCCTGCGCGCCGGTTCGCTGCGTACCATTACGCATATCCTGCTGCCGCTGCTACGCCCGGCGATCCTTTCGGCGCTGATTTACAGCTTTGTGCGCGCCATTACCACCGTCAGCGCCATTGTATTCCTCGTCACGCCGGATACCCGCGTAGCGACGGCCTACATCCTTAACCGCGTGGAAGACGGCGAATACGGTGTGGCGATTGCCTACGGTTCCATTCTGATCGTGGTGATGCTGGCGATTATTTTCATCTTTGACTGGCTGATCGGTGAATCACGTACCTCCCGTTCAAAAGCCAAAAACCAGGCGTAATGGAGCGCACTATGACTCAGAAAAATTTCGTTGAACTGCGCAACGTCACCAAACGATTTGGCAGTAATACGGTAATCGACAATATCAACCTCACCATCCCACAGGGGCAAATGGTGACGCTGCTCGGCCCGTCCGGTTGTGGCAAAACCACCATTTTGCGCCTGGTCGCCGGGCTGGAAAAACCGAGCGAAGGGCAGATTTTCATTGATGGCGAAGACGTCACCCATCGCTCAATTCAGCAGCGTGATATCTGTATGGTGTTTCAGTCCTATGCCCTGTTCCCGCATATGTCGCTGGGAGAGAACGTGGGTTACGGCCTGAAGATGCTCGGCGTATCCCGCGCTGAGGTGAAAACCCGTGTCAAAGAGGCACTGGCGATGGTCGATCTGGAAGGATTCGAAGAACGCTATGTTGATCAGATCTCCGGCGGTCAGCAGCAGCGCGTAGCGCTGGCCCGCGCGTTGATCCTCAAGCCGAAAGTGCTGCTGTTTGATGAGCCGTTGAGTAACCTCGACGCCAACCTGCGTCGCAGCATGCGCGACAAGATCCGCGAACTGCAAAAGCAGTTTGATATCACCTCGCTGTACGTCACCCACGATCAGAGCGAAGCCTTTGCGGTTTCCGATACCGTGCTGGTGATGAACAAGGGGCACATCATGCAGATCGGTTCACCGCAGGATCTATACCGCCAGCCCGCCTCGCGCTTTATGGCAAGTTTTATGGGTGACGCCAACCTGTTCCCGGCCACCTTCGGTGACCAATACGTTGATATCTACGGCTACCACCTGCCGCGCCCGCTGCACTTTGATACGCAAGGCGAAGGCATGGTCGGCGTGCGCCCGGAAGCGATCACGCTCAGCGATCGCGGCGAAGAGAGTCAGCGCTGCGTGATCCGCCACGTGGCCTATATGGGCCCCCAGTATGAAGTCACGGTGGAATGGCACGGGCAGGAGATCTTATTGCAGGTCAACGCTACGCGTTTACAGCCGGACGTCGGCGAGCAGTATTATCTCGAAATCCATCCGTACGGCATGTTTGTTCTGGCGGATGCAGCATAACGTTTTGTGGCTTTGTAGGCCGGATAAGGCCTACATCTTTCAAAACTATTGACAATAATTCAATTGCGAATCCATCGTAATACTATGATTTTACGATGGATTTAACAGGTGTGAAATCTCAAATACGAGCATACAATTTTAAAGTAACAACATACCCTGCTGTTATGCAATTACGAAAGCAACGAAATGCCTATAATGCAAAAATTTTGGAGTCTATTGTTTAATGCGTGATATAAGATGATCTTTTAAAACATTATCAGAGATTCTTCATTTTACTGAAAATGAGAAAGATATTGTTAATCAGCATATACATAAAAGTATAGGTGAATATTATGATAGTTACGATTATATCGTTGAAAAAAGTGAGACAACAATAAAATGCAAGAAAGCAATCCAGATACTGCCATCAAATGATGGGTTACTGATATTCAATTGTCAATTAAAAAGAAACAAGAGTTTTAACACACAAGGCAAATGAATCACCTGAATGATATTTACGACCTGAATTTTTAATGTAAGAATTCAGGTTTTTTTTTGAAGTTTGAGATTGGTATCACAATAAAAGCAATAAAAATAGTCTGATATCAAAGTTTGACATTGCATGCGAGAACTTTAGTTATGAGATCTATTAATTGGCGTTCTGAAGGGTTTTTATTATCGCCAGGAGATCAAACAAGTTGTGGTGGATTTATAATAAGGAATAAGGAATTCCATATTGTCGAAGGAATGGAAATAGCATATGAAATGGATGAGTATGTATGTGGAGCAAATGGCAGAACATATAAAATAAAAGGTGGCGTACCGAAAGGTTCATGGATTGAAAGAGAGAAGGGTTTATTTCGTCGAACAAGCCTAAGTTCCTGGGATAGTGATATTGATTCGGAGGGTCGAAAAATAGAATCACCATCATCAAGGATAAAGCGACTCAAAGAAGAAACATCGTTGTACAGGCGTCAACCCGACTATCTTCGGGATTCTGAAAACATAAATGAACGTAGTAGATTTGTCGGAAGCGCGGGGGGAACGATAAATCTGAGAAAAAGAACAATCCTTAATAATGAAAAAGAAGATATTTTTTCACATAGAACATCTAATCTCCGATTCCGAACCAGAATAAGTAATGAATTATATAATCATTACTTAATAATGGGGCGTGATATGTCTCAATACGAGACAGAAATCATATGCCTGCTGGCAGGTTCAGCACATAGCAGAGGTACATGTCCTTGCCAATGTCGATTTATACCCCATTTGAATATTACATACAGATATGATGATTATATTTTAGCAAGTTATGAAGCAGCAAACAGGCCTCAAAATTCAACACCACCAGTTCGCGCAGCAAAACAAATTGCAGAGTCGAGACAATCAGTTGAACCGGGATTTTGTGTAGTACCAGAATTGACAACACCAAAATCATATGAATGTGAATTAATGGTTAGTCCACCATCAGGAATAAAAGAGTTATATCATCAGTTGAATCCAGAAAAAAAGAAAAAGCCCGGTTCAATTTTAGTTGTTGCTGATCCACTATCCCAATCGCCTGAAAAAATTGCGCAAGTACAAACAGCAAGGGACAGAATTGATAAAGCACTTGAACCACTGACTACTGAGGAAGCCAAATTACTGTATGAAAACAGAACCCCAATAGATATATTTTCATCTAATATATACAGCGATGCTTTAGGACAAAGCGGGGATATTTTTGGTTATATAAAGGATGCTGGAGGAGGTTATTATGAAGAAATAAATAAAATACTAAACGAAATTCAGGAGCTTTATAAAAAAACATATAACCAAAATTCTGGACGCATTTCTGGAGAGGAGTTTTTTGGTCGGCGAGAAAGGTTATTTAAAAAGCTAGATGGTATTTTGAATAAATTTTCAAAAGAACAATTGAATTTAAAACAATACGAACAAATAAAAGACGCATTGGGTTTATCCACAAAATCCATTATGCATAAGTGGGATCAAACAGGTGTGAAAGATATTGAAGGTTATGCAAGCTACATAGAAAAATCTGCCAAACTTCTAAAAATAATGAAAACAACAGGCTATGTTGGTATTGGTCTTGATTTTGCCAGCTATACAACAAATGTGTATGACGCTTGCGCAAAGGGACGAGAGAGCGAATGTAGAAAAGCAGCAATAACGGAGTATAGTAAATTTGGCTCTAAACAGATAGTGGGTATTGCTGCGGGAGGTGCCGCTGGACCAGCAGCAAGGGCAATCTGTATGTGGGCATTAGGACTTATCACAGCAGAAGCGGGGGCAATTGGTGCGGGACTGTGCCTGGCAACTGGAATCGGTACGGGAATTGTAGCTGGAAAAGTAGCAGAGAAAAAAGGTGAAGGATGGGGGGAGTATTGGGGAGAAACTATTAATAATGCGATAGATAATAATCCAGATAAGTTAACCCATTCACCCGACACGTTTAATGAAGAAGCAGGTATATTAATATATGAAAAACTTTTTGATAGAAAACTTCGATAATATAAGATTTTTATTTATTACGGCTATTTTATTTAGTTTTTTTGTATTAGTATTTGTTTCATATGTAATTAATAAAAATAGCTATGAGAAAATCGTGAAATTATATGAGGAGAAATTTGACCATTTACCTCTGACAGCACGTATGGCAAGGGGGGCAAGTTTGATCGGTACCCCGGCAGCATATCATGCAAAAATTGGTTTTATAATGGGTAGCCTAATATTTCCATATAATCGTGTTACGAATCATGATATGAGCATGGAAGGGTATAGATTTATTCGCAGTTTACCAAGTGGTCTGATTACAGGTTTTAGAGTAGAAGCGGCTGTGTGGTTTGTATTGATTATGCTAATATCTGGTTTGATTTGTATTGAAAATATAGTGTAAGTTGAAAGAAGGGACTTTATAAAAGTTCCTTCTTTCAACTTATTTCAATGCCCCATATATCTTATCAACAATCCATCCGTAAGTAGCAGCAGGTAATAACCCACTAAAAAAACATTTGGATTCACTTTAGGATCGGCTACTGGCGAATGTGGTCTGTTACCTAAAATAACAATAGCCATATGACTAACTGGATCGATAGAGGTCAGTGTTACGATCCAGCAATGCCTGATGCGCTTATCAGGCCTACAGTGAACGATGCAGGCCCGATAAACTCTCAGCTTCGCGCTTTTAGCGCGGCAATATCTTTCGGCGTGGTGCGACAGCACCCGCCAATCAACCGTGCGCCAGCGGCCTGCCACTGCGGCAGATAATCCGCCAGATGCGAACAATGCTCACCGTGATGATGCCAGGTTTTGCTCACGGCATCATACTGCTCGCCCGAGTTCGGATACACCACCAGCGGAAGCGCCGTTAAACTGTGTAAATGCTGCAACGCAGCGGTGGTGTTTTCCAGCGCAATGCAGTTAATACCTAGCGCCACCACCTGCGGATAATCCGCCAGCAACGCAACCACGTCACGCAGCGGCGTACCGTCGCTCAGGTGCTCGCTGTCGCGCAGGGTAAATGAGAACCACGCCCGCGCACGCGGATATGCAGTCAATAACTCAGCCAGCGCGCTAATTTCGGCAAAATTTGGCAGGGTTTCACAGGCCAGAAGATCGGCCCCGGCATCCAGCAAGGCTTCCACGCGCGGGCGGTGAAACGCCTGAAACTCTTCAGCGCTACGTTGGTAATCACCACGGTATTCAGAACCATCCGCCAGATACGCACCGTAAGGCCCGACCGATCCTGCTACCAGCAGCGTGCCCGCCTGCGGGTTCTCTGCCAGATACGCTTCGCGGGCTTTACGCGCCAGCTCCACGCTTTTGCCAATCAGCGCTTTCGACTGCGCTTCATCCAGATCTCGCGCGGCAAAGCCCGCCGGCGTCGCCTGATAGCTGGCGGTGATCGCGCACTGCGCCCCCGCCCGGTAGTAATCGAGATGGACTTCGCGGATAAGCTCCGGATTTTCGACCAGCACTTTGGCTGACCACAGACTATCGGCTAAGTTACAGCCACGCGCTTCCAGCTCCGTCGCCATCGCACCATCGAGCAGCAGGAAATCCTGTTTATCGAGGATGGCGCTTAACGGATTATTCTGCGACATGTTCGGGCTCCTGTTTGGTTTTACGCGGTTGAGTAAGGAAATAAGCACCATAACACACTGCCACAAACGGTAACCCGCACCACAGCGCAATTCTCTGCGCTGGATCGAATGCCAGCCCGACACAAGCCACCAGGCACAGCACAAATCCCAGTACCGGCACCAGCGGATACCACGGCGCGCGATAATGCAATTCACTCAATGCCTTACCCTGCTGCAGATGACGGCGGCGAAAGACGAAGTGTGAAGCGCAAATACTCAGCCACACCGCCACCACCGCAAACCCGGAGATTGCCGACAGCGCGACAAATACCGTATCCGGGGCCACCACGCTGGAAAACAGCGCCAGTACACCACCGAGCATACTGACCGACAGCGCCGTCAGCGGCACGCCGTTTTTCGTTACTCGCGCAAAACAGGCCGGTAGCGTACGTTCATTCGACAGCGACCACAGCATGCGCCCGGAGGCATACAGCCCGGAGTTCGCCGCGGATAGAATAGCCGTCAGGATCACGAAGTTAAAAATATCGGCGGCGTAAGGAATACCCACCTTCTCAAACACCAGCACAAACGGGCTTTTCTCCACGCCCGCCTGCTGCATCGGGATCAGCGCCGCCAGCACAAACACGGTGCCGATAAAGAAAATAATCAGTCGCGCGATAGTGGTACGAATCGCTACCGGAATGACCTTGCGCGGGTTTTCTGTTTCTCCGGCGGCAATGCCGATAAGCTCGGTTCCCGAAAAAGCAAAATTCACCGCCACCATCGTCATCAGGATCGGTAAGCCACCGTGTGGGAACCAGCCTTCCGCCGTGATATTACTCAGTCCAGGCGCGGGTGAGCCATCCTGCATCGGGATAAAACCAAAAATCGCCGCCCCGCCGAGGATTATAAAGGCGATGATAGTGACCACTTTTACCAGCGAGAACCAGAACTCCCCTTCGGCAAAAAAGCGCGTGGAGATGACGTTCAGACCAAAAATAATCGCGCAGAACACCACACACCAGACCCAAACCGGCACCTGTGGAAACCAGTACTGCATACAGAATCCGGCGGCGGTAAAGCTCGACCCCAGCGCCACAGTCCAGGTCAGCCAGTAGAGCCAGGCTACGGTATATCCCGTTGCGGGGCCGAGATAACGCGCAGCATAGACGTGAAACGCCCCAGTCTCCGGCATCGCGACCGAAAGCTCGCCCAGACACTGCATAACCAACCAGACCACCAGCGCGCCAATCAGATAAGCCAGCAGCGTTCCCGCCGCCCCGGTAGTGGAGATGATGTACCCGGTATTGAAGAATAACCCTGTGCCAATCACGCCGCCTAAGGAGAGCATTATCAGGTGACGCGTTTTCATTGTGCGCTTCAGTGGCGCATTTTGTTGTGTTGTTTGCATATAACCTTCTAAACGTATGGACATCTAAACATCCAAAGAAGGTTTGTTATACCGTGTTTGTTAACAGAATGCAAAGTCAACCCTGCACCAGGCGCAAATGCCCGCGCCGGGCGCTTAATATCGGGTGGGGATTAATAATCAAATACAAAAAGGGCCGCCAGCTCATAACGCCTCCGTTGCCAGGCTTTATGTAAACTCTGGCAACGTCCTCATCGACTGGCGTTCACCCGGAAGTGGGAACCGTATCTCCCTGCTCATACTACCGAATGAGCGCTTAAGCACCGCTGGCAGGGATCGGCATCTGCGATTTGCGGCTCATCAGGATAAATACCGCCAGCCCTGCCAGCAATATCCCCGGCGCAGAAGCCGCCATCACCCCTACCGTTCCGGTGCCGAGCGCTAACATTTTCCCTGCCAGCAGCGGACCGCTCATTGCACCCAGACGCCCGACGGCGACAGCGGTACCCACGCCGGTGGCGCGGATCTGCGTGCTGTAAAACAACGGTGCCAGAGCATACAACACGCTTTGCCCACCGGTGGCAAACATCCCCGCCACAAATCCCGCCATCAGCATGCCGCTCAATGACGATACCGTGCCCAGCGCCAGCAGTGATGCCAGCATCCCGGTGTAGATCAAAAGTGACATCACCACCGGACGCAGTTTGTCCATCAACGCCCCGAGAATTAACGTCCCGCTGGCCGCGCCGATTTGCAGAGCAAACATCACTCCTGCTGCCTGCGAGGGCTGAAAGCCCTGCTCGACCAGCAGCATCGGCAGCCAGTTGATCAGCATATACACCACCAGCAGGGTGAAGAAATAGCACAGCCACAGCAGCAGCGTGGCTGTCGCGGTGGTTGGCGCAAACAGAGCGCGCAGCGGCGCGGCAGCCACCTGCGTTTGTTGGGTATAAACCTGTGATTCCGGCAGCCAGCGCATTAACAGCGGAACCAGCAGCAGCGGGATCACCCCGCCGACCCAGAACACGGTTTGCCAGGCAGAGGCCAGACCGCTAAACCCGAGCGCTGCCGCCAGCGCCGCGCCAATCGGCACACCGCAGTACATCAGGCTCACCGCCGTACCACGAAAACGCGGGCCCGCCGCCTCAGAAGTCAGCGCGATCAGATTCGGCAACGCCGCACCCAACCCAACACCGGTCATCAGGCGAGCAAACACCAGCGATGAGAAATCCCAGGATATCGCTGTTGCCAGTGAGAACAGGCCGAACAGCGCCACGGAGGCAATAAGAATGCGTTTGCGGCCATAGCGATCGGCCAGCATGCCGCCCACCAGCGCGCCGGGCAGCAGCCCAAGAATGCCCGCGCTGAAGATCCAGCCCATCTGCATTTTATCCAATGCAAACGCATGGGCGATACCGACGGCAGCGATCCCGGCGGCCTGTAAATCCAGCCCTTCCATCAGGGCGACTAAAAAACACAGCCCGACGGTCAACGTCAGGCGGGATGAGGATGCGGGGGTACGGGTAGTCATAAGATGTACCTCTGAGGTCACGATGCAGGTGAATCGCGGCTGATACATTGCCAGCCGCGTAATCATTTTTATTTTCTGTTGCGCAGATCCAACGCCACGTCGACGATCATATCTTCCTGGCCGCCCACCATCCGGCGTTTGCCCAGTTCAACCAGAATATCTACCGCGCTCAGGCCATAACGCGCCGCCGCCACTTCGCAGTGGCGCAGGAAGCTGGAGTACACGCCGGCATAGCCCAGCGCCAGCGTTTCGCGGTCCACCCGCACCGGGCGGTCCTGCAGCGGACGCACCAGATCGTCGGCGGCGTCCATCAGCGCATACAGATCGGTGCCGTGCTGCCAGCCAAGCTTATCCGCCGCGGCGATAAACACCTCCAGCGGCGCGTTGCCTGCGCCTGCGCCCATACCGGCCAGGCTGGCATCGATACGATCACAACCCTCTTCTACCGCAGCAATCGAGTTCGCCACGCCAAGGCTCAGGTTGTGGTGGGCGTGCATCCCGGTTTCTGTTTCCGGCTTCAGCACCGCTTTCAGGGCGCGGAAGCGGTCACGGATATCAGACATGTTCATCGCCCCGCCTGAATCGACCACATAGATACAGGTCGCACCGTAGTTTTCCATCAGTTTCGCCTGCTGTGCGAGGTTTTCCGGCGTGGTCATATGACTCATCATCAGAAAGCCGACGGTGTCCATGCCCAGTTCACGCGCATACTGAATATGCTGGGCCGACACGTCCGCTTCGGTGCAGTGGGTCGCCACGCGTACGACGCGCGCCCCAGCCTGATACGCATTTTTCAGGTCATGAATCGTGCCGATGCCCGGCAACAGCAGCGTGGCGATCTTGGCGTGCTTGACCACGTCCGCCGCCGCTTCAATCCACTCCAGGTCGCTGTGCGCGCCAAAGCCATAGTTAAAACTGGAACCCTGCAGACCGTCGCCGTGCGCCACCTCAATGGAATCCACCCTCGCGTCGTCCAGCGCTTTGGCAATCTGGCGCACGTTTTCCAGCGAATATTGATGACGAATGGCGTGCATGCCGTCGCGCAGGGTCACGTCAGAGATATAGAGTTTTTTACCGTTCATGCTGCTTCTCCTGCCTGACGAGTGAGTGACTGCGCCATTTTCTCAGCGGTCGCCAGCGCGCTGGAGGTCATAATGTCGAGGTTGCCCGCATAGGCAGGTAAATAGTGCGCCGCGCCTTCCACTTCCAGATACACCGCGGTTTTCAGCCCGGAGAACTGGCCGATGCCCGGCAGATTGACCGGTTTATCCTGCGGGATGACTTCAAACTGGACACGCTGTTTCAGACGATAGCCCGGCACGTACGCCTGCACCGCCGCCGCCATCTCATTAATCGATGCTTCAACTTCAACCTCAGAGGCCGCTTCGCTCAGCACATACACCGTGTCGCGCATCATCAGCGGCGGCTCGGCTGGATTAAGGACGATAATCGCTTTACCTTTTGCCGCGCCGCCAACCACTTCAATCGCCTTCGAGGTGGTTTCGGTAAACTCATCGATATTAGCGCGCGTGCCTGGACCCGCAGATTTACTGGCTATCGAGGCGATAATTTCGGCGTAATGGACTTTTGCCACGCGAGAAACTGCCGCCACCATCGGGATAGTCGCCTGCCCGCCGCAGGTCACCATATTAACGTTCTGCTGATCAACGTTGGCCTCCAGATTCACCACAGGCACGCAGTACGGGCCGATTGCCGCGGGGGTCAGGTCGATCAGGCGGATCGCTGGTTTAACGGCGCGCAGCGCGGCGTCGTTCTTCACATGCGCGCCTGCGCTGGTGGCATCAAAAACAATGTCGATGTCGGCAAATTCCGGCATGGCGATAAGCCCTGTCACCCCTTCATGGGTGGTGGCAACGCCCATGCGTCGGGCACGCGCCAGACCATCAGAATCTGGATCGATACCGACCATCACCGCCATTTCCAGATGCTTCCCGTGACGCAGAATTTTTATCATCAAATCGGTACCGATGTTGCCGGAGCCGATAATGGCGACTTTACGCTTACTCATGACTGACTTCCTCTTGTAACCGCCGCTGAAAAAGTGGCGGCAACTGAACCAATACCGTCGATATGGGCCTCGAAACGATCGCCCGCATTCACCGCCACCATCGGGCCTAACGCACCGGTGAGAATGATATCTCCGGCACGTAGCGGCTCGCCGAGGCTGGCCATTTTGCGCGCCAGCCAGACGGCGGCGTTGATCGGATGTCCCAGGCATTCGCTGCCGCGTCCGCTGGAAACCTCTTCGTTGTTGCGCGTCATTTTCATCGCGCAGTTTTTCAGATCTAATCCTGCCGGACGCTGTGCCGGGCCGCCGACCACATACACCCCGCAGGAGGCGTTATCCGCCACGGTATCAACAAACTTGATTGACCAGTCACGGATACGGCTGCCGACCACTTCCAGCGCGGGCAGCACCCACTCGATGGCGTTATACAGCTCGTCAAAAGTAGTGTCGGCATTGGGCAGATCGCGGTTCAGCACCAGCGCGATTTCCGCTTCAATACGCGGTTGCAGCACGCGCTCAAACGCAATGGTGTCGTTATCGCCGTAGCACATGTCGGCAAACAGCGTACCGAAGTCCGGCTGATCGACGCCAAGCTGCTGCTGCACTTTCGGGTGTGTCAGCCCTACTTTGCGCCCGACCACGCGACGCCCGCGCGCCACTTCATACTGCACGTTGATGCGTTGAATGGCGTAGGCCGCTTCGCCGTTGTCCACACCAATCAATTCACGCAGTGGGGCGATAGCTTCCCCTTTTTCTTCAGCCTGACGTAAATCGGCGGCCAGCTGCTCAATATTATGATTCGTCATGTCCGTTCCTTAAGGGCGTGCGAGGAAATTCAGCACCAGCTGGTTAAAGGCATCCGCATGCTCCCACTGCGCCCAGTGCCCGCAGTCGCGGTAGATATGCAGCTCAGAACCGGCAATTCCGGAGAGCAGGCGCAGACCGGCATCCATCGGCACAAAGCGGTCATTGCGTCCCCAGACAATCAGGGTCTGGGCTTTGATTTCACCCAGACGCGGGCTGAAATCCGGGAACTGTTTCGGGTTGGCCTCCAAACTCTGGACAAAGTTTTCCAGGTGATCGCGACGCGACAGCATGTTATTCAGGCGTGCCTCAAACAACGCCTCGGTCAGGTCGCTGGTGTCGAAGACAAAGATCTCCATCATCAGCTTCAGGTTCTCGATGGTCGGCTCGCGGTATAGCTGATTCAGGCGCTTGATACCTTCGGTCGGCATCGGGGTAAACAGACTCATGCCGCCCGTTCCGCCGCCCATTAGCACCAGTTTGCCCACGCGCTCCGGCCAGCTCAGGGTAAACGCCACAGCACTGTGACCGCCCATCGAGTTACCCAGCAAGTGGACTGTTTGAATATCCAATTGATCGACTACGCTTTTCAGAATGCGAGCGTTGAGATCAGATCGCGAACCGCGGTTAACGATCCCATCGCTTTTGCCCCAGCCAAGACAATCCAGCAGGATCACCCGGTATCCGGCCTGTACCAGCGGATCAATATTGCGGCTGAAGTTTGCCCAGCCCGTCGCGCCAGGACCGGAGCCGTGCAGCAGCACGACGGTCTCTTCGCCCTGTCCACAGTCATTGAAATGCACGCGTAGTGTTTCGCCTGCTTCCTGCACCTCCAGAAAACGACTGGTAGCGGCTTCGGTTTGCGGTTGATAAGTCATGATGTTCTCCTGCATATTCAGTTCTGTTTTAGTTCTGCGTAGTGGCACTCAGAGAGCCGAATCCGGCGATCCACTCCGGGATCGGGCGGTAATAACGACCTTCGCTGCGCCAACTGCCAAAGGCAGAAATGGCGGCAAAGGCGGCAACCCAGGTTTTAACTTCGTGCGTTGATTTGCCCGCCATCGCGGACAGCTCTTCGTTACTGACCGCGTCCAGCTCCTGCAAACGCCCCTGCTCAAGCAGGCTCATAAAGCGGTTATCCCAGACAGGGTTCAGCGGGTGCAGCGTGTTTTGATCGACCACGAACTTCTCGGCGGCGCTGATCACCCGCTGCTGGCGCAGCTCGCGCTCGTTTTCAGGTAACTGTTTGCCGCTGCCGAGCAGGCGGTCACGCATATGGGCATCAGCCTTCGCCAGCTCCGGGACCGGCGGTTGATGCGATAGACCACCGGAGCCTAAAAACAGCACGCGCTTATTCAGCGAGCTGGCGAAACGGCCAATCGCTTCCCCGAGCATGCGAGTACGCTGAAAGCCCGGCAGCGGCGTGGCGACGCCGTTAATAAACACCGGCAACACCGGCACCTTATCCAGACCGCCGAGCAAAAACTCCAGCGGCTGCGCGAAGCCGTGATCGACCTGCATGTTGTAGGACACGGCAAGATCGATGCCGCTTTTCATCACCGCGTGGGCGCAGGCTTCAGCGAGATCTGTCGGCACCGGCAGTTCCCCCGCCGCGCTGCCGAAATCGCCGATCGCCGTGGCTCCCACGCCTAAACAGAACGGCGGCATCACGTCGTAGAAAAAACCGTTGTAGTGATCGGGGGCAAACAGCACTACCAGTTCCGGGTCGAACGCCGCAATACGTGCCCGGGCGCTGGCGAGCACGCCGTTAACCTCGTCAAGCACAGCCTGAGCCGGGTCGACATAGCCCACCAGCGGCGAGTGGGAAAGACAGTGAAGATAAGCGTGCATATCAGGCAACCTTTTCAACAGGAATATCGGCAGTAGCGCGGGTAAGTGTCATCACCGACGCCAGTTTATTCAGGGTGCTGCCCAGGGTTTGCGGAATGGCGATGGCGGCCACGAAGCGGTCCGGGCGCATTACCACCAGCGCGGCGTTGTGCTGGGCAAACCACGCGCGCAGGCGGTTTTGCGTATCACCAATGCGGGTAACGCCGTCGTGGTTATCCTGATCGGTATGTATCTGCGTATCCGGCACGACCTGGATAAAACGCGTCCCCAGCGCCTGCCACTGTTGGATCTGCGACTCGCTCATGCCCCATAGCGGGTTACAGCCCCAGCCAATCACCGCGAAATTCGGTCCAATAACGTTGTCGAGCAGCGTCACTTCGCCCGATTCCAGCGTCACCTTCGGCTGGATAAACATCTTGCCGACCGGAGACGTTCTCGCGTCACCCTCACGCACCAGTGCTCCAACATGGTATTGCGGCATCGGCTTAAAGCGCATTTCGAGGAAGTAGCGTTTGACCGGCGGAATATAATTCAGCAGCCAGGAAACCCCGTCGCGCACCGCGCCGTGCCAGCGTTTTGGCGGCGCCAGCACGTTGCCAGCGGTCACGGAGAGATCGATCATCGCTTTGGCGTGGTCGCGGCGTTCCTGCTGGTAGGTATCCAGCAGCTCATCACCGGCTTTGCCCTTAATGACCAGCGCCAGTTTCCACGCCAGATTGAAAGCATCGCGCATGCCGCTGTTGTACCCCTGCCCCTGCCAGACCGGCATAATGTGCGCCGCATCGCCCGCCAGCAGCACGCGGTCAATGCGAAAACGTTCGGCCAGACGGGCGTTATGGGTATAAACGCGCTGGCGGATCAGTTCGACGTTGTCCGGGTTCGGCAGCACTTTGCTCAAAAGCTGACGCATATTCTGCGGTTCACTGAGCTGCGCTTCGGTTTCCCCCGGCATCACCATAAATTCAAAGCGACGCACCGCGTGCGGCAGCGCAGCGGAGACATACGGGCGCACCGGATCGCAGCACAGATACACATGCGGTGTGCTGAGCGGATCGTTGGCAATATCCACCACAATCCACTGATTCGGCGCGGTTTTGCCTTCAAACGGCACATTCAGCGAGCGTCTGACGTTGCTACCGCCGCCGTCGCATGCCACCAGCCACTGGGCCTTCACCGTTTCGCGCTGGCCGTCCGGAGCTTTCAGATTCAGCGTTACTTCACCGTTCTGTTGGCTAAAGGCTTCCAGTTCGCGGGAGAACAGGCAGCGCACGTTGGGAAAACGCGACAGCCCTTCCAACATCACCGCATCCACCTGTGGTTGAATAAACGCATTGCGGCGCGACCAGCCAAATTCGTCGGTCATCGGCTGGATATCAGCAAAGCAGCGGCCTTTCGGCGTGAGAAAGCGCATCGCGTGCCACGGCGTGGTGTGCGGCAAAACGCGCTCGACCAGCCCCACAGACTGCATGGTGCGCAACGCTTCATCGTCAATGCCGATGGCTCGGGGATAGTCGATCAGCGTGTCGAGCTTCTCCACCACCAGCACGTCAATGCCCATCTGGCCAAGATAGTTGGCCATCATTAGCCCCACCGGGCCGGCACCAGCAATCGCGACCTGAACGGTGTGCTGCACAGCGGGTTGGATATCCGGGTTTTTTGTTGTCATTTCAGAACCTCACGACTCGGACAAAACGCAATTGCGGACCCTGGTGAGGCGCAATTTGTTTTGTTAAAAATATGTGAATAATTTTTTGTTGTGCGGTCAGTATAGGAGTGAGTTTTTGCGCTACAATCAAAACATGCCTGGATGTGCACTAAGTGCACAACGTTGTTTTACCTGTAGATTTGTCAATGAATATGAAAAATGACGAGAGCACTGAGTACAAAACCGTACGCGGATTAACGCGCGGATTAATGTTATTAAATATGTTAAACCGGCTCGATGGTGGGGCCAGTGTTGGCTTACTTGCTGAGTTAAGCGGCCTGCATCGCACCACGGTCAGACGGCTGCTGGAAACCCTGCAGGATGAGGGTTATGTTCGGCGCAGCCTGTCCGATGACAGCTTTCGCTTAACCATTAAAGTCCGCCAGCTCAGCGAGGGATTTCGTGACGAGCAGTGGATTTCCGCACTCGCCGCCCCGCTGCTGGGGGATTTGCTGCGCGAGGTCATCTGGCCGACCGACGTTTCCACGCTGGATGTGGACGCGATGGTGGTACGTGAAACAACCCACCGCTTCAGCCGCCTGTCGTTTCACCGGGCGATGGTCGGGCGTCGTTTGCCATTGCTGAAAACCGCATCCGGCCTGACCTGGCTGGCATTCTGTCCGGAGAATGAACGTCAGGAACTGATTGAAATGCTGGCCTCCCGACCAGGAGAAGAGTTCCAGCTTGCGCGCGAACCGCTGAAGCTCAATGCCATTTTAACCCGGGCGCGAAAAGACGGTTTTGGCCAGAACTTTCGCGGCTGGGATCAGGAGGAGAAAATCGCTTCTATCGCTGTCCCCATCCGTAGCGAACAGCGGGTGATCGGCTGCCTGAATCTGGTGTATATGGCCAGCGCCATGACCATCGAACAGGCCGCGGAAAAGCATCTTCCGGCCTTACAAAAGGTGGCGAAACAGATAGAGGACGGCGTCGAGTCGCAGGAGATTTTGGTGGCCGGGAGGTGAGATGGATCACAGTTATGCGGATCATCTGATTGATAGCTGGGATGACTCACTCACCTGCCGATATAACATTGTGGTGTCTTGCCCAAGTGATATCTACATTACATAGTGTGCATTCGTTTTCTGCCAGGAGGCTGCATGTTAAAGGTCATTGCTGAGGATTTCATCAAACCTGAGTTTATTGAAACCGTTCTCCCGTTGTATCGTGAGCTAATATCGGCAACGAAGAAAGAACCGCATTGTATTGCTTACGACCTCTATATTGATGAAAAAGATCTGGGTCATTTTATTTTTATCGAAGAATGGCCAAACCATGCGGCTCTCGATGAACATTGTGCCAGTGAGCATTTCCGACGACTTGTACCGTTAATTGATCAATACACGCGACAGGAAGCACGTTACATATTGATGGATGGCGTGGTAAATCCAACGGTCACATCATAATTAAGAAATAGGATAGGTAATGAAGAAAGTACTTGGTTTACTATTAATTATGTTTTTAACAGGATGCTCCACACCAGGCAAACCAGCCTTTTACTACCCCTGGACACAGTACAAAACGGGCATCGATATTCAGCTGCCAAAAGATCCTAAATATAATGATGCTTTCCATGGGACTTTACGCCTCGACGACGATGGCGATTATGCAATGATCGTTATTTATAACGGCGGTAATGTGGTTACCCAATTCGGCTATGTCACGAAAAGCAATCTTGAAAACTGGATCACACTTTATTCTGGCTTCTTAAAATGGGATCCAAATGATTCAGGTGTCACAACAACGTTCACCATTCCTGATACAGGCTCAACGTTTAACAAAGAATACGATGTTGAGTATCGTGTTGTTCAGAGCAAAAAGCTCTTTGTCATTAATAAACATAGCTCCGGTACCTGGTTTATCGACTTCTCAGAGATATCGATGGACGAGGCAAATGTGCAGAAAGCACTGGATGTCTATGAAGGATTACGAGGCAAGCTTAAGTAGCCAGATGCTGAACCTGGTCTCTTGTAAAGAGGCCAGGGCCATATCAATAAAGAGTGGCGTCAATAGTCTCTCCTTCTGCTTTTCATAATCGCAACATCAATTTTAATTTTTTAATATTTTCATCATCCGGAACCTGGTGTATGTCAACACAGTAGCTCTCTTCATACTCTTCAATTATTCTTTGGGCCTCTCCTCTACGGTTTCGGCCATTCATCCATAACTCATCTCTGGCATCCTGACCTATTCTCATCATGTCATAAGAGCTAATATGCGGTGGTGAGCGGCCAAATATAGCCGTGACACCGTTTTTTTCGTAATTTTCTTGTGCCAGGGAATTACCTATCTCATTAACTGCCAAACCACACTTTAGTAATTTTTTAACTTTCGTTTCCTGACTATCACAACCCTGCAAAACAAACAAACCCGCTATAATGATCACTATTTTATATATTTTCATCTTTCGCCCGAAAAATTCATATAAACTCATTACGAAGTGATCAATTCCGACAGACATTTATGTCCTCATAATGAGGTAAGCATCAGACCTCGGTTTAGTCACTTTCGGGATAACTGTATCATCTGGAATGCTTACAAAACAATTCAATATAATCAAAAGCATTCTTATGCTGCTGCAAGTGTGATTAGGGTTGTCAAAGAAAGCTATTCTTATTTCAACCCATTCACACAATACTAAACCGAAACCCGCTCTGAAAAGAGCAGCGTTCCGGTTTTTATTCAGTCTGAAGGGCTTCAGACCTTAAGCAGTTTCACCGTCTCGTCAATGTCGATTTCATCTTCAGAGAAAATCAGCGTCGTGCCCTGAAAGGTGGTGATAGCCAGCTTTTTCAGCGTGCGCATTTCACCAGGCTTCACATCTGATTTTGGTCGGATGCTGTTCATCAGCACGCCGACAGACAGCACTGCATTTTCTTTGTCGATACGGGTCTCTACAGGGACTTCTTCGCTGTAGACCAGGAATGACTTGATCGAGGTGAGCTTCAGACGCTCGCCTGCGATATAGATGTACTTGCTGTCTGGTATGACTTTTACCGCGTAGGCAGACAAGCCTTTGTTATTGGTGGTGGGCTCAAAAGTCACCGCCGCGTCTTTCTTGATCAGCTCAGGATTAGCAACCTTAATCACATGAAAATAGCGATTGTCGCCGTTTTCATCTTTGATAAATCCAAAGCCTTTATCTTTAAACCACGTTGTGATTGTTCCGTTCATTGCTGTTTCCGCCTGATTAAACCTATTACTCGTAGAGTATACCTACTCAATTTGCGCGCAGTGTAAAACACAGGCCATACCTTTGGCTACTCGTTACCCCAACGATTGAGGAACTCCGCGATATCATCGATACGCTGAGCGTCGACACCGGCCACGGTTGCCATCTCCTGCTGCGCTTCTTCGCTGATCTCTTCGTTGTTCATCAAACGGGTAATCAACTGCTGGAAGTAGTGCGCCAGCGCGTCACGTTCTGTGTCGCTCACCGGCTTTGCGGCCTCGGTCGCGTACTCGTCGGCGATATCATAATATTTAAGCGGAATGTCGTTGTTCATCAGTTGCTCCGGGGGGATATGCGTGTGCCAGCAGTTGCCTGCCGCGTCTGATGTGAATGATAGCATTCTTATTTCATGGTTCGCGATCTGTTTTATTGGTCACTATGCATTACATATATCAATAATGTTTTCTGGCACTGCTTCGTATTTAATAAAATTTTCCGTATTTAAGTAACAGCACTCTTATTCATTTCGATATAATGGCAGCAAATTAAATAACGAGTTACAAAGGAAATATTAAATTACTTTAATTACATAATTGATATATGTAATCTGTTATTGGCCCAATCCCATCGCTAGTCGCCCATTTGCCCACATTCATCTTCTGGACAACACTCTACGATGACACCACTGATCCAACACGTGGAGCAAACATCATGAACATCACGCAAATCCGTAACGCCACGCAGCACATCACCTTTGGCGGTAAAACTTTTCTGATTGATCCGATGCTAGCGGATAAAGGTACTTATCCGGGCTTTGCCGGAACGGCTCGCGCCGAGATCCGCAACCCGACCGTTGATCTGCCTGTCGATATCGACACGCTGCTCAACGTTGATGCGCTGATCGTGACCCATCTGCATGAAGACCACTGGGATGAAGCAGCGGCTCGTGTCGTGCCGAAAGACAAACCGATTTATGTGCAAAACGATCGCGATGCGCAGGTACTGCGGGAACAAGGTTTCACGCAACTGACCGTACTGACGCAAAACACCGCGCTTGGTGATATCACCCTGCGTAAAACCGGCGGCCAGCACGGTTCGGATCGCGCTTACGCCATCCCGCAAATGGCTGAGCGTCTGGGTGATGCCTGCGGGGTTATCTTCCAGCATCCGGCGGAAAAAACGCTGTATCTGGTCGGGGACACCATTTGGCGCGACGAGGTGGAAACCAACATGCGGACTTTTCAACCAGGCGTGGTCATTCTGAACGCAGGCTTTGCCCACGTTATCGGGTTTGGCCCAATTATCATGGGCGCGGAAGATGTGCTAAAAACCCACTTCGTACTACCTGAGGCACAAATTGTGGCGACCCACATGGAGGCGATTAACCACTGTCTGCTGACCCGCGCGGCCTTGAAAGAGTACGCCCGCGACAACCAGATTGCGCAATTCATTAACGTGCCGGAAGATGGCGAAACCCTGACGTTTTAAACTCCACAGAGGAATCGTATGCAACCGCTTAACGTCGCCATTGTCGCCGTGGAAGATTTCAGCCCGTTTCACTTCTCAGTGCCGTGCATTATTTTCAGTGACAAAGTGGCGGCGAAAAAGCGCTTTGAGGTACAACTTTGCGCCGAACAGCCGGGCATAGTTTCCTCGCAGGATGGCTTCGCCATTACCGCAGCCTACGGCTATGAAGCAGTGGAGGCCGCCGACATTGTAGTGATCCCCTGGTGGGGCACCACGGCACATCGACCACCACAAAGACTGCTTGATGCGCTCAACTGCGCACGACAAAACGGCGCGCAAATTGTTGGGTTATGTCTGGGCGCGTTTGTTCTCGGCTATGCCGGTCTGCTGGATGACAAACGGGCAGCTACGCACTGGGAGTTCGAGCAGGATTTTCAGGCGCGATTTCCGGCGGCCCGTCTGGATATCAACGCGCTATACGTGGATGACGACGGTATTATTACCTCGGCAGGGACCGCAGCCGCGCTGGATTGCTGCCTGTACGTCATCCGCCAGCGTTTTGGCAGCACGGTGGCGAATCAGATTGCCCGACGGATGATTGTGCCGCCACATCGCGAGGGCGGCCAGGCACAGTTTATCGAACAACCGGTAGCGAAAAATACCCAGGATCAGCGCATCAACGCCCTGCTCGACTATTTGCGCCAGCATCTCCACGAACCGCATAATCTCGACGAGCTGGCGCAGCGAGTGATGATGAGCCGTCGTACCCTCACTCGTCATTTTATGAAGGCCACCGGGTCAAGCGTAGCCGAATGGTTGATTGCCGAGCGCCTGCGCCGTAGCCAGACGTTGCTGGAGTCCAGCCAGTTACCCGTTGAACGCATTGCAGAACAGGTTGGTTTTCAGTCGCCTGTCACCTGGCGTCAGCATTTTAAATCCCACTTTGGTGTTAGCCCGGCTGAATGGCGTAAAACCTTTCGCGGCGATTAGCCTCTTTTTTGCGCCAACCAGACGGTGTGCCCGGCGCAGTGCGGATCTTCCATCACCATCTCGACTACCGCAAAACCATGCGCTGACAGCAATGCGCGGTATTCGTCCGGCGCGAGGCTGGCGTGAAACAGCGGCTCACCCTCAAATTGCCCCATCGCGATGCCATTGTCCGTACCGCTGGTAAACATCAGCGCGCTGCCGGGATGGCTGAGGCGGTCAAAAATCGGGAACATCTTTTGCTGGTCCTGCTGAGTTAAATGGAAAAAACTGTCCCAGGCGATCAGACCATCGAAAGTCTCATTGAGTGCCAGTTCGCGCATATCCTGCTCCAGCCAGCGCTGTGCGGGAAAAGTGTTTCGGGCCCGCGCCAGCATCGCCGGGGAACCATCAACGCCGGTAAGCTGAAAACCTTGCTGGATAAAATAACCGGCAATCGGCTGACCGTTGCCGCAGCCAATATCCACAATGCTGCCCTGCCCGCCCATCACGGAAATGAATTTATCGAGCCAGCTTTTCTCGAACAAGGTGCGCGAGCGCTGGCTGGCAAAGGCATCCGCATGACGTCGGTAGATGGACAGAATATTATTTGCCGCAGAGTCGCTCACAATGTCCTCACTTTTTTCTTCTGTTAAGAAGAACGACGATAAATGCTCCAGCACACGATCCGCAACCCTGGAATGCGCCTCGCAGAACCTATGCGTAAATCCCCCAAAACCGTCCCGCTGTGGCATCATAGCGCGCAGATAACGTCATGACAGGGGTGATAAACGTGAAACCGGTAACGCTATACGATGTGGCAGACCATGCAGGTGTCTCTTACCAGACCGTCTCGCGCGTCGTTAATCAGGCCAGCCACGTTTCCGCAAAAACCCGACAAAAAGTTGAGGCCGCGATGGCGGAACTCAATTACATCCCTAACCGCGTCGCACAGCAGCTGGCTGGCAAACAGACGCCGCTGATTGGCGTTGTGACGGCGAACCTTGCCCTGCATGCCCCCTCACAAATCGTTGCCGCCATAAAATCCCGTGCCGACCAGTCCGGTGCCAGCGTGGTGATCGCCATGGTCGAGCGCAGCGGCGTTGAGGCATGTAAAGCCGCGGTCCACAACCTGCTTTCTCAGCGCGTAACCGGGCTTATCATCAACTATCCACTGGATGAAGAAGACGCCATTGCCGTGGCCGCCGCCTGCGGTACGGTGCCGGTGCTGTTTCTCGATGTCTCTGACCTGACGCCAATTAACAGCGTGATTTTCTCGCATGACGACGGCGCGCGCCTCGGCGTTGAACATCTGGTGCAGTACGGACATCAGCGTATCGCCCTGCTGAGCGGACCGCACACTTCCGTTTCGGCAAGGCTTCGCCGTTCGGGCTGGCACAAGTATCTGGCACATTACCAGCTACAACCCGTTGTGGAGCTGGAAGGCGACTGGAGCGCGATGTCTGGTTTTCAGCAAACGATGCATATGCTGAATAACGGTAACCTCCCTACCGCCATGCTGGTCGCTAACGATCAAATGGCGCTGGGCGCGATGCGCGCAATCAGCGAGTTCGGTCTGCGGGTGGCGGTAGATATCTCGGTGATTGGCTACGATGATACCGAAGACAGCGTCTGCTACATTCCACCGCTGACCACCATCAGGCAAGATTTTCCGTTATTGGGTGAAACCAGCGTCGACAGGCTGCTGCAACTTCCCCGTGGCGAATCAACCGTGGGCAACCAACTGCTGCCCGTCACCCTGGTTAAGCGCAAAACGGTTCTGCCACCCAACACCCAAACCACCTCACCCCAGGCGCTGGCCGATTCATTGATCCAGCTCGCGCGGCAAGCTTCTCAGCTCGCCCCCAAATTGTGAACGCACAACAATTGTGTGAGTCAGTTCACTCATTGAACGCCCCAGCCTTTACAGTTGGGATCGCTTATCCGTATTTTGATTGAAATTGTGAGCGAATAACAAATTCAAACAGGATACCGTTATGAACCTGAACACAGATTCACTCTCCGCTGTTCTGGCCCGCCGTGACTGGGAAAATCCCGGCGTCACGCAGCTCAACCGCCTGGAGGCGCATCCACCGTTCTGTAGCTGGCGTTCAGCAGATGACGCACGTACGAATCAGCGTTCAAGTCAGTTACGCTCGCTGAATGGCCGGTGGCAATTTGCCTGGTTTGCCGCGCCGGAGGCTGTGCCGGAAAGCTGGCTTACAAGCGATCTGCCACAAGCTGATACTGTCAACGTCCCCTCGAACTGGCAGATGGACGGTTACGATGCGCCAATTTATACCAACGTCACCTACCCAATCCCGGTTAACCCTCCGTACGTTCCGGCACAGAACCCGACGGGATGTTACTCGCTCACATTTCATATTGACGATGCCTGGTTAGATGAGGGTCAGACGCGCATTATTTTTGACGGCGTGAACTCCGCATTTCATTTGTGGTGCAACGGCCGCTGGGTCGGCTACGGACAGGACAGCCGCCTGCCATCTGAATTCGATCTTAGCGATTATCTGCAGCATGGCGAAAACCGTCTGGCGGTGATGGTGCTGCGCTGGAGCGATGGCAGCTATCTGGAAGACCAGGATATGTGGCGCATGAGCGGTATTTTTCGCGACGTATCTTTGCTGCATAAGCCCACAACGCAAATTCGCGACCTGCGCATTAATACCCGGTTTAACGACGACTTCAGCCGCGCCATGCTGGCAGTGGAAGTCAGAGTAGCGAGCAACGAGAGCGAAGATTTACGCGTAGCCCTGCAATTGTGGGAGGGAGAAACGCTCACAGCCGAAACGAATTCCCCACTCGGCAGTGAGATTATTGATGAACGCGGTGCTTATCATGACCGGGTGACTCTGTGTCTGAACGTCGAAAAACCGGCTCTGTGGAGTGCCGAAACGCCCAATCTGTACCGCGCCGTTGTGCAGCTGCGCACCGCGGACGGAGCGCTGATAGAAGCGGAGGCCTGTGACGTCGGCTTTCGTCAGGTTTGCATTGAAAACGGACTGCTGTTACTCAATGGTAAGCCGCTGTTGATTCGCGGTACCAACCGCCATGAGCACCATCCGATCAACGGTCAGGTGATGGATGAGGCGACGATGGTGCAAGACATCATCCTGATGAAGCAGAATAACTTCAATGCCGTGCGCTGCTCCCATTACCCAAATCACTCGCTGTGGTACACCCTGTGCGATCGTTACGGCCTGTATGTCGTCGACGAAGCCAATATTGAAACCCACGGCATGGTGCCGATGAATCGCCTCACCGACGATCCCGCATGGTTGCCTGCCATGAGCCAGCGCGTCACGCGCATGGTGCAGCGCGATCGCAACCATCCGAGCATTATTATCTGGTCTCTGGGCAATGAATCCGGCCATGGCGTCAATCACGACGCGCTCTACCGCTGGATAAAATCAGAAGACCCGTCACGCCCGGTACAATATGAAGGCGGCGGCGCAAATACCGCAGCGACCGATATTATTTGCCCGATGTACGCCCGCGTCGATCAAGATCAGCCCTTCCCCGCCGTCCCCAAATGGTCGATTAAAAAGTGGCTGTCGATGCCCGGCGAGCACCGTCCGCTGATCCTTTGTGAATATGCCCACACCATGGGCAACAGTTTCGGTGGCTTCGCCAAATACTGGCAAGCATTCCGTCAGTATCCGCGCCTGCAGGGCGGATTTGTCTGGGACTGGGTGGATCAGTCGCTAACCAAATATGATGAGAACGGCAAAGCATGGTCAGCCTACGGTGGCGATTTTGGCGACACACCTAACGATCGTCAGTTTTGCATGAACGGGCTGGTGTTCGCCGATCGCACCCCACACCCGGCGTTATACGAGGCCAAACATGAACAGCAGTTTTTCCAGTTCACGTTACTGCCGGGCACTGAACGCCAGATTGAAGTGACCAGCGAATATCTGTTCCGCCGCAGCGATAACGAAGTTCTGCACTGGTCTATTGCCCAGGACGGCAACCCGCTGGCCGCCGGAGAAATCGTTCTGGATATCGCTCCACAGGGTCGCCTGGTGATTACCCTGCCAGATGTCCCGATGCCGGAAACCGCAGGTCAGCTGTGGCTGACGGTACGCGTAGAACAACCTCAGGCAACCGCGTGGTCAGACGCCGGGCACATCAGCGCCTGGCAGCAATGGAAGCTTCAAGAGAAGCTCAGCCTGACGCAACTGCCGTCTGCCCACACCGCGCCACAGCTCAATGTGAGCGAAAACGTCTTTACCGTTGAGAACGACAACAAGCGCTGGCAATTCGACCGTCAGTCTGGCCTGCTGACACAGTACTGGATTGGCGATTCAGCCCAACTGTTGACTCCGCTTACTGACCAGTTCACCCGCGCCCCGCTGGACAACGACATCGGCGTGAGCGAGTCAACCCGCATCGACCCTAACGCCTGGGTCGAACGCTGGAAGGCCGCCGGTCACTATCAGGCTGAAGCAACGTTACTACACTGTGCTGCCGACACGCTGAGCGATGCGGTACTGATCACCACTGAACATGCGTGGCAGTATCAGGGCGAAACGCTGTTCATTAGCCGAAAAAGCTACCGCATTGACGGCAAGGGTGAAATGCAGATAACGGTGGATGTCGACGTTGCCAGCGGTACGCCGCATCCGGCCCGCATCGGCCTGAGCTGCCAGTTAGTGCAGATCGCAGAGCGAGTGAACTGGTTAGGTCTCGGTCCACATGAGAACTACCCGGACCGTCTGGGCGCCGCCTGTTTTGATCGCTGGGATCTGTCGCTTGATGAGATGTACACCCCGTATGTTTTCCCAACTGAAAACGGTCTGCGCTGCGGCACGCGCGAACTGCACTACGGCGCGCACCAGTGGCGTGGGGACTTCCTGTTCAACATCAGCCGCTTTAGCCAGCAGCAACTGATGGCAACCAGCCACCGCCATTTGCTGCAACCTGAGGCGGGCACCTGGCTCAATATTGATGGCTTCCATATGGGCGTTGGCGGCGATGATTCGTGGAGCCCTTCCGTGTCGCCGGAATTTCTGCTGAGCGCCGGACGCTACCACTTCCAGTTCGTCTGGGGCCAAAAATAATAATATAAGTTGGGCAGGCCCAAACCTGCCCGCATTTATAGGAAGTCTGTTATGTATTATTTAAAAAACACTAACTTTTGGATGTTCGGCTTTTTCTTCTTCTTTTACTTTTTTATTATGGGCGCGTATTTCCCCTTCTTCCCTATCTGGTTACACGAGGTAAACCATATAAGCAAAGGCGATACCGGCATCATCTTCGCTTGTATCTCACTGTTTTCTTTGTTATTCCAGCCAATTTTCGGACTACTATCCGACAAGCTTGGCCTGCGTAAACATCTACTGTGGGTAATTACCGGCATGCTGGTAATGTTTGCCCCGTTCTTTATTTACGTTTTTGGTCCGTTATTACAAGTTAATATTTTACTGGGTTCAATTGTCGGTGGGATTTACCTTGGCTTTATTTACAATGCCGGCGCTCCGGCGATTGAAGCCTATATTGAAAAAGCCAGCCGCCGAAGCAACTTTGAATTTGGTCGCGCGCGCATGTTTGGTTGCGTGGGCTGGGCGCTGTGCGCCTCGATTGCCGGCATTATGTTCACCATCAATAACCAATTTGTCTTTTGGTTAGGCTCCGGATGCGCGGTCATTTTGGCATTGCTGCTGTTATTTTCAAAAACAGATGTCCCCTCTTCTGCAAAAGTCGCGGATGCGGTAGGCGCCAATAACTCGGCATTCAGCCTGAAGCTGGCGCTGGAGTTATTTAAACAACCAAAACTTTGGTTCCTTTCCCTGTACGTAGTTGGCGTTTCCTGTACTTACGATGTGTTTGACCAGCAGTTCGCCAACTTCTTTACCTCGTTCTTTGCCACCGGCGAACAGGGTACCCGCGTGTTTGGCTACGTCACGACGATGGGAGAATTACTCAACGCCTCAATCATGTTCTTTGCGCCGCTGATTGTGAATCGCATCGGCGGCAAGAACGCCCTGCTGCTGGCTGGTACGATCATGTCAGTAAGGATTATTGGCTCCTCATTCGCCACCACTGCGCTGGAAGTCGTTATTCTCAAAACGTTGCATATGTTTGAGATACCGTTCCTGATCGTCGGTTGCTTCAAATACATCACCAGTCAGTTTGAAGTGCGTTTCTCGGCGACGATTTATCTGGTGTGTTTCTGCTTCTTCAAACAGTTAGCAATGATTTTCATGTCAGTTCTGGCCGGAAAAATGTATGAAAGTATTGGTTTCCAGGGAGCTTATCTGGTGCTGGGGATCATTGCGCTGAGCTTCACGCTGATTTCCGTATTTACCCTAAGTGGGCCGGGGCCGTTTTCCCTGCTGCGTCGTCGCGAAAGCGTCGTGCTGTAAAAGCATCTTTGCCGGATGCACCACTCACGTGGTTTATCCGGCCTACAACGCGTCATCTTCACACGACCATCCTGACCTGGAGGTTTAAGTTCTGCGGGCAACAAACCGCTTTTTTACCGTTATGGTAAAACGGGGTGAGAAGCCAGGTCATAGCATGAGCAGAAAGACAATTGCGGTAACGGCGCTCTTTATCAGCGCACTACTTTCAGGATGTGGCAGCATTGATGCACGCACGGCAGGCGAGAATTCAGATACCTATTACGTGGGTATGCATCATGATATTGATAAACTAAAAAACCCAGGCGCTTACGATTATAACTATTTCGATTTAGCGCTGTTGTTTGTTGATGTGCCGTTATCGTTCGTGGCCGATACGGTTTATGCGCCGTTTGATTACTATCACGGGCCGTATAAGAAAGTGGATTAGAACGTAGGCCCGGTAAGCATCGCGCCACCGGGCATCACACGATGTTACTCCTCGATCGCCTGACGGATTTGCTGCAGCGACGCGGGATCGTCAATGGTCGTCAGATCGCCGGGATCGCGGCCTTCGCAGATCGCCTGGATCGTCCGTCTGAGCATTTTACCGGAACGTGTTTTCGGCAACTGCGACACAAACCAGACGTGTGCCGGACGGCCAAAGTTGCCAATCTGGCTGTCCACCAGCGCCATAATCGCCTTCTCTTCCGAATGTGCGATGTCGCGATCTTCAAGGCTGTCGCTCTGTTTCGGAATAACAAACGCGACTGCTACCTGCCCCTTCAGCGCGTCCTTCACGCCGACTACCGCCACTTCCGCAACGTTCGGATAGCTGGAAATACTCTCCTCGATCTCGCGCGTCCCCAACCGGTGCCCTGCCACGTTTATCACGTCATCCGTACGCCCCAGAATGAAGTAATAGCCGTCAGCGTCACGAATGCCCCAGTCAAAGGTGGCGTACACCTGGCGAGAAAACAGCGACCAGTAGGTATTCACAAACCGCGCGTCATCCCCCCAGATAGTCTGGATACAGCCCGGCGGCAGCGGCCCTTCAATCACCAGCATACCCTTCTCATTCGCCGCACAAGGTTCACCGGTCACCTCATTGAGCAGTTGTACGTTGTAGCCGTACATCGGCACGCCGGGACTGCCCAGACGCGACGGCCTGTCGTCCAGCCCGCGGGCAATTGCCATAATCGGCCAGCCGGATTCGGTCTGCCAGTAGTTATCGATAACCGGGACGCCCAGCGTTTCTGTTACCCAACTGGCGGTTGGTTCGTCCAGCGGTTCCCCCGCCAGATACAACACCTCCAGCGAGGAGAGATCGTGATTACGGATTTGCGCGGTCGGGAATTTCTTCAGCACGCGGATGGCGGTCGGGGCGGAGAACATCCGGCAGACCTGATATTTCTCAACAATTTTCCACCATACACCACAGTCCGGATACGTTGGCAGACCTTCGTAAACCACCGTCGCCATCCCCGCCAGCAGTGGGGCATACACGATATACGAATGCCCAACTACCCAGCCGATATCCGACGCGCAGAAGAACACGCCGCCCGCTTTACCGCCGAAAATGGTGTCCATCGAGGTCGCCAGCGCGACCGCATAGCCGCCAACGTCGCGCTGGACGCCTTTCGGTTTACCGGTTGTCCCGGAGGTGTAGAGAATGCAGGATGTTTCGTTTGATTCCAGCCAGACAACTGGTACCCGCGCGCCGAGATGCTGTTGGCGCAGGGCGGCAAAGTCGAGGTCACGTCCCTCGACCCGCGCCATTTTCGCCAGACCGCGATCGACCAGCACCACATGACGCGGTCGGTGCTGCGCCTGTTCGATCGCATCATCGAGCAGCTTTTTATACGGCAGGATCTTGCCCCCGCGCGCCCCGGCATCCGCCGAGACGATAACCACCGGTCTGGCGTCGTCGATGCGCGCCGCCACGCTGTGCGAGGCGAAACCACCGAACACCACCGAATGAATTGCCCCAATGCGTGCGCAGGCCAGCAGCGTAATGTGCGCCTCGGCGATCATCGGCATATACACCAGCACCCGATCGCCACGCTGTACGCCCAGCGACAATAGCATCGCCGCCGCGACGTTCACTTCGTCATACAGCTGACGAAAGGTAAAAGTGCGTTCTTCTTCAGTTTCTGATGACACAGCAATCAGCGCCAGCGCGTCAGGCTGTTTCTCCAGCCAGCGGTCGATAGCGTTATGGCACAGATTGGTCGTGCCGCCGCAAAACCAGCGGGCAAACGGCGGGTTGCTGTGGTCCAGTACCTGCGTATACGGCTGCTGCCAGTCAATACGCTGGGCCTGCTCGGCCCAGAACGACTCCGGTTGCGTTATAGAACGTTGATAAAACTCGCTATAAGACATAATGCTCTCCTGTTGAACTTACGCCTTGCTGCACGCTGGTTTAAATAATGAAGAGATCCATATACTCATTGACCGGCATCTGCTCCAGGCGAGTTCTGTCCAGGGAGACATCCAGGATGCGCTGCTGCTGACGAGTCGGGAACTGACGCGCCAGGTTGATTTTGAACTTCTCGACCAGCTTCGGCATGCCGTCAGTACGACGACGCGCATGGCCGATTGGGTATTCCACTACCACTTCTTCAAAGCGTGAGCCGTCGGTGAATTCCAGAGTGATGGCGTTGGCGATGGCGCGTTTTTCAGGGTCGTGGTAATCGGCGGTAAAGGCCGGATCTTCGAAGCAGTTGATCTTCTCGCGCAGTGCATCAATGCGTTTGTCCTGCGCCACGCCGTCTTCGTAATCTGCCGCCGTTAAGCGCCCGAACAGCAGCGGAATGGCCACCATATACTGGATACAGTGATCCCTGTCCGCCGGGTTATTCAGCGGGCCTTTTTTATCGATGATGCGGATACAGGCTTCGTGCGTACGAATGGTCACTTTTTCGATATCGGCAGCAGTCTTACCTGCGGCCTGTAACTGCTCGTACAGCGTCATGGCCGCTTCTACCGCGGTCTGAGAGTGGAACTCGGCCGGGAAGGAGATTTTAAACAGCACGTTTTCCATCACATAAGAGCCGTACGGGCGCTGGAAGCGGAAAGATTCGCCTTTGAAAGAGACGTCATAGAAGCCCCAGGTTTTCGCCGTCAGCGCAGACGGATACCCCATCTCACCGGTTTTAGCCATCAATGCCAGACGTACCGCGCGCGAGGTCGCATCGCCTGCGGCCCAGGATTTACGCGTGCCGGTATTTGGCGCATGGCGATAAGTACGCAGCGACTGGCCGTCGACCCACGCCAGCGACACGGCGTTAAGAATTTCATCCCGGTTCAGGCCAAGCATCTCAGCGACCACCGCCGTGGAGGCCACTTTTACCAGCAGGACGTGATCGAGACCAACACGGTTAAACGAGTTTTCCAGCGCGATACAGCCCTGAATCTCATGAGCTTTGATCATCCCGGTCAGCACCGTTTTCATGGTCAACGGCGCTTTCCCCACCGCCACCGCATTACGCGACAGCCAGTCAGCCGTGGCCAAAATACCGCCGAGGTTATCAGAAGGATGACCCCACTCAGCAGCAAGCCAGGTATCGTTGAAGTCCAGCCAGCGGATCATCGCACCGATGTTAAACGCCGCCTGCACCGGGTCGAGCTGGAACTGGGTGCCAGGTACGCGCACGCCGTTCGGTACCACTGTACCTGGGACGACCGGCCCCAGCAGTTTTTTACAGGCCGGATATTCCAGCGCTTCCAGGCCGCAGCCTAAGGTATCAAGCAGGCAATAATGCGCAGTGTCATACGCCACCTTCGAGGTGATCTCGTAGTTCATGACGTAATCAACGATATCAACGATTTCACGGTCAAATTCGGGGCGGACGTTCGAAATATATGCGGACATAGGGTACATTTCCTGTTTTTTATCTTTATACCCGTCATACTTCAAGCTGCATGCGCGTTGGCTACGCTCGCTCCCCCCAGTCACATAGTTCGCTATGCTCCTGGGGATTCACTCACTTGCCGCCTTCATGCAACTCGAATTATTTAGGGTATGAGGTTTTGAATTAGCAACGTTTTTCAATCGGGACAAATTCGCGATCTTCCGGGCCGGTATAGTTGGCGGAAGGACGGATAATTTTATTGTCCTGGCGCTGTTCGATGATGTGCGCCGCCCAGCCGGTGACGCGGGCGATGACAAACAGCGGGGTGAACATTTCGGTGGGAACGCCCATCATGTTGTAAGAGACCGCCGAGAACCAGTCGAGGTTGGGGAACATCTTTTTCGTTTCCCACATTACGTCTTCCAGACGGTCGGCGATGTTGTACATTTTCAGCGAACCACCTTCCTGAGAAAGCTGTTTCGCCACGCGCTTGATCACCTGATGGCGCGGGTCGGCGATGGTGTAAACCGGATGACCAAAGCCAATCACCACTTCTTTGTTTTCCACGCGTTTACGGATATCCGCTTCGGCTTCGTCCGGCGTTTCGTAGCGCTGTTGGATCTCCAGCGACACTTCATTCGCCCCGCCGTGTTTCGGTCCACGCAGTGCGCCAATCGCGCCGATAATCGCGGAATACATATCGGAGCCGGTCCCGGCAATCACGCGGCTGGTAAAGGTGGAGGCGTTAAATTCGTGCTCGGCGTACAGCACCAGCGAAATATGCATCGCTTTTTCCCAGCTTCGCGACGGTTTTTCGCCATGCAGCAGGTGCAGGAAGTGACCGCCAATGGAATCATCGTCAGTTTCCGGCTGAATACGCTCGCCGTTATGGCTGTAGTGATACCAGTACAAAAGGATTGAACTGAGCGATGCCAGTAGCTTGTCGGCAATATCGCGCGCGCCGGAGACGGTATGACCTTCTTTTTCCGGCAGCGTACAGCCCAACGCGGAGACGCCGGTGCGCATCACATCCATCGGATGCGAGGCAGCAGGCAGCGCTTCCAGCACGGTGCGTACGTTAGCAGGCAGTCCGCGCAGCGCTTTGAGTTTGCTTTTATAGGCGGTGAGTTCATCGCGGGTGGGTAATTTCCCGTGGATCAGCAGATGCGCGACTTCTTCAAATTCGCACTGCTGCGCCAGGTCGAGAATATCGTAGCCACGATAGTGCAGGTCGTTGCCGCTTTTGCCTACGGTACACAGCGCGGTATTTCCGGCGGCAACGCCTGACAGCGCAACCGATTTTTTAGGTTTAATGACATGGGTACTATTTTGCAGGATCGTTGTGTCGCTCATGTTGTCCTCGTCATTTTTATAATATGTAGGGTGCTGAGGGTGTGCGAGTAGGCCTGATAAGGCGCAGCCGCCATCAGGCAATGCCGGATGGCACTACGTTTATCCGGCCTACTTTTTGGTGTACAGCGCGTCGAGTTTCTCTTCGAACTGGTAATAATTGATGCTTTCGTACAGTTCGTTGCGCGTCTGCATAATGTCGATCACGCTCTTTTGCGTTCCTTCCTGACGCAGCACGTTGTAAACCTTTTCCGCAGCGCGGTTCATAGCGCGGAAAGCCGACAGCGGATACAGCGCCATCGCGACGTTTGCGCTGCGCAGTTCATCGGTGGTGAACAGCGGCGTAGCGCCAAATTCGGTAATGTTGGCGAGGATCGGCACCTGCACCGCGTCGGCAAACTGGCGGTACATCGCAAGCTCGGTGATAGCTTCCGGAAACAGCATGTCCGCGCCTGCTTCGACGTACGCCTGGGCACGATCGATGGCTGCCTCTAACCCTTCTACCGCCAGCGCATCGGTCCGCGCCATGATGACAAAGTTGGGATCGGTACGTGCATCCACCGCGGCGCGGATCCTGTCAACCATCTCTTCTTTAGAGACGATCGCTTTGTTCGGGCGATGGCCGCAGCGCTTAGCGCCGATCTGATCTTCAATATGCAGCGCTGCAGCACCCGCTTTGGAAATCGACTTCACGGTACGCGCCACGTTGAACGCTGACGATCCAAACCCGATATCCGCATCCACCAGCAATGGCAGCGGGCAAACATCCGTAATGCGACGAATATCAGTCAGCACATCATCAAGGGTTGAAATACCGAGATCCGGCAGCCCCAGCGACCCCGCAGCGACGCCGCCGCCGGAGAGATAAATCGCCTGATACCCGGCACGTTGGGCCAGCAGAGCGTGATTGGCGTTGATGGTGCCCACGATTTGTAATGGATTTTCTTTGCTGAGCGCAGCGCGAAACGCCAGCCCTGGGGAGTGTAGAGACATATCCCGTCCTCTTGTTATCAACTTGTTAGCATTCGTTGATTTACTTAAAGCAAGGGGTATGCCAAAGACCTTAATTTTTAATTAATTTATATATTTTCCTTAAAAAACAATATATTAATATAAGTTACTGTATCTTTATTGCACAAAAGCGTGTCAGCTATCGTTTCATGAAACGTTCCTTCATGTTTCATTGCAACATTTATGAAACACAACTAAACCCTAATACTCGGTTCCTTACTTTTTGGGTTAGTTATGGCTGATACGCATCTTCCACCGCGGGTGAACGACGACAAACCGGTTATCTGGACGGTTTCTGTCACGCGCCTGTTCGAACTGTTTCGCGACATCAGCCTGGAGTTCGACCACCTGGCGACCATCACCCCCATTCAGCTTGGTTTCGAAAAAGCGGTGGCGTATATCCGCAAAAAACTGGCTACCGAGCGTTGTGATGCCATTATTGCGGCTGGCTCCAACGGGGCGTATCTGAAAAGCCGTTTATCGATCCCGGTGATCCTGATTAAACCCAGCGGATTTGACGTGCTACAGGCGCTGGCAAAAGCAGGAAAGCTCACCTCGTCGATTGGCGTCATTACCTATCAGGAAACCATTCCTGCGCTTCTCGCCTTTCAAAAAACCTTTAATTTGCAGCTTGAACAGCGCAGCTATATCACCGAGGAAGATGCCCGCGGGCAAATCAACGAGCTGAAGGCTGGCGGCACGCAGGCGGTAGTTGGTGCGGGATTGATTACCGATCTGGCAGAAGAAGCAGGTATGACCGGCATCTTTATCTATTCGGCGGCCACCGTGCGCCAGGCCTTTGTCGATGCGCTTGATATGACCCGCCTGACGCTGCGTAGAAACGGTCAGTACGCTTCTGGCGATACGTTACGCACCCGCTACGCGCTCGGTGATATGCGCGGTCATTCTGCGCAGATGGAACAGGTGCGACACACCATTATGCTCTACGCCCGCTCGCGTGCGCCGGTGCTAATTCAGGGTGAAACCGGTACGGGCAAAGAGCTGGCGGCACAGGCCATTCACCGTGAGTTTTTCACTCGTCAGGAGAATCGGCGCGGTAAACCCTCGCCGCCGTTTGTTGCCGTCAACTGCGGAGCAATCACCGAATCATTGCTGGAAGCGGAGCTGTTCGGCTATGAAGATGGTGCCTTTACCGGCTCTCGTCGGGGAGGACGCGCGGGCCTGTTTGAAATTGCTCATGGCGGAACCCTTTTTCTTGATGAGATAGGCGAGATGCCGCTGCCGTTACAAACCCGGCTGCTGCGCGTACTGGAAGAAAAAGAGGTCACCCGAGTCGGTGGGCATCAGCCTATTCCGGTCGATGTCAGGGTGATTAGCGCCACACACTGTAATCTGGAGCAGGAGATGAAACAGGGGGAGTTTCGTACCGATCTGTTTTATCGCCTGAGCATTTTACGCCTCAAGCTGCCGCCGCTACGCGAGCGCTTGCCCGATATCCTGCCGCTGGCGGAAGGTTTTTTAAAACAGTCGCTGGCGGAACTGGATGTGCCGTTTTCTGAGCCAGTACGCAAGGGGCTGGGTTTAAGTCAGCCGACGTTACTGAATTATGGCTGGCCGGGGAATATCCGCGAACTGCGTAATATGATGGAGCGCCTGGCGCTATTTTTAAGCGTCGAGCCGCAGCCGGAGCTGAATGTTGATTTTTTACAACAGCTATTACCGGAACTGGCCATTGTTGCAGACTCACCACAATCATCGTCATTGCTGACGCCGCAGCAGGTGTTGGCACAATTCAATGGTGATAAAACCGCGGCTGCACGCTATCTCGGAATTAGCAGAACCACGTTCTGGCGCAGATTAAAAGGAAACCCGCCGGTACAATGACCGGCGGGAATCGTGATTTTTACAGCAGCGTATTATTTTTTCTTGTAGATATTGGCTGTGCCATGGATTTTATTATCCGTTTGACCGGAAGTTAATACCACAACATCGGCACCTTTCTCTTCGGCTTTCTTCAGCAGTTCTTCTTTGGCATCTGCGACAGAAACTTCATTACTCGTTGAGATATCACCGATTTTTGTGTACTGCGACTCAACCTTTTCAAACTCAAGCTTTGTCATAAACTCCGCGGCATATGCGTTGGTCACGACAAAAGCTAACGCACCAATAAGTACTTTAATTCCAGTTTTCATAGACCAGCTCCAGGTTTTGTTATGACGCCATCATCGATCCCTGAACATGAGATAACGCGATTCAAGGATGATTAATAACTAGTCCAGCCTGGATAAAAAATCCACACTCAGCAGAAATATATAGAAATTTTGCAGCGCAGAAAAACCGGCCGTCGAGTATCAGCACATCAACCAGATCAAAGTTTCAATAGCCAGTGTGAGTTGATCCTCAGAACAGCCAGCTCGCTGAAATTATAGTGTTAACTTTATGAATATTTGAGGAATGGTTGCCTATGGAACCGCTACACGCCGTCATGCTCACTGTTAGCCTGTTTGTTTTAACCTTTTTTAACCCCGGCGCAAATCTGTTCGTAGTGGTACAAACTAGCCTGGCATCCGGACGACGCGCAGGTGTGATGACCGGTCTGGGGGTCGCCTTAGGTGATGCGTTTTACTCCGGCCTTGGGCTTTTTGGTATGGCAACGCTAATCACCCAGTGTGAAGAGATATTTTCATTGATTAAGATTGTCGGCGGCGTCTATCTGCTGTGGTTTGCCTGGAACAGCATCCGCCATCAGGCCACACCGCAAATGCCCACGCTACAGCAGCCGATTTCCGCCCCCTGGTATGTATTTTTCCGCCGAGGATTACTAACGGATTTATCGAACCCGCAAACCGTACTGTTTTTTATTAGTATCTTCTCGGTCACCTTAAGCGCAGACACACCTACGTGGGCCAGACTGATGGCCTGGGCAGGTATTGTGTTGTCTTCCGTTATCTGGCGTATTTTTCTCAGCCAGGCATTTTCTTTGCCTGCAGTGCGACGGGCGTATGGTCGCATCCAATGCGTTGCCAGCCGAATCATTGGCGCAATAATAGGTGTCTTCGCGCTCAGGCTTATTTATGAGGGTATTAGCCATCGATAAAAGAGTTTAACTTGACCATCGTGAGGTAATTGTCCGTAATACTGCCTGAATTTTTAATCGCATGTTGAGTGGCAGCGAGATGGAACAGATTGAACCGGTAAACGACACATTACTCCTTACAGAATGGCAGGCGCTGATACGACAAACATCGCCTGACGTTCACACGCTCCTCACATCGTTAAGCGATGAAGAGATCCACCATTTAGTGACCGTTTTTTATGACTATATGCTCTCTCATGCCCAGAGTGCATTGTTCCTCAATACAGAACAGGTCAGTACCCGCCTCAGCGGCAGTATGTTTGACTGGTTACGCAGCGTGCTCGGCAGCGCGCACGAAGATCTCTCACAGCTGCTGGCCAAACAACGCAAAATTGGCGTAGTGCATGCCCGTATCGGTCTGCCCATCGATCTGGTGAACCGCGGCGCGCGTAAGCTCAAAGATGAGCTGTATCGGGTGTTGAAAACCAAAGCTGACGACTCGTCTTCCCTGCTGAGCAATGCTATCTGTTTCAGCAGTCTGGCAATGGATACTGCGCTGGAGGCCATGACCGTCTCCTATTCCCCAAGCTACCAAAACTCCCTGCATACACAAGAGCAGTATCGTCTGCAGACTATTTACGATGACGTTAACGTCGAGCGCGAACGGCAAATCCGTTCGTTTACCGACTGGGAAAACCAGTTTATCTATAACATTGCCACCGGAATGCCTTTCGGTGAAATGGTGTTTCTGGCGAACTCTGATTTTGGTATGTGGTTCTCGCATAAGGGAAAACATATTCTTGGCAACAGCAATTTGCTCAAAGAAATGGAATCACTGATTGCAGAGATCGACACCCGTCTGACGACAACCCTATCACCTCAGCATCAGCCGACAGACCCCGAGCGGATGAGCTTATTACAGGATGTTCGCCAGCTGTCGGCAAAAATCCATTTCCTGCTCGCTTCAATGTTTGAGGCGCTGGTTAAGCAGGAAAATGGTAAAGATTCGCTGACCCAGTTGCTTAATCGCCGCTTTATTCCGACCATCATGCGACGTGAAATCTCGCTGGCGTTACATGCGCGTAAGCCTTTTAGCCTGGCGATGCTGGATATCGACTACTTCAAGCAAATTAACGATAACTTCGGGCATAATATCGGCGATCTGACGCTCAAAAATGTCGCAGCGGTCATTTATGAACATATCCGTAGCAGCGATTACGTGTTCCGCTACGGTGGTGAAGAATTTATGATTCTGCTCGTCGAGTCAGATGAATCGCAGGCCAGTATTATTCTGGAAACGCTGCGCATGAAAATTGCTGGGATGCGCATGGCAGCCTCTGCGACAGAAACGTTTTCTATTACCGTCAGTATCGGTATTGCCGAATATGATTATCATCCCGACTACAAACAGCTGGTTGATAAAGCCGATCGCGCACTTTATCTGGCAAAAAGTAATGGTCGCGACCGCGTTGAGGTTTATCAGGAATAACCATTGCCCTGCAGAGAAATAAATACCCCGTTCAGGGTATTTATCTGGCTTGCGATAAATATCGAGCTGTTATTTTTATTCAGGCATATTTGCATGATGAAAATAACAGCCACGTAATAAGATGCAAATCAAATACACCAAATCTAAATAGCGCTAGCATATCCCGGTGATAACGCCTTCTGAATGCAGAAGGGGAAATATGAGGGATAGTATAAAATCATGAATGGGAAGAAGAGAACGCGCTGGCAGCGCCGTCCTGGCACGATCGGAGGCAAACTGCCGTGGAATGACTGGCGAAATGCCAGCAGCTGGCGAAAAGCCACCCAGTTTCTCCTGCTGGCTATTAATATTTATATTGGCGTAACGTTCTATTACTGGGTCCGCTATTTCGAAACCGCCGGCACCAGCGTCTATATTCCAAGGCCTGGTGGTATTGAGGGATGGCTACCGATCGCGGGCTTGATGAATATCCGCTATACGCTGGAGACTGGTTTTCTTCCTCCCATCCATGCCGCCTCCATGTTGCTGTTAGTTGCGTTTATCCTGATTAGTCTGTTGTTAAAAAAAGCCTTCTGTTCGTGGTTATGTCCAGTGGGCACACTGTCCGAACTGCTCGGCAATCTGGGGAAAAAAGTCTTTGGTCGCAACTTCACGCTGCCGCGCTGGCTGGATATCCCGCTGCTCAGTCTGAAGTATCTGTTGCTGAGTTTCTTTTTGTATATCGCCCTGTCGATGCCTGCACAGGGGATTCAGTATTTTCTAATGTCGGCCTATGGCATGATTATCGACGTGAAGATGCTCGATTTCTTTCGCCATATTGGCCCCGCTACGCTCATCTTTGTTGTCGTTATCAGCGTCCTGAGCCTGTTTATTCGCAATGCCTGGTGCCGTTATCTGTGCCCTTATGGCGCGCTGCTCGGCCTGTTCTCGCTATTCTCGCCGTTTAAAATCCGCCGTAACGCAGACAGTTGCATCGACTGCGGAAAATGCGCGAAAAACTGCCCGTCGAATATCCCGGTCGACAGACTGATTCAGGTGCGTACCGTGGAATGCACTGGCTGCATGACCTGCGTTGAATCCTGCCCGGTAGCCTCAACGCTGAGCTTTTCACTGAAGACTCCGCCTGGAGCACAAGGCAACGGTGGTAAATCGTTATGGCGTCAGAGGACGCTGTCAGGTGTTGCCATGACGCTACTGGTGCTTGGCATTCTGTTTGCCACCATTGGTTATGCGGTTTATGCCAATGTCTGGGATACGCCAGTACCCGATCATATGTATTTCCAGCTGATCCCGAAGGCAAAGATGATCGGCCATTAATTTTTGTATCAGTATGTTCAAAACCCTGCCAATTCTGGCAGGGTTTCCCGTCTGTCCTGCCATTTTAAGACAATTGAACTTGTGCCATCGTGCTCTCGTTTATACAACCTTAAATATCATCCGTAATAATTTTTCTATTTTGTTATGGGCGACTGGGATCAAAATAATGAACGGGATAACATCATGACTAAAATAAAACTGGTACTGCTATTACCTCTGTTTCTGGCAGGTTGTACGATGAGTGACGGAGAATTAAGAAACGCTTACGCTCAGCATTATCAGCAACCTACCGCCTATGTAGATGCTTATAAACAGAAAATAGCCAGTATGGATATTCATGCGCTGGCCCAATATGCCGCCGCAGAAGATAAGAAAAAAATGCGTGGGCAGCCAAGACTGAAAATCGACGAATTTATTACCATTGAGAACGTGCAGGCGAAAGGAAATCGGGTGGTTTACGATTACTCACTGTCCGAAAACTGGCTGGCGCTGTCCGCAGATAAACAGCGCGAGAAGCAGACCAATATGAATAAAGACCTGATCTACCGTACCTGCTCGCTGGAAACGGTACGTCTGGCGCAGGCAAAAGGGCTGGAAGAAGAGCATAACTATTACAGTCAGTACCCAGACAAAGTCGCCTTTACTCTGAAAACCAGCGCGCAGATTTGTATGCAAAACGGTTTTACACAATAACCGCAATCCACTATGCCTGATGCGCTACGCTCATCAGGCATACAATTTGCACACTGCACCAGGCCGGATAAGGCGCCAGCGCTGCATCCGGCTAAAACATCAGAATTTCCAGGACACACTGCCGACAATGCTGCGCTCGGCGCCGAAGTAGCAGTATGAGAGCGAGTTACAGGCCGCAACGTAGCGCTTGTCGGTCAGGTTGTTAACGTTCAACTGCGCACTCAACCCTTTAATACCGATATTCGTTAAGTCGTAACCAATCACCATATCCACCAGAGTGTAGGACGGCAGGGTGTGAGTATTCAGGCGATCGCTGGTAATACCGTTAACGTAGCGCACGCCTGAACCCAACGTCAGACCGTCCAGCGGACCACTTTTTACATCGTAGCTCAGCCAGGCACTGGCCTGGTTACGCGGGGCGTACACTGCGCGCTTGCCCTGCTCTTCCGGGCTGCTTTTCTTATAGCGAATGTCGGTATAGGTATACGCCGCCTGCAAACGGAAGCTATCCGTCAGTTGGCTAATTGCCTCCAGCTCCACCCCTTCAGATTCAATTTCCCCAATCGAGCGGTATGGATCGGTCGGCTCTTCTTTAGTGGCTATATTCGTCTGATTGATACGGAACACCGACGCGCTGAACTGACTGTTAAGACCTTCCGGCTCATATTTCAGCCCGGCTTCCCACTGCTTGCCTTTCATCGGATCCAGCAGATTGCCGTTCTCATCGGCAAAACTGGTGGGCGTAAAGGCAGTGGAGTAACTCACGTACGGCGCAAAGCCGTTATCGAACAAATAGAGCAACGCGGCGCGGGTGCTGAAGTTGTTTTTATCCAGATCGCTGCGAGTATCCTTGATCTTATCAATATTAGAAACGCTGACCTGATCGTAGCGACCACCGAGCGTAATACGCCAGCGATCCCATGACATCTGATCCTGCAAATAGTAACCCGTCTGGCGCAGCTTGTGTTTCTCACGTGCATACATGTCGATGTAATCAGGCTTCGCGCCGTACACCGGATTAAAGGCGTCAATCGGCGGGAAAGCCCCGTAGTAGCCGGTGGTATTGTTGCTGCGATCCTGATAGTCGAATCCCACCAGCAGACGGTGGTTTACCTGCCAGGTATCAAAGCTGCCGTCGAGCTGGTTATCCAGCGTAATCGCCGACATTTTTTCATCGGAGCCGGAGTAGCCGCGATTAAGCTCGGTTTCATTCAACCAGCCCGCCGCATACACCTGGTTCAGCTCAACGTCGGTATGCAGATAGCGCAGCTTTTGCCGCACCGACCAACCGCTATCAAACATATGCTCAATGTTGTAGCCCACCATGTTTTCACGGCGATCGTATTTGTCGTAATCATTCTCGCCTTCGTAAAAGGTATTGGAGATCTTTTGCCCGTAATGCGGAACCACGGTGCCGTCATACGGCAGACCGGAGTGGCTTCCGCCTTCCGGGTCACGGTGCAGATAGGCCATCAGATCCAGACGCGTCTGGTCGGTGATACGCCAGGTCAGGCTGGGCATCAGCGCGTAACGTTCTTCCTTCAATGGACCAAACTGCGAGTCCGCGTAACGCGTCATCCCGCTCAATCGCGCCGCCACTCGATCGTTATCATCCAGCGCCCCGGTGACGTCAAACGCCGCGCCGCGCTGGTTATTATTGCCGGCAAACATCTTCACTTCGCCGCCCGCATCAAACGATGGCTTACGTGAGGTCAGCGCCACAATACCGCCCGGGGAGGAACGGCCATACAGTACGGAAGCCGGGCCACGTACGACTTCGATATCTTCGAGGAACCACGGATCAACCACCAGCGAGCTGTGTGAGTTGGTGTCGCCCATCATCTTCAGACCATCGAGATAGACGTTATCCAGGCTACCGTCAGAAAAGCCACGCAGCACGATGTAGTCAAAGCGGTTGGAGGCGCCAATCTGATTGCTGTACACCCCCGGCGTATAGCTGACAGCCTGGCGCACGCTGGTTGCGCCTTGCTCTTCAAACTGTTCACGGGTAACGATCGATACCGACTGCGGCGTTTCAATATCCGGCGTGGCAAGCTTCGTGGCCCCGCTCTGCATCTGCGAGGTGACAACCACCGTATCGTTTTTTGTTGTTTCCTGCGCCAGCAGAGGAAAAGCCACGCTGCCGGTCACCCATCCCACCAGCAGCGCCAAGCGAGTCTTCGCGAACATGAATATCTCCAAAGGCATGTCTAATTGTAAGTGAGAATTATTACCTTTTTGCTGACGGAGATAGCTATGCCGGATGCCAGGTTGCCTATGCGCAGTGCCAAATTGTCAGGAAATCACGTGCGTAAAACGCAAATATGGATTAGCAAGGTTTGAGCAAATCGCCGGGCGAAAAGCCGTAACGACGACGAAAAGCGGTAGAAAAGTTGGTGGCATGCTGATAACCCGACATCCAGGCCGCCTGCTGTACGCTATATCCTTCCAGTAGATAGCCGCGCGCATGTTCCAGACGGCAATCGCGCAGGTAGTCGAATACCGAACAGCCATAGGCTGCACGGAACTTACTGCGCAGACTGCTGGGGCTCATCGCCGCGCGTTGGGCCAGTTCATTAAGGGTGTAGTCATTTTCGGGACTCTCCTCCAGCAGTCGGCGAACGACCTCCAGCCGCTGCTGCTCACCGCTCGCCGCAAGACGTTTACCGCTCTCGACCTGACACATGCTGAGACCATGACCGAACAGTTGTAATATCAGCCCTTCCAGCATCAGCTGACGAGAAACATGGCTAATCGTACTCTGCTGCGCGTACTGCAGCCCGCTGAGTAAAAACCCCGGCACCTGCCAGATAAGCGTCGGCGTCTGGCATCTTTCCCACTCGCGCATCAACGATTCAAGCAACCCCGTGCGATACGCGCCGTCGGGATATAAACCGAGCGATAATGTCCGGAGTTTACAATCAGCATGATGACGGGCACGCATCGTCTGATGCTCACTCAGGCGCGAGCTAAACGCCATGCCGGAGCGCACCACATGCTCCTGTCCGTTAAGCGTCAGGATCACGCAGCCTTCCAGTACCACCAGCATATACAGAGGACTGTCGTGGCGAGAAGTGGTTTCGTAGGGTTGCAATACCTGTACGTCGGAGTGCGTCACGCACATCCCGCAGGGGAGAGTCATCTCCTCAATTTCACCTTGCAGAACAGGGCTGCCAGACGGCAAATCCGGTCTTTGTGCCAACAGGGGAAAGCGGTAATCGATCCCGTAGCGCTCACCAAAATCCATAAACTCGCTGACAGAGAAAGTGCGAGCGACGCGTCCGGAGGCATTCAGGGCGGTGGTGTTGTTCATGCTGTCTTCTGCACAGGAAATGGGATTAACGGTTTATAACTGAAGCAACATTACCATTACCTGCACAATACGACAATAATAATGAGAACCATTATCAATATGGGTAATCAGCAAAATTAACAGCTTAATCCAGCCAGTTTAGATCTGCCGAGGAGGCACACGGCGCAGCCTCTTTTAACCAGCGATACAGCAGCTCAATATTTCTGAGCCGTGTTGAAGCCTTTGGCCAGACAAGGTAATACCCCTCGCCAGTCGCCACTGCATCTTTAAACGGTAACGCCAACATCCCTGCCTGAATGGCCGCCAGGCTTAACAGCAGGTCGGCAACAGACACGCCATGACCACTCATCGCGGCAAGACTACCCTGCTCCAGGGTGTCGAACACTTTGCCTCGCGCAAGATTCAACGCCGGAAACTTCCCAGTGCGTTGCAGCCACCGACGCCAGTCGCGGCGATCCGCTGAGGGATGAATCAGTTCACAGGCAGAAAGATCGCGCTGCGCCTGCACCAGCAGTGCGGGTGAACACACCGGGATAAGCCACTCCTGAAACAGCAACCGGCTGTCGGTATCGTCACCAAAATGGCCATTCCCTAACAGGATCGCACAGTCATACGGTTCACGACTGAAGGATACCGAATCGGTATCCATCCAGACGCTGGAAATTTCGATCACCGGGGTCGGATGCGCTTCACGGAAAAGACGCAGCACATCCAGAAGCCAGCGCATTGTCAACGTAGACGGCGCTTTCAGCCGCAGCTCATGACTGCTGCTGCGAAAGGCATGACACGCGTGTTCCAGACTCTGAAACCCAGCCGTCAACTGCTGCGCTAACCCTTGGCCAGAAGGTGTTATCTCGATACGCGGGCCGCTGCGGATAAATAGCTCACAGCCAAACCATGCCTCCAGCGTGCGAATATGACGGCTTACCGCGCCCGGCGTCACGTTAAGCTGAATAGCGGCTTTGCTGAACGATCCCAGACGGGCTGCGGCTTCAAAAGCCCTCAGGGCATACAACGGAGGTAGCGTCATCGTGAGTTTCTATGTTGAGTTTTACTCACAGTAGAGCGCAGTTTTATTCGTTTTTCAATGCGCTACGTAAACGGAATACTGGTGGAAAATATCATCAGGATAATCAGGTATGAATTTCACTTTACTGGCTGCCTATAGCCTCAGCGTAGTAACCCTGCTGTTAACGCCGGGTCCTGTCGTGGCGCTGATTACCACCACCGCGGTGCAGCACGGCTATCGCCGGGCTTTTCTCACGCTGATTGGCACTAACGGCGCTTCTTTAGTACTGATTGCTCTGGCTGCACTGATGCTAGCTGGCGTGGTTTCAATCTCTGCGATATGGCTTGGCGTACTGGGTCTTGTGGGATCGTTGTATATCGGAGTGATGGCGATTAACGGCCTGCAGACCAGGGCCTCAAAACCCGGACTGGGTGCGCGAAAGCGCGATAACAGCGGGCTTATCCACGGATTTCTGACCGGGGTCGCCAACCCAAAGGACATTTTGTTTTTCGTAGCTTTTTTCCCCCAGTTCATTGCCATTACGCAAGATTTCACCACCAGCATTCTGACGCTAACGCTGGTGTGGGTTATTTTTGATGTTACGGTGTTGTCTTTTTACATCGTGGTTTTCAAACGCTGGATACCAGCGCGCTTTGCCAGATGCAGCGGTTTTATCTCCTCTCTTTTTCTGCTCGCGGTGGCGGTGTTTGGCATTATTTATAATGTACACGCACTACAAATGCTCTCACCCGTGATGTGATCCTCAACAAATTGTTCAGCCAGACATCTCATCTTGCACCGGGAAGGATAAAATAAGAACAAATCGACATTAATATTATTAATGGATTAATAAGCCCGGATTCAGAAAATATAGACGATAACATTTTCATGGCGTTCAACTGGCACCCTCACCCATGATAACGCATCAACGGCGATAGGTGCCATGTCATTTTCTAAACGAAGTAGAGGTGTATTGTCATCTGGCACAACTGTGCTTTCACCGATCTCAAGAACGCCCCGAAAAGAAATGGACATATTGTCTGACGTATCCGACAACCTTATCCATTCGGTTGTAATCACTAACTTTCGAGTAAACATTCGCTATCCTTTGCGCGTGGTATATATCCGATACTTTCACAAGTAGATCACTACTCTTTGAACAAACAGAAATTTTTCCTCTATATCAATTAAGCATTACTTAACAGAAAGAAAATTGAAATAATGAAACTCATTCGAAATGTGTTTCACAAATTCAACCGGCAGGTTATGTTTGATGAACGTTAACTTTGCAAACTCAACATCGCCGTACACTCGAATACAGAAAGGTTTGACAATCTCGCCCTGCACGCCAAAGCACTCCTGAAGCCGGGCATCATCCATAAAGATAAAGTCACCTTTTCTGACCTTAATACTTTCATGAAGTCCTTGCCACTTCTCTGGAGTGAGCAGAAAGCTCTCCCATCCATTATTTCTCAATATTTCAATCGTATGAGTAAATTTAAAATAGTCGTTTTGCATTGTCACGTCACCACTCGACGTGGCGTACAAATATTCTATTTTAAATTTAAGTTGTGCATTGATGCTTTTTTTCTTCCCCTCATCAATTAGCCACTGAAGCTCACTGACAATGCTCTTCGAAAATATTTTTCTTTTTTTGGCAATAGCCAGCCAATGCATAATGAATAGATGCTCTGACATTTTGGAGTAGATCTTATGATCCTTTATTGCGATACCAATTGCAACTAACGCACTCCAGGTAAATGTTTCCAGATCATCCTGATAATGATGTCGTAACGTACTAACTCTTCCAGAATCCCTTACCACTTAAACCTGCCCAAATAAATCGTCATTGTTATTCCACGTTATTCTTGTATTACTCTATTAAAAAATTACTACAACTAAAATCGCCAAAATATGATCCAGGTTAACTTATCCCTATGTAATAAACGTGCAAATACAATACATCATACTTATTAATCATTAATCCAGAATAGCTCAACAATGTCCAATAAGAATAATGCGATAAAGATAAAAGTTAATAATAATCACCAGTAATCAATATCATCTGCGGTGATGAGAGCTGTAATCAGAAAAAGCAAACTACCGGACATTTAGCAAGCCGGAAGTTTGCTTGTTACAAACGAAGTTAATAGAAAATACCGATGATCAGGGTATGAGTTACAAAGCCCACAATCAGCGGTACGGCGGTACGTTTAACCACATCAAATGGCGTTATTTTCGCCCCACTGGAAACGGCAATCACCACGCCGGAAACCGGTGAAATTGCCCGCCCCATATGTGATGCCTGCTGCATCGGCAGGATCATGGCAACAGCGTTAGCGCCCATACTTGCCGCGATTTGCGGGATCAGCTCAACGAAAGCAAGGAATGGCGCATTACCCGATCCCATAATAATTGCTGCCGCCAGCGTCACCAGCGCAAACACCACCGCCATAGCAAATGGGGGTAATCCCACGTGCTCCGCCATCAGGATTAATTGATCAATGGCACCAATAACTTTAATCCCGTGAGCAAAAACACCTGCCGCAACCAGCAGCCCAACTACCCCGGTAAAGGCAGTGCCCATGCCTTTAAGGAAATGGCTGAATCCTTCGCATACTGACTTTAAATCACGCACCCGCAGCCATTCAATCAACATACAGACAGCCATCGAAATGAGCACAATGGTGATAATATTCAGGTTAATACCACTGACAAACATTTCCGATGATCCCACCGCCATCAGTATCGGAAGCATCGGGAGCAGCGCATAAAAAGCCGGGGCTTTTCCTGAGTCAGTCACCTCAGCGCTACCGATTTCTCGTGGAAGCGTCCCCGCTTTACGGTCGCAATGCCGCTGCCAGAAGAAATGGCAGACGCCGACGACCAGCACGGTTGCCAGCGCTGCGGGTCCCTGGTGGTAAACAACGTATTCCACCACATCCATATTGACCGCTTTAGATCCCCTGATAGCATCGATGGCCGTCGGGGTATATGCCACACCAAGCGAGGTGGCAATAACCCCAGCGGCTGAGGCCGCAGAAAGCCCTAACCCCAGCATAATGGGGAACATCGTCCCCATCAGCAACACGGCTAGCCCGGTGGCGGATGGAATGGCCAACTGCAGGAGGCTGGCGAGCAGATAGGAGAAAAATAGAAGCACATAGGGCGAACGCAGCGCGCGCAAAGGTTTCGTCACAACCCGCACAACCGCTTCATTTGCCCCGATATGATCCATGTAATGCGCAAATCCCATGAGCGCCATGATCATCAGGCCGAGATCGGCGGCACGCGTACTAAAGAGATCGCGCATCACCTCGAAAGGATCGAGAAATGAAATCCCCGTACTGGCAACACCCTTCGGTAATACAGAACCCCATCCGGTTAACGCCGTACAAATCATCAACACCAGGCCAGCAATGAACAACACGGGTTCAGCGCGATAACCTTTCAGGATAAGACGCGCGACCACTACGATAACCAGTAGGGCAATTAACACCTGAATCATGACTGAGTTCTCCCCTGCGCGAACTCAGCAAAGGTTTCCTCAATGACCGCTACCACGACATCGCTGGCGGCCCGCAGTGAACGCACCGGCAGGTATTCATAAATCGAATGAAAGTTATGGGCACCGGTAAAAATATTCGGGCAAGGTAGTCCTTTCTGCGATAACACTGCGCCATCATATCCACCACGCATGGCGACAGGTTGCGGGGTAATGCCACACTTCTGATACGCGCGTAACGCAATATCAATCGGGTAGTGAGCATCGCCCTGCAAGCTATTGAACACATTGGCATAGCGATCGGTTAAATGGCAGACCACGCTGTTTTCTCCCCACAGCGCGCAGGTGCTGACGGCCAGCTGGCGGATATATGCCATACGCGCCTTATACCCCTCTTCGGTAAAATCCCGGATATCCAGCTTAAGTACCGTACGGGCGCTGTTACCCTGAAGTTGTTTTACCCAGTAATACCCTTCGCGTCCTTCCGTATACTCAGGCGCCTCTCCTCCGGGCAGCATCGCAATAAACTTATGCGCCATCAGCAGAGAGTTCTTCAGCTTACCTTTGGCCGACATAGGGTGTGCGGACTGGCCGGTAAAGATGATTTCCGCATCACCCGCGTTCCAGTTCTCATAGACAAATTCTCCAATGCCGCAGCAGTCCAGGGTATAGCCAAAATCAGCCCCAAACGCCGCAACATCAAATGCTTTTGCACCTCGTAATCCCTGCTCTTCATCAGGAACAAAACCGACCTTCACTGGCCCATGCTTAATCTCCGGATGTGCGACAAGGTACTCCAGGGCATTCATAATCGCGGCGATGGCGGCTTTATCATCTGCCCCCAACAGACTGGTACCATCCGTCACCAGCAGGTCATCACCGATATAATTTTTCAGTTCTGGAAATTCACTTTCGCGCAGATAAATTTTTAGCTCCTGGTTCAGACACAAATCCCCACCGCTGTAGTGAAGACGTTGTGCTTTTGTGTCCGCAGTCTGTTCCGCACTGGTATCGAGATGACCAAAAAAGGAAACGACAGGGATCGCGTCGTCCGTATTTGCAGGTAATGTCGCTGTCACAATAGCGGTATCCCTGACCTCAATGTTTTCCATTCCTAATGCTTCAAGTTCTACTGCCAGCAGTTTTGCCAGTTCCATTTGACCAGGTGAAGAAGGCATTATCCCATTAGCACCATTTTCCCTTGAGGTCGTGGTATTGATTTTCGTGTAGTTAATAAAGCGTTCAACAATATCCATTCCAGGAGATCCTTTAATGTATCATTTACGAGGTACTGCAAGAGAAGACCTGCATACAGCGTGGGTTGAATAATCTGAGAACAAAATAAAATCAGCATTCATCCCAGAATGCTGATTTTATGGGCATTACGACAACGATTTATAAAAAGGAAGATAAAAAGCCAGTAATTATGCCAGTAATTAAAAGCTCCGTTCTGATTGATAAAATCATATTCCCTGTCTGTTTTTACTGCATTTTCCATGGTGTTAAGCTAACAGAAGTCATAAACAGTATTCGTATATCTAAGAGATAATAAAAATCATTTAGATTCTTGCACCCAATACCGACACAAGATATACCATCGCTATATTTTTTAATGAACGAATGCTGTAACAGCAAAATGCAACCGTTTGCACCTCTCTACAAATAGCTACTTAACGCACTAAAATCCGTGAACAAAATCACAATTATTTCAAAAGCAAGAATTAACATAACGCTGAAAAACAGGCAGTTATAAGAAAAACTATATAATACCATTATAAATAAATACAAAATTACACTATTCACTATAAAATAGATTCATAGCGATACTATTTCAATAGTACCGTATGGTTCACAGAAAAAAATCTGTCGTCATCACTAATGTAAAGCAACAAGAACAATAATATTAAACTATCTATTTATGACGACTATCAAAATAATATACAGAAAAAAACCTCTCCCCTGAGAAGAGATACAGGGCAGAGGTAATACGGGTGTTAAGGACATTTTTATAGTTTTGATGATAACAGAAGAGCTTCTTGCAGGATTGAGTATACACACTTCATGACGTTAAGAAAATTCCTAAATAGAATTAAACACAAACACCATTAAAAATTCTTTTTATAATAAAGACCTGTTTATCAAATAAAACAAAATTAAGATAAGAAAAGATTAAATATCACTAATCTATAGTGTGACGCAAGTGAGACCAACTACACATCATTACGACCAATACCGCTACTGACAATGTCTGAAAATTCAATAAATTTAATACATTCATACACCGCTCAGCTAGCTGAGAGTTAAAAAATTATAAAATAATCTAAACGCATTTTTCGTCATAGATCACATTTTCCCGACAGGACGATTCCCCTACTCGTCCAGGCTGGTATGATTCAGCAGGTAAATATCTATCAACTCAACCCGAGGCTTTGATGCTGGAGAATGTAATCATCAGATAATCAGCTTACCGACCTTTTCAGGCCGGACTGGTTATCAATGCGCCGAAATCGAATGCGGACACCGCTGTGTGTTTGCACGTTTTGCACATGATGATTAAACAGGTTTTCCAGTATGAATTTATCCCGTCAGGAACAACGTACCTTACACGTACTCGCCAAAGGTGGCCGTATTGCTCACGTCCGTGATGCATCAGGCCGTGTCACTTCCGTCGAATGCTATAGCCGCGAAGGGTTACTGCTCTGCGACTGCACGCTCGATGTATTCAAAAAGCTCAGAACGAAAAAACTGATCAAATCCGTCAATGGTCAGCCCTACCGCATCAATACCACTGGGCTGAACAACGTTCGCGCCCAACTGGATAATCGCTAAGGAGAGAGAGATGGATATCCCGAAGATTTTTACAATCAGCGAAAGCGCACATCGCATTCATAATCCGTTCACCGCGCAGAAATATGCAACGTTAGGTCAGGTTTTACGGATGGCCCCAGGAACCCGCATCCTGGATCTCGGCAGCGGCTCTGGCGAGATGTTGTGCACCTGGGCACGCGATCATGGAATTTCCGGCGTTGGTATCGATATGAGCCAGTTATTCAGCGAGCAAGCCACCCTGCGGGCAAGTGAATTGGGCGTCACTGAGCACGTGCGTCTTATTCATGCCGATGCAACAGGTTATATCGCCGAAGAAAAATTCGATATTGCCGCCTGCATTGGTGCAACCTGGATTGCCGGCGGCGTTGCCGGAACGGTCAAACAGCTGGAACAAAGTCTCAAATCAGGCGGGATCTTGCTCATCGGCGAACCGTACTGGCGTCAGATACCCGCAACGGAGGAGGTCGCTAAGTCTTGCGGCGCGACTTCAGTGACTGATTTTCTCTCTCTGCCAGAACGCGTTTCGTCTTTCGACCAGCTCGGTTATGACGTGGTTGAAATGGTACTGGCGGACCAGGAGGGTTGGGACAGATACGAGGCGGCAAAATGGTTGACGATGCGCCGGTGGCTGGAGGCAAATCCGGACGATGAGTTTGCCGTCGAAGTCAGAGAGCAATTGAGAAGTTCACCAGCACGCCACGTTACCTTCACCCGGGAATATATCGGGTGGGGCGTGTTCGCACTCATGCGGAGGTAATATCTCCTGTCGGTATAGCCAGGCTGGTTATACCGACTTTTTCATCTCATCGTCGCTTACTTCATTAATACTTCAACAAATTTAGCTAACCATTGCGGATGCGCGGGCCATGCTGGTGCCGTCACCAGATTGCCATCAACGTGGGCCTGATCAATGCCAATATCGGCATAATGTCCACCGCTCAGACGAACCTCAGGCGCACAGGCCGGATAAGCGCTACAGGTCCGGTTTTCTAACACTCCCGCCGCCGCTAATAGTTGGGGCCCATGACAAACCGCAGCGATAGGCTTACCGGCAGTGTTGAAATCTTGCACCAGCTTAATGACATCTGGATTCAGTCGAAGATATTCCGGAGCACGCCCGCCGGGGATCAACAGTGCGTCGTAATCGGCGGCCCGCACCTCGGCAAAATTCGCATTCAACGTAAAGCGATGTCCCGGCTTTTCACTGTATGTCTGCGCCCCATCAAAATCGTGAATGGCGGTTTGAACGTAGTCACCCTGACTTTTATCCGGACAGACGGCATCCACACGATGCCCAAGCATTTGCAAAGCCTGAAAAGGCACCATCGTTTCATAATCTTCGACATAATCTCCGACCAGCATCAGTATCTTCTTCATTCACATCCCCCACTCACGGTTATTAATGATGAGAAATAACGGCCATCTTTACTATAGTCCACACGGTTCATGGCATTAATAAATACAACAGAACAATCGGCCAGATCACAATCCGCGGCAAGGCCCGTCAGACGAGGCTTCAGAGCCTACGGCGTGACACATGTTCATGCTGATAAATATAAATTATATATAAATATATAGTTGATAAATTTTAATAGTAGTCAACCTCTCTCATAATATAAAACGAAGAGATTGCAACGAATATCTCCTGTGCTATATTCCGCATGAAACTTACCCGCAATCAATTTATTTATTATTCAATATTTAAAATACGCAGAACATTAATTATCTATTATTATTTTATTCATCCAATATCAGATAAATATACGCAAAGGTTAATCCTATGGTGACAAGACGTTCGTTCGTCTGGCAAGGTCTGGTGACTTCAACGAGTATGCTACTCGCCGGTATGACAGGCATCAGTTTTAGCCAATTTGCCCGCGCAACAGAGGACCGCTGCTGGCAAATGCCGGATGAAGGCGCACCGCATGCGGCAACCTGGATGGCGTTTGGTGCCAGTGCCGAGATCTGGGAGCCTCATCTGCTACCGGCGGTGCAGGAAAACCTGGCGCTAGTTGCTAAAACCATCGCCGCATTTGAACCCTTAAATATGTTGGTACGCGAAGAAGACAGCGAACTCGCCGCGCGTCTGTGCGGACCGTCGGTCAATCTTCTGGTTCACCCGATAGACGATTTGTGGATCCGCGACACCGGGCCGGTGTTTGTGAAAAGCGCCAGCGGTGCGCTCGGCGGTGTGGGATTTAATTTCAACGGCTGGGGCAATAAGCAAGAGCACGAACGTGATGCCGATGTGGCTGAATTCGTTACTGATTACGTTCATGCCGAGTTCATCCGCTCGGCGCTGACTCTGGAAGGTGGCGGTATTGAGGTAGACGGCGAAGGCACGGCGATTATTACCGAGAGCTGCGTGCTTAACTCCAACCGTAATCCCGGCGTCAGCAAAGCCGAATGCGAAGAAGAACTTAAGCGACTGCTAGGTCTGGAGAAAATCATATGGTTGCCGGGTATTGCCGGCAAGGATATTACCGACGGCCATACAGATTTTTATGCCAGGTTCACGCATCCGGGTACGGTGGTGACAGGTCTTGAGCAGGATCCGTCGTCCTTTGATTACGCGATCACCCGACGTCATCTGGACATATTACGAGCCGCCACGGATGCCAAAGGCCGACGGTTGAAGGTAGTCACGCTGGAAGGACCTTCTACCATCCGCCAGACTTATGCGAGTGATGATTTTGCCGCAGGGTATATCAATTTTTATCTGTGTAATAATGCCGTCATTGCACCACAATTTGGCGATAAGCGCACCGATCGTAATACCCATGCTATTTTGCAGGAGCTGTTTATCGATCGTGAAATTATACAACTGAATATTGATGGCATTGCGGCTGGCGGCGGCGGCATTCACTGCGCGACACAGCAGCAACCTTGTTAATGATTAACAATTGAGTGTATTGTGGGAAGGTGGGGAAACTCACTTTCCCGCCAATATCATAATAATTCCTTTAGAAGGATGCCTGCATAGGTTAATTTTTAATAAACAAAGCGATCAATTAACATTTATGAAATAAACACCATTAAAAAACAACATTTTAATAGCTTTTATCGATCTTTCGTGGTATTTATGATCTGCCAAACCTATCGATAAAATCTATCAAAAGATTTATATTGATCGTTTTTATCGATCGCCTATTCTGTCTTAAATAATGGCTACTGACGGAATTTTTATTATCAGCACAGCCATAAAGATTGTTCTTCCCTGTGTTGTGAAACACACGGAAATTATCGAGGGTTACCTTTAAAAAACTTACATAACATATTTTAGAATGGTTTTCAATTAGCGAAAACATCCAAAAATACACATTTCAAACCTCCAGTCTAACCTGTTTTAAGTAGATGACTTAAATCGAGAACGGTGATAACTCACTGAGAATTGCGAATGATGATATTGCTAAGAAAAACTGAAAATATAAATTTTATTAATACATTTAGAGACTATTTTTGTGTAGGCATCGCGTTTTTTGCATTACAGCTGGTCGCTGGTCATCTCAGTAAGCAAGAGGATGTTGCGGGTATAACACTGCATTTTTACGATCTCACTTTACCTCTTATTTCTGCACTGCTGGTTTTATACCGGCAAAAGGCGCTGCCAATTTTGGGTGCCTTTTTCTTGTATGCCCTTTATTCTTACTCTTTATCTTCGGTGTTCACGCTAACGGCTCAACTGCTGGCTGCTCTCATTAGCCAGACACTCTACTTTTTCTCGACAGGTAAACGAGGCGCGGTTAGCTTTGGTCGTAGCCAGCTTACAACCCTGCGTATTGTCTGGCTCGTGTGTTGCAACGCCTTACTATTCATCTCGATTGATTACTGGCTCCAGTCGAACACTGCCTCAGCACCGATCACAAACCTTTTTACACTACAAACACTAATTAACTTACAGTGGTTGATGAACTCTTGCTTGACTGGCATCCCTTTTTGTTATCTGTTGCTTAGAAGCGTTCAAAACCCTGCATGGTGCATTTTATACATCAGACAAGTGAAGACGCTGATAAAATCCGGCCCTCCTATTCTGTATCAAGTATTATGGCTGGTGCTGTTACTCTGCATTATGTCCGCTTTGATCGTCATCAGAGAAGATATTCTTATATTTACAGACTATTCATTACTGTGGTTACTTCCAGTAATGCTGTGGGGAGTGATCTGCATTGGCCATGCTTTTATATCCCCTGTATGGGTAACAATGCTCATCCTGTTGGGATATTATATAAACAGTTATATTTCGCCGGATAACTATAATAATTATTTACATAGTCTCGTGATTTCCTCCACGATAGTGTTTGTCTTTTCTCTTACGATTGTTGTTACCGGTGTACTTGTGGTCCGCAACCGAAAATATCTCCGCCGCCTCAAACAACTTTTTAGATCAGAGCCTAATACCGGACTGCCTAACTTTCAGGCCCTGCAAATGGACATCCGTAAACACGCAACAGAGTGCTTGTGTTACATCCGTTGTACAGAGTTGAATACGCTGGAGCAAACTCATGGAATAGAATTCCGTTTTGAATTTGTAAAAGCGCTAAGCGCATATGTACGTAAATTGATTAAGGATACAGGTAACATTTATTACGCACCTGGTCATGGAATAATTCTTCGCCTTAATACTGTCCCTGACATTCCTACTCTTTACAAAGACCTAAACTCTTTTCGTTTTATCTGGAAGGATTACCAATTGGGACTATCTTGTGGTGTGGCATATACCACCGAGAAAAACCTGATTAAAAATTTATCACAAGCAATTAAACATCTTAATACCCAAAGCTACATCTCGTTAATGCAGGGGCAACCGTTGTTACTCAGCCCGCAGGTGCCAGGTGATAAAATTGTCAGTCATGCTGTCATTCGTCATATGTTGCAAAAAGCAATTGACAGAAAATCGTTTGAGCTTATGGCTCAACCCATCGTATCAACGATGCTGGTTGTTCAGCCTATCGTTTCAACTACGGGACTGACACGTTATCACGAGATACTTATTCGGATAAAAATGGTTGATGGTAAGTTAATCTTTCCAGACACCATCCTACCCGTTGCTCGTGAGGCAGGATTACTTCCTGCACTGGATATCACTGTTATAGAGCAAACATTTCGTTTTATACAGTCACGGCAGAAATCTGACCCGAGCAGTCATTTCTCCATTAATCTGACACCTGACTCGCTTAATAAAATTGATTTCCTTGATAATGTTTTCACATTGTTTAGAAAATATTCCATCGCACCTAAACGTATAATTTTTGAAATCATTGAATCAGATATCATTGACAACGCTAATGTCACTGATGTTCTGAGAGCATTACGTAAAGCCGGTTCTAAAATTGCTATTGATGATTTTGGCACAGGGGCGTCAAGCTATTCACGACTCAGAACATTAGACGCAGATATTCTGAAAATTGATGGCTCCTTCATCCGTAATATACTGACCGATGAATTTAGTCGATGCGCCGTCAGATCCTTCTGCGAAGTAGCAAAACTCAAAAATATGGAAGTGGTAGCTGAGTTTGTTGAAAATGAGGAAATTGAAAAGATGCTAATTACCATGGGTATTGGTTGGTTACAGGGATACCATATAGGGAAACCCGTTCCTATTGAGTTGGCTGAATTATAATAATAATTATATTCCTACATTGTTCCACTTACCGGCTCCCGTGCCGGTTTTTTATTCCCTTAACTAAAACTGCATATTAATTAAGCAAAACACTATACAACTTAACGTCATAACATCGTGTTGTTGCTACCTATCAGTCTACAGATATTGCCATACAGCCATGAGTTGTAGAGCCTCCCCCTCCTAAAAATAAGGGTTTTTTTAGAGGATCTTTGAAATTTATATGGAGATTAATGCTCCTCCATATGGAGGTTTTGTATTGTGCAAAAAAAACGGCGAGAAGGACTTTCCTGCATGATAGGCTGGTTTAGCCTTAAAAACGTGGTATTTCCCCGAAATTAATCCCTAATGAGAAACTGACCAAGAAGCTTTAAATCGGGTGGCAACCTGAAGATTTTGGCTACCTCAGTCATAGAGTTCATAATCAATATTAGTGATCGCTGCGCTAGTCTGCATTTAGCATTACGGCTAATATCATTTGCGTCAATTATCATAGTCATTTGATGATATATCACACAGCAGATTTAACGGTAAAAATGATGACACAACAAAATAATAATCTCGCTCAGAATATTAACGATGATGAATTTTCCTCCATCACACAGGTAGAATTGCAAGTTGTAGAGGAGATTAATGCTCCCGAGCAGACCGCATCCATTATTAGCTCTTTCGTAACCTCCTGCCAGGCTCGCGGCGATCAGCCATTGGGGCAATGGTTGGATGATGAATTTCGTAAATATCCACAGATCTGGAAAAACGAAGAAGAGTTACTAAACACTCGTCGGCAGATAATACGCTCTACGGAAGCCTTTAATCAGTCTCGCGACTCATTACAGCAGCATATGGATAAAGGTCGTAGCCGTGCCTCCTGGTTGGCTGGCGAGATAGAAAAAAATGCAGCAGTTTCCGGTTCGGTACACGTAGGCCAATACGCCAGCCTTATCGATAGCGCCTTGGTAGACGCTAACGAAAATGCGCGCAAAACAATCACCACGCTGGCCGGGAATATCAACCAAAACCCCAATCTAGATGGTCTTGTTGCGGAACAGCATCACGTCGATACATTTAATATCGATGCAACCACCAAAGGCAGTCCGTATCGTGCACGGGTTGTTGGTTCACAGGAGCTAAACTCCGTTGATATTGAGATTGTTGACGGCAACGGCAATGTGGTCTGCAAATATCAGTCGAAATATGGTGCTGACTCAAACGCCACAAATACACAGCTCAATCGGGGCGACTATAACGATCAACAAGCGCTAGTTCCCGAGGGGCAAGGCGCAGATGTGGTCAACAGCACAGAGGTTATTGAAGCTGACGGAGTGTCTTCTCAGCCACTTTCTAAAGAGAAAGCAAAAGAATTACAGAAAAAAGCTCAACAAGATGCCGAAGCACGTCAGTACGACTGGAATGACACTAATCGTATTGATATTGCCAAGCAAATTGGTAAACAGGCTGTGCTCGGTGCCTGTATTGCGGTGGGTATGCAGGGAACCAGAATCCTTGCAAGGCGTGCCTGGAATCGCCTGAACGGTCGTGAAAATCCATCCACTAGTGAAGACCTCAACGATTTTTTCGAAAGCTCGCTGCGTACCGGTACGCAAACAGCTATACAGGTTGCTGTTTCCGGAGCGGTCGTAGTCGCTGTCAAGAACGGCTTTCTTGGCGCAGCCTTACGCAGTACACCTGCGGGCCTAATTACCAATATCGTCTGCGTGGGCATACAGAATGCAAAGGTACTTTATAAACTGGGCAAAGGTGAACTGACTGGAGAGGAAGCACTCGATGCCATCGGTAACACCACTATAACCACGACAATGGCTATTGCTGGTGCAACTGAGGGGGCCACGTTGGGCGCAGCGATTGGTACCGTATTTGGTCCAGTCGGTACAGCCGTTGGAGGGTTTGTTGGCGGTGTCGCAGGTGGTATAGCGGGTGGGCAAATTGGTGAAATCGTCTATAACGCGGGCAAGGTTGTTGCCAAAACAGCTGCCAAAGTCATTGCCAGTGTTACTGAAAATACGAGTCATGTCATTAAGTCCTTTAGCCGGGGTATCAGTAACTTTGCCTCAAACCTTTTCTCATTCTGGTAAATACTGATGAATCTGCTCGAACTTAAGACCAAGATAAAATCCCATATCCTCGCTGGATATCCAGGGCTTTACATCCACTCCGGCGAAGAAAGCCGAGTTGATACGCTATTGCAGGAAATAAGTACAGAACTGACACTGTCTCCCAAAGAGTGGAACCTTGGATATGGCTGGGTTGATTTCCATAACAAGCAGCCTCGGAACACGCAGAGTCAGGCCACCGAACTAGCAGAAAGTTTACCTTCGCTGCTCGATGACGATTTGGACGGAAAACTCCTCATCATTAAAGATGCCCGCAGTGCACTGGAAAACCAGCCACTCGCCGTTGCACGGTTAAAGCAATTGCTCAACCGCATTCAGCGCCACCACCGGAGCAAAACGGCTGTAGTACTTGTTTCAGAAACTTTGCACATCCCAGTACAAATCGAGTCGCAAATCACCTTGCTCCCCCTGTCACTGCCCCAGGGTGAGGAAATTAACCAGCAGCTCAGCAGTTTTTGCCAGATGCTTGATCTGTTTGTCCCGGAAAATATGCATCAGCGTCTGCATACTGCGTGTTGCGGACTGAACCAGGAAGAGATCCGATCAGTATTAGCACTAGTTCGTCAACAGCATGAACAAATTAATGACGAGGCGTTGGCTCTTATCCAGCATGGGAAAGAGCAGATTATCGCAAAAAGTGGCGTGCTTGAGATGCTGCACGTAATCGAAAATGCAACTGACATCGGCGGTCTTGAGAACCTTAAAACCTGGCTCACTCGCCGCGCCCAGATTTTCCGCCGCCTGAGTGAAGCTCGCGATTCACGCGTACAGGCGCCTAAAGGTGTACTTATCGCCGGTATGCCCGGTTGTGGGAAGTCTCTTGCAGCCAAGGCAGCGTCCGGTTTATTCCAGTTGCCACTCCTACGTCTTGATATCGGCTCATTATTGGGTAAGTACGTCGGAGAAAGTGAACATAATATGCGTCGGGCGCTAACAATGGCAGAATCAATTAGCCCCTGTATTTTGTGGATCGACGAACTGGAAAAAGCCTTTGTCGGCATGAACAGTGGCAGTGGTTCGGAGGTTTCCTCACGACTTTTCGGCTATTTTTTGACCTGGATGCAAGAAAAAACCGGTGCGGTATTTGTCATTGCCACTGCTAACAATATTACCGTGCTCCCTCCAGAGTTGCTGCGTAAAGGACGGTTCGATGAGGTGTTTTACGTCGGATTCCCCAACGGCGTAGAGCGAGCAGCTATTCTGGACATCCATCTGAAAGGTGAGTCGCTTGAACTGACCCAGAATGAACGCAATAAGCTGGTAACACAGTGCCGTGATTATGCAGGTGCAGATATTCAGAATGCTATCAACGAAGCTCGAGAAATAGCATTCCTTGAAAACCGCCAGTTGGAGCTGAAAGATCTGGAAGCTGCTATCCAGCTTACAGTTCCGTTACGTGAGACCCTGCGTGAACAGGTTGCCCAATACGAAGAGTTGTTTGAGAAACTCAAGCTCAAACCAGCTTCCACCAGCGATGGTCTTAGCGTAGCGCAGATGATTCAGATGGCGGATAGTGCAAACTCGTTGCGCCGCGCAGAGGTCGCTAATAGCGAAGATTGTCCGGATGATTTACTGGAAAAACTGGCGGCAGATGCAGACCTGAACGTACGCAAAGCAGTATATCGTAACCCGAACTGTCCTGAGCAGATACTCACCCAACGTATTAACATTGTTAATGACCAGCCTGAGTTTGACATCGATCTTTTACATCTGGCCTGTATACATGCAAATGCACCGCATGATCTGATGGCAACACAATTCGAACGGCTTCAGCTCACTATTCAACATCGACTCCAGCTCGCCAGCAACAGCACAGATAGTACATTGCTTCAACATTTAATGCGTGATCCAGAATTAGACGTTTGCGAGATGCTGATTACCAATAAAAATCTCAGTAAATTAATGCAATTACAACTTGCGAAGGATTCCAGGGTCTCTATTCGCCGACGTTTGGCGCGCAATAGCAATCTTCACCCTGAGGCGCAAGAAATACTGGCAAGGGACCGCGATTTTACCGTGCGTGAAGATCTAGCAGATCTTGATGGGCTTAGCGAAAAGGTACAACAGATCCTGACGCTGGACAGCGATCAGGACGTGCGTGAAACACTGGCTAAACGCCGCCGTGAAGGATTACTCGCGGAAGCTGTACAACTAGAGTTAGCAAAAGATGAATGTACGGAAGTTAGGGAGTCATTAGCGTCTAACCCCAACCTGACTGCAACTGCACAGATACGGCTGACTCAGGATACGCGTGTCTCGGTTCGTCGCAAGCTTGCCGAACACCCTAATCTATCCAATCCCGCATTAAACTCTTTGCTCCAGGACACAGATGAAGTTCTTAGAGAACTCGCCGGTAGCAAACACTTTGATAGCGCCCTGTTGCAAAACAATTTGAGCCAGCATCCGTCAGAAAAAATTCGTATTGCCCTTGCCAGCAATTACGCTCTTCACCCTGAGGTTCAGGAACAACTGACCAAAGACAGCTGCACAGAAGTACGTGAGACATTAGCTGGCAATGCTAACATTGCGGACGACACGATCTGTACCTTAATGGATGATAGCGATGATGATGTTCGTGCACGCCTGGTACACTGGCGCAATTCGCTGCCAGAGAAAGCTATACATCATCTCGCGATGGATCAAAACCATCAGGTTCGAAAATCGTTGGCTTACACTGAAAATCTACCGAGTGAAGTACAGCAGCGACTAGCCAATGATATCTACGATGTTCAAAAAGAGCTGGCAAGTAACGCCACTATAAGTGCATTAACTCAACAGCAATTACTGGATAACGGTAACCAGGAAGTGCATTACGCGTTAGCAGGTAATCGCAACCTGACGGGTCCAATCATGGCGCAGCTCGCTGAAATGCATGATAGCGAAATCCGTGTTCAACTGGCCAGGAACAATGCCCTTACCGCTCCAATCATTGGTAAATTAATAAAGGATGAAGAGGAAGTACAACTGGCGCTTGCACTAAATCAGCATCTCAATGAAGAGTACTATACGCAGCTTTACGACTCGGGCTCAGCTGCGATACGCGAGAATCTAGCGGGCAACCCACAAATCGGCGAACCGTTAATGGAACGCATCTATAAAACAGAATTGGCGGTAAACAATCTGGCCACGGCGATGGAAAGCGTACAGTCGATTTTAGCCAGCATGAGGGCAAACTCAGGTTTACCATCAACGAAGAGTGTGACAAAAATCGCGCTAGCGCTGGCTGGTAATTCCGCGCTATCGGAAGCCCTACAGAATAAAATCCTGAATCTGGAGAACTGCAGCGTAGAGATACTCGAAGCGTTAGCCAGTAACCCGGCGTTGAGTAGGGATGGGCAAGAAGAGTTGGTTACGCACAAAGAGGCCAATGTGCGTCAGAAACTGGCGGCCAACCAAAATACGAATACTAAGATTCTCCACGAGCTGCTCCTTGATGATGAAGACAAGGTTCGCATCGCCCTGTTACGTGATTGGTGGACAGATCGCGAGATCGAATGGCAACTGGCGAACGATAAATCGGTCAAAGTACGCTGCGCAGTTGCGGCCTCACAAAGCCCAGGAAAAGCAGTTCAGGTGAAATTGGCAAACGATAGAGACCAAAGAGTACGTGCCCACCTGATACCAGAGGAGGAAAACTATCTCTTTACACTGAATCCTCTAACACAAACCCTTCTTGCCAGAGATAGCGATCTGTCAATTCGCCAGAAAATGGCCTCTTATCCTAAACTGCATCCGTCGGCACAACTCATACTGGTAGAAGATGATGCCATCTGTGTTAGGGAAGCACTGGCTAGAGGTTCGGAAGGACTCTTCAATTCGCCACTGAGTGAAGAAGTGCAGCATCGGTTGATAAAAGATAACGATCTCAGAATAAGGCTCGCATTGGCGAAAAATAAAAGGTTAACGCCAGAGGTCCAGATATTGTTAGCAAAGGATATAGATAACAGCGTTAAAAGAAAGTTGATTGAAGAATCAGATCGCATGAATCCGCTCTCTCTTCTGGTGCAAGAGCAACTGGCAAATGATCCTGATGTCACGATTCGAAGCGATTTGGCTCGGTGCCTGTTTAGTGGGCTCCTTGCTCCACGAAGCAGCCAGAAAATCCGACTGAGACTTGCTAACGATCCAAATGAAGCGGTTCGCGATATTATCATTAAGATGGGGTTATTTGAATTAACCTATTCAAGTGAACAATATAACGATGCCGTTCTGGACGGTTTGTTGGTAAGGGCAACCCACGAGCAAATGGAATTGATCAATCGCATCAGGGAAAAAAATCGACTTGCGGTTCAGTAAACAACACCGCTAAGCAGGTATGCCACGACTTTCCACCGTGGCATACCGTTTTCATTTGACTAGCCGAAAGCTACGGCCGACTTTCACATCCGATGGTGTAAATCTGGCCACTGCTAAATATTAATCGTCATTACCAGATCTCTGCCGATTCCGTTTCCATCACTCCCATGCGCGCTCAGATTTCGCGGCGTCAAACTGCGGCGGCGGTTTACGAAAGCGTCCGGTCAGGTACGCGAGATACACCAGCCCAACGCCGGCCCATACCAGTCCCAGCGTCAGCGATGTCACTTCCAGATTCACCCATAGTACGGCTACCGTGGCGGCACCGACCATTGGCAATACCAGATAGTGCAACTTTTCCTGCCAGGTATGCTTACGTCCTTCACGACGCCAGAAGTGGTTAAACACGGACAAATTAACGAAGGTAAAGGCCACCAGCGCGCCAAAGTTAATCAGCGCCGTAGCGGTCACCAGATCAAAAAACAGGGCCGACAGCGCCACAATCCCGACCATGATGACGTTCAACGCGGGAGTACGCCATTTGGGATGGACATAACCAAAGTACTTCTCCGGGAAGACGTTATCGCGGCCCATCACATACAGCAGGCGAGAAACGCTGGCATGCGACGCCAGACCTGACGCCAGCGTATTCACAAAGGTGGTGCACAGAAAAATAGACTGGAACAACTTGCCGCCGACGTACAGCGCAATCTCCGGCAGCGCCGCATCCGGGTCTTTGAATCGGCTAATGTCCGGGAAGAACAGTTGCATAAAGAACGAGGCGGCAATGAAGATCAGTCCACCGTACAGCGCGGTAAGAAAAATGGCTTTTGGAATGGTGCGCGCAGCATCTGGCGTCTCTTCAGAGAGGGTCGTTACCGCGTCAAAGCCGAGAAACGAGAAGCAGACAATGGTCGCGCCGGTGATAATCGGAATCAAATGCGCATTCTGACTGATAAACGGTTGCAACGACCAGACGGTCCCGACCCCTTCGCCTTTGTGCAGCCCCTGCACCACGAGGAAAATAAACACCACGATGATCGCCACCTGCACCAGGACAAACAGGGCATTGAAGTTCGCCACCAGGTTAACGCTTTTCAAATTGGCCGCGGTAAGGATCGCCACAAACAGCACTACCCAAATCCATGGCGCAACCCCCGGGAATAGCGCGGAAAGGTAAATTTTCGCCAATAGTACGTTAATCATCGGCAGGAAAAGGTAGTCAAGCAGTGAAGACCAGCCGACCATAAACCCCACATGCGGATTAATCGCTTTTTGCGCATAGGTATAGGCCGAACCGGCCTGCGGAAACTGGCGCACCAGCTTTCCGTAACTGATGGCGGTAAACAGTACGCCCGCCAGGGCCAGCAGATAGGAGGCTGGAACATGGCCATTGCTGATACCCGAAACAATGCCAAAGGTGTCAAACACTGTCATCGGCGTGAGATAGGCCAGCCCCATCACCACTACCTGCCACAGCTTGAGAGATTTACGCAGCTGTGCTTTGCCCGGCTGGGCTGCAAGATCCACAGAAGAATTAGTCGACATAGCTTTCCTCCCCGCGACGAGCCCAGATCTGCGTTCGAAATGTGGGAACAGCAGACCTGGGTCGTATCGGGGTAGAAAGCCATAAGAAAGGCGTCAATGTTGCACGGCACAGATGCGGTCCGTACTTACTGCGGGAGCCATGGATGCTCACGCGGGGCTGGTTTTTAAACATTGGCATCATCACATTTCCTCGTCACAAACTCTGTCGGTTATCTGAAGACCCGTTGTCGCCCGCGCTCCATTACGCGACATCCGGGAAATGGCAGGTATTCCTGCAATTTTGACGGGCTGGCTCCGCTCAGCCCGCATGATGCGACTTCTTTTTAAATGACCTGTACGACTGTCAGGCGTTTTTCAACATCCACTCAATTTCAGTGTCGGTGATAAGACGTTCAAACTGGATTAATTCATCGTTTTTACAGGCGTGATACACGTGGCTAAAACGCTCACCCAATAATTCACGCAGACTGTCGTTTTGCATAAACTCCCACAGCGCATCGCTCTGGCGGATAGGAAACGGTAGCCCTTCCTGCTCCAGTCCGTTGCCTTCCACTTCTTCCTGCAGCGGCAGATCGTTATCCAGACCGTGAAGGATCCCCGCCAGGATGGTCGACATCACCAGATACGGGTTGGCATCCGCCCCCGCCACGCGATATTCAACCCGATGGTTATCACGATCGCCGCAGGGAATACGCAGCGCCACCGTACGGTTGTTATGCCCCCAGGAAGCCTGAGTCGGCACATACATACCCGGCTGGAAGCGGCGATAAGAGTTCACATTCGGCGCCAGCAGCGCCATTGATGCGGGCATCAGATCAATCATCCCGGCAAGCGCACGCTTAAGTAACATGGAATCATCGCCATTCGCATCGGCCAGCACGTTCTCGCCTTTATTATTCATAATGCTGATGTGGATATGCATCCCGCTACCGGCATGCTCCTCATAAGGCTTTGCCATAAACGTGGCATGCATCTTATGTTTCTCCGCCACCAGCCGTACCAGACGTTTCAACGCCAGCGCGTCATCGCAGGCGTCGAGCACGTTATCGGTATGGTAGAGGTTGATTTCAAACTGCCCAGGGGAGGCTTCAGCCACTGCGCCGTCAGCCGGGATCAGCTGTAAACGGGCCAGTTCATCGATATCGTTTAACACATCAGCAAAATGGTTCAGGTTATCAACCGAGTAAACCTGACTTTGGGTATTGCGATCGTCCGTACCCGGCGCGCACGGCGGCTGCAGATAACCTTCGGGATCGCGCTTACGATCGAGTAAATAGAACTCCAGCTCTACCGCTACGACGGGGAACAGACCGCGCTGGCGAAGTTTCTGCCAGAGTCGGTTCAGTACGTTCCGCGGCTCAACGTCAAAGGGAGCGCCATCTTCATCCAGCATCGTCAGCATCATCTGTGCAATAAATTCAGGATCGGCGGCCGAAGGGGTTAACGTGCCTGCCACCGGTACACAAGTCCGATCCGGTTCGCCAAGCTCCTGGCCTAATCCCGCCTCTTCGACCACATTGCCAAGAATATCCATCGCGAAAACAGATGCCGGGAAATAGCAGCCTTTCTCTAACTTATGCAATCCAGCAACCGGAAGGCGCTTACCGCGAAAACAACCATTAAGGTCGGTTAACAGCACATCCACATACTGCGTATTAGGATAGCGTTCCAGATACTGCTTAACTTCGCGTGCAAACGCGCTACTTCGTCTCTCTTCAGAATGCTGAACAAAATTCTCAACTTCTACGATATTGGTTTCCATGATTCACCGCCGTTGGCCTGGTAAGCTGCTCTGTGATTTGACTGTTAAATATAATGTCCACCATTCGACTCTGGATGCAAACAAATTGTTTGTCAAATGTTAAATTAAGTTTGCTAGAAGGTTATTCCGCTGCTAGATTGAGAAAATAATGAACGGAATTGCACAACAAGGAACCGTTTGGCAATAATTTATTCCAAAACGTGAGGTCGATCATGGGCAATATATTTGACAAGCCAGTTATTGGTGTAGTGATGTGTAGGAACAGGCTTAAGGGTCACCAGACCCAGACTCTGCAAGAAAAGTACCTGAATGCGGTATTAAATGCCGGTGGATTACCGATAGCGCTGCCCCATGCGCTCGCGGAACCCGAATTGCTGAACGCGCTGTTACCGAAACTGGATGGTATCTTCCTGCCAGGAAGCCCAAGCAATGTGCAGCCGCACCTCTATGGTGAAAATGGCGATGAGTCTGACGCCGATCCCGGGCGTGATCTTCTGAGCATGGCGCTAATTACCGCCGGGCTCGAAAGGCGCATTCCCATTTTCGCCATCTGCCGGGGCTTACAGGAATTAGTTGTCGCCACTGGCGGGACTCTGTATCGTCGCCTGTGCGATCACTCACAGTTCCTGGAACATCGTGAAGATGCGGAACTCCCGGTGGAGCAGCAATATGCGCCATCTCATGAAGTCCAGGTTCAACAGGGAGGATTGCTATCTCAGTTAATACCAGGTTGCAGCACGTTTTGGGTTAACTCCTTGCATGGTCAGGGAGCAAAAACCCTTGGCCCGCAGCTGCGCGTGGAAGCACGCTCGCAGGATGGATTAGTGGAAGCTGCCAGCGTCCATGACCATCCTTTCGCGCTCGGCGTGCAGTGGCACCCGGAATGGAACAGTAGCGAATACGCCCTGTCGCGTTTGTTACTTGAAGGTTTTATCACCGCTTGTCAGAACCACCTCGCTGAAAAACAGCGACTCTGACCACTACAGTTAAGGAAATGCAATTATGAGCGATGACGGCCTGGCGCCGGGTAAACGTTTGTCAGAGATCCGCCAGCAATTGGGTCTTTCGCAGCGTCGTGCCGCCGAACTGTCTGGGTTAACGCATAGCGCCATCAGCACCATAGAGCAGGATAAAGTCAGTCCTGCCATCAGTACGCTGCAAAAGCTATTGAAAGTATATGGGCTGTCGCTCTCCGAGTTCTTCGCGGAACCGGAAAAGCCTGACGAACCGCAGGTGGTTATCAATCAGGATGATTTGATTGAGATCGGGAGTCAGGGAGTATCCATGAAGCTGGTACACAACGGAAATCCGAATCGTACGCTGGCAATGATGTTTGAAACCTATCAGCCAGGCACGACAACCGGGGAGAGAATTAAACATCAGGGTGAAGAGATTGGCACAATACTGGAAGGTGAAGTGATACTGACCATCAACGGTCAAACGTATCCTCTTGTTGCAGGGCAAAGCTATGCCATTAACACCGGCATACCACACAGCTTCAGCAACACCTCGGCGGGGATCTGCCGCATCATCAGTGCCCACACTCCCACCACGTTCTAATCAGTAACGGCCTGAGTTTCTCAGGCCTTCTTAAATAACGCGCATTAACAGGGTACATCCCTGGGGTATCGTGCAGCCTGATTTTGCCTGAAAAAGATCAGCAACGAACTTTATCTTATTGATATAAAAGGAGTAGCTATGAACTTTCAGAATCTTAAATATTGGCGTGAGAAAGCCAGCCATTATTCACCGGAAACCCGTTTATTTATTAACGGCGAATATTGTGCCGCCGCCGATAACGAAACCTTTATTACCCAGGATCCGGCAGGACAACGCCCGCTCGCCAAAGTCGCCCGCGGCAAAAAAGCGGATGTTGACCGCGCGGTCACCGCAGCCCGCACCGCGTTTGAACGCGGGGACTGGTCGCAGGCATCACCCGCAGAGCGCAAAGCGGTGCTGCACAAACTCGCCGATTTAATGGAGCAGCATCACGAGGAACTGGCGCTACTGGAAACGCTCGACACCGGTAAACCGATTCGCCATAGCCTGCGTGATGATATTCCCGGCGCGGCACGCGCCATCCGTTGGTACGCCGAGGCGATAGATAAAGTCTATGGTGAAGTTGCCACTACCTCGGTGAACGATTTAGCGCTGATTGTCCGCGAACCGGTGGGCGTGATTGCGGCCATCGTGCCATGGAATTTTCCCCTGCTGCTGGCATGCTGGAAGCTCGGCCCGGCTCTGGCTGCGGGTAACAGCGTGATCCTCAAGCCTTCCGAAAAATCACCGCTGACCGCGATTCGCCTGGCCGCACTGGCTAAAAAAGCAGGTTTGCCCGATGGCGTGCTCAGCGTTGTGAGCGGGTACGGTCACGAAGCGGGCCAGGCACTGTCGCTGCATCCGGATGTTGATGTGATCACCTTTACCGGCTCGACCCGCACCGGCAAGCAACTGCTCAAAGATGCTGGCGACAGCAACATGAAACGCGTCTGGCTGGAGGCCGGCGGTAAAAGTGCCAACATCGTATTTGCCGACTGCCCGGATCTGCCGAAAGCCGCCGCTAATGCAGCGGCAGGTATTTTCTATAACCAGGGCCAGGTTTGTATCGCCGGTACACGTCTGCTGCTGGAAGAAAGTATTGCCGACGAGTTTATCGCGCTTTTAAAAGAGCAGGCGAAAAACTGGCAGCCGGGCAACCCGCTGGATCCGGAAACCACGATGGGCACGCTTATCGACAACACGCATGCCGACACCGTTCACAGTTTTATTCGCGACGGTGAAGCGCAAGGCACGCTGGCGCTGGATGGCCGCAGCCACGTACACCCGGCGGCCATCGGCCCGACTATTTTTGTCGACACCGCGCCGCAAGCCCACGTCAGCCGCGATGAGATCTTCGGTCCGGTACTGGTCATCACTCGTTTTAGCAGTGAAGCCGAAGCTCTGGCGCTGGCCAACGACAGCGACTACGGTCTGGGCGCCGCGGTCTGGACCCGCGATTTGTCGCGCGCGCACCGCATGAGTCGCCGCCTGAAGGCCGGTTCGGTCTTCGTGAATAACTACAACGACGGTGATATGACCGTGCCATTCGGCGGCTATAAACAAAGCGGTAATGGACGCGATAAATCCCTGCATGCGCTGGAAAAATTTAGCGAATTAAAAACCATCTGGATCTCCCTGGAGTCTTAATCATGACTGAACATACCAGCAGTTATTACGCCGCAAGCGCCAATCAATACGAACCGTTCCCGACCCTTAGCGAATCGGTAAGCTGTGATGTTTGCGTCGTGGGCGGTGGTTATACCGGACTCTCCTCCGCCCTGCATTTATCAGAGATGGGTTACGACGTGGTGCTACTGGAATCCGCACGAATTGGCTTCGGAGCCAGCGGGCGCAACGGTGGCCAGTTGGTGAACTCCTACAGTCGCGATATCGACGTCATTGAACGCACCTACGGCCCGGACGCCGCTAAAATGCTTGGCAGTATGATGTTTGAAGGCGGCAATATCATTCGCGAACGTATCAAACGTTATCAGATCGACTGCGACTATCGTCCTGGCGGGCTGTTTGTGGCCCTGAACCACAAACAGATGGAAACGCTGGAGGAGCAGAAATCGAACTGGGAACGCTACGGCAATACGCAGCTTGAACTGTTGGATAGCAGCGAAATTCGCCGCGAAGTCAGCAGCGATCGTTATGTCGGCGCGCTACTCGACCACAGCGGTGGTCATATTCATCCGCTAAACCTGGCGATTGGCGAGGCTAACGCCATTCGTCTGAACGGCGGGCGCGTGTTCGAACAGTCGCCAGTCACCCGTATTCAGCACACCAGCCCGGCAGTGGTCAGCACCGAAAAAGGTCAGGTTACGGCACGTTTTGTGATTGTCGCGGGCAACGCCTACCTCGGCGACAAACTGGAACCTGCGCTGGCAAAAAGCAGCATGCCGTGTGGCACGCAGGTGTTAACCACCGAACCGCTGTCGGCGGAGATGGCGCGCTCGCTGATCCCGAAAAACTACTGCGTTGAAGATTGTAACTACCTGCTGGATTACTACCGTCTGACCGGCGATAACCGCCTGCTGTACGGCGGCGGTGTAGTCTACGGCGCTCGCGATCCGGACGATATTGAGCGTCTGGTGATGCCGAAACTGCTGAAGACCTTCCCGCAATTGCAGGGGGTAAAAATTGATTACCGCTGGACCGGTAATTTCCTGTTAACGCTGTCGCGCATGCCGCAGTTCGGCCGTCTTGATACCAACATTTACTATATGCAGGGCTACAGCGGCCACGGCGTGACTTGTACCCACCTGGCAGGACGGCTGATTTCGGAACTGCTGCGCGGGGATGCCGAGCGTTTTGACGCGTTCGCCAAACTGCCGCATTACCCGTTCCCGGGAGGCCGCAGCCTGCGCATTCCGTTTACCGCCATGGGCGCGGCCTATTACAGCTTACGCGATCGCCTTGGGGTTTAAGTTCTTCCGCGATAAACCCGACGCACAGGGCGGTCCCCCCTGTGCGTTTTTTTATTGCCGAAAAGCGAAAAACAGATAACAGGCACGAAAATATCGCAATAGGACATAACCACACACTTTGCATTGTTTCTCCCCGCTAATCGGATAGGCTTTTTTAGATTATCGCTGGCGGCGTGCGCCAGAACTAAACGGGGGAAGAAACGCGTGTTATGAATACGAATAACGAGGAGACCTTTTATCAGGCGATGCGCCGCAAGGGCGTGAGCAGACGCAGTTTTCTTAAATATTGTAGCCTCGCGGCAACATCGCTAGGGTTGGGGGCCGGAATGACGCCCAGAATCGCCTGGGCGCTGGAAAACAAACCCCGGATCCCGGTCGTCTGGATCCACGGTCTGGAATGCACCTGCTGTACCGAATCATTTATCCGCTCCTCTCACCCACTCGCCAAAGACGTCATCCTCTCTCTGATTTCCCTTGATTACGACGACACTCTGATGGCCGCCGCCGGAACACAGGCCGAAGAGGTCTTTGAAGACATTCTAAGCCGCTACCACGGCCGATACATTCTGGCCGTCGAAGGTAATCCTCCGCTGGGAGAACAAGGGATGTTCTGCATTAGCGGCGGGCGACCGTTTATTGAAAAGCTTAAAAGAGCCGCCGCCGGTGCCAGCGCGATTATCGCCTGGGGCACCTGCGCCTCCTGGGGCTGCGTGCAGGCTGCCCGGCCTAACCCAACTCAGGCAACACCGATCGATAAAGTGATTACCGATAAGCCGATCGTGAAAGTGCCCGGTTGCCCGCCGATTCCAGACGTCATGAGCGCCATCATTACCTACATGGTGACTTTTGACAGGCTGCCGGAACTCGATCGTCTGGGGCGTCCGCTGATGTTTTATGGTCAGCGTATTCATGACAAATGCTACCGCCGCGCCCACTTTGACGCCGGGGAGTTCGTTGAAAGTTGGGACGATGACGCTGCCCGCAAAGGCTATTGCCTGTACAAAATGGGCTGCAAGGGGCCAACCACCTATAACGCCTGTTCCACCACCCGCTGGAATGGTGGCGTTTCCTTCCCCATCCAGTCCGGCCACGGTTGTCTGGGATGTTCGGAGAACGGCTTCTGGGATCGCGGTTCGTTCTACAGCCGTGTGGTCGATATTCCACAGATGGGAACGCATTCTACCGCTGACACCGTGGGCCTCACCGCGCTCGGCGTAGTGGCGGCTGGTGTAGGCGTCCACGCAGTCGCCAGCGCCGTCAATCAACATAACCGCCACAAACAGCAGTTAACAGAAGCCGAACAACCGCAGCCGGACAAAGAGGATAACCAGGCATGAGCAACTCGTATCAAACCCAGGGATATACGTTAAACAATGCGGGTCGCCGCCTGGTTGTGGACCCCATAACCCGCATTGAAGGCCATATGCGTTGTGAAGTGAACATTGATGAGCAGAACATCATCACCAACGCGGTTTCCTGCGGCACCATGTTCCGCGGACTGGAGATCATTCTGCAGGGGCGCGACCCGCGCGATGCCTGGGCCTTTGTCGAACGGATTTGCGGAGTATGCACCGGCGTACATGCTCTGGCATCGGTGTATGCCATTGAAGATGCCATTGGCATCAAGGTGCCCGACAACGCCAACATCATTCGCAATATTATGCTGGCGACACTGTGGTGCCACGACCATCTGGTGCACTTTTACCAGTTAGCCGGAATGGACTGGATTGACGTGTTGAATGCCCTGAAAGCAGATCCGCGCGCCACATCACAGCTGGCGCAAAGCCTTTCTGCCTGGCCGAAGTCCTCCTCGGGCTACTTTTTTGACGTCCAAAATCGCCTGAAGAAATTTGTCGACGGCGGTCAACTGGGGATTTTCCGCAACGGTTATTGGGGTCACCCGCAGTACAAACTGTCGCCTGAGGCTAACCTGATGGGCTTTGCCCATTATCTGGAAGCACTCGATTTTCAGCGCGAGATCATCAAAATCCATACGGTGTTTGGCGGTAAGAACCCGCATCCTAACTGGATTGTCGGCGGTATGCCGTGCGCGATTAATATCGATCAGCGCGGCGCGGTTGGCGCAGTCGATATGGAACGCCTGAACCTGGTGCAGTCGATCATCACCCGCACCACTGATTTCATCAACAACGTCATGGTGCCTGACGCGCTGGCTATCGGCCAGTTCAATAAGTCCTGGAGCCAGATTGGCACCGGGCTTTCTGATAAGTGCGTCCTGAGCTACGGCGCGTTCCCGGATATCGCCAATGACTTCAGCGCGAAGAGCCTGTTGATGCCAGGCGGTGCGGTGATTAACGGTGATTTTAAAAACGTGCTGCCAGTGGATCTGGCCGATCCGCAACAAATTCAGGAGTTTGTCGATCATGCCTGGTACCGTTATCCGGACGATCAATTAGGTCGTCACCCGTTCGAAGGGATTACTGAACCCTGGTATAACCCGGGCGATGTCAAAGGCAGCGATATTGATATCAAACAGCTCAACGAACAGGAACGCTATTCGTGGATTAAAGCCCCGCGCTGGCGCGGACACGCCATGGAAGTTGGACCACTGGCGCGCACGCTGATTGCCTATCACAAAGGGGATGCCGCCACGATTGAATCCGTCGATCGCATGATGTCTGCCCTCAAGCTGCCGCTTTCGGGTATGCAGTCGACGCTGGGGCGTATTCTGTGCCGCGCGCACGAAGCCCAGTGGGCCGTGAGCAAACTGCAATATTTCTTCGACAAGCTAATGACCAACCTGAAAAACGGCAATCTGGCGACCGCAAACACCGAAAAATGGGAGCCTGAAAGCTGGCCGCAGCAGTGCCGCGGGATCGGCTTTACCGAAGCACCGCGCGGCGCGTTAGGTCACTGGGCATCGATTCGCGACGGGAAAATCGATCTCTATCAGTGTGTGGTGCCGACCACCTGGAATGCCAGCCCGCGCGATCCGAAGGGACAAATTGGCGCTTACGAGGCGGCGCTGATGGGCACCCAAATGGCGATACCGGATCAACCGCTGGAGATCCTGCGCACCTTGCACAGCTTCGATCCCTGCCTGGCATGTTCAACCCACGTACTCGGCGACGACGGCAGCGAACTTATCGCCGTCCAGGTTCGCTAAGCGTTAAGGAACGGAACGATGACTGGAAAAACATCCCCACGCGTCGGGGAGGCGCGTGATACCGCTATCAGCCACTATGTGTTTGAAGCGCCTGTACGCTTGTGGCACTGGCTGACGGTGGGCTGCATGTTGGTGTTGATGGTGACCGGATACTTCATTGGTCGACCGCTGCCGTCGGTCAGCGGTGAGGCCACTTATCTGTTCTATATGGGCGACATCCGGCTGATACATTTCTCCGCCGCCATGGTATTCACGGTGATCCTGCTGATGCGCATTTACTGGGCCTTTGTCGGTAACCGCTATTCACGCGAGTTGTTTATCGTGCCGGTCTGGCGGCGCAGCTGGTGGCGAGGCGCGTTTTCGGTGGTGCGCTGGTATCTGTTTCTGGAAAAAAAACCGGGAGATGATATCGGTCATAACCCCATCGCGCAGGCGGCGATGTGCGGTTATTTCCTGCTCTCCGTTTTTATGATCCTCACCGGTTTTGCCTTATACAGCGAACATAGCCAGTACGCCATTTTTACCCCTTTCCGCTATGTGACGGAGTTTTTCTACTGGACCGGTGGGAACTCTCTCGATATCCACAGCTGGCATCGGTTGGGGATGTGGTTCATCGCCGCCTTCATCGTAGGCCATGTGTATATGGCGATTCGTGAGGACATCATGTCTGACGATACCGTCATCTCCACCATGGTCAATGGCTACCGTAGCCACAAATTTCCCAAAGGTCAGCACGACAAGGAGGCGTCATGAGCGAACCACACGTCATCGTGATGGGTCTAGGCAACCTGCTGTGGGCAGACGAAGGCTTTGGCATTCGCGTCGCCGAACGCCTGTACGCCCATTATCACTGGCCGGAATACGTTGAGATCGTCGACGGCGGCACGCAGGGGCTGAATCTGCTGGGCTACGTTGAGCAGGCCAGTCATCTGCTGTTGCTGGACGCCATCGACTACGGTCTCGCGCCGGGCACCCTGCAAACCTACGCCGGTGAAAAAGTCCCCAGTTACCTCAGCGCCAAAAAAATGAGTCTGCATCAGAACAGTTTCTCCGAAGTGCTGGCGCTGGCGGACATTCGCGGCCATCTGCCCCCGCACATCGCCCTTGTAGGACTTCAACCGGTACAGCTGGACGACTATGGCGGCAGCCTGACCGACATCGCGCGTGCTCAGCTTCCGGCGGCGGAGCAGGCCGCACTTACGCAACTGGCTGCGTGGGGGATTGTGCCACAGACCAACGATGAAACGCGTTGCCTGAACTATGAATGCCTGTCGATGGAAAACTATGAAGGCGTGCATATTCGCCAGTATCGCGTAACGCTGGAGAGATAAGCAACATGTTGAATGACAACCCTTTTCCTGCTCTATGGCAACGTATGCTGGCACGAGGCTGGCAGCCGCTAACCGCGCCCGAACTGGATGACTGGATAACCCACGTTCGCAACGGTGTGGTGTTACTCAGTAGCGATCCCCGCCGTACACCGGAAGTCAGCGATAATCCGGTGATGATTGCCGAGTTGCTCCGCGAGTTTCCCCAGTTTGACTGGCACATCGCCATGGCGGATCTCGAGCATAGCGAGGCGATTGGCGATCGTTTTGGCGTATTCCGCTTCCCGGCCACACTGGTGTTTATCCAAGGTGAGCTGCGCGGCATTCTCAGCGGCATCCACCCGTGGGCCGATCTGCTCAACCTGATGCGCCCCTTAGTTGAACCACGCACGCCGCCGGAGTCTGAACGATGAGCGACACTTTTTTTCATCTGCTGGGGCCGGGAACGCAGCCGGACGATGACAGCTTCAGCATGAATCCCTTACCCCTCACCTGCCAGGTTAACAGCGACCCCAGCATGGCATCACTGGAAAACTGCCCGCACAGTCCGGCGGTGATGGCATTGTTAGCCGATGTGCGCCAGCAGCTCAGGAGGCGCATTCCCGCCAAACAGGACGTGCTGGGATGGGATTTATCCGCGCTCAACGCAGACGATCTCACGTTTTTGAATACGCTGCTCGGCGAAGGCGAAGTTTCAGTGCGCATCCAGCATGCTGACGGCAGAGCGTGCGAGATCCAGGAGTCGATTTTCTGCGGCATCTGGCGGGTGCGTTGTCAGAATGACAAGGGACAATGGGAGGAGCATCTGGAAGCAGGCAGCGCGCCGCGGGCACTGTGGCTGGCGGCAACGTTCAATACACTGCCGGACGACAGCCTGTTGCCCCCGCCAGTGGACGGGCTAATGAATGGCCTGACACTGGCTCAGGAACTGCTGGCGCACGTGCGCGATCCGGCCTTGCAACCCCATAGCATTAACCTCACACAACTGCCAATTAGCGATGCGGATCGCCTGTTTCTTGCTCGGTTATGTGGCGAAGGACACATCCAGATCCGCACTATCGGCTACGGCGAGAGCCAAATCGACGCCACGGCGCTGCGCCATGTCTGGCATGTGCGCTGTCTGGATACCCTGAAAGGGCTTCTGCTCGAAAGTTATGAGATCTGTCCATTACCGGAACTGGTGCAGGCTGCGCCGGAAGATCTTCGCGACTCGCTCCAGCGCCTGGATGAAGTCTGCGGCTGGCTGGCATCCGGTCCACCGGCCTGACCCCCTCTCCCGGCCCGCATGCTTTTATGCTGCGGGTCTGGCGTTTTCTTCCTTATCTATTCACTCTCTAATGCCTGATGGAGTTCGCATGTGGGACGTCATTGACTTATCGCGTTGGCAGTTTGCGCTGACCGCGCTGTACCATTTTCTGTTTGTTCCCCTGACGCTGGGGCTAATTTTTATGCTGGCCATCATGGAAACCATTTATGTGGTGACCGGCAAAACAGTCTACCGCGACATGACACGTTTCTGGGGCAAGTTATTCGGGATTAACTTTGCGCTCGGCGTGGCAACCGGCCTGACCATGGAGTTTCAGTTCGGTACTAACTGGTCGCTCTATTCTAACTATGTGGGCGATATTTTTGGCGCGCCTCTGGCAATGGAAGCCCTGCTGGCCTTCTTCCTCGAATCCACGTTTGTTGGTCTGTTCTTCTTCGGCTGGCAGCGCTTAACCAAATACCAACACCTGATGGTCACCTGGCTGGTCGCGTTTGGTTCCAATATCTCGGCCCTGTGGATCCTCAACGCCAACGGCTGGATGCAATATCCAACCGGCGCTCACTTTAATATTGATACCCTGCGTATGGAGATGAGCAGCTTTAGCGAGCTGGTCTTTAACCCCATCAGCCAGGTGAAATTTGTGCATACCGTGATGTCCGGTTATGTCACCGGCGCCATGTTTGTGATGTCCATCAGCGCCTGGTATTTGCTGCGCGGTCGCAATCGCGAGTTCGCCCGGCGTTCCTTCGCGGTGGGTTCCGTTTTTGGCACGCTGGCTATCCTCGGCACCCTGCAACTGGGTGATAGCTCAGCCTATGAGGTTGCCCAACGCCAGCCGGTAAAGCTGGCGGCAATGGAAGGCGAATGGCAAACCGAACCGGCACCCGCGCCCTTTCATGTCATCGCCTGGCCGCAGCAGGAGCAAGAACGTAACGCCTTTGCTGTGAAGATACCGGCTCTGCTGGGCATCCTGGCCACGCACTCTTTAGACACGCCGGTTCCGGGGCTGAAAAATCTGATGGAGGATGCTCTTCCCCGCCTGCAACGAGGTCGGAAAGCGTGGCTGCTGATGCAGGAAATCGCCAAAGGTAACCGCACGCCTCAGGTACTGAACGCTTTTCACGCTGTGGAGAAAGATCTGGGTTACGGCATCCTGCTGGCGAACTACGCACCTGATATGAACCATGTCACTCCGGAGCAATATCAGGCCGCGCAACGCGGTGCGATCCCGCAAGTAGCACCGGTATTCTGGAGTTTTCGCATCATGATTGCATGCGGTTCACTTCTGCTGCTGGTGATGGCGATTGCTCTGATACAGACCTTACGCTGGCGTATCGACCAGCATCGCTGGGTACTGCACATGACACTGTGGAGCTTGCCGCTACCGTGGATTGCCATTGAAGCGGGCTGGTTTATGACGGAGTTTGGCCGCCAGCCGTGGGCGATTCAGGATATTTTGCCGACCTGGTACGCCCACTCCGCGTTAAGCGCAGGCCAACTGGCCTTCTCCATGGGGCTAATTCTCACGCTTTACACCTTGTTTTTAATTGCCGAAGTCTACCTGATGCAGAAATACGCGCGCCTTGGCCCGGATGCAATGCATAACCAACAACCAGCGCAACAACAGGGATAAAGGAGATAATCATGTTGGATTATGAAACGTTGCGGCTCATCTGGTGGCTGCTGATTGGCATCATCCTGGTGGCATTTATGGTCACCGACGGGTTTGATATGGGGGTTGGCTGCCTGTTGCCGCTGATCGCGCGTAACGATGATGAGCGTCGGGTACTAATCAATAGCGTCGGAGCGCACTGGGAAGGTAACCAGGTGTGGCTCATTCTGGCGGGCGGTGCATTATTCGCGGCCTGGCCGCGGGTCTATGCCGCGGCATTTTCAGGGTTTTATGTGGCGATGATTCTGGTGCTGTGCGCCCTTTTCTTTCGCCCGTTGGCCTTTGATTATCGTGGAAAAATAGCCAATGCACGCTGGCGCGCCATGTGGGACACCGGGTTGGTGATTGGCAGTCTGGTCCCTCCAGTTATCTTCGGCGTCGCGTTCGGCAACCTTTTTTTGGGCGTGCCTTTTATCTTCACTCCACAGCTTCATGTGCAATACCTGGGCACCTTCTGGCAGTTACTCTCACCCTTTGCCCTGCTGTGCGGCGCATTAAGCCTGATGCTGGTTATTCTGCAAGGGGGCGTGTGGCTCCAGTTGAAGACCGACGGCATTCTTCACCAACGTGCGCTGTCTGCTACCCGCCGCAGCGCGATGCTGGTCGTGCTCTGCTTTCTGTTAGCCGGTTACTGGCTATGGACGGGGATCGATGGCTATGTGTTGCTAAGCCAGGATCCTAATGGTCCTTCCAACCCGCTATTAAAAGCAGTAACTACCTCGCCGGGCGCGTGGATGGCGCACTTTTATCAGTCACCACTGCTGTTAATTATTCCGCTGCTTGGCATGATTTTCCCGATGCTCGCGATCTATGCCTGCGGACAACGTCGGGCCGTATGGGGATTTTTGTTTGCTTCACTGGGCCAGGCCTGCGTGATCTTCACCGCTGGAATCACCCTGTTTCCGTTTGTGATGCCTTCAAGCGCGTATCCGCTCTCCAGCCTGACGGTGTGGGACAGCACCTCCAGCCAGATGACACTCAGTATCATGCTGGTTATTGTGCTGATTTTTCTACCGATCGTTCTGCTTTATACCGTGTGGAGTTATTACAAAATGCTCGGGCGCATCAATGTAGAAACGATCCGCCGCCACAACCACGAACTTTATTAAGGAGGACTGTACGATGTGGTATCTGTTTTGGTTTGTCGGCATTCTGCTGATGTGCGGACTCTCCACGCTGGCGCTGGTCTGGCTTGAGTCGCGGCAGAGATAATTCTACACGGGCGCTACGCTTTCTGGCTCCCCGGTTTATTCGGGGAGCTTTTTTATCCCCTTTCCATCAGCTCGCCAAGACGCCTAATCTGCCGTCCCTGATTATCGAAATTACGCTCATCGAGCCACATATCGTAGGCCGGTCGAAGTGACGGGTACTCACCGTCAATGATTGAGTACCATGCGGTATCTCGATTACGCCCCCGCGTGACGACAGCCTGACGAAATATGCCTTCAAAACTGAAGCCAAAGCGCTCCGCCGCCCCACGGGAAGGAGCATTGAGAGCATCGCATTTCCATTCAAAACGGCGATAGCCCAGATCCTCAAAAACGTACTTTAAAAGCAATGAGATGACTTCTGTTGAGATTCGCGAACGTTTCATGCGTACGGAGTAGGAAACATGGCCAACTTCGATCACGCCATTTGAGGGATCAATCCGCATCAGTGCAAACGTACCAACAGGTTTCATACTGGTTAAATCGATCACAGCAAAATGCATCGGATCGGTCTGTTCTTCCATCTTTTTTACATAATCCAGGAAGGTATCGAAGGTCTCAAAAGGCCCGACCGCGAGATATGTCCAGTCACGACAATCGCTTGCTTCGCTGTACGCTTCATACAACTCTTTTGCATGGCGTTCGGCGTTAATACGTTCAAGCTTACAATAGCGACCTGTAATTTGCTGAGCCTGTGGAAAGGGTGCGCCTTTCCAGTCAGACAAAGTCATACCAACGGGTTGATGAAATTGATTAAAGATGCCCGACATATCCATACCTCTTACAAAACAGGGCTAAACCAGCGCAGAGTATGATCAAACTGGACAGTCCAAAAGAACCACAATGGGTGTTTTTAACAGATCCACACTATTTAATTGTACAAAAAACAGGCGCAACATTTTTACACGTAGCAAAAGAAACGTATTTACTGCATTAATGCTAAGAGCTGAATAAATTATAAGTTAAATAACCTGAGCCAGACGGCGAATCCCATCAACAATTGCCTCTACCGGATGATTTGCAAAACCAATCAAAATCCCCTGTCGTGAGACATCGCTCTGGTAATAACGACTTAGTGATAGTATTCCCATCCCTAGTAATCTGGCTTTCTCTTCAACTTCACTCCCAGTCATCCCATTTTGCAACCAACATACGATATGAACGCCTGAGTCTGAAGGTTGAATAATCATTTTATCAGCAAGATAGTATTGAATAGCATTGACCAACGCAGTTCTTCTTTCATAGCATGCTTTGCGAATTCGACGCACATGACTGGCATAGTGCCCCTCCTCAATAAAATTTGCCATCACTGCTTGTTCAAGATAACTGGTACCGAGATCGGAATAATATTTGGTCACCATAATCTGTTCTTGTAAACCCGGCGGAACAACTAAAAAACCTAAACGGAATTCCGGGTACATCATTTTAGAAAATGTTCCGGCATAGATTACGCGTTGATTCTGATCTAATCCTTGCAGAGCTTGTAAAGAACGGTCGGCATAACGGAACTCACTATTATAATCATCTTCAAATATCCATGCCTGATTCGACTTCGCCCATTCCAGCAACTCAAAACGCCGGGATAAACTCAACGTTCCACTTAATGGATATTGATCCGACGGGACGACATAGGCCAGCTTAGCGTCAGGAAAATGATCAATACCATAGCGGACGTTCATTCCTTCGCTATCTACCGGTACCGGCCTCACCATAGCACCAACAGACATGAAGGTTCCGCGGGCGCCTTTGTAACCCGGGTCGTCCAGCCAAACTTCATTTCCTGCCGACAGCAATGCTCGTGCAGTAATGTTCAATGCCTGCTGAATACCATTTACGATGATTATTTGATCTTCGTTACAGTTCACTCCACGCGTTGTTTTAATGTAGCGGCAAACCGCTTTTCTCAAAGGAAGGTACCCGCAAGGATGAGTGTGGGCTCCCAGTTGATGCCGGGATTGTCTCCAGACTCGTTGCAGTAGCTTTCCCCATAACCCATGCGGGAAGAGATCGGTACACCCGACACCAACTGCAAATAGACGGTTCATGCCGCGCCCTTCATACTCATTTGACCATAAATCGCGAGCAGGATTATTTCGGCTGTGAACCTGCTCATCAGGCGATACGACGTCCACCAACGCCATCTCTGGATAGCTATTGCTGATACTCCGATCCGGAATATGATGTGAGACATACGTTCCAGACCCTTTACGAGTCAGGATATACCCTTCATCTAATAGCCGGTCATAACCGGCGATCGCTGAGTTTCGTGAAATTGACATCATTTCGGACAACGCCCTGGTTGACGGCATTTTTGTTCCTGGCGGCAATCGCCCTTCGAGGATGTGATCGCGGAGGATGTGGTAAACCTGCTCCTTAACCGCACCTTTTCCTAAAACAAATCCTTGAAATAAAGGCGCATTGTTTTTCTTCATTGTATTAACCTTTATACTAAAGTGGATCCTATCAATATATCGAAAGTGTCTCTTTACGAGAGTTTATAAAATTCTTAGTATCATCATACTAACACATTACTCGTATAAAATATCAGGATATATATGATTAACATGAATGCCGTTACTATTGAAAGTGCAGAACAAAAAGACTACGCCAGCTGGCTTCCTTTATGGATAAACTATCAAACATTTTACCGCACTATAATTTCAGATGAAGTAACAAAATTAACGTGGGAGCGTTTCTTTACCCCGAGCGAACCTGTTTATTGTGCTGTTGCAAAATATGATGGGAAAATAGTGGGACTGGTTCATTATCTCTTTCACCGCTCAACCTGGGCAGAATCAAACTATTGCTATCTCGAAGATTTATTTGTTAGCGAAGATGTACGCGGCCAACACATCGGTAAACAACTTATCGAATATGTCCAACAACAAGCCAAAAAACATCACGCGTCAAGATTATACTGGCATACGCATGAAACCAATCTCCGTGGGCAACGTCTGTATGACTGGGTGGCCAAAAAGAGCGGGATGATCGAATATCGTATGTAAGTATAATAATACTCAGGATAGTATTGAATAATTAAATACTAAAAATAAGCCTCTGAGTAGATATACTCAGAGGATGTATCGGTGACAAATCCCCCCAACCTGAATAAGATAAGGAAAAAAACCAGCGATAAGCAAATTCTTAAGAATTAAAAAGGTAAAGAGCCAGCATGGCAACGATAAAAGATGTTGCAGAGTCAGCGGGAGTGTCCACCGCAACAGTTTCACGTGTTATTAATCAAACCGCATGGGTTGAACCCGTGACGCGTGAGCGTGTTGAAAAATCCATGCGCGAACTGAACTATCATCGCAATGCTGCCGCTATTGCATTAGCGAAACGCAGCGGTGACATGCTCGGGTTATTGACCGGCAATCTTGCCGATCCCTTTTTTGCCAGGCTTGCCCGAGGCGTGGAAGAAGTATCACGCCAGCAGCAGTTTCGGCTGATGGTATGCAGCGGCGGCCACGATGAAGGAATGGAAAAATCAGGACTCGATTTCCTGATAAACCAGGGCTGCGAAGCTATTGTGGTCCATGCCAGTAGACTGTCTGAAAAGGAACTGTTGCGATATGCCGCTCATTTTCCTGCCATGGTGGTCGTAAATCGCTATATTGCCGGGATGGCCAATCGCTGCGTGTGGCTGGAAAATAGTCAAGCAGCTAAAACAGCCACGCTACACCTCCTGGAGCAAGGACACCGTTGTATTGCCTGCGTGACAAGTGACTTACCGATTATCGATCGCCGTGAGCGGCTGGAAGGTTATCGCCAGGCGCTGGCTGAATATGGTATTACGCCAGATAAAAATTGGGTGATTAGCGTGCCCTTTAATGAAGAAGGTGGCGAACGCGCTGCACATCAGCTGCTTAATTGCGGCATTCCTTTCACCGCAGCGGTGACGTTTAATGATGTGATGGCCGCCGGGATTATGCGCATCCTCCATCAGCAGGGAATTACACTTCCGCAACAGCTTTCGATCGTTGGATTTGATGATGTGGTGATGGCCCGCTATCTCTACCCTGCACTCACAACAATGCATTATCCCGTTGAGCGCATGGCTCGCTGCGCTTCGCAGCTGGCGATACAGCTTTTTAAGGGCGCAACTCAGCGTCCCAGCGTGAATAGTTTCACTGCAGAGCTGGTGATCCGCGATTCTGTTCTTCCCCCCTCTCTCTGAAATCAATGCGTAAATCGTCAAGACCCTGAGTTGTGATCGACTTCAAATTTAGCGCCCTCATGTAATCGCTTACATGAGGGCCAATGAACGATCACAGTCAGACAAAAGAGTGTTCTCTACTCTTGAGCGACCTTACAGACTGGAGATTCATGAATGAATGCCTCTCAAAATCAGAAAAAAGCACTCTCATTTGGACTGGCAGTGATCCCTATTTTAGCCATGCTACTGCTGTTAATTATTGGCTACGGCATCATGGGGCTACGTATTGAACCTTTATTGCTTTGTTCTGCTGCAGTCGCCGCGGGCATGGCCTGGTGGCAAGGGTATTGCTGGGAAGACATCATTAATTCGGTGGTGGATAAACTCGCCAAAGCAATGCCGGTTATCATGATTCTTATCTGTGTTGGCGGCCTGATTGGTACATGGATGTTCAGCGGCACCATCCCTTACATGGTGTACTGGGGACTTAAACTCATCAGCCCCGAATACATTCTCATCGCCGCGTTCTTTTTGACCAGCGTCGTATCGGTGTGTACCGGAACCTCCTGGGGTTCCGCCGGAACGGTTGGCGTAGCGCTGATGGGGGTTGCCGCCGGACTGGATGTCTCATTGGCAGCAGCGGCAGGTGCCGTTGTTTCTGGCGCTTACTTCGGTGACAAGATATCGCCGTTGTCAGACTCCACCAACTTTGCGGCCATTGTCGCAGATACCACCCTTTTCGAGCATATCCAGCACTTATTGTGGACCACTATTCCCAGCTTTCTGCTTGCCGCCGTGGTTTATCTTATTGCGGGCCACAGCAATATGCTCGGCGAGGTCGCCACGCCGCAACGGGTTACCGATATTGTCAACGCTCTGGAGTCGCTATACCACTTCAATATCATTCTGATTTTGCCACCGGTTATTGTGTTGTGGGGCGCGATTCGTAAAAAGCCGGTCATTCCTTTAATGCTGAGCGCATGCGTATTAGCCCTGATTCTGGGCGTTGTCATGCAAGGACTCAGCATCAAGCAGGGGCTGGATGCCTTTATAGATGGGTTCAACATTACTATGTTCCCGCAAGGGAGTGAGGGCATTATTGCTGATGTTCCGCGCCTGCTGAACCGTGGCGGAATGTTCTCAATGATGAGCACTATTCTTCTGGTATTTTGCGCATTTTCTTTTGCCGGTGCCTTAACGTTAACGGGCGCACTCAACATTATCATTAACCGCTTACTGACGGTCATTCACAGCGTCGGTCAGTTAATTGCGGCAACCATTGGTACCACCCTTCTTGTTACCGGAGCGACAAGCGACGGCAAGCTGGCTCTTCTGGTTCCAGCTGAATTATTTAAAGACGCATACCGCCGCATGGGACTGGATACCAAAAATCTGTCCCGCACAATTGAAGACGCTGGCACCGTCATTGAGCCGTTGTTGCCATGGACCGCCGCCGGAGTTTATATGGCCACAACATTAGGAGTGAGCACACTGGATTTATTGCCATGGGCGATTCAGTGCTATGCCGCAATCTTCTTCGCCTTGATTTACGGCTTCACGGGAATCGGTATTGCGAAGGCGCCATCAGTGACAGAAACAGAAAAAAATATTACGGCAACAGAATAGGGAGAGCATGTAATGGATTTTAATAAGATTATCGATCGCCACGATACCGCATCGCTGAAATGGGACTTTATGGCGCGATATTTCGGCGAGGATACACATCAACTGTTGCCAATGTGGGTGTCTGATTTTGACTTTACTTGCCCGCCCGCTGTTCAGGAGGCTTTAACTCACCGCGTCGGGCACGGTATTTTTGGTTACAGCGAACGGCCACAAAGCTACTTTGATTCATTAATCTCATGGCTCTCAACCCGGCATCAGCTGGAAATCAAGCAAGAGTGGATCTGCAGTATTGAAGGTGTTGTTCCGGGATTATCGCTACTCGTACAAATGCTGAGCCAACCCGGTGAAGGTGTGGTCGTTCAGGGGCCTTATTATGGCTCATTCGCTAAAATTATCTCTTTGAACGGCAGACAGTTGCTGGAAAATCCGTTGTATGAGGACCCGGCTACCGGTTATCAAATGGATTTTGCTCACCTGGAAATGTTATTCCGGACTGAACGTCCACCGTTGATGATTTTATGTAATCCGCATAACCCAACCGGCCGTTGTTGGTCTGTTCAGGAGCTGGAACAGCTACTTACGCTGTGCGAAACCTATGATGTGACGTTGCTGTCTGATGAAATATGGGCAGATTTATTGCTTCCTGGAGAACAATTTACTTCAGTTCTGCATCTGGGAGAACGCTGGCATTCGCGTATAATTTCAGCCACTTCAGCCAGTAAAACGTTTGGTTTGTCGACATTGCGTATTGCTAATTTTCTGATACCGGCACCGGCATTGCGTGAACACTTTTTACGCCGTCTGGATGCACATGGGCTGGATGTATTCAATGCGCTATCCGTCGAAGCGAGTACGGCAGCATGGCAACATGGTGCACCATGGTTAGACGAGTTACTTGGCTATCTGGCTGAAAATCGACGCTGGTTTATTCAACAAATTGATGAACATCTCCCGTGGGCTCGGGTTGTTCCTTCCCAGGCAACTTATCTACTGTGGATAGATTGCAAAGCGCTTGGACTGGATGATGAGCAGCTCAAATGGGTAATGCTTGATGTTGCCGGTATTGCGCCTTCAATGGGAAATAGCTTTGGTCCTGCTGGAAAAGGTTTTATCCGCCTGAACATGGGATGTCCACGCGCCTACCTCGAAAAAGCAGTAGAGGGGTTGAAGCGTATTGCATTTACATCTTGCTAAATCTGCTCAGTAAACGAATCGGCCCTGGCGCAGGGCCGCTCGATATTATCAGCCATTTTAATGAAAAACCAAGTGATATAGTACCAGTTAGCCACCAACAGACAGGGGCGTCTAAGCGCGTTTTTGCTATTACAAGCTAAAACGAGGATTCAGGCACTATTATTTTCATTCACTATCCTCTTGTTTCATTTTCATTAAAAAATGCAACACATTAGGATTATTATCCACAATATTTGTGAATTTTCTCAATAACCTTGAAGCATCTTTTTTTCGATTATGATTAACATACCAGGTATGGCATACACCGTATAACAATGCGCTTTTTAACTCAATGAATTCATCATCCATGCCTGGATGTTGATAAAGAAAATTATCCGTATAATCTTCTATTTCTTTAATTTCATGAATTTGTTTAACTGGTATATCAAGCAGTGAATTACTGGTTTTGATCATTTCTAGCATTGAATAAAAAATCGTAGGCGATTGGTTTTGAAGAAAAACCTGATTTTTAAAGTCATCAATGATCTTTTCTTTTTCCTTAGTATCTTCTATAAAATATGTCAACTGCGCCAGGTGGCTCAATAAAGTCACATCATTTTCAGCGTCATTAGTTAGTTTCCATTTATCATAACTATTTTTGACATAAGCGCGTTGAAAACTCTCCTTATCTGGATAAGGATAATAAGGATGAAAGCTGAGTGCCTGCACTAAAAACCCAGCAGCGACGTCATCAGATAGTTCTGCACTATAAACATCTACGAAAGAAGCTGTCAGACCAGCCATCAAAAAGTTGAGCTCATCGTCTATAAAAGGATATCTCCCTTTTAAATCAATGACCTCACTCCTTATCTTTACGACCAGGTTAGCCATACCAATAGCGTCCATTTCATCTTTTCGGGCACTTAGTGTACGGGCATTTATATCAATGAAGAGGATCTTAGCTATTATCTCTCGCTTTTGAGCATCAGTTAACTGTGATTGCGAAATAATTTTATCAAAAATCTGATTAAACCATCTACTCTCTAAATTAATGCTATGCGCATTGGGTGATAACAACTTCCCGTTCAAACTATAGTGGATTTTCTCTATTTTATTATCACGTGTAAACCCTACCAACGTTACGACTGAGCGAGAATTCGCTTCAGCCAAATTAATTATTTGCTGTTTAGAACGATGAGTCAAAAACAATGTCGGAAATTGCCAGTTCTCAACCGCAAACGGGGGCACAAATTGGAATGAAGGATTCTCTTTAGATGTGGCCCTTTTCCATGTCTCCTCCATCTGGTGAGTGATGTCATAAGCATTTTCATCTGTATTACTACTGTTCCACCCCCCATCTTTTTCATTATAGAAGCCAGAAATGCTTATCTGTGCAAATTCAGGATATGGTTGGTAGAAAATCGCACAACCCATTGCAAAAAACAACACAAGCAATGAGAAACAACTCGACTTGTTGGGATAACGTCTTTTTTTTCGATGATAAATTAATGTAGTTATTAGAATGACAACAGAACCACATATGAAAGGAATCTTCCATTCATTCAGAAAAAACAAAAAAGAGGAAAAATTAAAAAAAATCAGTGCTGGCAATCCCAAAAAGGTGAGAATATTTCCGGAAAAAGTAGCAATGTCCTGGAATTTCATGAGGGGCCTATCTTCTGGTAGATATTGAAGATAGATTAAAAAATACAGCGCAAGATGACAAGGATTTCTGCCAAGAAGTTTATGTTAGTCGTTTGTTTTTTCTAGGTAAATGTTCTTATTCATGTAAAATCACCCCATCCCTAAGTAAAATTGTGGTTTTCATGTAATTCGGAGCTAAAACCTCCGCTCACAGAATGGCGAGGACCTGCGATTGCACGTCTTACAAAACTCCCACTTTGCATTGTTCAACTCATTGAAACAAATATATTGATCATCAGTTGCCTCAATTTTGTCACATCCGCAACGCGCAAAATGCACATTAGTGCTGAACAAAGCAAAACACTGCAATAGTAACTTGATGATTTTACGAGAAAAGGTGGTGCCGATAATAGGAGTCGAACCTACGACCTTCGCATTACGAATGCGCTGCTCTACCAACTGAGCTATATCGGCCCTGAAAAGGACATGTCCACGAATGTGAGCACGGGGTAGAAGGTTAAAACTAACCGGGCGACGCGTCAATGGCCTTGCGAATCAAACGCCTATTTTTGCATCATCCGGATTCAATTACGCACGAATCGTGTCGTCACAGGCATCCTGTACGCAGCAAGGGAACGCTATAACCAGCGGCGAACACGCTGCTCATAGTGTTTCCATTCCAGCCCGAAATGTTTTCGCAGTTGTTCCTCTTCAAAATCAATGTGCAATCTGGCAACCGCCAGCATAAACAGTGGTGCAACCAATATTCCAATCAGGCTACCGACGTAGAGAGCAAAAGCTAACTGGAGTCCACTCATTCCAAGATAGATTGGATTGCGGCTCCAGGCATAACATCCGCCAGTAACAAGCGTGGTCGATTTCTCTGCATGCAGTGGGTTTAGCGTCGTACGTTTCTTCCGCATCTGCCACGCGGTATGCAGTATCATCGCCAAACTGGCGCTAGCCAACAATGCACTTATTACAATAGTCGCCGCGCCAAATGTGAAACGCAGGATCGCCGTCAACGCATCCGCGATGAGGAATAATATTAAGATGAGTGGTGGTGGAAGCCAGACTCTTAATTTTGTCAGGAAATGACGCATGGCTATAGACTAACCTCGGAAGCGGTTTGATTAACGCTGATACCGCTATAAATACCCTGTAAAAGACACATAAACAAACAATGTTTCACTCAGAACTGGCTATCGTCTTCACCAGACAGGCAGGATCTGTAGTACCAACCTCGGCAAAAAAACCGGCATCAGAGGCATCCGCCCCTGATGTTCCCGACAGGTTTACGCTGAAAAAGTTGAATCCGACGCTGATTCAAACAGCCCTACAGACTGCTTGTAAAAACGCATAAAATCATCAAACATCACTGGCGGTAAAAATTGATAACCTTGCAGGTAATCCACATTATTTTTCCGCAACCATTGCTGCTGATAGCCATATTCAACGCCTTCCGCCACCATGCGTAATCCCAGGAGCCCGGAAAGATGAATGATTGACTCGAGCATAGGGATATGTTGCTCAACTTCTTTAATAGCCTTGATGAACGTTTTATCAATTTTGATTACATCCAGGTCTAACTCATTGAGATAGCAGAGATTAGCGTATCCCGTGCCAAAATCATCTAAAGCAAACAGTACCCCTCTGTTTCGCAACGATCGTATCAGCTCTTTGATAGCTGGAGTGATCGTTAGAGTCTGATTTTCGGTTATTTCAATCATTAATTTTATCGGTAGTCTTTGCGTTATCTCCATAAAGTTAAGGCATTCCCAATAAAAAACAGGATTACTTAAACCTGATGGACTGACATTAAAGGAGACGAATAGCGTTTTATTGATATCCTCGCTTCCGTCAACCAGATTACGCGCGACGGTGGTCATTAAATAGCTCGTTAACTCATTCATTAAGCCACTTTTTTCAGCCAGAGGTATAAACTCACGCTGAGAAATCGCATAATTATGGCCCTGTGGCCACCGAGCCAAAACCTCAACACCACAGACGTCCCCATTGATATTTACGATGGGCTGAAAATAAGGAATGATTTCTTCATTCCTTATTGCCATACTCAGTCGGCCAGAATCTGAAACATCATATGCATCACCATAAATTACATTCTCACCAGGATGACTGTTTGTCGGATAACCTTCATGCAATAAATTATTCCTGGTTAAAAAAATGATAGTTTCATTAAAATGAGAAAATCCCAGACGTGCGGTTATCCGCTCCCGATATCGATACACTGACTTAGTTGTTAGTGAGTTAGCAATACAAAAGTCGTGCAATTTTTCTTTTGTGAATGATGAATACAACATTTCCTCTTCAAATTCAGTCAAATGAAAATCAAAAATCGTCGAACCTTTAGTGACTTCCACAACCTCATTGGGTGCCATTAAATTGGCTCTTAGCTGAGAAATCAATTGATCAGATAATTCTCGTCCATTAATGAAAGCATACTCCTCGTATCCTCGATTAACAGAACGAGTTTCATTCATCCGAAGAACAATACAGTTGATGTTGATAAACTGCGTGCTATTTCTCTGAAACCATTTCCTGACCAGTAGCAATGGTAACCGGTTATCGATCACCAGCAAACAGGACGGGTATCGTGGAATAACTGACTGTGTACCAGAAATAAATGATCGCGCATCAACCAGTACCAGATTTGGCAGCCACGCTTTTATCCCTGAGAAAAGAAAAATATCATAACTGAGCAGAAAAACCTTTTTCGTATTCATAGTTACCACCAACTTAAATTTATGGCATAGCAGGTCCCTCGTTATATACACGAGAGAATATACAACACCTTCAGCCTCCAGCAATTATAAGGCGGTTCGTGAATTAACTTTATCCATAAGCCATGTCACGTAATTTCAGAGTTTATAATCACAATTATCCATATGCGTATTCCCATTAAATGGTAAATCCATTTTAAATATCAAAAAAGGAAAATTCCTAATTTTCATCAGTACAAATCCTTTTACTCATTTTCACTACAAGGCAAAACAAAAAACCACGAATGCAAGCAACGACAAAATATACAACCACAAAAATCAAAATACTAACACATTACCTTGATTTATGCTGCCCGACAAACCATGAGCGTACGTCGCAGATCTCTTATTGCATAGACATTTCCTGCGATACGGATGACCTTATAATAGAAAATATCCTGTTGAGACATAAGCAGTTCGGTAATGTCATCGGGAACATTGTCATTTTTATTTTTGACAATAGCCAAGCGACGAGTCTGCAGATATCCGTCGCGGTCTTTGCCAATAAAATTCAGGACAACATTACGATCTACAGCATAGTGCTTACCCTGAATATTAAGGCTCCCTATCTGGGATACCCGCCCTTCGGTAGCGGAAGAAATACGAAAAACCAACAGAACTTCACCTTCAATTTTTACGCCCTGAGTTTGCGCCTCCAGATGCAGGTAATTCTTGGCAGAGCAGGTCAGCGTCTCAGGTTCTTGATGGCGATAAAAAAAGTATGCTGTTATCACCGCAAGAAAGATCGTCCCGCTAATAAAGATAATTTTCGCATTCACGGGCAGCCCCTCCTTTATCCAGCGTACAGATCCCCAAAAAATTCTCTTTAAGATCATTACCTGCCGATAAATTATTATCATCATAAAAAACAATTGTTTTCTTGCCATCATGACAAGTCGCATTTATTTTTCGCCACATATCAGAAGATAAAAACGCTTTCGTTTTATCAGCATTATTGTCATCGGCGGTGTAAAGTTCACAATCACCTATTGCCCTGATATAGATAAAATTCGTGGCACCTGAATTAAGAGCTGGCAATATCAAAACAGAGCTCCCAAGAAAGGCAAACAATAAAATGAACAGAACAATATTTTTGCGTTTCGGTGTTGCGGGTGAGTTCACCGTTTCTGTTACCGAACGAACAGGTACATCTCCACTGAAAGATGACTGTTCATCATTGACCGAAGCATGGAACAAAAATCCCTGCCGGGGCAATGTTTCAATGGGATTATCGGCCCCCAACTCACTAAATGCTTTTCGCAATATACTGATACTTTTATTAAGGCTATGACCCGATGGGGCCATGCCATACTTTTTCCATACTTCTTCAATGATAAACTCACGATGGAGTTGTTGATTTTTATGGGCAATGAATAGCTCAAGTAGTCTCGCTGTAGATGCCGAAAGGATTATTGTAGTATCGCGATGTTTCAGGCTTTTTCTGGTGGAATCGTACTCAACCTGATCATTAATTATACTTTTCATACTACCTGACTCTTGAATACCGTGACATGGAGTACAAATGACCAAAGTTTCATCTGTGCTGAGCTGAATACTGCATTGTATAAAGATAGTTACAGTATAGGTTCGATATCTAACCATGACATATCGGATCAGACTCAATGCTTACTATTGATTGAGTTTGAAGCACCCCTGACCTACTGGGATGTATTTCTGCAACGCTACGATAAACTTTCGGTTTTTTGTTTTGAGCTCACTACTACGCCAGGTTTCACCCGGCAACACATAACGCATGGTGGCTTCATCATCGGTTGAATTGCACCCTTGGTGTACGATGATTTTAAAAAAAGTATTCCCAGTGTTTTTCAGTGTTCCGTTAGCCTCATCAATGGTGTAGGCCAGATTTATGTTTCTCGGGCGAACAACCAATATGGTGTCCATAGCGATTACCGGGAGAGCCTGCCCGCCTTTCCCTTGATTACGTTCGGTAAACAGCGTGATCGGCATTTCACGAAACAGAATTCGGTAATAGCGTTCTTTATCATCCTGCGGCCCGCGGTAGAAAATCTTAAAAAACTCACTCGCCTGCGGAGCCAGTGAAAAATTCAGCGGAGTAAACAGAAGTTCGCCTTCAGCAATAGCACTTCTGTTTTCACCTCCCGGTCCCGGCTTATCAATTTTTACTGCGCCGATACTGTATAAATTCTGTTTCTGGCTATCGTTATAGATTCGTTTACTGATAAATGCTTTATCCGATGGCATCTCATAAATGGTCGACTCCAGGTAGACTGCCTGTGTAGAGAATGCTGTCAGACCGGAAAGTAGAATAAATACCCATCTAAGCGCCAGACGACGGCGGTTCATGGCGTCACTCCCACCCAATTCGCCGTGACTTTTATCTCTCCACTGGCGCTGACGACACCTTCCCAGTCAGCGCCGGAAACGGTTAACATCGAACGCGAATCATTCATTGGGAAAAGCAATTTCAAATCAGTAGCATAATAGCTTCCATCGTCATTGTTATTTGCGTCCCAGGGCGTCTGTTGCCACTGCGCATCTCTCATACTGACTGCCGCTTCACTGCAGCTATTTCGTTTTTGCACCACGCCCCCCGACTGACTGTTGTACTGCAGAAAAGCGGGAATGGGGACGGACAGCCCGCCTTGCGCAGACGTAAACAGACAGTAAGGGACACTGTTTATCGTCGTACTTTCCCCAATAACTTGCGCGGTGATACTGTCTGCCTGACGGGGGCCTGAGACGGTTACGGTGTACTCCATTTCTATAGGAGCGGCATCGCCAATCGTGCCACTACCGCTCGCAGAAGCTGTGTTGTCCGAAGAGACGATACTGATCCCATACTCCTTCGGCACAATATTGAGCTGTAGCGAAGGGGTAAACTGGTAGTGTCCTGACTCTGGTGTTAAGCCATTATAAAAGCCGAAGGTAAAGGGCTGACTGTTAGTAATGCTGATCCCTGAATCGACAAGATTCTTCAAAAATGCTTTTGACAGAAAAATATAAATGTATTCTCCGGAGGTCGTAAAAACGTTGTAATAAGCAGTTGAAGTACCATAGTTATACCAGTTTGAACCATTCCCGGAGTATCTCACGGTGGCCGCTCCGGGCGTAAAACCAAGCATCGCCGTATCGACAAAAGCGCGAAACGTCAAGGAGGCGGTCAGATTGGCCGTTTGTTGCAGGTTATAACTCACCATTTTGCAAATCACACCGTCAGTACCGCCTACCACGCCAAGTTCGCAATAACCAGAGTCTTTGGTGATGCTCGGCGTACCGTCGCTGGCAACCCAAAGCTCCTGAAATGCGTTAGTCGAGACAAGTGACAGATGACCGCGTTTAGTTAACGTGTAATTGACGTAATTCCATGATCCTGTCGATTGGTCTTTGCACCGTTGCCCGGAAGAATAATCATAGTTTACAGAAGTATAACAGCGGTTGAACACGTAGGTTTCGCTGCTACCGGTAGGCACATTGCGAAAGTACTCATAAGCAGTATCGGTCAGGGAAGCGAATCCGTAGGCGCCACCAATAACGCCTGCGACAGAGCCGACCTGCGCATGATAAAAACCGTTTTTGTCAGTGCCCAATCCGGCAATAAACCCGGTTGATGGGCATTGGGTGCCACTATAACAACGGATTCCCCGGAAAGGCCCGTTAATCGGGGAGTTATCAATCCACATGTCCTGATAATAATTTCCAGGCGCAGTCCAGCCGACAAAACCTAAATACCCGAGACTCACCTGAGAGGTACCGTATTTTATCCACGTGTTTGACCCGCTGAAACGCGGATCAAGTGCCGATGGGGTAATAAAGTATTCACTATCAATGGCATTTTCGATAAACAAATAGTTATTGCTAACTGAGCCGGAAGAGATTGCATTCAACGCCAAAGCAGGCACAGGTGAAAAACTCCCTACGGCACAGATTACAGTAGCTAATTTAATTAATACTTTCATTTTATTACCTCTGCGCCATCGTGGTTTGCGTTGCACATTTCACATCGCCAACCCACGCTGCGCCGCGTGCTTTTTCCAAATCAAGATCGGCTTCGCATATGCTGCCATTGGCTGAAATTAACGTGATGACCGGATACTTTTTATCGATATCGATAGCAAACTCACCCTTTTCATCCGTACGCGTTTTACCGATGTGGTTATGGATATCGGTATTTGCAGCCAATTGTCCATCGGGATAACGAATGCGCCCGAATACAGTGACCATGCTTTTCACTTCAGGATTGATAACACCCACGTTACCCGGATATAGCGTCAGCTCCTGTTTGCGTCCTGAAACAATATCGAAGCTGTCCTCAGAGTTTTTATCATTGAGGATTTCCAGCTTGTACTGAGCATAGGGCGGCAGTGCAATGAAATTTGATTTACCGCTGAGAAGATAATTGCGGTTATTAATCTTCGCAGCCAGTTTCCCTTCACCGGTCAAATCTGTTTTCACAATGATGCCGGACCGCTGCCGCTCTTTACTCAGGCCGAAATCTTTACCTGCCCACGCCAGAGAACCCTGGGAAGAGAAGTTCATATTGGTGGAGTTGTCAGCAGAACGCGTTACCGATACGGTGCCGGCGTTATATTTCGTGTCATAACTCAAATTGCCGTTTACCGAATAATTATTGTCGTAATACTGTTCGCCACTCAGACGCGTTGATGCCGACAATCCGACCGATTTAATCGGGCCCTCAGCATACTGCTTACGCGCGCTGAGATTACCCTGAGTACTGCCATAACGATCCCGGGAGACGCCCATGCTCAACCAGGTCGCCAACGGCAATGATAAATCCAGACTGACATAACGTTCCTGTCGCCCATCGTCATTCCGATTGTTGTAGTAATAACGCTGAATACCTGCACGCAACCCAACCGTGGCATACCTGCCTGAATAAAGGGTCGTGCTGTAGTCCAGATTACGATATTTATTTCCCGAGTAGCGATTCTCCGTCTGACTCACGGTGAGCGAGCCGCCATGAGGAATAAACTTTCCGAGGTTAAGAGTCCCGCCAATGGAATAATTATCACGCTCCTGTATAGGCAGACGATCGCCAATTTTACTGTCTTCACGAGATGCCCATAGGGAACCGTATCCCTCAGGGACATTAAGGTTGATGTTACTGATATTTCGCCATGACGAATCGTTCGCCACTAGCGTCTGATTGCCAATGCTTACGTATTCACTCACATTGAGCGTGACATCCGTTTCATTAACCGCATTGTTGTCAAAACCGTAGAGCGTGGATTTCAGGCCCAGCCCCGATAATATCGCCAGCGTCACCGATGCGGCCCCCCCGGCAATCCAGGTCTGCTCGTTGCCCAAATCTTGATAATGATTTCGCTTGTAACTCACACGGTCATAATCCAGTGAGCCACCAAACAGTTGCCACGAAAGCTGATCAATCCCGGCGGCTTGTTGGCGGGCAAAGATTTTATTAACCCTGCTAATACGACTATTAATTGTCCGGCCATTGACCACGATATCTACCGTGACGTCATAAACACCATACGGAAAGCGACTGGTATCAATTTCATAGCTGCCCATATTAAAGTTCTGCACGCTGAGCAAACGCCCATCACGGAAGACATGAACCTCGCCAGCGGCTGGCAAAAATACGGTAATCGGCGTGAGTGAAAGCGCGGTATTCTCAACAACCGTACTTCCTTTGTTTCCGTAGCTCACACCGTAAATTTTCCCACCATTCAACGCATTCAAACTAGCAATAGACTGCACGTTCCAGGTGTCGAGCATCCCGAGCGCCAGTCGATACCCGTCATAATCACGCTCATACATCGCACGATAGAGTTTACTGGTGCCGTTGCTGTCGCCGATGCCGTAAAACGAACCGTTAATATTGATATGGTGCTCACGCAGCGATGTTGTATTGTCCACCGTCAGATAGCTGCGGGTACTGCTGCCATTATGATAATCGTTGTAGTAGGTACCAAAGTTATAGTTCAGGACGTTAGAGAGAGACTCCACGCTGGAAGGTCCAAGCAGGCTACTGCGTGCGACAATCGCTTCAGTTAACGCATCTTTGCTGACTATCATCTCCAGGTGAAATGAAGAGACGTTGAGTTGCAGGCGTGCATTGTCCGATAGCTCGATATTGGTGTTATCGTGAAATTTCACATCACGAATTTTTTCTACCAACGCACGAGTTTTTCCAGATAACACGGCATTATTAGGCAATTCAGCAAGAGTCAGGGCTTTAACTGTAATATTGCCATCAACAAGCGAAATCATCGCATCGGCAATTTTTTGCTGACTTTTCTCGTCAGTCTCGTTGTAACGAATATATACCGGCACCGTCATTCCCTGCTCCAGTGAACGGGCGAAAGCGCTGGGAATAACGTAATTACCCACTTTTACTGGGGCTGCATGTGAAGTTCCTGGTGTCAGCGCAAGAAAAAGACAAATGCTACCGCCGACAATATATTTTGTTGTCATATGCATCCTTACAATCCGGTATTTTTATTTATCCCGTACAGATGGCTGCTATTGACCATCACTTCACTGTAATAAACTGCTTACCGTGCCAGATACCAATGCGTGAGCGGCTATTACTAATGTCGGTGAACTGCAGTTTTATTTTTGTACCTGGCATAATGTAATAGCGTTCGCGACAACCTCGTCCCTGATCGCGAGCCTTATCCTTACAGGCGCCATAGGCGATCACACGAAACGAAACATTGCCAGTATTGGTAATAACATCGCCATTTCGGCTATATTCAAAACGTTCTTTTCGCGGCGCGACCACCAGAATAGTGCCAATTTCTGCCGACGCTGTTGCTACCGCCATTTTATTCGCCCGGGTTTCCGCGCTCTCGGTGACCGGCTCATCTATCCATTGCAGACGATAATAACGTTCGAGATCATCTGCTGGTCCTTTATAAAAGAAGCGGAAAACATCCTTTGCTTGACCAGGAAGAATAAGATTGGCAGGTGTAGAAAGTAACTCTCCGGAATTGACAGGCTTTATTTCGACTCCCCCCGCCAAAGGTGATGACAATTGTTTTACCGAAACACTGACATAACGCGCCGCATCAGTTGTATTAGTAATTTCTTTCGATAATGAACTCTCAGCAGAAGTCATTATCGATGTGATTTCACCCACATTAATTGCCCATCCGGGAAAAGATGCTACTAACCCTACCAACATCACTGCCGGTAAATATTTTTTCATGACGCCATTCCTGATAAATTCGGGAGAAAAAATTCTCCCGAATTTTTATTACTTAGGCAGACGGAGTCGTCCAGGTTGCATTAAACTGTACTTTTACATCGCCAGTCCAATAGCCGTCTGGCAGAGCAGAGTAATCCGTTACTGCCTGGCTACCATCAGAAGTCGCTGACGCGATGGTGAATTTGAAGTTGGATTGATCGCTGACACGAGCAGCACCGTTATAAGCGCCATCAGCCATCAGGCTTTCAAGACCAGAAGTCGAGCTGGAGTTAACCAGGACAGTATCTGATGAGTTAGTCAGCGCGGTGCCATTCCATGCCACCCCTACGTTCAGGGTAGACGCATCGCCACTGGCGTTGGTCAGCGTGTTACTAATGATCTGAGCAGTCAGCTCAAAATCAGTTGCCGTTTCCTGACCCTGAATAGTCACATCAAAAGCACCGTCCTGAGAGTTGAAGGCTTTCAGTCCTTCAGCATACTGGAAAGTCAAAGAGTTCAGCGGGGTGACAACCAACATACTGGTGGTATCTTTTGTTGCCGTCGCGTCCCACGAGGCAGTTGCAGAAGCAGTAACATCTGCCATTGCATTTGCTGCAACAAATACAGAAGCCAGAGAGGTTACTAATAATAATTTTTTCATTTTTATCTTCTCCTAAGAACAAACTCACCACCGAGTCTTATTTTTAAGTCACTCCAGCGGTTCCATTAATTGCGAGCCAGAATTGCCGCGCCAAAAAATTATCATTTGAATTAAGTAACATCTCAACAAACCCTGAAACGCAAAAATTACAAAAAACTAAGAATTTTCCCACAAAAAATTTTATCTAAGAAGTCTCCTAAGACAGAATTACTTGAAATGTGCCTTGCTTCAGAATTATCACCCACACAAATAAGCAATACCAAACAATTCATCTTTTTTATGTTTTTGATAAATATCAAAAAGATCATACAAATACCACCTAAGCAAAACCCTTACAAAACATAAAGATAATTAACGCCTCCATATTTTCTCTATAATGCTTATTATTTGTTGCAATTATGCTAATTTTTTAACTTCACAAGAAAATTCTCATGAAATATTCATATGAGGGGGAATATTCTTATAAAATAATCGCTAAGCTGGAGGATTAGTATTCGAATTGATAATTATTTCATATAAATAAAACCAGGAATTTTCCATATAAAAAGAATATTCCTGGAATATCAAGAGTTATATAACGCTCAACAGGAGAGATTTAGCTGAAACCTTTTAATCCCAAATAACTATTAAGTGTTACCGTTCGCACCCGATGTAGGGTAATCAAATTTTGTTGTTCGAGGGATTTAAATGACCGGCTAACGGTTTCAATTTTAAGGTCGAGATAACTGGCAATTTCCTCCCGGGAGAATGGCAAGTGAAGCGTCGTTTCTGGCCTGCCAATACGTAAATGCATCTCGTAAAACTCCACCAGAAAAGCAGCGATCCTGGCCTCAGCATGTTTATTCGCATAGCGCCGCAGTTTTTCAACAATGAATCCATTGTCCCTGCAGAGAAACTTGATGACTGCGGCAGCAACCGACGGATCCTTTTCTGCTACTTTGAACAACCGCGCAATATCGATATGACATACCTCCGCAGCCGTTGCCGCCTTAATCGTTGTCAGGTACTTCCCCCCTTCGACAGCATCCAGCGCCATGATATCTCCCGGAACATAAAATCGACTGATAAAATCGTTATCACCGCATTCCACGCTGGACTTGCAGTATCCCTCGTGAATAACAAAAAGCATGTTTGCGGCTTCATCCTGCCGGGCGAGTATCTCCCCTGCTTTAAACCTTCTTCTTTTGTCTATTAATCGGTGTTGATTATCACGATCAATTGCCGCTCCCTTTGGACACAGCGAACAATGGCGGGGGGGAAACGGGTTGCCGAGCGGCACTACAGGAATGCGATGTTTGTGAATATCCGATTTCACGCAACAACTCCTCATAAAAATGAGACTGATTCTAATAGATCGGGCCATGGGAACAATACGTGAACTGAAGACCAGGAAAATTCATGCTGGCAGGGAAAATTCTGTGATACATCGCCTTTCTGGCACAGGGACGCATGGGTCAAAACCAGACTGATGATGTTAAAACGCAGGATAGAAAAATGTGGCAGTGGAGTGAAGGTTGGAATTAACAGGGCGATGCCTTAATAGCCTTGAAAATCAGAGTGCTATTATGGAATCGCCCGTTTTCAATTACGCACGAATCGTGTCGTCGCCGAAGCCAACCCATTTGTATGTAGTCAGTGCTTCCAGCCCCATTGGACCACGCGCGTGCAGTTTTTGCGTACTTACCGCTACTTCCGCGCCCAGTCCAAACTGGCCGCCATCGGTAAAACGCGTAGAAGCGTTAACGTACACAGCTGAAGAATCGACTTCATTCACAAAACGATCGGCGTTGCGTAGCGTACGCGTCAGGATCGCATCGGAATGCTGGGTACCATGCTCGCGGATGTGGGTAATGGCGTCATCCAGATCGACGACAATCTTCACGTTCAGATCCAGCGATAAAAACTCATCGTCATATTGTTCAGCTTTTACCGCTACGACGTTTGCCGGTCCGGCCTGCAACATAGCCAGCGCAGCATCATCTGCATGAAGCGTCACGCCGCGTTCTGCCATTTGCTGACTTAGAGCAGGCAGGAAGCGCTCAGCGATACTCTGATTCACCAACAGCGTCTCGACAGTATTGCATGTGCTCGGACGCTGGGTTTTGGCATTGACGATAATCTTCAGGGCCGGGGCGATCTCCGCGGTATCATCAACATAGATATGACATACGCCAATGCCGCCGGTGATGACCGGGATAGTCGACTGCTCACGACACAGCTTGTGCAGGCCCGCGCCACCGCGAGGGATCAGCATATCGATGTACTTATCCATCCGTAGCATCTCAGCGACCAGTGCGCGGTCCGGGTTATCAATCGACTGTACGGCAGCCGCGGGTAAACCGCAGGCTTCCAGCGCCTTTTGGATAACCGCCACGGTGGCAGCGTTCGTCCGGTAGGTCTCTTTCCCACCGCGCAGGATCGCGGCATTGCCGGTTTTCAGGCACAGGGAGGCAACGTCAACGGTGACGTTTGGGCGCGCTTCATAAATTACGCCAATCACGCCCAGCGGGACGCGACGACGCTCCAGACGCAGACCGCTGTCCAGCAGCCCACCGTCAATCACCTGCCCGACCGGGTCGGCGAGATTACACACCTGGCGTACATCGTCAGCAATCGCTTTCAGACGCGCTGGCGTCAGGGCCAGGCGGTCGAGCATCGCATCGCTCAGGCCGTTGGCTCGCGCCTGCTCAACATCTTGTACGTTCGCGCTGAGGATGCTTTCGGTTTGCGCTTCCAGCTCATCAGCAATGGTTTCCAGTACGCGATTTTTTTCGCGACTAGAGAGCAGCGCCAGCTTATATGACGCGGCTTTGGCAGCAATGCCCATTTCTTCCAGCATATGCCTGTTCCTTAACGGGTGATCATGTCGTCACGATGGACAGCGACCGGGCCGTATTCGTAGCCCAGGATGGTGTCGATCTGTTGTGAGTGATGTCCGGCAATACGGCGCAGCGCATCGCTGTTATAGCGGGTGACGCCGTGGGCAATATCACGCCCTTCGAGATTGCAGATGCGGATCACTTCACCACGAGAGAAGTTGCCTGTCACGCTTTTAATGCCTTTTGGCAATAATGAGCTGCCGCGTTCCAGAATCGCTGCGGTAGCGCCCTCATCAACAGTAATTTCTCCGGCAGGCGGCGCGCCGAAGATCCAGCGTTTACGGTTCTCCAGTGGAGATGCCTGAGCATGAAAACGCGTCCCAACGGAAACGCCTTCCATCACGTCGCCAATGACGCCCGGTTTGCTGCCTGCGGCAATTATGGTGTCGATCCCGGCGCGGCACGCGACATCGGCGGCCTGCAGTTTTGTTCCCATCCCGCCGGTTCCCAGACCCGAGACGCTGTCTCCGGCAATGGCGCGCAGCGCATCATCAATACCGTGCACGTCTTTAATCAGCTCCGCCTGCGGATTGGTGCGCGGATCGGCGGTGAACAGCCCCTGCTGATCGGTCAACAGCAACAGCTTATCGGCTCCAGCCAGAATTGCCGCCAGCGCTGAGAGGTTGTCGTTATCACCCACTTTAATTTCAGCGGTCGCCACCGCATCGTTCTCATTAATGACCGGAACGATGTTGTTATCCAGCAGCGCGCGCAGCGTATCGCGGGCATTGAGGAAGCGCTCTCTGTCTTCCATATCCGCACGCGTCAGCAGCATCTGCCCGATATGAATACCGTAAATCGAGAAAAGCTGTTCCCATAGTTGAATCAGTCGGCTCTGCCCTACCGCTGCCAACAGCTGTTTCGAGGCTATCGTTGCCGGGAGTTCAGGGTAACCAAGATGCTCACGTCCGGCGGCAATCGCGCCTGAGGTAACAATAACAATACGATGCCCTGCGGCATGGAGCTGCGCGCACTGGCGAACCAGTTCTACGATGTGGGCGCGGTTCAGGCGGCGGGATCCGCCCGTTAACACACTGGTGCCAAGTTTTACCACCAGCGTCTGGCTGTCACTCATGATTCTCTGCCATTCAAAATTGGGGAAAATGATATCAAACGAACGTTTTAGCAGGACTGGCCCCGGTTGCCAACAACCAGCGCACAAAGCATGAAATTTTATTGCGCAGGATCAGCAAGCGTAGCGGCAGATTTTGACGCATTTATTACAGAAACAAAAAAACATCCTTTTTTAAAAATATTCTTACTTTGTCATAAAACGTTCATTGCCAGACGTTAAAAACCCTCCTGTCTTTTAACGGGGATCACACCCAGTGAATATTAGCGCGTACTTTTAATCAGGAATGAAAATGAAAAAGAGCACTCTGGCATTAGTGGTGATGGGAATTGTTACGTCGGCATCCGTACAGGCAGCGGAAGTGTATAACAAGAACGGTAATAAGCTGGACTTATACGGCAAAGTAAAAGCCATGCATTACATGACGGATTATGACAGCAAAGATGGTGACCAAAGCTATATCCGTTTAGGTTTTAAAGGCGAAACGCAAATTAACGATCAACTGACCGGTTATGGTCGTTGGGAGGCTGAATTCGCCGGCAATAAAGCTGAAAGCGATTCTAACCAACAAAAAACACGTCTGGCCTTCGCCGGTGTGAAATTAAAAGATTTTGGCTCGTTTGATTATGGTCGTAACCTGGGTGCGCTGTATGACGTGGAAGCATGGACCGATATGTTCCCGGAATTCGGCGGCGACTCCTCCGCACAAACCGATAACTTTATGACCAAACGTGCCAGCGGCCTGGCAACTTACCGTAACACCGACTTCTTCGGCGTCGTGGATGGCCTGGATCTGACCCTGCAATATCAGGGTAAAAACCAGGACCGCGATGTGAAAAAACAGAACGGCGACGGTTTTGGTACTTCTGTTACCTATGACTTTGGCGGCAGCGATTTTGCGGTGAGCGGCGCTTATACCAACTCCGATCGTACTAACCAGCAGAATCTGCAAACTCGCGGTACAGGCGATAAAGCAGAAGCCTGGGCAACGGGCTTAAAATATGATGCTAACGATATTTATATTGCAACGTTCTATTCTGAAACGCGCAATATGACGCCAATTTCCGGTGGCTTTGCTAATAAAACACAGAACTTCGAAGCGGTAGTTCAGTACCAGTTTGACTTTGGTCTGCGTCCGTCACTGGGTTATGTGCTGTCTAAAGGGAAAGATATTGAAGGCGTCGGCAATGAAGATCTGGTGAATTATATTGATCTCGGCGCAACGTACTATTTCAACAAAAATATGTCCGCGTTTGTCGATTATAAAATCAACCAGCTCGATAGCGATAATAAGCTGGGCATCAACGATGATAATATCGTTGCCGTCGGTATGGTCTACCAGTTTTGATATAGCATAAAAAAAGCCGGATGGGGTTGCGCCGCCATCCGGCTTTTCACTGTTCATTATGCCGTTAACTTAACCGGTTCATCCTTAAAGTCGTCAGCAGGTTCCAGCGCCAGATTCAGCGTCGTTAACAAGCCAAGTAATTTTTCATGGAATTCACGTAAGGTGTATTCCAGTCGCTCTACCACTTCAGTCTCTTTCACCGGCACCGCAGTCCAGTTACCGTCTTTATCAAACAAACCAAACTGATAACTATACGTGAAGCGTTTTTCCTGCGCCTCCAGTTCCATCCACCAGCCCCAGAACTCGCGTTTCTCAGGGGCGGGTTTCACGTTGACGCAAACAGCCAGACAATCGAAAAAAAATCGATTATCTTCGCACTGCCCTTCCCGGATGTACGGGCCAAGCGCGGTGAATTTCTTGATCAATCTACTTTTCGGATGCCCACTCGGTAACGTCATTACGATCTCCTTAGGTGAAGCACCTGTTTTACCAAATCGATAAAATTTAGCAAACTTTTAACACAATCTCTGATTGATCCAACTGGTTATTTCCTGCAACCCTTTGTCAAAATTGCGATACACCGGATTGAAGGGGATCTCCAGTAGCTTACCGTCTGAAGATGAAGATGTGATTAAACGTGACTCTTCTTCCGGGCTAAACGGGTCGTTCTTCCAGAACCCCGAAAGCATTGGCGTCGGGCAGCGTCGCCCCAGCAGGCCCTGCACTTTTAATGAATAGCGATTAAGCTCAACGCGCAGCGCTTCATCGGAGGCGTCATGCATCCCCAGGCGGCTAGCCAGTACATCAAGATACATTTCCGGGACGCTCGCCTGACGCTGCGGGTCACTAAGCAGCGCATGAACCACTGGTCCCAGACAGGCCACCGCCTTCAGACGTGATGATTCCAGATATGCCAGACGTACCGCTACGTTAGCGCCAAAGCGGAAACCGAAGGCCGCCACGCGAGTGTGATCCACCCAGGGAACATTAGGCAGCGCTTTTAATACGTGCTGATGCAGCAGGCTGGAATCCTGAGTCAGTTTCCATTTTGATGAGAACCCAACCGACGGCATATCCAGCGTCAGCATAGCAATGCCACGTGGAGCAAAGTAGCGCTCATACAGACTGTAATAATCCGTTTGCATGGAATCGAGGCCACCGCACATCAGCACCGTCGGGAACGGACCGTCGCCTTTTGGCATATGCAGGAATCCAGTGATTGGCGCGCCGCCGGTAACGGCAAATTCCATCTCGCGCAATGTCCCCGGCAGTCGCTGCGCGGCCTCTTCATAGGCGCGATTGGCCAAAGCCTGTGCCTGTTCTGCCAGCTCATCGCCTTTCAGGTGTGGGTAAGCGGCAATGTTGTACAACGTAGACGCATGCAGCCAGTGGCGTCCGCTCACCTGCGGATCCTCTTCCATAGACGCTTTCTGTTGCCAGTCCATCGCCTGCTTCGCCCACTCATAGATCCAGTTCCCGCCGCGATAGCCGATAACCGTATCGTAGAGTTCTTTATCCGTACGTTCGGCTTCGCTCATCACGATACGTGCCTGCACCTCAAGGATTTCACGCGGGTCGACGCCACGCCAGATCCACATCAGACGATTCACCATGCGATACCAGTGGGGAATGGTTTTACCATCCAGGGCAGATTGTACGGACGGCTGCGCGCCGTGATTAAAACGACGAACCAGCGTTGACGTTTCAGGGTGTTTGAAGCGGGGTTTAAACAGGACTTCGCTGAGGTTAGCCTGTGACATGATTGCAGCCTCCATGAGTACTCACTAAGGCATAGTGTAACCTGACACTGCACAAAAAGAACAACGCCCGGCAGTTGCCAGGCGTTGAAAACTTTTTAGATTAGCGACCAGAGATCGGCGGGACGAACACCACGCCCATATCCCACGGCTGTTCAATCCAGGTATCCTGAGGGATATCAACAACATAATCATTCACCAGTGGGCGACCTGCCGGCTTAGCGAAGATAGTAACGAAATGCGCTTTAGGATACATTTCGCGGATCGCAACGGCGGTACCACCGGTGTCAACCAGGTCATCGATTACGATGAAACCTTCACCGTCGCCTTCGGCACGTTTCAGCACTTTCAGTTCGCGCTGGTTGTCGTGATCGTAGCTGGAGATGCATACGGTATCGACATGACGAATACCCAATTCACGCGCCAGCAATGCGCCCGGTACCAGACCACCACGGCTAACGGCAATAATGCCTTTCCATTGTTCAGAAGGCATCAGGCGGCTTGCCAGTTTACGTGCATGGATCTGCAACATGTCCCAGGTGACGACGTATTTTTCGCTCATGTGAAGTGTCCCAGCCTGTTTATCTACGGCTTAAAAAGTGTTCGAGGGGGAAATAGGTTGCGCGAGATTATAGAGATCTGACGCACTAAAAACCAGTGTTTCGCGGAATCCGCGCCTCTTTTTGCATGCTTTATGCTAGCCGTCAGCGGAGAAAGTGGTATTCTCAATCGCATCGCGCAAGCCTGACTTGTGGTGTTTTTAATTCTGCTAACCCCGTGGCCTGCAAGCAAGTTTTGTAGGACATCGCCAAGGAGACTCAACGTGTCTGAACTGTCTCAATTATCCCCGCAACCGCTATGGGATATTTTTGCCAAAATCTGTTCTATTCCTCATCCGTCCTATCATGAAGAGCAGCTCGCTGAACACATTCTGAGCTGGGCCCAGGAAAAAGGTTTCCACGTCGAGCGCGATCAAGTCGGTAATATCCTGATTCGCAAACCCGCTACCGCAGGCATGGAAAACCGCAAACCGGTCGTTCTGCAGGCGCACCTGGATATGGTCCCGCAGAAAAACAACGACACCGTGCACGACTTCACCAAAGATCCTATCCAACCTTATATTGATGGCGAATGGGTAAAAGCCCGTGGCACCACGCTGGGTGCGGATAACGGTATCGGTATGGCGTCCGCGCTGGCCGTTCTGGCTGATGACAGCGTGGTACATGGTCCTCTGGAAGTGCTGCTGACCATGACCGAAGAAGCAGGTATGGATGGCGCGTTTGGTCTGCAGGCTAACTGGCTGCAGGCAGATATCCTGATCAACACCGACTCAGAAGAAGAAGGTGAGATCTACATGGGTTGCGCAGGCGGTATCGACTTTACCTCTAACCTGCCGCTGTCCCGTGAAGCAATCCCTGCTGGCTTTCAGAGCTTTAAGCTGACGTTAAAAGGCCTGAAAGGCGGCCACTCCGGCGGCGAAATCCACGTGGGTCTCGGTAACGCGAACAAGCTGCTGGTACGCTTCCTGGCGGGCCACGCTGAAGAGCTGGATCTGCGTCTGGTTGATTTCAACGGCGGTACGCTGCGTAACGCAATTCCGCGTGAAGCCTTTGCCACCCTGGCCGTGGCTGCAGATAAAGTTGATGCGTTAAAAGCGCTGGTCACCACCTATCAGGAAATCCTGAAAAACGAACTGGAAGCCAAAGAGAAGAACCTGGCTCTGCTGCTGGATGCCGTTACTCAAGACAAAGCCGCGCTGACCGCTGAGTCTCGCGACAGCTTTGTGCGTCTGCTAAACGCCACCCCGAACGGTGTTATCCGCAACTCCGACGTCGCCAAAGGCGTGGTAGAAACTTCCCTGAACGTCGGCGTTGTAACCATGACTGACGACAACGTTGAAATTCACTGCCTCATCCGTTCTCTGATCGACAGCGGTAAAGACTACGTGGTGAGCATGCTGGATTCACTGGGTAAACTGGCTGGCGCGAAAACCCAGGCAAAAGGCGGATATCCAGGCTGGCAGCCGGATGCCAACTCTCCGGTTATGCACCTGGTTCGTGAAACCTATCAGCGTCTGTTCAACAAAACGCCTAACATCCAAATCATCCACGCCGGTCTGGAATGTGGTCTGTTCAAGAAACCGTATCCAGATATGGACATGGTTTCCATCGGGCCAACCATCACCGGTCCACACTCCCCGGATGAACAGGTTCATATCGAAAGCGTCGGCCATTACTGGACGCTGCTGACTGAACTGCTGAAGTCTATTCCGGCGAAGTAAGTCTGCGCTAAACGCCGGATGGCGCTGTGCTTATCCGGCCTACATGCTGATTTGTAGGCCGGATATAGTTTTTACGCAGCCATCCGGCAATACATCAACATCACAGCCCCAACAGTAGTTGCCTTTCCAGCTGTGGATCCAGCAGCGTGACGTGTAATCCCACCAGCCTTACGCCCCGCCCTCCCCGACGTTCATTCCAGGTTTTGCGCGCCGTCGCAATTAAGTCATCTTTACTTAAGCGCGGCCAGACGTGCTCCTGCGTGGTTTGCTGAAAATCATTAAACTTGAGTTTTACTCCCTGCCGGGCGATCAACAGATCCGGTTTTACCTTGGCCAGACGTCGTTCCAGTTCGGGATATAGCCGCTCAATAATCTCCTCACATTCAGCCCACTCATGAATATCTTCTGCCAAAGTACGCTCGACGCCGACTGATTTGCGCAGTCTGTCATTGTTGACGTCGCGTTCATCAATGCCCTGGCTGCGTTCCCACAACACGCGACCAAACTTACCAAAACGTTTGAGCAACATGGCCAGGTCGTATTTCTGAACATCCTCGCAGGTTCGCAACCCCATCGCTTCCAGCTTAGCGGCAGAGACTTTGCCAACGCCGGGAATTTTGCCTAACGGTAATGTTCTGAGAAATTCAGGAACATCGGCAGGGGTAATCACATATTGCCCATTGGGTTTGTTGAGATCGGAAGCTATTTTTGCCAGAAATTTGACCGGCGCAATTCCGGCAGAGGCGGTTAACTGTAGCTCGGTAAAAATTGTCTGGCGGATCTCCTGAGCGATCAGCGTAGCTGAGCCATGGCAGTGAGTGCTGTCAGTCACATCCAGATAGGCTTCATCCAGCGAAAGCGGTTCTATCAGCGAGGTATAACGGGAGAAAATAGCCTGAATCTGGCGGGAGGCTTCTTTATAGGCCTCGTAACGACCAGGTAATAACGTGAGATGGGGGCACAGTTTTAACGCCATTCCGGTCGGCATTGCGCTACGCACACCAAATTTGCGCGCCGGGTAATTGGCCGTGCTGATGACTCCCCGACGTTCACGACTGCCGCCAATAGCAATGGGAATATCACGCAAGGCGGGGTTGTCGCGCATTTCCACCGCCGCGAAAAAGCAGTCCATATCAACATGTATGATTTTGCGCATCGCTCGCCTCCCACAACACTGTTTAAGTATACAGTATTTTTATATTGTGAGAAGTCTGTTTATGCCTTACGCCGGACCATTCATGACGAAGCGTGCATCGCACAGGTAACGCACGATGTCCGTGATCTTATGTTCTGCTGGATTACCCGCCGTACTGACAAAAAGTTTATTCACTTTGCGAATCTTTGCCCGCAGCAATTTTTCGATGGTCATCAGGCGAAATGCATCATTTTCCACGCAGAAAAGCTCATAGTCGCCCAGACGTTCTCCACAAATTTCACAATGATTCATCCAGTAACGTAGTCCGGTAGTTTTACTTTTATCCAGATAGTAATTGCTGGCTTTGATGTTCTTTTGTATCTCTTCAGGCAGAGAATTAATGTGGAACAGAAAGGTATTCCGTCGAATAGATTGCCAGCCTTTGCCATCCTGATCTTTTCTGATAAAGCGGGTAAACATCACCCCGTGAATATGGGTGAGCTGGTGGCAGCTCCAGCAGTGCATCTTCGAGGTAATCACCAGATAGTACGGCGCAACGATGTTAAAACTGTCGGTGTTGTAGACATAGTCACGAAGCCCCTCATTTAACACATGAGGCTCGGTGTACCAGATACCTGAAACCGGGTCGAAATGCGCGCCCTGACAAGCCCCATCAGTGACGTTATCAGTATGAATATCCAATGGAATAATATGGGTTACATCTATCACATTACCTTCCTGAGGGATAATTTGCCCCCACGTTGCGTGGGGGGCGGAAAACAGAATTAATGAATGACGGGAGCAGAGGGCTGACGTAAAGAAGTCACCTGCTTTTGTTTGTCCAGCTTATCAACCAGTGGCTGAACCACTTTCTCGCCGTGCTGACCAAAATATTGATACAGCGTATCGGAAGCACTTTGCGTTAACACCATGATCTCAATACGGCGGTTGCCTGCGCTTTCCGGGTTTTTCGCATCCAGCAGCATTTGGTCCGCCATGGCGCTAACCTGCATGACTTTATCCTGCGGCATGCCGGCATCTTCCAGCACGCGTCGTGCTGACAAAGCACGGTCGCCGGAGAGATTCCAGTTGTTGTAAATGTTGCTCTTATAGCTCATCGCATCCGTATGTCCGGTAATGATGAGCTTGTTGTCCAGCGAGTCAAACACGGGGGTCAGCTCAACCAGCAGCGATTTAAAGAACGGCATAATTTTGGCGCTGCCGCGTTCAAACATATTCCGGTTCTGGTCATCTTTAATCAGTACGCGCAACCCCTGAGGAACAATCTCCATCTCGAGGTTGGTTTCCATATGTGCGTTGCGGGCAATGACGTTAATATCGGTCGCCAGCTCGCCCAATTCACGCGCTGATTTTTGCTTCAGCAACACCGCTTTTTCATTTACATCCAGCGCTTTTTTGGCGTTATCTTCTGTTATCTTCGCCGTCTCTTGCGGGGTAACCGTTTTATCCAGCTTGTTGCGCGTGACGTTTTTCTTCTGCGCACCCGGCGCTATCGGCTGCTTGCCCAGCTTGTTTAAAGGTGCCATACCGCCACCGTTAAAGATTGACTGGCCGTGCAGCGCCGCCACAATATTTTCTCGGTCAGCCTTGCTGACGCTGTTCACAATCCACAGCGTCATAAACAGCGCCATCATCGCCAGCGTAAAGTCAGCAAAGGCGACCTTCCACGCCCCGCCATGATGACCTGCATGATGCTTTTTAATTTGTCGGCGGATAATGGTGGTTTTCGCGCCGCGATCGCGACGATTTGGCCCCTTCCTCATGCTTATTCCTGCTCCAGCATCGCATTAACCCATGCATCCAGATTGGCGAAAGTGGGTTTAGAGGCCAGATGGAGAAGCTTACGGCCAGCATCGACCGCCAGTAGCGTCGGTTTACCGCCCGCTTGCGCCACCAGCACGGTACGTACGCATTCGAGCAGCGAATGCTCTGCCCGCGCCTGCTGTTCCATGGCGTTTGCCAGCGGGTCCATCAGACAATAACAGATGAATACCCCTAAGAATGTCCCCACCAACGCCGCGGCCACTTTCAAACCGATAAGCGCAATGGAGCCATCGATGGACTGCATGGTGATGATAATGCCCAATACCGCAGCACAAATGCCGAATCCAGGCATCGCTTCTGCGGTACGCTGCAAGGAGCGCGAAGGGGTTAACAAAGATTCTTCCGCAGTATCCAGTTCCTGATCGAGGATCCCTTCCAGTTCATGGGCATCGATTTTACCCATCGCCATTAGACGGAAGTTATCGGCGATAAATGTCACCAGTCGCTTCTGAGTCAGCACCAGCGGGTATTTCTGGAAAATGGTGCTTTCTTCCGGCTGCTCGATATGCTGATCCAGCATACGCAGACCGCCGTTTTGCACCATTTCCAGCAGCTCATACAGGCACATCAGTAGCTGACGCTGAAACTCCGGCCCCATTTTCTTTTTACTGATTACCCCTTTGATCTGGTGGACGATCTCTTTCAGTACATGTACCGGGTTACCAATAATCATCGCCCCCAGACCAGCACCGACGATAATAATAATTTCTGCTGGCTGCCAAATAGCAATTAACTGCCCACCAGCCTCAAAGTAGCCGCCAAATACGCAGCCCAAAACCACTAATAAACCAAAAATCTTTTGCATTACGTCCTCCGCATGTTGATTCGGAATTGTTAATCTGGATATAAACAATCACGAATCTTGTGCGTGATTTTTTTATTCATTTGACAAATTCGGGCTTCGGTCAGCCCTAATACCAACGCGATCTCTTTTAAATTCATATCGTGTTGGTAATACATTGAGAGCACGAGGCTCTCTTTTTCGCTGAGTTGGCTCAGGGCGTAACTCAACATTTCCTGGGTGACGAATTGCTCCTCAAGCCCCCGCCCTTCGAGCGGTGCAATCGGCATATCGCCATTCAGTAATTCATCCAGACTGGCCAGCGTTTCGGCGCCTTCCAACTGTTGATATTCCTGATAATCCTCAGACGATAATCCCAGCCGGGACAACTCCTCCCATGAGGGTTCATGCCCAAGCTGTGTGCGCGCATCACGAATCAAATCTTTAATCTGATGGTATTTTTGCCGTAACTGGCGAGGCCGCCAGTCGAGACTGCGCAGCTCATCCAGAATTGCGCCACGTATGCGGTGAACAGCATAACCGGCAAAACCTTCGTCTGGCTGACCGTAGCGGCGAATCGCGTTCAGCAATCCCATCAGCGCCGTTTGTTCCATATCCTGCCTGTCCATAACGCAGGTACATTGCGGCGCAAGTTGACGCACCACTTTGCGCACCAAAGGTAGATAAGCCTGTAAATAATGGCTCTCTTGCTTTGGCGTGAGCACGGGCGTCGCATTAAAGTCTTCTGACTCGTAAGCATCCTGTATCATGTTATTTCCTGGCTTGTCGCTTATTGGAACACGACTTTTTTCACCAATATGTCCTTATAAGGTGTCGCCATTTTGCGTTTCGCTAATTCGACTTTCAGATTCTCAAATACTTTCTTTCTGATATCGGAGATCTTCAGCGCCCGAATATCTTCATATTTCATATTCGAAAGCTCATCTACGGTAATACTTTGATAGAGCGGTTCGTCCTTCTTAATTTTTTCAGCATCTTTCTCTGAATCAACGACCATTACCAGCTCAGCGACCATATAGCGATCGCTCCCTTCATCATCATGCAGCGTAACCACCGTTTCCGGCAGGGAGACAAAAATACTGCTGGATTCATCCTGGCTGTCTTCCGCTTCATGGGCAGGAACCTCTGCTGCAGCCGTAGTTCGCTTATTCATAGAATGATAAATGCCCCATCCTGCGCCCCCCGCAATACCCAGAGCCACAACGGAGCTGATCACACACGCGATAACAATTTTCTTCATTTTACTTTTACACTTTGATCAGAACGGATTCATTCCGTTGAAATTGAGGTTCATCATTGAGCACTAATGCCGACGTCACCTCATCCTGTTGATGACCTGACTGCTGTTTTTGCTGCTGCGATTGCCCCTCTGAAGAGACCTGAACATTGACTTCCATGAAGTTCTGCGCCGTCAGGTGCTGGCGTAGGTTCTCGCTAAATTGTTGCAATGAGCGGCAGACATCGCTCTGATTTGCGCCGATGTGAACCATCAGCTTGCCTGCATCCAGTTGCACGGCAATTTCAAGTTTGCCCAGCGAAGGGGGATCAAGACGAATGGTCGACACCTGCTGTTGCTGACCAATCTGGAACTGAATTCTGTCTTTAAGCAGCGCGGTGAGTTTCTCCCCGAGCTCCTCCGTTGACATCGTCACTGGCGAGGACGCTTGCGTCGACACGATGTTATGGTCAATCAGCGGATTCACCGGCTGATTTCCCTGCGCCGCGGTATTGAGCAAACTTTGCGTAGAGAGCGCCGGGTTAACCGTCACTCCAGCGTTTTTCCTCTCCACCACCGGGCGAGGACTGGCGTTCTGGGTTGCTTTCACCCGAGCAGAAATTTGTTGGGTGGTCGAGAGTGACGCAGGCTCCGGCGCAATCGCACGCAGATCCTGGGCGGAAAACGTCGCCAGCTTAGCCTGTTGATCCGGAGTTGCTGGCGGCAAATCCTCGCTGAGTGACGCCAATAACGTTTGCAGCTTAGGCGGCAGTGACGATAAGTCAGTTGTATGCTGCTCAGCAGATGGCGTGGACGTTTTTTCCGGCTGGGCCATGGCGCTCGCCAGTTGGCGCAACAGTGATGACCCAGAATGGGTGGTTTGCACCTGCGCCAGCATTCTCAACATGTCGCCATCAGGCTGCTTTTGTAAATCGGCCGGGGCTGCCTGAGTCGGTTGCGCCAATAGCATCGCCAGCAATGCCTGCATGGCTGCCGGATTCGCGTCGTCTGGTTTATGTGCAGCCGCCGATGTCTGCTGATGGCTCAGTTTTGCTCCAATCAGCCGCTCAGCCGCGGCGTTAAGCCCCGACTGGGGTAAAGAAAATGTGCCGCTGCTTGCAGGGGCCGCCGACGCCGAAACAGTTGCCTTTTCCGGTGTGGCCTCTGCCGACGCACTGACCGAGGCCAGTAATACAGGATTCATGCCTTCTCCGAAATTAAATTAACCATTGAATACGCCAACATTCCTTCCTGGTTTTGCTGATGTTTATCCATTCGCGCTTTAAGTTCTTCCGCACGCTGAGTTCGTCGCGCAATCAGCGCTTCAAATGCCGAAAGCATGTTGTCTTTAACCTTGCGCAACGCGCTGACATCCGTTTCCCAGGCTTCATATTCATGAAAAACACGCATTACCTGCTGATGCAGGCTGGGTAGCCGCCGCCAACGCTTTTGATCGAGGGCGTCATTCATCTCTTTTACCAGGGCATAAAGCTGTTGTTGCTGGCGCTCTCTTTCCATCGCCTTACCCCAGTTTTGCCGACAGACCTTCCCAACCTGTGCGCAGATTCGTCAGGATCAGGATCACTTCATCAATTTTTTCTAACGACAATTCACCACTGGCTTCATACAGGCGATAGACGCAGTGGTCATAAAGTCGGGAGAGATTCACCACCAGCTCACCGCCGGTTTCAAACTCCAGCGAGCTGGTTAAGGCGTTGAGAATATCGATGCATTTATTAATGCTCTGCGCTTTACGCTCATAGCGTTTGTTCTCAATGTGGCTTTTGGCGCGTTCCAGTTCATCCATCAAACCGGAAAACAGCACCAGCACCAGTTCTAAAGGCGATGCAGCTGCCGTACGGGCAGCAAGATCCATCTCTTTGTATTGCGAATAACCATCCTGCGTGTCGTACATATTGACTCTCTATTCTTTTACTAAACCGGTCGCTTACATAAACGCGGCCATACTCACTTTCATGGTGTACGTTTCAATCAGCGTATTGGTGTACTCTTCCAGGTAGCGTTCGTAATTGGTGTTATAGGTTTCAGTAAGCTGATCGCTTTCGTCCTGGATTTTGCTCTGCTGATCCTCAATGTTGTCTTCACGCATAGTGATGATGCCGGTACTGGAGTCCAGATAGCTGTCCATCAGGTTATCCATCTGCGCGACCATGCTGTCATCACCGACAAAAATTGACGTCAGACCATCCGGGTTCGCTTCCATCGCTTCGTTAAACTTATCGGAGTCAATTTCTAAATGGCCGTCGGAATCGAGCGAGATGCCATAATCAACAATCGATACGCCGTCGTAGTAAGAGTGGGCGATATCGTCAAGTTGGTTGGTTAATGAACTGAGCCCGGCGTCACCCGCAAAAACACCAGGATTAGAACCATCACCGCCATTGCTGGTTAATGAATCTACTGTGTCGACAAGGGTGTTATAGGCATCAACAAAGGTTTGTACTTTTGCCTGTGAGGCGCTGGAGTCTTCTGCCACGGTAATCGTCGTGACATCGCTGGTATCGTCTGGATCGCTGACCTCCGTAAAGGTCATGGTCACACCGGGAATCACATCATCGAAGGTATTACTGCTGCTGGTGATGGCCGGCCCATCCTTACCTCCCAGATTAATTACAGCATCTTGTGGAGTCGTCATCGCAGTTTCCGGACTGGCAATGACCGTGCCATTAACTGTCGCCGTGAAACCACTTTGTGCGCCGGTAGTGTCAGACGTCAGCATAATGGTTGTCTGGCCATCTGTTTTCACCAGCGCAGCCGAAACACCCGGGTTGTCGTCACTACTATTGATAGCATCTACCAGCCCGGTGGCATCGATATAGCCATCACCGTCGCTATCGGCCGTAGAAAGATCGATCTCCATGCTGCTGCCATCTTCCATGGTCAGATCAAACGTACCGGTCGCCTCATAAAAATTGTCTGTCATCTGGAACGTAGACTGCTGACCCTGTGCCAACTTGCTGACATAAAATGAGTACGTTCCCGCCTGAGCTTCCGAGTTGGCAGAAACCGTCGCAGAGTCGTTATTCGATGTCGCCGAAAAGGTCAGTGGACCGTCTGTATCACTGTTCAAGGCATCAATAGCCGACTGGAAATCGGTTAATGCCGTGCTCAGCGAATCCAGCCCGCTGCTTTCAGCATTCAACTCTGCCTGCTGTTGTTGCAGGTTGGCGCTCTGCGTGGCGATATCGGCATAAGCTGCGGCTTTCGCCATAGTTCTTGGGTTGATCATGAATAACTCCGTGCGACGTTATCGTTGTTAAAGCAAAATGTATGCCAGTTTTTAATTTATTTGAAATCAATTAGTTACTAAGCACATGGAAATCGAATTTCCGTTGGACAGGAAACTTCCTGACTCCCCTTCTGCCGCTGAAAGCACAACACCGCCAGTCGGCGGTGTTGTGAATGGCGCAATTTCACCACAGAACAGAATTACTGCAGCAGGCTGGACACCATGCTGGACATGCTGTTGGACTGCTTCAGCATGGTGATGCCAGTTTGCATCAGCACCTGCTGTTGCGTCATGTTGGAGGCTTCCGTCGCGTAGTCGGTATCCATAATGTTACCGATCGCTACGTTAGTGTTGTCCTGCATGCTGGTCAGGTTGTTTGCGGTGTCGTTCAGACGGTTGATAGACGCGCCCAGTTTGGACTGGATCTTGGACACATCGTCCATTGCGGTCTGGATAGTGCTGATCATACCGTTAGCAGAACCAGAAGCGGTCAGCTCAGTACCACCAGAAACACCAGTACCAGCCTGATCAGAAGAGAAAGCAGCACTGACATCTGTCAGATCGTTCACCAGATCACCCAGCTGGCTGGAGATGTCCACGGTCATGGTGTCAGAAGACTCAGCACCCACCTGGAAGGTGACTGCGCTCTGGAACAGACCAGAAACACCGGTATTACTGCCAGATGCCGTACCGAACAGGTTAGTACCACCGTAGGTGGTGTTCTGCAGCATGTCAGACATCTGCTGGCCCAGTTCGTCGTATTCATCCTGCATCGCCTGCAGGTCGTCGCTGTTGTAGGTTCCGTTCGCTGCCTGCGTGGACAGGTCTTTCATGCGACCCAGCACGTCGGTCATTTCGTCAAACATGCTATCTGCGGTCTGCAGCATTGCGGTTGCGTCCTGAATGTTGCTCAGTGCAACGCCCATACCGTCGGATTGTGCGCTCAGGCGGCTGGCAATCTGTTTGCCTGCAGCATCGTCAGCAGAAGAGTTAATGCGGTTACCTGTCGCCAGACGTTCCATCGAAGTAGACAGAGATGCGCTGCTTTTGTTGATAGCGTTTACAGCTGCCATTGATGCGGTATTAGTATTAATCGATAACATGGTACTGCTCCTTGGGAATAATCGTTTTCGTTTCGATACTCAGTAAAAACGACCACCCGTTCGGAAAACTTAAAGCGCTGCGGAAAAAATTTTTATGAGCCCACAACTTCATTAGCTAAAGAGACAAACATCCCGCCCATCTATTTTAGCTTTCCGTGCTTAAGCACTCTAAAAGGCATCACTTAAGCAAGAACTCACCCATAATTTAATTAAAAGATTATTAGAAACATCTAATCATGGGTTGATTGATTACACACTTTCAAGGTTAACTTTATGATAAAAATAAGATTATACTTATCTGCAAATCTTTTTAGGTGCTACGCCCAATGTTTATCTTACATTTAGTTGCAAATAGCCTGTATTTTTATATTGTGAGTCTCGGACACTTTCGTTACATTTCAAATCCTTTTTGAACAGCATAAAAAACACTCAACAGCGATTCGGCTACAGCTTCACAGCCAGAAAGACACTTCAATTTTTCCAGAATTTTAATGCACTGATTTTTAACGGTGTGATACCAGGGATATAAAATCTTGCACGGGTACACAAAACGATGAGTATCGTAGTCAACAACTGGCGGATGGATTCCTCGCTTAACGCGCTAATCCATTGTGAAACAGGCGAGATACGTCGCCTGGGCGAATACCATTTTATTCTTTTAGAGACATTAGCGAAAAATGCCGATGTGGTTTTATCTCGGTCGTATTTAATGAGCGCAGTGTGGAAGAATCGTATCGTCGGTGGAAATAGCCTACCAACAGCGGTTCATGCCCTACGTGTTGCTATCGATGATGACGGCAAGCAGCAGGAAATTATAAAAACCATCCCCAAAAAAGGGTATTTATTTAATAAAAACTACCTGACTGAAACTATTGACTATAATGAACCAGTGGTGAATGACTGTCCCATTGATGAAACTGAGAAACGTACCGAGGTTGTTGAGACCCTTGTGCTTGATGAAACATCTCCATCAACAGCCTATGGGGAAATACCCTTACTTAACAGTCAACTACTAACAAGAAACCAGAGAAAAATGACCATCAGACGGCATCCTTACCGAGCCGTTCTGATTACCTTACCCGTTATCGTTATCGCGCTGTCGTTGTTTATTTTAATCTCTTATTTTAAAGCACCGTCTGTCACTAAAATGGAAGAAGCTCCACAACTGGTTAAAGAGACGCTTGAAAATGCCAACCGTGTTACCGTATATCAACTTTACGACTCAGGAGAGAATAAGAAATCGTCATCGTTTGTTTCACCGCATATTCTTCCCGGTATAGAGCAACTCAACCCACTGTTGGTAAGCCATGACACCTCGATGACTTTGTATTATCGGGTCTCACTGAACAAACTTGCCCTTGATATTGTGCTTAGCAATCAATGCAATGACAAATGGCAGTTAGCCCTAAGCTTTGACAACTGGCTAAATAAAGATAATGAAATGAATGGTATTTTAATTAAAGAAGTGGAGAAAATGTTAAATGAAATACCAAAATGCAAATAATTTCTTTTTCCCTGGCCTGTCTGTTTTAACGCTATTTTTCACTTTTATCGCGCATGCCCACATTGAAAATACGGTTATTGCCAATTACGATCTTAATACTGGCAAAAACGTACATTATGAACTCATTACGAGTCCACTGAACAAAAACATGACCGTCACTCTCATCCCGTTGGAGCAAAATAACAAAATGTCATCAACGTTTAAGATCGCATCGTGTATAAATCATTCTGCAGGTTTATCTAAACAGGGGGAGTTTCACTTTAGCACTACCAAAACCGATCAAAACGATTCTCGGCTGGCTAATTTCGGGGTGTTTGTCTCTGAGCACAACTTGCATACGTGGTGGATTCATTTAAACCCGCAGCAAAATTTGCTCTTTACTCAGGATGTTGGAGGTCTGTTAGTTACAGACCCCGCTACATTTACTTTTTCAACAAAAGCATGCCATATAAATTAGCTTAATAAGCTCCGGACAGTCTGGCTGGAAAGCCGGGCTTGTCCATTTACCGCCTGCGCTAATACCTGATAATTGTGATTAGCATGATCCAGTACTCCACCGAGTGACTCAGAAGCTTTAACCGCACTTTCGGCCTGCGGAAAACGCGCCATCCCGTCAATCAGTTGCCGCGCCTTTTCCTGTTGGGCGGCCATTTGCGCACGCTGATCGCCAATCGCATCCAGCGCCTGCTGTAAAGCATCCTGAGGGCGGTTACTCCCCTGAGATAGCTGTTGCAGCAGCTCTTCTGAACGCGAGGGATCGACGAATGTCTTGAGCGGAGTAAACGTTGATGACTTAGCGTCAACATCGCGTACGCTCAGGGTTTGTTGGATCTGCGGCCACTGCTTTTCCGAGGTGGAAAAGCTCAGCGCGCCCTGTTGGTCATGCACCTGCACACCGACACGACGCAGCGCGTTGCTCATCATCATTTTGTACTGACCGGGATCCAGATCTTCACCGACCACCACCGCAGAGTGCTGCGTTTGCCGTCCGTCAGAGACACTAAACATGCGCGAGCTTATGGCATTTTTTTGCAGCATCTGCGCCAGCTCGGGTGAGTGAAAGGTCACTCGCGCTTCACCTTGCAGAACCGGACGCAGCTGCCGGTCAACCGCGCCGCCGGATAATGCCGTTCGTTTATCCAGCCACTGGGTAAGCTCAGCTCCCTTTTGCTGCTGCGTCTGCCCGCCACGGCGCGAGGCATGGCGATAATCCAGCAAATGCTGTTCCAGTTGCCCCAGGTAGTGATCGGCCTGCTGCAGCGTGGTGAGCTGATCGTTGAGCTGCACACTGTAGCGCTGAGGCCGGGTGGTAATAAGCGGTGAGGCCGGGTAATCACTCGCCGTTGCGGGTAACTTTTGACGGACAGGGACATTCTGCGCAACGCTATGCTGTTGTACAGAAGGATTAAGCGCTCCGCTACCGGAGAGTGATGTTGTATTTAAACCGACCTGCATACTATTCCTGGGCTACTGCTCGCTGTTAAATCACACTGAAAAGGTTCAACTCACTCACTTTGGAGTAGGTTTTTAAAGTGGCTTCCATCGCCATTTCCAGACCGGTAAAGGTTATGGAAGCCGGGCCGTAATCCAGATCGCTCAGTTGACCAATCAGCTGATCGTTAGAGGTGGCGATATCCGTTTGCGCGCCGCTCAGCATACTCATCGTATTTTGCGTTTCACCGATGGTGGCAATAGAAGCATTGAGCGAGTCGGAAGCGTCATCCACCGTATTGATGGCATTTTCAATATCGCTTTGCACCTGCGGGTCGGCTGGGTCAACCGACGGATCCTGTAGCTCTTTCGACAGCGACGTCAGGGTGTTCAGCACGTCCAGGCTATCGCCGAAGAAATCACTGACCGCCACGTTGGTATCGACTTCCACGCCATTGGAAACCGTGGTCTGGCGATGATCGCCGTTCCCCTGGTAGGTATAGCTGTCGGTGACGCCATCACCGTCGTCGTCCACGGCGACAATCGGCGGCCGATCGTTGACCGTGCCGCCAAACACATAGTGCCCGTCTTCATCCTGGTAATTTAATGCCGAGACCATCGCTTCGGTCATCGACTGAATATCTTGCCCCAGGCTGGCTAACGAATCGGCGGTATTGGTGCCGTTCGCCGCTTCCAGCAGATCGTCGCGAATCGCCAACAGATCGTTATTCACGCCATCAAGGATCGACTCCTGCTGACTCATGCCCGCCGTCGCGGAGTCAATATTGCTCTGATACTGGTCGAGGGCCGATTGCTGGCGGTTAAGTTGCGTAATACGGGTCGCCGCGATCGGATCGTCAGACGGCAGCAGAATACTTTTCCCGGTCGCCATTTGCTCAACGACATGGGACAGATCGCTGGAGAGATCGTTAAAACTCTGCGTCATGGACACATAAGATTGCTGAGTAGATACACGCATATTCATTCCTCTCCAGGTTAGCTACACATTTCCAGCACAGAATCGAAAATATCTGCGCCCGTTGAGATAACTTTGAGGTTGGCCTCGTAAATTTGCTGGTAGGTAATGAGGTTCACCGCTTCTTCATCCATGCTGACGCCGCTGACGCTGCTCTGCTGGTTCTGCGCTTCGGAGTAGACGTTGGCCGCCGCTTCCGCTTCGGTCTGGTTCTGCTGGCTGTAGATACCAATATTACTGATGATCGACGAACAGGCTTCACCCACGGTTACGCTACCAAGCCCCTCTATATCCAACGGTTCGGTAGAAATATTGATCAGCGCCTGCAGGTTATCGCTGTTACCGCTTTCATCCGGCGAACTGGAAAACGCCAGCTCGTCGGCGGTGATATCAGGGTTCACCTCCAGCGGGCCGTCAGATGAATTTTCATCATAAATAAACAGCGGTTCGCCGGGATTTCCGTTCAGGTCGTAGCCCTGCGCCAGTTGGGTGTTAACCGCATCGGCAAATTGCTCCGCCATGCTGTTAATCGTCCCTGTCAGCGGCGTCAGCACCTGATTCTGATAATCAAACAGCGCCCCCAGCGAGCCGCCGGTATCGGTGTTCATCGATGACGTAGTTCCGGCAAATGTCAGCGACATGCTCTGCGTGCCGTCGGCGTTGGTATCCAGTTCGATGGTGGAACTCTCCTGCCCGCTGACCAACGGTTGACCGTTTTGCAGCGTAACGTTGTAGTTACCTTCATCATCAATATTGACCTGCACGTCCATGATGCCGCTCAGTTGCTCCACCATCTGATCGCGAGCATCGTACAGCGCCGAGGCGTTATCGCCGTTGGCTTCAGCTTCCGCAATTTGCTGGTTATAACTGGCAATACCGGTAGTCAGGGTGTTCACCTGCGCCACCATCGCCTGCTCCTGGCTGACGATCTCACTGCTTTGCGAGTCGATGTAGTCCAGCGTGTTATCCACACGCAGCGCCAGCGCGCCGGACTCGCTGATCACCTGTTCACGCAGGGCGGAATCATCCGGGCTGGTGGTAGCTTCGTTTAGCGCGGCAAAAAAGTTGTCAAAACCGCCGCTCAGGCTACTGTTATCGTCGCTGAGCACGGTTTCCAGTTGCGTTAAATACTCCTGCTGGGTGTTGTAATAGCCGTAATCACTGGCGGCATACCACACCTGGTTCACCTGATACTGGTTAGAAACGCGGCGAATACTGTCCACCTGCACACCGTTACCTGCGCTGTTGGCTGAACCGGAGCTGGCGCCAATGGTACTGGTGATGGCAACCTGCCGGGTATAACCGTCGGTCATGGCGTTAGCCGTGTTTTGCGCGGTTACATTAAGCTCCACCTGCGCCGTCGATGCGCCGCTGTAGCCAATATTAATCATGTCCATCAAAGAGTCCTCGCCGGTCAGTCACCCGGTCTGTCGTTAACAACCTTGCCGATTAAGAGCGGCGAAAAAACCACAGTTCTTAAGCCGCCGCGCAACCTTTATCCTTTGTGATGAGGGGAGAGTTGTTTGACGATCATCGCCGCAATGCCAATGCCGTGTTGTTGGGCAAGACTGTTGCACAGCTGATCGTCATAAAATCCCTGCATCATGCGTACCGAGTCGCTGTTAAACGGGTTGTCTTTTGAGTCGAAGATCTCATTGGTTTTACGCATCTCTTTCAGCATGTTGCGTAAGAAAATGGCTTCAAACTGCTGAGCGGCTTTCTGTAAATCGTTATCTTTAATTTTCGGGCCCATTAACGCATCGCTGCCGTCAATGCCCCCGCTATGATTCACTTTGATGTCGGCCATTAAATCACCTCCAGATCGGCGTCCAGCGCTCCGGCTTCATGCAGGGCCTGCAAAATCGACATAATGTCGTCCGGCGTGGCGCCCAGGCTGTTAAGGGCGTTAACCAACGTTTTCAGACTGCTGGACTCTGGCAGACTGATCATTCCCGGGCGGGCATGATTCACCGAAATATTACTCTGCGGCGTTACCGCCGTACGACCACCAGCAAACGCATTCGGCTGGCTGACGTTGCTGCTTTCATTGATGGACACCGTCAGGCTGCCATGCGACACCGCCGCCGCGTGCAGGGCAATGCCATCCCCCATCACCACTGTGCCGGTACGCGAGTTAAATACCACGCGGGCACGCACTTTTTCCGCCTGCACCTGGACGTCATCCAACTGAGACATAAAGGCGACGCGCGCCCCTGGACTGGTTGGCGCGCGGACGCTGACGTTGGTCGAGCTTTGCGCCGTCGCAATGCCGCCAAACGACGCGTTGATCGCCGCCGCAATATTGTTGGCATCTTTGAAAGAAGGACGTTTCAGATTAAGCGTGATGGTATCGCCCATCTGGAAATCACTGGGAATTTCCCGCTCCACGGATGCTCCATTCGGTATCAACCCGGCGGTGGGGGTATTCACAGTGACGCTGGAGCCGCTGGCCCCGGTGGCGTTCATCCCGCCGACTACCACGCTCCCTTGTGCAAGGGCGTAAACCTCTCCGTCAGCACCGTGTAATTGGGTGAGCAGTAATGTACCGCCGCGCAGGCTTTTGGCATCGCCGATCGACGAGACCGTGACGTCAATGGTTTGCCCACGCGAGTACATGGGCGGCAGCATCGCGCTGACCGCCACCGCCGCAACGTTCTTCACCTTCGGGTCGATTTTGCTCGGCAACTGAACGCCGAACTGACGCAGCATGTTGGTGATAGTCTGGTTGGTGAATTTAACCTGGTTTTTATCCCCGGTTCCGTCCAGCCCCACCACCAGGCTGTAGCCGACAAGTTGGTTTTCCCTGACGCCCTGGACGTTGACCAGCGACTCCAGAGATCGCGCCTGCGCCGCGCCAGGCAGCGCCAGACTCAGGGCAATAACGATGCCGTTTAACGCCTTCATCCAGCGCCCGCTTAAGTGTTGCATAGTAAAATCCTGCATTAGATCGGGAAGAGAGGATGGTTAAACAGACGCGTCAGCCAGCCCGCCGCATTGGCATCGCTCAATGCGCCACGACCCGCATAGGAGATACGCGCATCGGCAATACGCTGCGATGAGACGGAGTTGTCGTTCTGAATGTCATCGGCGCGCACCAGGCCGCTCAGGCGAATGTACTCATCACCCTGGTTGAGGGTGAGCCATTTTTCACCGCGAATTTCCAGGATACCGTTCGACTGTACCGAGTGTACCGACACCGTAATTTCGCCACGTAAACTGTTTTGCTGCTGCGAGGTCGCCGTCCCGTTGAAGTCACGATTAGCGTCCACGGACGCGGAAAGGTTATCTTTGGTATGCCCAAAGAGGGTCGGCGCGCCAATATCCACGGTATTGTTCTTACCGAAATTGGTTTTCGCCTGTTTGCTCGACTGGGTAGATTCCTCCAGCATCACGGTCAGGATATCCCCCACCCGATAGGCACGGCGATCCGCTGTCAGCGACCACTTGTAACCCGTTTCGAACACCCCTCCCGCGCGGCCATCCGCCGTTGGCGGTGCCTCGGTTTTGGGCGGAGCAAAGAATTCGTCATTTTTTTTGACCAGGAGAGCCTGCGATTCGCACCCGCTTAACAGGGGAAGCAGTACCATCAGCCAGAGATAATTTTTCACGTTCTGCCTATTTCTGCCGGATGGAGCTGTACCATCCGGCATTTCACATTCTTGAGTTACAGTGTCTGACTAATAAACTGCAGCATATCGTCTGCCGCAGAGACCATTTTGGCGTTCATCTCATAGGCGCGCTGCACGTTGATCATCGCCACCATTTCGTTGACGATATCCACGTTTGAGCCTTCCAGAGCGCTGTCCTGCAAAGTCCCCAGACCATCTTCCCCGGGAATACCTTCCGTCGGTTGACCACTGGCTGCGGTTTCCAGATACAGGTTGTCGCCTTCCGCTGAAAGCCCGGCCGGGTTAGCGAAGTTCACCAGCGTTAGTTGCCCCAGTTCGGTAGGGTCACTGTCGCCGGGCAGGATTGCCGTCACGGTGCCGTCTTCGCCAAAAGCCACATTAGTCGCGCCGGACGGAACATCGATTTCCGGTTGCAGAGGCAAGCCTTCAGAGTTAGTTAACACGCCGTCAGCGTTAACCTGCATGTTGCCGTCACGGGTATACGCAATATCCCCGTTCGCCTTTTGCACCTGCCAAAATCCCTGCCCCATGATGGCCACGTTCATCGTATTGTCGGTGGTTTCCACATTCCCTTCGGTGAAGGTTTTCTGCGTACCGACAATGCGTACACCGCTACCGAACTGCATTCCAGTCGGCATGATGTTGTTTTGATCGAGCATGGCGCCCGGCGCTTCCTGAGTCTGATAAAACAGATCCTGGAACATCACGCGGTCGCGCTTAAAGCCCGTGGTATTGACGTTAGCGATGTTGTTGGCAATCGCACTCATCTCAGCATCCTGCGCCGACAGGCCGGTTTTACTGATCCATAACGCTGCGTTCATAACACTTTATCCCTGATTAAAGACTACGGCTCAGGAGCCGCGTAGCAGCCTGTTGCCTGAGTCGCTGAGATCTTCAGCCGTTTTCATCATCTTGATTTGCGCTTCGAACTGACGGTTCATCGCAATGGACGACATCATTTCGCTCACCGCAGACACGTTGCTGCCTTCCAGAAACCCGCCGCTCACTTTGATGTTCTCATCGCGTTGTGCCGGTACGCCGTCCGCCGTCACCAGCATTCCCTCGCTATTTTTCGCCAGATTGGCGACCGGAATATCCACCAGCTTCAGGCGATCGATATCCATCGTGGCAGTGACATCGCCATCGTCAGGTGTGACGGAGAGCGTGCCGTCGCTACCGAAAGAGGCAATCGCATTCGGCGGTAAAATAATCGGGCCGTTATCCCCGAGAACAATGTTGCCGTCGATGGTCAGTTGACCCTGATCGTCCTGCTGGATATTGCCGTTGCGGGTATAAACTTCGTTTCCTGCTTTATCCTGCACGGCGATATAGCCGGTTCCCTGAATGGCGACATCGAGCGGACGCTCGGTTTTTTCCGCCACGCCGGTGCTGTCATTGACGCCGCTGGGACTCTCTTTCGCCATAAAACGCGTGTCGAAGCCACCGCCTTTGACTTTGTCATTACTCGCCATCGCCATATCCGCACGAAAACCATTGGTGTTGACGTTGGCGAGGTTGTTGGCGCTAATTTGCTGCTCCAGCAGCGTCTGGGTGGCGCCGCTTAGTGCGGTATAAATCAACCGATCCATTTCTTAGCCTTACATCGCCTGGAAGAGTGCCTGGTCCAACTGCGTACTGGTCGAAATCACCTTGGTGTTCGCCTGATAGTTACGCTGGGCGGTCATCAGGTTGACCAGTTCGTTGGTGATATCCACGTTGGAGCTTTCGAGCATGCCGGAGGAGAGCGTGCCACATGAGCCGGAGCCAGGCGTGCCAATCAGCGGCGTACCGGATTCACCGGTCTGCACCCATGCGGTACCGCTTACCGCTTCCAGCCCGTTTTCGTCCGGGAAGGTGGCGAGTACAACCTGGCCCTGCAGCATACGTTCTCCGTTGCTGTAGGTGGCGTACACTTTGCCATCGTCATCCACCTGCACGCCGTTTTGCGTTGCGGAGGCGTAACCGGTCGCGGAGTTGGTGGTCACCGAGAAATCAGAGCCGTACTGAGTACAGTCGGAGTAGTCGACGGTCATCGAGATCGGCGCGGCTTCATTGGTGGTGAAGGTGATGGTTTGCGGCGTGGTCGGAGAGGTCAGCTTGCCGGTATTCGGATCGAAGGTTAGCGTGGTTGGCGGTACACCAGTCTGCGCTTCACCATCAAAGGTGTACTGCACTTCCCAGGTGTTATCCGCGGTTTTGGTAAAATACTGGCTGACCGAGTGCTCGTTACCCAGAGAGTCATACACGGTGGTGGTGTAGCTGTCGGTATAGGTATCGCTGTTGTTGGCATCAAAAGGCACGCTTGAGCGATCGATCGTTTCATCACTGGCGTCAAAGTTGGCCGTAAAGGTCATGCTGTCGGTAGCCTGCGCCGGGATGTTGCCAGTTTTAATCTGGATATCGGTCACGGTACCGGTTTGCAGCGTGCCGCTGTCATCCACCGGATAGCCTTGCAGATAATCACCGGACGCATTGACGATATAGCCGTTTTTATCGGTGACGAAAGAACCCGCGCGCGTATAGGAAATGTTGCCCGCGCTGTCGCACATGACAAAAAAACCATCGTCGTTGATCGCCAGATCCAGAGCGTTACCGGTAGAAACCATTGAGCCACCGGTGGAGATGCTTTGTGCGGAACCCGCCACGCTCACGCCCATCGCCTGCGTCCCGGCGTACATCGCGGAGAACTGGGTAGTCATTGATTTATAACCGACCGTCCCGGAGTTCGCGATGTTGTTACTGATTCCGTCCAGTTGTTCGTTGACGGCGTTTAGCCCCGTCGCTGCAATTTCATAACTCATTGTTTCTTCCTGTAATGTAAACTAAATCAGAGCACTGTATTGCTGTCGGCGTTATCGCTGCCGTCGTCAGTGTCAGGCGGCGTGGTGTCATCGGTGCTGTCCGGTACGCCAAACTGGGTGATCATGGTGAATGGCACTTCGCCAACGCCGTCAACGTTGAGCACCGGCGTGCTGCCATCGAGCGGAATACGCACATCTTCCACTTTGCCCGTCACCTCAATCGGCACTTCTTCTTCCCCGGTATTGGTCACCACGGACACGCTGTAATCACCCGGCGGGATGCCGTAATCCGCGGGGTTAATATCAAAATCAACCTGGCCTGGCCCAACGGAGGTTTCACCTTCCGGGATCAGCGACACGGTGTAGTCATCACCCGCTTCATCGGTAAAGTGCAAATCCACATCGGTACAGCTGTCATCCAGCGTGATGCGGCCCTGAATGTCCTTGCTGTTATCTTCGATATCCAGCGAGGTGGTTTGCACCATAATGTCGTCGCCGACCATATTCCCCAGCGCCATCACCTGAATGTTGCTCATCAGCACGGCGTTGGTATTGGCCTGAACGCTCATCTCTTCCATCATCGCTACCTGCGCCATGGAAGAAAGCTGGTCGATATAGGCCGTTGGGTCGGTCGGATCGGTAGGATCCTGGTTTTCAATTTCGGCTACGAACAGCGTCAGAAACGTGTCGACCGCGGACGTTTCCGTGGACGTTGTCGTCGTCGGTGTGCCGCTGGTTCCACTGGTATCGGTGGTTGACGAGGTAGAGGAAGAGCTGCTATCCCCCAGGTTGTTGCTTTGCGCCGTGGCGCTCCCAGTATTTTCAGCCACCGTCGTCTTCTCCTGAGAAGAAGCCAGCGCCTGAGATTGGGCATACAGAGCCAGGGTATTCATTACACTTCTCCCAGTTTGAGTAAGCTTTGCTGCATACTTTTGACGTTATTCAGCACATCAACATCAGTTTCAAAATCACGTGATGCGGACATCATGTCGGCCATTTGCTCGACCACGTTGACGTCCGGGTACCAGACAAAACCGTTCTGATCCGCCATTAGGTGATGCGGCTCATAACGCTTCACCGCCCCGCCACTTTGCATCACGTCCTGCACTTGCACGCTGGCGCCATCAATGCCGTGACGGTTGTTTGCGCCAATCAGGCTATTGTTGTAAACCGCAGCAAAAATCGGGCTGCGCGCTTTATAGGCCTGCGCCTCGCTGCTGGCAGGAGATTCCGCATTCGCCATGTTGCTGGCGACGGTATTCAGACGGATGGTTTGCGCCGTCATCGCCGAGCCGGAAATCTGGTAAATATCAGTAAACGACATGGTTATTTTCCTTCGATGGCTTCTTTGATTCCGCTAAGTTGCAGATTCAAAAAAGTCAGACTGCTTTGATAATCCATACTATTTTGTGAAAACCGGGCCTGCTCGGTATTCAGTTCTACGGTATTGCCATCCTCTGAGGGCTGCATCGGCACCCGGTATTTCACGTCAGCCTCAGGCAAAACATTTGTGTGACTTGCCCGTTGCATCTCAGCGGCAAAATCAATATCTTTGGCTTTGAAATTTGGTGTATCGACGTTTGCCAGATTCGCAGTCAGTAGCTCGGTCCTCTCAAGACGTAACTTCACTGCCTGCGGATGTACACCCAATGCCTGCTGAAAACTGATTCCCATTTCTTGCATCACTCCTGCGTAGATATCGCCATTACTAGCAATAACTATGCCAACTTTTAAGTGATTGATGAGAAATGACTTTATGAAACTACCCTCCTACGTAAGGAAGCCTTCTTTCCCCTTTGCCGCGGAGATAATGCTGGCTTTATGCTGCGTCTTACCCGTACATGCCGCCGTCCATCCCATTCAGCACAGCGCCCGGGAACAGATCAACGCACTGGTTCTGACTGCCGCCGGTCATGAAATCGACGCACTGGCGCACAAACAGCAGTGGCAGGACTATCGCTACACGTTCAATATCTATATCCCCTCAGCCGTGAGTACCAGCGCGCTATGCGCGTCGGCGCCACAGATCACCTCCAGTGCCTCCCCAGAGATGGCCTTGTCACGAATGAACTTTATGGTGACCTGCCCAGGCAATGCGGGCTGGAAATATAACGTTGCAGTGCGCCCCGACGTGTCGGTGCCGGTAGTGATGCCAAAGTCGTTGATTGCCCGAGATGCGGTGATTACAGCCGACGACCTGCAGCTTAAAAAATTCAATATCAGCAACCAGCGGGAAGGGTTGATAACAAATATGGATGAAGCAATTGGCCTCACCAGCAAGCGTGCCCTGCAACCGGGTAAACCAATTACCCGTAGCGAGCTGGTTCAGCCCGTATTGGTTAAACGCGACCAGCCAGTGATGATCGTCTCCCATATGGCTGGCATTACCGCCTCAATGCCGGGCGTGGCGTTGAAGAATGGTCGTAAAGGGGATGTGATAAAAATTCGTAATAGCAGCAGCCAGCGGATCATCAGCGGCGTGGTGGACGATACCGGCGTGGTCACCACGCTGATGGCCGAATAGTGCGGGGATTTTTTGTGATGGGATTAAAGTTTTCCTCTATTGCCGCCGCTTTTAGTCAATAACAGATAACCAACCCAACGGAATATGTACGAGGTTGCTATGAAAATTACCCCGAGTCTGCCTGGCAATCGCCCTGCATCGACAACTGAACAGGCACGTGCAGACAAGAGCAGCGTGCAGACGAGCACGTCCAGTTCCGCATCGCTTTCCGCCGATGATATTACTCAGGCGGGATTACAAACGGCGCAGCAAACGCTGAACAGTGATACGCAAAGTGACGTTGATTACGACAAAGTGGCGCAAATGCAGGCCATGCTGGCCTCAGGCGATTTGCAGGTTGATACCGATCAACTGGCTGGGGACATGCTCAGCTTTTTCCAGAAATAAGAGGCTACAACAGTGAGCACCAGGCTACAGCAGGTGAAAACTCTGCTTCAGGGCATTCGTGAAGACGGAACGCGGTATGACGCGCTCAGACACCAGTTGGAACAACAACGTCTGTGTATGATCCGTCGCGACAGCGACGAGCTGCTGGCCATCAATGAACTTATTCAACAGCATTATGAGCAGTTGCAAAACAGCAGCCAACAGCGCCGTTCGATCCTGCAACTGCTGGGCGTAAGCGTCAATCGTGCAGGGATAGAGCAGGTCTTTAGCTGGTTGCCGGGCGTACAGAAAAGTGCCGCAGAGGGCTGGTGGCAAAGCCTTGAGCAAAAAGCGAAACGCTGCAAGGCGTACAACGAAAAAAACGGCGATCTGCTGATCCGCCAGTATGAATTTATTCAGGCTTTTTTAGGTACCGAGCCGGATTTTATTTATCAGCGCTAAACGCCCTTCCCTGACGCGGAAACCTGCTTTCCGCGATTCACCTAACTAATTGATATAAATGAAATTAAAATTCAGGCATGGATATTGCAACGTCATAAACAGATTTTGAATATTGGGATTGCTGAGAACAGATTATGAGTATGATTGATTGTTATGAACCTGACTTTGTCCGGTTGTTTTTATCCCGCCATCCGGATTCCGCTTTACGGGTTAACCTGTGCTGGAAAACGGAAGTGCGTCAGAGTCTGGTCTTAACCGATCCGGCCAGCTGTCAGGCTGTATTAGGCGCTCCCAATACCTTTGTCTTGCATCATTCAAAATGTGCGGCCAACCCGGACAGCCCGGCGCTATCCCCACGCGATCAGGTATTGAATCAATCCGCTCTGCATACCATCACACTTCCAGGTTTATCGCCGGAGCTGCGCCTGTATGCGCTGGGGATCATGCTCTCTTTTTCCGAAAAATGCCCAGGCGATAGTGAAGCGGTGCTGGAAAAGCTGGCATCGTTGCCACAGATCCTCGCAGGCCATGTACAGGAAGGAAAACTGCAGGAGCAATTTGCGCAACTGCCCAGCCTGCCCCAGCTACAGCGTGAATTAATTACCCGTATGGGCGGTTGTGAATTCAATTGGGATCTGCTGCCGGAAAGTACGCGTAAACTCACATTACCTCTGCAGGTCAGCCTGCTGATGCTGCAGGATGCGAACAGTGAAGCCATGCTTCAGCAGCAGTTACAGGATCAGTGGCTGCAGACCTGGGAGCGCCATTTCGCTCAAGAAGCATGGATTTTCAGCAACTATCTGATTTATCGCTTGTACCACGACACCTTCCCACAGCATGAGAGTGAAAGCACACTGCAGCGTTTCTTCTGGCTGGCGGCTGACGTCTTTATGATTCGCACTCTGTTTTGCCTGTGGACGATGGATGATTCTGCGCTAAACCATGACGAAATTTACGCCCTTTTCGCGTTGTTTGAAGCGTGGCGCAACGGCGAGAATGCCCATTCGTTACGTCAGCATATTCTGGACATGCTTCCGGGAGATCCACTGCTCTCGGCGTTCTCCCTGATTACACGTTAGTGCCTGTTGGCCGGGCGAATGCCCGGTCCTTTTTCGAACCGCGAATACACATCACCATGTCTGAATCCTCTAAAGCACGTTCCGCCCTGACTGGCATCGTTAAAACGCTCGACACTGGCCGCGAAAAACCGTTTGTAAGCGTTATCACGCCAACATGGAACCGCGGCGTTTTCTTACCTTATTTGCTGTATATGTTCCGTTATCAGGACTACCCTGCTGACCGGCGGGAACTGGTGATCCTGGATGATTCTCCGCAAAGCCATCAGTCGATCATTGACCGGCTAACGCAGAACCACCCAGAGAAATATAATATTCGTTATATCTACCACCCGGAAAAGCTCGATCTGGGTAAAAAGCGCAATATGCTCAATGCGCTGGCGGTAGGTGAATATATTCTTTGTATGGATGATGATGACTATTATCCAGCGGATAAAATCTCTTACACCATCGACATGATGCAGCGCCACCGGGCGTTGATTTCAGGTTCCGATCAAATCCCCATCTGGTACAGCCACATCAACCGGATATTCAAAACACGCAGCTTTGGCCCACAAAATATTCTCAACGGCACTTTCTGTTACCATCGTAATTACCTGAAGAACCACCGCTATGATGATGAGTGTAATTTAGGTGAAGAAAAGGGATTCACTAACCAGTTCACCGCGAACCCGCTGCAATTGCCGGGTGAACGTACCATTATTTGTATCTCACACAGCCAAAATACGTTCGACAAAGACTTTGTGTTGGGAAGCAGCGAGCCACTGGAAACCCCGCTGGCGCAGGCGATTACCGACCCGATGCTGAAAAACTGGTATCAAAGCCTGCATAACGCTACTCATCATCAACCGATCCAGTGGGATTATATCGATCAGGTGGTGATCGTAAACCTGGACTCACGCCCGGATCGTTTAGCGCACATCCAACAAGAGCTGGGGTTTCTCAATTTCCCAGAGGAAAAGATCACCCGCATTGCCGCGTCAGTTGCCACTAACGGCCAGATTGGTCGCCGTCAATCCCATCTTCGGGCACTCAAGTTGGCACAACAAATGGGATGGAAAAATTACCTGCTGCTTGAAGATGACGCCGTTATTCTGAAACAAGAAAAACATATTCGGGTACTTAGCTCGCTGCTTAATGCCCTGCCTAAATTTCCGTGGGAGGTCATTCTCCTCGGCGGTGAAATTAAACGCGGAAGCATATTAAAAAGCCTGACTGGGATGATTCATGCCCGCGATTGCAATAAGGTGTGCGCCTATCTGGTTAACAACAGCTATTACCCGGTTCTGGCTCAGCAAATGGAATATGACCTTTCAGAGACCCTCGAAGGACAGTGGCAGCCGCTGCTACGTGACGGAAAATGGCTTTCCTGCTATCCGAGTATCTGCTATCAGCGCCCAGGTTATAGCGATATCGAGAAAAAAGAAACCGATAATATTGGCTACTACTTCAATAAAATCAATAAGAAAACCGATGCCGTCAACGCACTGACTGATGCCCCGCTCCCTTCTACTGCCACCCGAACAGATGCTATTGGTTTCTATATGGAAACGTCGCTGCACTACGCGGTCTATCGCCCGATCATAACCGCGCTACAGGCGATGGGGCACACCTGCTCTCTATTGGTCAGCGACAAAATACACGCGTCGTTTCTGGATGAAATGACCGCAACAATTAAAACCATTAACGATCCCCTGTTGGGCGGAACGCGTCTTTCTGCGGTGATTGAGAAACGTCAACGCTTCAAATGTCTTGTCAGCCCTTATTACACCCCGTTACTGAACGGGCTGGCGGATACCCATGTACGGACGATGTATGGACTGGCGAAAGAAGCGTGGAATCATGCCTGGTGGAATGCCTTTTATCATCGCATTCTCTGCTACAGCCACTATAGCCAGCACGCGGTTGATATTGGCGGCAGCGCCAAAGTGGTGGGTAATCCCCGTTTCGATGAATGGCATAACCATACTTACGATACCGCACTGCCAAAAAGCGTGAAGCTAAATGCGAAAAAGCAGACCATCCTGTATGCGCCAACCTATGGCGCGCTAAGCTCGCTCCCCCATTGGGCACAACAGCTCAGCCGATTAAGCCATGAATACAACGTCGTCACCAAACTGCACCATGGCACTCTGCACAGGCCGGAAGAAAGTGCCTCGCTGGTGCTGGCGCAGCGCTACTTAAAAAACCGAATTGACGATCCGCAGCACCTGCTGGCGCTTATGGCGCAGGCAGATTACGTCCTGACGGACAGCAGCGGCTTTATTTTTGATGCCATTCATATGAATAAACGCGTCATTTTACTGAGCTGGCCAGAGATGACCTCGCTGCTGGATGGCCAACAAAGTTTCTCGACCCCAGACAGCGCCGATCAACGTATCCGCGACGTTCTCCCGGTAGCCCAGGATATACAGGCGTTGCGCAGTGCGCTGTCTGATGCATTTGACTGGACTGCGCTTGAAGCACCGTTAGCCGAAATTCGCCACCATTATTGTGATGCGTTTATGGATGGCCAGGCAGGGCAAAGGGCCGCTAAAGAGATCGTGGCATTACTTACGGAAGCAGATAGTGTCCATACAAATGCTCTCTTACATAGTTTACAGAAAAAACTGTTTAACTAATCCCTGATATAAACCAGCTATTAAAACCACCGTTAAATCGGTGGTTTTTTATTTTACTGGGGCGTTTTTTTTATAACAATCTCGATACCGCTTTCCGCAAATGGTGTGCGTGTCTGATCAAATCGAGGAAGCCCTGCTAAGTAGCTATGGTTAAGCAATTCTATTTTTTGAACATCATGCTTTGTAGTTATCGCCTGAATCAATTCCAATACATTTATCGAAACGGGTGACCAACTATTTTTCTTGAAAATACTGAAAGTATGCTTGTGGTCGGAGTTAAAAGTCGATGGCCAAACTTTTTGCTCATACATATCTTCATCAGGAATTGTTATAATGAGATGACCATTTGGTTTAAGTACTCGCATCCAATTATTGATAGCGACAAACGGGTCAACCACATGTTCCAGGCAATGTGCAGAATACACAAAGTCAAAACTATCATCACTAACATTGTCTAAATATTGGGCATCACCTTGTGGTAAGTCATAAACAGTCACAGTTCTCATTAGTGGGAAAAGCGATCGGTAAATACCAATACTGTCAGGCCCACCACCGATATCCAATCCAGCACCTACAAACCAACGAGAAGTAAACCGGGCATCCATGAGTCGGCGATTTACAGACATACTGGTCGTACCCACAACCCCCCGATTAATCAGAAATTGACTGGTAATATCGCCAGGTAAAATTAGAGGTTTGATCACTTCCCCGGCTAAAGCATGTGGCCATAAAACAGCGTATCCGGTGTCTTCAGCATACCAGTATAAGGCGTGTGTATCGGCAAAACTTTCTAATAATTCAATAAACTCACTGGCATTATCGAACCCATGATCGGCATATTCGGGTAAAGAACCACTTGTTACTGCAAAATCTTTTAGATATATTCTACAATCATCAATAATAACGATTGCATTGTCAATTTTACCTCTCAGCACTCGCAACTCGTTAATAAGCGGCAAGCGAATATCTTTATCCCATTCGTCGCTATGATATTTTTCGTTGCAGTAATCAGAACCAGGATAATGCGCATCCAAAAAGACAAGACTACGATGATTTTTCAAAATCCCATTGACTTGTTCCAAATTCAGAAATGATAAACTATCATCGGGAAAAATCGTAATGCTGTCATTTTTTTCTTGTAATGCTTTTTCATATAATGGTTGATAGATCTCACAAGATAGCGCATGATTGAAACCAGCTGATAATGCCATTCGACATGAATTCCCAATACCGTATCCAGTTTCAATCAGATGTGTCACCTGGTGCTCTTCAACAATTCTGTGTAAAGGAAATCGCCCTAAAAAACCCATAATTACTCCATATAATGTAGTTAATTAAACATCTAAAAATTGCCCACATAGCTATCAGAGTTCAAAAATAATTGAATCTGATGCCAAAAATATTCAGCAGTAATTTTCTTCAAACATCGATATTTTTTATCATTTGGACACCAGATAGAAAACTCATCACCTCGTGGTGACATAAATTCTTTACCTAGTTTGTTTTTAAAGAATTGCGGACTCATGATCAGGTGTCCGCATTGACCATACTGGCATCCCGTATCAATACCCATAGCATTCCATCCATACTTTCCATTCCTGTAAGGCAATCGGTATCTGGCCGGAATAATGGAGTACAACCCACAAATTGCGATTGATGTGAGTCCAGCAAGCGCAACTGGGCCAGAGTCGCACGCAACCAGCAACTGACAGCGTTCCATCAGATAAATCATCTCAAGCATAGAGAACTGATTAATGCAATCGATAGCCTCTGGGATATCTATATCCATCATCTTCTTCTCATGATACTTATTATTATCGCTGCCAATAATGATAACTTTCCAGCCTGCAGCAATAAAATATTTCGCGAGCTGATTCCATCCTTTTTCGGTCCACGTCCTATTCGGAGAACCAATATTAGGATGCAATAAAACTATTTTTTCTTTCTGCAATCCATTAACCTGAATAAAATCATCAACATTGCTCTTATCTAATGATACCAATGATATAATAGGCTGTTTATTGCTCAAGGAATGGTTTTGAATATCATCACCGATAAATGCATCCGTCATATGTCGAGATGCAACAATATCTTCCCAGCGGCCAAGAAAATGAAATTTATCTTCCTGACGCGCTATCTCAGCATCAATAATATTTTCTTCTGTCAATGCATTAGCATCCCAATATTGGGAAACCATAGGACTTGAAATGATGAGATCATGATATAATTTATGTGCAATAAAGATAAATTCCTCATCATAATGTTCTCTAAATGCAGTCAGGCAACCTAAAGCGTAGATCGCATCCCCCATAGATCCAGGACAATAGAACAGCCTTTTTTTAAACGAGCCGGTTTTAACACCTCCCAACTCATTTACATAATAATTTTTTTTACTATCGAGATTGATCTGACTAACGTATTTATCAGTCTCCTTTGGTAAGTTTGTTGTTAGCAAAAAGAGAATATTTTTCTCTGGCACTTGATACAGCTCGTCGGAAAAACATCCGGCAACGGTTACAGGTAATATTTGTAAAACCTTTAATAAATTGACGGTGATTAAATCTGGGAGCTTGATCACCATGTAGCCTAACCGACGTAATATTTCACTATCAACTTCCCCATCTTTTTGTTCACGAAAGAGTATAATTTTATCTTTAGTAATCGCACATTCATTTATTGCATGAAGGATAACTTCTACAAGCGCTTCCTGATGTTGTTTTTTCATAGAGGGAAAGCGAGGCGAAGTGCTGAGTAATAGTAGAGATGACGAGCTTATTTTTCTTAATTGAGAATAAATACTAAATGGTATCTTGAATAGCTCCAGAAAATCCGTTATTTTACGCTCATCAACTATCGGCACATTACTACAAGGCAACTTCATTGATTTTTTAAATGCGCTATTCTCCTGTAGATAATATGTTGTTGTTAATACTTTATGCCATGCATACCCGGCAGCAATATTCCAATCCTCTTTTGGTATATGATGGTTTTTATTTAACGCAATATTTATAGCATTAGCATACCCAGAAGTTAATTTATCTAATACATTTACAGGGATTTTTTCAAGTGCAGAAGCAGCAACGAGTTCAGCCATCTCTCCTTCATAAACATGAAGATGGATTAACGACCGAAGAGCATTTAACCTCATTAATAACGGAATAAGTAAATTATAGCTTTCAGCCAGTGCAACATGGATATCTAGTGTCGTTGGCGAGTGTTTAATGAGCACTTGCGATATTTTATCCAGCGCAGACAGTAAAGTTGATTCATTATATTTAAGAACAAGATTTGAATTCTCTCCCAGCCATTTCCCACTCAATTTATCAGAACAAGTAAATAATATATTAACCACTCCATCCATACCTTGAATAAAATTAGACATTTGAAGCGGCAGCGTAACCTCTTTAGTTTCAATGAATAGTCTTATTTTCATATTATTTTATAGATTTGAATTTTGGTTGGTAATTACCTCAATAATCGAGGTGGTGGATATAGATGGTGTTCTGGGGAAATAGACCACCTCGCACAGGTACGACAAACTATCAAAGCGCCCTGCCCAGTCATCGCCCATCACCAGCGTATCGGCGTTAAACTGGCGAATATAGTCCGCTTTTTGCTCCAGCGACTCTTCGAGAAACACGCTGTCCACACATTTCAGTCCGGCAATAATCCCCATGCGATCGCTTTGGCTGTAAACCGGCACTCGGCCTTTTTTCTGCATATTTAGCGCATCTGAAGAGATACCGACAATCAGTCGATCCCCCAACTGCCCGGCACGTTGCAGAATACGCAGATGCCCGATATGAAAAACATCAAACGTGCCGAACGTAATGATCGTTTTCATACCACTCCCAGCGTCTTCTGTCTTAACCAGCACTGCGTAGCAATTTCATCAACGGCTTTTTGCTCTTTTACCTGCGCTTCATTGCTCAGCGCGTAACGCTTATCTGCCAACGTCATAGAGACAATTTTCTCTTCGCAAGCCGCGGCAACCAGATTTTTTTGAATACGCTGCTCTTTGATTTTAGCCAGCGTTTTCTCCTGCTCTTGCCAGGCAATAACCGTGCGTAACGTGCCTTTATATCCGGTCACATTTTTGAGAGACTCAACGGAAGGGACCTCTACGCCAGTGCCGGTTTTTTGAATCAGGTAGCCCAGTGCTTTGATGTTATTGTCAAAGCCGGTACAGACCTGCTGCTGTTTAGCCAGCTGGACCGTCATGTCTTTGACTGATTTATCCCGCAGGCGCTGCAACTGCGCCAGGGTATCGATAATTTGTCGCATGATTATTTACCCTCCGTTTTCTTTGCCTGGGGGAAAAGGGCCTGTAAGCGACTTTGCACCAGCTCAAGTGAGGCGGGTTCACTCACCTCCTGACGCAGGAAACGCTCGATAGCGGGGAACGCTTTGACAGCTTTATCAACGCCGGGATCGGCTCCGGCAACATAGCCCCCCAACGGGATCAGCGGCTTAATTTCCATATAAGCGGCGTAGTTTTGTTTTAGCAGACGAGCCGACTGTTGGTGTTCGTTGGGCGTAACCTGCGTCATGCATCGACTGATCGACTGCCCAATATCGATAGCTGGATAATGCCCGGCTTCCGCCAGCTTACGGGTAAGAACGATATGTCCATCCAACACCGCGCGCGCGCAGTCAACGATCGGATCCTGCTGATCGTCTCCTTCCGCCAGCACCGTGTAAATGGCGGTCATTGAGCCTTCGCTTTCGCTGTTGCCGGCGCTTTCCACAAGCTTGGGGATCATGCCAAACGCCGACGGTGGATAGCCTTTCGTTGCCGGAGGTTCCCCCAGCGACAGCGCAATCTCGCGCTGCGCCATGGCATAACGGGTTAACGAATCCACCAGCAGTAAAACGTGATGTCCGCGATCGCGAAACCAGGCGGCTATAGAGTGGCACAACTCGGTGGCTTTCAAACGCATCAATGGCGACTCATCCGCCGGAGCCGCGACAACGATAGATTTTGCCAACCCTTCCGCGCCCAGCGAGTGATCGATAAATTCCTTCACCTCACGGCCACGCTCACCAATTAACCCCACCACCACGATGTCGGCCTTGGTCTGGCGGGTGATCATCCCCAACAACACGCTTTTTCCCACGCCGCTGCCGGCCATCAAGCCCACGCGCTGGCCTTTGCCGATAGTTAACAACCCGTTGATTGCTTTTACACCCACATCCAGCGGTTGATTCACCGAACGACGCGTGAGGGGGTTGATAGACGGTGCCTGCGGCGGCAGCACATCATTGCCGGTCAGACGGCCTTTGGCATCCAGCGGCTCGCCCAGGCCATTGACCACCCGCCCCAGCCAGCTTTCGCTAATCAGGATCTCCTGAGCTTTTTCCTCGGGGAAAACGCGCGCGCCCGCCATCAGTCCGACGGGGTGTTTGAAGGGCATCAGGTAGGTGATATCACGATTAAATCCCACCGCCTGCGCGTCGATCAGCGTATGGTTGGCGCTTTCAACGCGGCATAACTGGCCCGTTACCAACGGGCAACCCACGCTCTCCAGCAAAATACCGTTCACGCGCACCAGTCGCCCGGCTACCCGAGCTAAAGGGATCGACTCAATGGAACGCAGCGCGTTGTCGAAGCTGGAAAGATCACTCACCCGTCGGCTCCGGCAGCAGCGACTCTTTGAGTGCCGACATACATTGCTCGAGTCGATGCTCGCAGCCAATATCCAGCTCGGATTTATCGGTAATCACCCGGCATTCGCCCGCCTGCAGATCGGGAGATGGCGTCAGTCCCCATGCAGCCACCTTCTCAGGAGCGGCATCTTTAATGCGGTTAAATTCTTCGTTACTCAGCAGCACCTGTAGCGACTCAGGCATCGCCGGAAAGGCTGAAATAGCCTCTTCGACCAGCGATAATAGCTGCGTCGGTTGCAGCGCCAGCTCACAACGAATCACCTGGCGGGTAACCTTTTCAACCAGCTGCAACAGGTCTTCCCGCTGTTTGCGCTGAACGTGCGCCAGATAGTCATTCACTTTGCCGGAGATAGCCTCCAGCGGCTGAGCGGCTCGTTCAAACTGCTTGCGCCCTTCCTGCTGCCCGGCCAGGCTGCCTTCAGTGTATCCCTGACGACGGCCTTCATCGTGTCCCTTCTGATGACCTTCCTGAAAGCCCTGCTCCTGGCCTTCTGTCATCCCTTGTTCAAAACCTTTTTGCAGCCCTTCCTGGAAGCCGTCCATCAGTTGGCGCTGATAATCCGCCGGTGTGATCCCCGGCGTAAGCTGTTCAGCCTGGAGATGGCGCTGGCGAGGGGGAAAACGATGCAGCCGGTAACGACCACGAATGGTTTCAATCGCCATGTGTTACTCCGCCGTCTGTTCAGCAAACAGCTGTAGCTGAATTTCACCCGCTTCCTCAAGCTCGCGGGCAATTCCCATGATTTCACGGCGTATCTGTTCAATACGACTCACCGGAACCGGACCAAGACGTGAGGTTATCGCCTCCAGTTGTTGTACCTGACGCTTAGGCATCACGGCATAAATCGAACGGCGTAACAGCGCTTCGGTACCTTTCAGCGCCACTGCCCAGTCTTCCATCGGCACTTCGTCGAGCAGACGACGGCGCACTTCGTCACTTTGGCGGCTCAGAATAAAGAAGTCGTACATTTCGTCCTGCAACTGTTCGAGAACATCTTCATCGCGTTCGCGCAGCTGATCGAGGATCACCTGTTGGTTCCCCTGGAAGCGGTTAACGATATCTGCGGCCTGCTTGATCCCTTTCACTTTCGAACCATGTTCGGAAAGCACCGACAACCCACGCTCAATCAAGCGATCCAACTCATCCACCACGTCGCGGTTTACATCGTTGAGTTTGGCAACCCGATAAAGGATCTCGTTTTGCACCGACTCATTCATGTAAGACAGTACCGTAGCCGAGATCTCTGGCGTCAAGAAGGCAAGGAATACGGCCTGTAACTGCAAATGCTCTTCTGAGATCAGTATCGCTAGTTGGCGCGGTTCCACCCACTGTAAACGCGCCATCCGCGAACGGATCTCATCGCCGTAAATCCCGTTGATCACGCTACTGGCGATTTCTGTGCCCAGCGCTTTATTGAGGATCCCTTGCAGCATGGAACGCGATGCGCCGTTGATACCACTCTGCTCACGGAATTCATCAAAAAAGTTATTGATCACTTTTTTGGCCATGCTGGTTTTTACCCCAGACAGACGCGCCATGTTTTCACTCAGGCGAACCACCTCTTCGCGGCTGAGTTTTTGCATCACCGTAGCTGCCGCCTCCTCGCCCAGACACAGCAATAAAATTGCGGCCTGTTCCAGGTAGCTGTTGTTGCTGCCGTTATTTATTGTCAATTCGCTCATTGCTGGTAATCCATTGTCTGAGAACTTCAGCTACGCGATCGGTGTCACTCATCGCCAGTTTTTGCAGGAACTCCAGCTTCACTTCCAGACCGGAGCTCTGCGAAGGCAGGCTGTCGTCACCAGGGAAAGAAGGCAGTTCGATATTTTTGCGTTCGTCTTCAGCGGCCGCAAAATGGGGCTTATCCGCAGGAATCGCCATCGGTGCAGCATCCAGCGCCAGCTCTGGTGCTATGGTGCGGCGACGTTCGGCGGTCAAACGCTTCATAACCGGACGTACAACAAACAGCAGCAACAGCAACGCCAGCACGCCGTAGCCAATTAAACGTACCCAGGCCAAAACGCTGTCATCCTTCCATAAGGGGACCACCGGCTCGACGGGAATCGACTGCGGCACAAAATTAAGCAGCGATAAGGACAGATTGTCGCCACGCCTGGCATCAATCCCGGCGGCGTTATTCAACAGCGCCGTCAATTGCGTGGTTTGTTCCGGTTTCCAGTTCTTCAACGCAGGCGCGCTCTGGTTAAGTACCACGGCCACATTTAAACGTTTAATGTCGAAACCGGGATGCTGGATATGTTCAATGCTGCGGTCCCAGGAGTAGTCGCGTTTGTTCTCACTATGCTTTGACAACGCAGCGGGCTGGCGAGGCTCCTCTGGCGCGGTTCCATTGGCGCCATTCGTCACCTGATTTGCCGCCAATGGAGGACGGTTACTCAGCGAGCCGGGGATCCCCATAGCGATCTGGTTGGTATCGCTATCGAGTACCGTTTCTTCACGATTCACCTTTGGTGTGTCGCCGTAATGCTCCTGGGTTTCGTCGATATTGCTCAGATCGAGATCCGGCATCACGCTTACCCGGTAGTTACCAATTCCTACCAGCGAGTCGAGAACATTTGCGAGACTGGCGCGGGTCTTATCCTGGATATCTTTGAGGATCTGGTCGCGCTTACGCGTCGCCGCAGAAACCGCTTCACCCGCGCCAATACCATCGGACAATAAATTCCCCGCCTGGTCGACAACGCTGACCTGCGCAGCTTTCAAATCAGGCACGCTGCCGGATACCAGGTGCACGATGGCATTCACCTGGTCGAGATCCAGCTTGCTGCCATAATGCAGACGCACCACCACCGAGGCGCTGTTTTGCGGCTCGTCGCTGACGACAAAGGAACTCTCTTCATTGAGCGCCAGATGCACTCGGGCGCTCTCTACGGCATCCAGCGTCATAATGCTTTGCGCCAGTTCGCCTTCCAGGCTCCGCTTATAGCGAATGTTCTGCACAAACTGGCTGGCGCCCAGCACTTCGTCTTTGTCCATCAGCTCATAGCCGCTGGGCAGCATGGCCTGCACGCCTTTCGCCGCCAGCGTCATTCGCGTTTTAGACAAAGTCTCTTCCGGAACCAGAATTTGTCCGCTTTGCGGATCGATGCGGTATTCCAGTTTTTCACCATCCAGCACGGTGACTATCTGCGAAACCGGGATATTCTCCTGGCTACCGTAAAGCGAAACATAGCCGTGGTTGCCATTCCACAACACGCTGACAATAATGGCGGTGGCCGCAATAGCCGCTGCCGCCAGTAATGCCAGGCGTTTATTACCATCCAGCCTGAAAGAGAACGAGGGTAAAAACTGAGTTACTTTTTTTATTAGTTCATTCATAGCGTTAGACTGACATGCTCATCAGGTCGTTGAATCCGGAAGCGACTTTATTACGTACCTGCACCAGCGCGGAAAACGATAACGATGCCTGCTGACTGGCGATCATCGCCCCCGCCAGGTCATCGCTTTTCCCCATCTCGATGGCCGTTTGTTTTTGCTCTGCGACCTGCTGAAATTGATCAACATGGTTGAGCGCGCCCTGCATAACACGGTCAAACGAAACCGGAGATGATGCAGACTGCGCACCCACGGCGTTAATCTGCATCGGCGAAAGGACAGGGGCTTGTGCGACCGCTTTCATCTGCTGCATGTCCTGCATCATTTGCGTCTGCATCGTACTGGCTGGGGCTATCGTATTTATGCTCATGACCTACTCTTAAAATTAGAAAAGCGTTCTCGGTACCACAGACTGATTCAGGAAAAGATTTCTATTCCCTGTTTTCGCATTGATGCCAGACGATAACGAAGCGCACGTGGAGTAATTCCTAATAAATCAGCGATTTTGGTTTTATTACCCTGATATTTGCGCATCAGGTCAGCGATATATTGATATTGCGCGCTGCGACCATGCTGGCCCAGATTGTCGCTGGTGGTGATTTGCGCAGAGGGTTTTGGCTGCCATTGCGGCTCGCTCCAGGAATCGGACTCAATGGACGGCAGACCTAAGGTATCGGGATAAATAACGCCATCACGATTAAGGATCATTCCTCGCTGAATGGCGTTCTCAAGCTGGCGAACGTTACCCGGCCACGCATAGCTCAGTAATGCCCGGCGTGACGATTCAGAAAGCTTGATATTTTTTACCAACACCGTGGAATATTTTTTAATAAAGGATTCCGCCAGCGGAATAATGTCTTCCATACGCTCGCGCAACGGTGGCATGGTCAACGGAATCACTGACATGCGATAATAGAGATCTTCTCTGAAGCGTCCTGCGGCAACCTCTTCTTCAAGATTCTTATTGGTGCAGGCGATTAAACGGAAATTCAGTTTGATTATACGGTTACTGCCTAAACGCTCAACCTGTTGTTCCTGTAATACACGCAGTATTTTGGCCTGTAGCGCCAAAGGCATGTCACCGATCTCATCCAGCAGTAATGTACCATTATTGGCTAATTCCATCTTTCCCGGTACGGTGGCCACCGCCCCGGTAAACGCCCCTTTATCATAACCAAAGAGCGTTGCTTCAAGCATATTTTCAGGAATAGCGGCGCAATTCACGCCGATATAAGGCGCTGAAGCCTCCTGCGCAAATGCAATCGAGTGGATAAATTTGGCGATACATTCTTTACCCGTACCGGTTTCGCCATGGATAAGTACAGGAACATTAAAAGCAGCAATACGCCTTGCCATTGAAAAAACATTAATGCTTGAGGCTGCTTCGGCAATAAGTTCAAACATGATTATTTACACTTAGAAGTAAAGTTAACATCCGTTACGAGAAATATACAAATCATTCCAAAGCACAATCATCGAATAATAGATATCGCCCGTGCCATGTCTTAATCCCATCCTTGCTCATGTTTTACCACCCCATCAAAGGGCAGCCCTATTGAAGACTATTTTCAAATAGGGTTTTTCCTAAAAAAATACTAACACCAGTACCATTAACAATCTCAAATTAAAAGATAATAAAAACATTATTCATTTAAAAACAATACATTACGTTAGTGATAGCATAAAAAACAGACATAAGGGGGAAGCCTAATCTGCGACAAGCAGTAAGCGAGAAACATCACGTATATGTAATTAATTATTTTTTAATTACAACCTAACGCCATTAATAACTTGCAGAGGAGAGGGGTAAAATATCTAATATCCAGCCCTACTCCATAGACGTGAGTGGGTACGGTATTTCGTATCTAATGGACTTCAACACTATGAGAATAGCGTCAAGGATGAACAATAAATTAAGCGAATTTGTATTTCTTTTGATAACCGCGGGATTTGATATCAATTCAACCGCCCCAGAAATTACAGCTGAGAAAGCGTACCATGCTGAAATATAGTCAAACGCCCGGAATCTTTAAACTTGAAGGAAACCGGCTTGGACGTCCATATCATCGTCTGCCGACTATGTTTACGGGAAGTTTTGATACAATTGAATCACATCTTGGAAACTACTTCCTGAAAAAACATCGCACAAATATAACACTTAAAAAAATACACTGTGAGATGGATGTTATCAATAAAAGTGCGGAATTATTAGTTTCTCAGGTTGGGCATCTGGCCTTTGATATCGACCGCGCATTATTGTTAATGTTATTAGGTAACTTTTATGGATTGGCATCATCTCTCGCCGACGAGAAGTCACAGGATGATTTACCAACCAAAACAGAAATCCGGTTGCGAAGCAGACTGGCGCTGGATATTTGTAATACCATTTTTAATAAAAATATATCCGGTATTCCACTGACACTCAAACCCGACAGCAGCACCATACAAACCCACTGGGCTTATCAGCTTACATTTGTATTAGGTGATGATGAGAATTGCAGTTTCCGCATCTTACTGGACGATTCGCATACCGATTACATTCTGAATTTAATCCGCCATAGCGAGCACGGCGAGAAAAAAAAGCAGATTGATAAAGCCAGCGCTGAGACGCGTAAAAAAACGCTGATCAAAGAAATTATCCATACGCTGCCGCTAACCATGAACGTGAAGATTGCAGAAATTCCGCTGAATGTTGCCGACCTGACGACGATTAAACCCGGCGATATTTTACCGATTGCGATGCCTGATACTTTTCCTGTGTATATCGGGAAATCCGAATTATTTAATGCCCTGATCGTAGAGGATAAAGACAAACTGTTTTTGTCCGAATTAACGAGCAAGACGGAGAAATCCTATGAGTAAGCCAGAAGATATTTTAGAGCAAGGTTTCGAGTTAGCCCCCGAAGCGACTACGCCACCCGCGCCGTCTGTTACAGAAAAGCTGGTGGCGCGTTTAGAAGACCGTTTTTCCGAGTCGATGTCATTACTCAAACGTATTCCGGTCACGCTAACGCTGGAAGTTTCGTCCGTGGAGGTGATGCTGGCCGACCTGCTGAACATTGATGACGACACCGTCATTGAGATGGATAAACTCGCCGGTGAACCGCTGGATATTAAGGTCAATAATATCCTGCTAGGTAAGGCTGAAGTGGTTGTGGTTAACGAAAAATATGGCCTGCGCGTCCTTGAATTCAACACGCATGAAATCAACGACCTTGCACCATGAAACGCGCGCCAACACTCACGCTCTTACTGGGTATCTCGTTACTCATCCTTTCTCCCTTTGCCTGCGCGCAAGGGGGAGATATCCCGTTGCTGAATGTGATTTCGCACGGAAATAGCCAAGAGTACAGCGTAAAAATCCAGGTCCTGATCCTGATGACCTTGGTGGGCATTCTGCCTACCCTGGTGCTGATGATGACCTGTTTTACCCGTTTTATTATTGTTCTTTCCCTGCTGCGTCAGGCGTTAGGGCTGCAACAAACGCCGCCGAACCGCATATTGATTGGCATTGCGCTGTCGTTAACCATGCTGGTGATGCGCCCAATCTGGCTCAATATTTACGATCATGCCGTTGTCCCTTTTGAAAACGATCAAATCACGCTCCCCGACGCGCTAAGCACTGCCGCCTCGCCGTTGAAGCGCTTTATGCTGGCGCAGACCAATAAAAAAGCGATTGCGCAGATCATGGAGATCGCCAACGCGAAAGGGAATGCAGTCGATCAGGATCTCTCCATTATCGTTCCCGCCTATGTGCTAAGCGAACTCAAAACCGCCTTCCAGATAGGTTTCATGATTTACATTCCGTTCCTGGTGATCGACCTGATCGTCGCCAGCGTACTGATGGCGATGGGGATGATGATGCTGTCACCGCTGATCGTTTCGCTGCCCTTTAAGCTAATGCTGTTTGTGCTTATTGATGGCTGGGCGCTGACCGTTGGGACGCTAACCTCCAGCATTCGCGGTCTGGGACTGGGCTAACGGAGATCAGACATGCTAACCATTGATGTAGCCGCAGACATCGTTGCCAGCGGTATAAAAGTTGTGATCATTTTAGTCTGTGTGTTGGTCGTTCCCAGCCTGCTGGTCGGTATGTTGGTCAGCATTTTTCAGGCTGTGACGCAGATTAACGAACAAACGCTTAGTTTTTTACCCAGGCTAATCGTCACCCTCGCGGTATTGGGTATTTGCGGAAAATGGATGATCGTCCAGTTGAGCGATCTCTGCGTGCATCTGTTCACTCAGGCCGCCATTCTGGTGCACTGACATGCGCGAAACCGATATTACACAGTTAAGTAATCTGATACTGGGAATGTGGTTTCCCTTCGTGCGCATTATGGCGTTTATTCACTACGCACCAGTACTGGATAATGCCGCGCTGACCATACGTATACGCATTATTTTGTCACTGGCGTTGGCCTTTATCATTACGCCGCTTATCCCCCACCCGGTGCCCACCAGCCTGCTGTCGATGAACAGTATTATTTTGACCACGGAGCAGTTTCTGTGGGGAATGCTTTTCGGCCTGATGCTGCAGTTTTTATTTTTAGCGCTACAACTGGCGGGCCAAATCCTCTCTTTTAACATGGGGATGAGCATGGCGGTGATGAACGACCCCAGCAGCGGCGCGTCAACGACGGTACTGGCGGAAATGATCAACATCTACGCGGTGATACTGTTTTTTGCCATGGATGGGCATCTGCTGCTGGTGAGCATTTTATTCAAAGGCTTTACTTACTGGCCGATTGGCAATGCGTTGCATCCGCAATCTCTGCGCACGATTTCTCTGGCGCTGGGCTGGGTATTCGCCGCCGCCACACTGCTGGCGCTGCCGACAACCTTTATCATGCTGATTGTTCAGGGCTGCTTTGGTCTGCTAAACCGTATTGCGCCGCCGCTCAATCTGTACTCATTAGGTTTTCCCATTAACATGCTGGCGGGCCTGATCTGCTTTGCGACTCTGCTTTACAACCTGCCAGACCACTATTTGCACCTGGCGAATTTCGTCTTACAGCAGCTTGACGCGCTGAAGGGGCACTATGGCGGATAACAGTAGCGAAGAAAAAACAGAAAAACCCTCGGCGCAAAAACTTCGTAAGGCCAGACAAGAGGGACAAATACCGCGTTCAAAAGATATGGGGCTTGCCGCCAGTCTGTTTGCCGCGTTTATGGTGATCTCCAGCAGCTTTCCCTGGTACGAAGATTTCGTGCGTGAAAGCTTTATCAGCGTGCATCAGTACGCGCAGAACATTAATGACCCGGACATCATCGGTCAGTTCCTTGAACACCATCTGCTGATTCTGGGGAAATTCATCCTGACGCTGTTACCCATGCCGGTTGCCGCGCTGTTTGCCTCACTGGTTCCGGGAGGCTGGCTATTCCTGCCGAAGAAAATTTTGCCGGACTTTAGCAAATTAAGCCCGCTCAAAGGGATTGGTCGCCTGTTTTCTACCGATCATCTGGTGGATACCGGCAAGATGACGCTCAAAGCGATAGTGCTGCTGGTGATGCTATGGATCAGCGTACGCAATTACGTTGCCGCGTTTCTCGGCTTACAAGAGCTTCATTTCAAACAGGCCATCAGCGATGGTCTGGCGCTGTACAGCAGCATCATGCGCAACTTTGTCATACTGTTTGTTTTCTTTGCGTTGATCGATGTCCCTCTGGCGAAAAAAATGTTCACCAAAGGGCTGAAGATGACGAAACAGGAAGTGAAAGAAGAGTATAAAAATCAGGAAGGTAAACCCGAGGTTAAGGCCAGGATCCGTCGCCTGCAACGGCAAATGGCGATGGGGCAAATTCGCAAAGTTGTGCCAAAAGCCGATGTGGTGATCACCAACCCAACCCACTATGCCGTGGCGCTACAGTACGACCAGTCACGCGCCGCAGCGCCTTTCGTGGTTGCCAAAGGCACCGATGAAATCGCGCTGTATATCAGGCAGGTAGCGGCAGAAAGCAATATTGAAATCGTTGAGTTTCCTAAGCTGGCACGCTCCGTTTATTACACCACCCAGGTGAATCAACAGATCCCATTTCAACTGTATCGGGCGATTGCACACGTCCTGACCTATGTACTGCAAATGAAACACTGGCGTGATGGTTCCCAAACCCGCCCTTCTCTGAACAGACATATTTCCATTCCAAAAGAGGTTCTTAAACTGGATGCCGAAAACAACTAAACAATTCCTCGCGCTGCTGCGTAACGGTAACATCGGCATTCCGCTGGTCATACTGTGTATCCTGGCGATGGTGATCCTGCCGTTACCACCGGCCCTGCTGGATATTCTGTTCACCTTTAACATCGTGCTGGCGGTGATGGTGCTGCTGGTGGCCGTTTCCGCAAAACGCCCGCTCGAATTCAGTCTGTTCCCGACCATTTTGCTGATCACCACCTTAATGCGCTTGACGCTGAACGTGGCGTCAACACGCGTGGTGTTACTGCATGGGCATATGGGCGCAGGCGCTGCCGGTAAGGTGATTGAGTCTTTCGGTCAGGTGGTGATCGGCGGTAACTTTGTCGTCGGTTTTGTGGTGTTCATCATTCTGATGATCATTAACTTTATCGTAGTGACCAAAGGTGCGGAGCGTATCTCCGAAGTTTCTGCCCGCTTTACGCTGGACGCCATGCCCGGTAAGCAGATGGCGATCGACGCCGATCTGAACGCAGGACTGATTAATCAGGCGCAGGCGCAAGCGCGACGTAAAGACGTAGCGGGCGAAGCGGATTTCTATGGCGCGATGGATGGTGCGTCAAAGTTCGTGCGCGGCGATGCCATCGCCGGGATGATGATCCTGGCTATCAACCTGATCGGCGGCGTCTGTATCGGGATCTTTAAATACGATTTAAGCGCCGAAGCCGCCTTCCAGCAATACGTCCTGATGACCATCGGTGACGGCCTGGTCGCCCAGATCCCTTCTCTGCTGTTGTCGACAGCTGCAGCGATCATCGTCACCCGCGTAAGCGACAGCGGCGATATTGCCACGGACGTGCGTAGCCAACTGCTGGCCAGCCCCTCCGTGCTGTATACCGCCACCAGCATAATGTTTGTGCTGGCAGTGGTGCCGGGGATGCCGCATTTCCCCTTCCTGATTTTCAGCGCCCTGCTGGGATTCACCGCCTGGCGCATGAGCAAGCGACCGAAGGTGGCTGAGACCGACGAGAAAAATCTCGAAACGCTGACCAAAACCATCGCTGAAACCACCGAGCAGCAGGTCAGTTGGGAAACCATCCCCTTAATAGAACCTATCAGCCTAAGCCTGGGATATAAGCTGGTGTCGTTGGTCGATAAATCCAAAGGGAATCCGCTCACTCAACGCATTCGCGGTGTGCGACAGGTGATCTCAGACACGAACGGCGTACTGCTGCCGGAAATTCGCATCCGCGAAAACTTCCGCCTTAAACCGACCCAGTACGCCATTTTTATCAATGGGATCAAGGCCGATGAAGCCGATATTCCCGCAGATAAGCTGATGGCGCTGCCCTCCAGTGAAACCTATGGCGAGATCGACGGTGTTTTAGGCCACGATCCAGCCTATGGTATGCCGGTCACCTGGATTGTTCCGGCGCAAAAAGCTAAAGCGTTAAATATGGGGTACCAGGTTATTGATAGTGCCAGCGTCATTGCGACGCATGTGAATAAGATCATTCGTAACTATATTCCAGAGCTATTTAATTACGATGATATTACGCAGTTGCATAACCGCCTCTCTTCTATGGCGCCACGTCTGGCGGAAGATTTGAGCGCAGCGCTGAATTACAGCCAGCTCTTGAAAGTGTACCGGGCGCTGCTTATCGAAGGTGTGTCATTGCGCGATATCGTCACCATAGCCACCGTACTTGTCGCCAGTAGCACCGTGACCAAAGATCATATTTTGTTAACGGCAGATGTGCGTCTGGCGCTACGTCGCAGCATTACCCACCCGTTTGTGCGCAAAGATGAGCTGGCCGTATATACGCTGAACAGTGAACTGGAGAATCTGCTGGCGAATGTGGTGAATCAGGCTCAGCAAAGTGGAAAAGTGGTGCTGGATAGCGTGCCGGTCGATCCCAATATGCTGAATCAGTTTCAGACCAATATGCCGCAGATAAAAGAACAGATGAAAGCGGCGGGGAAAGAGCCTGTGCTGCTGGTCGCACCGCAGTTACGTCCTTTGCTCGCGCGCTATGCGCGCCTGTTTGCCCCGGGCCTACAGGTGTTGTCTTATAACGAAGTTCCGGATGAACTGGAATTAAAGATCATGGGGGCGTTAAGTTAACGCCTGCCGAGGCGGTGTCATTACACCGCCTTTTTGATTACAGAATCGTATTTTCCGTAAGAATACGACGAGCGCCAAGATAATGATCCTGCCAGAAGTCATCGGATAAATTGCTCACCCGAATTGTTTCTCCCGTCCGCGGTGATTCAATAAATTGTCCCTGCCCCAAATAGACGCCCATATGATCGGCAATATCCCGGCTGTGAATATGAAAGAACACTAAATCACCACGGCGAAGATCGCGGTTAGCGACAATAGTAGCCCGTCGATAGTGATACATTTCATTCGCTGTCCGGGGCAATTTTGCTGCCAGGATTTTGTTGTAGGCATAAAAAATCAGCCCGCTACAGTCAAACCCTTCATCCGGATCGGTACCGCCCCACAAATAGGGTTTACCGAGCTGTTGCTCAAGTCGGTGGATGGCCACTTCAGTGATATTGTGTAGATGATTGCTACTGAGAAAATGGTCATTCTCAGCCAGTTCCTGCCAGCGATGGTCGCTGGCTTTTAGTGGGCCAGGGAACCACTCCGGGTGCTGTTTAATCAGCGCTCGGTTCTGCTGGCGCAGCGCGCTTTTACTTTCTGCGTTGCCTTCCACCACGTAGCTTGCCTGCTTTTTTACCTGTGCGTGATACTGCTTCAGCAGCCGGGCGCGGTTACGCATCCGCAAGTGCGCCGCATAGCTTACATGGGCGTCAGATAAATGGGGCTGAACTTTGGCGACAGACGGTAAAGACAGCACAACACACAAAGACAGCAGACCCGGCAAGAAGCAACGGGGTGCAGAGACAAAAAACATGAAAAGAAGAATACCTGGTCAAACACGTTCGCCGCAGTCTACCGCTATTGCCCATCATTCCTTTTTAATATTCGATTATTAAATAATTAATTTTTTAAATTCAATAGAATAGACATTCTTCACTAATAAGACGAAATGCAGTGTGCTAACCAGCAAAACAAGCCAGTGTCTGACTGCCTTTAAGCACAATTTTCCGTATAAAGAAAAACTAAAGTGTAAACGCCGCACGAGAGACTTGCGAAAAACTCTCTTGGTGCTAATGTGAGCGCTCCAGATCCAGATTTATCCGATTTGGGGACTCTTTTTGCCGTCCTGGCGTGTGTAATCGTTTTATCAAGGAATAAGCAGTATGCGTAAAATCGCATTTTTTCTTGCGATGCTTTTATTGCCGTGCGTTTCGTTTGCCGGTTTGCTGAGCAGCAGCAGCCCGACTACGCCTGTCAGCAAAGAATATAAGCAGCAATTAATGGGCTCCCCCGTTTATATCCAGATCTTCAAAGAAGAGCGAACGTTGGATCTGTACGTCAAGATGGGCGAACAGTATCAATTGCTCGACAGTTATAAGATCTGTAATTATTCCGGTGGCTTAGGGCCGAAACAGCGTCAGGGTGATTTCAAAAGTCCGGAAGGGTTTTACAGCGTTCAGCGTGGACAGCTGAAACCGGATAGCCGCTTCTATAAAGCGATTAACATTGGTTTCCCTAATGCCTACGATCGCGCACACGGTTATGAAGGTAAATACCTGATGATCCACGGCGCCTGCGTTTCCGTCGGCTGCTACGCGATGACCGATAACGGCATTGATGAGATTTTCCAGTTTGTCACCGGCGCGCTGGTGTTCGGGCAATCCAGTGTGCAGGTCAGCATTTATCCGTTCCGCATGACCGATGCCAACATGCAGCGCCATAAGTTTTCGTATTACAAAGATTTCTGGGCCCAGTTAAAGCCAGGATACGATTACTTTGAACAAACGCGTAAGCCACCGACCGTTTCCGTCGTCGATGGTCGTTACGTCGTCAGCAAGCCGTTGAGCCACGAAGTCGTTCAGCCGCAACTGGCATCAAACTACACGCTCCCCGAGACAAAATAATGCCCACTCGCCTGGCATAATCTTTTGCCAGGTTTCATTGCCGGTTAACGGTTGAGTGGCAATCACGGTGACCACATCATTGGGTGTGGTCTCTGAGCTAAAATCAATCTCCACATCCTGATCCAGCAATGTCGCCACGCCAAACGGCGCACGACGCGTGATCCAAAACAAATTGGTCGAGCAGAAGGCCATCACATAACGTCCGTCAGACAACAGCATGTTGAAGACGCCCTTCTCCCGCAGTTCTCCTGCCAGCATCGCGATATATTTAAACACCGCCGTCATATTGCCAGGCGTGCGCGGATAACGCTCCGTCAGCTTGTGAAGCAGCCAGCAGAAGGCTTTTTCGCTGTCGGTTTCACCGACCGGGCGGAAATTACCGGTCTCCAGTGATTTATAACCGCTGAGTTGCCCGTTATGGGCATACGTCCAGTTACGTCCCCATAGTTCACGGGTAAATGGATGGGTATTTTCCAGCGCAACTTCTCCACGATTCGCCTGACGAATATGGGCAATCACGGAACAGGATTTGATGGGATAGTCTTGTACCAGTTTGGCGATAGGCGAATTAAAGCTGGGTTGCGGATCTTTAAACGTACGGCAGCCCTTACCTTCATAAAACGTAATACCCCAGCCGTCTTTGTGCGGCCCGGTACCTCCGCCGCGCTGGACCAGCCCGGTGAAGCTAAAGCAGATATCGGTTGGCACATTGGCGCTCATCCCGAGCAGTTCGCACATACATCACCTACCTTAAAACCGTGAACTGCATGATGGCGCTGCGCTTATCAGGCCTACATGGCGCTCATGTAGGCCGGATAAGGCTTCAGCCACCATCCGGCAATCGTCTTCTTATGGTTTAACCATCTCTTTTTCGATCAACTGGATCAGGATATGGATCACTTTGATATGAATTTCCTGAATACGATCAGCATAGCCAAAGTGCGGCACGCGAATTTCGATATCCGCGCTGCCCGCCATTTTGCCGCCATCTTTACCGGTCAGGGTGATAACTTTCATCCCTTTCTCACGCGCTGCGGCAATCGCTTTAATTACGTTACCGGAATTACCCGAAGTCGAGATGCCTAACAGGACATCTCCCTCACGACCCACGGCTTCTACGTAGCGAGAGAACACATAATCGTAACCGAAATCGTTGCTGACGCAGGAGATATGGCTGACGTCAGAGATAGCGATAGCAGGGTAACCAGGACGGTTTTCACGATAGCGTCCGGTCAGCTCTTCGGCAAAGTGCATCGCGTCGCAATGGGAACCGCCGTTACCGCAAGAGAGTACCTTACCGCCGGCTTTAAAGCTGTCTGCCAACAGGACCGCCGCGCGCTGAATGGCGTGAATATTGGCGTCATCTTTAAGAAAATTAGCCAGCGTTTCCGCCGCTTCGCTCAGTTCGTTACGAATAAGATCCTGGTACATGAGGATATCCTTCAGCATGAATGTAAATGACAAGGTGCAGTGTACCGGATAGCGCTACCAGCGAGAAGTACAAGCCACAGGAATGGTTACGGCTTTTGATTTTTTGTGCCGGTTAAAACAGCAACAATGTGAGCTTTGTTGTAATTATTTTGTAAACACATTGCTAAAAGAATTTACATCCACTACAACCATATCATCACAAGTGGTCAGACCTCCTACAAGCAAGGGAGCTTTTCGTTATGATGATTTTGAGTATTATCGCTACGGTTGTTCTGCTCAGCGTTCTGTTTTATCACCGCGTGAGCTTATTCCTCAGCAGCTTAATTTTGCTCGCCTGGACGGCTGCGCTTGGCGTGGCTGGCCTGTGGTCAGTCTGGCTGCTGGTTCCTCTGGCCATTATTCTCGTACCGTTTAACTTTACGCCGATGCGCAAATCTATGATCTCTGCACCGGTGTTCCGCGGTTTCCGTAAAGTCATGCCGCCGATGTCGCGTACTGAGAAAGAAGCGATTGATGCCGGTACGACCTGGTGGGAAGGTGACCTGTTCCAGGGCAAGCCTGACTGGAAAAAACTGCATAACTATCCTCAGCCGCATCTGACTGCTGAAGAGCAAGCGTTTATTGATGGTCCAGTGGAAGAAGCGTGCCGCATGGCGAACGACTTCCAGATCACTCACGAACTCGCGGATCTTCCGCCGGAACTGTGGGCATATCTGAAAGAACACCGCTTCTTCGCGATGATCATTAAGAAAGAGTACGGCGGGCTGGAATTCTCAGCATATGCTCAGGCTCGCGTTCTACAGAAACTCTCCGGCGTTTCCGGGATCCTGGCGATCACCGTTGGCGTGCCTAACTCATTAGGCCCAGGCGAACTGCTGCAACATTACGGCACCGAAGAGCAGAAAAATCATTATCTGCCACGTCTGGCTCGCGGTCAGGAGATCCCATGCTTTGCTCTGACCAGCCCGGAAGCCGGCTCCGACGCAGGCGCGATCCCTGATACCGGCGTGGTTTGTATGGGCGACTGGCAGGGCCAGCAGGTGCTGGGTATGCGCCTGACCTGGAACAAACGCTATATCACGCTGGCGCCTATCGCTACCGTGCTGGGTCTGGCATTTAAACTCTCCGACCCGGAAAAACTGCTGGGTGGCGAAGAAGATCTTGGCATTACCTGTGCGCTGATCCCAACCTCAACGCCAGGTGTACAAATTGGGCGTCGTCACTTCCCGCTAAACGTGCCGTTCCAGAACGGTCCGACACTGGGCAAAGATGTGTTTGTACCAATTGATTACATCATCGGTGGTCCGAAAATGGCCGGTCAGGGCTGGCGCATGCTGGTGGAATGCCTGTCTGTGGGACGTGGTATTACCCTGCCATCTAACTCGACGGGCGGCGTGAAATCGGTCGCGATGGCCACCGGCGCGTATGCGCACATTCGTCGCCAGTTCAAAATCTCTATCGGCAAGATGGAAGGTATTGAAGAGCCGTTGGCACGTATTGCCGGTAACGCCTACGTGATGGACGCTGCAGCATCACTGATTACCTACGGCATTATGCTAGGTGAAAAACCGGCGGTGTTGTCGGCCATCGTGAAATATCACTGCACCCACCGCGGACAGCAGTCAATCATCGATGCGATGGATATCACTGGCGGTAAAGGCATTATGCTTGGCGAAAGCAACTTCCTCGCCCGTGCTTATCAAGGTGCGCCAATCGCTATTACCGTTGAAGGTGCCAACATTCTGACCCGTAGCATGATGATCTTCGGTCAGGGTGCGATTCGCTGCCATCCGTATGTTCTGGAAGAGATGGCTGCGGCACAGAGTAACGATGTGAATGCGTTCGACAAGCTGCTGTTCAAACACATCGGTCACGTCGGCAGTAACAAAGTGCGTAGCTTCTGGCTTGGCCTGACGCGTGGTTTAACCAGCAGCACGCCAACTGGCGATGCGACCAAACGTTACTACCAGCACCTGAACCGTCTGAGCGCCAACCTGGCCCTGCTTTCAGATGTGTCGATGGCTGTACTGGGCGGTAGTCTGAAGCGTCGTGAACGTATCTCCGCACGTCTGGGCGATGTGTTAAGTCAGCTGTATCTGGCCTCCGCGGTGCTGAAGCGTTATGACGACGAAGGCCGTCATGAAGCGGACCTGCCGTTGGTTCACTGGGGCGTTCAGGATGCGTTGTACAAAGCGGAACAGGCGATGGACGATCTGCTGAAGAACTTCCCGAACCGTCTGGTCGCGGGCTTGCTGAATGTGGTTATCTTCCCTACCGGTCGCCACTACCATGCACCGTCTGACAAATTGGATCATAAAGTCGCGAAGATTTTGCAGGTTCCAAGCGCTACTCGTTCTCGTATTGGTCGCGGTCAATATCTGACGCCAAGCGAGCATAACCCGGTTGGTTTGCTGGAAGAGGCGCTGCTGGACGTGATTGCAGCCGACCCAATCCACCAGCGGATCTGTAAAGAGTTGGGTAAAAACCTGCCATTTACCCGTCTCGACGAACTGGCGCACAATGCGCTGGCGAAAGGGCTGATTGATAAAGATGAAGCCGCGATTCTGGTGAAAGCCGAAGCGAGCCGCCTGCGCAGTATCAACGTGGATGACTTTGAACCCGAGGAGCTGGCGACTCAGCCGGTAAAGCTGCCAGAGAAAGTGCGTAAAGTCGAAGCCGCATAACGACACTCGCACGACGTTTAGCCCCGCTTAATGCGGGGCTTTTTATTGCCACATTTTCATTAATGCTCATGCTACAGTGTCAAAATGTTGTTCAACGAGGAGCCTCGATCGTGCCTGGTTTGAAAATTACTCTGCTGCAACAACCATTGATCTGGATGGATGGCCCGGCCAACCTGCGCCATTTTGACCGACAACTGGAAACCGTCGCCGGACGTGATGTCATTGTATTGCCTGAGATGTTTACCAGCGGATTTGCCATGGAAGCGGCAAATAAATCGTTGTCGCAAGAAGAAGTTGTAAGCTGGATGCGTAGCAAAGCGCAGCAGACAAATGCCCTGATAGCAGGTAGCGCGGCGATACAGTCTGAACGGGGGCCGGTGAATCGTTTTTTGCTGGTTGAACCCGAAGGTAATGTGCATTTCTACGACAAGCGCCATCTGTTCCGCATGGCGGATGAGCACCAGCATTACCAGGCGGGTGACACGCGCGTTATTGTTGAATGGCGCGGCTGGCGCATTCTGCCGTTGGTCTGTTATGACCTGCGTTTTCCGGTATGGTCGCGCAATCGCAACGATTACGACCTTGCGTTGTATGTTGCCAATTGGCCTGCGCCGCGTTCGCTACACTGGCAGGTTTTGCTCGCCGCACGAGCGATTGAGAACCAGGCTTATGTAGCAGGATGTAACCGCGTGGGCACTGACGGTAACGGGCATCATTATCGCGGTGACAGCCGGGTGATTAATCCGCAGGGTGAGATTATCGCCACCGCCGAGCCGCATCAGGCCACACGCATTGACGCAGAACTGTCTCTCTCAGCGCTGCGTGAATATCGCGAGAAATTTCCCGCCTGGCAGGACGCCGACCCGTTCACGCTATAACTATCGCCTTAACTCCCGCTGCACAACGTTTTTCCGTGGCGGGATTGTTTCACTCCGTAACCAACCGCAAAACAAATTCGCGTGGCGACATGCGGTGGGCATCGTATCCTGCAAAAGATAATCACTCGTAACCAGCGAGTGACTGACAATGTTAATAATTCCCTTATCAGGATCTCGACATGAAGAACTTCTTACGCATGACTTTGCTGGCAGTTACCGTGGCTGGCGCTTCTTTTAGCACGCTTGCAGCAACCACATCTAATGTTCCGGCTCCAGCCCAGGATCCGATAGTACAACATCTTAAGTTGAGCACTGACCAGGTTGCGCAGATTAAAAAACTGCACCAGCAGCTTGAAACCAACGTAAGCCAGATTTCGGTGAAGGATGTTAAAGACGGCGCGTTGATTGACGTCATCAAGTCCGGGAAGTGGGATGAAGCAGCCGTCAAAAAACAGCTTTCGGCATTCAGCAACATCGAACAGCAGGCGCGTTATTATCGCGTGAAATACTATTTTGACCTGAACAAAGTGCTGACTCCAGAACAGCGCCAGCAGGTGCAAAAAGACATCGCCCAGACGCTAAGCGAGTAATTGCCAGAGCCTGGATCAGCAATGATTCAGGCTTTTCGGTAAAATCGCCTGTTCAAACAGAAAACCCTGTACAGCATCTGCGCCGCTCATACGGCAAATGGCATAATCCTGTGGCGTTTCTACCCCCTCAATGACAACCCGTTCACCCAGCCCACGAAACTGATTGACCAGAACCCTCAACTGCCACTCCGATGTTCTGAACTGATGAAACATTCCACTTTCAATTTTGATGGCATCGAAACGGATGCCCGACAGCCGCCAGACAAAAAATAGCTCAGGTGAAACATCATCCAGCCACACGCGAAACCCGTGACGCACCAGCGTTTTTACGGCGATGCATACGGCCTGCTGCTCTGCCTTCTCCAGCCGCATCATGGAGCCCGGATCCTGAATCTCAATAACAATCCGCCCCTGATGCACCTGCTTTGTGAGACGCGTGACCCATGATAGACAGGTCAGCATCCTGACGGATAAATTCAACGAATAGCTTCCAGAAAGAGCCAGCACCCGTTGCATTTGCCATAGAAAAAGCTGCTGTTTTGCCGCAATTGAAAGGTGCTTGAAAAACAAATCCAGTGGGAGCGGAGTGCGTACCTGACTTAACACTTCACAGACATCCAGCGATACGTCATCAAAAAAATGAATGCGCTGCAAACGGATCCCAGTGATCTGCAGCAGTTCGGCGTTGCGGGGAAGTTCTGGCACATAACGGGCCTGTTCGCTGAATCTGTTCATATCATTCCATTATTTTATTAAAAGGACGTCGTGCATCCTGCAGCCACGGGATACGGCGATCGTTCGGGTATATCAGGCAAAAGCGCGTCGCCAGACGATGCGCCTCGACAAGGTCGCGCTGTTGCAACGCCAGCAAGATTTGCGTGAAGGAGACATTAGGGTCTGGGTGAACGCGCACATAGTCAGGCGCCCAGCGGCGAACCGCCTCCAGCCAACGAGCGTCCCGGGTACGCTGATACCGTTGCAGATACCCCATCTGGACATCAAACCGATAGCGACTGGTAAGAAGCCAGCCTCCTACAGGGAGCGATTCGGCAAGATGCCACTGCGATGACTGCCTTTCCGCCAGCGTCAGTTGCTGTTGCGTATGCAGCGTGAGAAGCAGCAATGGCGCGACGGTCAGTAGCGAGATAACCCCTGGCGCGCGAATCAGCCACGTCGACGTAAGCACCAGGCGTATTCCAGCTCGGTCGCTGTCTGCACATCGAAGCAACAGGATCAGCAGTAGCCAATGCGGCGTTGACTGCCTGACGGGGTATTCCGTCAGCATATGAATCACCACCGGCAGCGCCGCCACCAGACAGGCGCGACGCCAACGATTTCCATGCATCCAGAGCCAGAAACCACTCGCAATAAAACACAGCGCTCCCACCAGCCCAACCAGACCGCCCTCCACCAGCCATAACACCAGTTCATTGTGCGGATGCGAGATGCTGCTCAACCCCAACGGTCCCGCACGTTCGAGAAACACGGCGGCAAAACTGCCCACGCCCCACCCCGTCCACGGGCGTTCGGCAAATAATGCCAACGACGTTTTGAGTACCGTCCAGCGCACCTGGGAAGTGGTGAAGTGATCGACCGTTGCAACGGACAAAAAATGGCGAACGAGCGACCCCGCCGCCATGCCTGACGCCAACGGCAACAGGAGTAGTAACAACGTACGCCGTTGCGCCGGGAAAACCGCCAGCAGCAGCACTTCACCGACTACCAGAGACAGGTAACCGGTTTGCGACTGGGATTCATGCAGCACAAATCCCATCATCACCAGGCCAACCCCGATGACAATTCGATACCCGTCGCGCAGCCGTAAAAAGAGCGTGGCTGACAGCAACACGCTACAGGCCGTAAAGCTGGCCAGCAGGTTGACCTGCTGAAAAATGCCGTAAGGCCGTGTACCACGTCGCCAGGCAAACTCCCAGTAATCCACGCCCGGCAAATGCCAGTACTGATAGACAAACACCAGACATTCAATCACGCACGCCCCCCATAGCAGGGCCAGCAGTGCCGTCAGGGTGTTTGCCGTGAGAGGAATTTGCAATGTGACCAGATAGACGCTCACACCTCCCAGTAACGCCCCCGCCACCAGTAGTGCCTCGGCCTGCCTGACGTCAGGTGTTAGCAGGCAAAGCAACATCAGGATGAACGCCCCGATCGTAAAACCCGCAGTTGGCAAAGTGATGCGCCAGCGTTGACGAGGCGCCAGCATCAATGCGCTTGCAGCCAGTACAACAGCGTAGATCCAGCTCGTAATATTAAGCGGCAACGACAGACCGCTGCCGCCGTTGTTCGGCCAGTAGAGATGCATGGCCCCACACCAGAAAAACAGACTAATACCGAGCAATAATTTCTGCGCAGGCAGCGGCGCAATGCGATTCAGTACGTTCATCATGCTACTGGTAGTTCAACGTCCAGGTCCCGCTGGCGCTGAACGGACCGTATTCGAGAGACTGATTTTTTATCGCCGATGGCTCCGCTGCGACCCACGCCAAAAAATTCAGCGTCATCGAACCTTCTGTTATCTCTTTGACTGATGTGCTCTCATCAAGGCGGATTGCCGTGCCGTCCTCTTCGCTCATCCCAATCCCGATCCCTGACGCGCCGCCTTGTTCACTGCTATCCAGCGCCAGATGATCGGCCAGCTCCGCATCCTCACGACCGCTGAAGGTAACCGAGATCCCACGGAAAACCTCAGGATTGCAGTCGCGTAACTGGATGCTGAATTTTTCCGGCTTACTGCGCCCCGAGAGATAGAGATCCTGCGTCGCGATTTGCTTGAAATCGACCTCGATTTTGTCGCCACCCGGTGCAAGGCTGCAGGCCAGCGCTCTGATGGTGCCGTGAAAATACATATCGCCGCCGACCAGTTTGGTGTCGGCCTGTGCCATGCTGCCAAGCAGTAACATACCGGTCGCGAATAACGCCGAGAATCTCATGACATCCCCCTACTGAAACTGCGCGACAACGGTGGCAGAGGCTTCAAATTCACCTTCCTTCACGCTTCCCACGCCCGGCTTTGCCACCGGCGCGGCGGTGAGATTCCAGTCGCCCTGATTCTGGTAAAACCCCTTCACGTTGTAAAATTGATTGGGCACGACGGTGCCACCACTCTCGTCTTTAAGCATAATGCCGAGATCGTCGCGTTTTTGTCCGCCGCTTAACGTGCCGAGGAGATTACCGTTAAATCCCGCCGTGCCTGACGCCGTGGTCGTTTGCACGCCAAGATTGATATTCAGCGCGCCCTGATCGAAGCTGCCGCCTTCACACACCACATGTATAGGGATTGGCTTACTATAGTTAGTGCCGTTGAGCCGGGCAGCGGATCCTGGCAAATCGCCAAACTCAATGCTGATTTTGTCTCCCCGGTTGAAGGTGCATTTGTCCGGTACGGTAATCAGCCCGGATTTAATCACCACGCGGGAAATTGGCGTTGTCGGCGTAGGACCAGCATCCCCTAAGCGCCCAGCAACCTCCACCAGCGACTGGGAGGTAATATTGATGCCATTAATAATGGGTTTTGTGACAATAAACGTCACTTTCCCTTTTGAACCACTTTCTATGTTGGTAGCCCGCTCGTAACCTTTGCGCTTTTTGCAGCTATGATCGTTATAACGATTTGAAAAATTGGTAAAAGGTGCCTGAACGTAGTTGTTATAACGCCCGGCGACCCACACCTGTACTTCCACATCCAGATACTCGTTTAGACGAAAACGGTTCGCTCCCTGATTGGAAGGCGGCATCGTGGTCGTGGTGGTGTAGTAAATCGGTTGTCGGGAGATGTCAGCCTGTTCGCAGTGAAAATCCACTACATACCAACTGCCAAGATTCCAGGGGAACGGCTCCGTTCTGCCGCCCACGTGGTTTTTGCTGACATCCAGCGAGTTCAGTTCAATATCGTACTGATGCGGCGACCCACCTTCCGGCTCACCTTCTCCCTGTGTAAATGCATGCCCGGCCAGAGGACAGCCTGCCAGCACCCCCCACAGCAGCATTTTGCGCAATACGCTCATAGATACTCCAGCTTAAGTCTGACCAGACCGTTAAATTCTCCGGCGGTCACCTCTCGCCCAAAAGATTCCAGCGCGGCAAGAAAATGAATGGCGTTATCGCCCGGTTTGAGGATCCACATGCGTTGCGGTTGATTCAGGTGGATCAACTGCTTACGTTCAGTCAGTAGCCGGATGCCCGCGCCGCGAACATCGCCACGAATGCGCCCCAAATCGCTGTTTTCAGGTGCGCCTTCAGCCATCATCGTCATCGAAACACCACGCTCCACCGTGCTGTAAGCAAGCTCAGGCATCTCACTGGTCTGCCCGGGAAAATCCCTTAAGGTATGACCGGAGCCCTTTAAACAGCCGTTCAGATACAGCGTGACCAATACCGGATCGCTGCGATCGCCGCCCTGGCGAAATCGGCTGGCGGAAATATCACCAAGATCGATAGTCTGATCGCGGGAGGCCATATCCAGCACGCACGGCGAAACGAATACCCGACCATGAAAGCGGACATTGCCATACTCACCGGACACGTTGCTCATATCCTGGCGACCGCTTGTGGCCTGAACCGAGCAGGCCATGCCCGCCATCAGCAGAGCGCAAAGCATCTTTTTCATTTACGAATCCTGTTACCGGGGCTGTTGCTCCATTGGCAATGCTTTACACACATTGCCTGTGCAGCTGAATTTCAATTCGGGATGACCGCCAAAATCGTTCACATACATCATGCTGAACTGGCTAACGCTGCCGTCGGTCACGCTGAAATCGCGAGATGACTTTGGTGAAACCATAACCCCAGGGAAGTCAGTCAGCCTGTCGCCGCCCTGAGCTTCAGGTTTGCGGCTTAAGCCGATCAAGGTGACGAAGTACGGCGTTGGGTTATCCACACTCCAGCGCAGGCCCTGCTTATGAAAGACCAGTTGGTTTTGCCACACGGCGCCCGGTGTTTCCGGCACGATGGCGGTCGGACGGTAGAACAGTTTGATACGCGACTGCATCGCCAGCTGCAGCACGTTCGGCTTATCCGGCTTGGGCGGAATTTCGCGCACGTTCAGGTAGAACAGACTTTCTCGATCCTGTGGCAGAGCGTTAATACCGCTGGTTTTCGTCACACGTGCAATGCCCTTTTGCCCGCCGTTAATCCGTTGTAGCGGCGGTAAAACCATCAGCGGCGAAGTAATTTTTGTTCCATTGGCGTCTTCCACCCACGACTGAGCCAGAAACGGAATGCTCGGACTGGTGTTGGTTAAGTTCGCGCTGACAGAGCGCGCATCACCGGTGATGGTCAGGCGGGTACGGTCAAGTGCGATACCCGCCCATGAGGCGTTGATCTCTGCAATAAAAAGCAGACCGCAGGCCACGGGTTTCAGCCAACGCTGCACGGAGTAAAAAGCTTGATTTTTCATGACAAAATTCATTCAGGTTATTGAAATTATTCACAAGGCAACAGCACGTTACCTTCCGGGTTGATTTGTTGCGGCACCTGTAAGTGACACTGAGCACGACCGCCCCAGGCAACAGAAAGACGCTCAGCTGGATTCACACCCGCAATCCAGGCCATGCCGTTTTCCATCACCATGGCGACGCTGACACCGTTGGCGTTAAACACTTCGGCACCAAACGGCGGTACAGAGCCATCCTTCAGGCGCAGCAGCGCCATCATTTTTTGCCCCTGCGCCAAGACGAAGCGCTGATAACCAATCGCGCCTTCCGTCAGGGTGTTGGTGACGATGGCTTTGGTCGCGGAAATATCCTCGTCCATTGCGTCCACATCGATACGGGTATCAAAGCTGTGATAGCTGACGACGTCCGGTACGACGGCAATACCGAAACGGTTTGAGTGCGCCTGTTCACCGTTCAGCGGTACATTCGCCACACCGTCGGTATCAACCATCACCCTGGCGGTATTCATTGACGCCTGGCTGTTATGCAGCGCCGCGCCGTGACGCGTTGCGGTAAAGCCGCCGCGCATCGTGCCGCCAACGGAGAAATAACGTGATTGCTGCCAGCTGACGTTAGACTCAAGCTCAGCCATCATGCTGCGATGCTTGTAGTAACCATCAAACACGGTGTGCCCTTCACCGGAAACCCCTGCGCGCAGTCGCCATGGATTGTTACGGTCGCGGTTATCGGAATACGAAACCATCTGACTGGTCTGGTTGCCGCTGTTTTGCACTTCATAATCCATGGAGCGGCCATCGCTCCATGGCACAGAAATGGACAGCGAAAGGCTGTCGTCCCGTTTGCCCTGATACTCAGAGCGGTAAGCAGCAAGGTTGGCGCTGATCCCCTGAATGCCTGCGAACGAAAAGCTGTGCCCCATCGACAACCCGTAACGATCCTGAGAGCCACGATCCCAGTAATTCTGGTGGGTATAGGTCAGGTACAGCGTGGTCGCTAATTGCGGGTCGTCAGCAAAAAAGGTCTTGTTACCGGTGATGGTGTACATCTCTTTTTCGTTGCCGGCGCTGTTGTTATTTTCATACTGCTCGTCAAGGAACTGCGAGAAGGTGCGGAAGTTACGCTGTGAAAAGCGGTAACCAGCAAAGGTGATGGCGCTGTTGTACTCATCAAAGGTTTTGGCATAGCTGAGCTTAAAGGACATCCCTTTTTGTTCAGCCTGATGCTTCACCCGACTCACGGATTGCGTCGCGTCAGCCGACAGCGCACCCAGCCAGCTCAAATCCCGCCCAATCCCCATCGACCAGGCGTTATAACGATCGCCAGTGAGCAACGCGCCGCCATACAGCGACCACGCATTGCTGACCCCCCAGGAAAAATCACCGCTATAAAACGCAGGCCCCTGGACGTCGTGGTTATAACGCGATGGCTTACCGACCGCGGCGTTGTATCGAACATAGCCCGGGCGCGTCAGGTAAGGAATATCGGCCGTATTGACCTGAAAGGTTTGTACACTGCCATCCTGCTCTTCGACGCGAACATCCAGCGTGCCGCGTACCGAGCCGTGCAGATCCTGAATATTAAATGGCCCCGCAGGAACGGTGGTTTGATAGATAACACGCCCCTGCTGACTGACAGTGACCTTCGCATTGCTGCGCGCGATGCCATGTACTTCGGGCGCGTAGCCCTGCAAATTCGGCGGCAGCATGCGTTCGTCGCTGGCGAGGTTCGCCCCGGTGAAACGTACCGAATCAAAAACCTGAGAATTCAGGTAGATTTCGCCGAGCGTCAGTTTTGCCGCCTGCATCGGTAACGGGCGATAGGCATAGATCTGATCCCAATCGATTCGCCCTCGGTTCTCATCCGAAGCGTAATTGGCTTGGTACTGGCCACGAAAACGCCACGCGCCGAGGTTAAAGCCAGTCTGCCCATAGCCAGACAGAGAGCGATAACGATCGCCGCCCTGCTCGTAATGTGTGGCCTGGCCTGAAACGCTGTAGTCAAAAATTAGCCCTGCGACACCGTTATCCCAACGCTCCGGCGGCGTCCAGTCTGGATCGGTATATTTCATCCATGCCTGAGGCACGGTAATGTCCAGTACGCCGGCGCTATTATTCAGCACCACACCCGGCAGGCGGGAAATGTCATAGCAGGCCGCGCTGATCGGGTGAATATAGGTCAGCGCCTCTTCTTTGAGCGCCAGTAATTCAAGTTGTTGTGGCGTCAGACAGGCCATGGATTTATGCGGGTTGGCAGGGTCGACGATATAACGAATCGACTGCTGAGGGATCTCCTGGCTGTTAATACGAACATCCAGCAGATATTCTCCGGGAGTCACAAAGTTGCCTTCGGAAAAACGCTGCAAATCGACATTGTGCCTGTCGCTGGCATCCAGTACGTCGGTATTAAATTCAATGGCCTCATCCGCTTCAACAAATGAAGAGGCACAGACCAGAGCAATAAAAAGCGCCAGACGTTTTTTATCTGTTTTCAGCGTGATCATTTTCGTTCGCAAACCTTCAGATACCCGAATTGCAGTGCAGCTCAGAGATAATTCACAACAAAATGCGTGACCGCAGTAAATTCGCCGGATGTCATTCTTCCGTCACGGGAGATCAAATAAGCCGTAAAATTGAGCGTGTTTTTCCCTGGGTTAAGCGCATAGTCCGGTGATGGCTCACCCAGATGAATTTGCTGTCCTTTGCCGTCATATATTTCTATCGCTAAATTTTCAGTTTCCGATTGCACGCTCAGATAATCAGGATTGTCACTATCGGGTGCGCCGGAAAAGGTAATATTGGCGCGTTGAAACAGACTCCCCGGATGTTGAGAATCCCCAAGGGAACATCCCAGCAAATGAATGCTGAAATCATGCGCAGATACTTTTTCAGGTTTACCGGAAATATCTCTGGCTGAGAGGTCATCAAATTCAACCAGTAGCGACCGGTCGCGCGGATCGACATAACAGGCAGCTTCAATAATATTTCCCCGCATGCGCATTTTGCCGGGCGTACTGACAAGACGATGAGTGTCAGCCAAAACCCATGCAGGCGATATAAAGATAAAAAGCAGTAAAATACGCCATCCAGGCATCACCGCATTTCCTTTCAGTTATTCGCAGGAAGGGTTAGGCAGGCGCATAATTGCGCCTGCTGCAGATCGTTACTGGTAGTCGATCTGGAAATTAACGGTAGATTCGAAATCACCCGGAGTTACCGCTGCAGATGCGTTGTTTGCCTGCAGGTAAGCGACGAAATCAATGTCGGTTTCGCCATCGGTAATGTTGACCTGAGAGGCCGCTTTGCCCCATTCCACGTCCTGGTTGCCGCTGTCAACCATACCGATGCCCGCACCCTTTGCAGTACCCGAGGTGAACGCGGCCAGCGCGTTGTTATCTGAATCAATTGTTGCCGGGGTATAGGTCACAGTAGCCGTTTTCGCGACGGTCGTATCACAGCCCTGCAGCACGATTTTGGCATGCTTAACGCCTGCACGTTGGTTGTCTTTTAACTGAGAGGTTGGGATTTCACCAAAATTTACCTGCACCGGGCTGGATTCTGGGGCCAGACCGCATGCGGAATTAACCAGAGAACCAGTGAAGTGAATTTTACCGTTAGTCGGTTCAACATTTTTTGCAGCATAAGCAGAAGATGCAGTAAAAGTCATTCCCGCCATCAGCGCACAGGCCACAGCCACGTTTTTCATTTTCATATTACTACTTAACCTTATATCTTTTTTTTGGTTATTCCGACGATCTATTTCCGCAGACAATCAATGCAAGGGAAATCCTGATCTGCAGGTGGCGGTAGTGCATATCCTTGCAAACAATCCATCTCAAGCCACCCCGTATTTTGAACTTCATTGGTATTCCATCCGAAATACCGTCCACAGGTGTTTACGCTGTTTCGGGACTTATATTAAGTCGACGAAAAAATGACACAATGCAAAAATCCGGTATTAATCAAACTCAGGGAATCGTGTTGTAACACTGTCTGTCGAGCGATCGTTTACCTAAAAAACAGCCAAAAAACACACCACACCCAGTGTTAATTGCTATTATTTATAATTTTTATAGAGTTTTTATCTATCAAATATTTTTTTATTTAGCCAGAAGAACAGGCAAAATGTATTTATGAAAGTTTTGTAAAAATGAAATTAGGTATCAAAAGCGAGTAATGACAATAAGATAGTGAAAGAGAGGAAGGACATAGGAGGATTCTATTAGATATATTAAAAGATTGTTATATAAATATTAATAAAGAGTTCTATAGTACAATCATTTTTTATAAATGAATTATGTTATGCTATTGCTTCCCCCACTCGAATGCGAGATATCCTGCTTTAAAGGAGACATCAGTGATTTCTCATATACCAATAAACAAAATCAAATCCGTAATTATTGGTGATGGCTTAGTTTTCAGACCACATAAAAATACCCTAAAAGACCTGGCGTCTGGTGAAATGGCCACATTGAATAATGTGGCAACACAATTACTGCTCTATCTGTTGCAAAATGGTAAAGAGATATCCTCGCGCGATGAAATTCTGCAGAATGTTTTCCAGCATAATGGCGCCAGAGCGACGGATGCTAATCTCAATCAGCACATTTCATTTCTGCGCAAAGCAATAACGTCTACGGGCCATCCTGCAGAACTGATCGTCACCATTCCGCGAATAGGATTTCGGATGGGCGACGCCAGTATCAATATTCAGCAACTGGAGGAAGCACAAGCACCCACCAGAATAGCCAATGTTGCATTGATGCCCAGGAAAAAGAAACGAAACCTGTGGCCTGTCATGATAACAACGTTAATTACCGGCATCGCCGTGCTGGCGACAGCGTGGTTAACATGGATACCCAATAAAATCGCTATGACGGACGCAGCGATCCTGCGGACTATCGACTACGAGCAATGCCGAGTGCATATATTAGGAAACGCCCTCACCGACACCATTACCGAAAAAAAAGCGCTGGATATTTTCAAGTCCGTGGGTATTAACCCTAACTGTTCGTATCCAAAAGATCTGTATCTCAATACCTGGGCGAGCAACCATAATCTGGTTGAGTGGTCGTTTGCCGCTGAATGTGGGCTAAACCTCGGCTATTACCATTGCATCAGCCAGTATCGCCATCATGAGGAATGATATGAAGCAGGAAAGCGATCACTCTCCTTTACTATGGTCAGTCGTGATTGCCATTTTTGGGCTGGCGACTATCGCTTTTTTTATTATCGCCGGGAATGCGAAAAAACAAGAAATCAGTTTTTCCTGTTCCTCGGAATTCACGTCGATACTCGACATCCAAAACACCAAAAAGGAACTCCACGGAATAATGCTGATCACCAGCTACAACTCTGGACACCTCTCATTGTCAGTACAAGGGAAACTCAAAAGTGATGATGGCGAGTTTGCTGTTAACCGAAAACTGTTCTTTCGCTATGCCCGACCACTCGGCCATACCGCCGGCGTTTTTATGCTCACCCCCGACGGACGCGAAAAATCCCCGGATGATGAAGCAACGGATGCTATAGATTATCTTTTCTTTGACGCTTACGAACGTGCCGACAAGCTGTATATGCTAAAGCACCTGAATGAGGAAACGGTTCTTATTGGCGATAACTTTTCACCCCGCTTCGCCTGCGTGATGAATCACTTCGCGAGTTAATCGCCTTCTGGATATGCGTCGGGTTAAGGATGACCTGATGTGTTGCCCACCCGAAAGCACGGGCGCGGTCGATAGAACGTGAGAATGAGATTATTATTTTTGGTGGGTTAAAACGACGAAAGCCTGAATCATTTCTGATTCAGGCTTTCTGAATAGTGGCGGAATGGACGGGACTCGAACCCGCGACCCCCTGCGTGACAGGCAGGTATTCTAACCAACTGAACTACCACTCCGCGTTGTGTTCCGCTTGGGAACGAAGCGAATATTACGGATTGCCTCGCACCTCGTCAACGCTTTTTCTCACGTTTTTTAATCGTTTGCTGCAAAAATCACCCGAATGGCCATTTTCATACGGTAAATGTACAAACTATGCCCGCCAGAGGCAACTTCCGCCTTTCTTCTGCACCAGGTCAAGGCGTGACTCATGGGCCGCTAACTCTTCATCAGTGGCGAAAACAACACGTAGTTTGCTGGACTGGCGCACAATACGCTGGATCCCCGTGTCATTCCTCTGCTGGCTGTCGCCTTCCATTGAGAACGCCATCGTGGTCTGCCCGCCGGTCATCATCAGATAAACGTCGGCCAGAATCTGGGCATCAAGCAATGCGCCGTGCAGGGTTCGTTTACTGTTGTCTATCTCATAGCGCGAGCACAACGCATCAAGGCTGTTTCGCTTGCCAGGAAACATTTTCCTCGCCAGCGCCAGGCTATCGGTTATTTTGCAGAATTCGTTCGTCTTCGGAATGTCCCGCTTGAGCTTCGCGAATTCGTAATCCATAAAACCGATATCGAACGATGCGTTATGGATGACCAGCTCCGCGCCGCGAATGTAGTCGAGAAATTCGTCGGCTACATCAGCAAACGTGGGTTTATCAAGCAGGAATTCGTCTGCGATTCCGTGTACGCCGAACGCTTCCGGGTCCACCAGCCGATCCGGCTTCAGGTAAACATGGAAGTTATTGCCGGTCAGGCGGCGGTTCACCACTTCAACCGCACCGATCTCAATGATCTTGTGGCCTTCATAGTGGGCGCCAATCTGGTTCATACCGGTGGTTTCGGTATCGAGGACGATCTGTCGTGTAATTCCAGTGCTCATAACGGTCATTTATGTCAGACTTATCGTTTGATTTCGATTTGCTAAAACAGGAAGTCTACCAGAGATGCTTAAACAGGTAGAAATTTTCACCGATGGTTCTTGCCTGGGAAATCCCGGACCGGGTGGTTATGGGGCGATTTTACGCTATCGCGGGCGCGAAAAAACCTTTAGCGAAGGCTACAACCTTACAACTAATAATCGCATGGAGCTGATGGCAGCAATCGTTGCGCTGGAAGCCCTGAAAGAACAGTGTGAAGTGATACTCAGCACGGACAGCCAGTATGTGCGCCAGGGCATTACGCAGTGGATCCACAACTGGAAGAAGCGTGGCTGGAAAACAGCAGATAAAAAACCAGTGAAGAACGTCGATCTGTGGAAGCGTCTCGATGCCGCTTTAGGCCCTCATCAAATCAAATGGGAATGGGTTAAAGGCCATGCGGGCCATCCGGAAAACGAACGCTGCGATGAGCTTGCGCGCACCGCGGCCATGAGCCCGACTCAGGATGATATTGGGTATCAGACTGAGGCTTAAGCGTCCGGTTTACGGTATTGCCGGGTCGCGCCAACGGCATGACGGATAGGCGTTTTGCTTTTATTTTGTTTCATTGGGTTGAGTGTAAGCGGAATGGTTCGCTTGCGCGCAACCACCAGCTGTAAACAGCCCAGCGCGGGGATATGGGTGCTTAACATTTTCCCGCCCTTCTTATTCCAGGGCAGAACATGAAAACGACTATAGTGCAGCACTTCAAAATTCAGTAATGATAGCCAGTCCAATTGACGCATGAGGGTAAACATCCGACTGTTATAGGGCGATGTCTTACGCAATACGGGCACCAGTTTACGCAAACCCATCAGGCTTACCGGGTTAAAGCCGCTCAAAATCAACCAACCGTCATCAATCAACACGCGATCGGCTTCACGCAGTAGGCGATGCGGATCAGAACACCACGGTAACGTATGGGCCAATAAACAGACATCCACGGACTTATCGGCAAAGGGAAGATGCAAAGGATCGGCCGTCACCTGCATGGGAGAACCCTGCAAAGAAACATTTACCTGATGAGAAACCGCGCACGCTTCGGAATCGATTTCTGCGCTTAAATTACCAACCTTAAGCAGATGAAAACCGTACATTTTTGCGAACCACGGGTTAAGCTGATACTCCAGCGCCTCACGATAGTGTTCGCCCCAGGGTAGATCATCCCAGCTAACGGGCGCTACGACAGTTTGAGGGATCCTTGCCGGTTTCATCACAACCTTCCGTTACGCATTGAGAGGTAATATATGAATCTTAACAGTATTCCTGCATTTCAGGACAATTACATCTGGGTCTTGTCAAATAATGACCAGCATTGTCTGATTGTGGACCCGGGTGAAGCGGCTCCTGTTTTGAAAGCCATTGCAGAGCATAACTGGGTGCCTGAAGCCATTCTGCTAACCCATCATCATCAGGATCACGTGGGCGGAGTGAAAGAACTTCTGCAGCATTTCCCACAAATAGTGGTATACGGACCGGCTGAAACGCAAGATAAGGGAACGACACACATAGTCGAAGATGGCGATATTGCACTCGTTTTGGGGCATGAATTTAGGGTAATTGCTACTCCGGGTCACACTTTAGGACATATCTGTTACTTTAGCCATCCTTACTTATTTTGTGGTGACACACTCTTTTCTGGCGGTTGCGGTCGACTTTTCGAAGGCACCGCAACCCAAATGTATCAATCACTTAAAAAAATCAACGCCCTTCCTGACGATACATTAATTTGTTGCGCACATGAGTACACATTAGCAAACATGAAGTTTTCCTTAAGCATTCTCCCGCACGATTCGTTCATAAATGAATATTATCGTAAAGTTAATGAGTTACGCGTAAAAAAACAAATGACACTACCCGTAATTCTGAAAAATGAGCGGCGAAATAATCTTTTTTTAAGAACGGAAGATATTGATTTAATTAATGAAATTAACAAAGAAACAATATTGCAACAACCTGAGGAGCGTTTTGCCTGGTTAAGGTCAAAGAAAGATACGTTCTGACAATTCCGGGTTGCCTTTTGAAAACTTCGCCGTTATGATCGGTCGTCTTTTAAGCAACTATTGACACACACATGAAGGCAAAAGCGATATTACTCGCCTCTGTCCTGCTTGTTGGGTGCCAGAATACTGGTAACGTCCAACAACACGCACAGAGCCTTTCTGCAGCTGGTCAAGGGGAAGCAGGAAAGTTTACAAGTCAGGCGCGATGGATGGACGACGGAACATCTATCGCTGCTGATCAAGATTTGTGGGCTTTCATTGGTGACGAGCTAAAGATGGGAATTCCGGAAAACAGCCGGATTCGCGAACAGAAACAGAAGTATTTACGCAATAAGAGCTATCTCCACGATGTAACTTTACGGGCAGAGCCGTATATGTACTGGATTGCCGGGCAGGTTAAGAAACGTAACATGCCTATGGAACTGGTACTACTACCCATAGTGGAGAGCGCTTTTGATCCTCACGCAACGTCTGGCGCCAATGCCGCAGGTATTTGGCAGATCATTCCGAGCACGGGGCGCAATTATGGTTTAAAACAGACCCGCAGTTATGATGCACGTCGCGACGTTGTGGCTTCCACCACCGCCGCGCTGGACATGATGCAGCGTCTGAACAAGATGTTTGATGGCGACTGGCTGCTGACCGTTGCTGCTTATAATAGCGGTGAAGGTCGTGTCATGAAGGCAATCAAAACGAACAAAGCTCGTGGTAAACCCACTGACTTCTGGTCGTTGCCATTGCCTCAGGAAACGAAGCTATACGTGCCCAAAATGCTGGCATTGAGCGATATACTCAAAAACAGCAAACGCTATGGCGTACGTCTGCCAACAACAGACGAAAGCCGCGCGTTGGCACGTGTTCGCCTGAGTAGCCCGGTTGAGATGGCTCAGGTTGCCGATATGGCGGGTATTTCCGTCAGCAAGCTGAAGACCTTCAATGCAGGCGTGAAAGGTTCCACGTTGGGTGCCAGCGGCCCGCAATATGTGATGGTGCCAAAGAAGCATGCAGAGAAGCTGCGTGAGTCTCTGGCTTCAGGCGAAATTGCAGCCGTGCAGTCAACGCTGGTCGCGGATAACACGCCGCTGAACAGCCGTAGCTACAAAGTTCGCTCTGGCGATACGCTTTCTGGCGTCGCTTCACGTCTTGGCGTGAGCATCAATGACCTTAAGCAGTGGAATAATCTGCGCGGGTCGTCGCTGAAAGTAGGCCAGAATCTGACGGTGGGCGCTGGTAGCAGCGCACAGCGACTGGCGAACAACAGCGATAGCATCACCTATCGTGTGCGTAAAGGCGACTCGCTCTCGAGTATTGCCAAACGCCACGGGGTTAACATCAAGGATGTGATGCGCTGGAACAGCGATACGAATAATCTACAGCCAGGCGATCAGCTAACGTTGTTTGTGAAAAACAACGACATGCCGGACTCCTGATAGCATTGTAGAAATGAAGGCACTGGTTTCCCCCCAGTGCCTTTTTTATTTATCCCGCTTTATGTGCCTCAACCATTATCGTGTCGCTGGTAAACGAACCATCTTCCTGTAACGCAAAGTAGTCTTTCACTTGTGCAGAAGCACTTTGTTGGTAGGCACGAATCGCGTCGCTCAACGCTGCAGGCGTACGCATCCGCGCCACCCACGAACTGAATTCCAGCGCCAGACGATCGGTTAACAAGGTATCGGCAATCAGATTGGCGTCATTGATTAACGACAACCACTCTCCGCTGGAATAGTTGCGTACGTGTGAGGTATCGCGTAACGCCTCCACGGTTTGCAACCAGATATCACGTACTGGGTGGCCAGGCGACATCACATCCATCACAATCAGTACACCACCGGGCTTCAGAACGCGGTTCACTTCCCGCAGCGCGCGCCCGACATCATGCCAGTGATGCGCGGAATAGCGGCTAATCACCACATCAAATACGTTATCTTCAAATGGCAGGCTTTCAGCATACCCCTGCCGTGTGACGATATTATCCTGACCTCGGTCTTTTGCCGCCTTAGCAACCACTTCAAGCATCTGCGACGATAAATCATAAGCCATGACCTGCTTTACGTGTTGCGCGGCCACAAAGCTGGCGTGCCCTGCTCCGCATCCCATATCCAATACGCGAGCCTGTGGAAATGCCGACAACCTTTCCCCCAGACGTTGCAAGTCACGGCCAGAGGCGTGCACCGTACTGGTTAAATAGGCATTAGCCTGAGAGCCAAACTGTTTTTCGACGTTGTCATGGTGAGAGCGTGTTGTCATTGTGTTGTCCTTCGGTTGTTGAGAAATATGAAGGGCAACCATCACAGGCCTGCCCTATGGCAGACCTGACACACCGTTATTGTTCAGGTTTGCCGGGACTGAATTCAACGAGTAGCGGGTTGTGATCGGATGCGCGGGTGACCAGCACAGAGGCTTCACTCACGTTCAGACCGCGATAGAACACAAAATCGAGAGGGCGACCAAACGCACGGCGGCGCTGATCGTCAGTAAAGCGAACCTGGCGCAGCGACATTTCACGCGCAAAGCGGTACAGCGCATTCATCCGTCGACGGCTCCAGGCATTAAAATCGCCGGCCATGATCACCGGACCGCTGTGATGAGCAATCTGATCGCCAATGGGAAGTAACTGCTTACTATAGACATCAACGCCAAGGCTAAAGTTAACCGCGTGGATATTCACCACCATTAACAGCCGAGTGTCAGGCAACGGGTACACCGTCACCAGCGCCGATTTCGCCAGCCGTAAAATAGGCTCACGCTCGCGCAATGGACAGCAGTAAACAGGATGAGCAGCAGAGAGCGTCATGACGCCAGAGGGATGCTGAGGCAGCACAAAGGCCGGAACCTGATCAGCAGCAAGATAGTTAGCGGTCGCAAACTGCACCAGTTCTGGCGTGGTTTGTGCTTCCTGCAATAACACCAGATGCGCATCTTTGCCAAAATTCTTCAGCACCGACTGCCATTCTGCGCGCTGCTGTTTAAAAATATTCCATACCAGCACGCGAATGCGATCTTCACTGCTTAACGGAACGCCTGCGGGTAATGCCTGGCCAATATGCGCAAACGACCCCGGCGGTAAAATCCGCTCGGCGGGTTGTCCGGCAACATAACGCATGGCATAGGTGTTTTTTCGCACTTTAGACTTTCAAACCTCTGTAACGTCAACCAGTCCGCAGCCGGACTGGTTCTTCTGTTATAGGGATTTTAGCACTCACTTTCAACGAACAATTGCAGTTTGTTTTGTAAGTGGGCGCTTACATCAATGATTTACCCCAAAGCAACGCGCGCGGGCTTATCAAGACGACCGCTGAGTCCCATCAGCAGGAAAGCAACCAGGACAATAAGTGCGCCAATCCACGGCGTCTGCGCCAGACCATAATGCTCGACCGTTTGTCCACCAATCACTGAACCCAGTGCAATGCCAATGTTAAACGCCGCAATGTTCAACCCTGACGCCACATCTACAGCATTAGGCGTAAATTGTTCCGCTTTCTGTACCACGTAGACCTGCAACCCCGGTACGTTACCAAAGGCAAAGATCCCCATTACCAGGATGGTAGCCAGCGCGGCATACTGCGTAGAAGCCGTCAGTTGGAAAACCATCAACAGAACAAACAACGCGGCGAAAATGAATTTCAGCGCAGGAACGGCACCATGCTTATCCGCCAGCTTACCACCCCAGATATTACCGATAGCCACTGAAACACCGTAACCCAGTAAGATCCAGCTTACTGCTGCCGGAGAGAATCCCGCCAGATCCTGCATCATCGGTGCCAGGAAGGTGAATGCCGTGAATACACCGCCGTAGCCCAGTGCCGTAACGGCATAAATCAGCAGCAGACGGGGATGAGTCAGCACCTTCACCTGGTCGCGAATGCTGGCGGCTGCACGACCGGGAATATTGGCGGGGATCAACAACTGGCTACTGATCAGTGCAATCACGCCTAACATTGATACCGCAAGGAAAGTCTCGCGCCAGCCAAAGTGTTGACCAATAAACGTACCCAGCGGCACGCCGGTTACCAGCGCCACCGTTAAGCCACCAAACATAATAGCGATGGCGGAGGCCGCTTTCTCTTTTGGCACCAGACTTGTCGCGATGGTAGAACCTATCGAGAAGAATACGCCGTGTGCCAGCCCAGTCAGCAGACGAGCGACAATGAGTGTCATATACCCGGGAGCCTGCCATGCCAGCAAATTCCCCGCCGTAAACAGAACCATCAGCGCAACCAGTAACTGTTTACGTGGCAGGCGTCCGGTCAAAGCGGTCAGTACCGGTGCGCCAATCGCCACACCCAGCGCATAGATGGAAACCAGCATCCCGGCGGAAGGTAACGAGATCGCCAGTTGTTGAGCGATGGTCGGCACCAGACCAACAATCACAAACTCAGTAGTGCCTATAGCGAAGGCACTAATTGTTAGTGCAAATAAAGCGAGAGGCATAAATAACTCCGTAACATCAGTAATCAGATGACACGCAGTATGCCTGGATGTTTTAATGACAAAAATATTCAAAATCTCAATATAATTTTGCGTCAGGTGCAAAAATGAAAGCAACCTCTGAAGAACTTGCGATTTTTGTAGCGGTAGTGGAAAGCGGCAGCTTTAGCCGGGCGGCAGAACAGCTTGGACAAGCCAATTCCGCGGTCAGTCGGGCAGTAAAAAAGCTGGAGATGAAACTGGGCGTCAGTTTGCTTAATCGAACGACCCGACAGCTAAGTCTCACTGAGGAAGGAGAGCGCTACTTCAGGCGGGTGCAGCAGATACTGCAAGAGATGGCTGCAGCAGAAACGGAAATCATGGAGTCGCGTAATACTCCGCGCGGCCTGCTGCGCATCGACGCAGCAACACCGGTGATGTTGCATTTCCTGATGCCGCTAATCAAACCGTTCCGGGAGCGGTATCCCGAGATGACGTTGTCTCTCGTCTCCTCGGAAACATTCATCAATCTTATTGAACGAAAAGTGGATGTTGCTATACGAGCGGGTACACTGACTGACTCGAGTCTACGTGCGCGTCCGTTATTTACCAGCTATCGCAAGATTATTGCCTCACCGGAGTACATTGCTCGTTTTGGTAGACCAGAGACCGTCGAGGAGTTAAAACAGCATCTGTGTCTGGGGTTTTCCGAACCGGTTTCGCTCAATACCTGGCCAATTGCCTGTAGCGACGGACAGCTGCATGAGGTCGAGTGTGGAATTTCTTCCAACAGTGGGGAAACGCTAAAACAGCTTTGCCTGAACGGCAACGGCATCGCCTGTCTTTCAGATTATATGATAGATAAAGAGATCGCGCAGGGAGAGCTAGTGGAACTGCTGGCCGATAAACGTCTGCCGGTAAAAATGCCTTTCAGCGCCGTTTACTACAGCGATCGTGCGGTCAGTACACGTATTCGTGCATTTATAGACTTTTTAAGTGAATATATAAGAACAGCTCCCGAAGGAGCTGTAAAAGAGGGGTAAGGGATACACAGGCTCGGGCAATTAATCCCAGGCAGGAGCCAGACCTTCCGGGCTGACCAGACGATCGTTGCAGTCCAGTGCCGCGATCATTTTTTTATCTTCGGCATCCAGATGCAGTTCCAGCGCCAGCAGGTTGCTTGCCAGGTTTTCACGTTTGGTAGAAGAAGGAATTACGGAGTAACCTTCCCCCATTGCCCATGCCAGAATAACCTGCGCCGGGGTCGCGTTATGTTTAGCGGCAATGTGCGTAATCACTTCATCTTTCAGCGCGTTACCGTAAGCCAGCGTCATGTAAGAGGTGATGTGGATACCGTGTGCTTTCGCCCAGTCAACCACCTTACGGCTCTGAAGATACGGAGAAAGCTCAATCTGGTTGGTCGCAATATTGTCTGCGCCTACTGCGGCAATGGCTTTTTCCATCAGCGCAATGGTGAAGTTTGAGATACCAATTTCACGAGTCAGTCCCTGCTGTTTTGCTTCGAGCAGCGCCAACATGAATTCCTCAACAGATACAGCATCTCCTGGAGATGGCCAGTGGATCAGCACCAAATCAACATAATCTGTACGCAGTTTCTTCAGGCTTTCTTTCAGACTTGGGATCAGTTTTTCTTTGCTGAGATTTTCAATCCAGATCTTGGTGGTGATGTACAGTTCGTTACGCGGTACGCCGGTTTCGGCAATCGCCTGACCAACAGCCGCTTCATTATCATAGATTTGCGCAGTGTCGACAGCACGGTAGCCCAGCTCAAGCGCCGTTTTAACAGAAGCGATAACCACGTCGTCTTTCAGGCGGAAAGTACCCAAACCGAATGCAGGGATAGCCATAGAATTCCTCTTTTTAATCACTATGTTCATCAACTAAGAGGATTATGACTTCCAGCTCTTTATAGAAAAAGAGTGATAAATGCAGAGGATTTTTGCGGATGTAGCAATAATTAAATTGCAGGCAAAGAAAAAGCCCTGAGCTAATGCTCAGGGCTCTTAATAAGTGGCGGAACGGACGGGACTCGAACCCGCGACCCCCTGCGTGACAGGCAGGTATTCTAACCAACTGAACTACCG
>NZ_JAOWFE010000036.1:0-27143 GCF_030333815.1 Citrobacter sp. Cf136 | reverse complement strand
TCTGTCGCGAGGTGGCGTATATTACGCTTTCCTCTTTCAGAGTCAACCCTCATTTTCAGGTTTTTCTCTTCAACCGAACCAGCTGTTTGCGTGAAGTGATTCACATCCGCCGTGTCGATGGAGGCGCATTATAGGGATCCCATTTTTTAGCACAAGTATTTTTTGGATCTTTTTTTCTGAATGCTTGTTTTTCACTCCTTTCGCTACATTCCTGCGCAATTTGACTGATTTTTGATAGCTAAACCACTTGCACAGTCTCAATAATCCAACCAAAGTCTTCATTACTGCTCTATTTTCGTTGAGGTAAACATGTCTGATGTATTGCGTCCTTATAAGGATCTTTTCCCACAGATCGGAAATCGCGTGATGATCGACACCAGTAGTGTCGTCATTGGTGATGCTCGTTTAGCTGATGATGTCGGAATTTGGCCACTGGTTGCCATTCGTGGCGACGTTAACTATGTACAAATTGGTGCCCGTACAAACATCCAGGACGGCAGCGTTCTCCATGTCACGCATAAATCCACGTCTAATCCGCAGGGTAATCCACTGATCGTGGGTGAGGACGTTACGGTTGGTCATAAAGTCATGCTACACGGCTGTATCATTGGCAACCGTGTATTAGTCGGCATGGGATCGATTCTGCTGGATGGCGTAGTCGTAGAAGACGACGTTATGATTGGGGCTGGTAGCCTGGTTCCACAAAACAAGCGCCTGGAAAGCGGATATCTGTACCTGGGAAGCCCGGTTAAGCAAATCCGTCCATTAAGCGATGAAGAGAAAGCAGGCTTACAATATTCAGCTAACAACTATGTTAAGTGGAAAGACGAGTATTTAAGTCAGAGTAACCACACCCAACCTTGAGCATCTTCCTGCTGGGCCTGGATCAATGCTTCAGCTTCTTCTTCCAGATCCCAGCGATGCTGTTGAAATATTTCCAACCACTGCTCAGGCGTGTCGCCGCCAAAGCGGGACGCCATAATCTCTCCAGATATGGCACATGTTAACTGCATACCATGAACCATCGCTGGAAACACAACGGCGTTAACATCCGTGCACCATTCTTCCCGATCGGGAAACTGGATCGCCTGATTCATGCCGACAATTCCTGTTGCATGCTTTTTATGACAGGCTCCACCTGTGGCAAAACGCCATGCCAAAGTAAAACTGCATGCGCAGCCTGCCCCACCAGCATCCCCAGGCCATCGGCATAATGTTTCGCCCCATGCGAAACACACCAGGAAAGAAACGGTGTGTTCCCTTTCTGATAAAACATGTCATAACAATAGACCGAAGGGTGGATAAGAGATGCTGGAATAGCTGGTATCTCACCGCTCATTCCGCTGGATGTGGCATTGATGATCAAATCAAAACTGCAATTTTCAAGATCGTCCATTCCCACCGCCTGCACGCTGCCGGTGTGGGAGAAGATTTGTGCCAGTTCTTCAGCGCGCGAAGCGGTACGGTTAACAATAGTCACCGCACAATCCATAGAAAGAAGAGGTAATAAAACTCCACGGGATGCACCACCCGCACCAATCAGCAGAACTCGCGATCCGGGATGAATGAAAGATAAACGCTCAAGATCGCTTAATAAGCCGATACCATCCGTGTTGTCTCCCAGTAAACGCCCATCCTCCAGCCGTTTAAGGGTGTTGACCGCTCCAGCAAGCGATGCCCGCTCCGTTAGTTCATCAGCACGTGCAAACGCCTCTTCTTTAAAAGGCACAGTGACATTTGCCCCCTTCCCGCCCTCAGCAAAAAAAGCGTTCAGCGTATTCACAAAATCATTGATGGGCGCCAGTACACGCCCATAGGAATGATCAATCTTCAACTGCTCTGCAAATTGCTGATGAATAAAGGGCGATTTACTGTGCGCTATCGGATTACCAAAAACAGCATAGGCTTCTTTCATATTACCCCTGTCGAAACTGTTCACCCGTCAGAGCATCACGGATCTCCGAAGGATTCAAACGGCCTCCGGTCTCCCCCTCAACCACAGGAAAGTCTGTACCAAACTGCGCAAGGACTTCCTCAACCGTTCTGCAAGGCGGTAAGCCACTCAGATTAGCGCTGGTAGAGACTAATGGTTTGCCATAAGCCTGGCACAATGCAACCACCAGCGGATGATCGGTGACACGCACGGCCAGCGAGTCAAAACGACCGGTCAACCAACGAGGCGTAGTCGCGGGCGCCGGGAAAACGAAAGTAACAGGCCCAGGCCAGCGGGCGAACACAGCCTCACGTTGGGCCTCGGTGAGCATGCTATCGTCGATATAGGGTTTTAGCTGGTCAAAGCTTGCCGCAATCAAAATTAAACCTTTATCGACTGGGCGTTGTTTTAACTCTAACAGACGGGTAACAGCCGTTTCGCTGTCGGGATCGCAACCGACACCGAAAACAGCTTCAGTTGGATAGGCGATGACTTTTTCTTGTTTCAGAACCGCTATCGCCGCAGCGATAGCGTCTGTGGGCAGGTTATTATTCACTTTTTTATTCCGCCGAAATCGGCTTTCCACATTGTTTACTGGCACAGAAATGCTTCACACCCTGTGCGGTTTTCTTTTCGATGAGAAGCGGATAATGACACTCAGGACATTCTCCGGATAACGGTTTGAAGTTAATGACAAACTGGCACTCCGGATAGCGATCGCAGGAGTAGAAGGTTTTGCCATAACGGGAACGCCGCTGGACAAGATGACCAGTCTGGCATTGAGGACAGACTATTGCTGTTTCATCAGGCTTGTCGATGAGCTCGGTGTGATCGCACGCAGGATAGTCACTGCATCCAATGAACATACCGAATCGTCCCTGTCTCAGCACCAGCTCAGCGCCACATGCAGGACAAAGCTTACCCTCCAGAACTTTGACAATATGTCCGTCCGCGGAAGATTTCAGCGGACGGATGTAATCGCATTCTGGATAGTGTGAACAACCGAGAAACGGACCGTGTTTCCCGGAACGAATAACCAATTCAGCCCCGCATTGTGGGCAGGGCTCATTTTTACGCACCGTGAACAGTGCTGATTTAGCCATAACAACTCATACTGAATGAAGATTGATTAATGCAGCATACCTTCATTCACTTCAAAGAGTAATTCTTCCATTTGCTGATAGGCATTTTCACAACCTGGAATGTTGAATAGCACCATCAGGATTACCCACTTCAGGTCTTCCAGATCGAACTCTGCCGTATCCAGCGCGAGTACACGCTCAATGACCATTTCTCGCGTTTCGAGGTTTAGCACCTGAATCTGCTCCAGGAATAGCAGGAATCCTCTACAGCTTGCATCCAGTCGATCGCACTCTTCCGCAGTATAAATACGTATAGAAAGAGGGTCAGATGCCAGTTGCATAGGTTCAGCAAGGCCATCCTGATAGTCAGCAAGCTTTTCCAGCCAAAGTAACGCGTTGTAAATGTCTTCACGATCAAAACCAGCGTCGGTAAGATCCCGTTCCAGTTTGTCCTGATCCACACGCAGCTCAGCTTCGTTATGGATATATGTCTCAAACAAATACATTAGTACGTCGAACATGGCATGCCCTCCTCAATCGGACATAGCCGCCGGGTACAGCTGCGATCCACCCTGCTAACTCCAGTTCGAGCAGTTGAGCCACTACCTCTGGCACAGGTTGGCCGGCACGTTCAGCGACGACGTCAACAGGTGTTACCTCATCTCCTACGTTAGCCAGGAGCTCCGGAAATGGCAATGCCACCTCTTCGTGATCTGGCGAATAAATTGATTTTTCAGGTTCATCTGGCAACCATTGCAGCCCATATTGCAAATTTTCAAGAATTTCCTCTGGTGTCGTCACAAGCATGGCTCCCTGCTGAATTAGCCAATGCGGGCCTTCACTTCCCGGGCTCCCAATCGGCCCTGGTAAAGCAAACACCTCCCGCCCTTGTTCCAGTGCACAGCGAGCAGTAACCAGTGACCCGCTACGCTGTGCAGCTTCGACGACCAGTACACCTTTACTTAGACCACTGATAATGCGATTTCGTCGGGGAAAATTGCGTGGCAAAGGGAGCGTATCTAATGGGAACTCAGACACCAGTGCACCACCTGCCTCAATCAGTCGCTGAGCAAGACGGATATGCTGTCGTGGGTGAATGGTCTCAAGTCCATTTCCCAGCACCGCAATACTTGTGCCTTGTCGGTTTATCGCAGCACTGTGTGCCACGCCATCAATTCCTCGGGCCAGACCGCTGGTGATCGTCACACCACATGCTGCAAGCTTTTCACAAAACAATCGCCCCCAGCGTTCGCCATACCAGGAGTGCTGTCTGCTGCCGACAACGGCCACCTGGAACGAGCGAAGACATGCGGGATTTCCTGCGACAAAAAGCACCCCAGGATAATCCTCAATCGCACGGAGCTGTGGCGGGTAATGCTCGCTGTCGGCAACCACAAAATGGTGGTTAGGCTGTTCAAGCCAACGCAACGTTTTTTCCAGCGTCAGATCCGAAAAGGTTAAAAAGCGCCTTGCCTGGCGGGGAGAGAATCCTGCCTGCAGGAGTACCGCGTTGCTAATCGACGGTTGAGTATTGAGCCAGTGGGCAATGCGCACCATCTCATCACCATACAGTTCATTCACTTGCGCTAAACGTAGCCAAATTTCGATTTGGGTCATCCTTGTCCCCCTGCCACAAGCAGTCCTGGCAATCTTTGCGATTGGTCACTGATGCTGTCAATCAGAGGGGGTTTTGTCTAGAATAGAGGTAATAATCTTTTCAACTCCTGAACACAACTCTGGATAACTATGTCAGTTTTGCAAGTGTTACATATTCCGGACGAGCGCCTTCGCAAAGTCGCAAAACCGGTCGAAGAAGTGAATGCAGAAATTCAGCGCATCGTTGATGATATGTTCGAAACGATGTATGCCGAAGAAGGTATCGGCCTGGCAGCAACACAGGTCGATATTCATCAGCGCATCATCGTTATTGATGTCTCTGAAAACCGCGACGAGCAGTTGGTACTCATTAACCCAGAGCTGCTGGAAAAAGACGGCGAAACCGGCATTGAAGAAGGCTGTCTGTCGATTCCTGAACAGCGTGCGTTAGTACCACGCGCAGAGAAAGTAAAAATTCGTGCGCTCGATCGCAACGGCAAATCTTTTGAACTGGAAGCCGATGGCCTACTGGCTATCTGCATTCAACATGAAATGGATCACCTGGTCGGTAAACTGTTTATCGATTATCTGTCTCCGTTGAAGCAACAACGCATTCGTCAGAAAGTTGAAAAACTCGACCGCCTGAACGCCCGAGCTTAAGGACAAGAATCAACGTGTCAGACTCACTACGTATTATTTTTGCGGGTACACCTGACTTTGCAGCGCGTCATCTCGACGCGCTGTTGTCTTCTGGACACAACGTCGTTGGCGTGTTTACCCAACCGGACCGCCCGGCGGGACGCGGTAAAAAGCTGATGCCCAGCCCGGTCAAAGTGCTGGCGGAAGAAAAAGGGATACCGGTTTTCCAACCTGTCTCTCTTCGCCCTCAGGAAAACCAGCAGTTGGTTGCTGATTTACGCGCAGACGTGATGGTGGTGGTGGCATATGGCCTGATTCTGCCAAAAGCCGTACTGGAAATGCCGCGTCTGGGTTGTATCAACGTTCACGGCTCCCTGCTTCCACGCTGGCGTGGTGCAGCACCGATCCAGCGCTCACTGTGGGCAGGTGACACCGAAACAGGTGTAACCATCATGCAGATGGATGTTGGCCTCGACACCGGAGATATGCTGCTTAAGCTGTCTTGCCCGATTACGGCAGAAGATACCAGCGGTTCGTTATACGATAAGCTGGCAGATTTGGGACCGCAGGGGCTGATTGAAACGCTAAAACAGCTGGCTGCCGGCACAATAAACCCGGTGGTACAAGATGAATCACTGGTTACGCATGCAGAAAAACTCAGCAAAGAAGAGGCCCGTATCGACTGGTCGCTTTCGGCTGTTCAATTGGAACGCTGCATCCGCGCCTTTAACCCATGGCCAATGAGCTGGCTTGAAATCGACGGTCAACCAGTGAAAGTCTGGCAAGCTTCGGTTATTGCGGAAAACACCCAGGCTGCGCCAGGCACCATTCTGGAGGCAACAAAGCAGGGTATTCAGGTCGCAACGGGCGACGGCATCCTGAATCTCGTCTCTTTGCAGCCTGCCGGTAAAAAAGCCATGAGCGCGCAGGATCTGCTTAATTCACGCCGGGAATGGTTTGTACCCGGTAACCGTCTGGTCTGACGGTTCATCTCTTTAAGCCCGGTGTTTCCGGGCATTTTTATTTTTGCGCTTATGAAAAAACATCTTAATTTACGCAGTATGGCGGCCCAGGCCGTCGAACAGGTTGTCGAAAAAGGACAGTCATTAAGCAACGTGCTGCCTGCCATGCAGCAAAAAGTTGCTGATAAAGACAAAGCGCTGTTGCAGGAACTTTGCTTCGGCGTATTGCGCACTCTCTCCCAACTGGAGTGGATGATCCAGCAGTTGATGGAACGTCCAATGACGGGTAAACAGCGTACCGTTCACTATCTGATCATGGTGGGCTTCTACCAACTGCTGCATACCCGTATTCCACCGCACGCTGCGCTGGCTGAGACTGTTGAAGGTGCGGTTGTCATAAAGCGTCCGCAGCTTAAAGGGTTGATCAACGGCGTGTTGCGCCAGTTTCAACGCCGTCAGGATGAACTGCTGGCCGAGTTCGCGCAAAGCGATTTACGTTTCTTACACCCTTCCTGGCTGGTGAAACGTATTAAGGCCGCTTATCCGCAGCAGTGGGAAGCTATTCTTGAAGCCAATAATCAGCGACCACCGATGTGGCTGCGTGTCAATCGTAACCACCATACGCGCGACGCCTGGCTGGACCTGCTTAGCGAAGCAGGATTAACCGGCTTCCCACATCCGGATTATCCGGATGCAGTGCGTCTGGAAACGCCGGCTCCTGTACACGCCCTCCCAGGCTTTGATGAAGGCTGGGTAACCGTCCAGGATGCTTCAGCTCAAGGATGTGTAACTTATCTGTTGCCGGAGAACGGTGAACAGATCCTCGACCTGTGCTGCGCGCCGGGCGGTAAAACGACGCACATTCTGGAAGTTGCTCCGCAAGCTAACGTCATGGCCGTCGATGTGGATGAAAAACGCTTATCGCGCGTTTACGACAATCTGAAACGTCTGGGCATGAAGGCAACCGTAAAACAGGGTGATGGTCGATATCCACAACAATGGTGTGGCGAACAACAGTTTGACCGTATTTTGCTGGATGCTCCGTGTTCTGCCACCGGCGTTATTCGTCGCCATCCAGACATCAAATGGCTGCGTCGCGACCGGGATATTGCCGAACTTGCGCAGCTGCAGGCCGAGATCCTGAATGCAACCTGGTTACATCTTAAACCTGGCGGCACGCTGGTTTATGCAACGTGCTCTATCCTGCCAGAAGAAAACCAGCAGCAAATTACCGCCTTCCTGGCACGCACGCCGGATGCGGTATTAAGCGAAACCGGTACGCCGGAAAAACCCGGACGTCAGAATTTACCGGGTGCGGAAGATGGCGATGGCTTCTTTTACGCTAAGCTAATCAAAAAGTGATGAGATAACGGGTCGCGACTGATGAAAATTATCATTCTGGGCGCAGGGCAAGTTGGCGGTACGCTGGCTGAAAACCTGGTCGGAGAGAACAACGATATCACGGTAGTCGATACCAATGGTGAACGTCTGCGCAGCCTGCAGGACAAGTTTGATCTCCGCGTCGTGCAAGGGCACGGTTCACATCCTCGCGTACTGCGTGAAGCTGGGGCCGACGATGCCGATATGCTGGTTGCCGTAACCAGCTCAGATGAAACAAATATGGTTGCCTGCCAGGTAGCTTATTCACTGTTTAATACGCCTAATCGCATCGCCCGTATTCGTTCACCGGATTATGTTCGTGATGCGGACAAGCTATTCCAATCCGATGCGGTACCTATCGATCACCTGATTGCGCCGGAGCAACTGGTTATCGATAGCATTTATCGACTGATTGAATATCCGGGTGCATTACAGGTGGTGAATTTTGCCGAAGGTAAAGTCAGTCTGGCAGTAGTAAAAGCCTATTACGGCGGGCCGCTTATCGGTAATGCGCTGTCAACAATGCGTGAACATATGCCGCACATCGATACCCGCGTTGCGGCGATTTTCCGTCATGACCGACCAATCCGTCCACAAGGTTCTACGATCGTTGAAGCGGGTGATGAAGTCTTCTTTATTGCGGCATCACAGCATATTCGCGCCGTAATGAGTGAACTGCAACGTCTGGAAAAACCGTACAAACGCATTATGTTAGTAGGCGGCGGTAATATCGGAGCGGGTCTTGCTCGTCGTCTGGAAAAAGATTACAGCGTCAAACTGATCGAACGTAATCAACAGCGAGCATCCGAACTTGCAGAGAAACTGCAAAATACGATCGTCTTTTTTGGTGATGCTTCGGATCAAGAGTTACTGGCCGAAGAACATATCGATCAGGTAGATCTGTTCATCGCAGTGACCAACGATGATGAAGCGAATATCATGTCGGCGATGCTTGCCAAACGGATGGGTGCCAAGAAAGTGATGGTGTTAATCCAACGCAGAGCATACGTCGATCTGGTGCAAGGTAGCGTGATCGATATTGCTATTTCACCGCAGCAGGCGACCATCTCCGCGCTGCTCAGTCACGTACGTAAAGCTGACATTGTCGGTGTTTCTTCACTACGCCGTGGCGTCGCGGAAGCCATTGAAGCCGTCGCACACGGGGATGAAACAACATCTCGGGTTGTGGGGCGTTCAATTGATGAAATTAAACTTCCCCCTGGAACCATTATTGGCGCCGTTGTGCGTGGTAATGATGTGATGATTGCCAACGATAACCTGCGCATTGAGCAGGGCGATCACGTAATTATGTTCCTGACAGATAAAAAGTTTATTACCGACGTCGAGAGACTATTCCAGCCAAGTCCTTTCTTCCTGTAATAATTTGGGCGCTAATACAGCGCCCTTTTTATTTCCCTTTATATTTCATGGTCTAATAAATTTTCCTTTCGGCAATACATAAATGGAAATTGCCTAAACATTTGTTAAACTTATAAACGTCAGCTGCATAGGGAGAATAAAATGAGCATTATTAAAGAGTTTCGCGAATTCGCGATGCGCGGGAATGTTGTCGATTTGGCAGTGGGTGTCATTATTGGTGCGGCATTCGGTAAGATTGTTTCATCACTGGTTGCCGATATCATCATGCCGCCACTGGGGTTGTTAATTGGTGGGATTGATTTTAAACAGTTTGCTTTAACGCTACGTGATGCACAGGGAGACATCCCTGCCGTGGTCATGCATTACGGTGTATTTATTCAGAATGTCTTCGATTTCATTATTGTTGCGTTTGCTATCTTTATGGCAATCAAACTGATCAACAAACTGAACCGTAAAAAAGCGGAGGAGCCAGCAGCACCGCCAGCTCCATCGAAAGAAGAAGTATTACTGAGTGAAATTCGTGACCTGCTGAAAGAACAGAATAACCGCTCTTAAACACTCACTGAAACAAGAAGGCCAGTGGTAAAAAAGTTAATTACTTTCTTGCCACTGGCCTCCCAGTTACCCCGATTGCCATGTTTGCCTTTACGTAGATAACTTCCTTTCCCTTTCTTATTTTTCTCAACGCGCTGTCTGAACAGTGGGTCATGCAGAAGCGCCTCAATGGCGTTGTCCTTTATCTGCCCTTTGGTGTGCTGATAACGACTCATAATATCTCCAGTTTGTAGTAATTTACGCCGCGAGTGTAGACCCGGCAGTTCAAGAAATCAACAGCCTGATGTTGTTCCACTGGCGCCTTGCTCAAGAGCTTCAAGAATAGAGCAGTACACGCTGCTGTGTGCCTTGCCGCAGCATGCATCATTCAATCGCTGCAGAGACCGCTGCATCGTCTGAAGTTCGGCAATACGTGCTTCGACTTCTTGCAGTCTTTCCTGGACGATCCCTTTTGATTCCTGACAGGTATGGTGTTCGGGATCAACACGGATCGAAAGCAATTCGCGGATCGACTCCAGAGTGAAACCAAGCTGGCGGGCATAACGAATAAACTTCAGGCGCTGAAGATCGCTTTCTGTATAGAGCCGAAATCCGCCTTCAGTACGCACTTCATGCTCCATCATCTGCTGCTTTTCATAGTAGCGGATAGTATCTGGCGTCACGTCAGCCAGTTTCGCTATTTCACCAATTCGGTACATGCTCTCTCCGCTATTCATCGTTGATCTTTTTTAGCAGCTTATCTGCGTAGTCACCGCGCAAAAACTCGGTGCTGAGTCCAGCCTGCCGAAGTTTAAGTTCCAGCAGCGACAGTCTTCGGCTCACCTCCGGATAACTTGGATCATCTTTGCGGATCCCCGCGAGTATTTCAAGCAGCTGTATTGCTTCTCTGCGTTGCTCGAGCTCAGGAGGAAGGCAACCTGCATTTTTTAATAAACGGTATCCAGCTCGGAGTTCAGTCGGGACATGGGAGTCATCGTCAAGAGTCAGCGGTTCACCCGTTCCCGGTAAATCATCAAACTCACCTTTAGATTGCGCATCAATAATATGGCGCTCTGCCCACTGGTCCAGTAACCACATACAACACTCCAGGGGATGAACAAAAAGAGTACAGATATTGTAGAGAAGTGGGGATATGACGGATATAAAAAAACCCGCCGAAGCGGGTTTTTTTACGTTACTACAGATTACTCTGCAGCAGCTTCTGTTTTCTCTGAACGATCAACCAGCTCGATGTATGCCATCGGCGCGTTGTCGCCTGCACGGAAACCACACTTCAGAATGCGAGTGTAACCACCGGCGCGGCTCGCGAAACGCGGGCCCAGTTCGTTAAACAGTTTTGCCACGATCTCGTTATCACGAGTACGGGCGAATGCCAGACGACGATTAGCTACGCTATCAGTCTTGGCAAGAGTAATCAGCGGCTCAACTACGCGACGCAGCTCTTTCGCTTTCGGCAGAGTCGTCTTGATGATTTCATGACGAACCAGTGAACCTGCCATATTGCGGAACATAGCCTGGCGATGGCTGCTGTTGCGGTTCAGTTGACGACCACTCTTACGATGGCGCATGACCTTATCCTTCTCAGTAAAACCTTAACCTGTGATCCGGTTACTCGTCAGCGATGCTTGCCGGTGGCCAGTTTTCCAGGCGCATGCCCAGAGACAGTCCACGGGAAGCCAGCACGTCTTTAATCTCGGTAAGAGATTTTTTACCAAGGTTAGGCGTCTTAAGAAGCTCAACCTCAGTACGCTGTACCAGATCACCGATATAGTGGATAGCTTCTGCTTTGAGGCAGTTAGCAGAGCGGACAGTCAATTCCAGATCGTCAACAGGGCGCAGCAGGATCGGATCGAATTCTGGTTTCTCTTCTTTAACTTCCGGCTGACGTACATCACGTAAATCAACGAAAGCTTCCAGTTGTTCAGCCAGAATGGTAGCCGCACGACGAATCGCCTCTTCAGGATCGATTGTGCCGTTGGTTTCCATTTCGATGACCAGCTTGTCCAGGTCGGTACGCTGTTCTACACGCGCTGCTTCAACATTGTAGGCAATACGCTCTACAGGGCTGTAGCATGCGTCGACCAGCAGACGGCCGATTGGGCGCTCATCTTCTTCCGAATGAATTCGGGTAGAAGCCGGCACATAACCACGACCGCGCTGAACTTTGATACGCATGCTAATAGATGCATTCTCATCGGTCAGGTGGCAGATCACGTGCTGTGGCTTGACGATTTCGACATCACCATCATGGGTAATGTCGGCTGCAGTCACAGGGCCAATGCCAGATTTATTCAAGGTAAGAATAACATCATCTTTACCCTGAACTCTCACCGCCAGCCCTTTCAGGTTGAGCAGGATTTCCAGGATATCTTCCTGAACGCCTTCTTTGGTGCTGTACTCATGTAGTACACCATCAATCTCAACCTCGGTCACCGCGCAACCCGGCATCGATGAGAGCAGAATACGGCGCAGTGCGTTACCCAAAGTATGGCCAAAGCCACGCTCTAAAGGCTCAAGGGTCACCTTGGCGTGCGTCGAACTCACTTGCTCGATATCTACCAGGCGCGGTTTTAGAAACTCTGTCACAGAACCCTGCATTGTGTCCTCTCTTTGGTACTAAGCTTTACTTGGAGTAAAGCTCGACGATCAGGTGTTCGTTAATGTCCGCAGACAGATCAGAACGCTCCGGCTTACGCTTGAACGTACCTTCCATCTTGCCAGCATCAACTTCCAGCCAGGTTGGCTTTTCACGCTGCTCAGCCAGCTCCAGAGCGGCTTTCACGCGAGACTGCTTCTTCGCTTTCTCACGAATGCTAACAACGTCATTCGGACTAACCTGATAAGAAGCGATGTTAACAACACGACCGTTTACCATAATTGCTTTATGGCTGACCAGCTGACGTGCTTCTGCACGAGTGGCACCGAAGCCCATACGGTATACAACGTTGTCCAGACGACCTTCCAGCAGACCCAACAGGTTTTCACCGGTGTTGCCTTTCAGACGTGCTGCTTCTTTGTAGTAGTTACGGAACTGACGCTCCAGCACACCGTAGATACGGCGAACTTTTTGCTTTTCACGCAACTGCACACCATAGTCAGACAGACGCGGTTTACGCGCACCGTGCTGGCCAGGAGCTTGTTCAATTTTACACTTGGTATCGATCGCGCGAACGCCAGACTTAAGGAATAAGTCAGTGCCCTCACGACGGCTCAGCTTGAGCTTAGGACCCAAATATCTTGCCATTTTCTTTCTCCAACAATCCTAGAAACGACAGCGTTATACGCGACGTTTTTTCGGCGGACGACAACCGTTATGAGGGATCGGAGTCACATCAGTAATATTAGTGATGCGGAAACCAGCGGCGTTCAGAGCACGAACAGTAGATTCGCGACCTGGACCCGGTCCTTTGACCATAACTTCCAGATTCTTGATACCGTATTCTTTTACGGCTTCAGCGCAACGCTCTGCTGCAACCTGAGCTGCAAACGGAGTGGATTTGCGAGAACCACGGAAACCGGAACCACCGGCTGTTGCCCAACCCAGTGCGTTACCCTGACGATCAGTAATGGTAACGATGGTGTTGTTAAAAGAAGCATGGATATGAGCCACGCCGTCAGAGACTTGTTTTCTTACACGTTTACGTGCACGAATTGGTGCCTTTGCCATTATTCAATCACCCCGATTATTTCTTGATCGGTTTGCGCGGACCCTTACGGGTACGTGCGTTGGTCTTGGTACGCTGACCGCGAACCGGGAGACCACGACGATGACGCAAACCGCGATAGCAACCAAGGTCCATAAGGCGCTTGATGCTCATGCTAACTTCACGGCGCAGATCACCTTCAACGACAAATTTGGCAACTTCGTCACGCAGCGTGTCGATTTGTTCTTCAGACAGCTCACTGATCTTAACATCTTCAGCGATACCCGCGGCAGCCAGAATGGCTTTAGAACGGGTCTTGCCGACGCCGTAGATCGAAGTTAATGCGATCACAGCATGTTTCTGATCAGGAATGTTAATGCCTGCTATACGGGCCACTATGCACTCCTACTATTTAATATGTACGCACCATGCTGAAAAGCCCGTTTTCAGGATACTCAAATGGAAACGCACAGACATACAAAAGATTGGCTGGCTAATCTAGCCAGCTCAACCCAACTTTGCAAGAAAAATATGCGAATAAATCAGCCTTGGCGCTGTTTATGCTTCGGCTCGGCACTGCAAATCACACGGATGACACCATCACGCTTAACGATTTTGCAGTTACGGCATAATTTCTTGACGGAAGCACGAACTTTCATTTTTACTCTCCGTAACTTCTCGGGCGACTGTTAACGGCCGTAGCCTTTCAGATTCGCCTTCTTCAATGCAGACTCGTACTGACTTGACATCATCAGAGTTTGCACTTGAGCCATAAAGTCCATAATCACGACAACAACGATAAGCAGTGAGGTCCCACCGAAGTAGAACGGTACTTTCATTGCATCACGCATGAACTCCGGGATCAGGCAGATAAAGGTAATGTAGAGCGCACCAACCAAAGTCAGGCGGGTCATTACTTTATCGATATACTTCGCCGTTTGCTCTCCCGGACGAATTCCTGGTACAAATGCACCGGACTTCTTCAGGTTATCTGCTGTTTCACGCGGGTTGAAAACCAACGCCGTGTAGAAGAAACAGAAGAATATGATTGCAGACGCATAGAGTAACACATAAAGCGGTTGCCCAGGCTGCAAATACAGCGAAATTGTTGTCAGCCAGTTCCAACCAGTCCCGCCCCCGAACCATGACGCGATGGTCGCCGGGAACAGAATAATACTGGAAGCGAAGATTGCCGGGATTACCCCCGCCATATTCACTTTCAGCGGTAAATGTGTGCTCTGTGCAGCATAGACACGACGACCTTGCTGACGTTTCGCGTAGTTTACCACAATGCGGCGTTGACCACGCTCAACAAATACAACAAAGAACGTCACTGCGAATACTAATACTGCAACCAACAGCAACACGAGGAAGTGCAGGTCGCCTTGACGCGCTTGCTCGATAGTATGGGCAATGGCTGGCGGGAGTCCCGCTACAATACCGGCGAAGATAATGATTGAGATACCGTTGCCGATACCACGTTCAGTAATCTGTTCACCCAACCACATCAGGAACATCGTCCCTGTAACCAGACTTACAACAGCGGTGAAATAGAATGCAAAGCCTGGGTTCATCACCAGGCCCTGCATACCAGGCATATTCGGCAGACCGGTAGCAATACCGATCGACTGGAATATTGCCAGCACCAGAGTACCGTAGCGGGTGTACTGGCTGATCTTACGACGACCAGACTCCCCTTCTTTCTTAATTTCTGCCAGCGTTGGATGAACCACCGTCAGCAGCTGGATAATGATCGACGCCGAAATATACGGCATGATCCCCAGAGCAAAGATAGAAGCACGGCTGAGAGCACCACCAGAGAACATGTTAAACATTTCAATGATGGTGCCTCGCTGTTGCTCAAGCAGTTTGGCAAGTACAGCGGCATCAATACCAGGGATCGGAATGAAAGAGCCAATACGGAACACAATCAGCGCGCCGATTACAAACAGCAGTCTGCGTTTCAGCTCGCCTAAGCCACCTTTGGCACTTTGAAAATCTAATCCCGGTTGTTTAGCCATCTGCTACTTATTCCTCGATTTTACCGCCAGCAGCTTCGATAGCAGCACGAGCGCCTTTAGTAACACGCAGGCCACGAACAGTTACCGGAGTAGTGACTTCACCAGCCAGGATCACTTTCGCGAACTCGATCTGGATACCGATAATGTTAGCTGCTTTCAGCGTGTTCAGGTCTACAACACCGCCTTCAACTTTAGCCAGGTCAGACAGACGAACTTCGGCTGTAATCGCTGCTTTACGTGAAGTGAAGCCGAATTTCGGCAGACGACGGTACAGAGGCATCTGACCACCCTCGAAACCGCGACGTACGCCACCGCCAGAACGAGACTTCTGACCTTTGTGACCACGACCACCGGTTTTACCGAGGCCAGAACCGATACCACGACCCAGGCGGCGAGCCGCTTTTTTAGAGCCTTCGGCCGGAGACAGAGTATTTAAACGCATCTCTTACTCCTCAACTTTAACCATGAAGGAAACCGCGTTGACCATACCACGAACAGCAGGAGTATCCTCGCGCTCTACGGTGTGACCAATACGACGCAGACCCAGGCCAAGCAGCGTTGCCTTGTGTTTCGGCAGACGACCGATTGCACTGCGGGTTTGAGTAATTTTAATAGTCTTTGCCATGGTTTATTTCCCCAGAATTTCTTCAACGGATTTACCACGCTTGGCAGCGACCATTTCCGGAGATTTCATATTTTCCAGGCCATCGATAGTTGCACGAACCACGTTAATCGGGTTAGTAGAACCATACGCTTTAGCCAGAACGTTACGAACTCCAGCGACTTCCAGAACGGCGCGCATTGCACCACCGGCGATGATACCGGTACCTTCGGAAGCCGGCTGCATGAATACACGAGAACCCGTGTGAGTACCCTTAACCGGGTGCTGCAGGGTGCCGTGGTTCAGCGCGACGTTAATCATATTGCGACGGGCTTTTTCCATCGCTTTCTGGATCGCTGCTGGAACTTCACGCGCTTTACCGTAACCAAAACCAACGCGACCGTTACCATCACCAACTACAGTCAGAGCTGTGAAGGAGAAAATACGACCACCTTTAACGGTTTTAGATACGCGGTTAACCGCGATCAGCTTTTCCTGCAGTTCGCCAGCTTGTTTTTCGATGTGAGCCATCTTACACCTCTACCTTAGAACTGAAGGCCAGCTTCACGGGCAGCATCTGCCAGTGCCTGGACACGACCATGATATTGGAACCCGGAACGGTCAAAAGAAACATCTTTGATGCCTTTTTCCAGAGCGCGTTCAGCAACAGCTTTACCTACAGCTGCAGCAGCGTCTTTGTTACCGGTGTACTTCAATTGTTCAGCGATAGCTTTTTCTACAGTAGAAGCAGCTACCAGAACTTCAGAACCGTTCGGTGCAATTACCTGTGCGTAAATATGACGCGGGGTACGATGTACCACCAGGCGAGTTGCACCCAGCTCCTGGAGCTTGCGGCGTGCGCGGGTCGCACGACGGATACGAGCAGATTTCTTATCCATAGTGTTACCTTACTTCTTCTTAGCCTCTTTGGTACGCACGACTTCGTCGGCGTAACGAACACCCTTGCCTTTATAAGGCTCAGGACGACGGTAGGCGCGCAGATCTGCTGCAACCTGACCGATCAGCTGTTTATCAGCGCCTTTCAGCACGATTTCAGTCTGAGACGGACATTCTGCAGTGATTCCCGCAGGCAGCTGATGGTCAACTGGGTGAGAGAAACCTAAAGCCAGGTTTACTACATTCCCTTTAACCGCTGCACGATAACCTACACCAACCAGCTGAAGCTTCTTAGTGAAGCCTTCGGTAACACCGACAACCATTGCATTCAGCAGGGCACGCGCGGTACCAGCCTGAGCCCATCCATCTGCGTAACCATCACGCGGACCGAAGGTCAGTGCATTATCTGCATGATTTACTGCAACAGCATCGTTGAGAGTACGAGTCAGCTCGCCGTTTTTACCTTTGATCGTAATAACCTGACCGTTGATTTTTACATCAACGCCGGCAGGAATAACGACCGGTGCTTTAGCAACACGAGACATTTTTTCCTCCGATTAGGCTACGTAGCAGATAATTTCGCCACCAAGACCAGCCTGGCGCGCTGCACGATCAGTCATAACACCTTTAGAGGTAGAAACAACTGCGATACCCATGCCAGCCATAACTTTCGGCAGCTCGTCTTTACGCTTATAAATGCGCAGACCTGGGCGACTGACACGCTGAATGCTTTCTACAACAGCTTTACCCTGGAAATACTTGAGAGTAAGTTCCAGTTCCGGCTTGGTGTCGCCTTCAACTTTAAAATCTTCAATAAAACCTTCTTCCTTCAGCACGTTGGCAATTGCCACTTTCAGCTTGGAGGAAGGCATGGTGACCGCAGCTTTATTCGCGGCCTGACCGTTACGGATACGGGTCAGCATATCCGCGATCGGATCTTGCATGCTCATCTGTCTTTACTCCCGTGATTCAATTGGTAATTACCAGCTAGCCTTTTTCAAGCCTGGTACTTCACCGCGCATGGCGGCTTCACGCAGTTTGATACGGCTCAACCCGAACTTGCCCACATAGCCATGCGGACGACCTGTTTGACGGCAGCGGTTACGCTGACGGGACGGGCTGGAATCACGCGGCAGAGACTGCAGCTTGAGAACTGCGTTCCAACGATCTTCGTCGGTCGCGTTCACATCAGAGATAATAGCTTTCAGTTCAGCGCGTTTTGCGAAGTACTTATCAGCTAAAGCTACGCGCTTTACTTCGCGTGCTTTCATTGATTGCTTAGCCATTCAGTAACCCTACCTTACTTGCGGAACGGGAAGTCAAAGGCAGCCAGCAGAGCACGGCCTTCTTCGTCAGATTTCGCAGTAGTGGTAATGGTAATATCCAAACCACGCACGCGGTCGACTTTATCGTAGTCGATTTCTGGGAAGATGATCTGCTCACGGACACCCATGCTGTAGTTACCACGACCGTCGAAAGACTTAGCGGACAAGCCACGGAAGTCACGGATACGTGGAACAGCAATAGTGATCAGGCGCTCAAAGAACTCCCACATGCGTTCGCCACGCAGAGTTACTTTACAGCCGATCGGATAGCCCTGACGGATTTTGAAGCCTGCAACTGATTTGCGTGCTTTGGTGATCAGCGGTTTTTGACCGGAGATTGCTGTCAGGTCAGCTGCTGCGTTATCCAGCAGTTTCTTGTCAGCGATCGCTTCACCAACACCCATGTTCAGGGTGATCTTCTCGACCCGAGGGACTTGCATGACAGAATTGTAGTTAAACTCAGTCATGAGTTTAGCGACTACTTCGTCTTTGTAGTAATCATGCAGTTTCGCCATCGTACTACTCCAAATTACTTGATAGTTTCGCTGTTAGATTTGAAGAAACGGACTTTTTTGCCGTCTTCGAATCTAAAGCCTACACGGTCAGCCTTGCCGGTTGCCGCGTTGAAGATAGCAAGGTTAGAGATCTGAATAGCTGCTTCTTTCTCTACGATGCCGCCTGGTTGGTTCAGGGCCGGAACCGGCTTCTGATGTTTCTTAACCAGGTTGATACCTTCAACAATGACCTTGCCGGAAGACAGGACATTCTTAACTTTACCGCGTTTACCTTTATCTTTACCGGTTAACACGATAACTTCGTCATCACGACGGATCTTCGCTGCCATGATTCGCTCCTTAGAGTACTTCTGGTGCCAGAGAGATAATTTTCATGAACTTCTCGTTACGAAGTTCACGAGTTACCGGCCCAAAAATACGCGTACCGATAGGTTGCTCGCTGTTATTGTTTAAAATAACGCATGCATTACCATCGAAGCGAATGACAGAACCGTCCGGGCGACGAACACCCTTCTTGGTGCGCACCACTACCGCCTTCAGCACATCACCTTTTTTGACCTTACCACGCGGAATTGCTTCCTTGATGGTGATCTTGATGATATCGCCGACGCCTGCGTAGCGACGGTGCGAGCCACCCAGAACCTTGATACACATTACGCGACGTGCACCGGAGTTGTCGGCGACGTTCAGCATAGTCTGTTCTTGGATCATTTTAGTGCTCCGCTAATGTCAACTACTACTGAGACCCGAAAATCAGGTCGTTAAAAAAGCCCCATATCGGGGGCGCGGCATTATAACACCGCTTCAACGATATGGGTAGAAAAAATAAACGGCTCATCGCTGAGCCGTTTATTCGTTGAGAATGCCTACTGTATTACAGAACGGCTTTCTCTACAACGCGAACCAGCGTCCAGGACTTAGTCTTGGACAGCGGACGGCATTCGCGGATTTCAACCACGTCACCAGTACCGCATTCGTTGTTCTCGTCATGTACGTGCAGTTTGGTCGTACGCTTAATGAATTTACCGTAGATCGGGTGTTTCACAAAACGTTCGATAGCAACAACGATGGATTTCTCCATTTTATCGCTAACAACGCGACCTTGCAGAGTACGGATTTTATCGGTCATTACGCACCCGCCTTCTCAGTCAGTAAAGTCTTAACGCGTGCGACGTCACGACGCACTTGCTTCAACAGGTGAGACTGTTGCAGCTGGCCACTTGCAGCCTGCATACGCAGGTTGAACTGCTCACGCAGCAGATTCAGCAGCTCGGTGTTCAGCTCTTCAACACTCTTCTCACGCAGCTCTTTTGCTTTCATTACATCACCGTCTTAGTTACAAAGGTGGTTTTAATCGGCAGTTTCGCTGCTGCCAGCTTGAATGCTTCACGGGCCAGCTCTTCCGGTACGCCGTCCATTTCATACAGGACTTTACCCGGCTGAATCAAGGCAACCCAATACTCCACGTTACCTTTACCTTTACCCATACGCACTGCCAGCGGCTTTTCAGTGATCGGTTTGTCCGGGAATACACGGATCCAGATCTTACCTTGACGCTTAACTGCACGGGTCATAGCACGACGTGCTGCTTCGATCTGACGGGCAGTCAGACGACCACGGCCAACAGCTTTCAGACCGAAGCTGCCGAAGCTAACATCCGCGCCAGCAGCCAGACCGCGGTTACGGCCTTTGTGCATTTTACGGAATTTTGTACGCTTTGGTTGTAACATCAGCGACGCTCCTTATTTACGGCCTTTACGCTGCTGCTTTTTAGGTTGCGCAGCCGGTTTTTCCGGTTGTTCAACAGCAGCCATACCACCCAGGATCTCGCCTTTGAAGATCCATACCTTAACGCCGATTACACCGTAAGTGGTGTGCGCTTCAGAGGTGTTGTAGTCGATGTCAGCACGCAGAGTGTGCAGCGGTACGCGACCTTCGCGGTACCATTCAGTACGTGCGATTTCCGCGCCGCCCAGACGGCCGCTAACTTCAACTTTGATACCTTTAGCGCCCAGACGCATTGCGTTCTGTACAGCACGCTTCATAGCACGACGGAACATAACGCGACGTTCCAGCTGAGAAGTGATGCTGTCAGCAACCAATTTTGCGTCCAGTTCAGGCTTACGCACTTCGGCGATATTGATCTGAGCAGGAACGCCAGCAATATCCGCTACGACTTTGCGCAGTTTTTCTACGTCTTCGCCTTTCTTACCGATAACGATACCCGGGCGAGCGGTGTGAATGGTCACACGGATGCTCTTAGCCGGACGCTCGATAACGATACGAGATACAGACGCTTTAGCCAGTTCCTTAGTCAGGTACTGACGTACTTTAAAATCGCTGTCCAGGTTGTCAGCGAATTCTTTGGTGTTCGCAAACCAGGTTGAGTTCCATGGTTTTACAATACCCAGGCGAATACCATTAGGATGTACTTTCTGACCCATTGCTAGTCTCCAGAGTCTCAGCGATCGGACACAACCACAGTAATGTGGCTGGTGCGCTTCAGGATGCGATCTGCACGACCTTTTGCACGCGGCATAATGCGCTTCATGCTCGGGCCTTCGTCTACGAAAATTTTCGTAACTTTCAGATCGTCAATGTCAGCGCCATCGTTGTGTTCAGCGTTAGCAATGGCAGATTCCAGGACTTTCTTAACCAGTACAGCCGCTTTCTTATTGGTGTAGGTCAGAATATCCAGAGCCTGCGACACTTTCTTACCGCGAATCAGGTCTGCAACAAGGCGAACCTTCTGAGCAGAAGAACGAGCATGGCGATGTTGAGCTAAAGTTTCCATCTCTTCCTCCTACCTTATTTCTTCTTCGCTTTTTTATCAGCAGCATGGCCGCGATAAGTACGAGTCGGTGCGAATTCACCCAGTTTGTGACCGACCATTTCGTCGGAAACAAATACCGGAACGTGCTGACGACCATTATGGACAGCGATGGTCAAACCGATCATGTTAGGAAAGATCGTTGAACGACGGGACCAAGTGCGCAGGGGCTTCTTGTCTCCGCTTTCCACCGCTTTCTCTACCTTCTTCAGCAAGTGCAGGTCAATAAAAGGACCTTTCTTGAGAGAACGTGGCATGGCTTATCCTCTAAAATTATTTGCTACGGCGACGTACGATGAATTTATCAGTACGCTTGTTGCTGCGGGTCTTCTTACCTTTGGTCTGAACGCCCCACGGAGTTACCGGGTGCTTACCAAAGTTACGACCTTCACCACCACCATGTGGGTGGTCGACTGGGTTCATCGCAGTACCGCGAACGGTAGGACGAACACCACGCCAGCGTGCAGCACCTGCTTTACCCAGAACGCGCAGCATATGCTCAGCATTGCCAACTTCGCCCAGAGTTGCACGGCAGTCTGCTTCGACTTTACGCATTTCACCAGAACGCAGACGCAGGGTGACATAAGCACCATCACGAGCAACGATCTGAACGTAAGTACCAGCGGAACGTGCCAGCTGACCGCCTTTACCTGGTTTCATTTCTACGTTATGAACGGTAGAACCAACCGGGATATTGCGCATCGGCAGGGTGTTACCTGCTTTGATTGCAGCATCAACGCCAGACTGAATCTGGTCGCCAGCTTTCAGGCCTTTAGGGGCCAGGATGTAACGGCGTTCACCGTCTTTGTACAGAACCAGCGCGATGTTCGCGGAGCGGTTCGGATCGTACTCAAGACGTTCAACAACTGCCGGGATACCGTCTTTGTTGCGTTTGAAGTCAACAATACGATAAGCCTGCTTGTGACCACCACCGATGTGACGAGTGGTGATACGGCCATTGTTGTTACGACCACCGGATTTGCTGTTTTTTTCAACCAGCGGAGCAAAAGGTTTGCCCTTGTGCAGCTCTGGGTTGACCACTTTAACAACGTGGCGACGACCCGGAGATGTCGGTTTACATTTAACAACTGCCATTGTATTACTCCTCCGACTTACTCAGCGCCGCCGACGAAGTCCAGATTCTGGCCTTCCTTCAGGGTGACGTAAGCTTTTTTCCAGTCGCTACGACGACCGATACGCTGTCCGTGACGTTTAACTTTCCCTTTAACTACCAGGGTGTTAACGACTTCGACTTCGACTTCAAACAGTTTCTGCACAGCAGCTTTGATTTCTGCTTTGGTCGCGTCTTTAGCAACTTTGAGAACGATGGTGTTAGTTTTTTCCATCGCAGTAGACGCTTTTTCAGAAACGTGCGGTGCGCGCAGCACTTTCAGCAGACGTTCTTCACGAATCATGCCAGCATCTCCTCAACTTGCTTAACAGCATCAGCAGTCATTACGACTTTGTCGAAGGCGATCAGGCTAACCGGGTCGATACCAGTTGCATCGCGTACGTCAACCTTGTGCAGGTTGCGCGCAGCCAGGAACAGGTTTTCGTCCAGCTCACCGGTGATGATCAGCACATCTTCCAGAGCCATGTCTTTCAGTTTCTGTGCCAGCAGCTTAGTTTTAGGCGCTTCTACAGAGAATGATTCGACAACGATCAGACGATCCTGACGTACCAGTTCGGACAGAATGCTTTTCAGCGCGCCGCGGTACATCTTTTTGTTAACTTTTTGACTGTGGTCCTGTGGACGAGCAGCGAAGGTCACGCCACCTGAACGCCAGATCGGGCTCTTGATAGAACCTGAACGCGCACGGCCGGTACCTTTCTGGCGCCACGGCTTTTTGCCTGAACCAGTTACTTCAGCACGAGTCTTCTGAGCACGAGTACCCTGACGAGCACCAGCTGCATAAGCAACAACAACCTGGTGAACCAGCGCTTCGTTGAAATCACGACCGAAGGTAGTTTCGGAAACAGTCAGCGCGCTCTGCGCGTCTTTCAATACTAATTCCATTGCTATCCCCTTACGCCTTCACAGCTGGTTTAACGATCAGGTCGCAACCGGTCGCACCCGGAACACCACCTTTAACCAGCAGCAGGTTGCGCTCAGCGTCAACACGTACTACGTCCAGGCTCTGAACGGTTACACGTTCGTTGCCCAGCTGACCTGCCATTTTCTTGCCTTTGAACACTTTGCCCGGAGTCTGGTTCTGACCGATAGAACCCGGAACGCGGTGAGACAAGGAGTTACCGTGAGTAGCGTCCTGGGTACGGAAGTTCCAGCGCTTAACGGTACCAGCGAAACCTTTACCTTTAGAGGTACCGGTTACGTCAACTTTTTTAACGTCAGCAAACAGTTCAACGCTAATGTTCTGACCAACGGTGTATTCTTCACCATCTGCCAGACGGAACTCCCACAGGCCGCGGCCAGCTTCTACGCCAGCTTTAGCAAAGTGGCCAGCTTCCGGCTTAGTTACGCGGTTAGCTTTTTTAGCACCGGTGGTAACCTGAACAGCGCGATAGCCATCGTTAGCCAGATCTTTAACCTGAGTAACGCGGTTTGCTTCAACTTCGATAACGGTTACTGGGATAGATACGCCATCTTCAGTGAAGATGCGGGTCATACCCACTTTTTTACCGACTAAACCAATCATTGTATCAACCTCTCAATCGCTCGATGACCTGATTAACCCAGGCTGATCTGCACGTCTACACCGGCAGCCAGGTCCAGACGCATCAGAGCATCAACGGTTTTTTCAGTTGGCTCAACGATGTCAACCAGACGCTTGTGAGTACGGATCTCGTACTGATCACGCGCGTCTTTGTTGACGTGCGGGGAGATCAGAACGGTGAAACGCTCTTTGCGGGTCGGCAGCGGGATCGGACCACGAACCTGCGCACCAGTGCGCTTGGCAGTCTCGACGATTTCCGCGGTTGATTGATCGATCAGACGATGATCAAACGCTTTCAAACGGATACGGATTCTTTGGTTCTGCATGAGACCAGAGCTCCAATTATTTTATAGACGAAATAGTTACTCCTCAAACCCATTACGATTGATGGGAGAGTGTAACCGTTCTTACAGAGTTCCCCGATTGGGAACATTGTCTGGTATTGCTTTCGCAGTACCGGTGGCTCATATCGAACCGCTGTCAATATTAGACAAGCCCGCGCATTATACGTAAATCTCAGTCTTAAGCAAGTGCCGCGTAGAAATTAATCACTCGTTCATAAATGCGGGCCTCCTTCCACTCTGATTGTATGTCCTGTGATGCAACGCGTTTTCCGTGGAAGAGAGCATCCATAACTCACATCCGGGACTTGTAGGGCCGGCGGGCTTACCCGAAGGTAAACTCTTTACCAAATGAGATTTGCCCATGTACATCGACCTCCCCTTTCTGCTGATTTATGTTTCGCTATCAGGGTTGCTCTTAGTCCATGACCTGCGTACCGGGTTGCTGCCCGACAAATTTACCTGCCCTCTTTTGTGGGGCGGTCTTATTTATCATCAGTGCTGCAGACCTGCACAGTTATCCGACGCGCTTTGGGGTGCCGTAGCGGGCTATGGGGTATTTGCTTTGTTCTACTGGGGGTATCGTTTGATATGCCGACAGGAAGGATTAGGCTTTGGTGATGTCAAATTTCTTGCCGCACTGGGCGCATGGCATCGCTGGGAATCATTGCCACTGTTGGTTTTACTTGCCACGGGCATGGCATGTTGTCTCACCGGGATTTCTTGCGTCCGTTACGGGAGACAGATGCTAAAAAACCCGCTGCCTTTTGGGCCATATCTGGCGGCTGCGGGTTTCGTTATTGGCTGGGTAAATCTGATACAGGGCGGTTAGTCACTGACTTTTATTTGCGATTGCAGATAATTTTGCAAGCCAAGTTTTGCAATCAGGTCCAGCTCAGTTTCGAGCCAGTCAATATGCCCTTCTTCTTCAGTCAGGATCTCGATCATCATGTCCCGGCTGACATAATCATGAACGCTATCGGCATAGGCAATGGCTTCACGCAGATCTTTCGCCCCATCCAACTCGAGTCGAAGATCGGATTGCAGCATCTCTTCAACGTCTTCGCCAATACCCAACTTGCCAAGATCCTGCAAGTTCGGGAGCCCTTCTAAGAATAAAATACGCTCGATATATTTATCAGCGTGTTTCATCTCATCGATAGATTCATGGTACTCAACATCATTGAGGCGAGTCAGTCCCCAGTTTTTAAACATACGAGCATGGAGAAAATACTGGTTGATCGCGACAAGCTCATTTCCCAATAGTTTATTGAGATAATTTATGATTTTAACATCACCTTTCATTTTATAGTCCCTCCGCTTCCACTCTTAGAGCGTAGATGGGGCTACAGGGATGTCAAAAAAAAGAGTGTGACTTAGGCGATCTCTTTAAATTCTGGCATTTGCGTTAATTCATCCTGCATGACTTCACGGGCAGCACGAATGCACTTACCGCATTGATTTCCTACAGGAATAAATTTACGTAATTGCTGAAAGGACTGAGGGTGAAACTGGCGAACAGCCTGACGTATTTTTTTATCACTTATCGCATTACACAAACAAACGTACATGATCGCTCCCGTTCAATTTCTGCGCAAAGTGTAAATGAGAATAGTTATGATTACAATAGCACAGCGCTATTTACGCGGTGGGAGAATGAATAAAAAATGCGAATAAATATGACAGCTACTAAATTGCAGGCAGCAAAAAGGGCGCCGAAGCGCCCTTTTTAAGCTCAAAGCTAATTAATCAATAATTAGCTCATTACTTTAGCAACAACGCCCGCACCAACAGTACGGCCGCCTTCACGGATTGCGAAACGCAGACCGTCGTCCATCGCGATCGGGTGGATCAGAGTAACAACCATTTTGATGTTGTCGCCCGGCATTACCATCTCTACGCCTTCCGGCAGTTCAATGGTACCAGTCACGTCAGTAGTACGGAAGTAGAACTGCGGACGGTAGCCTTTGAAGAACGGAGTATGACGGCCGCCTTCGTCTTTGGACAGAATGTACACTTCAGATTCGAACTTGGTGTGCGGCTTGATAGAGCCCGGCTTAGCCAGTACCTGACCACGTTCGATTTCTTCACGTTTGATACCACGCAGCAGAACACCAACGTTCTCACCAGCACGGCCTTCGTCCAGCAGTTTGCGGAACATTTCAACGCCAGTACAGGTAGACTTAGCAGTCTCTTTGATACCAACGATTTCAACTTCTTCACCAACTTTGATGATACCGCGCTCTACACGACCGGTAACAACGGTACCACGACCGGAGATGGAGAATACGTCTTCGATAGGCAGCAGGAACGGCTTGTCAATCGCACGCTCTGGTTCTGGGATGTAAGAATCCAGGAAGCCAGCCAGTTCGATGATTTTCGCTTCCCACTCTGCTTCGCCTTCCAGCGCTTTCAGAGCAGAACCACGAACGATCGGAGTGTCGTCGCCCGGGAAATCGTACTGAGACAGAAGTTCACGAACTTCCATTTCTACCAGTTCCAGCAGCTCTTCGTCATCAACCATGTCGCATTTGTTCAGGAACACGATGATGTACGGAACGCCTACCTGACGACCCAGCAGGATGTGCTCACGAGTCTGCGGCATCGGGCCGTCAGTCGCAGCAACAACCAGGATCGCGCCGTCCATCTGCGCAGCACCGGTGATCATGTTTTTAACATAGTCGGCGTGGCCCGGGCAGTCTACGTGTGCGTAGTGGCGAGTCGGGGTGTCATATTCAACGTGAGAAGTGTTGATGGTGATACCACG
>NZ_JAOWFE010000035.1:0-252385 GCF_030333815.1 Citrobacter sp. Cf136 | reverse complement strand
GCCCCCTGCCAGACAGTGAGGGTGGCGTTTTTCTCGAGAAAATCTGTGGCGGTGAGGTCAGGCAGGCCGCTGGCGATATCGACACTGAGTGTAAAGGGGGTGGAGAGATTCTGGCAGAGGGTGAAGCTGACGACGGCGGTATCCGTCGCCAGTAACCCGTCCACGTCGAGCGTAAAGCGCAGTCCCTGCTGTGACATGAGTTACTCCGTGACGTATTCATACGTTTGCAGAGAACCATACGTCCCGAACAATGCAGGGAAAAGTACGTTGTATAAAAAGCAGCTTAAATTCAGAAAACGTTTAGGTCATAAGTAAAACAGTAAGAATGGAAGTCATCACCTGCCATTTACGGCGACCTGAGCCATACTGATATTTTTGTTGGCAAAAAGGACCCGGCATGAAACTCATTGGCAGCTATACCAGCCCTTTTGTGCGTAAAATTTCTATTCTGTTACTGGAAAAGGGCATCACCTTCGAATTTGTGAATGAACTTCCCTATAGCGCGGATAGTGGCGTGGCGCGTTATAACCCGCTAGGAAAAGTACCCGCGTTGGTCACCGATGAGGGTGAGTACTGGTTTGACTCTCCGATCATCGCAGAATACATCGAGCTGCTGGATATTGCGCCAGCCATGCTACCGGGTGAACCGTTAGCGGCACTCAAAGTTCGTCAACTGGAAGCGTTGGCCGACGGTATTATGGATGCGGGATTAGTCTCGGTGCGCGAGCAGGCTCGCCCCGCCGCGCAGCAGTCAGAAACTGAACTGTTACGCCAGCGGGAGAAGATCACCCGCAGTCTGGATATGCTGGAAGGCTATCTGGCGGACGGTACGCTGAAAACTGATACGGTTAACCTGGCTACCATCGCGATTGCCTGTGCCGTCGGTTATCTCAATTTCCGTCGGGTCGCGCCCGGCTGGTGTGTGGACCGCCCACGTCTGGTCAAACTGGTGGAAACGCTTTTTCAACGCGAAAGTTTTGCCCGCACAGAACCGCCAAAGGCTTGATGCAGATAATACCTGCCTGAGCAAAGTCACGGTACAATCCTTCCTATATCGATAGCCCTCCCCGCGGTGGAGAGGGCCACCAACAGCCAGGCCCTTTCATGACAACCGACATGCGTTCACTCTACAGCCAGCTTCCCGCTATCGATCGTTTATTGCGCGATAGCGCCTTCCCAGCCTTACGTGAATCTCACGGTCATACCCGGGTGGTTGACCTGCTGCGTCATATGCTTGACGAAGCCAGAGATGCGATTCGCGACACGCACGCGCTCCCGGCATGGTGTGAGGACTGGGCGCAAGAAGCCAGCGCCCGGCTGGAACGAGAATCGCAAAGCGCGCTGCGTCCGGTGATTAACCTGACCGGAACGGTGCTGCATACCAACCTTGGGCGAGCGTCGCAGGCCGAAGAAGCGATCGAGGCGGTGGTGCAAGCAATGCGCACGCCAGTGACGCTGGAATATAGCCTGGATGATGCCGGACGTGGACATCGGGATCGGGCGCTGGCGGATTTACTCTGCCGTCTGACGGGAGCGGAGGACGCCTGTATCGTCAATAACAATGCGGCAGCGGTTTTACTGATGCTGGCCGCCACGGCCAACGGCAAAGAGGTGGTCGTTTCGCGCGGTGAGCTGGTGGAAATTGGCGGCGCGTTTCGTATTCCGGACGTGATGTGCCAGGCCGGATGTGTTCTGCGCGAAGTCGGTACCACCAACCGGACCCATGCGAAAGATTACCGTCAGGCGGTGAATGAAAATACCGCTCTGCTGATGAAAGTCCATACCAGTAATTACAGCATTGAAGGCTTTACGAAGTCGGTGGATGAGGCTGAGCTGGCCGCTATTGGCAAGGAAGTGGATGTGCCGGTGGTGGCGGATCTCGGCAGCGGCTCACTGGTCGATCTCAGCCAGTATGGATTACCGCAGGAACCGATGCCGCAACAGCTGATTGCCGCTGGCGTCAGTCTGGTGAGCTTCTCTGGCGATAAATTACTGGGTGGGCCGCAGGCCGGGATTATCGTCGGTAAAAAAGAGATGATCGCTCGCTTACAGAGCCATCCGCTGAAACGCGCATTACGGGCTGATAAAATGACACTGGCTGCGCTGGAAGCGACGCTGCGGCTCTACCTGCACCCGGAAGCGCTGGCGCAGAAGTTGCCGACGTTACGCCAGCTCACTCGCTCGCAGGAGGCTGTCCACGCGCAGGCCCAACACTTACAGGCACGGCTTGCCGAGCATTACGGTGACGAATTCGCCCTGAACGTCATGCCTTGCCTGTCGCAAATTGGCAGCGGCTCGCTACCGGTTGATAGGCTGCCCAGCGCGGCATTAACCTTTACCCCCCATGACGGGCGCGGTAGCCGCCTCGAAGCACTGGCCGCCCGTTGGCGTGCACTGCCCGTGCCGATCATTGGCCGGATTTATGATGGCCGCATGTGGCTGGATCTGCGCTGCCTTGAAGACGAGACCCGGTTTATGGAGATGATGCTGAAATGATTATTGCAACCGCCGGACACGTTGACCACGGAAAAACAACGTTATTACAGGCGATTACCGGCGTGAATGCCGACCGTCTGCCGGAAGAAAAAAAGCGCGGCATGACCATCGATCTCGGCTATGCCTACTGGCCGCAGCCGGACGGGCGGATACTGGGATTTATCGATGTACCCGGACACGAAAAGTTTCTGTCTAACATGCTGGCGGGTGTTGGCGGGATTGATCACGCGCTGCTGGTGGTGGCGTGTGATGACGGCGTGATGGCGCAAACGCGTGAGCATTTGCAAATTCTGCAACTGACGGGTAATCCGCAGATCACCGTGGCACTTACGAAAGCCGACCGCGTGGACGAAGCAAGAATTGAAGAGGTGCGTGCGGAGATTCAGGCCGCGCTGGGGAATTATGGTTTCGCGGAGTCGGTGCTTTTCGTCACTGCCGCCAGTGAAGGCCGTGGCATCGAGGAACTGCGCGAACATTTGCTGCAATTAACGTCGCGTGAGCATGCCCGCGATCACAGCTTCCGCCTGGCGATTGACCGTGCCTTTACGGTCAAAGGCGCGGGACTGGTGGTGACCGGGACGGCGCTCAGCGGTGAAGTGAATGTCGGTGACACACTGTGGCTCACGGGCGTCAACAAACCGATGCGCGTACGTAGCCTGCATGCACAAAATCAGGCCACCGATCGCGCGCAGGCGGGACAACGTATTGCGCTAAATATTGCCGGTGATGCGCAAAAAGAAGAACTTAACCGCGGCGACTGGCTGCTTGCTGATGCGCCGCCAGAGGCGTTTACCCGCGTGATTGTCTCTTTAGAACATGCCGCGCCGCTGATGCAGTGGCAACCGTTGCATATTCACCACGCGGCCAGCCACGTCACCGGGCGTATTTCCCTGCTCGAAGGGACGCTGGCGGAACTGGTGTTTGATACACCACTCTGGCTCGCCGATAACGACCGTCTGGTGCTGCGTGATATTTCGGCTCGCACGACGCTGGCCGGTGCGCGCGTGGTCACGCTCAATCCGCCGCGTCGCGGGAAGCGTAAGCCGGAATATTTGCAGTGGCTGTCGGCGTTGGAAAACGCACAGAGTGATGGTGACGCTCTGGCGCTGCACCTGACGCGTGGAGCGGTAAATATTCCCGACTTCGCCTGGGCGCGTCAGCTCAACGGTAACGGCATGCGTCCGTTGATCGAGCAGCATGGTTTTATTCAGGCGGGATACAGTCTGTTGGATGCCACTGTTGCAGCGCGCTGGCAGCGCAAAATCCTCGATACGCTGGGGACTTACCACGACCAGCACCGCGATGAGCCTGGACCTGGGCGCGAACGCCTGCGCCGGATGGCTTTGCCGATGGAAGATGAAGCGCTGGTCCTGCTGCTGATTGAAAAGATGCGCGAGAGCGGCGTCATCCATAGTCATCATGGCTGGCTGCATTTGCCCGATCACAAGGCCGGTTTCAGCGATGAGCAGCAGGCTATCTGGCAAAAAGCAGAACCGCTTTTTGGCGATGAGCCGTGGTGGGTGCGCGACCTGGCAAAACAGACGGGCACGGATGAGCAAATGATGCGTGTGGTGTTACGACAAGCGGCGCAGCAAGGCATCATCACCGCGATCGTGAAAGATCGTTATTACCGTAACGATCGGATAGTGGCCTTTGCCAATATGATCCGCGAACTGGATCAGGAAAGGGGATCGACATGTGCCGCTGATTTTCGCGACAGACTTAACATCGGGCGCAAATTGGCTATTCAGATTCTGGAATATTTTGACCGCATTGGTTTTACTCGCCGTCGGGGAAATGATCATTTATTACGCGATGCATTGCTGTTCCCCGAAAAGTAATGAAACAATTAATTCAGGAATTAAATGAATTAATACAAAATAGATATTGATTGAAATAAGCACATTAGATTATGAACCTAATGTGCTTTTTAATTTTGGTTGTTATTAAAATAACAACCATGATCATATTCTGTTGGATATTTCACTCGTATGCTTCCTGACTCTTTTAGAGTAATTAAGGATCGTACAATGGCTGCTTCAACATTTTTTATTCCTTCCGTGAATGTAATCGGCGCTGATTCATTAAAAGACGCAATGAATACAATGGCGGAATATGGTTTTCGCCGTACGCTGATTGTCACGGATGCCATGCTAACGAAATTAGGTATGGCTGGCGAGATTCAAAAAGCATTACAGGAACGTGATATTTTCAGCGTAATTTACGACGGTACGCATCCTAATCCCACGACCAGCAACGTTGCCGCTGGCCTGCAAATGTTGACTGAAAACGACTGTGATAGCGTTATTTCTCTCGGTGGCGGTTCTCCACACGATTGTGCAAAAGGTATTGCGCTGGTGGCGGCTAACGGTGGCGATATTCGCGATTACGAAGGTGTAGACCGTTCTGCAAAACCGCAGTTGCCGATGATCGCCATCAACACCACGGCGGGTACGGCATCTGAAATGACCCGCTTCTGCATCATCACCGATGAAGTACGCCATATTAAAATGGCGATTGTGGATAAGCACGTTACGCCGCTGCTGTCGGTTAACGACTCCTCGCTGATGGTCGGCATGCCGAAGTCTCTGACGGCGGCTACCGGTATGGATGCGTTAACCCACGCTATCGAAGCTTACGTGTCGATTGCTGCCACGCCGATTACCGATGCATGTGCGCTGAAAGCGGTCACCATGATTGCGCAAAACCTGCCGGTCGCCGTTGAAGAGGGCAGTAATGCTCAGGCGCGCGAAGCCATGGCCTATGCGCAGTTCCTCGCAGGTATGGCCTTTAACAATGCCTCTCTTGGCTACGTGCATGCAATGGCGCACCAGCTGGGTGGCTTCTACGATCTGCCACACGGAGTATGTAATGCCGTACTGCTGCCGCATGTACAGGTATTTAATAGTAAAGTTGCTGCCGCCCGCCTGCGCGATTGCGCCTCGGCAATGGGTGTGAACGTTGCTGGTCTGAGCGAAGAGCAAGGGGCAGAAGCCTGCATCGCGGCGATCCGCGAACTGGCGCAGAAAGTGAATATTCCGGCCGGTCTGCGTGAGCTGAACGTGAAGGAAGAAGATTTTGCCGTTCTGGCGACTAATGCCCTGAAAGATGCCTGTGGTTTCACTAACCCGATTCAGGCGACACATGAAGAAATCATGGCGATTTATCGTGCTGCCATGTAATTCGTGATACCTGTCGTAAAGCAGTAAAAGGCTGGCGAATAATTCGCCAGCCCCGTCTACCCTTGTAGTACCCCTACAGCAAGGAGACGGTCATGACCAATAACCCCCCTTCAACGCGTATTTACCCCGGCGAGTATGGTTACCCCCTGAAGTTAAAAGCCCGATACGATAACTTTATCGGTGGTGACTGGGTCGCCCCGGTGGACGGCGAGTATTACCAAAACCTGACGCCGGTAACCGGGCAATTACTGTGCGAAGTGGCCTCTTCCGGCAAAAAGGACATCGATCTGGCACTGGATGCCGCGCATAAAGTAAAAGATAAATGGGCGCAGACTTCCGTGCAGGACAGGGCGGCGATTTTGTTCAAAATTGCCGATCGTATGGAGCAAAATCTGGAGCTGCTGGCAACGGCCGAAACCTGGGATAACGGTAAACCCATCCGCGAAACCAGCGCGGCCGATGTGCCGCTGGCAATTGACCATTTCCGCTATTTTGCCTCCTGTATTCGTGCGCAGGAAGGGGGAATCAGCGAGGTTGATAGCGAAACCGTGGCTTATCACTTCCATGAACCTCTTGGCGTGGTAGGGCAAATTATCCCGTGGAACTTCCCGCTGCTGATGGCCAGCTGGAAGATGGCACCCGCGCTGGCGGCGGGTAACTGCGTGGTGCTTAAACCTGCGCGCCTGACGCCGCTGTCCGTACTGTTGCTGATGGAAGTCATCGGCGATCTGCTCCCGCCTGGCGTGGTGAACGTGGTAAACGGCGCGGGTGGGGAGATCGGTGAGTATCTGGCGACGTCAAAACGTATTGCGAAAGTGGCGTTTACCGGATCAACGGAAGTTGGGCAGCAGATCATGCAGTACGCCACGCAGAACATTATTCCTGTCACGCTGGAACTGGGCGGGAAATCACCCAATATCTTCTTCGCGGACGTGATGGATGAAGAAGATGCGTTCTTTGACAAAGCGCTGGAAGGTTTTGCATTGTTTGCCTTCAACCAGGGCGAAGTGTGTACCTGTCCGAGTCGTGCGCTGGTTCAGGAATCCATTTATGAACGTTTTATGGAAAGAGCCATTCGTCGGGTGGAAAGTATCCGTAGCGGCAACCCGTTAGACAGCGTGACGCAAATGGGCGCGCAGGTGTCGCATGGTCAACTGGAAACTATTCTGAATTACATCGACATTGGTAAGAAAGAAGGAGCAGATGTTCTCACCGGCGGGCGGCGCAAGCAGCTGGATGGCGAGTTAAAAGAGGGGTACTACCTCGAACCAACCATTCTGTTTGGTAAGAACAACATGCGGGTTTTCCAGGAGGAGATCTTCGGGCCGGTGCTGGCTGTCACAACGTTTAAAACCATGGAAGAGGCGCTGGAAATCGCTAATGACACCCAATATGGGCTTGGCGCTGGCGTCTGGAGTCGTAATGGAAATCTGGCGTACAAAATGGGACGTGGGATTCAGGCGGGGCGAGTTTGGACCAACTGTTACCATGCGTATCCGGCACATGCGGCGTTTGGTGGCTATAAGCAGTCGGGCATCGGGCGCGAGACGCATAAGATGATGCTTGAACATTATCAGCAAACCAAGTGCCTGCTGGTGAGCTACTCTGATAAACCACTGGGGCTGTTTTAATTTCACGTCACTGATTGCCCGGTCGCGTTTAGCGTTCCGGGCATCAAGTTATGTCCTGCAGCTCGAAAGACGACGGGTGTATATAGAAACCCATATATCGTTATATAAATAAGAAAATTGCATCCAGTCTGGTCATTCCAATACTATTATCAACTCTATTGTTTAAATCAAATTGCATCTGAATTCCTTAATTTAAATCCCTGAGGCAAATATGTTCCTTAATTATTTTGCATTAGGAGTGCTTATTTTTGTATTCCTGGTCATTTTTTACGGGATTATTATTCTGCATGATATTCCCTATCTAATTGCAAAGAAACGTAACCATCCTCATGCCGACGCAATACATGTTGCGGGTTGGGTTAGTTTGTTTACCTTACATGTTATTTGGCCCTTTTTATGGATCTGGGCAACGCTTTATCGTCCGGAGCGCGGATGGGGTATGCAGAGCGCGGATTCTTCCCTGATCCAGCTTCAGGCAAGGGTTGCGGATCTGGAAAAGAAACTGGGTGAGGCCAAGACCTCTCCGGCGGAGTAATATCGATGGATTTACTAATTGTTCTGACCTATGTGGCGTGTGCATGGTCAATATTTAAAGTTTTTAAAATTCCTGTAAATAAATGGACAGTTCCTACCGCAGCATTAGGCGGTATATTCATTGTTTGCGGGCTTATATTACTGATGAATTATAACCATCCGTATACATTTAAGGCACAAAAGGCGGTCATTTCTATTCCCGTGGTGCCGCAGGTAACGGGTGTAGTGACAGAAGTGACGGATAAGAAGAATACGCTAATCAAAAAAGGCGAGGTTCTGTTTAAGCTTAATCCAGGGCGTTATCAGGCACGGGTCGATCGCCTGAAAGCTGATATTGTCACCGCACAGCATAAAGAGCAGGCTCTGGTTGCGCAGTTAGACGAAATGAAAGCCAACACGCAGCGGGCAAAGGCCACGCGTGACAAACTGGCAAAAGATTACCAGCGCTATGCGCAGGGTAGTCAGGCGAAGGTGAATCCTTTTTCTGAACGCGATATTGATGCGGCGCGGCAAAACTATCTGGCGCAGGAAGCGTCGGTGAAATCTTCCGTCGCGGAGCAGCAGCAAATCCAGAGTCAGTTAGACAGCCTGATACTGGGCGAGAATTCGCAAATTGCCAGCCTGAAAGCGCAGTTAGCCGAAGCGGAGTTCAACCTAGACCAGACGGTGGTTCGCGCGCCCAGCGATGGCTATGTTACGCAGGTGCTGATGCGCCCGGGAACCTATGCCGCCGCGCTGCCGATGCGTCCGGTGATGGTATTCATCCCGGATCAAAAAAGGCAAATTATCGCCCAGTTCCGTCAGAACTCGCTGCTGCGTCTGGAACCTGGCGATGAAGCGGAAGTGGTATTTAACGCGCTGCCGGGTAAGGTATTCAGCGGTAAACTGGCTGCAATTAGTCCGGCAGTGCCGGGCGGGACATACCAGTCGAATGGGGCGCTGCAATCCTTAAATTCTACGCCCGGTTCGGAAGGGGTGATCGCCACGATTGAGCTGAATGATAATGCGGAGGTTAGCGCGTTACCTGATGGGATCTACGCGCAGGTCGCGGTTTATTCTGACCACTTCGAACATGTGTCCGTCATGCGCAAAGTCTTGTTGCGCATGACCAGTTGGGTGCATTACCTGTATCTCGATCATTAAACTCAGGCTATTTTGCTTGCTCAGTCTGCTGATCCAGCGACTGAGCAAGCTGCCGGCGAATCTCCGCCAACATCTCATCAAGAATAAACTGTACCCGCCATGGCTGATATTCACGTTTGCGGAAAATCGCCACCAGATCCAGCCACCATTCATGCTGTCCGGAGAAACACGGAACCAGCCCGTTAGGCTGACTTTCTTTTTGTACGCTCGCCTTGGGTGCAAAAACAATGCCCAGATGGTTTCGCGCCAACGACAACGCAGATTGCGTATTGTCGCAAACATAATTACCCGTTACGCGGTAATCATGCATCTCTTTACCACCGGGGGAAGAGAATCGCCAAATGTTAGCATCATCAATCATCATGGAATCAATCAGAATACAGGAGTGATGCTCAAGTTCTTCAGGAGTGCTGATGGGATGTTGGGCCAGGTATTGATTACTGGCGAAAGCGGTAACCACATATTTGGTAATAAAACTGGCGACCAAAGATTCATCTTTTGGATGTGCATAAGTAATTAAAACATCACAGTCATCAGGAAATTCGACTCCTTCATAAAAGGCTTTACGTTCCAGGTTATAGGTTTTTAGCACCAGACTGATATCGCCAATATCCATAATTTTTGCAATAACATGTTGCGATAAGTAAGCGATAATTCCGGTTGGTGCATATACCGTTACTTTTCCACGTTTCTCGTGCTTATAATCAGCAATGAAATTATTTAACTGCTCGTTTCTGTCTAACATGTCATTGATGTAAGGAAGTAACGCTATACCAAACGGCGTGAGGGTCAGTTGCCGGGTGGTGCGGTCAAACACCTTTAATCCAACTTTTGATTCAAAATCAGCAAGATATTTACTGACGTTGGCCTGTGCGATGCCGAGAACAGTCGCGGCATGACTGATATTTTCACTGGCAGCGATTACCGAAATAATCTTCAGCTCCCGGTGTTTAAGTTGTAATTTATTCATCGCCAAGCCCAATATATATAATTTTTTATATATTACTATATAAATATGAACCTTGCACCGATGAAATTGTAAGCATTATTATGCACCAGTTTTGTAGCTTATTTTAAAATGGAATGTTGGCATGTTAATTAAACACAATATTGTGGCGCTGCTCGCCTTTTCTTTTATGGCGAGTGCAACTGCCGCAGAGTTTTCAATTGGCGCTGGTGCTGTATATAATGAATCACCTTATCGCGGGTATAATGATAATGTTCACGCAGTACCGCTAGTCAGTTACGAAAGTGAATCATTTTATTTTAGGCAAACAACGCTAGGTTATATTTTGTCTAAGAGTGAAAGTAATGAATTTAGTATTACTGCCTCTTATATGCCGCTTGAGTTTGATCCCGGCGATAATGACGATCATGCGATGAAAAAGCTGGATAAGCGTGACGCAACTGCAATGGCGGGTGCCGCGTGGTATCACCATGAAAGATGGGGTAGCGTGAAAGTCTCCGCCGCTGCGGATGTGCTGGACAACAGTAATGGCTGGGTAGGGGAAGTTTCACTGTTCCGTCCAATGCCGATGGGCAAGCTGACGCTGACGCCATCGATTGGCGTGCTCTACTATGACGAAAACTTCAATGAATACTACTACGGCATATCGGGTAATGAGTCCCGTCGTAGTGGCTTATCAAGCTATTCCCCAGGCGATAGCTGGACACCGTATGTTGGCCTGTCCGCTAAATACGCATTGACCACTAACCTGACGCTGCTGGCAAGCGCCAATTATAGCGCACTGCCGGATGACATTAAAAATAGCCCGATGGTTGATCGCGATGACAGCTTTACCTTTATGTCCGGTCTGACCTGGCGTTTCTGATTCTCACCCGTTTGTCCTCAGGGAGGAGGGCAATCTTTTCATGAGACATTGACGGATGGGGGCTAACCGCCGCCATCCGCCTTATTATTACTGCTCGTTTATCCAGATACGCATTTCGCCTTCACCACGGTTTGCCCAGCTAAACCACGGAATAAACGTCAATGTATGCGCCTGACGCGAAGTTGGGGAAACATCGTAGTGCCACAACGATTGTTGTGCTGCATCGGCTGCACTTTGCTTCACACCTTCAGCCTGAATTAACATTTTATGGCTGAACAATCCCTTACCTTCGAATACTCTGAACTCACTCTCTTTTGGCAACCACAGATTATGCAATTCCTCGCCGTTGTCGGCCTGCTCCAGGCAATATACCAGTGGCCCACGCTGAATGGCGACCTTACCGGCAACATGACGCACTAATGGATTTCCGTATACCCGACGCACCGGCATTGGCAGGGTCAAACTGAGCGTATCGCCTTCCTGCCAGGTTCGACTGATGTGCAAATAGCCTTTGCGAATATCCTGCTCAACCGACTGACCATTCAACAAAACCTGCGGCGCGGAGCACCAGTCTGGCAGGCGCAGAGCCAGGGTGTGATAAACCGACTGCGGTGATTCGATGGTGATTTTTACCTGCTCATGCCATGGGTAATCTCCGCTAATACGCAGTTTAAGCGAGCCGTTTACAACAGGGACCTCCATGCTATTGCCCACGTACATATTGATATACAGCGCGTCCTGACGCGGTGTATAGATGTAGTGACCAATTGAGGTTAACACGCGGGCGATATTCGGCGGGCAACAGGCGCAGCCAAACCAGCGCTGACGAACGGGTTTCACGTGGTCATAAATATGATTGAATTTTAATGATTTAGGATGTACTTCCAGCGGGTTCACATAGAAGAAGTGCTTGCCATCGAGCGCCATCCCGCCCAATACGGTATTATACAGGGCGCGCTCCATCACGTTGGCATACTGGCTGTCGGCTTCCATTTCCAGCATTCTGCGGGCGAACATCATCAGGCCGATAGAGGCGCAGCTTTCCGCATACACGGAGTCGTTGGGCAGATCGTAATCGCAGCTAAACGCCTCGCCGCTGCTTTGTGAACCGATCCCGCCGGTAATGTACAACTGGCGCTGGGCCATGTTTTTCCACAGACGCAGGCAATCCTGACGCTTGCCTTCGTCCTGGCTTAAGCGTGCCAGATGAGCGACGCCGGTCATCAGGTAGACAAAGCGCACCGCATGCCCGATCGCCGTTTGCTGTTCTGAAATGGGCTGATGAGCCTGGCTATAGGGTTTATCCTTCACCATCCATGCCGGACCGTAAGTATGCCAGTAAGAGGTTTGGCCGCGCTTTTCGTACTCTTCGTCATAGAAATGGGGCTGTGCGCCGCGCTGTTCCACAAAGTAATTTACCAGCGCCATATAGCGTGGTTGCTGGGTCACTTCGTATAAGCGCATTAACGCCAGCTCGATCTCCGGGTGTCCTGGGTAGCCGCGCAGTTGATTCTCCCCGAGTCCAAACACGCTGTCGATGTGATCTGCCAGGCGACACACCACCTCTAACAGACGGCGTTTACCCGTCGCCTGAAAGAACGCGACGCCTGCTTCGATCAAATGACCTGCACAGTACAACTCATGACACTCAGCGAGGTTGCTCCAGCGTTCATCCGGTGCTTTCACTGTGAAGTACGTATTGAGATAGCCATCTTCGCACTGGGCGGCCGCCACCAGTTCAATGACTTCATCGGCCGTTTTTTCAAGTTCCGCATCGGGTTTCTGGCACAGGGACCAGGCAACGGCCTCCAGCCACTTTGCTACGTCGCTATCCTGAAAAACCATGCCGTAAAATTCGCCATCCTGCAGGCCCGCGGCGATACGGAAATTCTCTATCGCATGACTTGGTTCCGCCTCTGCAATGCGGTCATTGAGCGCATCCCATTGATAGGGGATCACCACGTCACGCACCAACTGCTGATATTGTCCGAGGAACGGATCGCTGACGGTGAGCTTATGCAGGTCGACTTCCAGTACGTTCATTTCGTGCTCCTTAAGGCTGTACATGACGCTGACGCAGATCGGTGGCAATGCGCGACATCATCGGATTATTGAGTTTGCAGATGCGGATGGACAGCGCCAACAGCAGGTGGAACAGTGCGGGAAGCAGCGTCTCCATCGCGGTAATTCCTTGCAGCGAGCTGGCGGTTTGGTTACCAGCGCCTGGCTGATAGGCGACAAAAATAAACAGCAGGCTGATGATCCCCGCACTTGAGGCCCAGGCCAGCTTGATGAAAAACAGATTGAAGGCGAAATTCATGCCGGAGGAACGTACGCCGGTTTTCCACTCGCCGTAATCGTCGGCGAAGGCCATCAGTGAGAAGTGCAACGGCAGCGTGAAGCCTAAAATAATGCCGTTACCGAGGATGACTGCCAGCCACAGCGTCTGATAAGCCGGGCCGGTTGGCAGGAACCACATCAGTATCGCCAGGGCCGTCAGCACCAGATTGGTGTAGTAATAGAGTTTGACGGTATCGATGCGGCGGGTCAGGGGGCTGACAATCACTGAACCGATGATGGACGCGAAAGTGACCATGGTGAAAAACAGCGACGTATAGGCGGTGCTGCCTTCCAGCACGTAGGTAATAAAATACATGTACCCGCCGCCGCGAATATTAAAGACGTTGATCAGCAGGAAAGACATTACCAGCATCAACAATAGCTGATCGTTTTTGCGCAGCCCTCCAATGTGTTCACGCAGGGTAAATTTCCCCATCATCGCCAGCGGTACACGCTCGCGAACCCAGAAGAAACAGCACAGGAACATCACCACCGCGATGGCACACAGGATGCCCACGCCAAACTGATAACCCTGTGCGGCATTGCCCTGACCCAGAATATCCACCATCCACGGCAGACCAACGGAAACCAGGAATCCCGCCACGCCGCACAGCACAAAGCGCCAGGACTGACAGGCGATCACCTCGTTATGGCGGGTCGTCATGGTGTTGATCAGCGCACAATACGGTACGTTGATGGCGGTATAGCCGACAGAGAGCAGGAGATAGGTGCCGAATGCCCAGGCGATCTTGACCCCCATGCTGGTGTCCGGGACGGTAAAAGTGAGCACGCCAATAATACCGATCGGAATCGCAACCCACAGTTGCCACGGGCGAAAGCGCCCCCAGCGGCTTTGCGTACGGTCGGCTAGCACACCCATGATGGGGTCGGAAATGGCGTCAAATACACGCAGGGCAATAAATAATGTGCCGACCAGCGCAGGCGTTAACCCGAAGACATCGGTGTAGAAAAATGTCAGGAAGTTCATGATCAGGCAGGTAATTACTGTCCCGCCAGCATCGCCTAGTCCATAACCAATTTTTTCACGCAGGGATAATTTGTCGTCCTGGGCACGCTGTGCCAAATCAGATGTTGTAATCGGAGCCGAAGTCATAAATAACTCCCGGAGAGGATGTTCAGAAAGTATCCCGCTACGTTGCGGGTTATTTGTTTGTAATTTGCAAAATACGTTATTTATTCTGCACGAAATGTTTGGGTCAACAAGGGAAGAGAAAAGTATAAAAAGATGACAATTCCGACTTCATTATAAAAATGTGATTTCGATCCGGCGGAAAGCAGGTTTATCGTGAATAATCAATGATAAAGATCGGTTTAAATAATGTAGAAAGCGGGAATTTGAATATATATGCTCGAATTATCCATGTCTCTTCCGATTAAAGTGCAAAATGGTGGGCTATTTATTTCCCGGGGCGTGGGCAGTCATCCTGCGCGACGATTGCAATCCTGGGAAATTATCTTTGTTGAAAAAGGGACATTAACGATTCGCGAAGGCCAGACAGTTTTTTGCGTGAATGCCGGAGAAAGTTTGCTGCTGTGGCCGCAGCGCTTGCATATTGGCGTTGGGCAATTTCCGGCTGATTTGAAATTTTACTGGCTGCATTTTGAGGTGACGGCAGAAAACGACGCATCAATAACGGAACCGTTACTTGCTATCCCTCAACATACCCGGGTGGGCGAGCCCCAATATATTATTTCGCTGTTTCGCCAGTTCTTACGCGAGCAGGAAAATATTCATCGCAGCATGGCGCTGGAACTGATCCTGCTGCTGATTTTGCAGCAAATATCCGCAGCCGCCTGCGAGCAACCTGTCGACAGCCCCGGGAATGCGTTGGCCTGGAAAGCGCAGCAAATCATTCACACCCGGTTCCACCTGCCGATTTCCGCCTCAACGTTGGCGAAAGAGCTGCATTGCAATGCGGATTATCTGGGGCGCGTTTTCCGTGGCGCTTTCCGGCTGACGCTAACCGAAGCGTTGCACCGTCAGCGGGTAAGGGCGGCAGAAAAACTGTTAATCAGCGATTCGCTGTCGCTAACCGAGGTGGCGATGAAATGTGGATTTAATGATGTGGGTTATTTTCGCAAAATATTCCACAAGCACACCAGCCTGACGCCCGCGGCGTGGAAACGGCGCTATTGCAAAGAACATATCAATAGCGCCTGACCCGCTATTGTCCGTAATACGCATTCGCCCCGTGTTTGCGCAGATAATGTTTATCCAGCAACTCAGACTGCATATCCGGCAACTGCGGGGCTAACTGGCGAGAGAACAACCCCATGTAGGCGCACTCTTCGAGCACCACAGCGTTATGCACCGCGTCTGCGGCGTCTTTACCCCAGGCGAACGGTCCGTGGGAGTGCACCAATACCGCCGGAACCTGCAGCGGATTGAGATCGCGCTGCTCGAAGGTCTGAATGATCACCTCTCCGGTTTGATATTCATATTCGCCGTTGATCTCTTCAGCGGTCATTAGACGCGTACACGGAATAGAACCATAGAAATAATCGGCATGCGTGGTGCCCCATGCAGGGAGATCCAGACCCGCCTGCGACCAGATTGTCGCGTGGCGAGAATGGGTATGGACGATCCCGCCGATCTGTGGATAACGACGATACAGCGCCAGATGGGTTGGCGTGTCGGACGACGGTTTTTTGTTGCCTTCCACTACGTTGCCGCTGGCAATATCCACTACCACCATGTCGTGGGCGGTCATCACCTCATATTCCACGCCGGATGGCTTAATCACCATCAGTTTACGTGTTTCATCCACTGCGCTGACGTTGCCCCAGGTAAAGGTGACTAAGCCATGAGCCGGGAGCGCCAGGTTTGCCGCCAGCACCTCGGCTTTCAGTTGTTCTAACATGGAAATCCTCCTTCCTGCATGCGTGCTTCTATCCAGCGCCGTGCCTGGATAATTTCCAGTACCGGCTCCTTCGCTTTTTCAGTCCACATTTCAATCAGAAACGACCCGCGATAGTTCAGCTGATGCAGCGTTTTGAAGATGCCAACAAAGTCCACGCACCCTTCGCCAAACGGCACATCGCGAAACTGGCCCGGATGAGTTTCGGTTACCGGCAGCGTGTCTTTCAGATGGATAGCAGCGATGCGGTCAATGCCCAGCGTCAATTCGGCAGTGACGTCATTCCCCCAGGCGCTGAGGTTGCCCACGTCCGGATAAACGGTGAACCACGGCGATGACAGCATTTCATCCCACTTTTTCCACTTGCTGATCGAGTTCATAAACGCGGTATCCATGATTTCTACCGCCAGCATCACCTGCGCGGCAGCGGCTTGCTCGACTGCCCATGCCAGCCCTTCGGCAAAGCGCTGCTGCGTTCCTGCGTCATGTTCTTCGTAATAGACGTCGTAACCAGCCAGTTGAATAGTGCGGATACCCAGATCGCGCGCCAGACGAATGGCTTTGCTCATTATTTCTCGCGCCCGCTCACGCACGGCTTCATCGCGGCTGCCAAAGGGAAAACGACGGTGGGCGGACAAGCACATTGATGGGATCGCCACGCCGGTTTCCAGCATCGCGCTCACCAGCGATGCGCGCTGAGCCGGACTCCAGTCGAGACGCGACAGACGTTCATCGGTTTCATCCACCGACATCTCGACGAAATCAAAACCGCAGCTTTTTGCCAGCACCAGCCGTTCCGGCCAGGAGAGGTCTTTCGCCAGCGCTTTTTCATAGATACCTAATGGATGATTACGCATGCTGTGTTCCCCAGATGGCGTCGATTTGCGCATGGAACTCGCCAGCAACCTGCGCTGGGTTTTGCGCTCCCGCCAGCGCGCGCCCGGCAATAAAAGCTTTGACGTTAATATCGCGAAACAACGACAGATCGGCGGGCGTGATCCCACCGGTAATCGACAGTTCCAGACCAATATCAGAAAGCGCCTTCATGCGCGCCAGGTCTGCTTCTCCCCACTGTTGTCCGCTGGCCTGAGCATCGCGGCCACGATGGTAAATCGCCTGGCGAACGCCAACGCGATACCAGTCGCGGGCATCATCCAGCGTCCAGTTGCCGAACAGCTCCATCTGAATTTCGCCGCCGCAGGACTGCGCGATGCCATGACCTTTCTCTACCGTCGCCAGCGGCGCAGCACAGATAATGGTCATCCAGTTTGCACCTGCTCCAAAGGCTTGCTGCGCGAGGGTTTCGCCCGCATCGGCCACTTTCCAGTCGGCGACGATGATTTTATTCGGGCACTGGGCACGCAGTGCTTTCACGGCGCTCAGCCCTTCGGTTAAGCAGAGAATCGTCCCCGCTTCAACGATATCGACGTTCTCTTGTAGCAGCGCGACGTCGCGTTGTGCGGCTTCAAGGCTGGTGTGGTCGAGCGCCAGTTGCAGTAATGGTCGACTCATCATTCGTGCTCCTTAATGCGGGCGTGGTAGCCCTGTAGTGCGGTAATTAAATCCAGGTATTGGCGGTATTTACGCTGGTAGCTCGCCTGCGCGGCGGCGTCCGGCAATAGCGTGCGTACCGGGTGCTGTAGGCTGCGCTGGGCGTCGCTGAAGTTGGAATAAACGCCGGTGCCGACGCGGGCGGCGAGCGCAGCGCCAAAGCAACCGGTCTCTTCAATCTGTGGCAATTCGATACGTAAACCGCTGACGTCTGCCAGCATTTGCATCCAGATGTCGGAGTGCGCCGGACCGCCGGTGACACGCAGGGTCTGCGCCTTCGTAAAACGTTCGCGCATGTGGTTGAGGTGGGTCATGTGGCTAAAAACCACGCCTTCGTAGATGGCCTGTAATAAGTGGGCGCGAGTGTGTATTGCCTGCATGCCATAAAAGCCGCTGGTCATCTCCAGCCCGGCGTTGCTGCCGTACAAAAAGGGCAGGAAGAAAAGCTCGCTACCGGCTTTCGGTAAGCTGGCGACGGCCTGATTGATCTCAGCAAAAGAGAGTTCGCCCCACTGGGCGGTAAACCATTCCAGATTGCCGGAAGAGGTCGGGCTAGCTTCGTGAACGATGTACTGCCCGTCGTTGACATAGCGCCCATAAACATAGGGATGGGCCTCGTGGTCGCGCAGACCGTGAGCGATCCCGCTGGTGACGGCCCAGGTACCCATCACCGCGTTGAGGGTGTATTCATCTTCGATACCGGCGCAGAGTGCGGTGGAAACCACATCAAACAGTCCGCCGACGACGGGCGTGCCCGCCGCCAGACCGGTTATGGCGGCTGTCTGAGCGGTGATTTCCCCGCATATTTCTGCTGAGCCGACAATCGGCGGTAGCGCATTGTCGATCTCACTGATGCCCAGCCACTGGGTCAGGCGCGAGTCGTACTGACCCGAAGTCATGTTGTAGAGGTTCGACTCGGAGATATTGCTCTCTTCACAGCCTTTGACGCCGGTTAAGCACCAGCGCAGATAGTCATGGCCCATCATGACGCAGCCAATTTGCGCGTAACGGTGAGGTTGATTCTCTTTCACCCAGCGCAGCAATGATGCCGGATGCCCGGTCCACAATGTCTGGCGGGTGACCGGGTAGAGCTGCTCAGGGATCCCATCCTGCTGCCAGCGCTGAACGATGCCCATCGCCCGGCGGTCGGAAGAGAGGATGGCATTGCCCAGCGGTTTATCCTGCTTATCGAGAAGGAACAGGCCTTTGCCCTGAGCGGAAATACCGACGCCTTTGATTTGATCGCCGCAGACGCCGGTGCGCGCTAACAGCCCGGCGATCGTGGCTACACACTGTTGCCACAACTGGTGCATATCGCGTTCGGCGTAACCGGGCAATGGCGATGCGGTCTGCAACGATTGCCGGTTAATGCCATGTTCATGACCTTTGGCGTCATACAACCCGGCTTTCAGATACGTACCGCCACAATCAATACCCAGCCAGAAGGTCTCTTTCTCACTCATCTTGTTATCTCATTTTTGCCGGATGGCGCTGCGCTTATCCGGCCTGGGACGGTTGCTACCTGTAGGCCCGGTAAGCGAAGCGCCACCGGGCATTGTTTTACGCTGTACGTTTATGTGGATTCAGTGTCTTTAGCGGAGCGGCACCGGCGTCGCATTTGGCTGGCAGCAGCAGCGCCATCAGCGCGGCCAGAGCCAGTGAGATAGCCAGGCAGTAAACCCCCGCATCTTTGCTATACAGGGTGATGAGTACGCCGACCGCATAAGGACCGCAGAAGCCGCCGAGGTTGCCCAGCGCGTTGATGACTCCACGCGCGCCACCGGCCATTTCCGCACTGAACAAACGCGCCGGAATGGTCCAGAACACGCCCGCTGCCGATTGCAGGAAGAAGCCGCAGCCGACCAGCGCGGCATAAGCCAGCCAGACGTTATTTTTCAGCGCCACGGAAAGGAACATGCACAGGGCAAAGCCAATCAACGGCAGGCAGACGAACAGCTTGCGTTTGCCGGTGCGGTCAGAGAGAGAAGAGAACAGGAACATCCCGGCAATGGCCCCGACGTACGGCAGAATGGCGAGCATACCGACCTGTCCCATACTGCTGTGCGTCAACTCTTTGAGAATGGTCGGCAGCCACAGGGTGTAACCGTAAATCCCGGTCTGATAGAAGAAGTTCAGCGCGATGAGCTGCCACATGGTTTTATCGGAAAGCACCGCGCCCAGAGAGGCATTTTTGACTTCCGTTCCGGCAATGGCTTTTTGCTCGGCGGCCAGCGTTTCGACCAGGTAATTTTTCTCGGCCTCAGAGATCCAGCGCGCCTCCTGCGGACGGTCGTAAACGGTATAGGCCCACAACACCAGTACAACGACGGAAAGCAAACCTTCAATGATGAACAGCCAGCGCCAGTCGAGAACGGTGATAATCCAGCCCGAGAGCGGGGCGGTAATGATCCCGGCAATCGGCACAAACATAATCACAATCGCATTGGCGCGACCACGCTCGGCGTCGGGGAACCAGTTACTGATCATCGTCAGCACCACCGGCAGCATGCCGCCTTCGGCAACGCCGAGTAAAAAGCGTAGAACCAGCAGTTGGTACTGATTAGTGATTAACCCCGTGAGGACGGAAATAACCGCCCAGGCAACCAGCGACCAGCCGATAAATTTCTTGCCGCTGCCGTGAACGGCAATTTTTCCGCCGGGAACCTGTAAAAACAGATAACCGATAAAGAAAATACCGCCAGCCAGTCCTGCCATGGTGGCGGAAATACCTAATTCCTCATCCATTCCGCCCGGCATCGCGAAAGCGATATTGACGCGGTCCATATAAGAAATAATACAGGCGATGAGAATAGGTGGAATAATCCGCAGCCAGCGCTGACGGGGTATATCTTTGAGTGTAGGGCGAGAGGTCATGTTCATATTAATATTCTCGTAGAGTAGTATTTTATTTTTATAGTTTTGCTTTATTTAATGCGGCGATACCGTCGCGCAATATTGCTACGCGATGGTTCACATCTGCATTGGCGTTTATTTCCAGCAATTTAATACCGGCAAATTGCAATGGTTCGGCTTTTGCGCAGGCGAATAATTCGCGGGCATGGTCGGTGGTCATCAGGCTTTGTGGGCAGAATGGGGCAAACGGCGCATGTAAGTCCTGCCACTCGCCGTATTCCCCCGCAAGCGTGGTACCGGAGAACATCAGCGCGCCCAGTTTTCCAGCCCGTTTGGCCTGCTGCGTGTGGGCCAGCGCCAGGGCGGGGTTCTGCCCTTCAATGGTCGATCGCGCCCAGTTAATGCACACGCTGATGTCATACCCGGCAATGACCTCCAGCACATTGTCTAACGGCAGAAAGCCTTTGCGTGGCGCAATGCCGGTCATGGCATCGCAATGTTCCAGCACCAGATCGCAGGACCAGTCCCAGGAGGTAATCTCTTTCAGCGAACGGGCAAACGCGTCGGTGGCCTGTGCAACATTTGGGTTGCTGGCATTGGGGGCGGCATGCAGTTCCAGCGCAATCACTTTTCCGGCGTGTGCCGTATTGATATGGTTGATTTTCTGCTGCAGATGACGGTAATACGCCACGCTGGCTTTACGCTGTTCTTCGTCGCTGGAGGCCAGCCCAAAAGCGCTGTTTGCGCCGCGACGGCGCATGGTTTCCATAATGGCGGTGACCACGATTTGCCAGTCGCCCGGCGTATGACGTAATAACCATTCGTCGCCTAACGGGTGAAGATGTTCAAGGCAGGGCTGCTCCAGACCGCGAATATCCGGAGTATCGGCGAGCTGTCGCCAGAATTCCTTCTCTTCCTCTTCACTCTTTTGATGAAATGAGGGTGCACAGGGGTACGCACCGATAATATAACCGGCATTATTAACGCTCATGTTGTGCTCCTTTTATAAAACTGAAATAGCAACCTTCACAACTATTTTGCGGATCGCCGTGGCGACAGTTTTATGACATGCAGGACGGTGAACATCCTGCGGGAAAAATATGGCGTAGCTTCCCGGAATCATTTCAATGAAAGATTCATGTTCGCTGGCGTGATAAAAAATAATATCGCGCTGTTCTAATAACGATTCGCTGATTTGGTTATTCCCGGTATCAATCGCGATCCCGATTTTCTCTTCGCCCCAGGCCAGAAATTGAATATCCAGGTAGCGGCGATGCACCTCCGGGCGATTTTCGGCAACGTCACGCGTGGTTAAATCGATAACCTGCGCGAAGATATTTTTACCGTCGATTTCTACCACGCCCGGTTCCAGATTGCGGAAGTCTGTGCTGCGCAGAAAGTCGAGTGCCCTTTCAATCGCCGCGGGTAAACGACATGGGTTAGGCTGAGCGATATGTCCAAAGATCATACTCTGACTCCTTACAACGCCTGAATTTTGGCCCAGACGCTGTCATCAACGGTGATACCGTTGCGGCGGTTTTCTTCCAGCAGCTTTGTAAACTCGTGGCCCGGCAGACGGACAGGTGTGTTTTCATCGGCGCGTTCGGCGGAGGTGATGAAATCCATAATCCGCTGTAGCTTGGCATCACGGGTGGCGCCATCGATCAGCTTGTCTACTTCAATGGCGATGAAAATCTGTGAAACGCCATATTCATCGCTGTTGTCCTGGGTGACCTCGGCCACGGAAGAACCGTCTGAAAGCAGGGTGGCGATCATATCCAGCACAATCGACAGACCTGAACCTTTCCAGTAACCCATTGGCAAAATACGGCGGTTTTTCTCGATAACGCCAGGTTCTCTGGTGAGGTTACCTTCATCGTCGAACCCGCCGTCCACCGGCAGTTCGCGACCGGCCAGGCGATTCACTTCCAGCATGCCGTAGGAGAACATCGACATCGACATATCAACCATGGTGATTGGCGATGAGGGGATCGCGACGATCAACGGGTTAGTACCAATGCGGCACTCTTTCGAACCCCACGGCGGCATGACGGCAATCGAGTTAGTCCAGCAGATACCGATGTAACCTTTCTCCGCCGCCTGCCAGCCATAGCTGCCGCCGCGCATCCAGTGGTTGGCGTTACGCAGTGCGACTAGGCCAATACCGTGATCAGAGGCCAGCTCAATGGCTCGGTCCATCATCTTTTTCGCCGTCAGATTTCCGATCGAACGCTGGGCATCCCATTGTTCAATCGCTCCCAGGCTAGTAATGCGTTGCGGTTTGGCCTCAGGAATGATGTCGCCGTTATCTAATTGCTGAATAAAACGAGGAAAACGATTCACGCCGTGCGAATACACGCCGGACTCGGTGGTGCGCGCAAACATTTCGGCACAGGCATCGGCGGTTTCAACGGCGATACCGCGTGCCAGTAGTACCCGATTGAACGCATCTTTCAACTGCTCAAAAGTGACTTTCATTCCTGTTTCCTTGTTTAAATTTGATCGCTTTTTTATCTCTAAATTTCACTATGCGAAATCTGATTTCAAATATAGCGATCAAGTTTTGACAGATCAACGGGGTGGTCTATTTTTTAAAATCATCAAAATCAAATAGTTGTGTTTTTTCGGTTCAGATCGTGAACTGAAACACACTTTGCGCTACCATCAGAGCGCGACGAAAAGGGGAGCGGAAGCGATGGGCACAAAAGAGAGTGAAATGACGCAAGACAAAGAGAGGCCGGCCGGAAGTCAGAGCCTGTTCCGTGGTTTGATGTTGATTGAGATTCTGAGCAACTATCCGAATGGTTGCCCGTTGGCGCATTTGTCTGAACTGGCAGGGCTGAACAAAAGTACTGTGCATCGACTGCTGCAAGGGCTGCAATCCTGTGGGTATGTCACCCCCGCGCCAGCGGCAGGGAGTTATCGCCTGACCACCAAATTTATTGCCGTGGGTCAGAAGGCGTTGTCGTCACTGAACATCATCCATGTTGCTGCGCCGCACCTCGAAGCGCTGAATATCGCCACCGGTGAAACCATCAACTTCTCAAGCCGTGAAGATGACCACGCGATTCTGATTTATAAGCTGGAACCGACGACGGGCATGCTGCGTACCCGCGCTTATATCGGCCAACATATGCCGCTGTATTGCTCGGCGATGGGTAAAATTTACATGGCGTTTGGGCATGCGGATTATGTGGAAGCCTACTGGGAGAGCCATCAGGATCTTATTCAGCCCCTGACCCGCAATACCATTACCGGTTTACCGGCGATGTACGACGAATTGGCGCAGATCCGCGAAAGCAGTATGGCGATGGATCGGGAAGAGAACGAACTGGGCGTTTCCTGTATTGCCGTGCCGGTGTTTGATATTCATGGTCGGGTGCCGTACGCGGTGTCAATTTCACTCTCTACCTCGCGACTTAAGCAGATAGGGGAAAAAAATCTACTCAAGCCACTACGGGAAACCGCGCAGGCGATTTCAAATGAGCTGGGTTTTACCGTTCGCGATTAGGCAGAGATCCATAGTTATTCAGGCACCTGACAATATTTAACCGTTTCCCCTGTCCGATCAAAGCGACAAGGGCGACCTCTCTGGCACTCTGTGGTTTTCACGCAGAGGGAGGGGACAATGAACGCGTTTATTATGGCGGATGCGGCAAAATGTATTGGGTGTCGTACCTGCGAAGTTGCCTGCGTCGTCGCGCACCAGCAAAACCAGGACTGTGCGTCGGTCTCTTCTTCTGCGTTTATACCGCGGATTCGGGTAATCAAAGATGACGCCTTTACAACGGCGGTCGCCTGCCATCAATGCGAAGACGCTCCCTGTGCAAATGTTTGCCCAACGCACGCCATTCGTCGTGAACATGGGCATATCTTCGTTGAACAGACACGTTGTATTGGTTGTAAAAACTGTATGCTGGCCTGCCCGTTTGGGGCAATGAATGTCGTTGCCCGTTCGTCGCGGGTGCAGGCGATAAAATGCGATTTGTGCTGGCATCGTGAGACGGGGCCAGCGTGTGTAGAAGCCTGCCCGACCAGCGCGTTGCAGTGTATTGATGCCGTCAGTATTCAGCGACAGCGTCTGCGTTCACAACCGCTGTGAAGTGAGCCCGACCCGCACTTGGGTCGGGTTTGCGTTAGCCTTCCAGCCAGGCGCGTTCGATCTCTTCAGCCAGAATCTTCACACCAGCTTCGATTTTCTCTGGTTCTGGCACGTAGTTCATCCGCATGCACTGATGGGTATGCGGCCAGGGTTTATCCAGCCCCGGGAAGAAGTAGTCGCCGGGAACCATCAGTACGCCGCGCGCTTTCAGGCGCTGATACAGCAGTTCAGTCGTGATGGGCAAATCTTTGAACCACAGCCAAAGAAAAATCGCGCCCTCTGGTTTATGGATAAGGCAGCGATCTTCTGACAAGTAGCGGCGAATAATCGCAATCGTCTCCTGAACGCGCTGATAGTAAAACGGTTTAATTACCGTTTCGGACAGGCGCAGTAGATCGTTACGTTTAATCATCTCGCACATCATCGCCGGTCCCATCCCGCCAGGAGCAAGGCTGATGATGCCGTTCATATTGGTAATCGCAGTGATGATTTTTTCATTGGCGATAATGATGCCGCAGCGGGAACCTGGCAGACCCAGTTTGGAAAGGCTCATGCACAGCACAATGTTGGGGTTCCACAGCGGACGCGCTTCGCTAAAGATGATGCCAGGGAATGGTACGCCATAGGCGTTATCAATCACCAGCGGGATCCCATGCTGGTTGGCCAGCCGGTCCAGCTTCATCAGCTCGTCGTCTGTGATCACGTTGCCTGTCGGGTTAGTGGGGCGTGACACGCAGATCATCCCTGTCTCTTCACCGATGTGCAGGTGTTCAAAATCAACGTGATACTTAAACTGGCCTTCCGGTAACAGTTCGATGTTCGGACGTGCGGAGACGAAAAGATCTTCTTCTAGCCCGGAATCGGCATAGCCAATGTATTCCGGGGCTAATGGGAATAACACTTTTTGCGTTGTTCCGTCAGCGCGGCGTCCGGCGAACAGATTGAATAAGTAGAAAAACGCGCTCTGACTGCCATTTGTCAGTGCAATATTTTGTGGCTCAATATCCCAACCCTGCTTCTCACGTAGCAGTTTCGCCAACTCAGACAGGAGCTCGGTTTTCCCTTGCGGACCGTCATAATTGCAAAGCGCATCAGTGGCTTTGCCGTTTGCCAGCATATCTGTCAGCAGAGACTGGAAGTAATTTTGCATCTCTGGAATTTGCGCCGGATTACCACCGCCGAGCATGATGGCGCCTGGGGTGCGTAAACCGTCGTTGAGGTCCTCCATCAGGCGGGTGATGCCTGAATGGCGGGTAAATTTGTCGCCAAAAAGTGAGAATGTCATAGCAGGGGGTCTGTCGAACTGAGTAGTAAAGTGGCTAACCATAGCGCTACCCATGGCAGGGTGCAAATCAGGGGAAGCGGACCGGATTGATGTTTTGTGCTGCAGATGTTTGCCTGGCTGGTTTTTTATTTTGTGTTGGGCTTCCCGCCGTATGCACAGCGGGAAGCCTGTTGGGATCAGGGCTGGCCGGCCCACACCACCATCACCTTATCGTCGCCATGCTCGCGGATAAATCCGTATCCCTGCTTCAGGGTAAGCGTAGTCTGTTTACCGGCGCCGATGGCGGGATGTCTGGCTCGGAACTGACTGATGCGCTGCCAGTGTGCGACGCTGGCAGCAGATTTCCCGCTCACATCCTGCCAGTTCATTTCTGAGCGCGTGCCCTGCAATGGGTCTGAACCTGTTGGTCCAAAGGGTCTGGCCGACTCGTCGCCGTAAAAGAGTTGTACCGCGCCAGGCGCCAGCAGCAATAGCTCGGCGGCTTTGTCTCCACCTTCGCGAAACAGACGCGTATCGTGCGAGGAGAGATAGCTCAGGACGTTGAAATCCTGCAGTTTTTCAGCCATTTGTTGCCAGGTGACATCCATGTTTGCCAGACAATCGACGGCCTTTGCCGCCTGCTCCTGATAGTCGAAATTGATCATCGCATCAAAGCCGTGTCGGTAATAGTCGCTTTGCATCACGCCGTGACCCCAGGCCTCGCCGGTCATCCAGAAAGGTTTATCATCCAGCGCTTTATCCGGGTTGGCTTTCTTCCATTCAGCCAGCGCCGCGCTGGCCTGTGTTTTTAATTGCTGCCAGGCGGGAAGCTCGACGTGTTTGGCGGTATCAACCCGAAAGCCGTCAATCCCGTAATCACGCACCCACTGGCTGAGCCAGTGCGTCAGATAATCGCGGGGCGTGTAACCGGCAATAGCTTTAGCGTGCGTATCTGGTTTGTGCTGATAAAAGTTTGGCAGCCCGGAAGGTGTGGTGGATTCGGTTTTCAGATCGGGCAGGAAGGCCAGTGACATGGTCAGGTCGTCAAAGCCAGGATTGTCGTAATCGCCAATATCGGTACGGATCCAGTTTTTCCCCCACCATTTTTCCCAACCTGCTTTATCGCTGAAGTTGATGTAATCATTAAAGCTGTGCCAGCTTTGCCCGGCGGCTGGCTTCCAGTCCGTCCAGCGTTCACCGAACGTGTTTTTCAGTTCATCGCCCGACAAGTACAGCGCTCCAAACTGATACTCCTGCATATCCGCCAGCGTGGCGTAGCCGGTATGATTCATGACGACATCGAACAGGATACGAATGCCGCGCTGGTGCGCACCGTCAACCAGGGCACGCAGGTCAGCTTCATTACCCATATTCGCATCGAGCGTGGTCCAGTCCTGAGTGTAATAGCCGTGATAAGCGTAGTGGGGGAAATCGCCTTTGGTGCCGCCGCCGACCCAACCGTGAATTTGCTCAAACGGTGCGCTGATCCACAAGGCGTTGACGCCCAACTGTTGCAGGTAGTCGAGTTTACTGGTGAGTCCGCGCAAATCGCCACCGTGGAAAGTGCCAATTTCCTGCATGCCGTCGTTGCGACGTCCGTAGCTGTGGTCGTTGCCTGGGTCACCATTTACAAAGCGATCCGTCAGAACGAAATACACCGTAGCGTTATGCCAGTCGAAAGTAGCCGGGGCATCGGTTTCTGCCCGTTCCAGCAGCAACAGCCCGTTACTGGCTGCGGCAGGCTGTAGGGTAATCGACCCATTCTTTACGGTTGCCGTTTGTTTGCTGTAGTAATCGCGCACCACGACACCTTCCGGAAAGGTCTGGCTCACATCCAGTGTTAACGGCGAACCATCCCATTTCGGGCACTGGCGAATCTGGGTCGTGACAGGGTCTGCGGCGCTTTTTACCGAAAGCATCAACGTTGGCGTTCCGGAGCGGGTATCGACTTCCAGCGTGTAATCGCCGTCTTTGAATAAACGCCACTGCGGCGGCGCGCCTTCACACGGTTTTAGCGATAGCATCTGGTTGAGTTTTATCGCATCAGCAGGCTGCCAGCACTGTTGGTCAAAATTCAGGATTAAAGGACGAGTACCCTTCGTCAACGCTGCATGGCTGACGAATTTACCCGTACCTTCCGCTTCGAAGTTGGGGAGTCCCTGAGAAGTCCATGATGAGGCGATGGCAATGCCGGGCATGAGCGCCAGCGCAACGGCGGCAAGTTTCATAATGCTGTCCTTGGTGCTGCTGTTTTCGCCAGTTTGCCAGTGAAATCAGGCTGGAAACTCATCCTTTGAGTCGATTCCGCCAGGAGGAGAAGTGAGGGTGAGCGATCGCGTTCAAAAAATGAACTTATTTTGCGATAACCTCCACATTTTCTTCGAATTAATGGTGCCCTGAACCGTTAATGCGTGACATAGTTTCAGAATTGGACTATTCCTTTGGGTGCTCTTGACGGCTATTTTTGATATGATTTGAGATTCATCTCTCATTTTTGTGAAAAATATAAGGTGTTGGAATGTATAAATCCGACCAGGAGACCTAATGATATTGACTCCCATTCGACGATATGGGGCAATGATTCTTATGTTACTCACCGTTGCATTTTCGGGTGAGGTGCTGGCAAAGACACACACGGCGACAACGAGTCACAAGCCCCAGATAACCAAGGCAAGTAATAAACAGGTTAGCAGTAAACAAGAGTATTCTCGCAATAGTGCAAAGAGTAGTTCACTTCCTGATTTGCGAAAATACCCTTCCGGAACACCAAGGAAAAAAGCGTTTCTCCGGACGGTTATGCCTTATATTACCAGTCAAAATGCTGCCATTACTGCGGACCGTAACTGGCTGATTTCAAAACAGTACCAGAATCGCTGGTCACCGACTGAGCGTACGCGTATGAAAGACATCGCGAAGCGCTACAAGGTGAGCTGGTCTGGCAACACGCGTAAAATTCCGTGGAATACACTGCTTGAGCGCGTAGACATTATCCCGACCAGTATGGTGGCAACCATGGCTGCGGCCGAAAGCGGCTGGGGTACGTCGAAGCTGGCGCGTAGCAACAACAACCTGTTTGGCATGAAATGTGGCAAAGGTCGTTGTAACAATGCCCCTGGTAAGGTGAAAGGCTACTCACAGTTTGAATCGGTGAAAGAGTCGGTGAATGCTTACGTCATCAACCTGAACACGCACCCGGCTTACTCTTCTTTCCGTAAATCACGTGCGCAGCTGCGTAAAGCCGATCAGGAAGTCACCGCTACCGCGATGATCCATAAGCTGAAGGGTTATTCCACTAAAGGACAGAGCTACAACAACTATCTGTTCGCAATGTATCAGGATAACCAGCGTTTAATCGCCGCGCATATGTAATTCTGTGTGCCGGATGGCGGCTTCGCCGTATCCGGCAATAATCCTCACAGCAACACTTCGCTGTTCACATCGCGATACTCTTTTGGCGTCGTGTCGTACTCTTTCTTGAAGACTGAATAGAAATACTGCAGAGACGGATAGCCACACATCTGTGAAATTTCGTTGATTGAAAGCGTGGTAGAAATCAACAGACTGCGCGCTTTTTCCAGCTTTTCGGCATGAATCACGGCGTGGATAGTCTCTCCGACCTCTTCTTTAAAACGCTTCTCCAGATTTGAACGTGAAATCCCTACTGAATCAAGAACTTGCTCAACCTTAATCCCTTTGCAGGCATGATTGCGGATAAAGTGCATCGCCTGAATGACGGCAGGATCGGTCAAGGAGCGGTAATCGGTTGAGCGCCGCTCAACCACGCGCACCGGAGGAACCAGAATGCGTTGCAGCGGCAGCGCCTCATTCGCCAGCAAGCGGTGCAGAAGTTTTGCGGCCTGGTAGCCCATCTGCCGGGCTCCCTGAGCCACGGATGACAGCGCTACCCGTGATAAGTAACGGGTCAGTTCTTCGTTATCTATTCCTATCACGCATAGCTTTTCCGGTACCGGGATATGTAGGTGCTCGCAGACCTGCAGGACGTGTCGTGCCCGCGCGTCGGTGACCGCGATAATGCCGGTTTGCGGCGGCAACGTTTGTAGCCAGTCTGCCAGACGATTTTGCGCGTGCTGCCAGTTTTCCGGCGCAGTTTCCAGTCCCTGATAGACGACGCCTCGGTACTTTTCTTTAGCCACCAACTGGCAAAAGGCATATTCACGTTCTGCGGCCCAGCGTTTACCGCTTGAGGAAGGCAGGCCATAAAACGCAAAACGGTTAACCCCTTTCTCTTTCAGATGCAGAAAAGCGCTTTCTACCAGCGCGTGGTTGTCGGTAGCAATGTAATGTACCGGGGGATAATCTTGCTCCCGATGGTAGGAACCCCCAACGCCGATGATCGGAACATCGACATCGGCAAGTAATTGCGCAATGTCATCATCGTCATAATCGGCAATAACGCCATCGCCTAACCAATCTTTAATATTATCGATACGGGCGCGGAAATCTTCCTCAATGAATATATCCCACTCGGATTGCGATGCCTGTAAATATTCACCCACTCCTTCTACCACCTGACGGTCATAGGCTTTATTGGCATTGAATAACAGAGTGATGCGGTGACGTTTATCAAACATAAGAACCTGTCCTGGAAAGGTTAACGTGGGCCTGTCGATACTAGCAAAACCGCCGGTACGACTGCTTGATGAAGCGTGACAAATTTCCTGATTGCCTGAGGCCAGGCAAAATTTACATACTGTCAGCGGGATGACAATTGTCATTTTTCATCTGCGCATTACGGTTTTTTGTTTAATGGCTAACCTTCGATCGCGATCGCTTTTTTATTTCGTTTTTCAGCGTGTTTTTTTGGGAGCCAGCGCACGTTTGGGTATTCTCTTAATAGCGGTGTGAAATAACGTAATTGAGCAATAAATCAGGAAATTCCAGTATAGCCATATCGCAGTTTACTTACCGTATTACCTGATTATGGAGCTTATTATGCCGGCTTATTTTGACCAACTCGATCGTGTTCGTTTTGAAGGTGCTCAATCCACTAACCCGCTCGCATTTCGCCATTACAATCCTGACGAAATCGTGTTGGGCAAACGTATGGAAGATCATCTGCGTTTTGCTGCCTGCTACTGGCATACCTTCTGCTGGAACGGTGCGGATATGTTCGGTATGGGCGCTTTCGATCGTCCGTGGCAGCAGCCTGGTGAAGCACTGGCGCTGGCGAAACGCAAAGCGGACGTGGCATTTGAGTTCTTCCACAAGCTGAACGTGCCTTACTACTGCTTCCATGATGTGGATGTCTCGCCTGAAGGGGCTTCACTGAAAGAGTACAAAAACAACTTTGCGCAGATGGTTGATGTGCTGGCGGCAAAACAGGAACAGAGCGGCGTGAAGCTGCTGTGGGGAACAGCAAACTGCTTTACCAACCCACGCTACGGCGCGGGTGCGGCAACAAACCCGGATCCAGAAGTGTTCAGTTGGGCCGCCACGCAGGTGGTTACGGCCATGGATGCCACGCACAAGTTAGGCGGTGAAAACTACGTTTTGTGGGGTGGTCGTGAAGGCTATGAGACGCTGCTGAATACCGATCTGCGTCAGGAACGTGAGCAAATTGGTCGCTTCATGCAACTGGTGGTGGAACACAAACACAAAACCGGTTTCCAGGGCACTTTGCTTATCGAGCCGAAACCGCAGGAACCGACCAAGCACCAGTACGACTACGATGCGGCGACCGTCTACGGCTTCCTCAAGCAGTTCGGTCTGGAAAAAGAGATCAAACTGAATATCGAAGCTAACCATGCCACGCTGGCGGGCCACTCGTTCCATCACGAAATCGCCACCGCTATCGCGCTGGGTCTGTTTGGCTCTGTTGATGCCAACCGTGGTGACGCGCAGCTGGGCTGGGACACTGATCAGTTCCCGAACAGCGTAGAAGAGAACGCGCTGGTGATGTACGAAATCCTGAAAGCGGGCGGTTTCACCACCGGTGGCCTGAACTTCGATGCCAAAGTGCGTCGTCAGAGTACCGATAAATATGATCTGTTCTATGGTCATATTGGCGCGATGGATACCATGGCACTGTCGTTGAAAATTGCGGCCCGTATGATTGAAGACGGTGGTCTGGATCAGCGCGTGGCAAAACGTTATGCCGGTTGGAATGGTGAGCTGGGCCAGCAAATTCTGAAAGGGCAGATGACGCTGACGGAAATTGCGCAGTACGCTGAACAACATAACCTGGCGCCGGTGCACCAGAGCGGTCATCAGGAATTGCTGGAAAATCTGGTGAACCATTATTTGTTCGACAAATAACGGGTTTCTGAGAACGTCCGTAAGCCCGGTCAGCTCGCGCTACCGGGCCTTTCTTTAAGGAACGATGCCTTATGTATATCGGGATAGATCTTGGCACATCAGGCGTAAAGGCCATCCTGCTCAACGAGCAGGGGGATGTGGTCGCTTCGCACACGGAGAAACTCACCGTCTCGCGCCCGCATCCGTTATGGTCTGAACAAGACCCTGAGCAGTGGTGGTCGGCAACGGATCGGGCTGTGAAAGCGCTGGGTCAGCAGCATTCGCTTCGCGAGGTGAAAGCGCTGGGGATTGCCGGACAGATGCACGGCGCGACGCTACTGGATGAGCAACAGAAGGTATTGCGTCCGGCTATTCTGTGGAACGATGGTCGCTGTGGTGAAGAGTGCGTGATGCTGGAGAATCAGGTTCCGCAGTCTCGTGCGATCACCGGCAACCTGATGATGCCTGGCTTTACCGCGCCAAAACTGCTGTGGGTGCAACGCCACGAGCCGGAGATTTTCAACCAGATTGATAAAGTCCTGCTGCCGAAAGATTACCTGCGTTTGCGCATGACCGGTGATTTTGCCAGCGATATGTCTGATGCGGCAGGGACAATGTGGCTGGATGTCGCGAAGCGTGACTGGAGCGATGTCATGCTGGCTGCCTGTAAACTGACTCGCGCACATATGCCTGCGCTCTATGAAGGCAGCGAGATTACCGGAACCTTGTTGCCAGATGTCGCTAAAGCCTGGGGAATGCAGGAGGTTGCGGTTGTTGCCGGAGGTGGTGATAACGCGGCGGGGGCGGTTGGCGTAGGCATGATGAATGCCGGTCAGGCGATGCTTTCGCTGGGGACATCCGGTGTCTATTTTGCGGTGAGTGATGGTTTCCTTAGCAAACCGGAAAGTGCGGTTCACAGTTTTTGCCATGCTTTGCCTGAGCGATGGCATCTGATGTCTGTGATGTTAAGTGCGGCATCGTGTCTGGACTGGGCGGCAAAATTAACCGGACTGGCGAGCGTTCCTGCATTGATTGGCGCTGCGCAACAGGCCGATGAACACGCGGAGCCGGTCTGGTTTTTACCTTATCTTTCCGGTGAACGTACGCCGCATAACAATCCGCAGGCCAAGGGCGTATTTTTCGGTCTGACGCATCAGCATGGTCCGGCAGAACTGGCGCAGGCGGTGCTGGAAGGTGTGGGGTTTGCGCTGGCTGACGGTATGGACGTGGTACATGCCTGCGGCGTGCAGCCCGCCAGCATTACGTTGATTGGCGGCGGGGCGCGCAGTGAATACTGGCGTCAGATGCTATCTGACATCAGCGGATTGCAGCTGGATTATCGTACCGGCGGTGATGTCGGCCCTGCACTTGGTGCGGCGCGACTGGCGCAAATTGCCATGAATCCGCAGCGGCCTTTATCAGACCTTCTGCCTCAGCTTACGCTGGAACAAGCGCATTATCCTGACGCCGGGCGCCACGCGCTTTACCAACAACGTCGGGAAACCTTCCGCCGAATCTACCAGCAGTTGCAACCGCTGATGTCCTGATCCTCGTTCCCCTCTGGTAAACAGAGGGGATTTATCAAATGTATATTTCAATCCAATAAATAGTTAGTACGCATGGATTTATTCTGAAAGTCCGGCGTAGTGCCATTTTTCTGTGTTGTCTTTAGCGGGTTATTCATATTGTATCCATGATGGATAAGGAGATCCCAATGAAGACGACAAGGCTGTTGCCATGGATATTATTCCTGTCTGGCGCACTGATTTACGTTATTGGCTTATGGCAGGCATGCCCGTTATTGAGCGGCAAAGGCTATTTTCTGGGCGTGCTAATGACGGGAATGTTTGTGACATATGTTTATCAGCGTGCAGTGAATCTCAATCAGAGCGACGAACGCTTCGCCTCTGTATGTCAAATGGTCACACTCATCACGATAGGGTTGCTGCTGGTGGGCGTCTGGAACGCCCCGTTATCGCCCCTCGAAAAAGGGCTGTATCCGGTGGCATTCATCATATGTTTACTGGGGCAAGTTTTGTTGCTACGTCTGCAAAATATGGGGGGTTAACTCACCAGCCTGCGCGTATCGATGCGCTGCAACAGTATGGACAACAGTAAACTGCCTGCCAGCGTGGCGCTGAAAATCCACAGCATATCCAGCGGTGGCCAGTTTTTGAGTTCAATTCCGTTGGTTCGTAGTGCGTGAATGATCAGCGCATGAAAACCATAAATGCCCAATGAATGGCGAGAAATAAGGCCCAGTAGCGGCAGAGTACGTGTGCTGAGCGTATTTTTGACCAGCGTCAGGAGTGAGACGGCGCAAATAAATACCGCAGGGCCGCAGTAGAGGTACCAGGTGTCGGCAAAATTGCCTCGCCAGCGCAGTTCATGCAATGTGCCACGAGAAATAATAAATACTGCGGTAATGAATAACGCCGCACAGAGCCAGCTGAGCGCGCGCTTTTGCGTATCCATCATGCCAATCGCCCGGCCCAGCATGCCGTACAGGATGTAATAGAAGGTGTCGCCGCTGATGTACAGGTTAATGGGTAGCCATTCAAAACCGCCAATTTTTTGCGAGACGGTGTTGGGATTGGCAATCACGCCTATCACCACCATCAACGCCAGCAGCATCTTGCCGCTGATATTTTTCACCTGTATCAGCGGAGAAACCAGGTAGATGACGGCGATCGCGAAGAAAAACCACAGATGATAGAACACCGGCTTTTGCAGCAGGTTCTTCAGCGACAGCTCAGCGTTGATCGAGGTAAACAGCAGGATATAGGCCAGCGCCACGCTGCTGTAAAACAGAATGCAGAGCGCGATGCGCAGGAAATGGCGCGGTTTGGCGCTACGCTCGCCAAAAAACAGATAACCCGAAATCATAAAGAACAGCGGGACGCTGACGCGAGAGGCTGAATTGAGCACGTTAGCCAGATCCCAATTCAACGGGCTGACGCTTTGCGCATTGGTGATGTACCAGGTCGTGGTGTGGATCATCACGACCATTAAACAGGCTATCCCGCGCAGGTTATCAATCCAGAAAATTTTGGGCTGCATCAGTTCCTCTGTGTCCATTAAAAAAAGTCTGACCGATATTTTGCGAACGTAGCTCACTGGAATAATCCGAGTTCTTACGCTAAAGCTTGAGATGGTCTGATGAGATTCTCAAAATAGGATCTGTTTCCAGACACTAATAATAAGACTGACCAGCAAACCAGGCGGTAATAAAATGATGATGAAGTATTTCTTTCCCGCAATCGCTACCCTTTTGCTGGTAGCGTGCGCTGACACACAACCGTCTGCACCTGCGCAGAAAGCGCAAAAGGTTAAGGTCAGTGCCACACGTTCGCTGGATATGGAGTCATTGTGCAAAAATGAAGCGGCGCAACGCTACAACACTGGCGCGCAGAAAATTGATATCTCCGGCCTGGAACAATTCCAGGGCAGCTATGAGATGCGTGGTTCTACCTTCCGTAAAGAGAGTTTTGTCTGTTCTTTTGATGCAGACGGGCAGTTTTTGCACCTTTCCATGCGCTAAGTTCCCCCTTTTTCCCGTTTCGTACTGTATATCTTGCAGCCAGCGGGTATACTGATCGCTTCCTTTAAATCCACACGTATCCAGCACGAAATAATATGCAAAAGTTTGATACCAGGACCTTCCAGGGCTTGATCCTGACCTTACAGGATTACTGGGCTCGCCAGGGCTGCACCATTGTTCAACCATTGGACATGGAAGTCGGCGCGGGAACATCTCACCCAATGACCTGCCTGCGTGCGCTGGGGCCGGAACCGATGGCGACTGCTTATGTGCAGCCTTCCCGTCGTCCGACCGATGGCCGCTATGGCGAAAACCCGAACCGCTTACAGCACTACTATCAGTTCCAGGTAGTGATTAAGCCGTCTCCGGACAACATTCAGGAGCTGTACCTGGGTTCTCTGAAAGAGCTGGGTATGGACCCGACCATTCACGATATCCGTTTCGTGGAAGATAACTGGGAAAACCCGACGCTGGGTGCCTGGGGTCTGGGTTGGGAAGTGTGGCTGAACGGCATGGAAGTGACTCAGTTCACCTACTTCCAGCAGGTTGGTGGTCTGGAATGTAAACCAGTAACCGGGGAAATTACCTACGGTCTGGAACGTCTGGCCATGTACATTCAGGGCGTAGACAGCGTTTACGACCTGGTCTGGAGCGACGGCCCGCTGGGTAAAACCACTTACGGTGACGTGTTCCATCAGAACGAAGTGGAGCAATCCACCTACAACTTCGAATACGCCGATGTGGACTTCCTGTTCACCTGCTTCGAGCAGTACGAGAAAGAAGCGCAGCAGCTGCTGGCGCTGGAAAATCCGCTGCCGCTGCCTGCGTATGAACGTATTCTGAAAGCCGCCCATAGCTTCAACCTGCTGGATGCGCGTAAAGCCATCTCCGTCACCGAGCGTCAGCGCTATATCCTGCGCATTCGCACCCTGACCAAAGCAGTGGCAGAAGCTTACTACGCTTCCCGTGAAGCCCTTGGCTTCCCGATGTGCAACAAAGACAAATAAGAGGCGGCCATGTCTGAGAAAACTTTTCTGGTGGAAATCGGCACTGAAGAGCTGCCACCAAAAGCACTGCGCAGCCTGGCTGAGTCCTTTGCTGCAAACTTTACCGCGGAGCTGGATAACGCTGGCATTGCGCACGGCAACGTTGAGTGGTTCGCTGCGCCGCGTCGTCTGGCGCTGAAAGTCGCGAATCTGGCGGAATCTCAACCCGATCGTGAAGTTGAAAAACGCGGTCCAGCCATTGCCCAGGCGTTTGACGCTGAAGGCAAACCGAGCAAAGCGGCAGAAGGTTGGGCACGTGGCTGCGGCATCTCGGTTGATCAGGCTGAGCGTCTGACTACCGACAAAGGCGAATGGCTGCTGTATCGCGCGCATGTGAAAGGCGAAAGCGCTGAAACGCTGCTGCCAAACATGATCGCCACTTCGCTTGCGAAGCTGCCGATCCCGAAACTGATGCGCTGGGGCGCGTCTGACGTTCACTTCGTGCGTCCGGTTCACACCGTGACCCTGCTGCTGGGCGACAAAGTGATTCCGGCAACGATTCTGGGCATTCAGTCCGATCGTGTGATCCGTGGACACCGCTTTATGGGCGAGCCGGAATTCACTATCGATTCTGCCGATCAGTATCCGGAAATCCTGCGTGAGCGCGGCAAAGTCATTGCGGATTACGCTGAGCGTAAAGCGAAAATCAAAGCCGATGCTGAAGAAGCGGCGCGTAAGATTGGCGGCAACGCCGATCTGAGCGAAAGCCTGCTGGAAGAAGTCACCTCGCTGGTAGAATGGCCGGTAGTGCTTACCGCGAAATTCGAAGAGAAATTCCTCGCTGTTCCGTCTGAAGCGCTGGTACACACCATGAAAGGTGACCAGAAGTACTTCCCGGTATACGCGAATGACGGCAAACTGCTGCCGAACTTTATCTTCGTTGCCAACATTGAATCGAAAGATCCGACCCAGATTATCTCCGGTAACGAGAAAGTCGTTCGTCCGCGTCTGGCGGATGCTGAGTTCTTCTTCAATACCGACCGTAAAAAACGCCTGGAAGACCATCTGCCGCGTCTGCAAACCGTGCTGTTCCAACAGCAACTGGGTACGCTGCGCGATAAGACTGACCGTATCCAGGCGCTGGCGGGCTGGATTGCTGGTCAAATTGGCGCTGACGTTAACCACGCAACGCGTGCTGGCCTGCTGTCCAAGTGCGACCTGATGACCAACATGGTCTTCGAGTTCACCGACACTCAGGGCGTGATGGGAATGCACTACGCGCGTCACGATGGCGAAGCGGAAGATGTTGCTGTGGCGCTGAACGAGCAGTATCAGCCGCGTTTTGCCGGTGATGACCTGCCGTCTAATCCGGTGGCTTGTGCCGTGGCGATTGCTGACAAGATGGACACCCTGGCGGGTATCTTCGGTATTGGTCAGCATCCGAAAGGCGATAAAGACCCGTTTGCGCTGCGTCGTGCTGCGCTGGGCGTGCTGCGTATCATCGTTGAGAAGAACCTGAATCTGGATCTGCAAACGCTGACGGAAGAGGCTGTTCGTCTGTATGGCGACAAGCTGACCAACGCCAACGTGGTGGATGACGTTATCGACTTTATGCTTGGTCGCTTCCGCGCCTGGTATCAGGACGAAGGTTATACCGTCGATACCATTCAGGCCGTGCTGGCGCGTCGTCCGACTCGTCCGGCTGATTTCGACGCACGTATGAAGGCGGTTTCGCACTTCCGTACCCTGGAGGCCGCGTCCGCGCTGGCTGCCGCGAACAAGCGCGTATCAAATATTCTGGCGAAGTCTGAAGAAACGCTGAATGACCGTGTGAATGCGGCAACGCTGAAAGAGCCGGAAGAAATTGCACTGGCGATGCAGGTTGTGGTGCTGCGCGATAAGCTGGAGCCTGTTTTCGCCGCTGGCCATTACCAGGAAGCGCTGGTTGAGTTAGCGGAACTGCGTGAGCCGGTTGATGCGTTCTTCGAGAAAGTGATGGTCAACGTAGAAGATAAAGATCTGCGTATCAACCGTCTCTCCATGCTCGAAAAACTGCGCGAACTGTTCCTGCGCGTGGCGGATATTTCGCTGCTGCAGTAACGGTCCTGAGCTGACTTAGAAAATGCCGGATGGCAGCTTCGCCTTATCCGGCCTACGAGATAAACACCAGTAGGCCGGATAAGCATTGCGCCATCCGGCATTTTTTTATGTTGTTAGCGCAGCTGTAATTTAGTCAGACAGGTCTGGCTGTCTTCCATGGTCTTAATGGGATACTCCGCTTTTTTGCCGTTGTAGCTTACTGCGATGGTGCCTGCCATATTGCGCGGTAGCCAAACCCCGACGAAGCCATTTCGACCGCTTTTCATCTCTTTTTGTAGCACTACATCACCCTTGTTATCCGTCACTTTGACATTGAATGTCATCTCCGGCATTTCGCCCTGGCAACCGGAAAGGCTGTGGTTGAAGCAAGGATGTGTTTGCCATTCATAAGGGGCAAATGACAGATAGAACTTGTCACCGAGCGGCAGGGTATAGATCTGATCGCCTGAAGAGAGCTTCAGTTCAGTGCTGGTGACGGATGCCGAGTAGGGCAGTGGGCGGCTCTGTGGAGACTGGTCAATGGCCTCGACGATTTGCTCGACGGATTTTCCGCTGAGCCCGTGTTCCGCCAAAAAAGTGGCTTCAGGGGTTGCGGCGAACGCGCTACCGGTGGTGAGTAAACCTAAAACCAGCAGTAATGAGGATTTCGACATAGCTTCAATTCCTTGTGAACGTTGTGGAATACAGACTGGCTCACTATAAAGCTTGCCCTTAGGGAAAGGTCAAAGGGGCGACGGGTAAAGTAATGCAAAGACGCGTGTGGGCGAGGCGTTTTAAGAAGTACAGATAAAAAAAATCCCCGCCGTTTGGCAGGGATTCAGAATCTTGAGCTTTTTAAGCTTACAGGCTGGTTACGTTGCCAGCTGCCGGGCCTTTAGCGCCGCTTTCGATGGTGAAGGAAACTTTCTGACCTTCGTCCAGAGATTTGTAGCCATCGTTCTGGATAGCAGAGAAGTGTACGAACACGTCTTTAGAGCCATCGTCAGGAGTGATGAAGCCGAAACCTTTGTCAGCGTTGAACCATTTTACGATACCAGTCATTTTACCGGACATAGTGTATTACCTTTTAAAAAATAAGTGTGCCTTTCGGCGATATGGCGTGCTTTACAGATTTTTTAACAGTAAAGGAAATGCTCACTACGAAGGGTATCAACGATAACTCTTGAAGGGACTTGCCTTACTAACTGCTGTAATGGTCTGTACGTCAAACCGTTGAGGGCATTAACTCATTTTACGCATGTGGATGCAACTACTATTTTCTTTTTTGTGGATAACCTTCGTAAGGGAACGGCCCCGTTACAGGACCGTTCTTAAGCAAAATTGAAAAATAGTTCAATCCATCAGTTGCTTACTTAATCTTGGATCTGCCTGGATCAGGCGCATTAACTTCAATTCGGTAGTGGAAGGCTTTACGCGTTTAGACTCCCATTCATGAACCATCGCGACTGTCACGCCCATTACCCGGGCAAAATCATCTGTTTTTAAACCCGTCCCTCGTCGTAACTGTTCAAATTCGGTGAAAGGGTTGGTTTTTTGCGTCAGAGTGACCGTCTGCGATACATCTTTAAAAACAATCTGCTCCAGACTGCTCAGCAGTTCAAACATAGGATCTTTGTATTCCATTGAGAACTCCTACAAATCACACAGCGGGATCGTGAATTTCTTCGAAGCTCATTAAGAGTAGTCGGAAAAAATGAAGTCGGATTCGGGGTCTGAGAGATGGATTCGTTTCAGCAAACGGTGGGCAACAATCTATTGCTGGCTAACGAACTGATAAAGGTCGGGATCTCCGAACGATCGATTCCGATTGTAAAGATGACTAAAATATGACGCCGAGTAGTAAATGCAGCATTGTTTAGCAAAACGAACGGTGGTGGGAACGGTTATTTTCCCCCACAAGATTATGCGGAAAGGGTATCTTGCGGGGCTGACCTGGACTATCCTTGTTAACGTCAGGCACGCGGGTGTCGTTGTGCGCATTTTTGGGTGAAAGGAGTATTAAAATGGCGACAGGTAAGTCCTGCTCTCGCTGGTTTGCGCCTGTTTTGGCGCTCTTAATGGTAGTTGGCCTGAGTGGGTGTTTTGATAAAGAAGGCGATCAACGCAAAGCGTTTATCGATTTTCTGCAGAATACTGCAATGCGTAGCGGAGAGCGTTTACCAACGCTGACCGCCGATCAGAAAAAACAGTTTGGCCCGTTTGTGTCCGATTACGCGATTCTGTATGGCTATTCGCAGCAGGTTAATCAGGCGATGGACTCCGGTCTGCGTCCGGTGGTTGATAGCGTAAATGCGATTCGTGTTCCTCAGGATTATGTGACTCAGCGTGAGCCGCTGCGTCAGGCAAATGGTGCGCTAGGTGTATTAGGGCAACAGTTGCAGAATGCGAAACTACAGGCAGATGCTGCGCATGGCGCGCTGAAGCAGGGCGAAGATCTGAAGCCGGTCTTTGACCAGGTTTACAATAAAGTCGTCACTGTACCTGCAGAGGCGTTACAGCCGCTGATCCCTGCAGCGCAAATCTTCACGCAGCAGTTAGTGCAGGTTGGTGATTTTGTGGCGCAGCAGGATACGCAGGTGAGCTTTGTCGCCAACGGTATCCAGTTCCCAACGTCACAGCAGGCAAGTCAGTACAACACGCTGATTGGCCCGTTGGCTTCTCAACATCAAGCATTTAACCAGGCCTGGACTGCTGCGGTGAATGCCGCTCAGTAATTAAGCCGCTGTAAGATATGAAGGGCCGGGTGAGCGTAAGCGCTACCCGGCCTTTTGTTTATCGCGCGACCTGCGGGTTTACGCAGTTCTTCTCAACGCGTCCTTGCAGCGCATCGATTAAGTTATCCACCGCACAGGCCGCCATGTTATAGCGCGTTTCGTGCGTGGCTGAACCAATGTGCGGCACCGCAACCACGTTTGGCAGCGACAGCAGCGGTGAGTCTGCCGGTAATGGCTCCTGCTCAAACACATCCAGGCCAGCGGCATGAATTTCGCCGTTTTGCAGGGCGGCAATCAGTGCTTTTTCATCGACCACCGGCCCACGTCCGGCGTTAATGAAAATGGCGGAAGACTTCATTTTGGCAAACTGTTCGGTGCTGAACAGATGATGCGTTTCGTCGGTTAACGGCAGGATCAGGCAGACAAAATCAGATTCTTGTAACAGCGTATCAAGATCGCAGTAGCGCGCATTGAAGCGTTCTTCTGCTTCCTGATGATGACGGCGCGCATTATAGAGAATCGGCATGCTAAAGCCGAAATGCGCACGTTGTGCCAGCGCCAGCCCAATGCGGCCCATTCCGACAATCCCCAGCGTTTTGTGGTGCACATCCGTACCGAACCAGTCCGGCCCGATACTTTTGGTCCATTCACCGACCTTCACGCGTTCAGCCACTTCTACCACGCGGCGAGCGGTACTTAACACCAGCGCCATCACCGTATCGGCGACGGTTTCTGTCAGTACGGTTGGCGTGTGCATCAACAGCACCTTACGCGCGTTAAGGGCATCGACGTCGAAGTTGTCATAGCCGACGGAAATCGTGGAGGTCGCACGCAGTTTCGGCATTTTCTCCAGTAGAGCGGTATTGACGGCTTCACTGGAGCCCAGCAGACCTTCCGCATTGGCAAAAGCCTCAGCGTGCTGTGCGACCGTTTCCGGGCGCAGGTTAGGCACCTGAGTCACAGTAAAATGCTCTTCCAGGCGATGCAGTAAATCGTCAGGTAACGCTTTATAGAGAATAATGGACGGCTTCATGCGAATCTCCGTAAGTTAAAATTTAAGCGTGGCGTGCGCCAATAGGTAGCTGTTGATTATTAGCAGGCTTAACAATGAGAGTTAGCCATACTGAGACAAAAAGCGCTACCCCCATAAAAATGTACGAGGCGGACGGGCTGCCGGTAGCGCCATTGAGGTAGCCGACAAACCATGAACCAAAGAATGAGCCTAGCGCGCCCATACTGTTAATCAGCGCCATTGCACCCCCGGCAACGTTGCGCGGCAGCATTTCCGGAATGATGGCAAAGAAAGGACCATAAGGGGCATACATTGCCGCACCCGCAATAACCAAAAGCGTGTAAGAAATCCAGAAGTGGTCTACGCCCACGGCCCAGGAGCCGATAAAAGCGAAAGCAGCTATCAGTAACAGTGGCCAGACAAACAGCTTACGATTTTGCAGTTTATCGGAGGCCCAGGAAACGAGAATCATCGCCGCAGTCGCCGCCAGATAAGGTACGGATGACAGCCAGCCAACCTCAACCATCCCCAGATTTGCACCGCCGTTGCGGATAATCGACGGCAGCCACAGGACAAAACCATAGACGCCAATACTCCAGGTGAAATACTGCATACACAGCAGGATGACGTTACGTGAGCGGAAGGCTTCGCTATAGTTACGCACAGCTTTGATGCCTTGCTGCTCTTTTTCCAGTTGTGCCTGAAGGGCGGCTTTTTCAGATTCTGACAGCCAACCGACCTGAGACGGTTTGTCTTTTACCAGCACCCACCAGCAGAACGCCCAGATGATGGCCGGGAAGCCCTCGATGATGAACATTTCCCGCCAGCCCAGTGCCTGGATCAGATACCCGGAAACCACGGACATCCACAGGACGGTAACCGGGTTACCGAGGATCAGGAAAGTGTTTGCGCGCGAACGCTCGGACTTCGTAAACCAGTTACTGATATAAATCAGCATTGCGGGCATGACCGCGGCTTCAACGACGCCAAGAATAAAGCGGATGGCGGCAAGCATTGGAATATTGCTGACCATGCCGGTTAACGACGCACAGGCACCCCAGAGGATCAGACAGACAAAAATCAGTTTTCGTACGCTGCGGCGTTCGGCGTAAATTGCGCCCGGGATCTGAAAGAAGAAGTAGCCGAGGAAAAACAGCGCGCCCAGCAGGGAAGAGATCCCTTTGGTAATGCCGAGGTCCTCGTTGATACCTGCGGCGGAGGCGAAGCTGAAGTTCGCGCGGTCAAGGTACGCCAGGCTATACGTGATAAACACGATTGGCATGATGTACCACCAGCGTTTTGCTGCATTAGTTGAGCTATTCATAGACTGCCCTCTGGTTATACTGATACGCCGCCTCTGAATGTAGGGTACAGAGACAGAGTTGGCCGGGAATTTATTCCCCTAATTGTTCACGTGTGGGTAATCCTTCGCTGTCGCCCTGAACCTGAATGGCCAGTGCGCCAATTTTATTGCCGCGGGTCACCGCCTGATGTAGCGAGCGGCCTTCCAGCAGGGCGCTAATAACGCCCACGGCAAAACCATCACCTGCGCCGACCGTATCAACCACGTTGTCGACTTTTACCGGTGCAACGCAGCCTTGTTCACCGCCGGCGGTTTTGTACCAGGCGCCATCAGCCCCGGTTTTGATGATCACGGCCTTCACCCCGTGGCGCAGATAAAAGTCGGCGATGGCTTCAGGCGTCTGCTGACCGGTTAAAATCATGCCCTCTTTTAATCCAGGCAAAACCCAGTCGGCCTGGAATGCCAAACGGTTCAGTTTTTCCACCATCTCGGCTTCGCTTTTCCACAGCACAGGGCGTAAATTCGGGTCGAACGAGATGGTCTTCCCTTGTGCTTTCAGTGTGCGGGCGGTATGGGCTAACAGTTCATAAGAGCTGGTAGAAAGCGCCGCCGCTACGCCGCTCAGGTGCAGGTGGCGCGCGCTGGCGAAGTAGGCTTCGTGATAATCCTCAACGCTGAGGTGGCTGGCAGCGGAACCTTTGCGGAAGTATTCCACAATGGGATCGGTTCCATTTTCGACCTTAGATTTAAGCTGAAAGCCGGTAGCGTAACGCTCGTCCTGGGTGACTCCCTGCGCATCAATCCCTTCTTTTTCCAGCGACTTAACGATAAAACGGCCAAAACTGTCGTTGCCTACACGGCTTACCCAACCGACCTTCAGGCCCAGCCGGGCAAGACCGGTCGCTACATTGAGTTCAGCGCCAGCAACTCGCTTGATAAACTGCTCCACATCCGCCAGTTCGCCGGTTTGCGTGGCGACAAACATCGCCATCGCTTCACCAATAGTGACCACATCCAGTGAATTTTTCATGTGTTACTCCTCGCGTAACAGCTCGACGTAACGGCGGGTAACCGCCGCCAAATCCTGCCCTTCCAGGGGAAACTCAATGCCGCGTGGAACATCGCCCGGCAGCGTTTTCAACAGCGTCAGCCAGCGCGGATCGGCTGCATCAGGCGGTACGGCACGGTAGCTGTCGCGATGTGCAACGGCGGCTTTGACATGGATATACCCAACGGTTGACGCCAGTTTCTGCGCCGCCTGTTCCGGGGAGTCGCCCACCCACAGCCAGTTGCCCATATCGAAGGTCAGAGATATCGGCAGATTTTGCGTCTGGCAGGCTTCGTTAAAGCGCTGCATCGGCTTCAGGCGTCCGCAGGCGGTCTGATCGTTTTCGACAACCAGTTCCATTCCGCTGTTGTCCAGCCATTCACGTAACACGTTGAACTGTTCGGTATGGGAGAAATGGCCGAGGGAGACTTTTAGCCACAGAGCCTGCAGGGCCTGTGCTTCTTCAAGTAGCGCAGGAAGTCGGGGATTGAGGCTACCGTCCTCAAGGAACAACGGCTCAGGCGCTGAGTAACAGGCCAGCAGGCCGAAGATTTCGATAGCAGATGCCACCGTAGACAGCGTGTGCAGCTCGGCGTCGGTCAGCAATTCGCGGCGGATTTCGACGCCGTCAGCACCGGCTTCAGCGATAATGGGCAGCATTGCCGTTTGCCCGCCAGCGGCCCGTACCTGGTCGTGGCCGTAAGCGGCGGTGACCACCATAATTTTTCTTTTCATGGAAACTCCAGACTAGCGTTCTTGCTATAACGCTAGATGGAACCGGTTCCAAAGAAAAGCTTATGATGTTGAATTTATGATCACCATCACGAAGGAAATTTAACGGGCGGTAGAGCCGCGAACGATCAGTTCGCCGGAGAAGACCTGTTCCTGAATGGCAGCAGGGCCGCCATCGATCCGGCGTACAACCTGCTCAACGGCGGTGTAGCCAATCTGCCAGGTAGGTTGTTTCAACGTGGTAATACCAACGCCCGCCAGTTCGGCCCATTCCAGTTCGTCAAAACCGAGCAGGCCGATATCGCTGCCCCAGTTAAGGCCAATGCGTTTCAGGGCGCGGGCAACCTGCAGTGTGAGAGCGCCATTAGCTGAGATAACAGCTTTGCGCATTCCCCGGTGCTGCTGGTGGAACTGGCGCAGGGTTTCGTCCAACTGCGTATTGTCCGTGAGCGGGACTTCGGCATTTTGCGCGATAACGCCGGGGTACTGTGCGAGGGTGGCGCGAAAAGCGCTCAGGCGCTCGCGGCGGGTATTCACCATGCCGAGTGGTTCGCTGAGGAACAGGATGGCTTCAAAACCTTGTTCGACCAGATGTTCCGTGGCAACCGTTGCCGCCTGGGTGTTATCCAGCCCGACCATATCACAGGCGAAATCGGGGATTTTACGGTCAATCAGCACCATCGGCAGCGCAGACTGCTGCAGGCGGTTCAGCCCCTCTTCGCGCATCCCGACGGCGTTGACCACAATCCCTTCGACCTGGTAGCTGCGCAGCAGGTCAAGATAATGCAGTTCCTGATCCACTTCGTTGTTGGTGTTACACACCAGCGGGGTGAAGCCTTTATCGCGGCAGGCGGCTTCAATGCCGCTTAACACGTTGACGGAGTAGGGATTGGTAATATCGGCGATGATCAGACCAATCAGGCGGGTACGACCGTGTTTCAGGCCTCTTGCCATCAGGCTGGGACGGTAGTCGAGATCGGCAATGGCTTGTTCAATGCGGGCCAGTAGCGCGTCGGAAAGCAGGTGCTTTTCACCGTTGAGATAGCGTGAAATGCTGGTCTTGCCGGTTTTTGCGGCTTTCGCCACATCGCTGATGGTTGCCCGTGTTGATTTGCTCATCGCTGATTTCCCTGAATTTCGTGTGAATACCTTAGCGGGAAAATCTGACGAAGCAAGTAATTTGCCCGGTGGCGCTGCGCTTACCGGGCCTACATGTCGAACGTAGGCCGGGTAAGGCGAAGCCGCCACCCGGCTCAACGATTACTGCATAGGACTCAACGTAATCTCTACGCGACGGTTCTGCGCTTTACCTTCCGCCGTGCTGTTGCTGGCGATCGGATTTGACGGACCCATGCCCTGAGTGCGGATACGATTAGCGGCAACCCCTTGCGTGATTAAGGCGCTGGCCACGGAGTCCGCGCGTTGCTGAGACAGGCGCATATTCAGATCCTGGCTGCCGGTGCTGTCGGTGAAACCCAGCACGTTGACGGCGGTTTTATTGTACTCTTTCAGTACCATTGCCACGCCGGTCAGGGTGTTGGCACCAGCAGGTTTCAGGTTGGCGCTACTGCTGTCGAAGGTGACGTTATTCGGCATATTCAGAATGATGTTATCGCCACTACGCGTCACGCTGACGCCCGTTCCCTGCATTTTGTCGCGCAGTTTGGCTTCCTGCACGTCCATGTAATAACCGACACCGCCGCCAACGGCCGCACCCGCCGCTGCGCCAATCAGTGCACCTTTACCGCGATCTTTCTTCGAAGAAGAGAGTGCGCCAATGCCCGCGCCGACCAGAGAGCCAATACCCGCGCCAATGCCGGATTTACCTGCTTCGCGTTCGCCGGTGTAAGGGTTTGTTGTGCAGCCAGAAACCGCCAGGGCGCCGCTCACGATGGCAGCAATAACAAAAACACGTTTCTTCATCTTAATTCCTTAATGACTTTTTCTTCTTTGCCACAGCGACCGTGGCGGTTGATTATGACGTGTGAACATGAAGAAAATTCCAGGGAAGACTCTGAAATTTGTAAGTAACATTGAACGGCATAATAAATAAGCCGTCACATCGCATTCAGGAGCGCCATCTTGGCTAATTCACCCGCACATTACTCGGTGTTAACCGCCGCCCACTGGGGACCAATTCTCGTCGACACCGATGGTGAGACGGTTTTCTCCTCGCGTGGCGCGCTGCCCACTTCCCATCCCAACTCTTTGCAAACCGTGGTGCGCGACCAGGTTCACAGTAAAACGCGGGTACGTTTTCCAATGGTGCGTAAAGGCTTTCTTGCCTCGCCGGAGAATCCCCAGGGCGTGCGTGGGCAGGATGAATTTGTTCGCGTCAGTTGGGACGACGCGCTGAATCTTATCCATACGCAGCATAAACGCATCCGTGACAGCTACGGCCCGGCCTCGATTTTTGCCGGTTCCTACGGCTGGCGCTCTAACGGCGTGTTACACAAAGCGGCAACCCTGCTACAACGCTATATGGCGCTGGCAGGCGGTTATACCGGGCATCTGGGAGATTATTCGACGGGGGCTGCGCAGGCGATCATGCCGTACGTGGTGGGCGGTAACGAAGTTTACCAGCAGCAAACCAGCTGGCCAGTGGTACTTGAGAACAGCGAGGTGGTGGTGTTATGGAGCGCTAATCCGCTGAATACACTGAAGATTGCCTGGAATGCGTCCGATGAGCAGGGGCTCGCTTACTTTGAGGCTTTGCGCGACAGCGGTAAACGGTTGATCTGTATCGATCCGATGCGATCGGAAAGCGTCGAATTCTTTGGCGAAAAGATGGAATGGATTGCCCCGCATATGGGGACCGACGTGGCGCTGATGCTGGGCATCGCGCATACGCTGGTGGAAAACGGCTGGCATGACGAGGATTTTCTCGCCCGGTGTACCACCGGCTATGACCGTTTTGCAAACTATCTGCTGGGTAAATCTGATGATGTTGTGAAAACGGCAGAGTGGGCTGCGGAGATTTGCGGTATACCCGCAACAAAAATACGCGAACTTGCGGCGATATTTCACCAAAATACCACCATGCTGATGGCCGGATGGGGGATGCAGCGCCAACAGTATGGTGAGCAGAAACACTGGATGATCGTCACCCTGGCCGCCATGCTCGGGCAAATCGGGACGCCAGGCGGCGGTTTTGGGCTGTCGTACCATTTTGCCAACGGTGGCAACCCAACGCGCCGGGCTGCGGTGCTGGCTTCAATGCAGGGCAGCGTTAAAGGTGGTACCGACGCAGTAGATAAAATCCCGGTGGCGCGAATTGTTGAAGCGCTGGAAAATCCCGGTGGTTTTTACCAGCACAACGGCATGGACCGCCATTTCCCGGACATCCGCATGTTATGGTGGGCTGGTGGCGCTAACTTCACCCATCATCAGGACACTAACCGTTTAATTCGCGCCTGGCAAAAACCGGAGCTGGTGGTTATCTCGGAGTGTTTCTGGACCGCCGCAGCGAAGCATGCCGATATCGTACTGCCGGCGACCACCTCCTTTGAGCGCAATGATTTGACCATGACCGGCGACTACAGCAACCAGCACCTGGTGCCGATGAAGCAGGTTGTGCCGCCGCAGGACGAAGCGCGAAATGATTATGATGTTTTTGCCGAGCTGAGTGAACGCTGGGAAGAGGGCGGTTACGAGCGATTCACCGAAGGCAAAAGCGAGCTGGAATGGCTGGAGACGTTTTACAATATTGCCGGGCAACGTGGGGCCAGTCAGCAGGTGACATTGCCGCCTTTCGCCGAGTTTTGGCAGCGCAACGCCCTGATCGAAATGCCGGAAAATGCCGCCAGCGCGCAGTTTATCCGTTTTGCGGATTTTCGCCGCGACCCGCAGGCTCATCCGCTGAAAACGGACAGCGGAAAAATTGAAATCTACTCCGCGAGGATTGCTGGTTACGGCTACGCGGACTGTGCGGGGCACCCGATGTGGCTGGAGCCGGATGAGTGGTTCGGTAACGCCGAACCGGACCAGCTACAGCTGCTTTCCGCCCATCCGGCGCACCGTTTGCATAGTCAGCTTAACTACAGTGCGCTACGTGAGCAGTACGCGGTAGCGGATCGTGAGCCGGTAACGATTCATCCGCAGGATGCCCACGCACGCGGCATTGCGGATGGCGATACGGTCAGGGTGTGGAACCAGCGTGGTCAAGTTCTGGCGGGCGCGGTGGTGACGGCGGGTATTAAACCCGGCGTTATCTGTATTCATGAAGGCGCCTGGCCTGATTTGGATCTCGCAGCGAACGGTATTTGTAAAAATGGCGCCGTCAACGTGCTGACCAAAGATCTCCCCAGCTCGAAGCTGGGGAATGGCTGCGCGGGCAACACCGCGCTGGCGTGGCTTGAAAAATACAGCGGACCCACGTTGACGCTTACGGCGTTTGATCCGCCTGCCAGCCCATAATCCACGTGGGATGGTGAGTCTCTTCCTGCCATGCGCCGTCTTCAATGCGAAAACCCAGCGCATGGTAGAAGTTCACCGCGGATTGATTCTTCTGGTAGACCTCCAGGCTGAGTAACGAAAAGCGCTGCTGCACATGCTGCACCAGCGCTTTGCCGATCCCGCTTCTGATGGCGGCAGGCGCGACAAACAGCGCGCCGAGGAAGCGGTCATCAATGACGCTGACAAAACCTTTGAGCTCGCCTTCTTCTTCCCACACCCAGGTTTGCGCGGCTGGCAGATAAACATCCCGCACCACGGATTCACTTTCGCGCCAGTAGCGCTCTTCGATAAACGGATGGGCATGGATTGTGCTTTCCATCCACAGCGTCAGAATCGCTGATATATCTTCAGCCTTTGATTCACGAATCATGTTGTTCTCCCGGATAACAGATGCAGCTGGTGACATGATCGTTGACCAGGCCGCATGCCTGCATAAAGGAGTAACAAATGGTGGTGCCGACAAACTTAAAACCGCGTTTTTTTAACGCTTTAGACAGCGCGTCTGACGCAGGCGTGGAGGTGGGAATATCGCTCAGGTTGGCGGCGCGGGTCACTTGTGGTTGGTTATCAACAAATGACCAGACGAACTCGCTAAACGACTCTCCGTTTTGTGCCATCGTCAGAAAGGCGCGAGCGTTGCCGATAATGGCCTGAATTTTTCCGCGATGGCGAATTATGCCGGCATCCAGTACCAGCCTTTCCACATCCTCTTCGGTCATGGTCGCCACTTTTTCCGGGTCAAAATGGTGGAAAGCGTGGCGATAATTTTCCCGTTTCTTGAGTACGGTAATCCACGATAACCCGGCCTGCTGGCCTTCGAGGCAGATCATTTCGAACAGCTTTTTGCCATCGGTTTCGGGGACGCCCCATTCCTTGTCGTGGTAGGCAATGTAAAGTGGATCCTGACTGACCCATCCGCAACGCTGCATATTCTTCCTCGCTGTTTTTACTGGCGTAAAAATTTCATTCGGCCCGCCTTGACGCGCCAGCTAAAAAGACAATATTTAATACAAGGCCTACTGGCCCAAATACTTCACACAATGACAATAATATCGCCGAATTCGGCTCTTTTCTGGAGTCGCGTTGATGCTTATAAGAAACAGTAGTGGTCGCCAAAGGTTAACTCTGGCGAGCGTCATAGTTTGTGCGCTGTCCATCAATACAGCATATGGCTGGCAACAAGAATATATCGTTGATGCGCTGTCAGGGCATACGGCTGAACGTTATACATGGGACAGCGATCACCAACCACGTTATAACGACATTCTGGAAGAACGTATTCGTTCCACTCAGAACGTGGCGGGGCCCGTGGTGAATCTGGCGGATGAGACACCTATGGATGCCACCAGCGGCATGAGTATGGGCTGGAACTTCCCGCTTTCAAGGCAGGTGACAACCGGTCCGGTTGCCGCGCTGCATTATGACGGTTCCACCACATCTACTTACAACGAATTTGGCGATAGCGCGACGTCGGTAACGCAGAACGATCCGCTGTGGCATGCCAGCGTGAGCTCGTTGGGCTGGCGAGTCAATTCGCAGTTCGGTGATGTGCGACCGTGGGCGCAAATCAGCTATAACCAGCAGTTTGGTGAAAATATCTGGAAGGCGCAGTCGGGTCTCAGTCGCATGACGGCGGCGGGTCAGGATGGTAACTGGGTAGATGTTACCATCGGTGCGGATATGCTGTTGAACCCGCACATGGCGGCTTACGCGGCGCTGTCGCAGGCGGAAAATAGCACCAACAACAGCGACTATATGTACACCATGGGAGTGAGCGCCAAATTTTAACGTAAACAATCATCACATAAACATCTTGATTACATGTTGAGATCAACAATCACACGCACTCCAGCGATAGCGTGTACTAACTCATGCGATAAAATTCAGTAACCCGACTTTTTGTCTCGTCATTCATTCCGCATTCCAGGCATTTCATTCCGTCCTGGCGGCATTTCATGCCGTTTTCCCCTGCTCATAAAAACGCTTCGGTATGGTTGTTGGCAGAGAATTTCCCCTTTTGTTTATGCAGGAAGACTGCCATGAAAACTTCTGATTATCAGCGTACCCGCTGGCTGACACTGATCGGCACCATCATTACCCAATTTGCTTTAGGTTCTGTTTATACCTGGAGCCTGTTTAACGGTGCGCTTTCTTCTAAGCTTGATGCGCCGGTGAGTCAGGTTGCCTTTTCCTTTGGCCTGCTGAGCCTCGGGCTGGCAATTTCTTCTTCCGTCGCCGGGAAACTGCAGGAACGTTTTGGCGTGAAACGCGTCACCATGGCCTCCGGTATTTTACTCGGTGTGGGCTTCTTCTTAACCGCCCACTCTGACAGCCTGATTATGCTGTGGCTGAGCGCTGGTGTGTTGGTTGGTCTGGCGGATGGCGCAGGCTACCTGTTAACACTTTCCAACTGTGTAAAATGGTTCCCGGAGCGTAAAGGGCTGATTTCCGCCTTCGCTATCGGTTCTTACGGTCTTGGCAGCCTCGGTTTTAAATTCATCGATAGCCAACTGTTGAGCACCGTGGGTCTGGAAAAAACCTTCATGATCTGGGGCGCGATTGTGCTGGTAATGATCGTCTTTGGCTCCACGCTGATGAAAGACGCGCCGAATCAGGAAGTGAAAACGAAAAATGGCGTGGTTGAGAATGACTACACCCTGGCGCAGTCCATGCGTAAACCGCAGTACTGGATGCTGGCGGTCATGTTCCTGACGGCATGTATGAGCGGGCTGTACGTAATTGGCGTGGCGAAAGATATCGCACAAAGTCTGGCACATATGGATGTGGCAACGGCGGCAAACGCGGTGACCGTGATTTCTATCGCTAACCTGTCCGGTCGTCTGGTTCTGGGGATTCTGTCCGACAAAATCTCTCGTATTCGCGTTATCACCATTGGTCAGGTCGTTTCGCTGGTGGGTATGGCCGCACTGCTGTTCGCGCCGTTGAATGATGTGACCTTCTTTACGGCGATTGCCTGTGTGGCATTTAACTTTGGCGGCACCATCACCGTGTTCCCGTCACTGGTGAGTGAGTTCTTCGGTTTGAACAACCTGGCTAAAAACTACGGTGTCATTTACTTAGGTTTCGGTATCGGCAGCATTTGTGGTTCCATTATCGCCTCGCTGTTCGGCGGATTCTATGTGACCTTCTGCGTTATCTTTGCGCTGTTAATTATCTCGCTGGCGCTTTCTACCACTATTCGTCAGCCGCAGCGTAGCGTCTATACCGAGGCACACGCCTGAATCTATTAGTGGTCTGATTAATGCCCGGCGCATATATTTACAAAAATATATGCGCCGTTTGCATTCTCTATAAGCACTTTTCTTCCCTCCTGTGGTCTACTTACCTGCGCTGTAGAATTTTCTTATTATCTGCACTTGTCGCACTTTTCCCCTGTATGGCCTGACAGGCTTTTGCGCAGGGTGTTTTTATCCCTTCCTCCAGGGTTTGTTTGCATGAGATATATCAAATCGATGACGCAGCAGAAGCTGAGTTTCTTGCTGGCGATCTATATCGGTCTTTTTATGAATTGCGCTGTGTTTTTCCGTCGCTTTAGCGGATATGCGCACGAGTTTACCGTCTGGAAAGGACTCTCTGCGGTTGTTGAATTAGCTGGCACTGTGCTGGTGACCTTCTTTTTACTCCGTGTTCTCTCTTTATTTGGCCGACGCGTCTGGCGTGTCCTGGCAACGTTTGTGGTGCTCTGCTCTGCTGGCGCCAGCTATTACATGACCTTCCTGAACGTGGTCATTGGCTACGGTATTATTGCCTCGGTCATGACCACCGATATTGATTTATCAAAAGAAGTCGTCGGCTGGCATTTTATCGTTTGGCTGGTTTCAGTCAGTATTATCCCATTGGTGTTGATTTGGAGTAACCGCTGTCGTTATACCCTGATGAAACAGATTCGTACGCCTGGCATGAGATGGCGTAGCGTAGCGGCGGTTTTATTGGCTGGCCTGATGGTGTGGGCGCCCATTCGTCTGCTCAGCATGCAACAAAAAAGCGTTGAGCGTGAAACAGGGATCGATTTACCCAGCTACGGCGGAGTCGTTGCGAACTCCTATTTGCCGTCAAACTGGCTCTCTGCGCTGGGTTTATACGCCTGGGCGCAGGTGGATGAATCTTCAGACAACAAATCGCTGATGAACCCGGCGAAGAAGTTCACCTACGTTGCCCCCAACAATCTCGACGACACCTATGTCGTGTTTATTATCGGTGAAACCACGCGCTGGGATCATATGGGGATTTTTGGCTATGAGCGAAACACCACGCCAAGGCTGGCTCAGGAGAAAAACCTGGCGGCTTTCCGTGGATATTCCTGTGATACCGCGACCAAGCTTTCGCTACGCTGCATGTTCGTTCGTGAAGGTGGGGCAGAGGAAAACCCACAGCGTACGCTGAAAGAACAAAACGTCTTTTCTGTGCTCGGCCAGTTAGGATTTAAAACCGATCTGTACGCGATGCAAAGCGAGATGTGGTTCTACAGCAATACCATGGCGGAAAACATTGCCTATCGTGAACAGATTGGCGCAGAGCCGCGTAACCGTGGCAAAAACGTTGACGATATGCTGCTGATTAATGAGATGCAGCAATCTTTACAGAAGACTGATGATGGCGAAAAGCGTCTGATTATTCTGCACACCAAGGGCTCGCATTTTAACTACACCCAGCGCTACACCCGCGAATATGCACAGTGGAAGCCGGAGTGTGTCAATGTTGATAGTGGCTGCTCGAAAGCTGAGATGATTAATTCATTTGATAATTCGGTAACCTACGTTGATCACTTTATTACCCAGGTGTTTGATCAGCTGCGCGATAAGAAAGCGATCGTGTTTTACGCCGCCGATCACGGTGAGTCAATTAACGAACGTGAGCACCTGCACGGTACGCCGCGTAAAATGGCGCCGCCTGAGCAGTTCCGCGTTCCTATGATGGTGTGGATGTCAGACAAATATCTGGAAGACCCTGACCATGCGAAGGCATTTGCGCACCTGAAGCAAGAAGCTGAGATGAAGGTGCCGCGTCGTCATGTGGAACTGTACGATACCGTTCTGGGTTGCCTTGGTTATACCTCGCCAAATGGGGGGATTAACGAGAATAACAACTGGTGTCGTATCCCGGACGCGAAGAAGGTTACAGCCCAGTAACAGAGCTGCTGACTTTCTCGCCGATCAAATGGCATTTTGATACTAAGGGATTGACGGGCGCGCGGCTGAGCAGTAAGATGCGCCCCGCATTCGGTGATTGGCGCAGCCTGGTAGCGCACTTCGTTCGGGACGAAGGGGTCGGAGGTTCGAATCCTCTATCACCGACCAAATTAGAAAAGCCAGCCTTCGGGCTGGCTTTTTGCTTTCCGGAATTGACGAGGATGAGAACCTCCGGGGGCAAGAGGTTCGACTCGAGCGCAGCGAGAGAACGTTGCGTCAGCAACGGCCCGCAGGGCGAGCCACGCAGTGGCGAGTAATCCTCTATCACCGACCAAATTTAAAACCCTGCTCAACGAGCAGGGTTTTTTGTTTTGTAGGCCTGATAAGCGAAGCGCCATCAGGCAATATTGGAGACATTGCCGGATGGCGGCGCAAGCGCCTTATGCGGCCTACAGACTCAGTTTCATCCCGGCGTGTATGGCGTTATTCCAACCCCACCTTTGACCTTCCTTTTATCTGCAAAAATTGTGCATCACTTCCCACTGACAGTTAACGATTCTGTGACATATTCCATTGCCTTTTTTTATGTTTGCTTGAAACTTTTTTTGCGCTACTTATGGCTGGCGCTGGCATTTTCCGCTGTGCGTTTTAACGTTCATGGCATTAATCGCTCAGATATGCAGCATTCATTGGGAAAATTTGAATAAATTGCATAAATGTTAATCTCCAAATGTTGCGAAGTATGAAGATGTTTATTCTGGCATAGTGCGCGTAGCACAAATTTCCCTGCTGAAAATACCCGCTTGCACTTTTTTTAATCTTTGTTTGCCAATTCTCACCGTTGGTGTAAATCGCGGTTACCTGTATTGACGTTTTCACATTCTGTTGACAGATTGTAGGGTATGAGGGGCATTTCATGGAGAATCCGCACTGCAACTCAGTCGCTTATGTGAACGGAATCCCCATCCTCTTAACGCTGACCCGGCCGGGTAAAAAACAAAAAAGGCCAGGCGGTGCAAACCCATTGCAAAGGGTAAAACAACAAACATCACATTTGGAGCAGAAGAATGAGTATTTCCTTGAAGAAGTCAGGGATGCTGAAGCTTGGTCTGAGCCTGGTGGCTATGACCGTCGCAGCAAGCGTACAGGCTAAAACTCTGGTTTATTGTTCAGAAGGATCTCCTGAAGGCTTTAACCCGCAGCTTTTCACCTCTGGTACCACCTATGATGCCAGCTCCGTGCCGATCTATAACCGCCTGGTCGAGTTCAAAACCGGCACAACTGAAGTGATCCCGGGACTTGCTGAGAAGTGGGAAATCAGCGAAGACGGTAAAACCTATACCTTCCACCTTCGCCCTGGCGTGAAGTGGCAGGACAACAAAGATTTCAAACCGACGCGCGATTTAAACGCCGATGACGTGGTGTTCTCTTTCGATCGTCAGAAAAATGCCCAGAACCCGTACCATAAAGTTTCTGGCGGCAGCTATGAATACTTCGAAGGGATGGGTCTGCCAGACCTGATCTCCGAAGTGAAAAAAGTGGATGATAAAACCGTTCAGTTCGTGCTGACTCGCCCGGAAGCACCGTTCCTGGCTGACCTGGCGATGGACTTCGCTTCTATTCTTTCCAAAGAATATGCGGACAACATGCTGAAAGCCGGTTCCCCGGAGAAAGTGGATCTGAACCCAATCGGTACCGGTCCGTTCCAGCTGCAGCAGTACCAGAAAGACTCTCGTATTCTGTATAAAGCATTCGAAGGTTACTGGGGCACTAAGCCGCAGATCGACCGTCTGGTCTTCTCCATTACGCCTGACGCTTCTGTGCGTTACGCCAAACTGCAGAAGAACGAGTGCCAGGTGATGCCGTACCCGAACCCGGCTGACATCGCACGCATGAAGCAGGATAAAAATATCAACCTGATGGAGCAGGCCGGTCTGAACGTTGGCTACCTCTCTTTCAACACCGAGAAGAAACCGTTTGATGATGTGAAAGTCCGTCAGGCGCTGACCTACGCGGTAAACAAAGAAGCGATCATCAAAGCGGTTTATCAGGGTGCTGGCGTTGCCGCGAAAAACCTGATCCCACCGACCATGTGGGGCTATAACGACGACGTTAAAGACTACACCTACGATCCTGAGAAGGCCAAAGCGCTGTTGAAGGAAGCCGGTCAGGACAAAGGCTTTACCGTTGAACTGTGGGCCATGCCGGTACAGCGTCCTTACAACCCGAACGCTCGTCGTATGGCGGAAATGGTTCAGGCTGACTGGGCGAAAATTGGCGTTCAGGCCAAGATTGTGACCTACGAGTGGGGCGAGTATCTGAAACGCGCCAAAGCGGGTGAACATCAGGCGGTGATGATGGGTTGGACCGGTGACAACGGGGATCCGGACAACTTCTTCGCCACCCTGTTTAGCTGTGCGGCAGCGAAAGACGGCTCCAACTACTCTCGCTGGTGCTACAAGCCGTTTGAAGACCTGATCCAACCGGCGCGTGCGACCGACGATCACAACAAACGTATTGAACTGTACAAGCAAGCTCAGGTTGTTATGCACGATCAGGCCCCGGCTCTGATTGTTGCTCACTCCACCGTGTATGAACCAGTGCGTAAAGAAGTAAAAGGCTATGTGGTTGATCCATTAGGCAAACACCACTTCGAAAACGTCTCTGTCGAATAATTAAAAGCAATCAAGGAAGCGCTGCGCCCCGGTATTGTGTAGGCCGGATAAGCGCAGCGCCATCCGGCGTAATGCTTTACCCACGATGCAGTTTGCGTGGGATAAGATTTGTGAGCAATGCAGACTCACGGTTCCAGGCCGTGCGTCATTAGAGAGAATCCGGGTTATGTTGCAGTTCATTCTCCGACGTTTGGGACTCGTCATCCCCACGTTTATCGGTATCACTCTTCTCACCTTTGCCTTCGTCCATATGATCCCCGGCGATCCGGTTATGATCATGGCAGGTGAACGTGGGATCTCCCCTGAGCGTCATGCTCAACTGCTGGCTGAACTCGGTCTGGATAAGCCTATGTGGCAGCAGTACCTCCACTATATCTGGGGGGTTATGCATGGCGATTTAGGTATCTCACTGAAAAGCCGCTTACCGGTGTGGGAAGAGTTCGTACCTCGATTCAAAGCCACGCTGGAACTCGGCGTCTGCGCGATGATTTTCGCCGTCGCAGTGGGTATCCCGGTGGGTGTACTTGCTGCCGTTAAGCGCGGCTCCATTTTCGATCACACCGCCGTTGGCCTGGCGCTGACCGGTTACTCCATGCCGATTTTCTGGTGGGGCATGATGCTGATCATGCTGGTTTCCGTGCAGTGGAACCTGACGCCAGTTTCTGGGCGGGTGAGCGACATGGTGTTCCTTGATGATTCCAATCCGCTGACCGGTTTTATGTTGATAGACACCGCCATCTGGGGTGAAGAGGGCAACTTTATCGATGCGTTGGCGCATATGGTCTTGCCTGCGATGGTGCTGGGTACCATTCCTCTGGCGGTCATTGTGCGTATGACACGTTCGTCGATGCTGGAAGTGCTGGGCGAGGATTACATTCGTACCGCGCGCGCTAAAGGTTTGACCCGTATGCGCGTCATCATCATTCACGCTCTGCGTAACGCGATGCTGCCCGTTGTAACCGTTATCGGCCTGCAGGTTGGTACGTTGCTGGCTGGGGCAATCCTGACCGAGACTATCTTCTCGTGGCCGGGGCTGGGACGCTGGCTGATCGATGCGCTGCAACGCCGTGATTATCCGGTAGTGCAGGGCGGGGTACTGCTGGTCGCGACGATGATTATCCTCGTCAACCTGCTGGTAGACCTGCTGTATGGCGTGGTGAACCCGCGTATTCGGCATAAGAAGTAAGGGGCCATCATGTCACAGGTTACTGAAAACAAAGTTATTGCTGCACCGGTGCCGATGACGCCGCTGCAGGAGTTCTGGCACTATTTTAAACGCAACAAAGGCGCGGTTGTTGGGCTGGTGTATGTGGTGGTAATGATCCTGATTGCGGTCTTTGCCAACGTCCTTGCACCCTACAACCCGGCAGACCAGTTCCGCGATACGCTACTAGCTCCTCCTGCGTGGCAGGAAGGCGGTTCCATGGCGCATCTGTTTGGTACTGATGATGTGGGCCGCGACGTGCTGTCCCGCCTGATGTACGGTGCGCGTCTGTCGCTGTTGGTTGGCTGTCTGGTGGTTGTACTCTCCCTGCTGATGGGCGTGGTTCTTGGGCTGATCGCCGGCTACTTTGGTGGAATTGTCGATAACGTCATCATGCGTGTGGTCGATATCATGCTGGCATTGCCGAGCTTGTTACTGGCGCTGGTGCTGGTGGCGGTATTTGGTCCCTCGATAGGCAACGCTGCGCTGGCGCTGACGTTTGTGGCATTGCCGCACTATGTGCGTCTGACGCGCGCCGCCGTGCTGGTGGAGGTTAACCGCGACTACGTCACAGCATCTCGCGTGGCGGGAGCCGGCGCGATGCGCCAGATGTTCGTCAACATTCTTCCTAACTGTCTTGCGCCGCTGATTGTTCAGGCGTCGCTTGGCTTCTCTAACGCCATTCTCGATATGGCTGCCCTCGGCTTCCTGGGGATGGGCGCACAGCCGCCTACGCCGGAATGGGGCACCATGCTCTCTGACGTTCTGCAGTTTGCCCAAAGCGCCTGGTGGGTTGTGACCTTCCCGGGGCTGGCGATCCTGTTGACGGTGCTGGCATTTAACCTGATGGGTGACGGTCTGCGTGACGCGCTCGATCCCAAACTGAAGCAGTAAGAGGTTCGAGATGGCGTTATTAAATGTAGATAAATTATCGGTGCATTTCGGCGACGTAGGTTCCGAATTCCGCGCCGTAGACCGCATTAGCTACAGTGTGAATCAGGGTGAAGTGGTTGGCATTGTAGGAGAGTCCGGCTCTGGTAAGTCCGTCAGTTCGCTGGCGATTATGGGACTGATTGACTACCCAGGCCGCGTTATGGCCGAAAATCTGGAGTTTAATGGTCGCGACCTGAAGCGCATCTCTGAGAAAGAGCGTCGCCAACTGGTGGGTGCGGAAGTGGCAATGATCTTTCAGGACCCGATGACCAGCCTTAACCCCTGCTACACCGTCGGCTACCAGATTATGGAAGCCATCAAGGTGCACCAGGGCGGCAACAAAAAAACGCGTATTCAGCGGGCAATTGATCTGCTGACGCTGGTGGGGATCCCCGACCCGGCCTCGCGTCTGGATGTCTATCCGCACCAGTTGTCCGGTGGGATGAGTCAGCGCGTGATGATCGCGATGGCGATTGCCTGTCGTCCGAAGCTGCTGATTGCCGATGAACCGACAACGGCGTTGGATGTGACCATTCAGGCGCAGATCATCGAGCTACTGCTGGAATTGCAGCAAAAAGAGAACATGGCGCTGGTCTTAATCACGCACGATCTGGCGCTGGTGGCTGAAGCGGCACACAAAATCATCGTGATGTACGCTGGGCAGGTAGTGGAAACCGGAGCCGCGCAGGATATCTTCCGCGCGCCGCGTCATCCTTACACCCAGGCGCTGCTGCGCGCGCTGCCGGAGTTTGCTCAGGACAAAGCGCGTCTGGCCTCACTGCCGGGCGTGGTTCCCGGTAAATATGACCGCCCGAGCGGCTGTTTGCTGAATCCACGCTGCCCCTATGCGACCGACAAATGCCGTGCTGAAGAACCTGAACTGAACCTGCTGGAAGGCGGTCGTCAGTCGAAATGCCACTACCCACTTGATGATGCCGGGAGGCCTGGGCTATGAGTACGCAAAAGGCCGCCGCGCAACAGCCGCTGTTGCAGGCAATTGACCTGAAAAAACACTACCCGGTGAAGAAGGGCATGTTCGCCCCGGAACGCCTGGTGAAAGCGCTGGATGGCGTTTCCTTTACTCTGGAGCGCGGTAAAACGCTGGCGGTGGTAGGTGAGTCGGGCTGTGGGAAATCCACCCTTGGCCGTCTGCTGACGATGATTGAAATCCCGACTGGCGGTGAGCTGTATTACCATGGACAGGATTTACTCAAGCATGACCCGCAGGCGCAGAAGCTGCGTCGGCAGAAAATCCAGATAGTGTTCCAGAACCCCTATGGTTCCCTGAACCCGCGTAAAAAAGTAGGGCAGATTCTGGAAGAGCCGTTGCTGATCAACTCCACGCTAAGCAAAGAGGAGCGTCGTGAAAAAGCGCTGGCGATGATGGCGAAAGTGGGGCTGAAAACCGAGCACTACGACCGCTATCCGCATATGTTCTCCGGCGGCCAGCGTCAGCGTATCGCCATTGCCCGCGGTCTGATGCTTGACCCGGATGTGGTGATTGCCGACGAACCGGTCTCGGCGCTGGACGTTTCCGTACGTGCGCAAGTGCTGAACCTAATGATGGACTTGCAACAAGAACTGGGGCTGTCATACGTCTTTATCTCGCACGACCTGTCGGTGGTAGAGCACATTGCCGATGAAGTGATGGTGATGTATTTAGGCCGCTGTGTGGAAAAAGGAACCAAGGATCAGATCTTCAATAATCCACGGCATCCGTACACTCAGGCGCTGCTCTCCGCAACGCCGCGCCTGAACCCGGACGATCGCCGCGAGCGTATCAAGCTGACCGGTGAGCTGCCAAGCCCGCTGAATCCGCCACCAGGCTGCGCATTCAACGCCCGTTGCCGTCGTCGCTTTGGTCCGTGTACTCAGCTTCAGCCACAGTTAAAAGACTATGGCGGTCAACTGGTGGCCTGTTTCGCCGTTGACCAGGACGAAAACCCACAGCAATAAACGTGGGTTATGACCCGATAACCGGAGCCTTGTGCTCCGGTTTTTTTATATTTTGTTTTTCCGTCCACAATGTGAGTCCTCTGGCAGAACATTATTCCACAGCGTCTAAAATGTAGTCAGTTTTCCTCTCGTCACAGAAATATCTATTTCGCAGTTGCTAACTATCAGGAGCAAATGTGGTCACGATACGCTGGGATATTAAAACAATTGATCGTCTGTCGATGGTTGAGGATGTCCTGAAGGAATTTTCCTGCTGCGATATCAATATCATCTCCATGAAAGTCACACCTGGACGGATCCTGATTAAATCCTGGTGCCGCCAGCTACAGGATATTTCCTGTGTGCAATCCTGTTTAAGCCAGCGCGCCGATATTATTAATGTCGCTTACCTCTGTGAGGAGATAAGCGAGCTGTCAACGCCGGAGCCGGAACGCCCGCGTTATTTCTCTGACATTATTTGCAGCAGCCAGAGCATGCACGCGCTTATCGAAAAGGCGATAAAAATTGCTGACAGCAAATATACCGTTCTGATCCGTGGCGATACGGGTACCGGCAAAGAGCTGCTGGCCCGGGCTATCCATAATTCCGGGCAGCGACGTTTTTATCCGTTTATTCCGGTCAACTGCTCTGCACTACCTGAGTCGCTTATGGAGAGTGAATTCTTTGGCTATGAGAAAGGGGCTTTTAGCGGCGCGGATTGTAAAGGCAAAAAAGGGCTGTTTGAAATGGCCGATAAAGGCACCCTTTTTCTCGATGAATTTGGTGAAATGTCGCTGGGCTTACAGGCTAAATTATTGCGCGTCCTGCAGGATGGCGGGATCCGTCGCGTTGGCGGGGCGCAAATTATTCCGGTTAATGTACGCATTATTGTGGCAACCAACGCCAATCTGGAAGATATGGTGGAACAACGTCTGTTGCGCGCCGATCTCTATTACCGCATCAATGTACTTTCCCTGACTATTCCGCCTTTGCGGGAGCGTCCGCAGGATATCAGTCTGTTGATTCGCCACTTTGTGCAGAAATACGCAAAGGAATTCCAGCGGCGGATCATTCTGGATAAAGCTTGTTTTGATGCCTTGCACCATCACAGCTGGCCGGGAAACGTGCGCGAACTGGAAAATACCATTATTCGTCTGATGCTAATGGCGGAATCCGATGTCATTACGCCCGAAGAATTAGGGATGGTGAATTTGCCCGCCGCTGAGCAAGGCCCGACAGAACGTCCTTTTAAAGAGCAGGTTTTGTATGCGGAACGCCAGCTTATTGAACAGATGATGGAAGAGAATGTGTCGTCGCGGCATATCGCCAAAGCGCTGGGGGTGTCACATACCACGGTACTGAATAAAATTCGCAGCTATCAACTGGAGAGTGTGAGCTAAGCGCCGCCAGGAGCTGACGGCGCAGTTTACGCGGGTTATTCAATCAGCTTCAGTAATGGCGACAGGCACAGCAGGATCCCGTACAGCAGGATTAGCCAGGTTTTCAGCCCGCGTAGTTTTTCCAGCTGTGTGACTTTATAGATCAGGAAAAACGGAATAATACACGACACAATCCCGTACAGCGGGCTGCCTAACTGGAAGAACACCAGTACTGATACGCGAAACGATACCCAAATCACCAGGGTGATAACAATAAAGGTACAAATACCCAGCGTAAGCACCAGAGGATTAATTTTTTCCACGTCAATAACGCGGCTCAGTACGTTAAGAATAATTCCTTTGATCGCCTCGTGGAATCCCAAATAAATACCAAAGAACGCGGTTAATACGGCGAAGATATTTAATACCGTTGAGGTGATATGAATAATCTGTCCCGGAATGACCTGTGCCGCCAGCGCCAGTGCGGAAATATTTTGTTCGAAGGCCGAAACGGCTTCTTCATGGCTAATGGAAAAGGTAAAAGAAAAAGAGAAAAACAGGATGACCGCAATCAGCGTAATGTAACTGATCCGATGCGTGCGTATAGCCATACGTGTGGCCAGTACCCGGTCCGCCACCCGTTTGCGGTAAGCGATGTTCATAGGGTTCAACACCTGAATAAACACCGCGGAGAAGAAGCAGAACGGGATAGTCAGCAGCACATCGCGAAAGAACACCGAGGCTTCAGGGAAGGCGCTGATATTAGCGAAGTTCCAGTGCGGAACCATCGCAAAACCAAATACGATGATGATACCCACTTTGACCACTACCATCGGGCCGGAGATTTTGAACAGCAGTTTTTCTCCCCCGGAAGCAATGGCGACCAGCACGGCAAAAATGGCCACTTTGTAGATTATCGACTGTGAAAGATCGGTCTCGGTCAAGCCGAAGGTTTTGATGTATGAGGCGCTGTCAAAAACCACCGATAAGGAATAAATAAATATGCCGTGAATAATCATCAGAAAATAGATGACACCAAGAAATACGCCCCAGTTTTTTCCCAGATAATGACTTATAATATCCGTATAGTCATTACAGGTTTCACTTTCTGATAATGTTTTTAAATAAATATCCTGCACAATATAAGTTGCCGGATAAGCAATAATAAAGGCGACAATAAATACCCAAATTCCGGTTAAGCCAATTTGTACCGGCATCAGTACCGTTCCGGCACCAATGGCCATGCCTATACACAGTAATACCCAGCCAAAATCGTATTTCGTAAACGGTATTTTTTTTGAGAATGGTACGGCGGTTGCTGTATTGTTGCTTAATTGTAATGTGTTGTCCTGCATAGAACCCCCTGCCCAAAATACACGTTCTCCCCGAAAGAGGATTGCGCGTATTGCCAGACTGTTGTGCCTTGATTCTCAACAACCTGAACCGAACGGCGTCGGTTCAGGCCATATTGGTCAGAATGTTGCCTTTCTGATGGCGTGTTCAAGGTCGTTAATAATATCTTCTGGATCTTCAAGACCCACAGAAAGACGGATAAGCCCGTCGGTAATACCTGCTTTAAGCCGTTCCTCTGGCGCAACGGGCGAATGTGTCATAGACGCTGGGTGCTGAATGAGGGTTTCGGTATCACCGAGACTGACCGCGAGGAGGCATAATTCTACAGAATTGATCATCCGTCTGCCAGCCTCGAGGCCGCCGGCGATTTCGAAGCTGATAATTCCACCTGGCAGGCTCATTTGTCGCTGGCCCAGCTCATACTGCGGATGCGATGACAGGCCTGGATAATACACCCGAGTAATGGACGGATGCCCTTCGAGGAAGCGGGCGATTTTCAACGCATTTTCACAGTGACGCTCCATACGAATGCCCAGCGTTTTAACGCCGCGCAGCGTCAACCACGCATTGAAAGGACTCATGCAGCCGCCGGTGATATCTTTCAGGCCAACAAACCGCGCCTGGTCGATAAACTCCTGCTTACCAACAATGATGCCGCCAATCACATCCCCGTGACCGTTGATATATTTGGTGACGCTGTGCACCACAATATCCGCGCCCAGTTGCAAAGGCTGCTGACAGTACGGCGACATAAAGGTGTTATCCACCACCAGCAATGCGCCTTGCTGATGGGCGATACCAGCTACCGTTTCAATGTCGACCAGCGACAGCGTCGGGTTAGCGGGCGTTTCGATATATACAACTTTGGTTTCCGGGCGCATGGCGGCGCGGATTTCTTCAGGCTTTGCCGCGTCGACAAAGCTGACGTTAATCCCAAACTTCGGCATGCTGTGCGACAAAAACGCGTGGGTACAACCGTAAATCGCGCTGGCGGAAACGATATGGTCACCCTGCTGACAAAGCGTCAACAGCGTTGTGGTGATAGCTGAAATACCGGACGCGGTTGCCAGTCCGGCTTCACCTCGTTCCAGTACCGCCAGCTTTTTCTCCAGCGCATCGGTGGTGGGGTTACCCAAACGGGTGTAAATGTACCCGGACTCTTCGAGCGCAAAGCGGGCGGCACCTTGTTCGGCGCTGTCAAAAACAAACGTTGAAGTCTGGAAAATAGGCGTACTGAGCGCGCCAGTTGAAGGGTCGGGTTGTTGCCCCGCGTGAACGATCTGGGTGTTGAATCCGTAAGTACGACAGTCAGACATGATATCTCCTTTGATTCGGAACAGAACAGCTCACAGTCATATAGCAATCGCTGTGCCAGAAAATAAACCAATATATATCAATGCGTTAGTGGTTTTATCGTGCGGGTAGCCGTCAGGAAAGTTGCCAGTTGGCAAGAAACTTTCCAGCGCTTGGCGGATTTATTAAGCCGTAATTGCGAGGCTTTACGCAGACTGGATCACTCCGGGGTGATGAGACGGAAGTGTTACCGTAGAATCAGCGGCAAGCCGGGTTTACCCGGTGAGGCGCGATGTTGCGGGGGCTTGATCCCCGGCGGCATAGGTTGCTGGAAAGAGAAAACCCCCGCACGTTGTTCGGTATAAACCTGGCAACAAAACGGGGGCTAACCTTGATCCTCAACAGTTCAAGAATAGCCGCGAACAGTTGCCATTGCAACACAGGCGGCTATATGACGCTCGCACAGTTAGGCGTGGCTTTCTGGCACGATTTAGCGGCTCCAATTATCGCTGGCATTATTGCCAGCTTGATTGTGAACTGGCTGCGTAACAGGAAGTAATGCACTTTGCGGGCGTCTGCCTGCCGTAATGGCAACATGCGCCCGAACCAGGCCGCAGGGGGTAACCTTGCGGCCTTTTTCGGCTTAAATGCAGATAAATCTCGTCGTCAGGTGCCTATCCTGTCGCGATAATGCACGCTGGGAAGTTTTCAGATACCGCCTCTCTTAATACCGCTACGATCGGGTATACTCTGACGGCAGTTTCGTCTATCCGTGGAGAGTCAGTTTGCGTGTCAGTCGCTCGTTAACAATTAAGCAGATGGCAATGGTTGCGGCCGTTGTTATGGTGTTCGTTTTTATTTTTTGCACCGTTTTGTTGTTCCATCTGGTCCAGCAAAACCGCTATAACACGGCTACGCAACTGGAAAGTATCGCTCGCTCCGTTCGTGAACCTCTGTCGAACACTATCCTGAAAGGGGATATTCCCGAAGCGGAAGCTATTTTAAGAAGTATTCGGCCTGCAGGCGTGGTAAGTCGCGCCGATGTGGTGCTACCTAATCAGTTTCAGGCGCTGCGGATGAGCTTTATACCTGAACGTCCGGTTCCGGTTACGGTGACTCGCCTGTTTGAGCTTCCGGTACAAATTTCGCTGCCGATCTATTCTCTTGAACGTTCCGCTAACCCACAACCGCTGGCGTATCTGGTGCTGCAGGCGGATTCGTACCGCATGTACAAATTCGTGATGAGTACGCTCTCGACGTTAGTGACCATTTACTTACTTTTGTCGCTAATACTGACCGTCGCTATCTCCTGGTGCATTAACCGCTTGATTGTGCACCCCTTACGTAAAATTGCCCGTGAGCTGAACGACATTCAACAGCAGGACCTGATTGGTTATCAACTGGCATTGCCGCGTCTACATCAGGATGATGAGATTGGTATGCTGGTGCGTAGCTACAATCTTAATCAGCAGTTGATTCAGCGACATAGCGAAGATCAAAGCGACTTAGCAATGCGTTTCCCGGTTTCCGAACTGCCCAATAAGTCGTTTTTAATGGGGCTGCTGGAGCAGGTTGTTACCCGCCAACAGACGACGGCGCTGATGATTGTCACCTGCGAAACCCTACGTGACACCGCGGGTGTGTTAACCGAAACCCAGCGAGAAATCCTGTTACTTACGCTGGTCGAAAAACTGAAGTCTGTATTGTCTCCCAGGATGGTGCTTACTCAGGTGAGTGGCTATGACTTTGCCATTATCGCCCATGGTGTAAAAGAACCCTGGCACGCTATTACGCTAGGTCAGCAAGTACTCACTATCGTTAATGAGCGGTTACCGATTCAGGGCATTCAACTACGTCCTACCTGCAACATTGGGGTGGCGATGTTTTATGGTGATTTAACCGCAGAGCAGCTCTACCGCCGCGCCCTGTCAGCTGTGTTAACGTCGCGTCATAAAGGTAAAAACCAAATTCAGTTCTTTGATCCGTTGCAGATGGAAGAGGCGCAGCAGCGTTTAACCCAAGAGAACGATATTTTAACCGCCATGGATAACCAGCAATTTGCGCTCTGGATGCAGCCCCAGGTTGAGATGTCCAGCGGCAAGGTATTGAGCGCAGAAGCATTGTTGCGGATGCAGCAGCCGGACGGTAGCTGGGAGCTGCCGGAAGGGTTAATCGACAGAATTGAGTCTTGTGGTCTGATGGTGACCGTCGGTTATTGGGTGCTGGAAGAAACATGCCGCCAGCTGTCAGCCTGGCAAGAACGCGGTCTCATGCTGCCGCTCTCGGTGAATTTATCCGCTCTCCAGTTGATGCACCCAAGTATGGTGTCTGATCTGCTGGAGTTGTTAACGCGCTATCGCATTAAGCCTGGCACATTGATTCTGGAAGTGACTGAAAGCCGGCATATTGACGATCCCCACGCCGCAGTGGCCATTTTGCGACCGCTGCGCAACGCGGGCGTGCGCATCGCCCTGGACGACTTTGGCATGGGGTATGCGGGTCTGCGACAGCTACAGCATATGAAGTCGCTGCCGGTGGATGTACTCAAAATCGATAAGATGTTTGTCGATGGCGTGCCTGAAGATTGCAGCATGATCTCCGCCATCATTCAGCTGGCACATAGCCTCAACTTGCAGATGATCGCCGAAGGCGTTGAAACCGAAGCGCAACGCGAATGGTTATCAAAAGCCGGGGTGGAAGTGGCGCAAGGATTCCTGTTTGCCCGACCCGTTCCGGCAAATATCTTTGAAGAACGTTATCTGGCACCGGAAAGCGCTGATTACAAAAGTTAAAAAAGGTCTCGCTTGTGCGAGCCAGCTCAAAATTTTTAACATTTTTGTATCAATTATGATCCAGGTGCATTTCTGTCATGTTGAGTGGGTGTTACTTTAAGGCCGCAGGTTAAACAAAACCTTACAAGACCTGTGGTTTTTACTTTAAGGACACCCTATGAAGACCTCTATATTCAAAAGCCTTTACTTTCAGGTCCTGACAGCAATTGCCATTGGTATTCTCCTTGGCCATTACTACCCTGAATTAGGCGCCCAAATGAAGCCGCTTGGTGATGCTTTCGTTAAGCTCATCAAGATGGTCATCGCACCTGTCATCTTCTGTACTGTCGTGACCGGCATTGCAGGCATGGAAAGTATGAAAGCAGTAGGCCGCACCGGTGCGGTTGCACTGCTCTATTTTGAAATTGTCAGTACGATTGCGCTGATCATCGGCCTTATCATCGTCAACGTGGTGCAACCCGGTGCCGGAATGAACGTCGATCCGGCGACGCTGGACGCTAAAGCGGTTGCCATTTACGCTGAACAGGCAAAAGACCAGGGGATCGTAGGCTTCTTGATGGATATTATCCCGGGTAGCGTGATTGGCGCGTTCGCCAGCGGTAACATCCTGCAGGTATTACTGTTTGCGGTAATGTTTGGTTTTGCGCTGCACCGTCTGGGCAGCAAAGGCCAGATGATTTTCAACGTGATTGAAAGCTTCTCGCAGGTTATTTTCGGCATCATCAATATGATCATGCGTCTGGCGCCGATCGGTGCTTTCGGTGCCATGGCCTTTACCATCGGTAAATATGGCGTCGGAACGCTGGTGCAACTGGGTCAGCTGATAATCTGCTTCTACATCACCTGTATTCTGTTTGTGGTTGTGGTTCTGGGCTCCATTGCTCGCGCAACCGGCTTCAGCATTTTCAAATTCATCCGCTATATCCGTGAAGAACTGCTGATCGTACTGGGTACGTCTTCTTCTGAATCCGCGCTGCCGCGTATGCTCGATAAGATGGAAAAACTGGGCTGCCGGAAGTCGGTTGTCGGGTTGGTTATACCCACGGGCTACTCGTTTAACCTTGATGGGACATCAATCTATCTGACGATGGCGGCGGTGTTTATCGCTCAGGCAACCAACAGCCATATGGATATCTTCCATCAGATAACCCTGTTGGTGGTGCTCCTGCTCTCCTCAAAAGGTGCAGCGGGTGTGACCGGGAGTGGCTTCATTGTTCTGGCCGCGACGATCTCTGCTGTGGGCCATTTGCCGGTTGCGGGTCTGGCACTGATTCTTGGTATAGACCGCTTTATGTCTGAAGCACGTGCGCTGACTAACCTGGTCGGCAACGGTGTGGCAACTGTCGTCGTCGCTAAATGGGTCAAAGAACTGGACCATAAAAAGTTGGACGATGTGCTGAATAATCGTGCGCCGGATGGCAAAACGCACGATTTATCCTCTTAATCTCGTCACTTATGCCCGTAGTCCCTTCCAGGACTGCGGGCGTTTGCGCATAATTACCCCCTGTGCCTGAAACCGTCGATTCGGCGGCTCGGGATTTTTTCACTTCTTCCGTGACATTTTTATGTTCTCGCGGTCTAACACGAAGTGTTTTTAACGTCATATTCAGAGAGTCCTTTCGAGGGCTGTCTTTTTATTTCCAGGATAGTTGATCAGGGGTTCACATGCAGGGCACAAAAATTCGACTTTTAGCGGGCGGCTTGCTGATGATGGCCACTGCCGGCTATGTGCAGGCAGATGCGCTCCAGCCTGACCCGGCGTGGCAACAGGGCACGCTGGCAAATGGTCTACAGTGGCAAGTGTTAGCCACTCCCCAGCGCCCCAGCGACCGTATTGAGGTCCGCCTGCTGGTTAATACCGGTTCACTCACCGAAAGTACGCAACAGAGTGGTTTCAGCCATGCGATCCCACGTATCGCGCTGACGCAAAGCGGTGGCCTCGATGCCACGCAAGCCCGTTCATTGTGGCAGCAGGGGTTCGATCCCAAACGTCCCATGCCGCCGGTTATCGTTTCCTATGATTCCACGTTGTATAACCTTAGTCTGCCAAACAGCCGTAACGATCTACTGAAAGAGTCACTTTCTTACCTGGCGAATATCTCCGGCAATCTGAGCATCACCTCTGAAACGGTCAATCATGCGCTGAGCAGCGAAGATATGGTTGCAACCTGGCCGTCAGATACCAAAGAAGGGTGGTGGCGTTACCGTCTGAAGGGATCGACCCTGCTGGGACACGATCCCGCCGATCCGCTGAAAACGCCTGTAGATGCGGCGAAAATTCAGTCTTTCTATCAGAAATGGTATACCCCGGACGCGATGACGCTGATCATCGTCGGTAACGTTGATGCACGCAGCGTAGCTGAGCAAATCAATAAAACCTTTGGCGAGTTAAAAGGAAAACGCGAAACGCCTGCACCGGTACCTACGCTCTCTCCGCTGCGAGCAGAAGCCGTAAGCATTATGACCGATGCGGTACGCCAGGATCGCCTGTCTATTATGTGGGATACGCCGTGGCAACCGATCCGTGAATCTGCCGCGTTGTTACGTTATTGGCGCGCTGATTTAGCTCGTGAGGCGCTGTTCTGGCACATTCAGCAAGAGCTAACCAAAAACAATGCCAAAGACATTGGCCTCGGATTTGACTGCCGGGTGCTGTTCCTGCGCGCGCAGTGTGCGATTAACGTTGAGTCGCCAAACGATAAGCTGAACGCCAATCTGGGTACGGTTGCGCGTGAGCTGGCGAAAGTGCGTGATAAGGGACTTCCGGAAGAAGAGTTCAATGCGCTGGTCGCGCAAAAGAATCTGGAACTGCAGAAGCTGTTTGCCACCTATGGTCGTACTGATACCGATATTTTGATCAGCCAGCGTTTGCGCTCGCTGCAAAATCAGGTGGTGGATATTGCGCCTGAACAGTATCAGCGTTTACGCCAGAGCTTCCTCAACAGCCTGAGCGTTGAGATGTTGAATCAGGACCTGCGACAGCAGCTGTCGCAAGATATGGCGTTAATTCTGCTGCAGCCGAAGGGTGAACCTGAATTCAATATGAAGGATCTGCAGGCGACGTGGGATAGCATTATGGCGCCCGTTACCGCAGCGGCAACATCTGTTGAAACGGATGAATCACACCCTGAAGTGACGGATATCCCGCCGGTACAATAACCTGTAGGCCGGATAAGACGATTACGCCGCCATCCGGCATTGGAGATGCCGGGGGCGCTTCGCTTGCCCGGCCTACGGTATGCAGACCGGATAATCGACGTTATTGCGGCATAGCGTCGCGTGGGATAATCGCCCCGCGGTGCTGAATCACGGTGCTTGCTGTCAGGTGGCCGCGTTTTGCGGCCTCAGCAGCATCGCCACCGATCAGACGTACCGCCAGATATCCGGCGCTGAAGGAGTCTCCGGCCGCAGTGGTATCGATCACCTTCTCTTTCGGCAATTTAACGGCCGGAACGTCGATGAGCGCTTCGCCCGCGATGGAAACCAGACAAGAGTCTGCGCCACGCTTCACAACCACTTCCTGTACACCAGCTGCGTGAGTACGGGCAATCACCTCAGCAACGGGTTTTTCACCCCACAGCGCGTCTTCATCGTCCAGCGTCAGGAATGCGATATTGGTGCATTCCAGCATCTGCTGATACACCTGCTGGGTTTCTTCTTTGCTGCTCCACAGACGTGGGCGGTAGTTATTATCAAAAATGACCTTTCCACCGTTGGCACGGCATTCACGCAGCAACGACAGCAGCTTGTCACGACTTGCCGGGCTTAAAATCGCCAGGCTGATTCCGCTCAGATACAAGTAATCAAATGTCGCCAGCTCTTCGCAAATCGCGGCAGACTGCTCGCTCTCCAGCCAGAATTTTGCGGCGGCTTCATTACGCCAGTAATAGAAGGTGCGCTCGCCAGTGCTGTCGGTCTCAATGTAGTAGAGACCCGGCAGGCGGTTTTCCATGCGCTGGGTTAATGAGGTATCCACGTTTTCACCCTGCCAGGACTCCAGCATTTGTTGGCTAAAACTGTCGGTACCCAGTGCAGTCACATAGTGTACGGAAAGTGCCGTAGCATCGACCTGACGGGCGATATAAACGGATGTATTCAACGTGTCGCCACCGAATCCGCGCTGAACGTCAGCGCCTTTCTGTGACAGCTCAATCATGCATTCGCCAATCACGGCAATCTTTCTGGACATAGTCGTAACCTGCTCTGAAAAAAATTAGCGTTAGTGTGCGCTGTGGGTGTTAAGCGGTCAACTATATTAAAACAACGTTCCATTATTTTTTTGAGCCAGCACGTGTTCTGCGTTGTTTTTGCCGCTTAGTTTTTATTTTTGCGCACAGCTGAACGTAAAGTTCTGCGTCTGAGCGCCGATAACCTTTGACGAGTCCGGTCAGTCACACTCTTATTTACAGGACATCTCAGATGATAAAGCAGGTTACCCAGCAGCTCATTACGCTCGATGCGAGTATTGAAAACTTGCAGGAGAGACGCTATTGGCTGCAGTGCGAGCGTGCTTACACCTACCAGCCAATTTACCAGACCAACGGACGACTGATGGCCGTTGAACTGCTGACTGTCGTGAGCCATCCTGATAATCCATCCCAACGTATTGCGCCAGACCGCTATTTTGCCGAAGTAACCGTCCGACATCGTGTTGATGTGGTGATAGAGCAACTTCTTCAACTTGAGCTGAAAGGGGACTTTTTCAGAGCCAACAACCTGCTGGCTTCCGTGAACGTCGACGGACCAACGCTCATAGCGATGCGCCAGGATCCCGAAATCCTGAAAATCATTGAAGGCCTGCCGTGGCTGCGTTTTGAGCTAGTGGAACATATCCGCTTACCGAAGGGGTCGTCCTTCGCCTCAATGTGCGAGTTTGGCCCGCTCTGGCTGGATGATTTTGGTACCGGAATGGCGAACTTCTCGGCGCTTAGTGAAGTGAATTATGACTATATCAAAGTGGCGCGAGACCTGTTCGTCATGCTGCGCAAGACGCCGGAGGGACGTAATCTCTTCACACTGCTATTACAGCTGATGAACCGCTATTGCCGCGGCGTGATTGTCGAAGGCGTTGAAACGCTGGAAGAGTGGCGCGATGTGCAAAACTCACCGGCTTTTGCCGCACAAGGCTATTTTCTCTCTCGTCCAGTGCCTCTGGACACGCTTGAAGAGGTGATCCTGTCGCTTTGATGAGGACGTAGCACACCTCCTTTTCATCCTGCTGGACTATCTTTAGGACAGGCAAGGAAGGAAGTAGAGAGGTTAGACATGACGAAAACAGGTAAAATAACCACTTCAGTAATAGGGGTTTTCTTGTTGTTGATCGTCGTACTCATCATTGTGATTGCGACATTTGACTGGAACCGGCTCAAACCGACCATCAACCAGAAAGTCTCTACAGAACTCAACCGGCCCTTTGCTATACGGGGTGACCTGGGCGTGGTTTGGGAACGCCAGAAGCAGGAAACCGGCTGGCGTAGCTGGGTTCCGTGGCCGCATGTTCATGCTGAAGATATCATCCTCGGCAACCCGCCAGGCATTCCTGACGTTACCATGGTGCATCTCCCGCGTGTTGAAGCTACGCTCGCCCCACTGGCACTGCTGACAAAAACCGTCTGGCTCCCGTGGGTCAAGCTGGTCAAACCCGATGCGCGGCTGATCCGCCTGTCGGAGAAAAACAATAACTGGACCTTTAACTTAGCTGGGGACGAAAACCGCGATCCTAATGCGCCGCCATCCGCGTGGTCGTTCCGGCTGGATAACATTCTGTTTGACCAGGGACGCATCGCCATTAACGATAAGGTGACGAAGTCGGAGATTGAGATCCTGGTCGATCCGCTTGGCAAACCGTTGCCCTTTAGCGAAGTGACCGGCGCAAAAGGTAAAGAGAGCAACGCCCGCGTCGAGGACTACGTGTTTGGTCTGAAAGTGCAAGGGCGATATAACGGCGAACCGCTAAGCGGTAGCGGAAAAATTGGCGGAATGCTGGCGCTGCGTGGTGAAGATACGCCTTTCCCGATTCAGGCTGATTTCCGTTCGGGCAATACGCGCGTAGCGTTTATCGGCACGATAAACGATCCGATGAACATGGGCGGGGCGGATCTGCGACTTAAATTCTCGGGAGATTCGCTAGGGGATTTATACGATTTGACCGGCGTGCTGCTCCCGGATACGCCGCCGTTTGAAACCGACGGACGTCTGGTAGCGAAAATTGACCCGGAAAAATCCTCTGTTTTTGATTATCGCGATTTCAATGGCCGCATTGGCGACAGCGATATTCACGGAACGCTGGCCTACACCACCGGCAAGCCGCGACCCATGCTGAAGGGCGATGTGGAATCACGCCAGCTGAGGCTGGCCGATTTGGGGCCGCTGATCGGGGTGGATTCAGGCAAAGGGGCGGAACGGGCAAAACAATCTGAACAGCGCAAAGGTGAGAAGAGCGTTCAGCCTGCGGACAAGGTGTTGCCGTATGACCGTTTTGAAACTGACAAATGGAACGTAATGGACGCTGACGTGCGTTTCAAAGGACGGCGTATTGAGCATGGCAGTAGTCTGCCGATCAGCGATCTCTCCACTCATATCATCCTGAAAAATGCCGACCTGCGTCTGCAACCGCTGAAATTTGGTCTTGCGGGAGGCAGCATTGTTTCCAGCATCCATCTGGAAGGGGATAAAAAGCCGATGCGGGGGCAGGCGGATATCCAGGCTCGCCGCCTGAAGCTTAAAGCGCTGATGCCGGATGTGGAACTGATGCAAAAAACGCTGGGTGAAATGAACGGTGACGCCAGGTTTAGTGGGAGCGGAAACTCGGTGGCGGCGCTGTTGGGTAACAGCAATGGCAACCTGAAACTGCTGATGAATGACGGTTTGATCAGCCGGAATCTGATGGAAATTGTGGGCTTGAATCTGGGGAACTATCTTGTCGGGCAGATATTTGGCGATGACGAAGTGCGGGTGAACTGCGCGGCGGCGAATCTGGATATTGTTAACGGCGTGGCGCGTCCGCAGATTTTTGCTTTTGATACAGAAAACGCAGTCATTAATGTCACCGGTACGGCAAGTTTTGCGTCGGAGCAACTGGATTTAACCATCGATCCAGAGAGCAAAGGGATTCGTATTATTACTCTGCGTTCGCCGTTGTATGTTCGCGGCACCTTTAAGAATCCGCAGGCAGGCGTGAAGGCCGGGCTGCTGATTGCGCGCGGTGCGGTTGCTGCTGCGCTGGCAACGCTGGTGACGCCAGCGGCAGCCCTGCTGGCGCTGATTTCACCTTCTGAAGGGGATGCTAATCAGTGCCGGACAATCCTGTCGCAGATGAAGAAGTGATGAGAGCGCCGGATGAGGTGTAAACACCTTATCCGGCCTACGGGGGATTGCAGTCTGTAGGCCTGATAAGCATAGCGCCATCAGGCAATCAAATTACAGCGATTGATGCCGTGTCTCATGGGTTAACAGCAGCGCAATCAGCGTTAACGCCGCCATTGATGCCAGATACGTACCGACTGCCGCCAGACCATAGTTCGCCTGCAACCATGCAGCGATGTATGGGGCAACGGAAGCACCAAGAATCGACGAAACGTTGTACGAGAACGACGCCCCTGTGTAGCGCACTTCGGTCGGGAACAGCTCCGGCAGCAGCGCGCCCATCGGACCAAATGTCAGCCCCATCAGGCTTAAGCCCAGCAACAGGAAGGCGAAAACCAGCACCGGATTGCCAGAGCCGAGCAGTGGTTTAAAGGCAAACAGCGCAAACAGAATGATAAGCGTGGTGATGATGAGCATGCTCTTGCGACGACCAAATGCGTCGGCCAGCAGGCCCGCCACCGGCACCATGACGCCAAAGCCAATCACCGCCATCATCAGCATCCACAACACTTCATTACGCGGCAGGCCAAGTCCTACAGGCGCGGCTGCGGTGCTGAACGTCATCGAATAGACGGTCATGATATAGAACAGCGTATAGGTTGCCAGCATGATGAACGTGCCGAGGATCGTCACGCGAACATGCTTGGTCAGCAGGGTACCCAGCGGGATTTTCACCTGCTTTTTCGCCGCGGCTACTTTGGCGAAGACCGGGGATTCATGCAGCGAAACGCGAACGTACAGCCCGATAATCACCAGTACCGCAGAGAAGATGAACGGTACGCGCCAACCCCAGCTCATGAACTGCTCGTCGGTCAGCAGCCAGGAGAGCAGCAGAAAGGTACCATTGGCGAAGAAGAAGCCGATAGGCGCGCCCAACTGCGGAAATGATCCGTACAGCGCGCGTTTGCGCGGTGGTGCGTTTTCCGTCGCCAGCAACGCCGCGCCGCCCCATTCACCGCCCAGACCTAAACCCTGACCAAAACGCGCCAGCGCCAGCAGCAAGGGGGCGAAAATGCCGATTGTTTCATAGCCCGGCAGCAGGCCAATCACAACCGTCGAGATCCCCATGGTGAGCAGTGAGGCAACCAGCGTGACTTTACGGCCGACGCGATCGCCGAAATGCCCGAATACCGCAGAACCGATCGGTCGTGCCACAAAGGCGATAGCAAAAGTCGCCAGGGACTGTAGCGTCGCGGCAGTCGGATCCCCCTGCGGGAAGAAGATATGCGGGAACACGATCACCGCGGCGGTGGCGTAAATATAGAAGTCGAAGAACTCAATGGCGGTGCCAATGAGCGAGGCGACGACGACTTTATTGCGCGAGTTGACCGGGGTGTGTTCCTGTTCGTTGTCGAGTGTTGTGGCTGTTGCTTGCATAATATTTTCTTATTTTTGGCCGAACGAAAGGTCATATTACGCACAGCAAAAGAGACATTTCAATCTGTAACAAACTTTGAGGTTGGTCAAAAATGGAGCAAAAAGTGGATAATTTTTAGGCTTGAGATTTCACTTCCATGAAATGCTTCACATAATTTAAAACTTAGATGATAAAACTAGTTTTTGGTTAAATAAAAGTTACGGGTTGGATTTATTCACTAAATCGGTGAGATCGGGCGGCATTATAATTGCCGGATGGCGCTGCGCTTATCCGGCCTACAAAACTCACCCGTAGGCCGGATAAGACGCGTGCGTCGCCATCCGGCAATTCACAACTAATCCAGCGGTGGCTACTGCGTTTTACCTGGCATACGCGGGTCGTCTTTGTATTCAGCCGTGGCAATCCAGGCAGCGCAAAACAGAGTCAGACGAGCGAAGAAGTAGAAGAACGCCATCAATCCAAGCACGGAACCAAACGCCGCGCCTGACGGCGATTGCACCAGTGACGGCAGGGTATATGTCATGATCATTTTGATGACTTCAAACCCCAGAGCCGCGATAAATGTGCCGCGTATGAGCGCTTTTTTACGCGGTCGGTGACGCGGTAGCCGCCAGAAAATCCAGAAGAACAGCAAGTAGTTGGCGAAAATAGAGATGGTCAGGCCGATCAGCCGCCAGGCGGGCTTCAGCCATTCGATACCGTCGAGATACAACGCAGAGATAATCATCTGCTGGGCGGAGCCGGCAATGGAGGTAATGGACAGAGTAACAATCAGCGCAATCAGTAAGCCAATCAATGAGATAAAATCACGCAGATATTTGACCCAAATTTTTTCCTGATCCTGCGGGGTACGCTCCCAGACATCCCGCGACTGGGCACGAATTGCTTCGCGCAGGTTTCCCATCCAGTTAATGCCGGAATAGAGCGCGATGCCAAGCCCCACCAGACCGACGGTGGTACGTTGCTGTACGGCAGTATTAATGGTGTTTTTCAGCGTAGAGGCGAGCGTCGGATCGCTGACGTTGAGCAGAATTTTGCCGAAGATATCCTGTAACAGCGTAGGATGCGAAGCGAGAATAAAACCCGCGGCGGCAAACGACACCATCAGGATCGGGATCATCGACAGAAACGAGAAGTAGGTAATCGCGGCGCCAAACTGATTTCCCATGCGATCGTTAAACCGCTCCGCAGCCCGAATCAGATGGGCAATCATGGGCTGGCGTTGAACTTTTTCAGCGAAGGTCAGGGCAGTTTTCAACGCCTGGTTGGTCTTACCATTGGTTTCTGTATTTTCCTGCTCCAGGGGCTCAATTTTTAGGATGGGGGCGTGCTCAAGTTCCTGAATGGGGCGTTTAATCTCTTTTTCCTGCGTCATCAGGGCAATAATCCTTGTTCTGTTCATTCTCAGGACAGTATAGCTTGTCAGTCCACATAGTCTTTCATCACGCCAGTCAGCCATTCCATAAACAGATGTACCCGGCGAGAGAGGTTGCGTCGATGCGGATAAAGCAAAGAGACCGGCATTGGCTCGGCGCGATATTGCGGCAACACTTCGACCAGCGTACCGGCGCGCAGGGCATCACGCACGCCAACGCGCGGTACCTGAATAATGCCCAGACCGGCAAGGCATGCCGCGTGATAGGTTTCGGTACTGTTTACCGTTAGCATGCCGCCGGTTTTAACCCATTGCGTGCCGTTTTCTGTCGCCACTTCGAAGCCTTGCGCACGCGTTCCCAAATTGACCGAGTAGTGCACCACTGCATGTGAAGCTAAATCCTCCAGGCTTTCCGGATAACCAAAGCGGGCGAGGTACTGCGGGCTGGCGCAGTTAATCTGCGTGAGTTTCCCCAGTGGGCGCGCAATCAGCCCTGAATCTTTCAGCGTGCCTACGCGTACCACACAGTCGAAACCTTCGCGGACCAGATCCACCAGGCGGTCGCTGCTGCTGAGTTCGAGCTCAAGGCCGGGATACTGATGCAAGAAAGTGGGTAAGCGGGGCATCACCAGATTTCTCGCCACGCCAACCGGCATATCGACGCGCAGCTTGCCGCTGATGCTGGACGGATCGTGATGAAATAGTCCATCCAGCTCATCCAGATTGCTCAACAAATCTTTTGCGCGTTCGTAATAGATCATACCGTCTTGTGTGAGCTGAACGCGGCGGGTAGTGCGGTGCAACAACTGCGTGCCCAGATGATTTTCCAGGGCCTGGATTTGGCGAGATACGCTACCTTTAGGAAGACCAAGGGTGTCTGCCGCACGCGAAAAGCTCTCCAGTTCTGCGACGCGGATGAACAACTGCATTGCGTGAATTTTATCCATTCTTATGCCCTATTGTTGTTCCAAATGAAACAGTAATGCGCAACAGACGACATTTATTGTTTTTCTATCACCTAATAAGCTTTATCTCAATCATCACAACGTCGGAAATGAGGTTTCTTATGACGCAACGTATCGCATTAGTGACTGGTGGTAGTCGTGGGCTCGGTAAAAACGCCGCACTTAAGCTGGCTGACAGAGGAACGGACATTATCTTTACCTACAACAGCCAGCAGCAGGCGGCGCTGGATGTGGTTGCTGAAATTGAGCAAAAAGGCAGAAAAGCTGCGGCAATACAACTGAATGTCAGCGATGTGGCTGGCTTTGAGTCCTTTACCCATGAGGTACAAGCGCAGCTGAAGAGCATGTGGAATCGTGAGGCGTTTGATTATTTAGTGAACAATGCCGGAATTGGTCTGTATGGCGCTTTTGCCGATACCTCCGAAGCGATGTTTGATCAATTAGTGAACATTCACTTTAAGGGCCCCTTCTTCCTGACCCAACGTCTGTTGCCGTTGATCCAGAATGGCGGCAGGATCCTGAATGTTTCATCGGGACTGGCGCGTTTTGCACTGCCAGGGTATGCCGCCTATGCCTCAATGAAAGGGGCGATGGAAGTACTGACGCGTTATCAGGCGAAAGAACTGGGAGAGCGGGGTATTTCAGTAAATATCATCGCGCCTGGGGCGATTGAAACCGATTTTGGCGGCGGTCGACTGCGGGATAATAAAGAGCTGAATGCATATGTGGCATCGCAAACGGCGCTGGGACGCGCGGGCTTGCCGGATGATATTGGCGACGCGATTGCCGCGTTGCTCAGCGATGAGCTGGCCTGGATGACAGCGCAGCGTATCGAAGTATCGGGCGGAATGTTCCTGTAAATCGCTCGTATCTTATTCAGCTTTTGAGCAATAGAAAACCGGTGCGCCACTCCAGGTAAAAATATAGCTAGTGGCGTTTACCGGTATTATCTGCAATCTAATTCAGCGATCGCGGTGCCGAAAGAAATCCGGGATAAACTTTCTGATAACTCATTTTTCTTCGACAGCGGATTTGTCTCAGAAGAAACCATGATCACTTCCGCATCCCCCACGGATTCAGAATTTAATTCTTTAAAATGTTAAAAATTCGACATTAAAAATTGAGCGTTCGATCGCGTATGTGAAAACATGGCCTATGTGCTAAAAATTTCGCATAGGAAGAATAATAAATCGTGAATTTCATTTATAACCTCAAATCCACCATAAACGAATACTAAACGACCGCTTCCTCATAGTAGATTGGGATGAAGATTGGAAAGCATTTATAGCAGTCATATAATCCACCATACAAACGGTATGGATTATCTCAACGCTTATATGTAGAGGTGCATGTTCGTCTTCATTTAACGTGGGTATAAGATATGGGCTATCGTCTATATGGATTTATGATTGGTGCTGAAATTCATTTTGACATTTCTAATCGCCGACTGTATCGGCTTACTGGTAGCCATACCGAGAAAAACATCGTTTTTGCGTCAATTTACTTTAATGAAACAATGCTCAGGCTTTTCCTGTATTTATTAATAAATGCCAGGAGCCAGCCGATACCGAAAGAAGAATTATTTGAGAAAATCTGGGAAGCGCATAATCTGAGCCCCTCTGCGCAAAGATTATGGCAAGTCCTGCACAATCTTAATAATAAACTTGGCCTGCTGGGGTTACCCAGGGATTTTATCCTTAATATAAGAGGTCAGGGTTATGTCATCAATTATCCTGATGTCATTCCCGTTTATTACAAAGTGAGCGAACTCCCAACTCATGCTGTCAAAAAAAGGGAGAAAATAGATAACCTGAGTGAGTGATGTCAACCCAGGTATTTGCCCTGAGCATGCAGTGCGAGGGGCTTTTTTTATCGTTATATTTACTTTTTATTTTCAATGTATTTTCGCTAAATAGCGTTATTGTTCGATAGATACCAATAACGGCCAGGGCGATTGGGTCAGGTTCTGATGATTGCTGTGCGGTTGCCCTCAATAGGCCGCCGCACGCTTGAGGCTCGTGATGATTACCACAACCAGGCAACTCCCGATATTATTCTCTGACGCCAGCGAATTACTGGCCCGTTTCCTCACCTGTGCACCGGTAAAAACGTTGAATGCAGCCATTCTTCAACGGCAGTTCCAACCGGTGTATCAACCCATTTTTAACAGCCAGACGGGTGAAATTGCAGGTATTGAGGTACTCGCCAGGTGGACGCATCCCCAGTATGGCGCTATTCCCCCTGATATATTTATTCCCCTTGCGGAAGAGCATGGTCTTATCGCCTCGCTGACGCATCAACTTATTCAGCAAGTCATTGCCGACCTGCAGTCGCGGCTCCCCCTTTTCCCAAATGGACTTTACCTTAACCTAAATCTGAGCCCCGAAAACTGCCTCGATCCGCGCTTTGAGTCGGACGTCGTGGCGCTCATGCAAAAGCTTGCCCCGGTTCAGGTTCAACTGGTTATCGAAATTACCGAAAGACGCCCTCTGCACTTTACCCCTCAGCTAAGCGAATGGTTTGCCGCGTTGAGAAAATCCAATATCGCCGTAGCGTTAGATGATTTCGGGACGGGATACTCGAATCTGTGTTACCTCCACGCGCTGGAACCGGAGTTTATTAAGATAGATAAACTGTTTGTCAGCCAGATTGGTGAGGGGGGCGATACCCGCATTGTCGATACGCTTATTGAGCTGGCGCAGAAGATGGGTCTGCGAATGATTGCCGAGGGGGTTGAGACTCAGGTTCAGGCCGATTATCTGCGCATGAAACGCTGTGATTTTTTACAAGGGTATTATTTATGCAGACCCGTTCCACTTGAAGATCTGATCGGAGTGATGCAATCGCCCGCAACCTTTAGTGTCGATTGATACAGCAATACTGCCTGGGGAAACCACAGGTGATGATCAATTGATGCGACATTTTATTTTGTAACATATTTGTCTGTTACTGTGAGTTCCTTATTTTTATTAGAAAATATAGACTCCAAAAAATTAATATTAATAAGCTGGTTTTGAACATTGGATATTAAGGATTTCCTTAATGTTTAGCGCCACTTTTGTCCCTTTGTGTGATTATTTGGTTTGAGCTGTAACTATTTGCGATTTCTACTTTTTTCTTCTCCGTCTATCGGTAAAATGGCCCCCGCCAAATGGTGACTTCTTATTTTACCCCTCGGGTAATACCCTTCCGCGTGTTAAGGCTAGTATCTTATTCAGACGGAGATAAGTAATGCAGGTAATAATGTTTGACAGGCAGTCGATATTTATTCATGGAATGAATGTAAGTTTACAAGAGCGTATTCCAGGAGTGGATGTTCAGGGTGTCAGTCAGGCAGATGACCTTTGGCAGAAACTGGAAGACACCCCTGATGCACTGATAATGCTGGATGGCGACCAGGACGCCGAGTTCTGCCGTAACTTGCTACAGCAGATAGCGCAACGCTTTTCGACAGTAAAAGTGCTGGTAACAGCAACGGACTGCCGTAAAAAATGGCTGCAGGAGGTTACGCAATTGAATGTGCTGGCCATTGTTCCACGCGACTCTGACGCGGAAACCTTCACGCTGGCTCTCAATAGCATTGCGATGGGAATGATATTTATCCCCAGAGATTGTATGACAACCCCCGAGAACAGCGGGCAAAATATCAGATCGCTTAGTGCGCGTCAGCGAGAGATTCTGACTATGCTTGCCGCCGGAGAATCAAATAAACAAATTGGTCGATTGTTAAATATCAGCACCGGAACGGTCAAAGCCCATCTTGAATCGCTGTATCAGCGCCTCGAGGTAAAAAACCGTACGCAGGCGGCAATGATGTTAAACGACGCAATTTAACGGGCGAATATTTCACAGTCAGAACGTTTCTGGCTGTGAAATAACCCCCGAGCAGAATTCTGCAGCACAAAACCGGCTTATCCCCACGCTGAGCATCCACGCAATTAACGCTTCCTGTTGAAACCTTTCTTTTATTTGCGGCATTTTCTGGTGTATGAATTCCTCGCAGATTTCCAGATCCGCGAGCAGTAGTGTTTCTGCCTGCGTTACCGAAACAGGCGCAGGAAAGCTTTCATCGGATGTGATTTCGTGCCCGTAGCCAATCACCCAGACACCATTTTTGTCCTGATACTTTTCCAGTGACAGGCCTTGCCATTGTTTAATAAATGCAACACAGGCGGGCGTGAAATACGTTGAATGGAGTGGCATATTTATCTCTGTACAAAGAGACCTATTTTAAGAAACCGCCTCCGTTACGCCAGTTGTCATACAGCCAGTTTTTTCAGCAAAACGTCTTATGCTGCGGGTGGCTGATAGTCGTGTTTTAACAGGCCGAAAATCCAGTCATCATTCCAGGTTTGATGCAGCCAGTAGCTTTCCCGCAGCGTGCCTTCGTGAATGAACCCGACCTTTTCCAACAGACGCCGTGAGGCTTCGTTTCCTGCGGTGACGCAAGCCGTAAGCCGGCGTAGCCCTCCGGTGGTAAATGCAAAATCGCAAACTGCATGCAGAGATTCAGTACCATAACCTTTCCCCTGCGCTTCAGGGGCGAGCAGAAAACCGACCTCGGCACATTCATTGTTCTCATGAATATATCCAGTCACTCCAAGCGGTGCTCCCGATGCCTTATCGCACAGGACCAGACATAGCCAGTGCGGGCTGCCGGGAGACCATTCAGGCAGGCGGGAGTTGAAGGCTGTCCGTATCTCCTCTTCAGTACGCGTGTCAGCGACAAAGCGCATCACATCTGGATTCTGCTGTAGCGTTAAGAAGAACGTCCAGTCATTTTCTGTCAGTGGGCGGCAGAGCAGACGTGATGTTTGCAATACAGGCACAGGCTTATCTCCAGAATAATTTTCAATGATTGTGCGGAAGTCACTGTAAAACTTATTTATTTGCTATATGAATGTGTTTTAGTCTACATCGGCACAACGTTGCGTTTAAAAAAGATAATTACATACCATGATGAGGCCGCACGTTTTGGGTCCTTTTAGGGAAGATGATGACCAATAGCGCGTTACAAGCGACATGTACACCCTTTGAACATTGTCTGGGGATTATCCGTCAGGCGTCGATAGAAATATTATTGCTGTTAGGCGTACATGTCACAGAAGGCAAAGACCCTCGGTGGTTTCTCGAACAACTGGATCAGGCACGACTGAATCTGGGCGGTTGGGGGGCTGTCGCCAGACGGTTGCAGATGAATGATGCGCAATTGAGCCAGTTCACTCTGCGGCTACGCCATCTTCAACAGAGTGTACCCCAATATGAAAATGGCCAGGACGTCAGTGAAAACCAGCTGATTTCAGCGCTGCGCTTTGTGGCCTCTCTGGAACAATTGCGCCAGCAACAGCCCATCCTGAAGTATCAAACCGAAATTGCACCTGTAGAGCCGGATGCTCAGATGCGGGCGCAGCGTCAACTTCGCGCAATAGAATTAACCCTCAAATCCTTGATTGCGCGGGTATGGCCGGATCAACATCCTCTCAACAGCTTTCTGAAACAGCACTTTGGCGGTGAACGTCTGCGTCGCTGGCTAAAGTTGGGCGAAGGACGAGATGCGCTGGACGGTATGATGTTTAGCGAGCTGGCACTGATGGTCGTCGATAAGAAATTATTTGTTCGCCACTTTACACAGATTTTTAACGATACCTCGGTGCTGATGTCGTTTGTTGAGCCGCGCATCACGCTACGCATGTTTTTGGATGATTGCCGCCTGGCTCGTAACTGTGTTATCGCGCAACAACCGCTAACCTCAGTACAATTGCTGTTGCTGGACTACCAGTACCGGCAGATAACTCATCCTGTGCAACGGGCGTTTGAAGAACGACGTACGCGCATTAATCCTGCGTCGTATCTGGAATCTGATGAGTCCATGGTCCGCCAGTTTTGGGAAACGGAAAAGCAAAAAGACGAGCAAGCAGGAGGCGATAAGCATGAAATCGCAGACAGTATTGATCCGCCGGAGAAGCGAGCCAAACGTTCGGCGGAAGAACGTGAACAGCTGATTTCCGGCATGTTGTGGGTAGCAGTCGGCGTGATGGTGCTGGCGATTTCGCTGGGTGCGTTCTGGTTATTCACTTCGCCAGCGCCACTGGCGTCATCCGGACAATCCGTTGAAATTGTGCAGGAGGAACCACGGCGTGATGCCCCCAGCGCGCGGGAGGCGGTGACCCGAATGGGTATCACCTGGGATGCCTTTAACATGCGGGCGGCTATCGATCGCAATGACACCCGCGTGACGTCACTGTTCCTGCAGGGTGGGATGGACTGGAAGCTGGCGTGGACGGAGCAGGCGTTCTCAGCGGGCAATACCGAGGTGTTGAGACTGCTGCTGCGTTACCCTTCGCAGATGGATGAAAGCAAACCATGCCGACAGTTTATGACTACGCTCAGCCATGCAATGTCAAATGGGGCGTCACTCACATCGCTGCATAAAAGTTATCTGCAAAGTTTTTGTTCCGTGCCTGCGGTCGTTGCGCGTCAGCAATATGATCTTGAGCAGGCCGAGCTGCGTGTTCGCGCCCAGCCCAGCCCTGAGAACAAGAAATGGCAGAGAATTCATGCCGAGTTATACGATGCGATTAACTGACATCCTGATGACTCAGACCGTCAGCCGCTAGGGTTCGCCATACAAACCGATGAGTCGGCGCACCACGCCATTGGTCCAGCCAAAGCCGTCCTGCAACGGATATTCCCCGCCGCCGCCTTCGCGCGGCGCTGCGTCGGCTATGTGATATTTTTCGATAAGCTTGTGGTGTTCCTGATAAAAGAGATTCACCGTTTTCAACCAGTTACGGGCGATTTCATCCCCGAGATGGTCGTCACCGTACAGTTTGAAGCCCTGAATCGCCATCCACTGCAGCGGCGCCCAGCCGTTCGGTTTATCCCACTGTTCCCCAGTTTCATGCTCCGTGGCTAAAATACCACCGGGCGTGAGCAGGCGACTGCGAACCGCGTTAGCAAGCCGGTCGGCTTGTTCATGTGTTGCCATACCGACATACAGCGGCACAATACTGGCGGCAGAGAACAGGGCCATTTGTTCGCGCCGCCAGTCGTAATCGCGATAGCAGCCGTTTTCATCGTCCCACAGATAGCGGTTTACCGCATCGCGACGGTCACTGGCTTTCTGGCGAAACTGCGCTTCCGTTTCTTTGTCGCCTTTCAGCGCGGAAATATTGGCGATAGTGCTTTCCAGCTTGTAGAGGAAGGCGTTCAGATCAATCGGGATGAACTGCGTGGTGCGTATGCTGGCAAGGCGACCTGCATCGCGTAGCCAGCGCGAGGAATAATCCCAGCCGGAGGCCGCGCCCGCGCGCAAATCCCGATACACCTCATTGGGTGGACGACCCGAATGCTTGGCGGTCTCAACGTCTTCAAGCCATGATTCATCACGCGGGGTATCACGATCGTCCCAATAGCGGTTGAGCAGAGAGCCGTCCGACATTCTGATCACGTGACGGTAGGCCTGGTTGAGCACCAGGGAATCGGCGCCATCCATCCAGAATGCGTATTCCATTTTTAGATGTTCAAGGTAGCGACGCGCGCCGCGCACGCCATCTTCTTCAAACAGTTCCACCATCAGCGCAAAAACCGGTGGCTGCGAACGGCTCAGGTAGTAGGTACGGTTACCGTTGGGGATGTGACCATAGTTTTCAATCATCCAGGCAAAGTTATCCGCCATACACTTCAGCAGATCTTCGCGGCCGCTCTCTGCCAGACCCAGCATGGTAAAGTAGGAATCCCAGTAGTAGGTTTCGCTAAAACGTCCGCCGGGCACAATATATGACTGCGGTAACGCCAGCAGCGAGGACCAGGGAATGTGATCCTGCGGTTCGCGCGTCAGCACAGGCCACAGTTGATCGATATGCTCTTTCAGCGAGCTTGCCGGATCGGACACATATTCACTGGAGGGCGTTTCCGGTAGCCAGAAATGGTTCTCGACGAAACGTCGCAGATCAAAGTCGCGGTGGCGTTTGACCTTGCGATAACGGATCAAAATATCCAGCGGATCCATTTTGGGCGCACAGTCGGGGAAGGTTTTGCTATCGGCAAACAGTTTCGACGACTGGACGTGTTCGAACAGCTCAAGGTAACGATCGGCCGGGGTTAACGCATCTGAGGCGGGCAGCCCTTCAATCATCTCCGGCTCAGGCTCTGCCTCAATCATTTCATCCAGCTTTAACTCGCACGGATCCATTTCATAAAGCAGATCGATATCGATCGTCATTTCTTCTGAAGGGGCGCGGGGTAGTTTCTGGTTGAGCATAATGAGAAAGACCTCCGATGGACGTTGAAAGATTAAGGCTATTGCCCGGTCGTCAGTTAAGCGTAGACATTCGCTTCGGTGTCTGGTGAGTAAAGCGTGCGGTTGATCACGTTTTAGTGCTGCATATTATTTAGAAAATAAGACTATCCCAATGAATATAATGAAGAATTCATAATTCTGCGTGACCTGAAGATATTTCATTTTCAGAACATTCGATTGCAACGAGTTGTGAACGGAAAACCATAACGGCTTATCTCCGTAATAGGCACAGGCTATTCTATCGATAGTTATCCCCCATGTAATTGCTTGATACTTATCAAAATAATAAATCCCTTACTTTCTATGATGGTTAAGTCTGATAAAGACTATGCACTCATTATTCTAATTTTTCTGGGTCACAATAACTCACAACGGTGAGGGTAAAATAATGAAAATCATTACCCGTCTTACCGCGATTGCCATAGCTGGCGTCGTGATTTGTTATTTTGGATTATCCGGTTATGTGTGGTATCACGATAATCAACGTAGTAAACAGGCAGATGTTCAGGCCTCTACGCGGGAAGAAAATAATATAGTATTAGGTTTTTTACGCGAAAAAGGATGCGATTATTGTCACACGCCTTCAGCTGAATTACCTTTCTATTCTTCTTTTCCTGTCGCTAAGCAGTTGATGAATTACGATATTCAACTGGGATACAAATCATTCAATCTTGAGGCCGTTCGTGCGGCGCTGGTCGCAGATAAACCCGTTTCGCAAAGCGACCTGAATAAAATTGAATGGGTGATGCAGTACGACACTATGCCGCCGACGCGTTATACCGCACTGCACTGGGCTGGCAAGGTAAGCGATACGGAGCGAGCAGAGATCCTGGGCTGGATTGCGAAACAGCGCGAGCAGTATTACGCCAGTAACGATACCGCCGCGCAGCATCGTAATGAGCCTGTGCAGCCGATACCGGAAAGCATTCCGACCGATGCCCGCAAAGTGGCGCTGGGCTTTACGCTTTATCACGACCCGCGTATTTCCGGTGACAGCACGATTTCTTGCGCGCACTGCCACGCCCTGAATGCGGGCGGCGTAGATGGTCGCAAAACGTCAATCGGCGTAGGCGGCGCGGTTGGTCCTATCAACGCGCCGACGGTATTTAACTCTGTATTCAACGTGGAACAATTCTGGGATGGTCGAGCACCAACATTGCAGGCGCAGGCAGGCGGCCCGCCGTTGAACCCTATCGAGATGGCGTCTAAATCCTGGGATGAAATTATTCAGAAACTGGATAAAGATCCGCAACTCAAACAAGAGTTTATCGCGGTTTATCCACAGGGATTCAGCGGAGATAATATTACCGATGCGATTGCTGAGTTTGAGAAAACGCTAATTACGCCAAATTCGCCGTTTGATAAATGGCTACGCGGCGATGAAGCGGCGTTAACTGCCCAGCAGAAACATGGCTATCAGTTGTTTAAAGATAATAAGTGCGCGACCTGTCATGGCGGTATTATTTTAGGCGGGCGTTCATTTGAGCCATTGGGTTTGAAAAAGGACTTTAATTTCGGCGAGGTCACTGCTGCAGATATTGGCCGCATGAACGTCACTAATGAATTACGTGACAAGCTGCGTCAAAAAGTCCCTGGCTTGCGTAACGTTGCGCTGACCGCGCCTTATTTCCATCGAGGTGATGTGCCTACGCTCGACGGTGCGGTAAAACTGATGCTGCGTTATCAGGTGGGTAAAGAACTGCCGCAGGAAGATATCGACGATATCGTGGCGTTCCTCGAAAGCTTAAACGGCGTGTATACGCCATATATGCAGGGTAAATAGACTTTGCCCTGGTCCTGATTCGGACGTAAAAAAACCGACTTCACGTCGGTTTTTTTACGCTTCAGCCCGAGTTGGTGGCTCTGGCCGAAGTGAGATAGTTATCATCTAACGCTTCAATCCTATTACCTTAACGGTACTATTGCAAGAATGCGCTGGCAGTTACGATTAAAAGAACTGTATACTTATCCAGTTAGCTCTGTAACTTATCCCTTCCGGACGCGCGCTAAACGCTTTCTAAGTCCTGATCGGCGAAACGGGTGGTGCCGTTGGCCGATGCTCTGGCCGGGGTGAGATAGTTATCATCTAACAATGGAGCATGCCCCGTGACAGGCAATGGATGAGTAAGCGGGTGCATTCTCACTCCATCTGATGGAGAAAACGGGTGATTGATAAAGCAATCATCGTTCTGGGAGCGTTAATCGCGTTGCTGGAGCTGATCCGCTATCTGCTGCAACTTTTGAACTGATAGCGGAAACGTAACTAAGGGCAAAGAGCTAACCCCTCTTTGCCCTTTAACACTCATGAAGTGCGATTAACGCATGGTAACGAACTCTTCTGCTGCCGTTGGGTGAATCGCAACGGTGTTATCAAAGTCTTTCTTGGTTGCGCCCATTTTCAGTGCGACCGCGAAGCCTTGCAGCATTTCATCCATTCCAAAACCAATACCGTGAATACCGACAATCTTCTCTTCCGGACCGACGCAAACCAGCTTCATGCGGCACGGCTGACGATGTGAGGTGACAGCGGTATACATCGCGGTAAATGATGATTTATACACTTTCACCTGGTCATCGCCGTGCTGTTCACGAGCCTGCTGCTCGGTCAGGCCCACGGTGCCAATTGGCGGATGGCTGAAGACCACGGTCGGGATGTTGCTGTAGTCCAGATGTTCGTCCGGTTTGTTGTTAAACAGACGCTCAGACAGGCGACGGCCCGCGGCAACGGCAACCGGCGTCAGCTCAACGGCACCGGTGTTATCGCCGACGGCATAAATTCCCGGCACGCTGGTGTTCTGGAATTTATCAACGACGATGTAGCCTTTTTCGTTGGTTTTCACGCCAGTAACTGCCAGGTTGAAGTTATCGGTGGCTGGTTCACGACCAATTGCCCAAATCAGGCAATCTACCGTTTCGCTACGACCATCTTCCAGTTGCAGGGTCAGGCTGCCGTCAGCGTTTTTAACGACCGCTTTCGGAATCGCGTGAGTATGCAGAGTCGGGCCTTCGGCGTTCATCACCTCAACCAGCGTGTCGACGATCATCGGGTCGAAGCTGCGTAGCGGCGCGTGTTTACGCACGAACAGATGCGTTTGAGCACCCAGGCCGTTAATCACGCCTGCCAGCTCAACGGCGATGTAACCTGCGCCGACGACCGCAACGCGCTTCGGCAGCGTGGGCAGCTCAAAGAAGCCATCGGAGTCGATCCCGTATTCCACACCCGGAATGTTCGGATGGCTCGGGCGACCGCCGGTAGCAATCAAAATATGATCGGCAGTAATGGTTTCACCGTTCACTTCAATGGTTTTGGCATCCACAAAGCGGGCAAAACCTTTAATCACATCGACATTATTTTTGCCCAGCACATTGTCGTACGAAGTATGAATACGGTCGATGTAAGCGGTACGCGTGGCGATCAGTTTATCCCAGTCGAACTTATTGATGGTGGTGTCGAAACCGTAATCCGGCCCGTACATGTGGATCGCTTCGCGAACCTGGGCGGCATGCCACATCACTTTCTTTGGTACGCAGCCCACGTTAACGCAGGTTCCGCCTAACTCTTTGGCTTCAATCAGTGCGCATTTCTGGCCGTACATTGCTGCACGGTTAATGGAGGCAATACCGCCGCTGCCGCCGCCAATAGCGATGTAATCATAGTGCTTGGTCATGACCGCTCCTTCATGTTCATTGTAGGGCGGAGAAGCGTTACGCCATCCGCCAAAATATTCGCGATTGTATACCTGATATTAAAAGGTTCCACCGATGGCTGCGATTACTCCGGCACGATCCAGCTTACCGAGGTATGACCGGTTCCTGCCGGAACCAGTTTGCTGTGCAACCACGGCAGAACGTTGTTCATCTGCTGCTCCAGCTTCCACGGCGGGTTAATCACAATCATGCCAGACGCTGTCATACCGCGCTGATCGCTGTCCGGGCGCACCGCCAGTTCAATTTGCAGAATTTTGCGGATGCCGGTGTCTTCGAGATCGTGGATCATGCGCTTGATTTGCTGGCGCAGAACCACCGGATACCACAGCGCATAGGTGCCGGTCGCGAAACGCTTGTAGCCTTCGTTAATACCGGTGACCACCGCCTGGTAGTCGCTTTTGATTTCGTAGGGTGGATCGATAAGGATCAGCCCACGACGTGAAACCGGCGGCAATTTTGCTTTCAGCTGCTGATAACCATCGGCTTTGGCCACGCGTGCGCGCTCATCTTTCTGGAATTCGCCGCGCAGCAGGGGAAAGTCGCTCGGGTGCAGTTCAGTTAATTGCAGGCTATCCTGTTCGCGCAGCAGCTGGCGAGCAATTAACGGAGAGCCCGGGTAGTAGCGCAACTGACCGCTACGGTTGAAGTGTTGCACTACGCCAATGTAGGGTTCAAGTTCGGCAGGCAAATCGTCCTGCTGCCAGATACGGGCGATCCCTTCCAGATATTCACCGGTACGTTCGGCATGCTCACTGCTCAGCTGATAACGGCCAGCGCCAGCATGGGTGTCCAGATAGAGAAACGGTTTTTCTTTCTCTTTGAGCGATTCAATGATCAGGCTCTGGACGGTGTGTTTCAGGACGTCGGCGTGGTTGCCTGCGTGATAACTGTGGCGATAACTGAGCATGGGTAATGAAATTCCGCTGAAATGACGATTTGCCACAGTTTACAGCAGATCGGCACAGATTACCCGTAGGCCCGGTAAGCGCAGCACCACCGGGCGTCTTTCCGTCACGGTTAGCATTGAAATCCTCTACACTTAACCCCATTGTACAAATTAATATGCACAGCGCCGGATACGCGCTTCATTCACTCTTTTCAACAGGACCGCGCTAATGACCAATCCATTGCTGACTCCCTTCGAACTGCCGCCGTTTTCTAAAATTCAGCCTGAGCATGTCGTGCCTGCCGTCACTAAGGCGCTGAACGATTGCCGCGAAAACGTTGAGCGAGTGGTTGCGCAGGGCGCGCCGTACACCTGGGAAAATCTCTGCCAGCCGTTGGCGGAAGTTGACGATGTGCTGGGGCGTATTTTCTCTCCTGTTAGCCACCTGAACTCGGTGAAAAACAGCCCGGAACTGCGTGAAGCCTACGAACAAACGCTGCCGCTGCTGTCTGAATACAGCACCTGGGTTGGACAACATGAAGGCCTGTACAAAGCGTACCGCGACCTGCGTGATGGCGATCATTACGCCACCCTGAACACCGCACAGAAAAAAGCGGTCGATAACGCGCTGCGCGATTTTGAGCTTTCTGGTATTGGTCTGCCGAAGGAAAAACAGCAGCGCTATGGTGAAATCGCCACCCGTCTGTCTGAGCTCGGCAACTTGTACAGCAATAACGTCCTTGATGCCACGATGGGCTGGACGAAGTTAGTCACCGATGAAGCCGAGCTGGCTGGTATGCCGGAAAGCGCGCTGGCTGCGGCGAAGGCCCAGGCGGAAGCCAAAGAGCAGGCAGGCTATCTGTTAACGCTGGATATCCCAAGCTACCTGCCGGTGATGACCTACTGTGACAACCAGGGACTGCGTGAAGAGATGTATCGCGCTTACTCCACCCGCGCGTCTGACCAGGGGCCGAACGCTGGCAAATGGGACAACAGCCCGATAATGGAAGAGATCCTCGCGCTGCGCCACGAACTGGCACAGCTGCTGGGCTTTGAAAGCTACGCCTTTAAATCTCTGGCTACCAAAATGGCGGAAAACCCGCAGCAGGTCCTCGACTTCTTGACCGATCTGGCGAAACGCGCCCGTCCACAGGGTGAGAAAGAGCTGGCTCAACTGCGCGCCTTCGCCAAAGCGGAATTTGGCGTTGATGAGCTTCAGCCGTGGGACATCGCCTACTACAGCGAGAAACAAAAACAGCACCTCTACAGTATCAGCGACGAGCAACTGCGTCCTTATTTCCCGGAGAACAAAGCCGTCAACGGTCTGTTTGAAGTGGTTAAACGTATTTATGGCATCACTGCCAAAGAGCGCACCGATGTTGACGTCTGGCACCCGGAAGTTCGTTTCTTCGAGCTGTACGACGAAAACAACGAGCTGCGCGGCAGCTTCTACCTCGACCTGTATGCCCGTGAACATAAACGCGGCGGGGCGTGGATGGATGACTGCGTCGGCCAGATGCGTAAAAGTGACGGCACGTTGCAAAAACCGGTTGCCTACCTGACCTGTAACTTTAACCGTCCGGTGAACGGTAAACCTGCGCTGTTTACCCACGATGAAGTGATTACCCTGTTCCACGAGTTCGGCCACGGTCTGCACCATATGCTGACCCGTATCGAAACCGCGGGCGTTTCCGGTATCAACGGTGTGCCATGGGATGCGGTCGAACTGCCGAGCCAGTTTATGGAAAACTGGTGCTGGGAGCCACAAGCGTTGGCGTTTATCTCCGGCCATTATGAAACCGGCGAACCGTTGCCGAAGGAACTGCTGGATAAAATGCTGGCGGCGAAAAACTACCAGGCGGCGCTGTTTATTCTGCGTCAACTGGAGTTCGGTCTGTTTGATTTCCGTCTGCACGCGGAATTTAACCCGCAGCAAGGGGCGAAAATCCTCGACACGCTGGCGGAAATCAAGAAACAGGTCGCCGTGGTGCCGGGCCCAACCTGGGGCCGCTTCCCGCATGCCTTCAGCCATATTTTTGCAGGGGGCTACGCGGCGGGTTACTACAGCTATCTGTGGGCCGACGTGCTGGCGGCGGATGCCTTCTCTCGCTTCGAAGATGAAGGGATTTTCAACCGTCAAACCGGACAATCGTTCCTCGATAACATCCTCACCCGTGGCGGTTCTGAAGAGCCGATGGAACTGTTCAAACGCTTCCGTGGCCGCGAGCCACAGCTGGATGCGATGCTGGAGCATTACGGGATTAAAGGCTGATTTACCCGTCATACTTCAAGCTGCCTCTTCGGCAACTGCGCTCACTCACCCTGGTCACGTACTATTTGTACGTTCCCAGGGATTCCTTCACTTGTTGTCTTGATGCAACTCGAATTATTTAGGGTAAAGCGGAATTGAAAATCTGCTTAATTGATGAAACAGGCGCCGGAGACGGCGCCTTATCTGTTCTGGCCGCCCGCTGGGGACTGGAACACGATGAAGATAACCTGATGGCGCTGGTGATGACGACAGCACATCTGGAACTGCGCAAACGTGACGAACCTAAACTCGGCGGTATCTTCGTGGATTTCGCGGGCGGTGCGATGGCCCATCGGCGCAAATTTGGCGGTGGCCGTGGTGAAGCGGTGGCGAAGGCGGTCGGCATTAAAGGCGATTACCTGCCGGATGTGGTCGATGCAACCGCAGGGCTGGGGCGCGATGCGTTTGTACTGGCCTCGGTAGGCTGTCGCGTACGAATGCTGGAACGAAACCCGGTGGTTGCTGCGCTGCTTGACGATGGCCTGGCGCGCGGGTATGCCGACCCGGAAATCGGTCTGTGGCTGCAGGAGCGTTTGCAGTTGATTCACGCGTCGAGCCTGACGGCGTTAACCGATATCACACCGCGCCCGCAGGTGGTGTACCTCGACCCGATGTTCCCGCATAAGCAGAAAAGCGCGCTGGTGAAAAAAGAGATGCGTGTGTTTCAGTCGCTGGTGGGGCCGGATCTGGATGCGGATGGGCTGCTGGAGCCTGCTCGTCAGTTAGCCACCAAACGAGTGGTGGTGAAACGTCCGGACTACGCGCCGCCGCTGGCCGACGTGGCAACGCCGAACGCGGTAGTTACAAAAGGGCATCGGTTCGATATTTATGCGGGAACGGCATAGGCCAGATGGTCAGCTATAGTGCCCTTATCGGGTCTACAGCTCGGTGCCGTTAGTAGGCCGGATAAGGCGGTAGCCGCATCCGGCATCACGGGTTAAACAAACGGTGCCAGCGGATCGGCAATCTCAAACGCTACCGCGCGGTCCGCCTTCGGCGGGTAAATCAGCTCACTGACAATCGACACCTTCAGCTTTTTCGCTTCTGCGCGCGTCAGTTTCACCTGCTGATCCCATCCTTCGCTATACACCGCACCCCAGGCACCAAGATCCAGGCAGGTGACGTAGTTTTCCTGACGATATGGCAGTGGTGTTATGTTTAACAGGTCTGCCGCGGCGTTATTACCGGCAAATTTACCCAGCAAGATGGCGTGCTGGCAGGTCATCAGCGCATGATTGCCTTTGTCGTCGGTGGCGGCGTAGGCTACATCGCCAGTGGCGTAGATATCATCGTGACCCACAACCTGCAGATTGGCATTTACATGCAGACGGCCCTGGCGATCGCGCGGGGCGTTAATCTGTGCTGTCAGGCTATTAGCCTGAACGCCGACGGTCCAGATAACTGTCTGGGAAGAAATCACCTGTCCATCTTTTAGCGTGACGCCAGAGGCATCCACGCACTCTACTTCTGCATTGACCAGCCACTCGACACCCAGTTCAGCAGAGGCTTCGATAATCACGTCACGTAATTCCTGGCTCCAGCGTCCGCCCGGCTGAGCGCCGCGTTCAACTACGACAACTCTGGTCTTAGCATCAGCGCCCAATATTTCGCGCAAACGACCTGGTAATTCCAGCGCCATTTCAATGCCGGTAAAGCCGCCGCCGCAGACCACTACCGTATTGCGAGCCTCACTTTCCGGTTGTAATGCCAGATCGTTAATGTGCTGCTCCAGTACGGCGGCGCTCTCAAGTTGGTCGAGGTCAAACGCGTGCTCGGCGGCACCGGTGACGGCGTCGCGGTTTACGTGACTTCCGCTGGCAAGCACCAGGCGGTCGTAGCGGCGCAGATGAATGTCACCGTTGGCATCTTTCCAGCTCACCTCTTTAGAGTCCGGGAGGATTTGCTCGACGTGACCTTGCAGGAAGTTGACGCCGGTAACGTCAAACAGCGGTTGCAGTGGTGCGACCAGCGTATGAACGGCGCTTTCATAAAAACGTGGGCGGACACGCAGCTCTGGCTGTGGCGCAATTACTGTAATATCAATGGCCTGCTGATGTTTATCCGCCAGTCGTGCGGCGCTTAATGCTGCCCACATACCGGCAAAGCCGGCGCCCACGATCAGAATTTGTTTACGCATTGGAGTTTTCTCACTGGTGACTACGAATTATTTACTCGGATTTTATTTGTCGTAGTTAAGAATTGCAATGCGATCGAGATCCTTTTTGCTTCAAAGGGTGAGGGTTTTTTATTATCTATTTGATAAATATGTATTTAAATTTTTATTGTGAAGAGGGGTTACTTTGCTGTCTGGAATGAGTGAAACGAAAAAGCTACAATAAACTCAGATTAATTTTGACTGAGATAAGAGAATGGCATTCTACAGTTCTGGGGTTGAGTACGGCATTCATAGCCTGATGTGTATGGTCGATAGTAAGGGCGACGCGAGGGATATGAGCGTGCGGGAAATTGCCGAACTGCAAAGTGTGCCATATGACTATCTGGCAAAAATTTTCACCCGTCTGTCCAAAGCGGGTCTGGTGCGCAGCATTGAAGGCAAGGGCGGTGGTTTCCAGTTAGCTAAACCTGCTGAACACATCACTGTACTGGATGTGGTGAATGCTATTGATGGTGATAAGCGCATCTTTGAATGTCGTGAAATTCGCCAGCGGTTGGCGGTATTTGAGGAACATCCACCAGAGTGGGCCTGTGAAGGCATTTGTGGTGTGCGTTCGGTAATGGACATGGCCCAGCAGCGGATGGAAGAAGCGCTCGGTCAGCATACGATTCTGGACTTGGCGCGCAAAATGTACCGCAAAGCGCCGGACACCTTTGTGGTGGAAGTGCAGGAGTGGATAGACGCGCGTAAAGGGTAGTGAGTGAAAATGCCGGATAGGGCAATAGCCGCCATCCGGCACTGAAGGTTATTGCTCGGTGCTCGGCGTATTAATCATGCGGTTCAGCCATGGCACCATAATCGCCATCACCACCGTTACGGCCAGGGTCACCAGACCAATCTTACTGAAGACGTTGGTATAGATAGGCAGCGTTTGCAGCGGGTCGGTGATGTTCTCTGGTACGGCGGTGAATGTCGCGACATAACCCCCCATCAGGAAGGCTGCTGCCTGGGTCAGGAACCACATCCCGAGAATAAAGCCCATCAGGTGTTGTGGCACGAGAGCGGCGACCATAGCCAGCCCCAGGGCGCTAATCAGCAGTTCACCCAGGCTCTGGAACAGATACACCAGCACGATAAACCACGGCGACGTCAGCCCCTGCGCATCGGCAAACCACATTCCGGCTGCAGCGGCGGTCAGGAAACCCAGCGAGCACAGGAACATACCGAGCGTAAACTTCATCGGCATGGTCAGGTCTTTACCTTTGTTGCCCAGACGGGTATAGATTGCGGCCAGTACCGGACTCGCCAGTACCACCCAGAACGGGTTTAGCGCCTGGAAGCTTACCGGGTTGATGGCGAAACCAAGAATTTCATGGTGCACGTTATTGATAGCAAAGAAGTTCAGTGAAGTTGGCATCTGCGCGTACAGGACGTAGAACACCACCGCTTCCAGCATCAGGATAAAGGCCACGAACATTTTGTTGCGCCCGGTTTTATCCAGTTTGAAGGCCTGACGGAAGAAGATGATCGTCACGGCAATTGACAGGACGATCAGCACCAGGTTGGCAATCTGCACGTTGTGCATCAGCCAGGCGCAGATAAATACCATCACTACCGTTCCGCCCAGCACGCAGAATAGATTACGGAAATTCAGCGGCTTATGGTCCGGCTCTGAACCGATATTCTTCACCATTCCACGGCAGGCAAAGTAGACCAAAAGCGCGACAATAAGCCCGGCCCCGCACAGATTATAGGTCACCGCGTAGCCAAACTTATCGGCAATCACCGGTGCCAGCGACAACGACAGCAGTGAACCGATGTTAATCGACATATAAAACAGGGTGAAGGCACCGTCCAGACGGGCGTCTTTCGGTGGATAGCATTTTGACAGCAGGCTTGCCGGGTTGGCTTTAAACAGCCCATTACCGACGGCAATGGTACCCAAAGCAATAAAAATCAGGTCGGGCTTAAGCAGTGACATCCCGGTCATGAAGTAGCCGATCGCCAGCACAATGGCGCCGAGTACCAGCGTGCGCTTGGTACCTAACAGATGGTCGCCGACGTAGCCGCCGATCGAGATCAGGCCGTAAACCAGCGCGGCAAAAGCACCAAAGGTGACGAATGCCTGTTCCTGAGAAAAACCGAGTTGCTTAACAAAAAATACCGCCAGGATGCCCTGAACGCCGTAATAGCCAAATCGTTCCCATAATTCCACAAAGAAGATCATGAAGAACGGACGAGGTTGCTGCAGCAAGCCCGTAGGTGCAGTTTTATTCATATTCCATCGCCTTTCAAAGCCATCCCGAAAAGTATGAACGCGTATGCTTAAACGCGCCGAAAAAGTCTTATTTTGTTATAGACTGCGGTTATTGGCCGCAGGCGTAGAGTATTATAGAGATAGTTTTCGATCCAATTAGTTGATCACACTAATTATGATTTATTTGTTGGATTGATGTACTAATTGTGTCTGAATGATAAAAACAAAAACGCCCGCAAAGGCGGGCGTTTACAGGCTTAACGACTTGTAGCGCATCGGGTTATCTCCCGACGGCCAGCGTTTTATGCTTCTTCGTCGTCACGCAGCGGAACAATCAACATGTCGACGTGGACAGTGTTGATCAGTTGGCGCGCGGAGGACATTAGCTTGCTCCAGAAATCCTGGTGGTGACCACAAACGACCAGATCCATGTCGTATTTTTTGATGGCATCAACCAGAACCTGACCCAGGTCGCCGCTACCGCTCAGGGTTTCGGTGATAGGGTAGCCTGCGTTGGTGGAAAGCTCGGTTAGCGCGTGGTGGGTTTCTTCAGAAATGCGTTTCTGCATGTCGCCCAGATTCACGTCGATAAGCCCGGTGTACAGGTCGGAATAGTTTACGTCAACGTGGATAAGGGAGACTTTAGCATTGTAAGGCCGCGCCATAGAGACCGCTTTTTCAACCAGAACTTTGCTTTCCGGAGAAAGATCAACCGCGATAAGAATGTGTTTATAAGCCATAGTGTTACTCCTTCCATAAGTTGTCGATGACTAGCCTGCTGGCGTTTACCTGCCGCCGCGTCATCCGCATCCTGCGAACCTTGCGCGCGGGGCTAGCCCAGTCGTAAAAACGTACCATATAAGGACTATCCTTACATTATAGCGACCAGGATAATCCGTCAATCCGCCTTGCTTGCCAAGCAGTTAAACAAATTTTTTAGTTAATTGCATTGATAGCGATTAACCTTCTGGCAAAAAAATTAACTAATCTCCTACACTATCTAGAGAGGCGTTCGGATGCGTGATACTAATACGAACGGTTCGGCTGTACTCTTCACTGAATGGTTTGGCAGGGTATCGGGGAGCGGTAGTCCCGGAAAGGAGTTCCGTGGGCGGGTCGCCGGGGAGGAGGTATGATAAGCACCATTGCATTGTTCTGGGCTTTATGTGTCGTTTGCATTGTTAATATGGCGCGCTATTTTTCTTCGCTACGCGCACTGTTAGTGGTACTTCGTGGTTGCGATCCATTGCTTTACCAGTATGTAGATGGTGGGGGCTTTTTTACCTCGCATGGGCAACCGAACAAGCAGATGCGTCTGGTGTGGTATATCTACGCTCAGCGTTACCGCGATCATCATGATGATGAGTTTATTCGCCGCTGTGAGCGGGTTCGCGGTCAGTTCATCCTCACCAGCGCGCTATGTGGCCTGGTGCTAATCAGCATGGTTGCGCTGATTATCTGGCACTGATGCCAACGACAGATACAAAAAAAGCGGGTCAGAAAACTGACCCGCTTTTTTACCGTGCATTCGCTTAGATAAGCTTCAGAGAGAGCCAGTAAAGCCCGCCGGAAAGAAGAATTGCGGCTGGCAGGGTGAAGACCCAGGCCATCAGAATGCTGGTCACCGTTTTACGCTGTAAACCGCCGCCATCAACAACCATCGTCCCCGCAACGGAAGAAGAGAGAACGTGGGTGGTGGAAACAGGCATACCGGTGTAGCTGGCGAGACCGATAGAGACTGCGGCGGTCATCTGTGCCGACATCCCCTGGGCATAGGTCATGCCTTTCTTACCGATTTTCTCACCAATGGTGGTGGCTACGCGACGCCAGCCGATCATGGTACCAATGCCCAGCGCCAGTGCGACGGCCATAATGATCCAGATAGGCGCGTACTCAATGGTGCTCAGCATGTCAGCTTTCAGTTTCTTCAGCAGACGCTGATCGTCAGTGCTTACGCCAGGCAGCTTAACCACTTTATCGGTGGTATCAGAGATGCAGAGCATAATGCGACGCAGCTGACCACGCTGTTCGACGCTTAACTTGTCGTAGGTTTCCAGGTTCGCCAGCATACCTTTCGCACGTTCCAGCGCGTTGATGGTATTCGCCGGGTGGCAATGGAACTCTGTCGTCGTCGCTGGTGCCGCGTCCGTCGGGGACGGAATCAACTGGTCTACGCCTGTAGCCTGTTTAAGCAGGTCAGGACGCTGCTGGAAGAAGACTTCGACGTTATTGATGGCATCACGGGTACGGGTAATCTCGTAACCGGAAGCATTCATATTCACCACGAAGCCCGCAGGCGCTACGCCAATCAGCACCAGCATCACCAGACCAATGCCTTTCTGCCCGTCGTTAGCGCCATGAGAGAACGCCACGCCGATAGCGGAGAGGATCAGTGCAATACGCGTCCAGAACGGCGGCTTTTTCTTACCGTCTTTCTTTTCACGTTCTGCTGGCGTCAGGTGGATACGGGCACGTTTTTTCGTACCGCTCCAGTAGCGACGCAGAATGAAAATAAGACCACCTGCAACCACCAGGCCGACAATCGGCGAGATGATAAGCGAGGCAAAAATACCGATAACTTTCGGAATGTTAAGTGCATCTACCACAGAAGTGCCGGTCATCAGCGCATTGGTTAAACCAATACCGATAATGGCGCCAATTAGCGTGTGGGAGCTGGATGCAGGCAAACCAAAGTACCAGGTACCCAGGTTCCAGATAATTGCCGCCAGCAGCATGGAGAACACCATGGCGAGGCCATGTGACGATCCCATATTGAGCAGCAGATCCGTTGGCAGCATATGCACGATGGCATATGCCACGCTGAGACCGCCCAGCAAAACACCAAAGAAGTTGAACACCGCAGCCATGACCACCGCCAATTGCGAACGCATTGCACGGGTATAGATCACGGTTGCGACAGCATTGGCTGTATCATGGAAGCCGTTAATCGCTTCGTAGAACAGCACAAAAGCCAGAGCAAGCAATAGTAAAAGCCCGGTATGTAAATCCAGGCCAGCAAACAAATGTAGCATAGGACGTTACGCCATTTTGAGGACATGAACGCGGCGCATTATCAGTGACTTTGGCGGCGCGGGCAAAGTGAAATATAGAGTTTTTTTGATTTGTCTCCTGCTTTGTTTTACACCACTAAAGAATTATCCTATATATTTCAGTTAAATACCCTTTATCGGTAGTTTGGTGCTGGTGCGACCACTGAGGAATCTTTACAATTCACACCCGCTTTTTAGAGAGGATCGCAACGTGGAAAGGTTTGATACCGTTATTATAGGCGCTGGCGCAGCGGGTATGTTTTGTGCCGCGCAGGCAGGACAAGCAGGTAGTCGCGTACTGCTGATTGATAATGGTAAAAAGCCGGGGCGTAAGATTCTCATGTCTGGCGGGGGACGCTGCAACTTTACCAATCTTTATGTCGAGCCTGCCGCCTATTTGAGCCAAAACCCCCATTTTTGCAAATCGGCGCTGGCGCGTTACACGCAGTGGGATTTTATCGACCTGGTGGGTAAACACGGTATTGCCTGGCACGAAAAAACGTTGGGTCAGCTGTTCTGCGATGATTCCGCCCAACAAATTGTCGATATGCTGGTGGCCGAGTGTGAAAAAGGTAACGTAACTATGCGGTTACGTAGCGAAGTCCTGAGCGTCGAGCGAGAGGGTGATGATTTCATCATCGAATTGAACGGGATGATCGTGGGCACGAAAAAGCTGGTTATTGCCTCTGGTGGTCTCTCTATGCCGGGGCTGGGCGCGACGCCGTTTGGTTATAAAATTGCCGAACAGTTCGGTCTGAACGTATTGCCAACGCGCGCAGGACTGGTGCCCTTTACGTTGCATAAGCCACTGCTGGAGCAGCTTCAGGTGCTCTCTGGCGTGTCCGTTTCTTCCGTTATCACCGCCGAGGACGGCACCGTCTTTCGTGAAAATCTGCTCTTTACGCACCGCGGGCTTTCTGGTCCGGCCGTACTGCAGATTTCCAGTTTTTGGCAGCCAGGCGAATTTGTCAGCATTAATTTGTTGCCGGATGTTGACCTTGCGAGCTTCCTCGATGACCAACGCAGCGCCCACCCTAATCAGAGCTTAAAGAATACGCTTGCTATGCAGTTGCCAAAACGGCTGGTGGAATGTTTACAGCAGTTAGGGCAAATCCCGGACGTCTCGCTGAAACAGCTTAACGTGCGCGATCAACAAACGCTGGTTGAGACGCTGACCGATTGGCGGGTGCAGCCGAACGGTACAGAAGGGTATCGTACCGCTGAAGTCACGCTGGGCGGCGTTGATACCAATGAGCTTTCATCGCGCACGATGGAAGCACGTAAAGTGCCGGGACTCTATTTTATCGGCGAAGTTATGGACGTTACCGGCTGGTTGGGAGGCTATAACTTCCAGTGGGCATGGTCGAGTGCCTGGGCGTGCGCGCAAGATTTAGCGCCAGCCTGACTGTGACGCCCGACAACCTGAGCTGCCGGGCGTTATCATTAGTTCAGACCAAGAAAGTGCTGGGCGATTTTAAAGTAGATAATTAACCCGGTACCGTCGATAAGCGTGGCGATAAACGGGGCTGAAACCACGGCGGGATCAATGCCGATACGCTTGAGTACCATGGGGATCACTGATGACACCACGGCGCTCCACAGCGTAATGCAAACCAGCGTCAGGCTGACGATCAGCGTGATTTCCATACCGATGCCCATCATCCACGCGCGCAAGCACCCTGCCAGGCCCAGCGTCAGAGCGATCAGCAGCGAAGTTGAAACTTCTTTGCGGATCACCCGACCCATATCGCGCAGCCGCACTTCTCCCAGCGCCATTGAACGTACCAGCGTCGAAGTGATCTGCGTACCGCTGTTGCCGCCAGTACCAATTAATAGCGGAATAAAAAAGGCCAGGGCAATTGCAGATTCCAGCGCCTCTTCAAAATGCTGAAGCACGCTGCTGGTATAGGCTTCTGCGACAAACAGCAGCAGGAGCCAGACCGAACGTTTTTTCCACAATGTCCACGGACTAATTTCCAGATAGGGTTTTTCCAGCGGTAGCGTGGCGCCCTGAAGCTGAACGTCTTCAGTAACATCATCTTCCTGTAGATGAGCGATCTCTTTTTCCATCAGACAACCGACCAGCTCACCTCTCTCAACGACAGCAACCAGATCGACTTCGCGTTCGGCTAACTCGGCAACGACCTGCGCCCGTTCATCATCAGGCTTTACATGAAATAAACAGCTGTCCGTAAGATGATTGATGTTCAGCGACGTATCTTTTTCCTGCAATAAGCGCTTGATGGATAACACCCCGCGCAGCGCTTTTCCAGCCACAACAAAGACCTGGCCCGGGATGTCATCCGTTGTGAGTTGGGAGACAAAGTACTCGCGAGCGCCGTTCACGCTGAGATGGTCTGGCAGAGTAATAAAATCGGTGCGCATATATTGGGCGATAGCGTCGCCATTGAAATCCGGCATAGGATGATGAGCGGCGCAGAGTGGCATAGATGACATGGTGTAATTCCCTATAAAAATCTCTCATAGGGGCGAACAAGACAGGGTTAGCACAGGCAGATCCCTACGTCCTGGTTTTAGCACTGAACAACGTATCTGTCCGATGGTGAAATCGTCAGAAGTTACCTTGGCAACACCTTGATTCGATGGATGCCTGTATTTCCCTGAGTGGTCTCTCTCGATACCAGCAGGGCGGTAACTTGTATTTGTACAGGAGCCTCGCCATAACGAGATCGGTAAATGAGCCGCTATTATAGGGATGCCTAATCATTGATTATGTTTATAGTTGCGATTGTTTATCAATCGTTGATATACGAAATATTTCTTGTGCCAGGGCTGAACTGGAAACGACAACCGAATAGACATATTGAATCCAGGTGTTAGTATTCAATAGACAGCAGTTATGAGTATGCGTGTTTCATTTCCGGCCAGGAACGCTGATGATGACAACATTAGTACCCGATTTCGCAGCATTTTCGTCACTCACTTCCTTCGCGGTGTGCGTTGCTATAACGCCTGTCCGCACTCTGGCCATTATTTCTCATTCCTTCTCATCCCGGATGGAATCTCCCGCTGAATAGCTGTTCAGTGGGCTTTGTGACACGCATCGTTTGATAACAGGGATTACGGCGGGTCGGATATGGAAAAGATTAAGCGTCATCTGGTGTGGTGGGGCGCGGGTATTGTGGTGGTGGTTGCTGCAATAGCATGGTGGATGTTGCGTCCTGCGGGGATTCCGGAAGGTTTCGCGGCCAGCAACGGCAGAATTGAAGCTACCGAAGTGGATATTGCCACCAAAATTGCCGGGCGTATCGATACGATCCTCGTATCGGAAGGACAGTTCGTTCGTCAGGGCGAGGTACTGGCGAAAATGGATACCCGCGTGCTGCAGGAGCAGCGGCTGGAAGCTGTCGCGCAAATCAAAGAAGCCGAAAGCGCGGTGGCGGCGGCACGAGCGCTGCTGGAACAGCGGCAAAGTGAAATGCGCGCCGCGCAGTCGGTGGTAAAACAGCGCGAGGCGGAACTGCAGTCGGTCTCTAAACGTCACGTTCGCTCCCGTTCGCTATCCCTGCGTGGGGCTGTATCCGAGCAACAACTGGATGACGACAGGGCTGCGGCTGAAAGCGCTCGCGCGGCACTGGAATCCGCAAAGGCGCAGGTCTCTGCGGCAAAAGCCGCAATTGAAGCCGCTCGTACCAGCATCATTCAGGCGCAAACCCGCGTAGAAGCCGCGCAGGCCACCGAACGTCGCATAGCCGCTGATATTGATGACAGCGAGCTGAAAGCCCCGCGCGATGGTCGCGTGCAGTACCGTGTCGCCGAACCGGGCGAGGTGCTTTCCGCGGGCGGTCGCGTACTGAATATGGTCGATCTCAGCGATGTCTACATGACGTTCTTCTTACCTACCGAACAGGCAGGTTTATTGAAGATTGGCGGTGAAGCTCGCCTGGTGCTGGATGCCGCGCCGGATCTGCGTATTCCGGCGACCATTAGCTTTGTGGCTAGTGTCGCGCAGTTCACACCGAAAACGGTCGAAACCAGTGATGAACGGCTGAAGCTGATGTTCCGCGTTAAAGCGCGTATCCCGCCAGAGCTGTTGCAGCAGCATCTGGAGTACGTGAAAACCGGTCTGCCGGGCATGGCGTGGGTGCGTGTTGATGAAAATCGCCCCTGGCCTGACGACCTGGTGGTGAGGTTGCCGCAATGACGCATCTGGCGCTGGTTCCCGTTCCTCCCGTGGCGCACCTTGACGGCGTGAGTCAGCATTACGGGAAAACGGTCGCGCTAAACAACATCACGCTGGATATCCCTGCCCGCTGTATGGTGGGGCTTATTGGCCCGGATGGCGTCGGAAAATCGAGCCTGCTGTCGCTCATCTCCGGCGCGAGGGTCATTGAACACGGCAACGTGATGGTGTTGGGCGGCGATATGCGCGACCCAAAACATCGACGGGATGTCTGCCCGCGCATTGCCTGGATGCCGCAGGGGTTAGGGAAAAACCTGTACCATACGCTGTCGGTGTATGAGAACGTCGATTTCTTTGCCCGGCTGTTTGGTCATGATAAAGCGGAACGCGAAGCGCGGATTACCGAGCTGCTGAACAGCACCGGCCTGGCACCGTTTCGCGACCGTCCCGCCGGGAAACTCTCGGGCGGGATGAAGCAAAAACTGGGGCTGTGCTGCGCGTTAATCCACGACCCGGAACTGTTAATTCTCGATGAACCCACCACCGGGGTCGATCCGCTGTCCCGCGCCCAGTTCTGGGATCTAATTAACAGCATTCGCCAGCGGCAGACCAACATGAGCGTGCTGGTTGCGACCGCTTACATGGAAGAAGCCGAGCGCTTTGACTGGCTGGTAGCGATGAACGCCGGGGAGGTGTTAGCCACCGGGAGCGCCCAGCAGCTACGCGAACAAACCAACAGCAACACGCTGGAGCAGGCGTTTATCGCGCTGCTACCTGAAGCCCAGCGCCAGGCACATAAGCCGGTGGTGATCCCGCCGTATCACGCTGAGCAGGAAGAGATTGCCATTGAGGCGAAAGACCTGACTATGCGCTTCGGTAAGTTTGTCGCCGTTGACCACGTTAACTTTCGTATTCCGCGCGGGGAAATCTTCGGTTTTCTCGGCTCCAACGGCTGCGGTAAATCCACCACCATGAAGATGCTCACCGGTCTGCTACCCGCAAGCGAAGGTGAGGCCTGGTTGTTTGGGCAAGCGGTTGACCCGAAGAATATCGATACCCGCCGCCGGGTGGGCTATATGTCGCAGGCGTTTTCGCTCTACAGCGAGCTGACCGTCCGGCAAAACCTCGAACTACACGCGCGGCTGTTCCATATCCCCGAAGCGGAAATCCCCGGGCGTGTACAAGAGATGAGCGAGCGTTTTTCGCTGACCGATGTCGAAGACGCGTTGCCCGGCGCGCTGCCGTTGGGGATCCGTCAACGCCTGTCGCTGGCGGTGGCGGTGATCCATCGCCCGGAAATGCTCATTCTTGATGAGCCGACCTCCGGGGTCGATCCGGTGGCGAGGGACATGTTCTGGCAACTGATGGTCGATCTGTCGCGGCAGGACAAAGTGACCATTTTTATCTCCACCCACTTTATGAACGAAGCGGAGCGCTGCGACCGGATGTCGCTGATGCACGCCGGAAAAGTGCTGGCCAGCGGCACGCCGCAGGAACTGGTGAAACAGCGTGGCGCTGCCAGTCTGGAAGAGGCGTTTATCTCCTGGTTACAGGAAGCGGCAGGCCCGGCACCGGAAGCTCAGTTACCGCCAGCCAATGTTCCGATAGCGCATGAAAATAGTCAGCCGCCGCGGCAGGGCTTTAGCCTGCGGCGGTTGTTCAGCTACAGCCGCCGTGAAGCGCTGGAACTACGACGCGATCCGGTACGTTCAACGCTGGCGCTGATGGGCACAGTGATCCTGATGCTGATCATGGGCTACGGCATCAGCATGGATGTGGAAAATCTGCGTTTTTCGGTGCTCGATCGTGACCAGACCGTCAGCAGCCAGGCGTGGACGCTGAATCTGGCGGGATCGCGCTATTTTATCGAACAGCCGCCGCTCACCAGTTATGACGAGCTGGACAAACGGATGCGTTCGGGCGAAGTGGCGGTAGCAATAGAGATCCCGCCAAACTTTGGCCGCGATATCGCGCGTGGCACGCCGGTGAAGATTGGCGTCTGGGTCGATGGCGCAATGCCGAGCCGTGCTGAAACGGTCAGAGGCTACGTACAGGCGATGCACCAGACCTGGCTGCAGGACGTGATGGCGCGGCAACCCAATTCCAGTGGGCAAAACGGGCTGATGACCATTGAAACTCGCTATCGTTACAACCCGGATGTAAAGAGTCTGCCGGCGATTGTTCCGGCGGTGATCCCGCTGCTGCTGATGATGATCCCCTCGATGCTCAGCGCCCTCAGCGTAGTGCGTGAGAAAGAGCTGGGGTCGATTATCAACCTGTACGTTACGCCCACGACTCGCAGCGAGTTTTTACTCGGCAAACAGTTGCCGTACATCGTGCTGGGCATGCTGAACTTCCTGCTGCTGTGTGCGCTGTCAGTTTTTGTGTTCGACGTCCCGCATAAGGGGAGTTTTTTAACCCTGACGCTGGCCGCGCTGTTGTACGTCACCATTGCCACCGGGCTGGGTCTGTTAATTTCCACGTTTATGAAAAGCCAGATCGCGGCCATTTTTGGTACGGCGATTATTACGCTGATCCCGGCGACGCAGTTTTCCGGGATGATCGATCCGGTCGCCTCGCTCGAAGGGCCTGGACGCTGGATTGGTGAAATTTACCCGACCAGCCATTTTCTGACCATCGCGCGTGGGACGTTTTCTAAAGCGTTGGATCTGACCGATCTCTGGCAGCTGTTTATTCCGCTGGCGGTAGCCATTCCGGTGGTGATTGGTCTGAGCGTATTACTGCTGAAAAAACAGGAGGGGTGATGCGCCGATTACGCAATATTTATAACCTCGGTATCAAAGAGTTGCGCAGCCTGCTGGGTGACAAAGCGATGCTGACGCTGATCGTCTTTGCCTTCACGATTTCGGTTTATTCTTCCGCGACCGTCCTGCCGGGTTCGCTGCATTTGGCTCCGATTGCTATTGCCGATATGGACCAGTCGCAGTTGTCGAACCGGATTGTGAACAGCTTTTATCGCCCGTGGTTTTTACCGCCGGAGATGATCACCGCTGATGAGATGGATGCCGGACTGGACGCCGGGCGCTACACCTTCGCCGTGAACATTCCACCTGATTTTCAGCGTGATGTGTTGGCCGGTCGGCAGCCGGATATACAGGTTAACGTCGATGCCACGCGGATGAGCCAGGCCTTTACCGGCAACAGCTATATCCAGAATATCATCAGCGGCGAGGTGAACAGCTTTGTGGCGCGTTACCGTGACAACAATGAGCCGCCGGTGGCGTTGGAAATGCGTATGCGCTTTAACCCTAATCTGGAACCTGCCCGCTTTGGCGCGGTGATGGCGATTATCAACAACATCACCATGCTGGCGATCGTGCTTACCGGGTCGGCGCTGATCCGCGAGCGCGAGCACGGGACAATAGAACATCTGCTGGTTATGCCGGTGACGCCGTTTGAGATCATGATGGCAAAAATCTGGTCGATGGGTCTGGTGGTGCTGGTGGTTTCCGGTTTATCGCTGATGCTGATGGTAAAAGGCGTGCTCGGCGTACCGATTGAAGGTTCGATACCACTGTTTATGCTGGGCGTGGCGCTGAGCCTGTTCGCCACCACCTCGATCGGAATTTTTATGGGCACGCTGGCGCGCTCTATGCCGCAACTGGGGTTACTGATGATTCTGGTACTGCTGCCGCTACAGATGCTCTCTGGTGGTTCTACACCGCGTGAAAGCATGCCGCAGGCGGTGCAGGACATAATGCTGACTATGCCAACTACCCATTTTGTCAGCCTCGCTCAGGCGATACTTTACCGCGGCGCTGGGTTTGGCATCGTCTGGCCGCAGTTCCTGACGCTGTTGGCGATTGGCAGCGCGTTCTTCCTGATAGCGCTGCTGCGCTTTAGAAAGACGATTGGCACGATGGCGTAAACATTATTGCCAGGGGGGGCTTCGCTTGCCTGGCCTACAAACGGTAACGGAGTAGGCCGGATAATGCGTAGCCGCCATCCGGCAACGAAACAGGCAATTACTCTTCTTTCGGCAGGCACTGCAAATGACCGTGGCGCACGCCGCGTTGGGAGATCACGTCATCGGCAAAATGCTGTACATCGCCCATGTCGCCTTTTAGTACGGCGATTTCCAGGCAGTCGTCATGGTTGATGTGCACGTGCAGCGTGGCGACCGATAAATCGTGGTGGTGGTGTTGGGTAGAAACAATGCGGCTCGCCAGGTCACGCTTCTCATGCTCATAAACATACGAGAGCACCGCGAAGCCCTGAGTGCCGTGCTCCTGAGTGGTTTCCTGCGCCAGTGCGCCGCGCAGAATATCGCGGATCGCTTCGGAACGGTTGTTGTAGCCACGGCGCTGACTCAGGCCGTCGAGCGTTTCTAATAAATCGTCATCAAGTGTGATGGTGATACGTTGCATCAGATTTCAACCTTACGATATTGCGCGGCGGCGCACGGGAATGAAAACATTACAGCCTGTGTACGGCGTCGGCGGTCAGGGTAAATGGCGTGGGGGTGCAAACCGCCAGGCTCAGGGTATCGATCTGGCACTGGCTGACGGAGAGTGAGGAGGTCAGCGCGGTACTGTCGACGCTGACGATTTGCCAGGCACTGCCGCCGCGCTGTTTCACGATAGCTTCTTTACGCGTCCAGATGCGCCAGAACGCCGCCAGCTGTTGCTCCGGGTGTTCGGCTTCAACTTCAGCGTGTTCCCCAAGACTGAATACCGTATTTGCCAGCGTTTGCCAGTTATCGCGCGGGCGAATAACTTCAATATCGCAGCCGACTTCCCCTTCGTCGCTGAGCAGCAGGACGATGTCATCGCCGCTATGGCTGAGATTGAACCACAGCGGCGTGTCGGCGGAAAAGGCCGGTTTTCCTTGCTCGCCATAGATGATGTTCGGTAATGGCGAAAGGGCATGGGAAAGCAGCACACGACCTGCCAGCCAGCGCGCACGGCGAACACCTTGCGGCGCTTGCTCTTTCATCGCGGCAGGCAGTTCGCCAGCGCTTAAAACAGAAACTTTCCCATGAACGATCCGGTACATATCAGGACTAACCTTTAGTAATAATGGGGTTGTGTACCACTCTTCACATGCTGTTTGCAAGTTTATCCCGGTAATCGACTTTTGGGCCTGCCGGGTCCCAGTAAAATTGCCAGTTTGCTACCGCCTGTGGTCGTTTCCATCCAGATTTTACACACGCTGGTTAGCGGCACGGAGAGCAGCATGCCTACCGGGCCGAGCAGCCATCCCCATACCAACAAAGAGAGGAAGACGATAAGCGTCGATAATCCCAGCCGATGCCCCATCATGCGGGGTTCGAGGATATTGCCAATAACCATATGCACCACCAGGAACAGCGCACCCACCAGTACGCATTCGTAAATGCCGTTGAACAGCAGCGCCTGGATCATGGGCGGGACGGCGGAAATGACCGAGCCAATGTTGGGCACGTAGTTTAGCAGGAAGGCCAGCACGCCCCACATCAGAGCAAACTGAATCCCCATCAGCGCCAGACCCAGCCAGATGATGGCACCGGTCCATAAGCTGAGCAACGTTTTCAGTGCCAGATAGTGAGATACGCCCTTGAGCGCCCGATGCAGCCCCGCAATATGGATTTGTGGGTTGTTCAGCGAAAAGCGCAGCTTATAAGGAACATGACGTACCTCAAACAGCATAAAGACGACCGTCATCACCAGCAGAACGACGCTGGCCATGGCGCCGGAAAGACTTGTCATCAGCGTGGTGGTGAAGGTCATTATTTTGTCGGAGTCCATGCGTTGTAGCATGCGCTCCGGGGACATATGCAGATTTAAAAAGGGAACCATCTCTTGCAGATGCAGGACCTTACGTGTCAGCTCCTTGTTGTATTTGGGTAGCATGGCCATGAATTCCGTGATCGAAGATGCGAGGACGCCGATCAGTGCCGTGAGGACGAACAGCATCACCACCACTACGAGCGTAATGGCAACCGGGCGACGTACTCCCCGGCGAATAAACCAGGCGACCAGTGGATTCAATACAATGGCAAAAAAGAGGGCCAGCAGCAGTTGCACAATGATATCCGCCGCGGCATGAATACCGGCGAGGATCACCACCAGAGCAGCCAGTTTGAGTAAAATGTGCAAACCCGTTTTATCGGGCTGAGCGGTTGTCATATTTTCTTCCTGTTTGCGTTTTTGCATTAAGTGTAGCGGCTGGCTTGCGGCTGAGATTCCTAAACTGACTGCTGATTTCTGCGCGGCAACATGGTAGAAATGAAACACTGTTGTGAAAACGTGGTGACCCTTCATGCCCGAACCCGTCGCTGAACCGACGCTGAGCGGTTTACGCCTTAATCTGCGCATTGTCTCTGTGGTGATGTTCAACTTCGCCAGCTATCTGACCATCGGCCTGCCGCTCGCGGTATTGCCGGGCTACGTCCACGATGTGATGGGGTTCAGCGCCTTCTGGGCTGGGTTGGTTATCAGCCTGCAATATTTCGCTACGCTGCTGAGCCGTCCGCATGCAGGTCGCTATGCTGACCTGCTGGGGCCAAAGAAAATTGTGGTATTCGGGCTGTGTGGCTGCTTTTTAAGTGGTCTGAGCTATTTGCTGGCAGGATCAACGAACGGTTGGTCGTTGGCTAGTCTGCTGCTGCTGTGTCTGGGGCGGGTGATTCTCGGAATTGGGCAGAGCTTTGCCGGAACTGGCTCTACGCTGTGGGGCGTGGGGGTGGTTGGCTCAATGCACATCGGACGGGTGATTTCCTGGAATGGCATCGTGACCTATGGCGCGATGGCGATAGGCGCGCCGCTGGGCGTTCTGTTTTATGCCTGGGGGGGCTTACAGGGGCTGGCGCTGACCGTGATGGGCGTGGCGCTGGTGGCGATACTGCTGGCGCTCCCTCGTCCTGCGGTGAAGGCCAGCAAAGGCAAACCGTTGCCGTTTCGCGCGGTGCTCGGGCGCGTCTGGTTGTACGGTATGGCGCTGGCCCTGGCCTCCGCTGGATTTGGGGTGATCGCCACGTTTATTACCCTGTTTTATGATGCCAAAGGCTGGGACGGAGCAGCTTTCGCGCTGACGCTTTTTAGCTGCACATTTGTCGGCACTCGACTGTTGTTCCCAAATGGTATCAACCGTTTAGGCGGGCTGAATGTGGCGATGATCTGCTTTAGCGTCGAGATTGTCGGGCTGCTGCTGGTCGGGATGGCTTCCATGCCGTGGATGGCGAAAATCGGCGTTCTGCTGGCTGGGGCTGGGTTCTCACTGGTTTTCCCGGCGCTGGGCGTGGTAGCGGTAAAAGCCGTCCCGCAGCAAAATCAGGGCGCTGCGCTGGCGACCTACACGGTGTTTATGGATTTATCGCTGGGGGTTACCGGGCCGCTGGCCGGGTTGATAATGACGTGGGCGGGCGTGCCGGTTATCTATCTGGCGGCAGCTGGGCTGGTGGCGGTGGCGCTATTGCTGACCTGGCGGCTAAAAAAACGGCCTCAGGTGGTGTCACCGGAGGCCGCGTCATCGTCTTAACCGTTACTGGATAACCAGCGTGTTAATGATGTTTTCTGCGGTAGTCTGCGCTTTTTGCTGATCGTCAGCAGGCAGCGTGATTTGCAGGGTCAGCAGTTGATTGTCCACTTTACCCAGCACTACGGAAGAGTAAGCGGTCTGGCCTTTGGCTGAGATGATGCTGTCTAACTGCTGCAGCGTGTGGCCTTTCAGCTCAATAGATTTATTAGTGACGACCTGCAGCTGTGGGTCGCGGCTACGCTGCTGATCTTCCAGACGTTTTGCCAGCACGGCCAGGTCTTCGTTGGTGTTGTCGCCAACAATCACAATCACCGCTTTCTGGCCGGTTGCGTCAGAATAGACGTGCATATTGTTCGCCTGGGTGCCCAGCTTGCCGCTCTGATCGGTCATATCTGCTGGCAGGGAAAAACTGAGTTTGCCGTCCAGCAGGCTGACCGGTTGTCCGCTGGCGCTACTTTCCGCGGCAGCACCCTCGGCTGGCGCTTTTGTATCGCTATTATCACAGGCTGCAAGCCCCATAACCAGCAGGCCAATACCGACATATTTAACCAGATTGCGCATTGACTTCTTCCTTTCGATAAACGGCCATAACGGCTCATTCGTCCATCTTATCACAACTCGGAAAATGAACCTTTAACTCGTCTGCAATGCAGCGATTTCGGATTTATCTGCCAGCCTTTTCAGCAACATATTCAGCAGCACGCCGTACATCGGCAGGAAGAAAATAATGCTGATCAGCACCTTGAAACAGTAATCGACCAGTGCGATTTCCATCCAGTGCTCGGCCATGAAGGCATCCGGGCTACGCCAGAAAGCGATAAAGAAGAAGGCCAACGTATCGCTGATATTGCCAAATAGCGTGGACGCTGTCGGTGCCAGCCACCAACGACGGTTCTGGCGCAGGCGGTTAAAGACATGCACATCCAGAATTTGTCCCAGCGCGTAAGCCATAAAGCTGGCGGCGGCGATACGGGCAACAAACAGGTTAAAGTGCAGCAGTGCGCCAAATCCCTGCCACGATCCCATATAAAACAGGGACGAAACGACATAGGAGATCAGCAACGCGGGGATCATCACCGCAAAGATGATACGTCGAGCCAGCGGCGCGCCAAAAATACGCACGGTCAGGTCGGTCGCGAGGAAAATAAACGGAAAGCTAAACGCGCCCCATGTGGTATGGAAACCAAAAATGGAGATTGGAAGCTGCACCAGATAGTTGCTGGAGGTGATCACCAGCAGATGAAATAGCGATAGCCAGAACAACGCTTTTACGCGCTGAGTTTGTGTAAACGGAGTCATATTGTGACCTTTTTGTTGGATGGGGTGAGGGAACCCAATAAAAAACCGTCGCATGATACTGCTTTAAGAGCACATTGCAATGGTTGTTTTTCACGCAATCGTTAACCTGATTGGCTTACGCCACAACAGAGCGTAAAATAACGCCGTTTTTGTATGAATGAGACGACGATGAGCGACCTGTTTACTTCCCCCGACCATACTCTTGATGCCCAGGGACTGCGCTGCCCGGAACCGGTGATGATGGTGCGTAAAACCGTACGTGGCATGCAGGCCGGTGAAACACTGTTGATTGTCGCCGACGATCCGGCAACAACCCGCGATATTCCTGGCTTCTGTACCTTTATGGAGCATGAGCTGGTGGCTAAAGAGACCGACTCGCTGCCGTACCGCTATCTGCTGCGTAAAGGTCACTAGTTTTGTTTGCCGGATGGCGCTAACGCTTATCCGGCCTACAAAGAACGTGTAACCCGTAGGCCGGATAAGCGTTAGCGCCATCCGGCAAAAAACTATCCTTTACGTAACAACCGCAGCGCGTTAGCGGTCACCAGTACCGTTGCCCCCGTATCGGCCAGCACTGCCAGCCACAATCCGGTTATCCCGAGCAGCGTGGTGACGAGGAAAATCCCCTTCAGGCCCAGCGCAATCGCAATGTTCTGGCGAATATTGGCGTGGGTGGCCCGCGCCAGTTGAATCATTTGCACCAGACCGCGCAGGCGGTTGTGGGTCAGGGCGGCATCGGCGGTTTCCAGCGCAACGTCGGTACCGCTTCCCATCGCAATGCCGATGGTAGCCGCTTTCATTGCCGGAGCGTCGTTGATACCGTCGCCAACCATCGCCAGCGGCGATTGTCGGTTGAGATGGGTAACGGCCTGCACCTTATCTTCCGGCAAGAGTCCTGCTTTAAATTCGAGACCCAGTTCACCGGCAATGGCGGCCGCCGCACGCGGGTTATCACCGGTCAGGATCACGCCTTTCACGCCAATCTGATCAAGCTCGGCGATAGCGCTGCGAGCGTCGTCGCGCAGCGTGTCCTGTAGGGCCAGCACGCCGAGTACAGTATCGTTACGCAGCACCAGCACCACCGTTTGGCCCGCGCTTTCCAGCTCGCTTATCTGCCCGGCAAAGGCATCAGCAGGCTGCTTACCGGCGGCGCAAATCAGCACGCGTTCGCCGTTGACCAGCGCTTCAATTCCAGAGCCAACCAGAGCCCGTTGCTCTCTTGCGACAGGAATAGTCAGTTCGCGTGTTTGTGCTTCCCGGACAATCGCTTGTGCCAGCGGGTGTGTCGCACCTTGCTCTACCGCTGCCGCCAGCGCCAGCAGTTCAGCTTCGCCAATACCACTCGCCGGGTGAATCGCAGTGACGCGCGGTTTACCGATGGTCAGGGTGCCAGTTTTATCAAACGCCACCTGCGTGACCCTACCCAACTGTTCCAGCGCGGCACCGCCTTTGATTAACGCTCCACGACGCGCCGCGGCGGCAAGACCAGAGGTAATGGCTGCGGGGGTTGAAATCACCAGTGCACAAGGACAGCCAATCAACAGCAGCGTCAGTCCTTTATAAATCCACTCCTGCCAGGATGCGGCAAACAGCAGCGGCGGCACGAGGGTGACCAGCAGCGCAACCGCCATAATTGCTGGAGTGTAAATTCGACTGAAACGGTCAATAAAGCGCTCAATGGGGGCGCGACGTTCTTCCGCTTCTTCAATAAGCTTCAGAATACGATCAATGGCGCTGGCGCCCGGTTCGGAGAGCACTTCCAGTGTAACCAGACGGTCCACGCTGGTGGCACCTGCTGGGACTTTCTCGCCGGTGGCGCGTTCAACCGGGATCGATTCGCCGGTCAGGGCGCTTTCATCAAAACTGGCAAAGCCGGAGACCAGTTTGCCGTCGGCAGGTAAACGCCCACCCGCGGCAACTTCAATAACATCGCCAGGGCGGAGGCTATTAATAGCCACCTCTTCGCGCTCGCCGTTACGCAGGCGCGTGGCGGTTTCCGGTTTGAGCGCCATCAGTGCGCTGACCCCTTTACGGGCGCGGCTGGCGGCCCATCCTTCCAGGCGTTCGCCAATTAAAAACAGCAGCAGCACCATGGCGGCTTCCGCCGTCGCGCCGATAAACAGTGCGCCGATGGCGGCCACGCTCATCAATGTTTCAATGGCAAAGTAGCTGCCGGTTTTCATCAGACGCAGGGCCTGACGGGCAATGGGATACAGACCGACCAGCGTGGTGGCGATAAACGCTATCTGACCGAAGGGATGATTGAACTGCTCCAGCCCCCAGCTAATCGCCATCATGATAATCAGCGAAATCAGCGGTAGGTTTTCTTTAAAACGTGACTCGCGGGCGGCGTCCGTCGCGTGCTCATCGCGCAGGGTATAACCTGCTTTTTGCACCGCGTTTTCAACTTGCTGGCGGATATCGGAACCGGCATCGACCACCAGTTTTTCAGTGGCGAACAGAACCTGGACCTGGTTGACGCCGCTGACCTGGCGGACCGCATTCTCTACTTTGCGGGCGCAGGCTGCACAGTCCATGCCTGCCACTTTCCAGGAATAGCGGGTACCTAGTACGGTATCGGATACGGGCGGTGTAGTGGAGCAGCTGCCTTCGCAGCAGCAGTCATCCGGCTTTTGTGGCGCAGGCGCTGGCTTGAAAGAAGAAAATTGTGGGGCCTTTTTGCCACTGGTATCAGGTGTCGACATGGCATCCTCCGGTTGATAATCATTTCGTATTAACCGGAGGATACACTCTGGAGTCGACTCCAGAGTCAAGCGTTTTAAAGATACAGCGAACGAACAATCAGGAAATGCCCGGCGAAGTAGCAGGCGGCGGCAATGGCGTTATCGGCGCGAAAGCGACGACGGTAATGGCTACTCAGCCAGACAATATTGCCGATGAACAGGAGCGATGCGCCCATAAATGCCGACAGCGCCGGAGCGGTCGGGCGGAAGAACCACAGTTCGCCAGCCATCCAGACCATCATCAGCGTGATGCCAATAAAGGTACAAATAGCAATGCGCAACTCTTCCAGACGCGTCCAGATCACGGCGATCAGCAACGCCCCCAGTACCGCCAGCACCAACGGCAAAGGCCAGAAGAACGACAGCGTCATTTGGCTGGCGAAGTAAATGGTATACAGCAGATGCGACAGGAAGAATGCCCCCACTGCGTACAGCAGGCGTTGGCGCGGCAATAACGTCAGCGCATCGCCCAGCAGCGAGGCCAGCAGACCAGCCAGCACCAGATAGCTGATAGCGTTAAACATTGGCGCCTGCCAGGCCAGCAGCGCCAGCAGGAGTAACGTCAGGGGTTTAAAGACCCAGCGTTGCCAGGCGGGCCCACGATAGGAAGCATCCACGAACAACCATGCGGAAAGGCAGACAGCGATAAACGACCAAAGCATCTTAGTTCCTTGAATTCGTTATTTTTTCGTAAGCGGGGTGCTTACGGCTCTACTGTCCAGTGTAGAGGTCGACACTGCCAGATGACAACACCATAACGGGCAATGTATGCTTATTTCCGCATTTTCTGATGGGTTAATACTATGAGCAAACCACCACTTTTTTTCATTGTTATCATTATCTTAATTGTTGTCGCCGCGTCGTTTCGCTTTGTTCAGCAGCGGCGTGAAAAAGCCGATAATGATGCGGCGCCGCTGGTGCAAAAGCAGGTGGTGGTGAGTAACAAACGGGAAAAACCGCTTAACGATCGACGATCCCGTCAACAGGAAGTGAGCCCGGCGGGAACCAGCATGCGCTATGAAGCCAGCTTTAAGCCACAAAACGGCGGCCTGGATCAGACGTTTCGTCTGGATGCTCAGCAGTACCATGCGCTAACGGTCGGGGATAAAGGTACGCTAAGTTACAAAGGTTCGCGTTTTGTTGATTTTACGCTTGAACGCTAAGGTGTCATCTGACTGCAGCCGGATGGCGGCTTACGCCTGATCCGGCCTACAGATTTTTTCGCCCCGGCTCGCAACGTGCCGCCGGGCGAAAAGATCGCAGTTACTTCTTCAGCTGATCTTTAATCTTCTTCTGCCACACCAGTAGCTCAAAGACGCCGAACAGAAAAATACGGATTTTCTCTCCGTTGGTCATCTGCGGGCCATCTTTAGGCATGGTGCTTTTTAGTAGCGCCAGCTGCATGCCATGCATCAGCACCATAAATATCAGTGCGACGTTAACGAAGATGTTAAGCGGGCGTGGAAAGGGTTGGAAAATATTCAGTAGTAAAAATGCCCAGACGCACAGCATCAGCAGGCGTCCCAGGTTAATCAACATCGTGTTCTCCTCGTGCTTCACGTTGGTACAGGCGATAGGCGACCTGTCCGGCAACTTTCTCACGGTATAGCGACCAGTTCACCGGAACCGGCGGCAAACCGTTTTCTACTTCGCTTTCAACGTAAATATACGCTTCATTTGCCAGCCAGCCATGAGTTTCCAGAAGCGTTAATGTTTCTTCCAGTAACCCTTTGCGAAACGGCGGATCCACAAATACCACGTTATGCGGCGTACCCGTCTGAGCCAAAAATGTCAGCGTATTGGTATTGACGACGCGGGCATGGGAGGCTTTCAACGTGGCGAGATTCTTTTGTAGCTGCTGAGATACCGCGCGATCCATCTCCAGAAGCGTCGCATTTGCCGCATAGCGAGAGAGGGCTTCCAGCCCCAGCGCGCCGCTGCCGGCGAAGCAGTCCAGACAGTGAGCATCGACCATTACCGGGGCCAGCCAGTTAAACAACGTTTCGCGCACACGGTCGGTGGTCGGACGCAGGCCGGGGCTGTCCGGAACCGGGAGTTTACGGCCACGCCATTGCCCGCCAATAATGCGGATCTGGCCGCTACCAGAGTGATTCGGTTTTTTCATTTCTATTATTGCTCAATCCGCCTATAGCATGTCATTCCAGGCGGTGATGTGAGTTAAGTTAACCCGTCGCCTTTCAAGTTACCTCTTCGTTGGCTGCACTTACTCACCCGAATCACTTACTAAAAGTAAGCTCATCGGGATTCGTGCGCTTGCCGCCTTGACGTAACTCGAAATTCATTGGGTATAAGTGATAGACTATTTCATCATTTTTTTAGCTGCTATGTACATAGCGTTGACGCTGTGCCATTAAGCAACAGCGGGGGAGTGTAGTCGCAAATGGCGAAAGAGAAAAAACGTGGCTTTTTTTCCTGGCTGGGCTTTGGTCAAAAAGAGCAGGCACCGGAAAACGAGACAGAAGTAAAAAACGAAGAACAACAACCGGTTGCTGAAGAAACTACCGTCGTTGAAGAACAGCCGCGCGCCGAGGAAACCCGTAGCGAGGCGGAAACGCAAGCCTTTGCTGCTGAAGTCGTTGAAGTAACTGAACAGGTTGCGGAAATTGAGAAACTGCAGCCGGAAGAAGAACCTGTCGCCGAACAAGCGCAGCCGGAAATTGAGCCGGTTGCTGAACCCGTTGCTGAAACTGTAGTGGAAACGCCAGCGGCGGTGGTTATCGAACGCGAAGAATTGCCGCTGCCGGAAGAGGTGAAAACCGAAGAAGTTTCTGCCGAAGAGTGGCAGGCCGAAGCGGAAACCGTGGAAATTGTTGAGGCGGCTGAAGAAGAAGCTGAAAACGAGCCGCAACTGACCGACGAAGAGCTGGAAGCACAGGCGCTGGCCGCTGAGGCTGCTGAAGAAGCGGTTATGGTGGTGCCGGTAGAAGAACCTGCTGTAGAAGAACCGGTAGAAGAAGAGGTAGTCCAGGAGCAGGAAAAACCAACCAAAGAAGGTTTCTTTGCGCGACTAAAACGCAGCCTGCTGAAAACAAAAGAAAACCTCGGTTCCGGATTTATCAGTCTGTTCCGTGGTAAAAAGATCGACGATGATCTGTTTGAAGAGCTGGAAGAGCAACTGCTGATCGCCGATGTGGGCGTAGAAACGACCCGTAAGATCATTGCGAATCTGACAGAAGGTGCCAGCCGCAAGCAGCTTAAAGATGCGGAAGCGCTGTACGGCCTGCTGAAAGAAGAGATGGGCGAGATTCTGGCGAAGGTTGACGAACCGCTGAATGTTGAGGGCAAAACACCATTTGTTATCTTAATGGTTGGCGTCAACGGTGTGGGCAAAACCACCACTATTGGTAAGCTGGCGCGTCAGTTTGAACAGCAGGGTAAATCAGTAATGCTGGCGGCGGGCGATACTTTCCGTGCGGCGGCGGTAGAACAGCTGCAGGTCTGGGGTCAGCGTAATAATATTCCGGTGATTGCTCAGCATACCGGTGCGGATTCCGCGTCCGTTATCTTTGATGCCATCCAGGCGGCGAAGGCGCGTAACGTAGACGTGCTGATCGCTGATACCGCAGGGCGTTTGCAGAATAAATCGCACCTGATGGAAGAATTGAAAAAAATCGTTCGCGTCATGAAGAAGCTGGACGAAGATGCGCCGCATGAAGTTATGCTGACTATCGACGCCAGCACCGGGCAGAATGCGATAAGCCAGGCCAAACTGTTCCATGAAGCGGTGGGCTTAACCGGTATCACTCTGACCAAGCTGGATGGTACGGCGAAGGGCGGGGTTATCTTCTCGGTTGCCGATCAGTTTGGCATCCCTATCCGTTATATCGGTGTGGGCGAACGTATCGAGGATTTACGTCCGTTTAAAGCGGACGATTTTATAGAGGCACTTTTTGCCCGAGAGGATTAACAATGATTCGCTTTGAACATGTCAGCAAGGCCTATCTCGGTGGGAGACAAGCGCTGCAGGGAGTGACCTTCCATATGCAGCCTGGCGAGATGGCGTTTCTGACCGGCCACTCCGGCGCGGGGAAAAGTACCCTGCTGAAGCTGATTTGTGGAATTGAACGGCCCAGCGCCGGGAAAATCTACTTTAGCGGGCATGACATCAGCCGTTTGAAAAACCGCGAAGTGCCGTTTCTGCGTCGTCAGATTGGCATGATTTTTCAGGATCACCACCTGCTAATGGACAGAACCGTGTTTGATAACGTGGCAATTCCGCTGATCATCGCGGGCGCCAGCGGGGACGATATTCGTCGTCGCGTGTCAGCGGCGCTGGATAAGGTCGGGCTGTTGGACAAAGCGAAAAACTTCCCTATTCAGCTCTCTGGCGGTGAACAACAGCGCGTCGGCATTGCCCGTGCGGTGGTGAATAAACCAGCGGTGCTGCTGGCGGATGAACCAACGGGGAACCTGGATGACGCGCTGTCGGAAGGGATCCTGCGCCTGTTCGAAGAGTTTAACCGCGTCGGGGTCACGGTATTAATGGCCACGCACGATATTGGCCTGATCTCCCGTCGCTCCTATCGCCAAATGGTTCTGAGCGATGGACATCTGCATGGAGGCCTGGCGCATGAATAGACGTGACGCTATTAACCAAATCAAACAGTTCGGTGGCCGACTGGATCGCTTTCGTAAATCGGGCGGTGCGCCGGGTGACGGCGGTCGCAACGCGCCTAAGCGTGCGAAGGCCGCGCCAAAGCCGAACTCGCGTAAAACCAATGTCTTTAATGAGCAGGTGCGTTATGCGTTCCAGGGCGCGTTACAGGACCTGAAAAGCAAGCCGCTGGCGACATTCCTGACGGTGATGGTTATTGCCATCTCCCTGACGCTGCCAAGCGTGTGCTATATGGTTTATAAGAACGTAAACCATGCAGCAAGTCAGTATTATCCGTCCCCGCAGATCACCGTTTACCTGCAAAAAACGCTGGATGATGATGCGGCGGCGCGGGTGGTTGGTCAGTTGCAGGCCGAGCAGGGCGTGGAGAAAGTGAATTATCTTTCCCGTGACGACGCGCTGGGCGAATTCCGTAACTGGTCTGGATTCGGCGGTGCACTGGATATGCTGGAAGAGAACCCGCTGCCGGCCGTGGCGGTGGTGATCCCGAAACTGGACTTCCAGGGTACGGAGTCGCTAAACACGCTGCGTGACCGCATCGCACAAATCAACGGTATTGATGAAGTGCGGATGGATGACAGCTGGTTCGCTCGTCTGGCGGCGCTGACGGGCCTTGTCGGACGCGTTTCCGCGATGATTGGCGTGCTGATGGTAGCGGCGGTCTTCCTCGTCATCGGTAACAGCGTGCGTCTGAGTATTTTTGCGCGTCGCGATACCATTAACGTGCAAAAACTGATTGGCGCGACGGATGGATTTATCCTGCGTCCGTTCCTCTACGGCGGGGCACTGCTCGGTTTTTCCGGTGCATTTCTTTCACTGATTTTGTCAGAAATTTTGGTGATGCGTCTGTCGTCAGCGGTGACTGAAGTGGCACAGGTATTTGGAACCAAGTTTGATATCAATGGCTTATCATTCGATGAATGCCTGTTATTGCTGCTGGTATGCTCGATGATTGGCTGGGTGGCAGCCTGGCTTGCCACGGTTCAACATTTACGCCACTTTACCCCCGATTAAAAAATCTCTGGTATAATCTTTCCCTGCACTGAGTAGTTCGCTCTGCAGGGAAAGAGTCCCTGTGATCTCTTCCCGGCGTATTCATTGTGATGTCACATTTTGTGCGTAATCTATACACATTACGACATGGAACTTGTGGATAAAATCACTGTCTGATAAAAGATTGAATGATATTCTCGTTGCTCATAAGCTCTGGCATGGTTGTTGCTATTGGTTTTAGCCAATGCGCCAGATGAAAAGATTGAGAGGATTTGAATGACCAAAGAAATGCAAAATTTAGCTTTAGCCCCTGTTGGTAACCTGGAATCTTACATCCGGGCTGCGAACGCGTGGCCGATGTTGTCGGCTGACGAGGAGCGGGCACTGGCTGAAAAGCTGCATTACCAGGGCGATCTGGAAGCAGCTAAAACGCTGATCCTGTCTCACCTGCGCTTTGTTGTTCATGTTGCTCGTAATTATGCGGGCTATGGCCTGCCGCAGGCGGATTTGATTCAGGAAGGTAATATCGGCCTGATGAAAGCCGTGCGCCGTTTCAACCCGGAAGTGGGTGTGCGCCTGGTTTCCTTCGCCGTGCATTGGATCAAAGCTGAGATCCACGAATACGTTCTGCGTAACTGGCGTATCGTTAAAGTCGCGACCACTAAAGCGCAGCGTAAGCTGTTCTTTAACCTGCGTAAAACCAAGCAGCGTCTGGGCTGGTTTAACCAGGACGAAGTTGAAATGGTTGCTCGCGAGCTGGGTGTTTCCAGCAAAGACGTGCGCGAAATGGAATCCCGTATGGCGGCGCAGGACATGACGTTTGACATGTCTTCAGACGATGAGTCTGACAGCCAGCCGATGGCCCCGGTGCTGTATCTGCAGGATAAATCTTCTAACTTTGCCGACGGCATTGAAGAAGATAACTGGGAAGATCAGGCCGCGAACAAACTGACCCACGCAATGGAAGGTCTGGACGAGCGTAGCCAGGACATCATTCGTGCTCGTTGGCTGGACGAAGACAACAAGTCGACGTTGCAGGAACTGGCCGATCGCTACGGCGTTTCCGCTGAACGTGTTCGTCAGCTTGAAAAGAACGCCATGAAAAAATTGCGCGCGGCGATCGAAGCATAATCTTCCAGCCGATCTGGAAATGCTGATAAACCCTGGATGAAAATCCGGGGTTTTTTGTTTTTATCTCTCCCCCCTCTCTCCTGACGTTTATGCTTTTTGTCATCAAGTTGTTATCTGCATGTCAAATTTAGCTATTCCAAAATAATAAAAATCGGGTATGTTTTAGCAGAGTATGCTGCTAAAGCACGGGTGGCTATCCAATAATCGAAATAAAGTGCTGAACAACAACATCACAACACACGTAATAACCACAATAATGGGGATTGTCAGGATGAATATGAAGGGTAAAGCGTTATTGGCAGGATGTATCGCCCTGTCTTTGAGCAATATGGCGTTTGCTAAGGATATTAAAGTTGCTGTCGTCGGCGCGATGTCCGGTCCGGTAGCGCAGTATGGCGATCAGGAATTTACTGGCGCAGAGCAGGCTATTGCAGATATCAATGCCAAAGGCGGTGTGAAAGGCGACAAACTGGTCATGGTGAAATATGACGATGCCTGTGACCCGAAACAAGCGGTAGCGGTAGCTAACAAAGTGGTCAACGACGGGATTAAATATGTTATCGGCCACCTGTGCTCATCTTCCACTCAGCCTGCGTCAGATATCTATGAAGACGAAGGCATTCTGATGATTACCCCAGCGGCAACGGCGCCGGAGCTGACCGCGCGCGGTTATAACCTGGTGTTACGTACCACCGGTCTGGATTCCGATCAGGGCCCGACTGCTGCCAAATATATCGTTGAAAAAGTGAAGCCGAAGCGCATTGCGATCGTTCACGACAAACAACAGTATGGTGAAGGCCTGGCGCGTTCCGTGCAGGACAACCTCAAGAAAGCCAACGCTGACGTGGTGTTCTTCGATGGGATCACCGCTGGCGAGAAAGATTTCTCTACTCTGGTGGCGCGTCTGAAGAAAGAGAATATCGATTTCGTTTACTACGGTGGTTACCACCCGGAAATGGGGCAGATTCTGCGCCAGGCACGCGCTGCGGGTCTGAAAACCCAGTTTATGGGACCAGAAGGGGTAGCGAACGTGTCGCTGTCTAACATCGCGGGTGAGTCTGCAGAAGGCTTACTGGTAACGAAACCGAAGAACTACGATCAGGTTCCGGCGAACAAACCGATTGTGGACGCGATCAAAGCCAAGAAACAGGATCCGAGCGGTGCATTCGTATGGACCACCTACGCCGCGCTGCAATCCTTGCAGGCCGGTCTGAACCAGTCTGACGACCCGGCTGAAATTGCCAAATACCTGAAAGCAAACTCAGTGGAAACCGTAATGGGGCCGCTGTCATGGGATGCGAAGGGCGATCTGAAGGGCTTCGAATTCGGCGTGTTTGACTGGCATGCAAACGGGACGGCGACCGACGCCAAATAATTTTCCTGGCGCCTTTCGCGCTGCAGACGCGTTGGCTGCGTTATTCAACCCCGGTCACTTACTTATGTAAGCTTCCGGGGACTTCATAACTTGCCGCCTTCCTGCAACGTGAAATTCTTGGAAAATTGCGAGGTGGTTTTTTATTTTTTGCTCCCAGCATGTAGGCCGGATAAGCGTCAGCGCCATCCGGCTTTTTTATCTTTTTTCCCAGCCATTTTCCTGGGCCGTAAACCCTAACGCCTGCATAAACGCGGCCATCACGCTGCGGTCTTCAACGCCGACGTCGGCCATCCACCATGAACTCACGTCAGGGTTTTCCCGGATCACTTCTTCGATCAAATACTGCCCGACGCCGCGGCGGCGGGTGATATCGCGTACGCGCAAGGAATCCAATGCGCCTTGCGTGCCGCTCAGGGTTACGCGAACTGCGCCTAACAGACGCTCGTTAAAGCGCGCGGCGTAGATCCGGTGCGTTTCATCTACGCTTAATGATGAGGCGGAATATTCCGGCCAGATTTTGCCCAGATCAATCTGGTCCTGGTCGCTAAAGTTCTCTAAACGAACGATGGTCAGCTTCATTAACAGCATGTCCAAATCACAAAAGATGGAATGAGTGTACCGAAATAATTCGCCCGGATGCTTTCTCTTTTTTATGTGAATAACCAGATTAATAATTTTGTAACAACAGTAATGACAGTTTGAAACCGTAGAGATTGAAAAACAGGCAGAATAATACCCTGGAATGCAGCATTTTATTCGGCTCTTTGTACCGTTATTTTATGCTGACAAACGTGCTTTTTTTTGTTTATCTATAGTGAAAAGCAGAATATTATCTTTTCTTAATCGACTGAAAAATAGAGATTTTAGCCTGATTTTGCTTAAATGACTGCGCTAAACCATTAATGAGACTGGTAAAAATAGTGCAGTTCAAAAAAAGCACAGACTGCTTTTTAACCACATAAATACAAAATATTAATTACGTCACGAATGGGGATTCAGGTAATGAAACGGAATGCGAAAACAATCATCGCAGGGGTGATAGCACTGGCAATGTCACACGCGGTCATGGCGGAAGATATCAAGGTCGCTGTTGTCGGCGCGATGTCAGGTCCGGTCGCGCAGTGGGGTGATATGGAATTTAATGGCGCACGTCAGGCCATTAAAGATATCAATGCTAAAGGCGGGGTCAAAGGCGACAAACTGGTCGCTGTGGAATATGACGACGCCTGCGATCCGAAACAGGCCGTTGCGGTAGCGAACAAAATCGTCAATGACGGCATTCAGTACGTTATTGGACATCTGTGCTCATCTTCCACGCAGCCCGCATCAGATATCTATGAAGATGAAGGCATTCTGATGATTTCTCCGGGCGCCACAAACCCGGAACTGACCCAGCGCGGATACGCTCACATTATGCGTACAGCGGGCCTGGACTCCTCTCAAGGGCCGACCGCCGCGAAATACATTCTGGAGAAGGTGAAGCCGCAGCGTATTGCCATCATTCACGATAAACAGCAATACGGTGAAGGCCTGGCGCGTTCAGTGCAGGACAGCCTGAAAGCGGGCAAAGCCAACATCGTTTTCTTTGACGGTATCACCGCCGGGGAAAAAGATTTTTCTGCGCTGATCGCTCGCCTGAAAAAAGAAAATATCGACTTTGTTTATTACGGCGGCTACTACCCGGAAATGGGGCAAATGCTGCGCCAGGCACGTTCCGTCGGGCTGAAAACCCAGTTTATGGGACCAGAGGGCGTCGGCAATGCGTCGCTGTCTAACATTGCTGGTGATGCCGCTGAAGGCATGCTGGTGACCATGCCAAAACGCTATGACCAGGATCCGGCGAATAAAGCGATTGTCGATGCGCTCAAAGCTGACAAGAAAGATCCAACCGGACCGTACGTGTGGATCACATATGCAGCCGTCCAGTCATTGGCGACAGCAATGGATCGCAGCGGTAGCAAAGAGCCGCTGGACCTGGTGAAAGATCTGAAAGCACACGGGGCTGATACCGTGATTGGGCCGCTGAAATGGGACGAAAAAGGCGATTTGAAGGGATTTGAGTTTGGTGTCTTCCAGTGGCATGCGGACGGTTCATCGACCGTTGCGAAGTAATACCTGAAGACGAGTTATCCCACCGCCCGTGTAAAATGGGCGGGTATAAAAAGGTTACCTTATGTCCGAGCAGTTCCTCTATTTCTTGCAGCAGATGTTTAACGGCGTCACGCTGGGAAGCACCTACGCGCTGATCGCCATCGGTTACACGATGGTGTACGGCATTATCGGCATGATCAACTTCGCCCATGGCGAGGTGTATATGATCGGCAGCTATGTCTCCTTTATGATCATCGCCGCGCTAATGATGATGGGCATTGATTCCAGTTGGCTACTGGTCGCGGCGGGCTTCGTCGGCGCGATTGTGATTGCCAGCGCCTACGGCTGGAGCATTGAACGCGTGGCGTATCGACCCGTGCGCAGCTCTAAGCGCCTGATCGCGCTGATTTCCGCCATCGGGATGTCCATCTTCCTGCAAAACTACGTCAGCCTGACGGAAGGTTCGCGCGATGTGGCACTGCCCAGCCTGTTTAATGGCCAGTGGACCGTTGGCAGTAGCGAAAACTTCTCTGCTTCCATCACCACCATGCAGCTGGTTATCTGGATTGTAACCTTCCTGGCGATGCTGGCGCTGACGCTGTTTATCCGTTACTCCCGTATGGGTCGCGCCTGCCGTGCCTGCGCGGAAGACCTGAAAATGGCCAGCCTGCTCGGCATCAACACCGATCGCGTGATTGCGCTGACCTTTGTGATTGGCGCGGCAATGGCGGCGGTCGCGGGCGTGCTGCTCGGTCAATTCTATGGCGTAATTAACCCGTACATCGGCTTTATGGCCGGGATGAAGGCCTTTACCGCAGCGGTGCTTGGCGGCATCGGCAGCATTCCTGGGGCGATGATCGGCGGCCTGATTCTGGGCGTCGCGGAAGCGCTCTCCTCTGCTTATCTGAGTACTGAATACAAAGACGTCGTTTCATTCGCGCTGCTGATTCTGGTGCTGCTGGTGATGCCGACCGGTATTCTGGGTCGCCCGGAGGTAGAGAAAGTATGAAACCGATGCATTTTGCAATGGCGCTGCTCTCTGCCGCCATGTTCTTTGTCCTGGCGGGCGTCTTTATGGGCGTTCAGTTAGAGCTTGACGGCACCAAACTGGTGGTGGATTCCGCGGCGGATATTCGCTGGCAGTGGGTGTTTATTGGTACTGGCGTGGTCTTCCTCTTTCAGTTGCTGCGTCCAGCTTTCCAGAAGGGCCTGAAGAGCGTCTCCGGACCGAAGTTTATTCTGCCGGCGATTGACGGCTCCACCGTTAAACAGAAGCTGTTCCTGGTGGCGTTGCTGGTGATTGCCGTGGCGTGGCCGTTTATGGTCTCGCGCGGTACGGTGGATATCGCCACGCTGACGATGATTTATATCATCCTCGGCCTCGGCTTAAACGTGGTGGTGGGGCTTTCCGGCCTGCTGGTGCTGGGCTACGGCGGCTTTTATGCCATCGGCGCTTACACCTTCGCGCTGCTGAACCACTATTACGGACTCGGCTTCTGGACCTGTCTGCCGCTGGCGGGGTTGGTTTCCGCTGCTGCGGGCTTCCTGCTCGGCTTCCCGGTACTGCGCCTGCGCGGTGATTATCTGGCTATTGTGACCTTAGGCTTCGGTGAAATCGTCCGTATCCTGCTGCTCAACAACACCGAAGTGACCGGTGGCCCGAACGGTATCAGCCAGATCCCGAAACCGACCTTTTTCGGTCTGGAGTTTAGCCGTACCGCTCGTGAAGGCGGCTGGGATACCTTCAGCAACTTCTTTAACGTCAAGTACGATCCCTCTGACCGCGTCATTTTCCTCTATCTGGTGGCGCTGCTGCTGGTGGTCTTCTCGCTGTTTGTGATTAACCGTCTGCTGCGTATGCCGTTGGGCCGTGCGTGGGAAGCGCTGCGTGAAGATGAAATAGCCTGTCGCTCGCTGGGCTTAAACCCTACGCGCATCAAACTGACAGCTTTTACCATCAGCGCCGCGTTTGCCGGTTTTGCCGGTACGCTGTTTGCCGCGCGCCAGGGCTTCGTCAGCCCGGAATCCTTCACCTTTGCCGAGTCGGCCTTTGTGCTGGCAATTGTGGTATTGGGCGGAATGGGCTCACAGTTTGCGGTGATCCTCGCGGCCATCCTGCTGGTAGTGTCACGCGAGCTGATGCGTGATTTCAACGAATACAGCATGTTAATGCTGGGTGGTTTAATGGTACTGATGATGATCTGGCGTCCGCAGGGCTTGTTGCCGATGACCCGTCCACAGTTGAAGCTGAAAAACGGGGAAGCAAAAGGAGAGCAGGCATGAGTCAGCCATTATTATCCGTTAACGGCCTGATGATGCGCTTCGGCGGTCTGCTGGCGGTAAACAACGTTGAACTGGAACTGCGGCCGCAGGAAATAGTTTCGTTAATCGGGCCAAACGGCGCGGGAAAAACCACGGTCTTTAACTGTCTGACCGGTTTTTATAAGCCGACCGGCGGGACGATTAAGCTGCGCGACCAGCACCTGGAAGGACTACCGGGTCAGCAAATCGCGCGTATGGGCGTGGTGCGTACTTTCCAGCACGTACGTCTGTTTCGCGAAATGACGGTGATTGAAAACCTGCTGGTGGCGCAACATCAGCAACTGAAAACCGGCGTCTTCTCCGGCCTGTTGAAAACTCCGTCGTTCCGTCGCGCGCAGAGTGAAGCGTTGGATCGCGCCGCTACCTGGCTGGAGCGTATTGGTTTGCTGGAGCACGCCAACCGTCAGGCGAGTAACCTGGCCTATGGCGATCAACGTCGTCTGGAGATTGCCCGTTGCATGGTGACCCAGCCGGAAATTCTGATGCTCGACGAACCCGCTGCGGGACTCAACCCGAAAGAGACCAAAGAGCTGGACGAGCTGATTGCTGAACTGCGTAACCATCACAACACCACCATTTTGTTGATTGAGCACGACATGAAGCTGGTGATGGGTATTTCCGATCGTATTTACGTGGTGAACCAGGGCACGCCGCTGGCGAATGGGACGCCGGAACAGATTCGTAATAACCCGGATGTTATCCGCGCCTATTTAGGTGAAGCATAATGGGGGCGAGGATTAATATGGATAAGGCGATGTTATCGTTCGACAAAGTCAACGCCCACTACGGCAAGATACAGGCGCTGCATGACGTCAGCTTGTATATCAACCAGGGTGAAATCGTTACTCTGATTGGTGCCAACGGCGCGGGAAAAACCACGCTGCTCGGCACATTGTGTGGCGACCCGCGAGCGACCAGCGGGCGAATCGTCTTTGATGGTAAAGACATTACCGACTGGCAGACGGCGAAAATCATGCGCGAAGCGGTAGCGATTGTGCCGGAAGGGCGTCGCGTGTTTTCCCGTATGACGGTGGAAGAGAACCTGGCGATGGGCGGTTTCTTTGCCGAGAAAGACCAGTTTCAGGAACGCATCAAGTGGGTGTATGACCTGTTTCCTCGCCTGCATGAGCGTCGTATTCAACGTGCGGGAACGATGTCCGGCGGTGAACAGCAGATGCTGGCGATAGGCCGTGCGCTGATGAGCCAGCCGAGGCTGCTACTGCTTGATGAACCATCGCTGGGTCTGGCGCCGATTATCATCCAGCAGATCTTTAACACCATTGAGCAACTGCGCGAGCAGGGGATGACCATCTTCCTTGTCGAACAGAACGCTAACCAGGCGCTGAAGCTCGCCGATCGCGGCTACGTGCTGGAAAACGGTCATGTGGTGCTGGAAGACACTGGCGATGCGCTACTGGCTAACGAAGCGGTGCGCAGTGCGTATCTTGGCGGTTAATCATTCTCTGAATAGACAAGGGGCCCGCTGTGGCCCCTTTTTATTGCGCTATGTTATTATTGAGAATAGTTATCAATAATAAAAAATGAACATGGAGAAAGGATGATTCGTTCAGGTACCTGCATGATGATTGGCAGTTTGTTTTTGACGCTTTCTTTAACTACCCTGGCCTCGACACCGCCAGCGTTTGACCCGCGCGATCCCGCAATCTGGGAAGAGAAATCGGACAACCCGTTAGCGCAATCCGACTCGTCCTGCGAAGTGTTTACCAGCTCGGTATGCCCGGGCTGGGAAGATGATAAATCAGATATCCAACGTGAACGTGAGCGACGAGAGCAGCAGCGTTTACAGAATGAGTACGAACGACGCTGGCGCAGAGATTAATCTTTCTCCTGCAGCAACAGATAACGCCATCCTGGCCGGGTAAGGCATACCGCTACCCGGCTTTGTTGTGCACCACTCCGCATTTTCCTGTCACTACGCTTTCACCGCCTTGCCATCTGTTTGTCGCCTTACTATCTTTTTTTTGTAATAAAAAAGTTATTTTTCTGTCATTCGAGCATGTCATGTTACCCCCGCGAGCATAAAACGCGTGATATCGCGCATCCGGCACAACAAGAGAGATAACCGATGATATCGTTACGACATACAGCTTTAGGACTGGCACTTAGCCTGGCGTTTGCAGGTCAGGCACTGGCGGTCACCACCATCCCATTCTGGCACTCAATGGAAGGCGAACTGGGTAAAGAAGTTGATTCTCTGGCGCAACGTTTTAATGCCGCCAATCCCGACTACAAAATTGTTCCGCAGTACAAAGGCAACTACGAGCAGAGCCTGAGTGCAGGAATTGCCGCTTTCCGTACCGGAAACGCGCCTGCGCTGCTACAGGTTTATGAAGTGGGTACGGCAACGATGATGGCTTCGAAAGCCATTAAACCGGTCTATGAAGTATTCAAAGAGGCTGGTATTAACTTCGATGAGTCTCAGTTCGTACCGACGGTATCCGGTTATTACACCGACTCTAAAAGCGGACATTTGCTTTCTCAACCGTTTAACAGCTCCACTCCGGTGCTGTACTACAACAAAGATGCCTTTAAAAAAGCTGGTTTAGACCCTGAGCAGCCGCCGAAAACCTGGCAGGACCTGGCGGAGTACACCGCGAAGCTGAAAGCGGCAGGCATGAAGTGCGGTTACGCCAGCGGCTGGCAGGGATGGATTCAGATTGAAAACTTCAGCGCCTGGAACGGTCTGCCGGTCGCTACCAAAAACAACGGTTTTGACGGTACTGACGCAGTGCTGGAGTTCAATAAACCGGAACAGGTAAAACATATCGCTCTGCTGGAAGAGCTGAACAAAAAAGGCGATTTCAGCTACTTCGGGCGTAAGGACGAATCCACTGAGAAGTTCTATAACGGGGATTGTGCCATTACCACCGCCTCTTCCGGTTCGCTGGCTGATATCCGCCATTACGCGAAATTCAACTATGGTGTCGGAATGATGCCGTACGATGCCGATGTGAAGGGCGCGCCGCAGAACGCAATTATCGGTGGGGCCAGTCTTTGGGTGATGCAGGGCAAAGACAAAGCCACCTACGAAGGCGTGGCGAAGTTCCTCAACTTCCTGGCGAAGCCTGAAATTGCTGCCGAATGGCATCAGAAGACCGGCTATCTGCCGATCACCACAGCTGCCTACGACCTGACCCGTGAGCAGGGCTTCTATGATAAGAACCCGGGGGCGGATATCGCCACCCGCCAGATGCTGAACAAGCCGCCGTTGCCGTTCACCAAAGGGCTGCGTCTGGGCAACATGCCGCAGATCCGTACCATTGTGGATGAAGAGCTGGAAAGCGTCTGGACCGGGAAGAAAACCCCGCAGCAGGCGCTGGATGCCGCCGTTGAGCGTGGCAATCAGTTACTGCGCCGCTTTGAGCAATCGACCAAATCGTAATGTGAAATGCCGGGTGGCGGCTGCGCCTTACCCGGCCTACAAATGCGCGTAGGCCGGATAAGCGTAGCGCCATCCGGCGCTGTTCAGGAATCAAACTTCCATGTCTTCATCTCGTCCGGTGTTCCGTTCGCGCTGGCTTCCCTATTTACTGGTGGCTCCGCAGCTGGTTATCACCGTTATTTTCTTTATCTGGCCTGCCGGTGAAGCGCTGTGGTACTCGCTACAATCCGTTGATCCGTTTGGTCTTTCCAGCCAGTTTGTCGGACTGGAAAACTTTGTCGCGCTGTTTCATGACCCGTACTACCTCGACTCATTCTGGACCACCATTAAGTTCAGTACGTTAGTCACGGTAAGCGGTCTGCTGGTGTCGTTATTTTTTGCGGCGTTGGTGAATTACGTGGTGCGCGGCAGCCGTTTTTACCAAACGCTGATGCTGTTGCCTTACGCCGTTGCGCCCGCCGTTGCCGCCGTATTGTGGATCTTCCTGTTTAACCCCGGGCGCGGGCTGATTACCCATTTTCTCGGTGAGTTTGGCTATGACTGGAACCATGCGCAAAACAGCGGTCAGGCAATGTTCCTGGTGGTGTTTGCGTCGGTCTGGAAGCAGATTAGTTACAACTTCCTGTTCTTCTTTGCCGCATTGCAGTCTATTCCTCGCTCGTTGATCGAAGCCGCCGCGATTGACGGTGCGGGGCCGGTTCGCCGCTTCTTTAAACTGGCGCTGCCGCTCATTGCCCCGGTGAGCTTCTTCCTGCTGGTGGTGAATCTGGTGTATGCCTTCTTTGACACCTTCCCGGTGATTGATGCTGCCACTGCAGGCGGGCCGGTACAGGCGACCACGACGCTGATTTATAAGATCTATCGCGAAGGTTTTGTCGGGCTGGATCTGGCTTCTTCCGCTGCACAATCGGTGGTGCTGATGTTCCTGGTCATTATTTTGACGGTGGTGCAGTTCCGCTATGTGGAAAGTAAGGTGCGTTACCAATGATTGAGAACCGTCGTGGGCTGACAATATTCAGCCATGCCATGTTGATTATGGGGATCATGGTGATCCTGTTTCCGTTGTACGTCGCGTTTGTCGCGGCGACGCTGGACAACAAAGCGGTGTTTGAGACGCCGATGACGCTGGTTCCCGGCACACAGCTGCTGGAAAACATGAAATACATCTGGATCAACGGCGTGGGCGTTAACAGCGCGCCGTTCTGGCTGATGATGCTCAACAGTTTCATCATGGCGTTCAGCATTACGGTAGGGAAAATTACCGTCTCTATGCTCTCCGCATTCGCCATCGTCTGGTTTCGCTTTCCGCTGCGCAACCTGTTCTTCTGGATGATTTTTATCACCCTGATGCTACCGGTTGAGGTGCGTATTTTCCCGACGGTAGAAGTGATCGCCAATCTGAAGATGCTCGACAGCTATGCGGGTCTGACGCTGCCGTTGATGGCATCTGCGACAGCGACTTTCCTGTTCCGTCAGTTCTTTATGACCCTGCCGGATGAACTGGTTGAGGCGGCGCGTATTGACGGCGCGTCACCAATGCGTTTTTTCCGCGATATCGTACTACCGCTGTCAAAAACCAATCTGGCGGCGCTGTTCGTTATTACCTTTATCTACGGCTGGAACCAGTATCTGTGGCCGTTGTTAATTATTACCGACGTCAATTTGGGCACTGCGGTGGCGGGTATCAAAGGCATGATTGCCACCGGTGAAGGCACCACGCAGTGGAACCAGGTAATGGCCGCCATGCTGCTAACGCTCATCCCTCCGGTAATCATCGTGTTAGCCATGCAGCGCGCGTTTGTGCGTGGTTTAGTGGACAGTGAGAAATAAAAATGGCTGGTTTAAAACTACAGGCAGTAACCAAAAGCTGGGACGGTAAAACCCAGGTGATTAAACCGCTGACGCTGGATGTCGCGGACGGGGAATTTATTGTGATGGTTGGGCCATCCGGCTGCGGTAAGTCTACGCTGCTGCGGATGGTGGCCGGGCTTGAACGGGTAAGCGGCGGCGATATCTGGATTGATAATAAACGCGTCACCGAGATGGAGCCGAAGGATCGCGGCATTGCGATGGTCTTTCAAAACTATGCTCTCTACCCGCATATGAGCGTGGAAGAAAACATGGCCTGGGGGCTGAAAATCCGCGGGATGGGCAAGGAGCATATTGCTGAGCGGGTAAAAGAGGCGGCACGTATTCTCGAGCTGGGTGAGCTGCTCAAACGTCGTCCGCGCGAACTTTCCGGCGGCCAGCGCCAGCGCGTAGCGATGGGACGAGCGATTGTACGTGACCCGGCGGTATTCCTGTTCGATGAGCCGCTTTCTAACCTTGATGCCAAGCTGCGCGTACAGATGCGTCTGGAGTTACAACATCTGCATCGCCGACTGAAAACCACCTCGCTGTACGTGACGCACGATCAGGTTGAAGCGATGACCCTCGCCCAACGGGTAATGGTAATGAACAAAGGTATTGCCGAGCAAATCGGCACCCCAGTTGAGGTGTATGAAAAACCCGCCAGCCGCTTTGTGGCGAGCTTTATCGGCAGCCCGGCGATGAATCTGCTCGATGGGCGCATCAGCGCTACGGGTACCCATTTTGAGCTGGAGGGCGGCATGACGTTACCCATCGGCAGAAGCGCCAGGGGGTGTATTGGGCGTAACATGACGCTGGGTATCCGCCCGGAGCATATTGCGCTAAGCTCGCAGGCCGAAGGCGGCGTGCCGCTGGTCGTCGACACGCTGGAAATGCTGGGTGCGGATAATCTGGCACATGGACGTTGGGGTGAGCAAAAGCTGGTGGTGCGGTTGGCGCATCAGCATCGCCCGACGGCAGGCAGTACGCTGTGGCTGCATCTGCCAGAACATCATCTGCATCTTTTTGATGGCGAAACAGGACAACGCGTATGAATAACTGGCCTTACCCCCATATTGTCGCCCATCGCGGCGGCGGTAAGTTAGCCCCGGAAAACACCCTGGCGGCAATCGACATGGGGGCGCAATATGGGCATACCATGATCGAGTTTGACGCTAAATTGTCGAAAGACGGTGAGATCTTCTTACTGCATGACGACAACCTGGAACGCACCAGTAACGGCTGGGGCGTGGCTGGCGAATTGAACTGGCAGGATCTATTGCGCGTGGACGCCGGCGGCTGGTTTAGCGGTGAGTTTAAAGGCGAACCGTTGCCGCTGCTCTCGCAAGTTGCTGAGCGCTGTCGCCAGCACGGCATGATGGCAAATATTGAGATCAAACCCACCACCGGGACGGGGGCGCTCACCGGGAAGGTCGTGGCGCTGGCCGCACGTGAATTGTGGGCGGGAATGACGTCACCGCTGTTGTCATCTTTTGAAATTGATGCGCTAGAAGCGGCGCAGCAGGCGGTGCCTGAACTGCCGAGAGGTTTGCTGCTGGATGAATGGCGCGAGGACTGGCGTGAGCTGACCACGCGGCTTGGCTGCGTCTCTATTCATCTTAATCATAAGCTGCTGGATGAGGCGCGCGTGGATGCGCTGCGCGATGCTGGGCTACGTATACTGGTTTATACCGTAAACCGACCCCAGCGCGCGGCAGAACTGCTGCGCTGGGGCGTAGACAGCATCTGTACCGATGCCATTGATACCATTGGTCCGGATTTCCAGCCCAGTTAAGGCCCAATCGTTTTTAACGGAACGTTAGGTTGCGGCGTGCTGGAGGGCTTCAGCATGTCGCCGTTCTTTTTCTCCGACAGCATATGTTGCTTATTGAGCGAGCTGTCCGGATTACGGGTTCCACTCAACATCCCTCCGTTGCTGTTAGGCAGCATTTGCTGCTGTCCAGAATTCAACTCGCCCGGCTGAGACTGCAGCACGCGCTGGGTGTTCGTGTTGATTTGGTTTTCCATATGCTGTTGCTGCATGCGCGTCTGCGTTTGCAACTGCTGGTTGAGCATCCCTTTCTGCTGAATCTGCTGTGATTGCATTTGGGTTTGCATACGCTGCTGACTCGGGATCTGATAACCGGGTTGATTCGGGTTATTCATGGTGTTGATGGGCTGTGCAAAGCCTGCAAACGGCAAGAGCATGGCTAAAAGTAAGAGTCGTTTCATCGCTTTTCTCCTCTCGGGGATCATTTAAGTTTACTCCTTTCTCGCCGTTACGATGATTATTTCAGAGTTATGCACCAGGCTTAGTGGGGGCCGACCCCCGTACATCTGGAGAATAACGATGATAAAACCGACGTTTTTACGCCGGGTAGCCATTGCTGCTCTGCTCTCAGGAAGTTGTTTTAGCGTGGCTGCCGCGCCGGCTGCGCCACCACCAGTATCCTACGGTGTCGAGGAAGATGTGTTCCATCCCGTTCGTGCGCAACAGGGGATGGTGGCTTCCGTAGATGCTTTAGCCACCCAGGTTGGGGTGGATATTCTGAAACAGGGCGGGAATGCCGTTGATGCCGCTGTAGCCGTTGGCTACGCGCTGGCGGTGACGCATCCGCAGGCGGGCAATCTGGGCGGTGGCGGGTTTATGCTGCTGCGTACCAAAGACGGTAACACCACGGCGATCGATTTTCGTGAAATGGCTCCCGCTGGCGCGACCCGCGACATGTTCCTCGATGAACATGGCAACGCCGATGCGAAAAAGTCACTAACGTCGCATCTGGCATCCGGTACGCCGGGTACCGTGGCGGGTTTCTCGCTGGCGCTGGAGAAATACGGCACGATGCCGCTGAACAAAGTCGTGCGCCCGGCAATGAAGCTAGCGGAAGAAGGCTTTGTGGTTAACGACGCGCTGGCAGACGATCTGAAAACCTATGGCAGCGAAGTGCTCCCTAATCACGAGAACAGCAAAGCCATTTTCTGGAAAGACGGCGAGCCGCTGAAAAAGGGCGATAAGCTGGTGCAAACGAACCTGGCGAAAAGCCTGGAGATGATTGCTGAGAACGGTCCGGATGCGTTTTATAAAGGGGCAATTGCCGATCAGATTGCGGAGGAAATGCAGAAAAACGGCGGGTTGATGACCAAAGAGGATTTAGCCAGCTATAAAGCCGTGGAGCGTACGCCGATTAGCGGCGACTATCGCGGGTATCAAGTCTTCTCAATGCCGCCTCCATCCTCCGGCGGTATTCACATCGTGCAGATCCTCAATATTCTCGAAAACTTTGATATGAAGAAGTACGGGTTTGGCAGCGCTGATGCCATGCAGGTAATGGCTGAAGCGGAGAAATATGCCTACGCCGACCGCTCGGAGTATCTGGGCGACCCGGATTTTGTGAAGGTGCCTTGGCAGGCGCTGACCAACAAAGCTTATGCCAAATCGCTCGCCGATCAGATTGATATCAACAAAGCTAAGCCTTCCAGCCAGATCAAGCCCGGCAAGCTCGCGCCGTATGAAAGTAACCAAACCACCCACTTCTCGGTGGTGGATAAAGACGGCAATGCCGTGGCGGTGACGTATACACTGAACACCACCTTCGGCACCGGGATTGTGGCGGGTAACACCGGCATTCTGCTTAATAACGAAATGGACGATTTCTCCGCCAAACCGGGCGTGCCGAACGTTTACGGGCTGGTGGGCGGCGATGCTAACGCGGTTGGGCCGAAGAAGCGTCCGCTGTCATCAATGTCGCCGACTATCGTGGTAAAAGACGGGAAAACCTGGCTGGTTACCGGCAGCCCTGGCGGGAGCCGAATCATCACCACCGTGCTGCAAATGGTAGTCAACAGCATTGATTTTGGAATGAACGTCGCCGAAGCGACCAACGCGCCGCGCTTCCATCATCAGTGGTTGCCCGATGAACTGCGCGTTGAGAAAGGGTTTAGCCCGGACACCATTAAGCTGCTGGAGCAGAAAGGGCAGAAAGTCGCGCTGAAGGAAGCGATGGGCAGCACGCAGAGCATTATGGTAGGACCGGATGGTGCACTGTATGGCGCATCTGACCCGCGTTCCGTGGATGATTTAACGGCGGGATACTGATTTGAGAGGCCCTCTTCGGTGGAAGAGGGCTTGCTGTTTCTGCGCTGAGCCTCGATCAGAGTTATTTTTTCAGTAGCTTGTATCCTTGCTCTGAAACGCGGTAGTAAGGCATGGATTTATGTCCGCTATCTTCAATATTTACCAATCCCTCACTGGCCAATTTATTGACAATATTAACAACATTGCTGAAACCAGGTATTCCTTTAAAGGACAGTGCGCGATCCAGATTCATCCAGTTCCAGTTAATATCTTTTTCAGCCATAACTTTCAGTACGTTAAGTTCAATTTCAGTTATCATAGTTAAGTGCGTCCGGGTGGAATAAATCGTCAAGCGATCCTTTAAGTTTATAATCTTCTAGCGTGGCTGTGTGGGCATGATTCCAAAGGTCATATCCTGCATCACCGTCAGGCTGCCCAGTTTCCCAGCCTAAATTACAATAGCGTTGATACTCTCGACATTCATGAGTGTAGTAATTTAGATCTACCTGCTCTGGTGGCATTTTACCCTTTTCTATGTCTTTAAGCCTGCTAATCATAACGTCATTTGCAGGGTCGTGAATAAATCTGGAAATATGTTTTTCAACTGTAGTAATGCCTTCTTTGTTAATGGTAACACCACCAGTTGTCAGGTTCTCTATTGGCCCCCCTGCAAGCTCGGGATTGAATGTTCGTCCTGATACGGCTCCCCTAGCTCCAAAATGCTCCAGTTCTTCTAATTCAGGAAATTTCATTCTGCCCATGGTTAATCCAGCAACTACTGAAGCGCCAAGAATGAGTAATCCTTTGTTATCCATGACCTGCTCGTAACCCGCAGGCGCATCGCCTCCCAGCTTCTCCGCCGTTTCCCTAAAGCCGTCGATATTCCCGTTGTAGATCCCTCCGGCGGCAAGCAGTCTGCCAATCCCTTTGCTGTTTAACGTTTTGAGGCCGTTGTTTGCGGGAGTTTTTGGAGGTGGGATAAACAGGCGGTTGTAATTCTCGGGAAACGCCAGGTAACTGAACTCAGTGTTGGCAATAAGATGTTTGCAGAGGATATATTCATAGCTGATGGTTATTGTTTCTGTATCTAAACTATTTTCACTGAACTGCTGCTGAATACCGGATAAGAATGCTCCTCGTAGTTGAATATAATAATATTTCTCCCATCTACCGAATCTATTGATGCGGTAGAAATAAAACTCCATATACAATTGCTCGTTGTTGTTAATCGCATTAATAAACAACGGCGTGCTTTTATCGATCAGCTTACAAAAGCGTAGCCCGTGCAACTGAGAGCCTTTGCCAGTACTGGTTATACTATTAGCGAGCGAAAAGGCAAAGATTTCGTCCTCGTGTCCGATTTGGCAGCGATTACCCACAGATGCAAGGGTTCCACATCCGTCAGAAATGGCGCCTTGTTGCTGTCCTGAAACCATCAGATAGACGATATCACTCATGACATCCTTATCCTTTTATTACGTATTATCGTAAAACGGAGGTTTTTATTCTTCCATTTTTAATTACGCTTTTTGATGGTGTTCGTATATAGCAGAAACAAAACGTTTCATTTTAAGTGGGTTTTGTTGAGGATAATCTGAATATAAATAATGTGTGGGGCAAGTGTTTGTATATTTAATAACTGTGAATTATTAATTGAATATGTGTTGATATTTTTTATTCCATATTGATGGCCTACAGCCTTCTGAACGTTGCAGGTCTTATTAGTTCCTTAAGGAACATACTGTTGCAGTGATTCAGACCAGTGAAATATTTGGCTGCTTTTATCCTGCAGGTTCACGACCTCTAAATCATAAAATCCCTGCGTCTTTGCCGACCGCAATTTCAGGATGTACTTACTCTCGCTGATGTCGTGCTGCCTTGTGCCGTCTTTATTCCAGTCTCCGGCGATATCCGAATAGTAATAAACAAGGTCAGAAAACACGTTGATTATCTTGCTGTCTTTGATGGTGTAGAGTTCCAGCACTTCATAAAACGCCCCGCCGCCGGAGTAGGCATCGGAGTAGCCACCGCGCACCCCGAACGCCAGAGTATCGGGAGCGATCCGGTACGGCGCCAGATCCAATTTTGTATAATAAGCCAGCGGTCTGACGGACTCATCATCGCTCTCTTTCTCGGCAGCTTTATTCCACGCTGAGATCTGGTTTAATGGTTTTTCCGAGCGGGCAACCGGCTGCAGCTGTTGGTTCTGCCAGGAGAAAACGCCGAGATATAATTTATTGGCGCGTCCGTTGTTGTAGTTTTCCGGACAGGTGTTATCCGCGTACTTTTTTGCCTGCCCGGCATCGGCCTGATTGTCAGCAAAACAGGCAATGCCAATATATTTACCCTCTTTTCCCCAGGCTTTGGCGCCGGTGAGGATCAGATTATTAGGATTTTCGTTCGGCGCAACCCAGCCAATCCACTGGTTCTCTGATAATCCCTGTGGAAGTTCACCAAATCCTTTCGCAGGTGTTGCCCCTGCCATTTGCTCAGCAAAAATCTGTTTACCTTCAGTATGTTGAATAACGCCGGGTACGGCATCGAGATTTTGTACGGTAGTGGCAAAAGCTGGGGAGAGCGAGGCCAGTAAAACCAGGGGAACAAACTTTTTCACTATTGCGTCCTTTCAATAAGCAGGGCGATAAGACTCGCCCTTAAATTTATTTCACGCGTGCCATAAAATATGCATCCACGTACTCGCCGTTGCGCAGGCCGTATTTCTTACCTGTCCCTTCGATCTCAAAGCCATGCTTTTTATAGACCGCAACCGCAGGTTCGTTATCCACAAACACTGTTAACTCGATACGGTCGACGCGCAGCCAGTTGTCGCACATGTCGATCATCGTACGGAGAAGCGCGCTGGCAACGCCGCGATTCTGCCAGCGGGCATCAACGCAGATACCAAAATCGGCCACGTGGCTGCGGCGCGGGCGCTGCGCGACCTCAATACAGAGATGTCCGACGACGATATCATCAATGCACGCGACCAGTTGTTTGATTCCGACCCGTTCGGTTAGTCGCTCTTGCCACATCTCCATGGAAGGATGAGGAACCTGTAGCGTGTTGTGATACACCTCTGGCTGGGCATGGATCTGACGAATTGCGTCGTAATCTTTCGGTTCAGCGTGGCGTATCACTATCTCACTCATTCCTTATCTCCTTCAGGGTTAATTGAGTCTTTACCCTCGCTGAGAAAGAAAATTCCGTCAACTGCATTTTTTTGCAAAAAGAAGTAGACAAGTGCGAATGAGAATGATTATTATTGCTCTGCGTTCAGGGGAACCCTACGGAGAACCTGAAAGCACGACATTGCTCACATTGCTTCCAGTATTACTTTAGCCAGCTTTTGCTGGCTTTTTTTTTGGGGTTTTGTTTCAGCCTGGCTTACTTGTCATTTTGTCCCCGGGATGATGCCGGATGGCGCTTGCGCTTATCCGGCCTACGGCTGAGACCTGGGTTTTGTAGGCCGGATAAGGCAACGCCGCAACCGGCAAAGAATCCAACATTCAGTCTCCAGCCGCTTTGCGCTATGGTGTAGACAATCACCTTCAAAAGGACTGTCTCATGACCTTACACTGCGCATTTATTGGTTTTGGTAAAAGTACCACTCGCTACCATTTGCCGTACGTCCTCAACCGCAAAAATAGCTGGCATGTCGCGCATATTTTCCGCCGTAACGCCAGGCCGGAAGAGCAGGCGCCGCAGTATTCACATATTCACTTCACCAGCGACCTCGACGAGATCTTAAACGATCCGCAGGTGAAGTTAGTGATCGTTTGTACCCATGCTGACAGCCATTTCGACTACGCCAAACGTGCGCTGGAGGCGGGTAAAAATGTGCTGGTTGAGAAACCGTTCACGCCGACACTGGCAGAAGCAAAAGTGCTGTTCGAACTGGCGCAAAGCAAAGGGCTGACCGTTACGCCGTATCAGAATCGCCGTTTTGACTCCTGCTTTCTCACTGCTAAAAAAGCGATTGAGAGCGGCAAGCTCGGCGAAATTGTTGAGGTTGAAAGCCATTTCGATTACTACCGTCCCGAGGCGGAAACTAAGCCGGGACTGCCGCAGGATGGCGCATTTTATGGCCTGGGCGTACACACCATGGATCAGATTATCTCGCTGTTCGGACGCCCCGATCATGTGGCCTATGACATCCGCAGCCTGCGTAATAAAGCGAACCCGGACGATACCTTTGAAGCGCAGCTGTTTTACGGCGACCTGAAAGCCATTGTTAAAACCAGTCATCTGGTGAAAATCGACTATCCGAAGTTTATCGTCCATGGCACCAAAGGCTCGTTTGTGAAGTACGGCATCGACCAGCAGGAAACCAGTCTGAAGGCCAATATCATGCCGGGTGAGCCAGGTTTCGCTGCTGATGATTCCATCGGAATGCTGGAGTATGTCAACGATGACGGCATCACAGTAAAAGAAGAGGTGAAGCCGGAGGTGGGGGATTACGGTCGCGTCTATGATGCGCTGTACCAGACGCTGACCGCCGGTACGCCTAATTACGTCAAGGAATCTGAAGTTCTAACCAACCTGGAGATTCTCGAACGCGCCTTCGAACAGGCCTCTCCCGCGACGATAACCCTCGCCAAATAGCCTTTACCGACTCCTCTGGGCTTGTTCATATTTTTTGAACAGAGGAGTCAATTTTCACCCTCTATGATCCCGGGAGGAATGAGTCCACACTTACTCCATCGAAAACATCTGGGGGTGAACATAATGATCTATTTACGCAAAGCGAACGACCGCGGTCATGCGAATCATGGCTGGCTCGATTCCTGGCATACTTTCTCTTTTGCCAACTACTATGACCCGAACTTTATGGGGTTCTCGGCACTGCGCGTGATTAACGATGACGTGATCGACGCAGGTCAGGGCTTTGGCACTCACCCCCATAAAGACATGGAAATCCTGACCTACGTGCTGGAAGGCGCGGTGGAACATCAGGACAGCATGGGCAACAAAGAGCAGGTGCCGGCCGGAGAGTTTCAGATTATGAGCGCCGGGACGGGGATCCGTCACTCGGAGTACAACCCGAGTAATACTGAGAAGCTGCATCTGTATCAGATCTGGATCATGCCGCAGGAAAACGGTATTACGCCGCGCTATGAACAGCGCCGTTTCGATGCCGCTCAGGGTAAACAACTGGTGCTGTCGCCTGATGCCCGCGATGGCTCACTGAAAGTGTACCAGGATATGGAGCTGTACCGTTGGGCGCTGGTCAAAGATGAGCAGTCGGTACATCAGATTGCCGCTGAACGTCGCGTCTGGATCCAGGTCGTTAAAGGCAACGTCACCATTAACGGAACCAAAGCGACCACCAGTGACGGTCTGGCAATCTGGGATGAACAGGCAATTTCTATTCATGCCGACAGCGACAGCGAAGTGTTATTGTTTGATCTGCCGCCAGTCTAACGTGCTGTAACCTGATGTAGGCCGGATAAGACGCGAAAGCGTTGCCATCCGGCTTTTCATCGTTTGTCATTAATTCCGTGCGTCCGTGGTAAACTGGGGGAATCTATCCCTTTTTAACGCTTCAGGACGATGAAAAAGAAAAGACCCGTACTTCAGGATGTAGCCGACCGCGTGGGCGTGACCAAAATGACGGTCAGTCGCTTTTTGCGTAACCCGGAGCAGGTCTCCGTGGCGCTGCGGGGCAAAATTGCCGCTGCACTTGATGAGCTGGGTTATATTCCCAATCGCGCTCCTGATATTCTTTCTAACGCCACCAGTCGCGCTATCGGCGTGTTGTTACCGTCTCTCACTAACCAGGTTTTTGCTGAAGTGTTACGCGGCATTGAGGCCGTCACCGACGCCCATGGTTATCAAACTATGCTCGCGCACTACGGCTATAAGCCCGAAATGGAACAAGAGCGCCTGGAATCGATGCTGTCGTGGAATATCGATGGCCTGATCCTCACCGAACGTAGCCATACGCCTCGTACGCTGAAAATGATTGAGGTCGCCGGTATCCCGGTGGTTGAGCTGATGGACAGCCAGTCCCCGTGCCTGGATATCGCTGTCGGTTTCGACAACTTTGAAGCCGCGCGCCAGATGACTGCCGCTATCATCGCCCGCGGGCACCGTCATGTTGCCTATCTTGGCGCACGTCTTGATGAACGTACTATCATCAAACAGAGGGGCTACGAGCAGGCAATGCGCGATGCCAACCTGGTGCCGTACAGCGTGATGGTGGAACAGTCTTCTTCCTACTCCTCCGGTATTGAACTCATCCGTCAGGCGCGGCGCGAATACCCGCAGCTCGACGGAATTTTCTGTACCAACGATGACCTGGCGGTAGGGGCGGCCTTCGAATGCCAGCGTTTAGGGCTAAAAATCCCGGATGACATGGCGATTGCTGGATTCCACGGTCACGACATCGGACAGGTGATGGAGCCGCGTCTGGCGAGCGTGCTCACGCCGCGTGAACGGATGGGCAGCATTGGTGCTGAACGCCTGCTGGCGCGCATCCGTGGTGAAGCAGTCACACCTAAAATGTTAGATTTAGGTTTCACCTTGTCACCGGGCGGATCTATTTAAGCCAACAAGTTTGAAGTAGCTCACACTTATACACTTCGAGCACGAATGGATATTGCTTCTCTATTTATCCGGCTGGACAATGTTACCGATAACAGTTACCCGTAACAATTTCCAGATTCTTGTACCAGTGGGGGCAACGCTTTGAGCACGACTAATCATGATCACCACGTTTACGTTCTGATGGGCGTATCGGGCAGCGGTAAATCTGCTGTCGCCAGCGAAGTGGCGCATCAACTGCAGGCCGCGTTTCTTGATGGCGATTTTCTCCATCCGCGCAGCAACATCATGAAAATGGCTTCCGGTGAGCCACTCAACGATGATGACCGTAAACCGTGGTTACAGGCGCTGAATGACGCCGCTTTTGCGATGCAGCGTACCAACAAGGTTTCGCTGATCGTCTGTTCCGCTCTGAAAAAAGTCTATCGCGACCAGCTGCGCGACGGTAACCCGAACCTCTCTTTCATCTATCTGAAAGGGGATTTTGACGTTATCGAAAGCCGTCTGAAAGCGCGTAAAGGCCACTTCTTCAAAACGCAGATGCTGGTGACCCAGTTTGAAGCGTTGGAAGAACCAGGTGCGAATGAAAACGATGTACTGGTGGTCGATATCGATCAACCACTGGACGGTGTGGTCGCCAGCACCATTGAGGTTATTAACCAGGGCAGTAAGTAGTGAGTACATTAACGCTTGTTTTAACAGCAGTAGGGTCCGTTTTATTGCTGCTGTTTTTAGTGATGAAGGCGCGTATGCACGCCTTCCTTGCTTTGATGGTGGTGTCTATTGGTGCAGGTCTCTTTTCCGGTATGCCGCTCGATAAAATCGCCGCGACTATGGAAAAAGGGATGGGAGGCACGCTCGGTTTCCTGGCGATTGTTGTGGCGCTGGGGGCGATGTTCGGCAAGATTTTGCATGAGACCGGCGCAGTCGATCAAATTGCCGTCAAAATGCTGAAATCCTTCGGCCACAGCCGCGCGCATTACGCGATTGGCCTGGCCGGTCTGATTTGCGCGCTGCCGCTGTTCTTTGAAGTGGCGATTGTGCTGCTGATCAGCGTGGCGTTCTCGATGGCGCGTCACACCGGTACCAACCTGGTTAAATTAGTCATTCCGTTGTTTGCAGGCGTAGCGGCGGCGGCTGCGTTTTTACTGCCGGGGCCAGCGCCGATGTTGCTGGCTTCGCAGATGCACGCTGACTTTGGCTGGATGATCCTGATTGGCCTGTGTGCCGCGATTCCGGGCATGATTATCGCCGGGCCGCTGTGGGGTAATTTCATCAGCCGTTACGTTGAGCTGAACATTCCTGATGACATTACCGAGCCGCATCTGGGCGAAGGTAAAATGCCGTCCTTCGGCTTTAGCTTGTCGCTGATCCTGCTGCCGCTGGTATTGGTTGGTCTGAAAACCATCGCCGCGCGCTTTGTGCCGGTTGGTTCTTCAACTTACGAATGGTTTGAGTTTATCGGTCACCCGTTTACCGCGATTCTGGTTGCATGTCTGGTGGCGATTTACGGTCTGGCGATTCGCCAGGGTATGCCAAAAGACAAAGTGATGGAGATCTGCGGTCATGCGCTGCAACCGGCGGGGATTATCCTGCTGGTGATTGGTGCAGGTGGCGTGTTTAAACAAGTGCTGGTTGATTCCGGCGTCGGTCCGGCGCTGGGCGAAGCGTTAACCGGAATGGGTCTGCCGATTGCCATTACCTGCTTCGTGCTGGCGGCAGCGGTGCGTATCATTCAGGGTTCCGCGACTGTGGCCTGCTTAACGGCGGTCGGTCTGGTGATGCCGGTGATTGAACAGTTAAACTTCTCCGGCGCACAGATGGCGGCACTGTCTATTTGTATCGCAGGCGGCTCGATCGTGGTCAGCCACGTTAACGACGCCGGTTTCTGGTTGTTCGGTAAATTTACCGGCGCAACGGAAGCACAAACGTTGAAGACCTGGACGATGATGGAAACCATCCTCGGTACGGTCGGCGCGATTGTCGGTATGATTGCTTTCCAGCTGTTGAGCTGAGTCTTGTTGCCCGGTGGCGCTTGCGCTTACCGGGCCTGGAAACGAGCACACATCCGCATCGTAGGCCGGGTAAGTGCAAGCGCCACCCGGCTTTTTTACAGCACCATCACACCATCCTCTGTTTTCAACCAACGCGGCGCTTTCAGCGTGTCGGCGAAATAGCCCACCAAATCCTGCAGCAAATCACCCGCTACTCGCTCCATATCATCAGAAAGCGTTTTGCTCATCAGCAAATGCGTCAAAAGCTGGCAGTAACGCCCCATCTGGTCTGGCTCAGGCTCGAAAAGGGGAAAACGGGTCGGGAATGTATCTACCGTCAGACTGGCCTGCAGATGCTGCGGTACAGGCTCCGTTAAGGTCGGTTGTAATAACGCGAGACAGGCCGACAGACGTGCACAAATCGCCAGTTTTTCAACCGGGTCATGGCATTCAACTAGTCCTTCGACAAAACGCTCGCAGTTATCCGCCAGTTCGGTGAAGTCCGTGGCATGGCTAAAGGGCAGGGTAAATAAAGAGTGTGAAAAGAGAGGGGTAGTCGCCATAGGGCAGCCTCCAGTATGTTTTATTTAAACCACCACCGGAGAGGCTAATCTCGCGGGTGGCGGAATCGAGCGGAGTTAGCCTTACCGGTCATACTGGATACCGGCGCGTCTTGCGACGCCCCCGCTCGACCCGCCATTGAGACGAAATCAGTCGCACGACATAGAAGTATATGTCGCCAGTATGATTTTCAGAAGGCTAATTCTGGCACCTGATTTTGCAGGTGCAGCGAGAAGATAAGGCTTATCCACGATGCTGACAAGAGGGCATTCCGGAAGGCGCCTCGCAGAAATGAAAATACGTTATATCAGCGACTTAAAAGCATAAGGAATACCTGAAATTACAGCGCAATACCGTTCAGTTAAGCATGTAGGGTGAACATGTGATTATTGCTCAGGTTTCCGTTCACCTCAGTGGTGTCATTTCTTTGAAGCGCTGATACCCGTGAACGTGCAAGGGAGGCTCACCGCCGCCTCCCTTGCAACCCAGGCTCCCGGCGGGAAAATCGTCGCTGCGCGAGTTATTCGTCTTATTCCGTCTGCCTGTCGGGTCGGGGCCGAGCCTGCGTCCCTGCAGGCCGTCCCCTCTGCCCGCATCCCTGCGGGCAGACCCGGTCAGCCGTCAACGCCTCATCGATTTTCAGCCGGACCGGTGTCATCGCTTCAACGCTCTGACTTCCAGTTAAATTTGTTTTGCTGTCCAAACCTGTTCAAATAAAAACGCAGATGGTCAGGTGTGGGCTGGTCCGGCTGAAAATTGCCGACGTGTTTCCGTAAGGCCGGGGGAGCCAGCATGGATGCTGGCTCAGGGCGCGTTTTACAGGGACGTTTCCTCGCGCCCGGCCCGGTAGCCTGGAGGAATAAGCGGAGGGTATTGCGCAGCAACAATTTTCCTGCCGGAGAGCCGGGATTGTTAAGGGGGCTGCGTAGCCCCCTTAACACGTTCACCGGTGAAGAAACTCCAGAGAAGCAACGAACATAACGTGAACGGAACCGTTCTCCGGGTAACATGTCATCCGGTTCAAAAAGGAGAAATTACCCCTTCATCCACATCCGTACGCCATCGAGGAACATCTGGGTGGCCATCATCACCAGAATCAGTCCCATCAGGCGCTCCAGCGCGTTCACACCTTTCTCCCCCAGCAGACGCAAAAACAGCGACGACTGCAACAGAATCACAAACGTACCGCCCCAGGCGATCAGCAGGGCGATTACCAGATGCCCCATCTGATTAGGATACTGATGCGACAACAGCATTAGTGAAGCCAAGATTGTCGGACCGGCTACCAGCGGAATCGCCAGCGGAACGATAAACGGCTCTTCACCCGCCGGAAGCCCGGTGCTATTCCCGGTGGCGCTGGGGAAAATCATCTTAATGGCGATCAGGAACAAAATGATGCCCCCGGAAATCGACACGGTTTCCGCGCGCAGATTCAGAAATGCCAGAATTTTCTCGCCCGCAAACAGGAATATCAGCATCACCAACAGCGCAATGAACAGCTCGCGAATCATAATCGCGCGGCGGCGTTTTGGTTCGGTATGTTTCAATACGGACATGAAAATGGGCAGATTTCCGAGTGGATCCATAATCAGGATCAATAAAACTGCCGCTGAAATGATTTCATTCATAACTCAAATTCCCTGATAATTACCGCGGACTTTCTGCTTGCTTGCGCAGCGGGATAAGTCGCATTACTGATGGCTTCGCTATCATTGATTAATTTCACTTGCGACTTTGGCTGCATTTTGTATGGTGAAGGATATGCCACCAGGACACTGGCATACATACACAGCACACATCTCTGCAGGAAAAAAACGCTATGAAAAATGTTGGTTTTATCGGCTGGCGCGGTATGGTCGGCTCTGTTCTCATGCAACGCATGGTTGAGGAGCGTGACTTCGACGCCATTCGCCCTGTTTTCTTTTCTACTTCCCAGCTCGGGCAGGCGGCACCGACATTCGGTGGAACCGCGACCGGCACGCTTCAGGACGCTTTTGATCTGGATGCGCTGAAGGCGCTCGATATCATCGTGACCTGTCAGGGCGGCGATTATACCAACGAAATCTATCCAAAGCTTCGTGAAAGCGGTTGGCAGGGTTACTGGATTGACGCGGCCTCTTCGCTGCGTATGAAAGACGACGCCATCATTATTCTCGATCCGGTTAACCAGGATGTCATCACCGATGGCCTGAATAAAGGTATTAAGACCTTTGTCGGCGGTAACTGCACCGTTAGCCTGATGCTGATGTCCCTCGGTGGCCTGTTTGCCAACGACCTGGTCGACTGGGTCTCCGTGGCGACCTATCAGGCGGCTTCCGGCGGCGGCGCGCGTCACATGCGCGAGCTGTTGTCTCAGATGGGCCATCTGTATGGCCATGTGGCCGAGGAGCTGGCGACCCCATCCTCTGCTATTCTCGACATCGAACGTAAAGTGACGACCCTGTCCCGTAGCGGTGAACTGCCGGTTGATAACTTTGGCGTACCGCTGGCCGGTAGCCTGATTCCGTGGATCGACAAACAGCTCGATAACGGTCAGAGCCGTGAAGAGTGGAAGGGACAGGCGGAAACCAACAAAATTCTCAACACGTCTTCCGTGATCCCGGTTGATGGTCTGTGCGTGCGCGTCGGCGCGCTGCGCTGCCACAGCCAGGCGTTCACCATCAAACTGAAAAAAGATGTGTCTATTCCGACCGTGGAAGAACTGCTGGCGGCGCACAACCCGTGGGCGAAAGTAGTACCAAACGATCGTGAAATCACCATGCGTGAGTTAACCCCGGCGGCCGTTACCGGCACGTTGACCACGCCAGTAGGTCGTCTGCGTAAGCTGAATATGGGACCGGAGTTCCTGTCAGCCTTTACCGTAGGTGACCAGCTGCTTTGGGGTGCTGCGGAGCCATTGCGCCGCATGTTACGTCAACTGGCGTAATGGTTTGTTAATGATCAAAGGGTGCTGAGTCACCCTTTTTTTTGCGTAATACAGGAGTAAGCGCAGATGTTTCATTTTTTACCAGGAGTAAGATAAAGCATTGGCTATTCTTTAAGGGTGACTTAGTACCGGAGGTATTAAGTTGTTGCCTGAAGGTGGGACGACGCAGAGAGGATGCACAATTGTGCTGCGCCGTTCAGGTCAAAAAAAGTGTCGCTACCTGATGTCGAAAATCAGTTGGAAGGGGTGACACCATAAAACAGGATGACAACCATGTCCGTTCGTATCGATAGAGACGTGATTAATGCGCTAATTGCAGGCCATTTTGCGGATCCTTTTTCCGTACTCGGTATGCACCAAACTGACGCTGGACTTGAAGTCCGCGCCCTATTACCTGACGCCACCGAAGTGTGGGTGATCGAACCCAAAACCGGACGCAAAGTCGGCAAGCTGGACTGCCTCGACTCTCGCGGTTTTTTCTGTGCAGTACTTCCCCGCCGTAAAAATTTCTTTCGCTATCAGTTGGCCGTTGTCTGGCATGGACAGCAGAATCTGATTGATGACCCTTATCGTTTTGGCCCGCTGATCCAGGATATGGATGCCTGGCTGTTATCTGAAGGTACGCACCTGCGACCTTACGAAACGCTGGGCGCGCATGCGGATACCATGGATGGCGTAACCGGCACGCGCTTCTCCGTCTGGGCGCCTAACGCGCAACGCGTGTCAGTGGTTGGGCAGTTCAACTACTGGGATGGCCGTCGCCACCCGATGCGCCTGCGCAAAGAAAGCGGTATCTGGGAGCTGTTTATCCCCGGTGCGCAGCATGGTCAGCTGTATAAATATGAGATGATCGATGCCAACGGTAAGCTGCGAATCAAAGCGGACCCTTACGCCTTCGAAGCGCAAATGCGCCCGGAAACCGCGTCGCTTATCTGTGGTCTGCCGGAAAAAGTGGTGCAAAGCGAGGAGCGTAAAAAAGCCAACCAGTTTGATGCGCCAATCTCTATCTATGAAGTGCACCTGGGGTCATGGCGTCGTCATACCGATAACAACTTCTGGCTGAGCTACCGCGAGCTGGCGGATCAACTGGTGCCTTACGCCAAGTGGATGGGCTTTACCCACCTTGAACTGTTGCCGATTAACGAGCATCCGTTCGACGGTAGCTGGGGTTACCAACCTACCGGCATGTATGCGCCGACCCGTCGATTTGGTACGCGCGATGACTTCCGCTATTTTGTGAATGCCGCGCATCAGGCGGGGCTGAACGTCATTCTTGACTGGGTGCCGGGCCATTTCCCGTCGGACGACTTTGGTCTGGCAGAGTTTGATGGCACCAGGCTGTATGAGCACAGCGACCCGCGAGAAGGGTATCACCAGGACTGGAACACGCTGATCTACAACTACGGTCGCCGTGAAGTCAGCAACTATCTGGTGGGCAACGCCCTGTACTGGATTGAGCGCTTTGGTATCGACGCGCTGCGCGTGGATGCCGTGGCATCGATGATTTATCGCGACTACAGCCGTAAAGAAGGTGAATGGATCCCAAATGAATTTGGCGGTCGTGAAAACCTCGAAGCCATTGAGTTTTTACGCAATACCAACCGTATTCTTGGCGAACAGGTGCCTGGTGCGGTGAGCATGGCGGAAGAGTCCACTGATTTTGCTGGCGTTTCAAGACCGCAGGACATGGGCGGTTTAGGGTTCTGGTATAAGTGGAACCTCGGCTGGATGCACGACACGCTGGACTACATGAAGCTGGATCCGGTTTATCGCCAACATCACCACGATAAGCTGACCTTCGGCATGCTGTACAACTACACCGAGAACTTTGTCCTGCCGTTGTCGCACGATGAAGTGGTGCACGGCAAGAAATCGATTCTCGACCGCATGCCGGGCGATGCGTGGCAGAAGTTTGCCAACCTGCGCGCCTACTACGGCTGGATGTGGGCCTTCCCAGGCAAGAAACTGCTGTTTATGGGCAACGAGTTTGCGCAGGGACGTGAATGGAACCACGACGCCAGCCTCGACTGGCACCTGCTGGAAGGCGGTGATAACTGGCATCACGGCGTACAGCGTCTGGTGCGCGATCTGAACCTCACCTATCGTCATCACAAAGCGCTGCACGAGCTCGACTTTGACGCCTATGGCTTTGAGTGGCTGGTGGTGGATGACAAAGAACGTTCGGTGCTGGCTTTCGTGCGTCGTGACAAGGTCGGCAATGAAATCATCGTGGTCAGTAACTTTACGCCTGTGCCCCGCCACGGCTATCGCTTCGGTATCAATCAGCCGGGGAAATGGCGTGAGATCCTCAATACCGATTCGATGCATTACCACGGCAGCAATACTGGCAACGGCGGTGCGGTGCACAGTGATGAAATCGCCAGTCATGGTCGTCAGCATTCACTGAGCCTCACGTTGCCGCCGTTGGCAACGATCTGGCTGGTTCGGGAGGGGGAATGACGCAACTGGCAACCGGCAACGCCACCCCCCATGGTGCAACGTATGACGGCCATGGCGTTAATTTTACTCTCTTCTCAGCCCACGCTGAACGCGTTGAATTATGCGTATTTGACGAGGACGGTTGCGAACTCCGCTACGACCTGCCGGGGCGTAGCGGCGATGTCTGGCACGGCTATCTGGCCAACGCCCGGCCCGGTCTGCGCTATGGTTATCGCGTCCATGGCCCATGGCAACCGCAGCAGGGCCACCGGTTTAACCCAGCCAAGCTGCTGCTCGACCCTTGCGCCCGTCGGGTCGAGGGCGAGTTAAAAGATAACCCGCTGCTGCACGGCGGGCTAAATGAACCGGATCACCATGATAATGCCACCATCGCGCTGAAGGGCGTGGTGGTGTCCGACCATTATGACTGGGAGGATGATGCCCCGCCGCGCACGCCGTGGGGCAATACCGTGATTTACGAAGCGCATGTCAAAGGGTTGACGTATTTGCATCCTGACCTGCCGGAAGAGATTCGCGGAACCTACAAAGCGCTGGGTCATCCGGTGATGATCGACTATTTCAAGCGTCTCGGCATTACCGCGCTGGAGCTGCTGCCGGTGGCGCATTTTGCCAGCGAACCACGACTTCAGCGGCTGGGCCTGTCGAATTACTGGGGCTACAACCCGGTGGCCATGTTCGCGCTGCATCCGGCCTATGCCTGTTCGCCGGAGAGTGCGCTTGATGAGTTTCGCGACGCGGTAAAAGCGCTGCACAAAGCGGGGATTGAGGTCATTCTCGATATCGTTTTGAACCACAGCGCCGAGCTGGATCTCGAAGGGCCTGTCTTCTCGCTGCGCGGAATTGATAACCGTAGCTATTATTGGATCAGGGACGATGGTGATTACTACAACTGGACCGGTTGTGGGAACACCCTCAATTTGAGCCATCCCGGCGTTGTGGAATACGCATGTGAATGCCTGCGCTATTGGGTTGAAACCTGCCATGTAGATGGTTTTCGTTTTGATTTGGCTTCCGTCATGGGGCGTACACCTGCGTTTCGTCAGGATGCGCCGCTGTTTACCGCGATCCAAACCTGTCCGCTGCTCTCACGCGTGAAGCTGATTGCGGAACCGTGGGATATTGGTGAAGGCGGGTATCAGGTGGGGAATTTCCCCCCTCCGTTTGCCGAGTGGAATGACCATTTCCGCGATGCGACGCGGCGCTTTTGGCTCCAGCGTAATCTCTCGTTGGGCGAGTTTGCCGGGCGTTTTGCCGCATCCAGCGATGTGTTTAAACGCCAGGGCCGCAAACCCAGCGCCACGGTCAATCTGGTGACCGCGCACGACGGTTTTACGCTACGCGACTGTGTGTGCTTCACAAATAAGCACAATGAAGCGAATGGTGAGGAAAATCGCGACGGCACTAGCAATAACTACAGCGACAATCATGGTAAAGAAGGATTAGGCGGCACGCTGGACCTGATTGAGCGGCGGCGCGACAGCATTCATGCGCTGTTAACTACGCTGTTGCTCTCCCAGGGGACGCCGATGTTGCTGGCGGGCGATGAGCATGGTCATAGCCAGCACGGCAACAATAACGCTTATTGTCAGGATAACGCCTTAACGTGGCTGGACTGGCAACAGGCAAACAGTGGGCTAACCACATTTACCGCCGCGCTGATTCATCTGCGCCGGCAAATCCCAGCATTAACAGGGGATTGTTGGTGGGAAGAGGGCGATGGCAATGTTCGTTGGCTGAATAAGTACGCACAACCCTTAAGTGCGGATGAGTGGCAAAACGGCCCGAGGCAGATGCAAATCCAGCTTTCAGACCGTTTTCTGATTGCAATAAACGCCACGCTTGAGGTGACAGATATCGTTTTACCTGAAGGGGAATGGCATGCCATTCCCCCATTTGCCGGAGAGGATAATCCGGTGCTTACGGCTGTCTGGCAGGGACCTGCGCACGGACTGTGTGTGTTCCAGAGAAGATAAAAAAGGAGTTAGTCATGGTGAGTTTAGAGAAGAACGATCGTGTAATGTTGGCGCGCCAGCTGCCATTAAAATCTGTTGCCCTGATCCTGGCCGGTGGCCGCGGTACCCGCTTAAAAGATTTGACCAACAAACGTGCCAAACCTGCTGTGCACTTTGGCGGTAAGTTCCGCATTATCGATTTTGCCTTATCCAACTGTATTAACTCCGGGATCCGCCGTATTGGCGTGATCACCCAGTACCAGTCCCATACGCTGGTGCAGCATATTCAGCGCGGCTGGTCGTTCTTTAGCGAAGAGATGAATGAGTTTGTCGATTTGCTGCCTGCCCAGCAGAGAATGCAGGGTGAAAACTGGTATCGCGGAACGGCGGATGCCGTCACCCAAAACCTGGACATCATTCGACGCTATAAAGCGGAATACGTGGTGATCCTCGCGGGCGATCATATTTATAAGCAGGACTACTCACGCATGCTGATCGACCACGTCGAGAAGGGCGCGCGTTGCACCGTGGCCTGTATGCCAGTGCCTATTGAAGAGGCCAGCGCGTTTGGCGTGATGGACGTGGACGACACCGATAAAATTATCGAGTTCGTTGAAAAACCCGCCAACCCGCCAGCCATGCCAGGCGACCCGACCAAATCTCTTGCCAGTATGGGGATCTACATTTTCAACGCCGATTATCTGTATGAACTGCTGGCGGAAGATGATCTCGATGAAAAATCCAGTCACGATTTTGGCAAAGACATTATCCCGAAAATCACCGAAGCTGGCATGGCGTATGCACATCCATTCCCGTTGTCCTGCGTGCAGTCTGACCCGGAATCCGAACCGTACTGGCGCGATGTGGGGACGCTGGAAGCCTACTGGAAGGCGAACCTTGATCTGGCTTCGGTGACGCCTGAACTGGATATGTACGACCAGGACTGGCCAATCCGAACGCACATGGAATCGCTGCCACCGGCGAAATTTGTGCAGGACCGTTCCGGTAGCCACGGAATGACGCTGAACTCGCTGGTTTCTGGCGGATGCATAATTTCAGGTTCGGTGGTGGTGCAGTCCGTTCTGTTCCCGCGCGTGCGGGTGAATTCATTCTGTAACATTGATTCGGCAGTGTTGTTACCTGAAGTGTGGGTGGGACGTTCGTGCCGCTTACGTCGTTGCATTATCGACCGCGCCTGCGTTATTCCTGAAGGCATGGTGATAGGTGAAAACGCGGAAGAAGATGCGCGTCGTTTCTACCGTTCAGAGGAAGGCATTGTGCTGGTCACGCGTGAAATGCTGCGCAAACTGCAGATCAAACAGGAGCGATAATGCAGGTTTTACACGTTTGTTCAGAGATGTTCCCCCTGTTAAAAACCGGGGGACTGGCGGATGTTATTGGGGCGTTACCTGCCGCGCAAATTGCGGACGGCGTGGATGCCCGCGTGTTGCTCCCGGCGTTTCCAGATATTCGTCGCGGCATTCCCGATGCACAGGTCGTGACGCGTCGCGATACCTTCGCTGGACGTATCACGCTGCTTTTCGGGCATTTCAACGGCGTGGGTATTTACCTGATTGACGCGCCGCATCTTTACGACCGTCCCGGTAGCCCGTATCACGACACCAACCTGTTCGCTTATACCGATAACGTCCTGCGTTTTGCGTTGCTTGGCTGGGCCGGATGTGAAATGGCCTGCGGCCTTGACCCATTCTGGCGCCCGGATGTGGTGCATGCGCACGACTGGCATGCCGGTCTGGCCCCGGCGTATCTGGCGGCGCGCGGCCATCCGGCGAAATCGGTGTTCACCGTACACAACCTGGCTTATCAAGGCATGTTTTATGCAAAGCATATGGATGACATCCAATTGCCATGGTCGTTCTTTAATGTGCACGGGCTGGAGTTTAACGGCCAGATTTCGTTCCTGAAGGCCGGGTTGTACTACGCAGACCACATTACGGCAGTGAGTCCAACTTACGCGCGGGAGATTACCGAGCCGCAGTTTGCCTATGGTATGGAAGGTCTGTTGCAGCAGCGTCATCGGGAAGGACGGCTTTCCGGCGTGCTGAACGGCGTGGATGAAAAAATCTGGAGCCCGGAAACCGACCTGCTGCTAGCGTCGCGCTATACGCGTGACACGCTGGAAGAGAAGGCGGAGAACAAACGTCAGCTGCAGATCGCGATGGGACTTAAGGTTAACGACAAAGTGCCGCTGTTTGCTGTCGTGAGCCGTCTGACCAGTCAGAAAGGGTTGGATCTGGTGCTGGAGGCTCTGCCGGGTCTGTTAGAGCAGGGGGGGCAACTGGCGTTACTTGGCGCGGGCGATCCGGTGTTGCAGGAAGGTTTCCTCGCCGCGGCGGCGGAACATCCGGGGCAAGTGGGCGTGCAGATTGGCTATCACGAAGCCTTCTCGCACCGCATCATGGGTGGAGCCGATGTGATATTGGTTCCCAGCCGTTTTGAGCCATGTGGCTTAACGCAGTTGTATGGACTGAAGTACGGCACGCTGCCGCTGGTGCGGCGCACCGGTGGGCTGGCTGATACGGTCTCTGACAGTTCGCTGGAAAACCTGGCGGACGGTATCGCCAGTGGGTTTGTATTTGAAGATAGTAATGCCTGGTCGCTACTACGTGCGATCCGGCGTGCTTTCGTATTGTGGTCCCGGCCTTCGCTGTGGCGGTTTGTACAACGTCAGGCCATGACCATGGATTTTAGCTGGCAAGTCGCGGCGAAGTCATACCGTGAGCTTTACTATCGCTTGAAATAGATATCCAGGAATCACCTATATGAATGCTCCATTTACTTATGCATCGCCCACACTCAGCGTAGAGGCACTTAAGCATTCTATCGCCTACAAGCTGATGTTCACGATTGGTAAGGACCCGGTCATTGCCAATAAACATGAGTGGCTGAACGCCACGTTGTTCGCGGTGCGCGATCGTCTCGTGGAGCGCTGGCTGCGTTCTAACCGTGCGCAATTATCCCAGGAAACTCGTCAGGTCTATTACCTGTCAATGGAGTTTCTGATTGGCCGCACGCTTTCCAATGCACTGTTATCGTTGGGTATTTATGACGATGTCAAAAATGCGCTGGAAGGTATGGGGTTGGATCTGGAAGATCTGATCGATGAAGAAAACGACCCGGGTCTTGGCAACGGTGGCCTCGGGCGCCTGGCGGCCTGCTTCCTGGACTCGCTGGCAACGCTGGGACTGCCGGGACGCGGCTACGGTATTCGCTATGACTACGGCATGTTCAAGCAAAACATTGTTGATGGCCGACAGAAAGAGTCGCCGGACTACTGGCTGGAATACGGTAACCCATGGGAGTTCAAACGCCACAATACGCGCTACAAAGTGCGCTTTGGCGGGCGTATACAGCAGGAAGGCAAGAAAACGCGCTGGATAGAAACCGAAGAGATCCTCGCGGTTGCCTACGACCAGATTATCCCCGGTTACGACACCGATGCCACCAACACGCTGCGCCTGTGGAATGCCCAGGCCAGTAGCGAGATCAACCTCGGTAAATTTAACCAGGGCGACTACTTTGCGGCGGTGGAAGATAAAAACCACTCCGAGAACGTCTCCCGCGTGCTTTACCCGGATGACTCCACCTATTCAGGACGCGAGCTGCGCTTGCGCCAGGAGTATTTCCTGGTCTCCTCCACGGTGCAGGACATTCTGAATCGGCATTATCAACTGCACAAAACCTACGATAATCTGGCGGATAAAATCGCCATTCACCTCAACGACACCCATCCGGTGCTGTCGATCCCTGAGCTGATGCGTCTGTTGATTGATGAGCACAAGTTCAGTTGGGATGATGCGTTTGAAGTGTGCTGTCAGGTTTTCTCGTATACCAACCACACTTTGATGAGCGAAGCGCTGGAGACCTGGCCGGTGGATATGCTGGGCAAAATTCTGCCGCGCCATCTGCAAATCATTTTTGAGATTAACGACTACTTCCTGAAAACGCTGCAGGAGCAGTATCCGAACGATACCGGTCTGCTGGGGCGGACGTCGATTATCGATGAATCTAACGGCCGCCGGGTGCGTATGGCATGGCTGGCGGTCGTGGTGAGCCACAAGGTTAACGGTGTGTCTGAACTGCACTCCAACCTGATGGTGCAGTCGCTGTTTGCTGACTTTGCGAAGATTTTCCCGACTCGCTTCTGCAACGTGACCAATGGTGTGACGCCGCGTCGCTGGCTGGCGCTGGCTAACCCGCCGCTCTCTGAGGTGCTGGATGAGAATATTGGCCGCACCTGGCGTACCGATCTCAGCCAGTTGAGCGAGCTTGAACAGCACTGCGATTTCCCGTTGGTGAACCAGGCGGTACGCCGAGCGAAGCTGGAGAACAAAAAACGTCTGGCCACGCTCATTGCCCAGCAGCTTAACGTGGTAGTGAATCCGAAATCGCTGTTTGACGTACAGATCAAGCGTATTCACGAATACAAACGTCAGCTGATGAACGTGCTGCATGTGATCACCCGCTACAACCGCATTAAGGCCGATCCTGACGCCGAGTGGGTGCCGCGTGTGAATATCTTCGCCGGTAAAGCGGCTTCGGCCTATTACATGGCGAAGCACATCATTCATCTGATCAACGATGTCGCGAAAGTGATCAATAACGATCCGCAAATTGGCGACAAACTGAAAGTGGTGTTTATCCCCAATTACAGCGTCAGCCTGGCGCAGGTGATAATTCCTGCTGCCGACCTGTCTGAGCAGATTTCACTGGCCGGGACCGAAGCCTCCGGGACCAGTAATATGAAATTTGCGCTGAATGGCGCGTTGACCATTGGTACGCTGGATGGTGCCAACGTCGAGATGCTGGAACATGTGGGCGCAGAAAATATCTTTATCTTTGGTAATACGGCGGAAGAGGTTGAGGCTTTGCGTAGTCAGGGCTATAAGCCGCGTGAATATTACGAGAAAGACGAGGAACTGCACCAGGTGCTGACGCAGATCGGCAGTGGCGTATTCAGCCCAGAGGAGCCGGGACGCTATCGCGACCTGGTGGACTCATTGATCAACTTTGGCGACCACTATCAGGTGCTGGCGGATTATCGTAGTTACGTTGATTGTCAGGATAAGGTTGATGAGCTGTATCGTCATCCGGAAGAGTGGACCACTAAGTCGATGATTAATATCGCCAACATGGGCTACTTCTCGTCGGACAGGACGATCAAAGAGTACGCCGAAAACATCTGGCATATTGATTCGGTGCGGTTGTAAAACACGAGGCCGGGGGCGCTGCGCTTGCCCGGCCTACGTTTATGCACCTTTGTAGGCCGGATAAGGCGTCGCCGCCATCCGGCATTTTTATCAGGACGCCAGCGACAGCTGGTGCTTCTCAATGTATTCAGCCAGCCACTGGGTCATGCGCGACTGCTGCTCAGCGTTCAGCCACATACCTTCTTTCGTGCGACGCCACAACGCATCTTCCGCACGACGAACCCATTCGTGATCGACCAGGTATTTCAGCTCGGCCTCATAAAACTCATGGCCAAAGTCTTCACCTAACTCGGCAAGCGAGGTGGCTTCGCCGATGACCCATTCGGTGTTGCTGCCGTAGGTGCGAGAATAATGGCGCGCCAGCGACTCGGTCAGGAACGGGTAGCGACGGCGCAGTTTGGCCGCGTAGTCTTCGCGATCGCCGCCAATGTCACCGCCTGGCAGAATGCACTCTTTGGTCCACGCCGGACCAATTCCCTGATAGTACGATGCCAGTTTTTCCATCGCGTGTTCAGCCAGCTTACGATAGGTCGTCAGCTTACCGCCAAAGACCGACAGCAGCGGCGCTTTGCCGTTTTCGTCGTGGATATCCAGCGTGTAATCACGGGTGATTGCCTGCGGTGAGTCAGACTCGTCATCGCACAGCGGACGCACGCCCGAGTAAGTCCAGACGATATCATCACGGCCCAGCTGCTTCTTAAAGTGCGCGTTGTAAACCTTCAGCAGGTAATTGATCTCGCTTTCATCAATTTTCACCGCTTTCGGATCGCCTTTGTATTCAACGTCTGTCGTCCCGATGATCGAGAATTCGTCCATCCATGGGATAACAAACACAATGCGTTTATCTTCGTTTTGCAGAATATAAGCTTGTTTCTGGGTATGGACGCGCGGCACCACGATGTGGCTGCCTTTAATCAGGCGAATACCGTACGGCGATGGCAGGTGCATACCGTCGTCAAAGAACTCTTTCACCCACGGACCGGTGGCGTTGACTAGGCCACGCGCCTGCCAGGTGTGTTTTTTGCCGGTATCGATATCTTCAGCTTCAACAATCCACAAACCGTTTTCACGGCGAGCAGAGGTGGCGCGAGTGCGGGTTAATACTTCTCCGCCTTTGCGTACGACCATTTGGGCGTTTGCCAAAACCAGTCGTGCATCGTCTACCCAGCAGTCAGAATATTCGAAACCGCGCACAATCTCAGGTTTCATTACAGAATCTGCGCCAAAACGCAAACCGGTAGAACTTGGCAAACTGGTGCGTTTGCCCAGATGATCGTACATAAACAAACCAATCCGGATCATCCACGCCGGACGCAGGTGCGGGCGGTGGGGCAGACGAAAGCGCATAGGGAAGGCGATGTGTGGTGCCATTTTCAACAGCACTTCACGTTCGGCCAGCGCTTCGCTCACCAGACGAAATTCGTAGTGTTCCAGGTAGCGCAGGCCACCGTGGATGAGTTTGGAGCTAGCGGAAGAGGTGGCGCAGGCTAAATCCTGCGCTTCCAGCATCAGCACGGATAAACCGCGTCCAGCGGCATCTGCCGCGATACCGGCACCGTTGATGCCTCCACCTATCACAATCAGATCTTTGGTTTCCATGCTGGCCTCTCGCACTTTCGTTATAGCTCATTAATGTTCGTTATCGAGCATAATAGCAAAGATTCGCGCCATTGGTAACATCGGATAAACAATTTACAGTGATACATATAACATTATGGCGTTTAACTGCCGTCGGGACGTACACTAAGAAGTAACATGTCCGAAAAGCGTCACCTGCCATATAAAGAAGAGAGAGCAATGGATCAGTTTGAATGTATTAATGTCGAAGAAGCGCATCAGAAGCTGCATCAGGGGGCGGCGGTGTTAGTGGATATTCGTGACCCGCAAAGCTATGCGATGGGTCATGCCCCGCAGGCGTTTCATCTGACGAACGACACGCTGGGGTCGTTTATGCGCGAGCATGATTTCGACACCGCCGTATTGGTGATGTGTTATCACGGCAACAGCAGTAAAGGTGCGGCGCAATATCTTCTTCAACAAGGCTATGACGCGGTTTACAGCGTTGATGGCGGCTTCGACGCCTGGCATCGACATTTTCCGGCAGAAGTGGCATACGGTTCGTAAGCTAACAAAGATGCAGCCTGAAACGGGCAGGATATATATACTGTGCTCTTTTGTGTGGAATAAGCGACAGCAACCATGTTGATGATTACCTCTTTTGCTAACCCCCGCGTGGCGCAGGCATTTGTTGATTATATGGCGACACAGGGCGTTATCCTGACGATTCAACAACATCAGCAAACGGATGTCTGGCTGGCGGATGAGTCCCAAGCTCAGCGCGTGCACGCTGAACTGGTGCGGTTTCTGGAGAATCCGGGCGATCCGCGCTACCTCGCAGCAAGCTGGCAGTCGGGTCAGACCGACAGCGGTCTGCGCTACCAACGTTATCCGTTCCTGGCCACATTGCGCGAACGCGCAGGTCCGGTAACCTGGTTGGTGATGGCCGCGTGTGTGCTGGTGTTTATCGCGATGAACGTGCTGGGCGACCAGGCTGTGATGCTCTGGCTGGCATGGCCGTTTGACCCTTCGCTGAAATTTGAATTCTGGCGTTATTTCACCCACGCTTTTATGCACTTCTCGCTGATGCATATTCTGTTCAACCTGCTGTGGTGGTGGTATCTCGGCGGTGCGGTTGAAAAGCGTCTGGGCAGTGGAAAACTGATTGTTATTACCGTGATCAGCGCCCTGTTGAGCGGCTATGTTCAGCAGAAATTTAGCGGCCCGTGGTTTGGTGGATTGTCTGGCGTGGTGTATGCGCTGATGGGCTACGTGTGGTTGCGCGGCGAGCGCGATCCGCAGAGCGGTATTTTCCTGCAGCGTGGTTTGATTATCTTTGCCTTGATCTGGATTGTTGCCGGCTGGTTTGATCTATTCGGCATGTCGATGGCGAATGGCGCTCATATCGCCGGGTTGGCCGTGGGTTTGGCAATGGCGTTTGCCGATACTATAAATGTACGAAAACGAACTTGATTCAAGTTTTGTGGTGCCGGAAGGCGGTGTGCGTTTGGACCAATTTGTAGGCCGGATAAGCGTCAGCGCATCCGGCAAAATTTCAGGGAACAATAATGAAGCAAACACAACGACATGACGCGATCATCGAGCTGGTAAAAAAACAGGGATACGTCAGTACTGAAGAGCTGGTGGAGCATTTCTCCGTCAGCCCGCAGACGATTCGCCGCGATCTTAACGATCTGGCCGATCAGAACATGATTTTGCGCCATCACGGCGGCGCGGCGTTGCCATCCAGCTCGGTTAACACCCCGTGGCATGACCGTAAAGCAACGCAGACGGCGGAAAAAGAGCGCATTGCTCGCAAAGTTGCCACGCAGATCCCGAACGGTTCTACGCTGTTTATTGATATCGGAACCACGCCGGAAGCGGTGGCTCACGCGCTGCTCAATCACAGCAATTTACGCATTGTGACCAACAACCTCAATGTGGCGAATACGCTGATGGCGAAAGAGGATTTCCGCATAATCCTCGCCGGTGGCGAACTGCGTAGCCGCGACGGCGGTATTATGGGCGAAGCGACCCTCGACTTTATTTCTCAGTTCCGTCTGGACTTCGGCATCTTAGGCATCAGCGGTATCGACAGCGATGGTTCGCTGCTGGAATTTGATTATCACGAAGTTCGCACCAAACGCGCGATCATTGAGAATTCACGTCATGTGATGCTAGTGGTGGACCACTCGAAGTTTGGGCGTAACGCGATGGTGAATATGGGCAGCATCAGCATGGTGGATGCGGTGTATACCGACACGCTGCCGCCTGCTGGTGTGATGCAGGTGATTGCTGACCATCATATTCAGTTAGAGCTGTGCTAAGGTAATTCCAGGCCTGATAAGCGTCGCGTATCAGGCATTAACTAAACGCCGTATCCCATCATTTTCAGCAGCTTCTGCGCATGTTGCACCGCATCCTGGCGGTGTGCGACGCCGAGCTTTTGGTACAAATTGCGGATGTGCGTCTTGATGGTCGTTGCCGCGACGGCCAGCTCTGCGGCGATCTGCTCGTTGCTGTAGCCCGAATAAATTAGTCCCAGAACCTGCCATTCGCGCTGGGTCAGCGGGCTGGTGCGGATAAGCTCCGGTACTTCCGGGTGAGTCAGCAGACGCTCAACGAACCCTTCATCGAAGTGGGCGAATTTATGGCGATGATGCTGGTTAATTTCACGCAAAATGCGCTGGGCGCGGTGCTGATCGAGTTCCGGTAAGGTATTGAGCTGAATCAGCTGACGCAGTTGTTGCGCCATGGCCTCGCCTTCGATAACAAAGTGGCTGATAAACCCGGTGCGGTTCGCCAGCTGTAGGGCCTCGAGTAACACACGCTGGGCGTCATTTTTGCGCCCTGCCTGCCAGTAGAGCTGATTAAGCAGCAGCAGGTTACGGTTCAGATCGCTCATCAGGCGCAGATTGCGCGCATTTTCATTCAACTCTTCCAGCACAATTTCAGCCGGTTCAAACTCACCCAACAGGATTTGCGCGCGAGCGATGTTGCGCCACTGGCTTTGCAGGAAGTGGTTATTGGCGAATTCTGGTTTCGGCGTGTGGCGCAGCCAGTTGGCGGCAGAGTTTTTGTCGCTCACCATTTGCCAGTAAATCACCCGCACCTTATCGGCGTTGGAGATCCAGTCGCTGTGATAGTGACCGTTGCCCAGCAGGTTTTCCAGACGGTTGAGCAGGCTGCGAGCGTTATCAAGATCGCCCCGCGCAAGTGAACACTGAACCAGCAGCGCCAGACACTGTAGCTGCTGCTGCGGCTGGAAAGTGGAAAGCAGTTCAATACCGCTACGGGCAGAGGCTTCTGATTCATCCAGACGCGCCCATGCCCACAGTAGCTGCGCACGAATGCGCACCAGGAACTCGTGCATCGGCAGCTGTTCCAGGTGCTGCTCTTTGATCAACTGGAACGCTTTTTCCTGAGTCTCCCAGGCGGCCTGTAAAAAGCCTTGGGCAAACAAAATTTCGCTTTGCTGGATAAGGCTCCACAGTGCGTAATGCCAGACGTCATGATGACGTGCCATTTGCTCGGTTTGCTGCATTAACGCCAGAGAGCGCGTGAGATCGCCCTTACAGTGCAGGACTTCGCCGTGCACCGAGGTGGCGACGATACGACTATAGAACCAGGCGATGGGTAATTCATCCAGCGCCAGTTTTGCCAGGCGTTCGGCTTCGTCAGGGTTGCCATCGTTAATCGCTACCTGCGCCCGTAAAGCGTTGAATTCGGCGTGCAGCGTTGGCTCCATGTCGCCTTTTATTTCCTGCTCTGCGCGCGCCAGCAGGGTGTTAACCTCTCCGTAGCGGTGCTGGCTCTGCATCAGCCAGGCCTGTAGCAGAACCAGACGCGGATTTTCCAGCAGGCTTTCCCACGGCAGGGCTTTCAGCGACTCTTCCAGTAACGTCAGCTCGCTGTGGTTAAACAGTCCCCACGCATGATTAAGCAGGATATCGCGCAGCATATGGGCGTCACCGGCCGCCAGCGCGTGGTGGATAGCTTCGCTGGGGAAGCCTTGCGCCATCCAGCTTTCGGCGGCGGCGCGGTGTATTTCGGGCAGTTCGTTCGCCAACTCCCATTGGCAGCGCTGGCGTAAAAAGCTGCCAAACAGCGGGTGATAGCTGAACCACTCGCCAACGTCATCCATCCGCTGCAGGAATAACCCCTGGCGCTCAATTTCTTCCAGCCGCATCTGGCCATTTTCTTCCCCGGTAACCCGGACGATCAGCGCATCGTTCATGGAACGCAGAATGGCGCTTTTCAGCAGGAAGTGACGGGTGCCGAGGTCGACGCTGTCCAGCACTTCATCAACCAGATAATCGGACAAATGGCTGGCGTTGATCCCGGCGAGGCGTCGTGCCGACTGGTGAGCAGAGTTATTGTTCTGGCGGGCGGAAAGGGCGATCAGCTGTAACGCTGTGGCCCAGCCAGCAACGTCATCGCACATCCGGCTGCTTTCTGCCGCTTCAATGGGAGAGGACAAGCGTCGGTCGAAAAATTGTTTGGCTTCCTGATGGTTAAAGGCCAGCTGTTGGCTGCCTATCTCCAGCAATTGATCGCGCACCCGAAGGTTGGCAATACCTAACTGCGGCAGGTTGCGCGACAGTACGACCAGCGTGAGGTTTTCAGGCTGGTGACGCAGGAAGAAACGCATCGCTTCGTGAATAGCCGGATTGGAGATCAGATGATAATCATCCACCACCAGGTAGAGCGGACGGTGCCACTCGGCCAGTTCGATAAATAGCTGGGCAAACAGTGACGTCAGACTGGCGTACTGGCGCTTTTGCACCATCGCTTCGCTGGTGGTGCAATGTCCACCCGTTGCCTGTTGGATGGCGGCGATCAGATAGCTGGCAAAGCGCTCTTGTTGATTATCGCCTTCATCCAGAGAGTACCAGCCTAAGTCGTTCTTCCCCGCCGCCCATTGTGAAACCAGCGTTGTTTTTCCATAACCAGCAGGACTTGTTATCAGGGCAAGCCTGAAATTGTTCACGCCGGAAAGTTTAGCCAACAGGCGCTCACGAACCACCGTATGGTCGAGTCGAACCGGACGACTTAATTTAGACGGAATCAACATAAGTTAGTCACTTCACTGTGTGAAAATAGGGAAGAATGATTTTTTTTGCGCTTCGTAATTAATAGATATAAGGTCGGCCAGATTAAGATTTATTGCAAGTTATGTCCGGGATTGGACTGTCTTAATTTGCACTTGGTCACAAATTCTTAAGATGATAGACACGTACTGAAACCGGTGTCAGGATGCGTAGTTGCTGAGGCGTAAGGTCAAGGCTTGCGATTGTACACCTTCTGAAGGATCAGCATTTGCTTTTATAGCATTGTCTGAATTGTTACTTTTGGTGATAATTTTTATCGGAAACGATTATTGACGATGGGGATGCAATGTTTTAATCCTCATTTTTAGTGGAGATAACGGTCGTTCATTACCGAACAAGGTAATTTAATTAATATTTGAAAAATAATCCTACGATAATAATGCCAAGAGTCGTGAATACTACCAGAACACTAAATATTGCCAATGCTCCAGTAACCAGCATCCCAATCCCCCTCGATATCATTGCCTTTGCGGCATCCATTGAGATATCTACCAAAAAATCCACCAGATCATAATCAGACTTAAAGATCGGTATTGTTGCCCACAAAAGAAGTCTCTGAATGAGCCTATTACCAAAATCTACGGTTATCAATGATGGTTTCGCAGAGTGAGATATCAATGACATGATAATCATCAAATTTTTCCTGAGGGCAACGGGTGTATGACGATGCCAGAAAGAAAAAGGGCGCAATACAGTCTGCAATCAAACCTACTGCAAAGGGGATTACGACGGCACACGTAACCCACGCCTCAATCGATTTGGGGAAATTTTGATATTTAAAGCTTTTGCTGAACAGTATTCTGACGAAACTGATAGTCATCACAATAATAGTAGGTATTCCGCCTATTAGCACAAGTGTATGATTATAGGAAACAATATCACCCATTTTTATGATGGATAAAAAATCAGTCATTACGTATCCAAAGAGTTGTGTGTCAAGAATCCAAAGGAGGAAAACAATGACAAGAATAGCCATCAGGCGCATATATATTTTTTTCATATAATTATCTTAAAATGAGTAAAAATATGGTGAGTCGAAACCATAGTTATCAATTCTATTTTTATTATGGAGTATATAAGTTCGTAGTTTTTCTTTTAATGAATTTGACAATCCTGTATTTTCATCAAGAGAGTTTAATTTCGCATTAAGCGCGAATCCTGATATGATGATGCAGACGGTAGTAAGGAATATTGGTGCACTAAATAATATCGCTATCCCTCCAATGATCCCAATCACTACCCCCGACACCACCGCCTTTGCAGCATCCATTGAGATATCTACCAAAAAATCCACCAGATCATAATCACACTTAAAGATCAGTTCGATTGCTCGCCAGGCAAGTGAGAAGTAAATGCAATATTTGACGCCATTTCTAAGGCTGTTATAAAGCCCACGCCTACCAATCGCCATTTCCAGCATCTGTGGATGACTGGCGCCATAGCGGGTTCCGTTAAGGATCCGGCGCAGGGCGGGATACCCGGTAATTTTGATATAGGTTTTCCCGCCGACTTTGTATTCAATGGCTTTAATGCGGATTGCCGTAAAATTAAAGACCAGCTCCTGTGCGGAATTGTAATAGGTGGTGAGCTTAGAGAGACTGCGGAAGCCATCCAGGCCATCTTTGATATTACCGGGTGCTGCGCGGTAAGAAAAAAATTTATCCACTCCGCCAATTAAATCGTCCGCCACCTGCTGTGCTTCTTCGAGAGTGAGCAGAAGGATGTGATGACTTTGCGTGATAAATGAGCCATCCATAAAGGCCATATCGCGCTGCACAGGGTTCATGGTATGCCAGCTATTAAAATCACTTGCCTGTGGCCATTCGTTCCGTAACCCGAGTGAGCTGCCATTTAATGCGTTGTTGCGTTTGCGCATGATTTTTCCTTATTAAGGGATGTCTGGCGTCAGAAAGTACGTTCACTCCATAAGCTATAAGCGCTGGTACTTGCCATGCAGTGTTCCCAACTAATCGATTCATAAATAAAAGAAACGCGTTCTTGTGCTTCGTTACCGTTTTCAATTATATTATGAGAGACTATTAATTTAATGTTTGATATATGTGCTTTGAATAATTTAATTTTATAATAGATTTCTTGCATTCCTGTAGGTGTGGTTCGATAGAGGGATATTTCGCACTCCAGCGTTTCGTTATCGTTGATCGCTTTGTTTAACAAAGGGGACGAACGATCAACAGGTTTGATAATCTGGAGTTCATGGTGATTAACGTTCTGCTGACGCGCATGTTTCATGCTCAAGCCCATAAATCATAATTTGGTTGAGATGATTTGTCTGAGATTTATTTCCTATAGAGTTCCTGGTGCCGCAGCTTTCAGAAATATCACCCTGTAATTCGCCTTTAAGAGTAATCCAAGATAAATTTGCCATATAGTTCCCCGGATAATATTTGTTTGATTTATTTTTTGTCGAATGTTTATCTCAGTGTGCTCTCGAGTTATTTTAATTTCAACCGTCTTGTTATTTTAAAAAACGGCTGTAGTTCTTGTTGTAAAAATAATAACTAATACTTAGTCTTCTCTTCTTGCAATGCATTATGCTGATTCTTGTCAAACCAGGTGAGGTGTCTCAGGTACAGTGCACCGCGAAGTCAGTCGATTTATTAGCGTAGTTGGTAATAATAAAGTGGCGGCGATCACACTTTTATGCTCATCCCCGCTCCTCCTCCCTCCCTAATCCGTGCCAGGATGAGGAATGTCAACAACGAGCCAGGCAAACTAGCGATAACGTTGTTTTATTACCTAAGGATCTGGAACCCCTATGTCACAGCCTACTTTCAACAAAGATCAATTTCAGGCTGCCCTGACGCGTCAGTGGCAGCGCTTCGGTTTACTGTCGGCTCAAGAAATGACGTCGCGCCAGTGGTGGCAGGCAGTGAGTGGGGCGTTGGCTGAGTTACTCAGCGCCCAGCCTGCGGCGAAACCGGCAAAAAATCAACGTCACGTTAACTACATCTCGATGGAGTTTTTGATTGGCCGTCTGACCGGCAACAACTTACTCAACCTCGGCTGGTATCAGGAGGTGAGCGATGAGCTGAAAGCACATGATGTCAACCTGACCGACCTGCTGGAAGAAGAGACCGATCCGGCGTTGGGTAACGGTGGATTGGGGCGCCTGGCAGCCTGCTTCCTCGATTCGATGGCGACTGTCGGCCAGTCGGCGACAGGGTATGGCCTCAACTACCAGTACGGCCTGTTCCGTCAGTCGTTTGCCGATGGGCAACAGATGGAAGCCCCGGATGACTGGCATCGTGGCAGCTACCCGTGGTTCCGCCACAATGAGGCGCTGGATGTGCAGGTTGGGATTGGCGGCAAGGTCAGCAAAGAAGGCCACTGGGAGCCAGGTTTTACCATCACCGGTCAGGCCTGGGATCTGCCAGTTCTCGGCTACCGTAACGGCGTAGCGCAACCGCTGCGTCTGTGGCAGGCCAGCCACGCGCATCCGTTTAACCTGACCAAATTTAACGACGGTGATTTCCTGCGCGCAGAGCAGCAGGGCATCGACGCCGAAAAACTGACGAAAGTGCTGTACCCGAACGATAACCACACCGCGGGTAAAAAGCTGCGCCTGATGCAGCAGTACTTCCAGTGTGCCTGTTCTGTAGCTGACATTCTGCGCCGCCATCATCTGGCAGGGCGTAAACTTCATGAGCTGGCGGATTTTGAAGTTATTCAGCTCAACGATACTCACCCGACCATTGCCATTCCTGAGCTGCTGCGCGTGCTGATTGATGAGCACCAGATGAGCTGGGACGATGCGTGGGCCATTACCAGCAAAACCTTTGCTTACACCAACCACACCCTTATGCCAGAGGCGTTGGAGTGCTGGGACGAGAAGCTGGTGAAAGCGCTACTGCCGCGCCATATGCAAATCATCAAAGAGATTAACGAGCGCTTTAAGGCGTTGGTCGATAAAACCTGGCCGGGTGATGCTGAAGTCTGGGCGAAGCTGGCGGTGGTGCACAACAAACAGGTGCGCATGGCTAACATGTGCGTGGTCAGCGGCTTTGCGGTTAACGGTGTGGCGGCGCTGCACTCCGATCTGGTGGTGAAAGATCTGTTCCCTGAATATCACCAGCTCTGGCCGAACAAATTCCATAACGTCACCAATGGGATTACCCCACGTCGCTGGATTAAGCAGTGCAACCCGGCGCTTGCCGCACTGCTGGATAAAACGCTGAAAAAAGAGTGGGCCAACGATCTCGACCAGTTGATTAACCTGGAAAAATACGCCGACGACGCGAAGTTCCGTCAGCAGTATCGCGACATCAAGCTGGCGAACAAAGAGCGCCTGGTGAAGTTTATTAAAGCGCGTACCGGTATTGAAATAACGACTAACGCTATCTTTGATATTCAGATTAAACGTCTGCATGAGTACAAGCGTCAGCACCTCAACCTGCTGCATATTCTGGCGTTGTACAAAGAAATCCGTGAGAACCCGCAGGCAGATCGCGTGCCGCGCGTATTCCTGTTTGGCGCAAAAGCTGCTCCAGGTTACTACCTGGCGAAAAATATCATCTTCGCCATTAACCAGGTTGCACAAACTATCAATAACGACCCGCAAGTGGGCGACAAGCTGAAGGTCGTCTTCCTGCCGGATTATTGTGTCTCGGCGGCGGAAATGCTGATCCCGGCGGCGGATATCTCTGAGCAGATTTCAACCGCAGGGAAAGAGGCTTCCGGCACCGGTAACATGAAGCTGGCGCTGAACGGTGCGTTAACCGTTGGTACGCTGGATGGCGCAAACGTCGAAATCGCCGAGAAGGTGGGTGACGAGAATATCTTTATCTTTGGTCATACCGTGGAAGAGGTGAAGGTGCTCAAAGCCAAAGGCTACGACCCGGTGAAATGGCGTAAAAAAGACAAAGTGCTGGATGCTGTCCTGAAAGAGCTGGAAAGCGGGAAATACAGCGACGGCGACAAGCATGCCTTTGACCAGATGCTGCACAGTATCGGCAAGCAGGGCGGCGACCCGTATCTGGTGATGGCGGACTTCGCGGCCTACGTTGAAGCTCAGAAGCAGGTTGACGTGTTGTATCGTGACCAGGAAGCCTGGACCCGGGCGGCGATTCTGAATACCGCACGTTGCGGCATGTTCAGCTCGGATCGCTCCATCCGCGATTATCAGGCTCGTATCTGGCAGGCGAAACGTTAAGGAATCGCGATGGAAAGCAAACGTCTGGATAATGCCGCGCTGGCGGCGGGGATCAGCCCCAATTACATTAATGCCCACGGTAAACCGCAGTCTATTGGTGCCGAAACCAAACGGCGTTTGCTTGACGCCATGCATCGCACCACCGCTGCCACTCAGGTGGCGGTAACTCCGGTGCCGAATGTCATGGTCTACACCGCTGGCAAGAAAATGCCGCTGGCGGTTGAGGGAAGCGGAGAGTTTAACTGGCTGCTGACCACCGAAGAGGGCGTGCAGCACAAAGGGCATGCCGTCGGCGGTAAATCTTTCACTCTTCCGGCGAAGCTGCCGGAGGGGTATCACACGTTGACCCTGACCCAGGGCGAGCTGCGTACCCATTGTCGTATCATCGTGGCGCCAAAGCGCTGCTATGAACCGCAGGCGCTGTTAGCCGGGCAGAAGCTGTGGGGCGCATGCGTTCAGCTCTACGCCCTGCGATCAGAAAAGAATTGGGGGATTGGCGACTTTGGCGATCTCCGCGCCATGCTGGTAGATGTGGCGCAACGCGGCGGCGCGTTTATCGGGCTAAATCCTATTCACGCGCTGTATCCGGCTAACCCGGAGAGCGCCAGCCCGTACAGCCCGTCTTCACGCCGCTGGTTGAACGTGATTTATATTGATGTGAACGCCGTAGACGATTTCCGCCTGAGTAAAGAGGCGCAGGCGTGGTGGCAGAAACCCGCGACTCAGCAAGCTCTGCAACGTGCGCGCGATGCCGAGTGGGTTGATTATTCTGCCGTTACTGCACTGAAGATGACGGCGCTACGTATGGCGTGGAAAAGCTTCTCCGCACGTGATGATGAGCAGATGGCGGCATTTCGCCAGTTTGTGTCTCAGGAAGGGGACAGCCTCTACTGGCAGGCAGCCTTTGATGCGCTGCATGCGCATCAGGTGAAAGAGGACGCATTGCGCTGGGGATGGCCGGTGTGGCCGGAAGCTTTCCAGTCAGTGGACTCGCCAGAGGTAAAACGATTCTGCGAAGAACATCGTGACGATGTGGATTTCTACCTGTGGTTACAGTGGCTGGCGTATACCCAGTTTGCTGACTGCTGGAAAACCAGCCAGAGTTTTGCGATGCCGATTGGACTGTATCGCGATCTGGCGGTTGGCGTGGCCGAAGGTGGGGCGGAAACCTGGTGTGACCGCGAGCTGTATTGCCTGAAAGCCTCGGTTGGTGCGCCGCCGGATATTCTCGGTCCACTCGGACAAAACTGGGGGCTGCCGCCGATGGATCCGCACATCATTACGGCACGCGCCTACGAACCGTTTATCGAACTGCTGCGCGCCAATATGCAGAACTGCGGTGCGCTGCGTATCGACCATGTTATGTCGATGCTGCGTCTGTGGTGGATCCCCTACGGTGAAACTGCCGATCACGGCGCTTACGTGCACTATCCGGTCGATGACCTGCTTTCAATTCTGGCGCTGGAGAGTAAACGTCATCACTGCATGGTAATTGGTGAGGATCTGGGTACTGTGCCAGTGGAGATCGTCAGCAAGCTGCGTGACAGCGGCGTGTACTCCTACAAAGTGCTTTATTTCGAGAATGACCATGAGAAAAACTTCCGTACGCCGAAAGCGTACCCGGAACAATCAATGGCAGTCGCGGCGACGCATGACCTTCCTACGCTTAAAGGTTATTGGGATAGCGGCGATTTGACGCTGGGTAAAGCACTGGGCCTGTATCCGGATGAAGTCGTGCTGCGCGGGTTGTATCAGGACCGAGAACTGGCGAAACAGGGGCTGCTGGACGCGCTGCACAAATACGGCTGCCTGCCAAAACGTGCCGGTCACAAGGCATCCCTGATGTCGATGACGCCGATTCTTAATCGCGGCATGCAACGCTACATCGCTGACAGCAACAGTGCGCTGCTGGGCCTACAACCGGAAGACTGGCTGGATATGGCTGAACCGGTCAACATTCCGGGGACCAGCGACCAGTACAAAAACTGGCGGCGTAAGCTCACCGCCACGCTGGAGCAGATGTTTGCCGATGAGAGAGTGAATAAGCTGATTAAGGATTTGGATAAGCGGCGAAAAGCGGCGGCGAAGAAGAAGTAAAAAGCCGGGGATTTCCCCGGCTTTTTTATGGTGATAGTTCGTAGCACGTAGGCCTGATAAGCGCAGCGCCATCAGGTAATTCTGACGCACATTGCCGGATGGCGGCTTTACCTTATCCGGCCTACAAACTGTCTCGATTAAACCACCATACCCAGCAGCAGACACCCTACCAGACCGCAGACGGAGATAATGGTTTCCAGCATTGACCATGACTTGATGGTTTCACCGATGGTTAGGTTGAAGTACTCCTTGAACAGCCAGAAGCCTGGATCGTTCACGTGGGAGAAGATGACAGAACCGGAACCAACCGCAATAACCATCAGCTCAGGGCTTACGCCGGTTGTTGCAATCAGCGGCGCCACTATCCCACCAGCGGTGATCGCTGCAACGGTTGCGGAACCCAATGCGATACGCAGTACTGCAGCGATAGACCATGCCATCAGCAGCGGAGACACGTTAGAGCCATGCATCATTGAAGCGATGTATTTGTCCACGCCGCTATCAACCAGGACCTGTTTGAAGGCACCGCCGCCGCCGATAATCAACAGCATCATCGCGATGATTTTGATTGAAGACACCAGTGTGTCGTTAATCTGATCCATCGAACGTCCGCGGTTCAGACCAAACGTGAACATCGCAATCAGCACTGCAATCAGCGTTGCCATGACCGGGTCACCGAGGAATTCTGCAACCGTCAGGAAAGCATGACCTTTCGGCAGAATCATCTCCGCCACGGCGCGCATCGCCATCAGAATAACCGGGACCAGAGAGGTCCAGACGCTGACGCCAAAGCCTGGCATCTCTTCTTCAGTGAAGGTTTTTGCGCTGTACAGACCTTCCGGGATTGGCTTATCAATGCCTTTCAGGAAACGTGCGTATACCGGACCGGCGAGAATAACGGTCGGGATTGCCAGAATCGTACCAAACAGCAGGGTTTTACCCATATCTGCGTGGAAAATGGTGGCAATAGCGGTTGGACCCGGGTGCGGTGGCAGGAAGCCGTGCGTTACGGACAGTGCCGCAGCCATTGGCACGCCAACGTACAGCAGCGGGATATTGGCAGCAGCGGCAATGGTGAACACCAGCGGCAGCATCAGTACGAAACCAACTTCGTAGAACAGGGCAAAACCAACGGTGAAGCCGGTTAATACCACCGCCCACTGAATATGTTTTTTGCCGAATTTAGCAATCAGGGTGGTTGCGATGCGCTGTGCGCCGCCGCAGTCCGCCAGCATTTTGCCCAGCATGGCGCCAAAACCCATAATCAGGGCGAGGCTGCCAAGGGTTCCGCCGACGCCGGCTTTAATTGAACCGATGACTTTATCCAGTGGCATCCCTTGCATCAATCCGACAGCAAGCGCCACCAGGACGAGAGCGATGAAGCCGTTCATTTTGAAACGGATCATCAGGAGGAGTAACAAGATTACACCGATAGCAACGATGACTAATGGCATGATTTACCTGGCCTTAACTTTGTTATGGGTAACGTCAGTGTTTAGATGACAAATTCCGATTGTCCCGACCGGGAACAGAGTATTCTCAGCACCAATGCTGGTTGCCTGCAAAACTAATCAGTTTAGCGGACTATTATGTGTGTGTTAGGTGCTGATACGAATGATACGGGTAACATGTGGCGCTTGAAAATCACCTGGGCAGGCAAAATTTAAATTATGAGAGGCTGGTCAAATTATGCGGGGGATTATTACAGGATACGTGCAGAGAAATGTAAGGGCGTAGGCCGGATAAAGCGTTTACGCTGCCATCCGGCATCGATGCCCGGTGGCGACGCGGATGCGTCTTACCGGGCTTACAAGTCTGGTCGTTAGTAGTAAGAGTGCTCGCCGCGCTGGTGTTCGGTTAAATCGCGAACGCCTTTCAGTTCAGGGAATTCAGCCAGCAGCTGCTTCTCGATACCTTCTTTCAGCGTCACATCGACCATTGAACAGCCGTTACAGCCGCCGCCAAACTGCAGAATGGCGTAGCCTTCATCGGTGATTTCCATCAGAGATACGCGACCACCATGACCAGCCAGCTGTGGGTTGATCTGCGATTGCAGCATGTACTCCACGCGTTCCATCAGCGGTGCATCATCGGCAACTTTACGCATTTTGGCGTTTGGTGCTTTCAGGGTCAGCTGGGAGCCTAACTGGTCGGTAACGAAATCGATTTCTGCATCTTCCAGATACGGTGCGCTCAGTTCATCAACATATGCGGTCAGCAGGTCAAATTTAATGGCGGTGTCGGTTGCTTCCACGGCGTCCGGCGGACAATAAGAAACGCCGCATTCAGCGTTAGGCGTGCCGGGATTAATCACAAATACGCGGATTTGTGTCCCTTCTTCCTGATTTGCCAGCAGTTTGGCAAAGTGCGCTTGTGCAGCATCGGAAATATGGATCATAGTAATGGCCTAATAGTTGACTATTTTACTTGGTTATAATACGCCCATCATCGAGGCTCTACAAGGTTCGACACAGGCACCATACCTGGACAGTCGCCGCGCCGTTGCGTAAAAGCAGCTGCGCGATTTCCGCGACGGTACTTCCGGTAGTGACGACATCATCCACAATAACCATATGGAGTCCCTGCACCGGCAATTCAAGGCGAAAGGCATTTTTCAGGTTACGTTTACGTAATCGGGCGCTGAGATGGTGCTGCGTGGCGGTTGCCCGAACCCGCGAGACGGTCTGGCTGTCCCAGTCGCAACCCAGCCAGCGTGCAAGCGGACGGCACAGTAAATCGCTCTGATTAAACCCTCTGCGCCAGTGTCGACGTTGCCAGAGCGGGACGCTGACCAGCCTGTCCGGCAGAGGAAGGGCGCTGACGCGCCGGGCCTGTAGTACCTCCAGCAACAGCAAACGCGAAAGAGCGGAGGCTGTTTCGCTGCATCGCGAAAACTTGAGCTGGTGGATAAGCCCGCTCAACGGCGGAACATAGTCGCTGACGGTGACCAGCCGCTGCCACGGCGGCGGTTTTTGCAGGCAGCGCCCACAGGGAATGACGGTATGAGCGGCAGGGAGTCCACATTGGGGGCATAGGCTGGCGTGTTGGCGCGTTGCCCGCGTACAGACTGAGCAGATCCCCCAATGCCCTAACGTCAGGGGCATTCGGCATAGCCAGCACAATCCCGGTACTGTTAGCATAGATGCATCCTTTCAGGCTAAAAGAGAACAATAACTGATGAATGACATCTGGTGGCAGACCCAGGGTTCGGGAAATTGCCATCTTGTGCTGCTGCACGGATGGGGACTGAATGCGCAAGTGTGGCATTGCATAAGCGAGGAACTGAGTTCGCATTTTACGCTGCATCTTGTCGACTTACCGGGATTTGGTCGTAGCCAGGGTTTCGGTGCAATGTCGCTGGAAGAGATGGCTGAGCGGGTATTGAATCAGGCACCGGAGAAAGCTATCTGGCTCGGCTGGAGTCTGGGCGGGCTGGTCGCGAGTCAGGTAGCCCTAACGCATCCTGAGCGTGTTCAGGCGCTGGTGACCGTCGCGTCTTCCCCTTGCTTTAGCGCGCGGGATGAGTGGCCGGGTATCAAGCCAGAGGTGCTGGCAGGCTTCCAGCAGCAGTTGAGCGAAGATTTCCAGCGTACAGTGGAGCGTTTTCTGGCATTGCAAACGATGGGTACGGAAACCGCGCGTCAGGATGCGCGAGCGTTGAAGAAAACGGTGCTGGCTTTACCCATGCCGGACGTCGAAGTGCTTAATGGCGGGCTGGAGATCCTGAAAACGGTCGATCTGCGAGAACCGCTGTGCACGGTGGAAATGCCTTTCCTGCGGCTATACGGCTATCTTGATGGCCTGGTGCCGCGCAAAGTCGTCCCGATGCTGGATGCCCTGTGGCCGCAGAGCGAGTCGTTGGTGTTTGCTAAGGCGGCGCATGCGCCGTTTATCTCGCATCCGGCGGAGTTCTGCTCAGCGCTGGTGGCGTTAAAACAACAGCTATAGCCAATGTTGACTTGCCCGGTAGCGTCGCGCTTGCCGGGCCTGAAATTAATGCGGTTGCGCAGGCAGGTCTTTAGCGCTAAGCCCGGTAATTCTGAGTATTGTTAATCTGTCGATACCATCCGCTATCATGGTCGTCGCGATGCGCAAAGCTTCCTCTCGTTTGCCTTGTTGTAGACCTGTTTGTAACCCCTCTTGTAATCCTTTCCGATGGCCTTCCTGAAGACCATTAAAATGTCCTTCCTGCCGTAGCCTCTCAGCGATTGTCATCAATCTCTCCTTGTGTTGGGGTAAACGTTCGGCGACTTCATGAATAAATTCCCCAAAATGCATGGTGTCTCCGGCTTGGATCAGGTAATTAAACAAGGCTTTCAACTGGTTGTCATTAGCGTGTCCTTTAACAAGCAGGATGGCGAGTTTTTCTACCAGCCCCATCAAATCGCGTTTACGGATATGTTTTTGGATGAGTTCCAACAGCGCCATCCGGCGATGCTGCATAATCTCGTCATCGGGCACAACGGTGATATCGATCAGTGGAAACGCGGTGCTATAAAGCTGTCTGGCGGACTCCGGGTCATCAAACTCGTCCAGCCAACAAAGTGAATAGGGGTATGGGCTTGCTGCACCATGATAAAAAAGTAGGGGGATTACCAGAGGCAGCTTCTTATGTCCCGCATCCAGATGACGCTGCATTACCGCAATGGCATAGCGTATTAGCCGAAATGCCATGTGAGCATCGGCGCTGCTTTGATGTTCAATAATGGTGTAAATGTAACCATCACCTTCGCGGGTAGCTGGCTGGAGGATAGATCTTTTTTGCTGAAATAATGAAATCTATGTGGAATCCATTACGCAAAAAGCCGGATATCTGCATAAACGAATTATCCGGCCTGGACGTTTGCATCATTTGTAGGCCGGATAAGCGTAGCGCCATCCGGCAAAGAGCATCTGATTAGCGCAAAGCCCACCACTCGCGCAGGCAGGCTTTACCTTCCGGGCAACTTTTGCAGCTTCCGGAAAGACACCCGTCGGCATCTTCCTGAATCCGCACCGCTTTGCCCATCTTTTCTAACTGATTCAGCATGGCGTCAATCATGGGCTGCGGGGTATGCAGCGTGTGGCTTATTTGTGTCGCCTCCATGCGCCCCCGCAAAGCCAATAAATCACGAACCTGAATAAGTGATGCCATTGTCGATAACCTTAGTGGCAATCGCCAGTCGTGCTGGAACAGCAGGAACTCGCCGTTCTGTTGGTTGCCAGCAGTGCGAGGTCCACGCGGCTGCGAGCTCGACGCAGCAGGCCCAGTAACACGATGTTAAACAGGATGACCGCTAAAATGCACACCAGGCTGTAGGTCGGGTGCTCTTTGTAGCTGACCGTCTGATAAAACAGCGTCGACAGAGAGTAGGCGATATTCAGGCCCCACAGAATCGAGAAACTCATCCAGCCACGGCTGGATTCACGTGCGATAGCGCCCATCACTGAAATGCACGGCACATACAGCAGAACAAAGATCAGGTAGCTGTACGCGGCGGCGGCGCTGCCAAATTTCTCGCCCATCACGCCCATTGCGCCCGTCGCCATTTCGCCGTCGCCCTTGCTGGCTTCGATAGGGTTAGCCAGTACGCTCAGGCTGAAGGTGTCTTTCAGGCTTTGCCAGGTTTCATCCACTGCGCCGAGCAGCTCGTCACCAAGTTGGAAATCTGCCGGGTTGAACTCTTCTTCCTGAATGTTTTCCGCGGTATAGAGCGTGTTCAGCGTACCCACCACCACTTCTTTCGCCATCGCGCCGGTGAACAAACCTACGGTTGCCTGCCAGTTATCTTCGTGAACGCCAATCGGTTTAAACACGGGAGTAATAACACGGCTAACGGAGGCCAGAGCAGAGTCGTTGATGTTATCGACGATTTTCCCGCTCAGCGAGAAACTGTTAAACGCGCTGAGGAAAATGCTGACGATGATGATGACTTTACCTGCACGTAGAACGAAGCCTTTCAGGCGCTGCCAGGTCTGAATGATCAGACTCTTGATGTGCGGCACGTGGTATACCGGCAGCTCCATCACGAACGGCGTTGCTTCACCACGCATGATGGTGTGTTTGAGCATCAGGCCTGTCAACACAGCCATCACGATACCCAGTACGTACAGCGAGAAGACCGCCAGTGCGCCGTTCTGACCAAAGAACGCCGCGGCAAAGACGGCGAAAATCGCCAGACGTGCGCCGCAGGACATAAACGGCGCCATCATAATGGTCATCAGACGCTCACGCGGGGCGTCCAGCGTACGTGCGCCCATCACGGACGGTACGTTACAGCCAAAGCCGACGATCAGCGGGACGAACGATTTGCCCGGCAGTCCCAGCGCCTGCATCAGACGGTCCATCACAAACGCGGCGCGCGCCATGTAGCCGGAGTCTTCAAGGAAGGAGAGGAACAGGTACATCATGCCGATTTGCGGTACCAGCGGCAGCACGGTGTTAATCCCGCCGCCAAGGCCCTGGGCCAGGAAGATAGTGAGCCAGTCCGGGAAGTGCAGCGTGTAGCCAATCCACTGAATACCATGGATAAAGAGTGCTACGGAGCCAACGTCAAACAATGGTTGCAGCGCGCCGCCGATGTTAATGGCGAGCAGGAACATCAGGTACATCACGAACAGGAAAATCGGCAGCCCGAGGAAGCGGTTGAGAACGATTTTATCTACCGCGGTGGTGAAACGGCTCGGTTCTGCCGTCAGAGTATTGCTGACGGTATCGCAGATAGCGGCAATGCACTGATAGCGCGCATCGGCGATGTGCAGCGCCGGATCGTCCATAGTCTCGCTCAGGCGTGCGATAGAGGCATCGAGATTTTGCGCGGCATCACCCGCATAGGCGCGGCTGTAGATATCGCCTTCCAGCATCTGCAGGCCCAGCCAGCGGCGCTGTTTGAGCGGCATATCTTTGGCCATCGCGTCGGCGAGGGAGTCCGCTTCCTGCAGCAACGGCTGGGCATAATGGACCAGCTCGACAGTGTCGTTTTCTTTGTAGCGATCGATCGCCAGCTTCAGCGCTTCAATGCCGCGGGCGCGGGTGGAAACCAGCGGAACCACCGGGCAGCCAAGACGTGCTGAGAGGGCGTCGATATCAATACGGATTTGCTGCTTTTCAGCGATATCCAGCATATTCAACGCGACGATGCAGGGGATGCCCAACTCAAGCAGTTGCAACGTCAGGTAGAGGTTGCGTTCAAGGTTTGAAGCATCGACCACGTTGATCAACAGATCCGCGTCGCCGCTTAAAATATAGTGGCAGGCAATCTGCTCATCGAGAGAGGTCTGGGATGAGATTGTCGTCAGAGAATAGGTGCCGGGTAAATCCACCAGCGTGACCTGATGGTCCGTTGTGGCGAAATGACCTTCTTTACGCTCCACGGTAACGCCAGCCCAGTTGCCTACACGCTGGCGCGCGCCGGTGAGCTGGTTGAATAAAGTTGTCTTGCCGGAATTAGGATTACCAATTAAACCAATGGTTAGTTTTTTCATTTTTATAGACTCACTGTATTAACAGGAAACCGCTTCCACTTCTAATAACGCCAAATCCTTTTTACGCAATACCAGACTTACGCGACGCGTTTCGATATGGATAGGATCGCCGAGCGGGGCGACGCGTACCACGTTGAAGGAGGAGCCGGGCAGCATGCCAAGTGACAACAGTTTCTGACGATAAGCCGGGCTGATTTCACGGGCAAAGCCGGTAATTTTCCACGCACTGTCAGGAGTGAATTGCATAGGGACCTACTTATATCTCGCTAACTGGATGATTACCTCATGGGGCGACAGGGCGGCATGAGACCAGATGATTAGCCAACGTAAGGAAAGAGTAAATAATCAACAAAACAATGATAATGAGAATGGTTTCTATCATCAATAGAATAAATGTGACGGAATGTACAATTGGATAATAATTTGAGCCAATTTTGATATTCCTCAATATTTATTCTGGTAGGGAAAGAATGGTTCGCGGAGGTAATTATTGAGAATCTTAATGTTTAATTAAGGTTTCATCTGTTAATAAAGTGATAAATATATTGTGGTGAAAAGCGGGGGATATATTAAATATGCCGGATAAGGTATTGATTCCGTCATCCGGCACACGGTTTAAACTTAGCGCTTTTTACCCATTGCCGCCGCCAGCGCATCCATCATCGCGCTGTTGCCCGCAGGCTGGGCGTCACGACCACGCGGTTTCGCCGCTTTTGGCGCTGGGCGATTGCCCTGAGTGCGATCGTTATTCCCGCCGCCGCGACGCGCATTGGTTTCACCCGGCTGCTCGTCCAGACGCATGGTCAGCGCGATACGCTTACGTTGCAGGTCCACTTCCAGCACTTTCACCTTCACAATGTCGCCCGCTTTCACCACGGTGTGTGGATCGTCGACAAACTTATTCGACAGCGAAGAGATATGCACCAGGCCATCCTGATGAACGCCGATATCAACAAACGCGCCGAAATTGGTGACGTTGGTGACCGCCCCTTCCAGGATCATTCCCGGCAGCAGATCGTTCATGGTTTCTACGCCGTCAGCAAACTGTGCGGTTTTGAATTCAGGACGCGGGTCGCGGCCCGGTTTTTCCAGCTCTTTGATGATGTCGGTGACGGTCGGCACCCCGAAGCGTTCGTCAGTAAAATCGGCGGCTTTCAGATTGCGCAGTTCGTTGCTGTTGCCCATCAGGTCACGCAGCGATTGCTCGGTAGCGGCCAGAATGCGTTCCACAATCGGATAGGCTTCCGGGTGAACGGTGGAGGCATCCAGTGGGTTATCGCCATGGTTGATGCGCAGGAAGCCTGCGCACTGTTCAAAAGCTTTTGGCCCCAGACGGCTGACTTTCAGCAGTTGCTGACGGTTCTGGAACTGACCGTTCTCATCGCGCCAGGCGACGATGTTTTGCGCCATCATGCGTGTCAGGCCGGCCACGCGGGTCAACAGCGGAACGGAAGCGGTATTGAGATCGACGCCGACGGCGTTCACACAGTCTTCCACCACCGCGTCCAGCTTACGCGCCAGTTGTGTCTGGCTAACGTCGTGTTGATACTGGCCCACACCGATCGATTTCGGATCGATTTTCACCAGCTCAGCCAGCGGATCCTGCAGACGACGGGCGATAGACACTGCGCCACGCAATGAAACGTCGAGATCCGGGAACTCTTGCGCCGCCAGCTCGGAAGCCGAGTAAACCGATGCCCCGGCTTCGCTGACGATCACTTTCTGCGCGGTGACTTTCGGGAACTGTTTCTGCACGTCGAGGAAGAAGCGCTCGGTTTCGCGCGACGCTGTACCGTTACCAATCGCCACCAGCTCAACGTTGTATTTTTCACACAGCGCCGCAACGGCAACGGCGGCTTTGGCGGCCTGACCGGTGTGTGGATAAATGGTGTCGGTCGCGACCAGCTTACCGGTACCGTCAACAACCGCCACCTTCACGCCGGTACGCAGGCCGGGATCGAGGCCCATGGTGGCGCGCAGGCCGGCCGGAGCCGCCATCAGCAGGTCATGCAGGTTACGGGCAAAGACGTTGATTGCTTCATCTTCCGCGCGTTCGCGCACGGTGCCCATCAGTTCGGTTTCGAGGTGCATCAGCACCTTAATTCGCCATGTCCAGCTTACAACGCCTTTACGCCAGCTGTCTGCCGGTGCGTTGTTCAGTCGCAGGCCAAGGTGATCCTGAATGATTTGCTCGCCGTGGCTCTCTTTCGGTGGCTCATCGAACTGCGGATCGGCATTCAGCGAAAGCTGAAGCACGCCCTCGTTACGGCCACGGAACATGGCCAGCGCACGGTGGGATGGCACGGTAGAGATCGGTTCGTGGTGATCGAAGTAGTCGCGGAATTTCGCGCCTTCCTCTTCTTTACCGCTTACCACGGTGGAAACCAAATGCGCGTTCTTCCACAGATAGTCACGCACTTTCGCCAGCAGCGCGGCATCTTCAGCGAAGCGTTCCATCAGGATGTAACGTGCGCCGTCGAGGGCCGCTTTGGTATCCGCCACGCCGTTGTCGGCGTTGAGATATTTAGCGGCTTCTGTTTCCGGGTCGTGAGACGGCTCGTTCCACAGCAGGTCTGCCAGCGGCTCAAGGCCTGCTTCAATGGCGATCTGCCCACGGGTACGGCGCTTAGGTTTGTACGGCAGATAGAGATCTTCGAGTTCGGTCTTACTTAACGTGCCGTTGATCGCTTTCGCCAGGTCGTCGGTCAGTTTGCCTTGCTCGCCGATAGATTTCAGGATTGCCTGACGGCGGTCTTCCAGTTCACGCAGATATCCCAGACGGGTTTCCAGATTACGCAGTTGCGTATCGTCCAGACCGCCGGTGATTTCCTTACGATATCGTGCGATAAACGGCACGGTGTTCCCTTCGTCAAGCAGGCGAACGGCAGCTTCTACCTGTTCAGCACGAGCCTGAATTTCACCTGCGATAATGCGGCAGAAAGAATCATTCATCATGGATAGCTTCGTCTATAGGATAAAAAATCAGGGGATAGTTATACGGATTGACTGACAAAAATGCCAGCCATCTGCCGGGGCTTCGGATTGTTCCGGTCTCACTTAACGTATTCAATCTCGTTCACGTACCAGCTGGCTTCGCCACCAGGAGTGTTTACTACTGCGAGATCGCCGACTTCTTTTTTCAGCAGCGCTCGCGCCATTGGTGAGTCGATAGAGATGTAATCTTTACGACCGAAGATCTCATCGTAGCCAACAATACGGAATTTGCGGATGTCGCCATCGTCATTTTCAATCTCAACCCATGCGCCAAAGAAGACTTTGCCCTCCTGCTGCGGGGAGTAATCGACGATTTTCAGATTCTCCATGCACTTGGTCAAATATCGGACGCGGCGGTCGATCTCACGCAGGCGCTTTTTATTATACTGGTAGTCGGCATTTTCGCTGCGGTCACCCAGACTTGCGGCCCAGGTAACTTTTTTGGTGACTTCCGGGCGCTCTTCACGCCAGAGATAATTCAGCTCTTGTTTGAGTTTTTCATACCCTTCACGGGTTATCAGGGGCGTTTTCATCTTATTGTTTTACCTTCGACTCTGTGATGATGCGCACAATTAGTATTACGTGAGCATATCAACAGAATAAATAATGTATTGCGAGAAACATTGTATACTTAAGCTGCTGTTTAATATGCTTTGTAACAATTTAGCCTGGAATTCATACCAGAATTCGCTGGTGACTCACGTTAGCTTTCTTAAGAATATACACTTAATTGTTGCGAACCTTTGGGAGTAATAACAATGCAAGAGAACTATAAGATTCTGGTGGTCGATGACGACATGCGCTTACGTGCGCTTCTGGAGCGTTATCTGACCGAGCAGGGCTTCCAGGTTCGAAGCGTCGCAAACGCTGAGCAGATGGATCGTCTGCTGACCCGTGAGTCTTTCCACCTGATGGTGCTGGATTTAATGCTGCCGGGAGAAGATGGCCTGTCTATTTGCCGTCGCCTGCGCAGCCAGAGCAACCCGATGCCGATCATTATGGTTACGGCGAAGGGCGAAGAAGTGGACCGTATCGTTGGACTGGAAATCGGCGCTGACGATTACATTCCGAAACCGTTTAACCCGCGTGAACTGCTGGCGCGTATTCGCGCTGTACTGCGTCGTCAGGCGAATGAATTGCCGGGCGCGCCTTCTCAGGAAGAAGCTGTCATTGCGTTTGGTAAGTTCAAACTGAACCTCGGTACGCGTGAAATGTTCCGTGAAGATGAGCCTATGCCGCTCACCAGCGGTGAGTTTGCGGTGCTGAAAGCACTGGTTAGCCATCCGCGTGAGCCGCTGTCCCGCGACAAGTTGATGAACCTCGCCCGTGGTCGTGAATATTCTGCGATGGAACGTTCTATCGACGTCCAGATTTCCCGTCTGCGTCGCATGGTGGAAGAAGATCCGGCGCATCCACGCTACATTCAGACCGTATGGGGTCTGGGCTACGTCTTTGTTCCGGACGGTTCTAAAGCATGAGGCGAATGCGCTTCTCGCCACGAAGTTCGTTTGCCCGCACGTTATTGCTCATCGTCACCTTGCTGTTTGCCAGCCTGGTGACGACTTACCTGGTAGTGCTGAACTTCGCGATTCTGCCGAGCCTCCAGCAGTTTAATAAGGTCCTGGCCTACGAAGTTCGTATGCTGATGACCGATAAACTACAGCTGGAGGACGGTACGCAACTGGTGGTGCCGCCCGCATTCCGTCGGGAAATTTATCGTGAGCTGGGTATTTCCCTCTATTCCAACGAGGCCGCTGAAGAAGCCGGACTGCGTTGGGCGCAACACTATGAATTCTTAAGCCATCAGATGGCGCAGCAGTTGGGTGGCCCAACGGAAGTCCGCGTTGAGGTAAACAAAAGCTCGCCGGTTGTGTGGCTGAAAACCTGGCTGTCGCCCAACATCTGGGTACGTGTGCCGCTTACGGAAATTCATCAAGGCGATTTCTCACCGCTGTTTCGCTATACGCTGGCGATTATGCTGCTGGCTATCGGTGGCGCGTGGCTGTTTATCCGTATCCAGAACCGACCGTTGGTGGATCTTGAACATGCGGCGCTGCAGGTGGGGAAAGGTATCATTCCACCGCCGTTGCGGGAGTATGGCGCTTCAGAGGTGCGTTCCGTAACCCGAGCCTTTAACCATATGGCCGCAGGTGTGAAGCAGTTGGCCGATGACCGTACGCTGTTAATGGCGGGCGTGAGCCACGATTTGCGTACTCCGCTGACGCGTATTCGTCTGGCAACGGAAATGATGGGCGAAGAGGACGGTTATCTTGCGGAGTCCATCAATAAGGACATCGAAGAGTGTAACGCCATCATCGAGCAGTTCATCGATTACCTGCGTACCGGTCAGGAGATGCCGATGGAGATGGCGGATCTGAACTCGGTGCTGGGTGAAGTGGTTGCGGCAGAAAGTGGCTACGAACGTGAAATCGAAACTGCGCTGCAACCTGGCGCCATTCAGGTGAAAATGCACCCGCTGTCGATCAAGCGTGCGGTTGCCAATATGGTGGTTAACGCCGCCCGTTACGGCAACGGCTGGATTAAGGTCAGTAGCGGTACGGAGACGCATCGCGCCTGGTTCCAGGTAGAAGATGATGGTCCGGGCATCAAGCCGGAGCAGCGTAAGCACCTGTTCCAGCCATTTGTCCGCGGCGACAGCGCGCGCAGTACCAGCGGCACGGGGCTGGGTCTGGCGATTGTGCAACGTATTATCGATAACCATAACGGCATGCTGGAGATTGGTACCAGTGAACGTGGTGGGTTGTCGATTCGTGCATGGCTTCCGGTTCCTTTCACTCGCGCGCAGGGTATCACGAAAGACGTATAAGAAAGGGAGGCGAAATGCCTCCCTTTGTTTACGGGATACAGAGTAAAACCTCTGGCTTAAATTGCTTTTAATTGATTAATTATAAATGGATTTTTTTGAATTAATAAAAGCAGTTTTCTTGGTGCACCAGTCGGCTGGCGTCGTTTCGTTTCCCAGCTTTTAACCAGGTCATAACTCACGCCAACAGCTATGGCAAAATCCTGTTGGCGTAACCCTGTTGCTTCGCGGATGGCTTTAACATCAATTTCGCTAAAGGTATGTACATGTTCAGACTTAGGTGTTTCTTCACCTTTCTCTATACGCACCATTTCTTCTGCACTGGCCAGCAAATCGGCAAATAATTCGTCTTTCATTTTGGCCTCACCACACCGGATAGCGGTGTCCTGATGATTAAAATTCCCATGATTAAATCAGCATATTGGATAAGTGCATTAAAACTCTTTTTTGCTCTTCGGTTAAATCATCCTGTTCATTTTTAGGATAGAGCAAAGCGAGATAGATTCGACCTTTGCGCGTCACGTTGTAATAGATAACCCTAATACCGCTGCGTTTGCCCATACCAGAGCGACTCCAGCGAATTTTTCTGAATCCACCTGTACCAGCGATAGTATCTCCAGCCTCAGGGTTCTCTATAAGCGCCTCTTGAAAAGCGCGAAACTCATCGTCAGGCAAAAGTAACGGACGGCGTTTACTAAATCCTTGTAGCTCAATAAATGTGAACATAGCGCGTCCTGCGCATGGGGTTGATAGTACAGATTATAGGTGTACCGAGTACATTTTAAAAGATAAACACAATAAAAAACCCCTTACCCTCTCGGATAAGGGGCTATATAACGAATCAAAAATTACAGCTTCGGTCCGGCGCTAACCAGCGCTTCACCAGCAGGGGTGTCGGTGTATTTCTCGAAGTTCTCGATAAACAGTTTCGCCAGTGCATTGGCTTTTTCCTGCCACTGCTCTGGAGACGCGTAGGTATTACGCGGATCGAGAATGCGCGTATCCACGCCCGGCAACTCGGTCGGGATAGCCAGGTCAAACATCGGCAGACGGAACGTTTCTGCGTCATCCAGCGAACCGTTCAGGATAGCGTCAATAATCGCACGGGTATCTTTGATAGAGATACGTTTACCAGTACCGTTCCAGCCGGTGTTAACCAGATACGCCTGCGCACCTGCCGCCTGCATACGTTTCACCAGCACTTCTGCATACTGTGTTGGGTGCAGAGACAGGAATGCTGCGCCAAAGCAGGCAGAGAAGGTTGGGGTCGGTTCGGTAACGCCGCGTTCGGTACCGGCCAGTTTGGCGGTGAAGCCAGACAGGAAATGGTACTGAGTTTGGTCTGCTGTCAGGCGAGAAACCGGCGGCAGCACGCCAAATGCGTCGGCAGTCAGGAAGATCACTTTGGTCGCATGACCCGCTTTTGACACTGGCTTAACGATATTATCGATGTGATAAATCGGGTAGGAAACGCGGGTGTTTTCAGTTTTGGAACCGTCGTCGAAGTCGATGGAACCATCTTCGCGCACGGTGACGTTTTCCAGCAGCGCGTCACGACGAATTGCGTTGTAGATTTCTGGCTCGGCATCTTTAGACAGTTTGATAGTCTTCGCGTAGCAACCGCCTTCGAAGTTAAATACGCCGTCGTCATCCCAGCCGTGTTCGTCATCGCCAATCAGGCGGCGTTTCGGATCGGTGGACAGCGTTGTTTTACCGGTACCGGACAGGCCAAAGAAGACTGCCACATCACCTTTTTCCCCGACGTTTGCCGAGCAGTGCATGGAAGCAATGCCTTTCAGCGGCAGCAGGTAGTTCATCACGGAGAACATACCTTTCTTCATTTCGCCGCCGTACCAGGTGCCGCCAATCAGCTGGATACGCTCAGTCAGGTTGAAAGCCACGAAGTTTTCAGAGTTCAGACCCTGCTCTTTCCATTGTGGGTTGGTGCACTTAGCGCCGTTCATCACGATGAAATCCGGTTTAAAATCAACCAGCTCTTCGTCGCTTGGGCGGATGAACATGTTTTTGACGAAATGCGCCTGCCAGGCAACTTCGGTAATGAAGCGCACGGAAAGACGGGTATCGGCGTTAGCGCCGCAGAATGCATCAATGATAAACAGGCGCTTGCCGGAAAGTTGCTGGGTAACTAATCCTTTCAGATGCTGCCAGGTTTCCGGGGAGAGCGGTTTGTTGTCGTTCTTACCTTTACCTTTGTCTGACCACCAGAGCGTGTCGCGCGTGGTGTCGTCACGGACAATGTACTTATCCTTTGGCGAACGTCCGGTAAAGATACCGGTATCAACGGCAACGGCGCCCAGATTCGTTAACACGCCACGTTCATAACCTTCCAGGTTTGGATCAAGTTCTTCCTGGAAAAGCGTGTCGTAGTCTGGATTGTAAACGATATCCTGAACGTCATTGATACCATAAGCCTTGAGATCTTGCGGGGTTAAACTGTTGTTCACACGCATTTCACTGCTCCTTAGCCAATATGTATTACCTGGAATAGTAAGGTTTTTTAGGGATTGCTAACCGCGACAAGGCTCATAGATTTACGCATCCGGGAAAATCACGGGTTACCGAATACGCTGCGACTCCTGTCACAAAGAGGCGGATATTATGGCAGGAAACCCTTTTTTGTTGTGGAAAATGTTCTTAAAACGTTAATGAAGAGTGTTTTTGGCGGGAATCTTGTGAGTGTAATCGCATTCACGTAAGAAAATAACGTAACTCATACATATACAATATCGATTCACTTCCCGTCGCGTTAGTCTGAAATCAGCCTACCAATGCTCAAAATTGTGAAGTTGATGCGATAATTAGCTTTTCCCTTCATTCTGGAAACTGACATGGATAGTGCTGAAATTTCACGTACGACGCGTTTGGGCATGATATTTATCGGCCTGCTGCAGGGGGCATTATGCTACCTGCTGATGACATATCTGGTGCCCCATAACGACGGCTGGCTGTTCTATGGCATGCCTGCGACGATTGCGATCACCTCGGCACTTTTGCTTACTGTCGTTTCTTTCAAACAACGCGCGCTGTGGTACTGGATGGCGCTGATCTTTGTTGTGGTGCTGGCGATGAGCGCCTGGCTAAAGTGGCAAGTCGAGGACAGTGATAAGTGGCGGCAACATGAAGTTTTTATGTTCTACGGTTGGCGCTTACTGCTGATGGCGATGCTTGCCTTGCCCTGGATTCAGTACTCGCTTCGCGCGTCCCGCCAACAGACACGCTATGCGCAATTTTATACACAATTGTGGCTTAACACGCTGACGCTGCTGATTGTGTTCATTTCCAACGGGTTGTTCTGGCTGGTGCTCCTGCTATGGAGCGAGATGTTTAAGCTGGTCGGTATTCCCTTCTTCAGCACGCTCTTCTTTGATACCGACTGGTTTGGCTATGTGGCCTTTGGTCTGATTACCGCACTGGCAGTGGTACTGGCTCGTACACAGTCGCGTCTGGTCACGGCGGTACAAAAATTACTGACGTTTATTGCCACCGGTCTGTTACCTCTGGTCGCGCTGTTGGCGCTGATGTTCATACTGACCTTGCCTTTCACCGGGCTGGAGGCTATTTCGCAGCGGGTTTCCGCGGCAGGGCTGATGTCAACGCTGACGTTTAGCCTGCTGCTGCTCATGGCGATGGTGCGTGAGCCACAAAAAGAAGCTCTACCTTATCCTGGCGCGTTACGCTATCTCATCAAATGTGCTCTGGCTGTCACGCCCATCTATACGCTGATTGCCGGTTGGGCGCTGTGGGTGCGAATTCAGCAGTACGGTTGGACGCCTGAGCGTTTACATGGTGTGTTGGTTGTCGTGGTACTGTTAGCCTGGTCGGTCGGCTATCTGGTGAGTATTTTACGCCGGGGACACAATCCGCTTGAGATTCAGGGAAAGGTCATTCTCGGCGTTTCGTTGCTGGCGTTGGGGCTGTTGGTTCTGCTGTCGTCGCCGGTTATTGATGCCTGGCGCATCAGCGTTAACAGCCATATGGGGCTGTATCACAGCGGAAAAATTAAACCGGATCAGGTCAGCCTGTATATGTTGGATCACAGCGGAAAACCGGGGCGCGCAGCGTTGGAAGTATTACAAAAAGATGTGGCGTTTAATCAAGACAGTAAGCGCAGACGCGACTTGAATTCTCTGCTGCAAGGGAGCCGGGATCCGGTTAAAGAGCTAACCGCAACACAGTTAGTATCGAAGGTTGTGATTGCTCCGGGGAGCGAGAAGCCAGACGATGCGTTCTGGACGTTTGTCAAAGCACAGGGGTATCGCATCACCTCTTGTGCTGAGCAGAATGCGTGCGTATTGGTGAGTCAGGACCTCAATGCGGATGGTCATCCTGAGCAGGTGCTATATGCTTTTGGCGATGGGGAGAGTCTGGTCTTCGGCATGCAGAAAAACAAATGGGATTTGTTAGCTGTTGCCAGGCTACCTGAAGGATTCAATAAGGATAAATTGCTGCAGGCGGTGGCGAATCAGCAACTGGGTTCAGCCCCCAGAATCTGGCGGGATATCACTATTGATGGCAAAAGACTGCCGATGACTTATTACACCGAGTGAGTGTGTTGCCGACCGCGTTTTTGCCGGATAGCGGCGCGAACGCCTTATCCGGCCTACGACAGTTTTTCCGTAGGCCTGATAAGCGCCGCGCCTTCAGGCAAGACGGTGATTAATGCACCTGTGGATCGGCAGGGGAGGCGTTGCTGCGGATCTCTGCAATATCCATGGCGTTAAACAGATAGTGGCTACCGCAGTAATCGCAGTGCATATCTATCTCGCCTTCTTCCGCCAGAATGCTGTCAACTTCTTCGTCCGGCAACGTTTTCAGTGCGCCTGCGCAGCGTTCGCGTGAACAGGTGCATTTGAACTCAACGTCCTGCGGATCGTAGAGAGTAACCTCTTCTTCGTGGTATAAGCGCCACAGCACTTCGTTGGCCGGCAGCGTCAGCAGCTCTTCGGCCTTGATGGTTTCGGTCAGGGCGGTCAGGTGATCGAAATCATCTGCCTGTGCGTTTTGCGCCGGCATCACTTGCAGCAGCATTCCGCCAGCAGCGGGTTTGCCATCAACGTCGCCAGTGCGGATGAACAGGCGTGTCGGCAACTGTTCGGAACGCATGAAGTAGTCTTCCAGACAGGCTGCCAGCGTGTCACCTTCCAGACCGACCACGCCCTGATAACGCTCGCCTTCTTCCGGAGTAATGGTGATCACCAGGTAGCCGTTGCCCACCAGGGTTTTCAAATCGGCATCTTCAGGAATATCACCCTGCATGCGGGCCACGCCGCGCATCTGCTGATTGTTGTTGCCGTTGATGACGGCCAGGCTCAGCGGACCATCACCCTGCAACTGCACAGTGATATCACCGGCAAACTTCAGCGTAGCGGTAAGCAGGCTGGTGGCAACCAGCAGCTCAGCCAGTACGTTTTTGACCGGCTGCGGGTAAGTATGATTTTCGAGGATCTGTTGCAGGGTTTCCGAAACGGTCACCAGCTCGCCGCGCACGGCAAAGTTTTCAAACAGATAACGATGTAATTGGTCATGTTGCGGCATAATCATCTCTCTTGCAGGTGACAGTCACTCGCTGTCGCCATGTTTAAATCGTAACAGGTCGCGGCGCTCTTTCTTGTCCGGTCGTCTGTCCGGGTGCGGCATGGTTAACGCGTTAAGTTTACGCGCCAGCGCCATTTTTTCGCGTTTTTCCACGCTTTCCGCGGTTTCTTCATACAGCGTAACGGCTTCCGTTGCCGGGCGACGCTGCTCGGTAATGGCCTTGATAATGACCGTTCGCTCGTCATTTCCCTGGCGAAGGGTGAGGGTGGCGTTCAGCTCGACAATCTTGCTCGGCTTACTGCGCTGGCCGTTGTAGTGCACCTTACCGCCTTCAACCATTTCGCGGGCTAGCGCACGCGTTTTGTAAAAGCGTGCAGCCCACAGCCATTTATCCAGCCTGACTTCAGCAGGGGGCTTTTCTTTCATGGCGTCTCCTTCACATCAGTGAGGGGATCAGTCGGCGGTAGTCATTCAGTGACGGATGGCGTGCGTACTGCTTTTCGGCGATGCCGGAGTCGGGATTGGTCACGCCGAGGCAGTAACGAATACCGTACAGAGCAGCGGCGTCGAGAATGGGTTCGCTGTCGTCAATAAACAGCGTCTTCTCTGCACTCATTCCCGTTTGTTCAGCCACAGCGTGCCATAACCGCTGATCCTCTTTGGGATAACCAAATGTGTGGGTGGAAAGTAATAAATCAAGGTGTGAGGCCAGACCGGTATGCTCCAGCTTCACCGCCAGATTATGCGGATGCGCGTTGGTGAGCAAAATACGGCGCTTGCCGCTGGCTTTTAAGGCATCAAGAAACGGTACGGTATCTTCACGCAAAACGGCGCGTGGTCCCTGTTCCGTTGTCATGGCGCAAATATCCAGATCCAGGCACTCGCTCCAGTAATCCAGGCAGTACCAGTTTAGCGTATGCTGCACGGCATGATACTGCTGACGAATATAGTCCTGGGCTTCCTGGGGAGAGATACCCTGCTTCGCGCCATAGGTTTCCGGCACCAGTTTTTGCCAGAAATAGTTATCGAATGCCAGGTCGAGCAGCGTGCCGTCCATATCTAACAACACGGTGTCGACATCCTGCCAGGCAATATTGATATGCATGGAAACTCCCCACAAGAAAACATGATGCGCGACAGAGTAGCATATCCTGTCGTGCAAGCGTGTTATCGAATCAGGCTTTCCGGGTCGTCAATCAGCGTTGGATTCAGGCAACTTTCGTAGTAGCTCTGAATTTCCGCGATGCGGGTGCGGTGACGCTGGTAGCGTCTGAATGCCTGCACGCTGTTGTAGACAGCGCATCCGAGCATGGAGAACATCAGCAGCGTCGTGCCAAGGTAGCGCCATAACCCTGAACGATCCGGGATACGGTGCAGGCCAATGTGCTGGGTGCCATTGGCGTCAGTCGAAATATTGGTGACGATCCCCTCTGCGCGAAATGGTGTCTGCATCAGCATCTGCGCCAGGCGCTGGAAGGCGTTCCACTGTTCCTGGGGAGGATAGTCATATAGCGAGGTCGTCGGCCACGGCTGATCGACCAGATCGCTGCCTTCATCGCTGATAATCAGGAAACCGCCGGGAGCAGGGCTATTCAGCGCCTGGGCCGCTCGCGCAGTCTCGCGTGAAATAAATGGTGCCGTAGAGGTATTCACCAGATTATCTAACGACTCAGCGCTTACCGGACGCAGCAGCACGTTCACCCCATCCAGTTTGCCTGCGTTCGCTCGCTTTACCAGCGCGGCCCAGTCTTTGCTGTTACCGAGGTTAACCAGCGCATTCTTTAAGCGTACACATTCATCTTTGGCTGCACACAGATCGGCCGTTTTCAGGACAATCTCACCAAAATCGTCCAGTAACACCATGCCGGACTTTTGGATTGCCGAGCGTAGCGATGCGCTGACGCGAGAGTCATCGTCAGGTTTGGGATGCAGCTGGCGGTTCACGGCCTGCGTGAGCGCAGTGGCCTTATTCACCAGATCGGATTCGGGCAGCGGTAATGCGCGTGCGTCATTCCAGATAATTTGCGAGCAATCGAAAGGCATAAACGGCGTGGTGGGCTGCGCATTCCAGCTCCCTTGGGTATGAATATTACACATACCCGTACCGCTCAGGTGCAGCGTGTCACCCACGCGAACGCCCGCGTTTTCGAGCTGTTTAACGCTGGTGGCTTCGATAGTTTGCGCGCCCTTCATCCAGGAAAGCGTGACCTTTATCGGCATATCCAGCGGGATCCAAAACAGCAGCATCAGCAGTACCAGCAACGAGCCGCCCGCGATGACGGCGTTGCGCAGCCAATGTTGCAACGGGAAATTTTTGACTTCATCGTGCAGAGATAAAAAACGCCCCTGGCGGACAACGTGGCGATCGAGATAAATATCGATATCCGTTTGCTGGCCAAGGTCTTGGGCGATGTAAGGTTGCCAGTGAGGTGGGTAGATCAGATCAATAATACCCAGCGAGATATTATTAATTTGCTCCTGGTCGTTTTCGCCAAACAACCCCCAGCGACGCGGCGTACCGCGCAGACAATGAATTTCCCGCAGGGCGGTTTTGGACGGCGGGGCGAATAATCCCCACAGACCCGCAGCTAACAGCAACACCGCGCCCCCGACTGCCCACGGAACAAACGTATTCGGGATAACCAAACAGAAAAAGAACAGCAGGAATGATGCGGTTATCAGCAACGCCTCGCGCAATCCCGAAGGGCGGCTGAGCGCATATTCTTCATGGGTTTCCTGGCGAATATTCAGCAGTTCAATCTGCTCACTTTCTTCACCACGAATGGATGCCTGGGTAGAAGCGGTGTGCTGCAACGCATAGCCACGCGCTTCCTGCATATATTCCTGCAGCGTATGGCCGTTCAACGAGATAACCAGCGGTATTGTATCGGTATGGATTATCTCAACGCTGTTTTCGTCATTGATGTATTGTTCCCAGAAAGGGGGAAGGTGCACCTCAACGGAATCAAGATAGTAGCGCCATTTGTTAGGATCGTCGGTGGTGATGCCGTAACGTGTAATCGAACGAGTAAGCACGATGACGCTATTACTTTGGGCATTCAACGTTAATGAGACTGGCGCAGAACTGGCTCCAGTTGGACCAGGTACTTGCTGAATTTGACTAAGGCTTTCGAGATAGTTTTCGACGGCACTGCGTTCTTCAGGCGCGAGTTTACGTTTCGAGGCGTCTGAGAAGACGCTGCTCAAGGGTAAATTTTTCTGCCTGGATTTTGATTTGAGTAGCCATCCTGCAAGCAATGAGCAGGCCAGCAAAGCAGCTAAAAAAATCAGAATGGTGCTCATGCTTTCCCCATCTTACTTAGTCTGTCAGGCGTGGTCAGTCGCACCCTGTTCAATATTCGTGATTCTGTGGTTGGCTATCGGCAAGTGTGGAGTCGAACTTGAGCATCTTTAAGTACAGCCCAGTAAAAGCGAATCATAGCAAAATCACTAAAAATGGAATATCAGCAAATTCCTGGAGTTATTTCAACCTATTGACTTTTAATTTGAAATAGGGATTAACTTTTAGTACGTTACATAAATGTAAATAAACGGCAATTCACATTGCCGAAACCGTGCGGTATATCGCACAATAACCCCAGATTTCACAGCAAAGATCCTCACAATGAGCAAATCATTACAGAAACCCACGATTTTGAAAGTGGAAACCGTCGCCCAATCCCGGCTGTTTAAAGTCGAAAGCGTGGACCTTGAGTTCAGCAATGGCGTACGCCGCGTTTATGAACGTATGCGTCCATCCACGCGTGAAGCGGTAATGATTGTGCCGATTGTTGACGACCACATGATCCTCATCCGCGAGTACGCAGTCGGGACCGAATCTTACGAACTGGGTTTTTCCAAGGGATTAATCGATCCTGGCGAAAGCGTTTTTGAGGCGGCGAATCGGGAGCTGAAAGAAGAGGTGGGGTTTGGCGCAAAAGATCTGACGTTTTTAAAGAAACTCAGCATGGCACCATCTTATTTCTCCAGCAAGATGAACATCGTGGTGGCAGAAGATTTATATCCTGAATCGTTGGAGGGTGATGAACCTGAGCCATTACCGCAGGTGCGCTGGCCGCTGGCGCATTTGATGGACCTGCTGGAAGATCCTGATTTTCACGAAGCGCGTAATGTCAGTGCGTTGTTCCTCGTACGCGAATGGCTGAAAGGGCAGGGGCGGCTTTAATTTCTCTGCAGCTAATACACGAACAACAAAAAAGGCGCCTAAGCGCCTTTTTTGATCAGAACAGTTCGTGCGTCTCACCATTATCGATAATGGTCGTCCCCACTTCATGCACCGCCTGTTGCGTCGGCTGAGTACCTTCAATGAAGTACTCTGCGCGGCTATTGCCACCGCTTGCCAGTTGTCCTGTGCTGCGATCGATATTGACCGTCACGATACCCGGTGGCGGCGTCAACGGCTGTTCAGGCACGCCTTCCAGCACGGACTTCATGTAGGCATCCCATGCTGGCTGCGCACTCTTCGCACCGCCTTCGTAGCCGGAGATTTGGTCTTTGATCGCGCCGGAAGCTGTCGTATGACCAAGGTTGCGGCGATGATCATCAAAGCCGATCCATACTGACGTCACCACACCTGGTCCGTAACCGGAGAACCACGCATCTTTAGAGCTGTTGGTGGTTCCGGTTTTCCCGCCGATATCATGACGCTGTAAATCGCGACCTGCGCGCCAACCGGTTCCCATCCAGCCTGGTTCACCAAATATATTGGTGTTCAGCGCGCTTTTAATCAGGAAGGCCAGCGGTGTGTTGATCACGTGCGGAGCGTATTCCTGTGTGCCGCTTTGCGCGACCAGTGCCTGGTTAGCCTGCTCAAGCTGCGGCATAGGCACGGCGGCATTCTGCTGTTCCTGCGAGACGGCGACATCTTCTACGTTACTGTTTTCCAGCACGTTAGATTTCTGGGTATCGCCGTAAATCACTGGAATATCGCATTCCGGGCAGGCAATTTTTGGCTTCGCTTCGAAGATAACGCCGCCCATATCGCTTTCGATCTTACTGATGAAATATGGATCGACCAGGAAGCCGCCGTTAGACATCACTGCGTAACCGCGCGCCACCTGCAACGGTGTGAACGAAGCCGAACCCAGCGCCAGTGACTCGGTATGCACAATGTTCTGTGCCGGGAAACCGAAACGTTGCAGATACTCTGCCGCGTAATCCACGCCCATGGCGCGCATGGCGCGTACCATCACCACGTTTTTCGACTGACCCAGCCCCTGACGTAAGCGGATAGGACCGGCGTACTGCGGCGGGGAGTTCTTCGGCTGCCAGTCGGAACCAGCACCGGCATCCCAGCGGGAGATTGGTACGTCGTTGAGCATGCTCGCCAACGTCAGACCTTTATCCATCGCGGCGGTATACAGGAATGGCTTGATGTTAGAACCCACCTGGCGTAACGCCTGCGTTGCACGGTTAAACTTGCTCTGGTTGAAGTCAAAACCACCAACCAGTGCCAGCACCGCGCCGTTTTGCGGATTGATGGAGACCAGTGCGGAGTTGACGTCTGGCACTTGCGCCAGCCACCAGGCATCGCCCACCTGACGTACCCAGATTTGCTGGCCGGCCTGTACCACGTCGGTCACTTTACGCGGCGTTGGGCCTTGTTGAGTATCCGAGCGGTAAGGACGCGCCCAGCGCATACCATCCATGCGTAATGACACTGACGTACCATCCGCCAGCGCGGCAATGGCTTCCTGAGGATTGGCACTGGTAACAACCGCCGGTAACAGCGGTCCATAAGTCGGCAGCGCTTTCAGCGTATCGGTGATTTTTTTGCTGTCCCAACTGCTTTCGCCCACTTTCCACAGCACGTTCGACGGGCCGCGGTAGCCGTGGCGCATGTCGTAATCCATCACGTTGTTGCGTACTGCCTGCTGAGCTGCCTGCTGTACTTTGCGTGTAATGGTGGTGGTGATGCGATACCCGTCTTCATAGGCTTTTTCACCATAACGGTTATACATCTCCTGGCGCACCATTTCAGACAGATACGGTGCAGAGAAAGCGATTTCCGGCGCGTGGTAGTTGGCGTCAATGGCCTCGCCGCGCGCCTGATCGTACTGGGCCTGCGTGATGTAGTTTTCGCTCAACATACGCGACAGTACAACGTTACGTCGCGCGGTTGCCCGGTCCATCGAATAGAGAGGGTTGAAGGTTGACGGCGCTTTTGGCAGACCGGCAATCACCGCAATTTCACTTAAGCTGAGTTGATCCACCGTTTTACCGAAATAGACCTGCGCGGCAGCACCCACGCCATAGGCGCGATACCCCAGGTAAATCTTGTTCAGATACAGCTCGAGGATCTCATCTTTACTCAGCAGTTGTTCAATGCGGATCGCCAGGAACACTTCTTTGATCTTACGCATCAGCGTACGTTCCGGGCTCAGGAAGAAGTTTCTCGCCAACTGCTGGGTAATGGTACTCGCCCCTTGCGACGCGTGACCAGAGAACAATGCTACGCTGGCCGCACGGAAAATCCCCACCGGGTCTACCCCGTGGTGCTCATAAAAGCGGCTGTCTTCTGTGGCGATAAAGGCTTTAACCATTACCGGCGGCATCTGATCCAGCGTGACCGGGATTCGACGTTTCTCGCCATACTGCGCGATTAGCTCGCCGTCAGCGCTGTAAACCTGCATCGGGATCTGTAAACGCACATCTTTGAGCGTCGCGACGTCAGGTAATTGCGGCTCGATATAGCGATAAAGGCCATAAATCGAGCCTGCTCCCAGCAGGATGCAACATACTGCAAGGATTAATAAATACTTTACGAACTTCACTGGAGATTTCCCATTTAGTGGCATTTGGGCAGTTTATAAACAAACGCGCGGTAGTATAAAGGCAAGCCAGACGCATTGATATACCCGTTAAAGCGACGGGTGATAAGGAGATCATCAGCAATGGCTTTCAATATCTGGAAAATTGGTCTGCATATTCAGCAACATGAAGTGCTGGCTGTCGCTATCGTTCGCGAAGCATCAGGTTGGTATCTGCAACGCTGGTGGCGTATACCGCTGACGCCTCAGGTTATCGTCGATGGCCACATTCGCGAGCCTGAACAACTGGTCGCCGCGCTACTGTCGTGGAGCCGGGAGCTCCCTCGCCGACACCATATTCATCTCTCTTTTCCCGCCAACAGGACGTTACAAAAAAAGTTTCCTCGTCCGACAATGACGTTACGCGAGCCAGAGCAAACCGCATGGTTGTCCGGTTCGATGGCGCGTGAACTGGATATGGCGCCGGATGCACTGCATTTTGATTATAGCGAAGACACGTTGAGCCCGGCGTTTAACGTCACTGCTGCGCAAAGCAAAGAGATTTCAGCGCTTCTGACGCTTATCCAAACCCTTAAGGTGCAGGTTACGGCGATTACCCCAGACGCCAGCGCGTTACAGCGATTTATTCCCTTCCTGCCGGAGCATCACCAGTGTCTGGTATGGCGTGATGATGCCCAGTGGTTATGGGCGACCCGTTCAGCATGGGGACGTAAATCAACGGGCGATATTAGCTGTATCGAGGAGCTTGCCACGACATTATCTCTGCCCACGACAGCCATTGCGAAATGCTCCCCCGGCGGCTTCGATCCTTTAAGCGCCGTGTCTGTACGCCAGCCGCCCATTCCAACGCAAAGCCATCACTTCGCCATTGCGCTGGGACTCGCTATGGGGGGCGTGTACTGATGATAGCGACCATTAATCTTCTGCCCTGGCGTCAGGCTCGGCGTTACGCTTGCCTGCGCTTCTGGGGCATCTTATTTAGCGCTTCACTCTTGCTTAGTATTGGCGTGTTGTTGCGCTATTACAGCGCTTTGAGTGTAGAAAATCGGGCTGAATTGTTGCTGGCAGACGCCGAAAAGACGCGGGCCGAGGCCCTCATGGCGCTGAAGCCGCGTATGCAACAGCGCCAGCAACGATGGCAGCAGGTTCAGGCGCGGAACAAACAGCGTGAGCAGACCCGAAGCTGGCAGCGGGCTTTGCAAGGGCTGGCGGAATTACTGCCGGAGCAGGCGTGGTTAACAAAAATGACCTGGCAGGAGGACACGCTGGAACTGACGGGAAACACACTGAACTTTGCCGCATTGAAGGCATTGGAAGCGCAATTACGCCAGTTGCCGTTGTTTATGTTGAACAGCCCTGGAGAAACGCAGCAGGATGCGCAGGGACGCTGGCAATTCCACTTTCGACTGACACGGAGCGGTGCGCATGATAACGCTCTGTGATGTCTGGTTAGCGCAGTCGCCACGCTTTCGAATCATATGCTGGTGCGGCTGGATGTTGGGGTTACTCATACTGGTGACGCTATGTCTTTACCCCGTAGCGCGGGAGCGGACTATGCAACGCGAGTCGCTGGTCCAGCAACGTGCGGCTATTCAGATGCAATGGCGAGATGTATATCTGCTGGCGTCATCACCAGCAGAGTCTGAAGAGAAACTGACCCTGTTCTCCCCGCTGCTGTTTCAGAATTCACTTACCCGTCTTATCCACTGGCAACCCTCAGCTCAGGGGGGAGAGATGGCGCTGATATCGGCCTGGGATGCTATCCCGCTGACGTTTGTCCAGTTGGCGGCTCAGGGGATGAACGTCAGCCGATTTTCGCTTACCGCAGAAGGCACGGAGTTGCTGCTAACGCTAAAGCTGGAGCGCCTGAATGATGGTTGAGCGCTGGCTGTTGATATGCGTAAGCGTACTGATGCTTACCGGTATGCGTAATCCCTTCCTGCCGCCGGAGGACCGTTGTCAAATTGCTGAGCTGTCGACATGGCGTTTTCAGGGCATGGTGAGTCAGGGCACACGACCCATCGGCATCGTTCAGGATAGCCAGAAAAAATGGCGGCGGGTTAAGCGAAATGACGTCCTGAAAAACGGTTGGACGATTATGCAGATAACGGCCCAGAACATAACCCTCGACACAGAAAAAAACTGCGAACCGCCGCGGTGGCAGTGGCAGCGACAAGGAGCGGTAAATGAAGCGATGGATAGCGTTGATAGTAATGGCACTGGCGGTCGGGATAACGAGCGCGCTGGCGACGAAACCGCAAAACGTGACGCTGGTGGTCGATGATGTGCCGGTTACGCAGGTATTGCAGGCGCTGGCTGAACAGGAACAAAAAAACCTGGTGGTTTCGCCGGATGTCAGCGGTGTGCTGTCGCTGCATTTGACGGATGTCCCCTGGAAGCAGGCATTGCAGACGGTGGTAAAAAGTGCCGGGCTGGTATTACGTCAGGAAGGCAACGTCCTGCATGTGCATTCTGTTCAATGGCAGAGTGAAAATGCGGCTCGTCAGGAAAACGAGCAGGCGCGGATTCAGGCTAGTCTTCCGCTGGAACATCGCAGCATCATTTTGCACTATGCTGATGCCACCGAGCTGGTAAAAGCCGGAGAAAAGCTGCTCAGTGCCAAAGGAAGCATGACGGTGGATAAACGAACCAACCGCTTACTGCTGCGTGACAATCGTGTTGTTCTCGACACCCTGGAAACGTGGGTGGCGCAAATGGATTTGCCGGTTGCCCAGGTTGAACTGGCGGCGCATATCGTCACCATTAATGAAAAAAGTTTGCGTGAGCTGGGGGTGAAGTGGTCACTGGCTGACGCACAACAACCGGGGGCGGTTGGGAATGTCACAACGCTTGCCAGCGATCTCTCTGTAGCCACCGCCACATCCCGTGTGGGATTTAACATTGGCCGTATTAACGGTCGTTTACTGGAACTGGAGTTGTCTGCGCTGGAGCAAAAACAGCAACTGGATATCATTGCCAGTCCACGATTACTGGCATCTCACCTGCAACCTGCCAGTATTAAGCAGGGTAGTGAAATCCCCTATCAGGTCTCCAGCGGTGAAAGCGGCGCGACATCCGTCGAGTTTAAGGAAGCTGTGTTGGGGATGGAGGTAACGCCAACGGTGTTGCAGAAAGGGAGAATCAGGCTGAAACTGCATATCAGCCAGAATGTTCCGGGACAGGTTCTACAGCAGGCAGATGGCGAAGTGTTGGCTATCGACAAGCAAGAGATTGAAACGCAGGTCGAGGTAAGAAGCGGCGAGACGATTGCGCTTGGCGGGATTTTTTCACATAAGAATAAATCCGCAGCCGACAGCGTGCCGCTATTAGGCGACATTCCCTGGCTTGGCTCTCTTTTTCGCCATGATGGTAAAGAAGATGAACGGCGCGAATTAGTGGTCTTTATAACGCCCAGACTGGTTTCAACGGAATAACTTATGCATGAAAAGCCATTGTTTTTGCACTGAACACGTTTCAGGGATTTGACGTGAGGGTGTATTTAGCATACAAGGAGTACCGATTTGAGCGTCGGTACTTTTCTTCACTTATGCGGCAGTGAATACGCTTTGCCTTTCCGGTGGTGTGCCATAGGCTTATTGGGTGTCATTTGGCTGCGCGATACGTCGCCAGGTCTGATGTTTGCAGGGTAGCATGCCTGCCACGACCAGAAATGCGTTAGGTTTGGTGATTTATTCAGTTGCCAAACCCGCTTGAGTATTGAGATAATTTTCAGTCTGACTCTCGCAATATCTTATGAGGTTTCAGTTCATGTCCTGCTGCGCTGGGTGTCTGCGAAGCGGGTTTACCATTAACGAATAGTCTTAGTAGTACCGAAAAAATGGCAGAGAAACGCAATATCTTTCTGGTTGGGCCTATGGGTGCCGGAAAAAGCACTATTGGGCGCCAGTTAGCTCAACAACTCAATATGGAATTTTACGATTCTGATCAAGAGATTGAGAAACGAACCGGAGCTGATGTGGGCTGGGTCTTCGATGTAGAAGGTGAAGACGGCTTCCGTGATCGCGAAGAAAAAGTCATCAACGAGTTGACGGAAAAACAGGGTATTGTGCTGGCAACTGGCGGTGGCTCTGTAAAATCACGTGAAACACGTAACCGTCTTTCCGCGCGTGGCGTCGTGGTCTATCTTGAAACGACAATTGAAAAACAACTTGCGCGTACTCAACGTGACAAGAAACGCCCGTTGCTGCAGGTAGAATCACCGCCTCGTGAAGTTCTGGAAGCGTTGGCTGACGAACGCAATCCTCTGTACGAAGAGATTGCTGACGTGACCATTCGCACCGACGATCAGAGCGCAAAAGTCGTAGCAAACCAGATTATTCATATGTTGGAAAGCAACTAATTCTGGCTGAATACACACTCGTCTGCGGGTACAAGTAACTAAGGTGGATGTCGCGTAATGGAGAGGATCACAGTCACTCTCGGGGAACGTAGTTACCCTATCACCATCGCGGCTGGTTTGTTCAATGAGCCAGCTTCATTCTTACCGCTGAAATCGGGCGATCAGGTTATGTTGGTGACCAACGAAACCCTGGCCCCCCTTTATCTCGATAAGGTTCGCGGCGTACTTGAACAGGCGGGTGTTAACGTTGATAGCGTTATCCTTCCCGATGGCGAGCAGCATAAAAGCCTGACGGTTCTGGATACGGTTTTCACCGCGTTACTGCAAAAACCGCACGGTCGTGATACCACGTTAGTTGCCCTTGGCGGCGGCGTGATTGGCGATCTGACCGGTTTTGCGGCAGCCAGCTATCAACGTGGTGTTCGTTTTATTCAAGTCCCGACAACTCTGTTGTCGCAGGTCGACTCCTCCGTTGGCGGCAAAACCGCCGTAAACCATCCCCTCGGTAAAAACATGATTGGCGCGTTTTACCAACCGGCCTCCGTGGTGGTGGATCTCGATTGTCTGAAAACGCTTCCTGCGCGTGAGCTGGCATCGGGGCTGGCGGAAGTGATCAAATACGGCATCATTCTTGACGGTGAATTTTTCAGCTGGCTGGAAGACAATCTGGATGCGTTGTTGCGTCTGGACGGTCCGGCGATGGCGTACTGTATTCGTCGTTGTTGTGAGCTGAAAGCAGAAGTTGTCGCAGCAGACGAGCGCGAAATGGGCTTACGTGCTTTACTGAATCTGGGGCACACGTTTGGCCATGCGATCGAAGCTGAAATGGGTTATGGCAATTGGTTACATGGTGAAGCAGTTGCAGCAGGTATGGTAATGGCTGCCCGTACGTCTGAACGTTTGGGTCAGTTCACCTCCGCTGATACGCAGCGCATCATTACGCTGTTACAGCGAGCAGGCTTACCGGTGAACGGGCCGCGTGAAATGTCCACTGAGGCTTATCTGCCGCACATGCTGCGAGATAAAAAAGTGTTAGCGGGAGAGATTCGTTTGGTGCTTCCGCGAGCGATAGGGAAGAGTGAAGTGCGCGGCGGAGTGTCGCACGAGGTGGTTCTTAACGCTATTGCTGATTGCCAGCAGGCGTAACAACAAGAAAGGTCAGGCTTACGTTGCGAAACGTAGGTCTTTTAGCTTCAGGTTATGTGCAAAGTCGTAAGCATTAACCTTTGAGTGGGGTGTTAAATGGATGAATTCAAACCAGAAGACGAGCTGAAACCCGATCCCAGCGATCGTCGTACTGGTCGTTCTCGTCAATCGTCTGAACGCGATAATGAGCCGCAAATCAATTTTGATGATGTTGATCTGGATGCTGACGATCGCCGTCCTGCGCGCGCACGCAAAGAGCGTGATGAAGAGCAGAACATTGAAGAAGAGTATGAATCTGATGACGATACCGTGGATGAAGAGCGTGTAGAACGTCGTCCGCGCAAGCGTAAGAAAGTCGCCAGCAAGCCTGCCTCCCGCCAGTATATGATGATGGGCGTGGGTGTTCTGGTACTGCTGCTGCTGATTATCGGCATTGGTTCTGCGCTGAAAGCCCCCTCATCTTCTTCCAATGAGCAGGCCGCATCTGGTGAGAAGAGCATCGATCTCTCTGGCAGCAATGCAACGGATCAGGCGAGTGCAACGACACCTGCAACGGGCGCAGAGCAGACTGCTGGCAATACCCAGCAGGATGTTTCCCTGCCACCGATTTCCTCTACCCCGACTCAAGGTCAGGCACCTGCGGCAACTGAAGGGCAGCAGCGTGTTGAAGTGCAGGGCGATTTGAACAACGCTCTGACACAACCGCAAGGCCAGGAGCAAGTTAACAACGCTGTGGTTAACTCTACGCTGCCGACCGAACCTGCGACCGTTGCGCCGATGCGTAATGGTAATGCTGCGCGCCAGACTGCGAAAACGGAAACGACTGAACGTCCTGCAGCTACGCATCAGGAACGTAAACAGGCCGTAATTGAGCCGAAGAGCAAACCGCAAACTACGGTGAAAGCGACGCCGACAGAGCCGAAACCTGTTGCCCAGGCAAAACCAACCGCAACTGCGCCGACTACCACAACCAAAGCGCCTGTGGTAACCGCTACGCCGAAAGCGGCCGCTGAGCCGAAAGCAACCACGACGGCGCCAGCACAGACCGCAACGCCTGCGCCAACGGCGACAGCAACAACGACAACACCTGTTGCTGGCGGAGCAAAAAGTGCAGGTAACGTTGGAGCGTTAAAATCTGCGCCGTCCAGCCATTACACGCTGCAGCTCAGCAGTTCTTCTAACTACGACAATCTGAACGGTTGGGCGAAGAAAGAAAACCTGAAGAACTATGTGGTGTACCAGACGACGCGTAACGGTCAACCGTGGTATGTTCTGGTGACAGGCGTGTATGCGTCTAAAGAAGATGCGAAACGTGCAGTGTCTACGTTACCCGCTGATATTCAGGCGAAAAACCCGTGGGCAAAACCGCTGCACCAGGTTCAGGCCGATTTGAAGTAAGATAGGATATGTTCTGCAATGGTTTGCTGTTTCGCCCAATTGCGGGACAAAGACTAAAGCGCAGGATGCTGTCGGAGCTTTCTCCACAGCCGGAGAAGGTGTAATTAGTTAGTCAGCATGAAAAAAAATCGCGCTTTTTTGAAATGGGCAGGGGGGAAATACCCCCTGCTTGATGATATCAAACGGCATTTACCTCAGGGTGAGTGCCTGATTGAACCTTTCGTGGGTGCCGGGTCGGTGTTTCTCAACACCGACTTTTCTCGTTATATTCTTGCCGATATCAACAGCGACCTTATCAGTCTCTATAACATCGTGAAGACGCGTACCGATGAGTATGTGCAGGCTTCTCGTGAGCTGTTTATGCCTGAAACCAATCAGGCTGAGGTGTACTATCGGTTCAGAGAAGAATTTAATGCCAGCCAGGATCCGTTCCGCAGAGCAGTGCTGTTCTTGTATCTGAACCGCTTTGGTTACAACGGATTATGCCGTTATAACCTGCGCGGCGAGTTTAACGTCCCGTTTGGGCGTTATAAAAAACCTTACTTCCCGGAAGCCGAGTTGTACCATTTTGCTGAGAAAGCGCAGAATGCGGAGTTCCATTGCCTCTCCTATGAAGAGTGCATGGACCGTGCGGATAGCAACTCTGTGGTCTATTGCGACCCGCCTTATGCACCACTTTCGGCGACGGCAAATTTCACTGCGTATCACACCAACAGCTTTAGCCCGAAAGAACAGGCGCATTTGGCCGAGATGGCAGAAAAGCTGGTCAGTAAGCAGATCCCAGTGTTAATTTCGAACCACGATACGCCCGATACCCGTGAATGGTACCGAGCGGCGAAACATTTTCAGGTCAAAGTGCGGCGCAGCATAAGCAGCAATGGCGGCACGCGTAAAAAGGTGAACGAACTGCTGGCACTGTATAAACCAGGAGTCGTAACGCCTGCGAAGAAATAAATCTCAAGGAGAAGCGGATGAAACCGTATTTGATCGCCCCCTCAATTCTGTCGGCTGATTTTGCCCGCCTGGGTGAGGACACCGCGAGAGCGCTGACTGCCGGTGCCGACGTTGTGCACTTCGACGTCATGGACAATCACTACGTACCGAACTTGACCATCGGACCGATGGTACTGAAATCGCTGCGTAAATATGGCATCACTGCCCCGATTGATGTTCACCTGATGGTGAAACCGGTCGATCGTATTGTCCCGGACTTCGCCGCCGCCGGTGCCAGCATCATTACTTTTCACCCGGAAGCCTCCGAGCATGTCGATCGCACTTTACAGCTGATCAAAGAGCATGGCTGTAAAGCGGGCCTGGTGTTCAACCCGGCAACGCCGCTGAGCTATCTGGACTACGTCATGGATAAGCTCGATGTGATCCTGCTGATGTCCGTTAACCCAGGCTTTGGCGGGCAGTCCTTCATCCCACAAACGCTGGATAAGCTGCGCGAAGTGCGTCGTCGCATTGATGAATCTGGCTACGATATCCGCCTCGAAGTGGACGGCGGTGTCAAAGTGAACAACATTGGCGAAATTGCCGCGGCAGGCGCAGATATGTTTGTCGCAGGCTCCGCGATTTTCGACCAACCAGACTACAAAATAGTCATTGATGAAATGCGCAATGAACTGGCGAAGGTAAGTCATGGATAAGTTTCAGGATATTCGGGGCGCTGCATTTGACCTCGACGGTACGCTGGTCGACAGCGCGCCGGGATTAGCCGCAGCGGTGGATATGGCGCTGTATGCGCTGGAATTGCCGGTTGCCGGAGAAGAACGCGTTATCACCTGGATTGGCAACGGTGCAGACGTACTGATGGAGCGCGCGCTGGCGTGGTCTCGTCAGGAGCGCGCGACATTACGTAAAACGATGGGTAAACCGCCCGTTGATGATGATATTCCCGCTGAGGAACAGGTACGTATTTTGCGTAAGCTGTTCGACAGATACTACGGTGATGTCGCAGAAGAGGGGACATTCCTGTTCCCTGATGTTGCCGACACGCTGGGTGCGCTGCATGCGAAAGGATTGCCGCTGGGTCTGGTGACCAACAAACCGACTCCGTTTGTCGCGCCATTACTCGAAGCATTAGATATCGCCAAATACTTTAGCGTGGTCATCGGTGGTGACGACGTGCAGAATAAAAAACCGCATCCGGATCCACTGCTGCTGGTGGCAAGCGAGCTTGGCATCAAGCCTGAGCAAATGCTCTTCGTAGGGGATTCACGCAATGATATTCAGGCGGCAAAAGCTGCTGGCTGTCCGTCCGTTGGCCTGACCTATGGCTACAACTACGGTGAGTCGATCGCGCTGAGCCAGCCCGACGTTATTTACGACCGTATTAATGAACTACTGCCCGCTCTCGGGCTTCCGCATAGCGAAAATCAGGAATCAAAAAATGACTAAGCCCATCGTTTTTAGTGGCGCACAGCCCTCAGGTGAATTGACCATTGGCAACTATATGGGTGCGCTGCGTCAGTGGGTGAGCATGCAGGATGACTACCATTGCATCTACTGCATCGTTGACCAACATGCCATCACCGTTCGTCAGGATGCGCAGCAGCTGCGTAAAGCAACGCTCGATACGCTGGCGCTGTACCTGGCATGCGGTATCGATCCTGAAAAAAGTACAATTTTCGTGCAGTCTCACGTACCGGAGCATGCACAGTTAGGTTGGGCACTGAACTGCTACACCTACTTCGGCGAGCTGAGCCGTATGACCCAGTTCAAAGATAAATCCGCACGCTATGCGGAGAACATCAACGCCGGCCTGTTTGATTATCCGGTACTGATGGCGGCAGACATTCTGCTGTATCAGACCAACCAGGTACCGGTTGGCGAAGATCAGAAACAGCATCTGGAACTGAGCCGCGATATCGCCCAGCGCTTCAACGCCCTGTATGGCGAGATCTTCAAAGTGCCTGAGCCGTTCATTCCTAAATCCGGTGCGCGCGTGATGTCGCTGCTGGAGCCGACGAAGAAAATGTCCAAGTCGGATGACAACCGCAACAACGTGATCGGTCTGCTGGAAGATCCGAAATCTGTGGTTAAGAAAATCAAACGCGCGATGACCGACTCTGAAGAGCCGCCTGTTGTACGCTACGACGTGCAGAACAAAGCGGGCGTTTCCAACCTGCTGGATATCCTCTCTGCGGTTACCGGCCAGAGCATTCCGGAGCTGGAACAGCACTTCGCAGGCAAAATGTATGGTCATCTGAAAGGTGAAGTCGCAGAGGCCGTTTCCGGTATGCTGACCGAGCTTCAGGAGCGTTATCACCGTTTCCGTAACGATGAAGCTTTCCTGCAGAAAGTGATGAAAGACGGTGCGGAAAAAGCCAGCGCACGTGCGTCTGTTACGCTGAAAGCCGTTTACGAAGCGATTGGTTTTGTCGCCAAGCCGTAATGCGCTCTGTGTTGTTGAAGAAACCGGGTTATGCCCGGTTTTTTTTCGCCTGTTGGTTTGTGAACCTCAAAAAATGTGAAGCGCCTCGCCGTTTGCATATTTCCTCATTGCGTTATATCTTCACTTTAATGAAGATATAAATATTCAATTTACTGAAAATATAAAATGCGTCGGACATTTATCAAGAAAGAGGGGGTTGTGCTGACAACCCTGGCCCGTTACCTGCTCGGTGAGAAGTGCGGTAACAGATTGAAAACTATCGATGAACTGGCTGCCGAGTGTCACTCATCGGTAGGGTTAACCCAGGCTGCGTTGAAAACGCTGGAATCCTCTGGGGCAATCCGTATTGAGCGTCGTGGGCGTAACGGTAGCTATCTGGTGGATATGGATAACCGTACGCTGCTAAAGCATGTGGATATTAATAACGTGGTCTGTGCGATGCCGCTGCCCTACACCCGTTTATATGAAGGACTGGCGAGTGGGCTGAAAGCGCAGTTCGATGGGATCCCGTTTTATTATGCACACATGCGTGGGGCTGATATTCGCGTGGAATGCCTGCTAAACGGCGTCTACGACATGGCGGTGGTTTCTCGTCTGGCGGCGGAAAGTTACCTTGCTCAGGACGGGCTGCGCATCACGTTGGCGCTGGGACCGCATACCTACGTTGGCGAGCATCAGCTAATTTGTCGCAAGGGCGAATCTGCAGTTGTAAAACGTGTCGGGCTCGATAACCGTTCGGCGGATCAGAAAATCATGACCGAGGCCTGTTTTGGCAACCGTAACGTTGAATTGATCGATATGCCTTATCACGAAAGCTTGCAGCGCATCGCGAAAGGGGATGTGGATGCGGTTATCTGGAACGTGGTTGCAGAGGCCGAGCTGGCGGTACTGGGGTTAGAAGCCACGCCGCTCACCAACGACCCGCGATTTCTGCAGGCCACGGAGGCCGTGGTACTTACCCGCGCAGAGGATCATGCGATGCAGCAGCTACTGCGCGCCGTTGTTAACAAAGAGGCGCTGCTTGCCCACCAACAACGTGTGGCGAACGGTGAACAGGAACCCAGTTATTAAGTGAAGGCAAACGACATGGAAAACAGGCTTAACCTGCTGTGTGAAGCAGGCGTTATCGACAAGGATATTTGTAGCGGCATGCTGCAAGTGGTCAGGCGGTTGGATGAAGAGTGGCGTTTGCCGATTCACAGCGAGCAAGGAACCATGGCGATGACCCATATGGCGAGTGCGTTAATGCGCAGCCGCCAGGGCGAAGTGATTGAAGCGCTGGATGGCGAGTTGCTGGAGGAGTTGGCGCAATCTCATCTCTGGCCAACTATTTTGCTGGTACATCAGGCGCTGATGAAAGAGTTTACGGTGGCGCTGCACGCGAATGAAGAAGGCTATATGCTGGCGAACTTGTATGGATTGTGGATGGCGGCGAACGAAGGCGTCTGAAATCAATGGGGAATGAGCTTATTGCATCTTAAATATTCAAAAAAATGAATATTTAACTGAAGGATTAGAAACGAGGCCGAGAAATGTTTATAGACGCATTGAAACGCCAGAACCCCGCGCTAATCTCCGCCGCTATCGCGTTATGGCAGCAGGGAAAGATCGCCCCTGACAGTTGGGTCATTGATGTTGACCAGGTCATTGAGAATGGCAAACGTCTGCTGGATGTCGCGGGGCAACATGGTATCTCGCTGTATCTGATGACCAAACAGGTTGGACGTAACCCGTGGCTGGCGGAGAAACTGTTGCAGCTTGGCTATGAAGGCATCGTGGTTGTCGATTACAAGGAGAGTCGCGTCATGCGCCGTGCCGGGTTGCCAGTTGCGCATCAGGGACATCTGGTGCAGATCCCGTCGCGGCTGGTCAATGAGGCTGTAGCGCAAGGTACTGAAGTCATCACATTGTTCTCACTGGAGAAAGCGCGCGAAGTTTCCGCTGCTGCGGTGAAGGCCGGCTGTGAACAGAACGTGATGCTGAAGGTGTACGACAAAGATGATTTTCTCTACCCGGGGCAGGAAAGCGGATTTCCGCTGATGTATCTGACGGATGTGGTCAATGAAATCCGCAGACTGCCGGGTCTGCGCCTGAGCGGCCTCACCCATTTCCCCTGCCTGTTATGGGATGAAAACTCCGCGCAGACGATGCCGACGCCTAATCTGCACACGCTGGTAAATGCCCGACGTCAGTTGGTTGAGGCCGGGATTGCCATTGAGCAGCTTAATGCGCCGTCAGCCAGTAGCTGTTCGTCACTCCCCCTGCTGGCGGAATATGGCGTCACCCATGCGGAGCCGGGTCATGCGTTGACCGGCACCATTCCTTCCAATCAAAAAGGCGACCAGCCGGAACGCATTGCGATGCTGTGGTTGAGCGAGATATCGCACAATTTTCGCGGAGACAGTTATTGCTACGGCGGGGGCTATTATCGTCGCGGCCATGCGCAAAATGCGCTGGTCTTTACGCCAGAAAATGACGCGCCTATAGCCGCGAAACTAAAACCCGTGGACGACAGCAGCATTGACTACTACCTGCCTGTGGCAGGTGAGTTTCCGGTGAGCAGCGCGGTGATCTTCTGTTTTCGCACCCAGATCTTCGTGACGCGTAGCGACGTGGTACTGGTGTCGGGCATTCAGCGCGGCGTAGCTGAAATCGTCGCGCGATACGACAGTCTCGGCAATATTCTGGAGGACTAATGGCCCGATTCGTGGTGTTAGTAATCGACAGTTTTGGCGTTGGCGCAATGAAAGACGTCACGCGGGTCAGGCCGCAGGATGCCGGAGCGAATACCTGTGGTCATATCCTGGGCGAACTCCCGCAGTTACGGCTGCCAACGCTTGAGAAGTTGGGGCTGATTAACGCTCTGGGCTTTGCGCCGGGCGTGATGAAACCTTCGGAATCGGCAGTCTGGGGCGTTGCGGAGCTGCAGCATGAAGGGGGAGATACCTTTATGGGCCATCAGGAGATTTTAGGCACACGGCCTCAGGCACCGCTGCGGATGCCATTTAGCGACGTTATTGATCGCGTTGAGCAAGCGCTGAAAGTCGCGGGCTGGCAGGTGGAACGTCGCGGCGGCGACCTGGCGTTTCTTTGGATCAACGATGCGGTTGCAGTGGGCGATAACCTAGAGGCGGATTTAGGTCAGGTCTACAACGTCACTGCCAATCTGTCCGCCATTGCGTTTGATGAGGTGCTAAAGATTGGCCGCGTAGTGCGCGAACAGGTTCAGGTCGGGCGCGTCATCACCTTTGGCGGTCAGCTTGCGAACAGCCAGCGCATTCTGGATGCCGCCGAAACGATGGAAGGGCGCTTTGTCGGCATTAATGCCCCACGCTCCGGCGCGTATGAAAGCGGTTTTCAGGTCAGGCATATGGGCTATGGCGTAGATGAGCAGGTACAGGTACCGCAAAAACTGCATGACGCCGGAATCCCTACCGTGCTGGTCGGTAAAGTGGCGGACATCGTTGGCAATCCGCACGGGCGCAGCTGGCAAAACCTGGTGGATAGCCAGCAGATTATGGATATCACGCTTAACGAATTTAACGCGGAATCGACGGTATTTATCTGTACCAACATTCAGGAAACCGATCTCGCCGGACACGCTGAAGACGTCGCACGTTATGCCGAACGGCTGCAGCTTGTTGATCTTAATCTTTCACGCCTTCTGACCGCTATGGAGCCAAATGACTGTCTGGTGGTCATGGCCGATCACGGCAACGATCCGACCATAGGGCACAGCCACCATACCCGGGAAGTTGTGCCGGTATTGGTGTATCAACAGGGGCTGGAGCCTGCGCAATTAGGCATCCGGGCGACGTTATCCGATGTTGGCGCTACGGTGTGTGAATTTTTCGGCGCGGCGGCGCCACAAAACGGCTGTTCTTTTCTCTCGGCATTGCGCCTTACAGGAGACACCTTATGAACTTTGATCCGACGGGCTACACCTGGGTCCACGAACATCTGCATATCGATCTCTCCGGATTTAAGAATAACCTCGACTGCCGGTTAGATCAGTACGATCTCATTTGTCAGGAAATGAAGGATCTCCGGGCGTTAGGCGTCAGCAACATTATTGAGATGACCAACCGCTATATGGGACGTAATCCGCAATTCATGCTCGACCTGATGCGCGATACCGGAATTAACGTCGTGGCCTGCACAGGCTATTACCAGGATGCGTTCTTCCCTGAACATGTTGCGGCCCGAAGCGTGGAACAGCTCGCGCAGGAGATGGTCGATGAGATAGTCATCGGTATTGATGGTACTGAATTGAAGGCCGGAATTATCGCGGAAATCGGCTCTAGTGAAGGCGTGATTACGACGCTTGAAGAGAAGGTGTTTATCGCCGCGGCGCGGGCACACATCGAAACCGGACGCCCCATCTCAACCCATACCTCTTTTAGCACGATGGGAGTGGAACAACTGGTGTTGCTACAGGCGCACGGCGTCGACCTTTCCCGCGTAACCGTGGGTCACTGCGACCTGAAAGATAATCTCGACAATATCTTACGCATGATCGAGCTCGGCGCGTATGTGCAATTCGATACCATCGGAAAAAACAACTATTACCCGGACGAGAAACGCATCGCCATGCTGTACGCGATACGCGATCGCGGACTGCTTAGCCACGTCATGCTCTCTATGGACATTACCCGCCGCTCGCATTTAAAAGCCAATGGCGGCAATGGCTACGACTATCTGTTAACCACCTTTATCCCACAGCTGCGCCAGTCAGGATTCAGTCAGGCCGATGTGGACATGATGTTACGTGATAACCCCTCAAAATTTTTCCAATAAGGACAGAATCATGAAAAAGATTGGCGTTGCTGGCTTACAGCGTGAACAGATTAAAAAAACCATCGAAACCGCAGCACCGGGCTGCTTTGAAGTCTCCATTCATAACGATATGGAAGCGGCGATGAAGGTGAAATCCGGACAACTGGATTACTACATCGGCGCTTGTAACACCGGTGCGGGTGCAGCACTGTCGATTGCCATCGCGGTGATTGGCTACAACAAAAGCTGCACTATCGCCAAGCCGGGTATTAAGGCGAAAGACGAACATATCGCAAAAATGGTTGCGGAAGGGAAAGTGGCGTTTGGTCTCTCCGTCGAACATGTTGAACATGCGATTCCGATGCTGGTTAACCACCTGAAATAAAAGGCATGACTATGGATCTGTATATTCAGATTGTGGTGGTGGCCTGCCTGACCGGCATGACGTCACTTCTGGCACACCGCTCGGCGGCCGTCTTTCATGACGGCATCCGCCCGATCCTGCCGCAGCTGATCGAGGGGTACATGAACCGCCGGGAGGCGGGAAGTATCGCGTTTGGTCTGAGTATCGGCTTTGTCGCGTCAGTGGGGATCTCCTTTACCCTGAAAACCGGCTTGCTCAACGCCTGGCTGCTGTTCCTGCCGACGGATATTCTCGGCGTGCTGGCAATGAACAGCCTGCTCGCGTTCGGTCTGGGCGCTATCTGGGGCATATTGATTCTGACCTGCCTGCTTCCGGTGAACCATTTGCTCACGGCGCTGCCGGTTGATGTACTGGGCAGCCTCGGTGAGCTGAGTTCTCCGGTGGTTTCCGCATTCGCACTCTTCCCGCTGGTGGCGATTTTCTACCAGTTTGGCTGGAAGCACAGCATTATCGCGGCGGTGGTAGTACTGATGACCCGCGTGGTGGTGGTGCGTTACTTCCCGCATCTGAACCCGGAATCAATTGAGATTTTTGTGGGGATGATGATGCTGCTGGCGATAGCCATTACGCATGATATTCGCCATCGCGGTGATGAGGAGATGGATGCCAGCGGGCTATCGGTCTTTGAAGAACGAACCTCACGGATTATTAAAAACCTGCCGTATATTGCCATTGTAGGCGCGTTGATTGCCGCCGTTGCCAGTATGAAAATTTTTGCTGGTAGCGAGGTCTCAATTTTTACGCTGGAAAAAGCCTATTCAGCGGGGATTACGCCTGAGCAATCGCAGACGCTGGTTAACCAGGCGGCGCTGGCGGAATTTATGCGTGGGTTGGGTTTTGTGCCGTTGATTGCCACCACCGCGCTGGCAACCGGTGTATACGCGGTAGCGGGCTTCACCTTTGTTTATTCCGTTGGTTATCTGGCTCCGAACCCGTGGATAGCGGCAATCCTTGGCGCTATCGTGATTTCCGCGGAAGTGCTGCTGCTGCGCTCAATTGGCAAATGGCTGGGGCGTTATCCGTCAGTGCGTAACGCATCGGACAATATTCGTAATGCGATGAATATGCTGATGGAAATGGCGCTGCTGATAGGCTCGATTTTTGCCGCCATCAAGATGGCGGGCTACACCGGCTTCTCGATTGCGGTAGCGATTTACTTCCTTAACGAATCGATAGGGCGTCCGGTGCAGAAGATGGCGGCCCCGGTGGTTGCAGTGATGATTACGGGTATTGTGCTGAATATTCTCTACTGGTTTGGTCTGTTTGTTCCGGCCTGAGGAGGTGTAAAACATGAAGACGTTCCCTCTGCAAAGTCTTACGCTCGCGCAAGCACAACAAAAGCAGTTTGCGCTGGTGGATACGCTCTGCCGTCACTTTCCTGGCGCTGACTTTCTGGCCGGTGGCGATTTGGGGCTGGCCCCGGGGCTGAATCAGCCCCGGGTCACGCAGCGTGTGGAAAAGGTGCTGGCCGAGGCGTTTCATGCTGAAGCCGCCGTGCTGGTTCAGGGTGCTGGCACCGGGGCTATTCGCGCCGGGCTGGCCGCACTGCTCAAACCCGGGCAGCGGCTGCTGGTACACGACGCACCTGTGTATCCTACAACACAGGTGATCATTGAGCAGATGGGCATCACCCTGGTCAGAGCTGATTTCAACAGCGCCTCGGCAATCATGCGGGCTATTACGCAGTATCGCCCTGATGCCGCGTTGGTACAGCATACGCGGCAGCAACCGCAGGACCATTACGTTTTAGCGGATGTGTTGGCTGAATTAACACAATGCGGCGTACCGACATTAACCGATGATAACTACGCGGTGATGAAAGTAGAGGGTATCGGCTGCGAGTGTGGGGCGACGCTGTCCACCTTTTCCTGCTTTAAGCTCTTCGGCCCGGAAGGCGTAGGGGCGGTTGTCGGCAAGGCAGAGGTCATCGCTAAAATTCGTAGCACCCTCTATTCCGGCGGCAGCCAGATCCAGGGTGCGCAGGCGCTCGAGGTACTTCGCGGTCTGGTTTTCGCTCCGGTGATGCATGCGGTGCAGGCTGGCGTTTCTGAGCGTCTGCTGAATCTGCTCGATAGTGGAGCGATACCTGAGGTGAAAAAAGCGGTTATTGCTAATGCCCAGTCGAAGGTGCTGATCGTGGAGTTTCACCAGCCGATTGCCGCCAGTGTGCTGGAAGAGGCGCATAAACGCGGTGCGCTACCGTATCCGGTAGGAGCGGAGTCGAAATATGAAATCCCGCCGCTGTTTTATCGCCTCTCCGGGACCTTCCGTGAAGCGAATCCAGAGCTGAGCGACTATGCGATTCGTATTAATCCCAATCGCAGTGGCGAGGACACGGTGCTGCGGATTTTGCGGGAAAGCGTGAGTGCATGTGAGTGAGCGTAAATCTAAAATGAAAAAACCGGGAAATTCCCGGTTTTTTTGTATCTGCGCAATCGCGTATATTATTGATTTGCAGCCGGGCCGCAGCCACCAATAATTTTAGAAATTGAAATCGCCGGATGGAATAAATAATCGTAGCTACAGTTGTTTTTTGTGTTTTCAATATGACCAGTACATGCGGTCAGCGTAGCCAGTACACCTGCCACGATGGTGATTTTTGCAAATTTAAACATGATAAAATCCTTGTAAGATATCTATTTTTTAAATGGATGAAATCCATTTCTCGGCGGTTAAGATATCAACTAAGGAAGATTTTAAATAGTCCGAATAAGGACGTGATAATGTTAGGGTAAATTATATTTTTAATGAATTAAAATGCTATGAAATGTATCTATTATTAATAAATTGATGAATGATATTTTATTTAGATTAAATATTAACTTTTGTGAATCATAAATAAATGCCCTGAATATCAGGGCATTTATTAACATTCAATTAATGATTCGAGAACCAGTTCAGCTTATCGCGTAGTCCAACCACGCGACCGACGATAATCAGCGCCGGACTTTCAACCTGCTGTGCCAGCTCGCCGAGCTGTGTCAGAACCCCGTTGACGACGCGTTGCTTCACGGAAGTCCCGTTTTCTACCAGCGCGACGGTCATATCAGGCTGCATGCCAAATTCAATCAGTTTTTCCTGGATGGTGGCTGCCTGATTCAGTCCCATGTAGAACACCAGCGTCTGTTTCTCGGCCGCCAGGTTTTCCCAGTCCAGCTCACCGCCGGTTTTCAGGTGTCCGGTAACCAGACGCACGCTCTGAGCGTAATCACGATGGGTCAGTGGAATGCCGGAATAGGCAGAACAACCGGATGCTGCGGTAATACCAGGCACTACAGAGAATGGAATACCGGCATGGCACAGCGTTTCCAGCTCTTCGCCACCACGGCCAAAGATGAACGGGTCGCCACCTTTCAGTCGTACCACGCGCTTGCCCTGTTGTGCTTCACGCAGCAGGATCTGATTGATCTCTTCCTGCGGTACGCAGTGATAGCCCGCACGTTTGCCGACGAACACCCGGTCTGCATCGCGGCGTACAAGGTTCATGATGTCGTCGGAAACCAGGCGGTCATAGACCACGACATCCGCTTGCTGGATCTGCTGTAGCCCTTTCAGCGTCAGCAGGCCGGCATCGCCAGGACCGGCGCCAACCAGCACCACTTCACCACGGTGATCCAGCGGTTCGCTGAGCATTTGCTCGGTGGTTTCCTCGACGGCTTTCAGGTCATTGTTCGCCAGCGACTGCGCCAGGCGGTCATTCACGAACAATTTTTCCCAGAAGCGGCGACGTTCACCCATGCTGGCAAACTGTTTCTTCACCCGGGAGCGCAACTTGCCGGCATATTGTGCGACTTGGCCCAAATGCTGAGGCAGTACGGATTCAAGCCTTTCACGCAGCAGACGGGCAAGCACCGGCGATGTCCCGCCGGAGGAGACCGCCACCATCAGCGGCGAGCGGTCGATAATGGAGGGCATGATAAAACTGGCTGCTTTTGGCGCGTCGACCACGTTGCAGAAGATACGACGTGACTCCGCGGCGGTGCTGACGCTTTGGTTGACGGCATCGTCATCGGTGGCGGCAATAGCCAGCCAGCAGGTGTTGAGCAGGGACTCATCGAACGGTCCCTCAACCAGCGTCAGCATGCCTTCATCTGCCCATACTTTGAACTGCGGAATAAACGCCAGTGCATTAACCGTTAAACGGGCGCCCGCTTCCAGCAGTAACCGCGCTTTGCGTTCTGCGACATCACCACCGCCGACGATCAAGCAGTCGCGGTCACGTAGTTGACAAAATATAGGCAAATGGTCCACGACATTACCCCTTAATTAATTATTAGCAGCCGCCTCTGGCTGGTTGATTTTTGCCGGAGCCGGACGCTCCGATTTTGGCGTAGCATACCAATAACCTAATCCCATGAATACGACACCGGACAAAGTATTACCGAGTGTCACCCACAGCAGGTTATGACCAATTCCTGACAGGGTATAAGCTTCGCTGTGATGACCGAACCAGGAGAGGGCAAACAGCGTCATGTTGGCCACCGAGTGCTCGTAGCCTGAAGCGATAAACGCCAGCAGACACCACCAGATAGCGAGGAATTTTGCCGCGCCTTCGGTACGGATTGCCATCCATATTGCCAGACAAACCAACCAGTTACACAGTGCACCTTTAAAGAACAGCACCGTTGCAGGCGCGGTGGTTTTCGCCAGCGCGACCGAATGGACGATGCTGGTATCGACCGGCAGCAGACTGCCGCCTCCCCAGCTATAAAGCAGGGCGACAAACACGGATCCGACCAGATTTCCCAGCCAGGTTTGCGGCAGGATAGCCCACATTTGGCCGTGGCTGATGGTGTCCGCTTTGACGCCGAGCGTCAGGAACATGGTGTGACCGGTAAACAGTTCTGAACCGGCAATAATAACCAGCGTTAAGGCGATACCAAAGGTTGCACCCATCACCAGCGGACGTACGGACGGGTCGAGCAGGTTACCGAGGGTAAAAATAAGGATGATGCCGAGGCCAACGTAGGCCCCTGCCATTGCCGAACTGACCCAGAACCCGAGCGGGTTATTTGCCGACAGGCGTGCGATGCGCGCAGCGTTAGCCGCACACTTATTGATAGTGTCTGTGAACATGTGTTGATTATCCTTGAAGTACAAAAATAAAAAGAAATCGTAACCGTAGGCCGGATAAGGCATTTATGCCGCCATCCGGCAATGTGCTTTTGCAATTGCCTGATGGCGCTACGCTTATCAGGCCTACCAATAAAAGACCTACAAATACGTCAAAAAAGGGGAGGCGTTGCGCCTCCCAAAAATTTATTAACCGCGCAGTTGCACCGTGCCGTCTTTCACTCGCGCTTCGTAATGTTTCACGGAGAACTGTTCGTCTTCCATGCACAGTCCGTCGCTTAAACGAAAACGCTGTTTTTTCAGCGGGCTGGCAACCCACAATTCGCCCTGATGTTCAGCAATAAGCCCACGAGAAAGCACGCTGGACTCAAAGAACGGGTCGATGTTGCTGATCGCAAACACTTGGTCGCTGTGATACGGGCGGAAAATTGCAACCTGCTCGTTACCTAACAGGGCGCAGACGCCTGTTGCAGGCAGAATGTCATCGATTTTGCAGATGTTTTTCCACTGGCTCATGCGTTTTCCTCCACCAGAGTCACCGGGATACGCTCATAAGGCGTGGCCGGACGATGTTGTTCACGTTCAGGCACAACCTGGACATTCGGATCGCGTTTATCGCTGTTGATAAAGTGTTTGAAGCGAACCTGCGCGGATGGAGTGTTAACGGTTTCTGTCCACTCGCAGACCACCGCTTCACGCAGACGGGCCATCTCTTCTTCAAGATGCTGGTTCAGGCCCAGCTTGTCGTCGATGATGACGGACTTCAGATACTCGATACCGCCTTCCAGATTGTCTAACCACGGTGCGGTACGGGTCAGTTTGTCGGCGGTACGGATGTAGAACATCATGAAACGATCAAGATACTTGAGCAGCGTTTCGCGATCGATATCTGCTGCCAGCAGGTCTGCATGGCGAGGTTTCATCCCGCCGTTACCGCAAACGTACAGGTTCCAGCCTTTCTCAGTGGCGATGATACCTACGTCTTTGCCCTGAGCTTCCGCACATTCGCGGGTACAACCGGAGACGCCGAATTTCATTTTGTGCGGGGTACGAATGCCTTTGTAGCGATTTTCCAGCTCCACGCCGAAGCCTACGCTATCGCCGACGCCATAACGACACCAGGTGCTACCTACGCAGGTTTTCGCCATACGCAGCGCTTTGGCATACGCGTGGCCAGTTTCAAAACCAGCTTCAATCAGCTGACGCCAGATTTCCGGCAGGTCATCTTTCTGCGCGCCGAACAGACCGATACGCTGAGAACCGGTAATTTTGGTGTACAGGTTAAATTCACGCGCGATACGGCCCACGGCCACCAGGCCTTCAGGGGTAATTTCGCCACCCGCAGAGCGCGGGATCACGGAGTAAGTACCGTCTTTCTGGATGTTAGCCAGGAAGTTGTCGTTGGTGTCCTGCAACGGCGTGTGCTGCGGTTTGAGGATGTACTCATTCCAGCAGGAAGCCAGCAGAGAACCCACGGTAGGTTTACACACTTCGCAGCCGTAGCCTTTCCCGTGTTTGGCCAGCAGCTCTTCGAAGGTTTTGATGCCTTCTACACGGATGAGATGGAACAGTTCCTGACGTGAGTACGGGAAGTGTTCGCACAGGTTGTTATTCACTTCGATACCCTGTTTCGCCAGTTCGGCGTTCAGGACCTGCGTTACCAGCGGGATACACCCGCCACAGCCGGTACCGGCTTTGGTTTCCGCTTTCAGCGCCGCAACGGTATGGCAGCCTTTGTTGATAGCGGCAACCAGCATGCCTTTGGTGACGTCAAAGCAGGAGCAAATCTGCGCGCTGTCCGGCAGTTTATCGACACCGATAGATGGCTTACCGCTGCCCGCGTGTGCTGGCAGAATCAGTGAATCTGGATTTTCCGGCAGTTCAATGGCGTTCAGCACCAACTGCAGCAGATTGCCGTAATCGCTGGTGTCGCCAACCAGAACCGCGCCGAGCAGGGTTTTGTTATCTTCGCTAACGATCAGGCGTTTGTAGACTTCTTTGCTTTCGTCGAGATAGACATAGCTACGTGCACCCGGCGTGCGAGCATGCGCGTCACCAATACCGCCGACGTCAACGCCGAGCAGCTTCAGCTTGGCGCTCAGGTCCGCGCCTTCAAAGGCGTTTTCAGTTTCGAGAATATGGTCAACGGCAACCTGCGCCATTTTGTAGCCAGGAGCGACCAGACCATACACGCGGTTGTTCCAGCTTGCGCATTCGCCGATGGCATAGATGTCCGGGTCAGAAGTCTGGCAGGTGTCATTAATGACGATACCGCCGCGTGGCGCGACGTCAAGGCCGCACTGGGTGGCCAGTTTGTCGCGTGGACGAATACCGGTAGAGAAGACGATGAAATCGACTTCCAGTTCGCTACCGTCGGCAAAACGCATGGTTTTGCGCGCTTCGGTGCCTTCCTGAACGATCTCTTTGGTGTTTTTGCTGGTGTGCACACGCACGCCCATGCTTTCAATTTTGCGACGTAACTGCTCGCCACCCATATGATCCAGCTGTTCAGCCATCAGCATTGGGGCGAATTCAATCACGTGGGTTTCAACGCCGAGGCTTTTCAGCGCACCAGCGGCTTCCAGGCCCAGCAGGCCACCGCCGACCACGGCACCGCGTTTGCTACGGCGCGCGCAAGACTCAATCGCGTTGAGGTCTTCGATGGTGCGGTAAACGAAGCAGTCCTGGGTTTCCGAACCTTTAATCGGTGGGATCCACGGGTAAGAGCCCGTCGCCATGATTAGCTTATCGTAGTAAACCGTACGACCTGCGCTGGAGTGGATTACTTTCTCCTGGCGATTAATGGTAATTGCGCGCTCGCCCACTAACACTTTAACGCCGTGCTTCTCGTAGAATCCTTCACGCACCAGAGAAAGCTCTTCGGCGGTGTGGTGGGAGAAGTAGGAAGACAGGTGTACGCGGTCGTATGCTTTGCGGGGTTCTTCACAGAAGACGGTAATATCAAAATTGGCAGCGTCGGATTTATCAAGAAGATCCTCAATAAAGCGATGGCCGACCATACCATTACCGATAATAGCGAGTCTGACTTTGCTCATTTTTGCCTCGATTTCTTTTCTATTACTGCCTACCTTAACGATTCAGCAACCGCACTTATTGATGCAAATCAAATTCGCCCTTATATACCCCTTAAGAGGTATGTAACTGATTTGTCAGCATTTTTATAAGTGACGGAATTATTTGAGTTTTCGTGTTTGTATAAATAGCGTACAAATTAAGGGGTTTTTGTAAGAATTGGCCTACATGAACAGTGAAAGAAGAGAGGAGGCGAAAATATGCCGGATGATGTGGATACCATCCGGCAGTGTGTAGGCCGGGCTAGCGAAGCGCCCCCGGCACTGAGATTAATGCATTGCTGGCGCGTTATGCTGGCGATGACGCGTGACGAAGCCAAGAATAAAGCACATTACGAATACAACCGCATACAAGCCGTTAGCCGTCTGCAATGCCGCCTGCGGGCCGCTATGTGCCACAATAGGGCCGGTTACCACGAAGGTGAGCATAGTACCAATGGTGCCGCAGGTCAGAACGAAGTTAACCAGTTTGGGTGAGGCGACCTTCGTCTGCTGGGAGCCAAGGGTAATGATGGTGGTATAAATCGCGCTGGAGAAGAAGCCCAGCGTCAGAATGAACCACGGCATATGTTCCGGCGTACCCGTGATAAACAGATACATCAGTACGGTGGCCAGACCCGCCAGTACGGTCAGGATGCGTTGCAAATCGAAGAAACGCAGAATGAAGCTAAACGCCCACATGCCAACCATGTAAGACATCCAAAAGTCGCTGACCAGTTTACCTGCGTCGTTCAGGCTCATACCCAGGCTTTTGGCGTATTCCGGAACCCAGGAGATAAAGCCCAATTGACCGAGGATGTAGCACAGCGCGGCGATCGCCAGAAACAGCACGCCAATCCCCCATTTTTCTTTTACTACCGGCGCGTCTGACTGCTGAGCGTGTTTACCCAGTGCCGGAAATTCACAACCGAAGGTCAGCAGGAAAATAGCGACGTATACCAGGCCGATGCAAGCATAGACCCAATACCATTCGATGCTGCGCGCTAACAGGAACGCGGCAACCATCGGGAAAATCATACCGGCCATGCTGAAGAAGGAGTCAGTAAACAGCAGGCGGGAACCGCGCTGGCGACCTTCGTACATTTGAGTTACCAGGAACGTACCAATCGACATGGTTATACCGCTCACAAGACCCAATACAAACATGGCGGCAGAGAACAAGGCCAGGCTATGGCTGAGCATCAGTCCGGCGACTGCCAGTACCATCAGGATAAAGCCGAAGCGCAACTGGGTTTTCAGGGGCACGATTTCCATTAGCCATGCATTCAGAAAGATAGAGATCAGAATGCCGGCATTCAGGAAGGTGAAGGTGTTACTCATACTGGAAACGGGCAAATGGAAGTAATCTGCGATGTTTCCCATCACCATCCCGGTGACAATTACCAACGCACCTGTCAGGGCGTAGGAGAGAAAGCTAATCCATGTGAGCTTGATGCGATTGCTGTTAGTCATGACTGGCCTGTATAGAAGAGTAAGGCGCATTGACTGCGCCGTGAGCGGGCAGATTTTAGGCGCTTTTGTGATGTATTTAAATATTTATTGGTAATGACTTTGTTTATTACATTTTTGTATGTGATCTTAATCACATTGATTCATGCGGCAGTAAGGTTACATTTGTTTCAAGTACGTAAAATTAGGTAAAGGGATGGCCTTGTCCTTGAAGGCTCTTTAGAATCAATTCACTTGCTTCATTTCTGCTCTTGTTAAGGAATTCTCATGCTCAAATCGACTCTGGCGGCTGTTGCAGCTGTTCTCGCTCTTTCTGCTCTCTCTCCCGCAGCACTGGCAGCAAAAGGTGACCCTCATGTTCTGCTGACAACCTCTGCTGGTAACATTGAGCTGGAGCTGAACAGTCAGAAAGCCCCGGTTTCAGTGCAAAACTTTGTCGATTATGTCAACAGCGGTTTCTATAACAACACTACGTTCCACCGTGTCATCCCTGGCTTCATGGTGCAGGGTGGCGGTTTTACCGAGCAGATGCAGCAGAAGAAACCTAACCCGCCAATCAAGAATGAAGCCGATAACGGACTGCGTAACACCCGCGGCACGATTGCTATGGCACGTACAGCGGATAAAGACAGCGCGACCAGCCAGTTCTTTATCAACATTGCAGACAACGCTTTCCTCGATCACGGCCAGCGCGACTTTGGCTATGCTGTCTTCGGAAAAGTTGTGAAAGGTATGGATGTCGCGGATAAGATCTCTCAGGTACAGACCCATGATGTCGGTCCATACCAGAATGTTCCGTCAAAACCGATTGTTATCCTTTCTGCTAAAGTTCTGCCGTAATCGCATCTAGCGCGGGTAGTTCTTGCCCGCGTTCACCCCTCTCTCTGCGTAACCCGAAATTGCTGCTTATACTTGTGGCAAGTGTCGGCTCATTCAGGGAGGTCACGTGAAAAAACTCACCGATAAACAAAAGTCCAGGCTGTGGGAACAGCGGCGAAACGCCAATTTCCAGGCCAGCCGACGGCTGGAAGGCGTAGATATTCTACGGGTTACTCTGAGTGCTGAAGACGCTCTGGCGCGTCTTGAAGAGCTGAGGAGGCACTATGAGCGATAAATTCGGTGATGGTCGCGACCCGTATTTATATCCGGGCCTGAATGTCATGCGTAACCGTCTGGGGATTCATCAGGCGCAGCGTTTGGCGCAGGCGGCTTATGAACTGACGGCGCTGCGTGCGGCGACTATCGAATTGGGGCCGCTTAAACGAGGCTTACCGCACCTGTGCGCCATTCATCGACAGCTGTATCGAGATATTTTTGACTGGGCGGGACACCTGCGCGAAGTCGATATTTACCAGGGCGATACTCGCTTTTGCCATTTCGCCTATATCGAGAAAGAGGGCAATGCACTGATGCAGGACCTGGAAGATGAGTCCTGGCTGGTGGGATTACCGGAAGACAAGTTTGTCGATCGTCTTGCGCACTATTATTGCGAAATCAATGTGCTGCATCCGTTTCGCATTGGTAGCGGTCTGGCGCAGCGTATTTTCTTCGAACAGTTAGCGATTCATGCAGGGTATGTGCTGAGCTGGGATGGCATTCCGGTTGAGGAGTGGAATCAGGCTAATCAGAGCGGGGCGATGGGTGACCTGTCTGCACTGCGGGCGATATTTCGTAAAGTGGTAAGCGAAGCACCGGAAACTGAGTAGAATAGCGCGGTTCTTATGTACCGGAGCCGCCATGATCCTGCTTATCGATAACTATGATTCTTTCACCTGGAACCTGTACCAATACTTCTGCGAACTGGGGGCTGATGTCCTTGTCAGGCGCAACGACGAGCTGACGCTGGCGCAAATTGACGCGCTGAGCCCGCAAAAAATCGTCATTTCCCCGGGACCCTGTACGCCGGATGACGCCGGTATTTCGCTGGAGGTTATTCGCTATTACGCAGGGAAGATCCCTCTGCTGGGCGTTTGTCTGGGGCACCAGGCGATGGCGCAGGCCTTTGGCGCGACCGTGGTTCGGGCGGCGAAAGTGATGCATGGTAAAACGTCGCCGATTACGCATAACGGGCAGGGCGTTTTTCAGGGGCTCGCCAATCCATTAACGGTAACGCGCTACCATTCTCTGGTGGTCGCTCCCGAAACCCTTCCTGACTGCTTTGAGGTGACCGCCTGGAGTGAAACACAGGAGATCATGGGTATTCGCCACCGGGAGTGGGATATGGAAGGGGTGCAGTTTCACCCGGAGAGCATTCTCAGCGAACAGGGGCATCAGCTGCTGGCTAATTTCCTCAACCGGTGATTTGTGGTTGCTATTCAGTGATTTTTTATTCATATTTTGTGATTATAATTTCACTAGCATTTCTGCTTAACAGGGTGGTAATGACATGGCAACTGAACAAACTGCAATTACACGCGCGACATTCGATGAAGTGATTCTGCCGATTTATGCACCGGCTGAGTTTATCCCGGTAAAAGGGAAAGGGAGTCGAGTATGGGATCAACAGGGTAAAGAGTATGTTGATTTCGCGGGCGGCATTGCAGTTACCGCGTTAGGGCATTGTCATCCTGCGCTGGTTGAGGCGTTAAAAACCCAGGGTGAAACCCTGTGGCATACCAGCAACGTTTTCACCAACGAACCGGCGTTACGCTTAGGTCGTAAACTCATTGATGCGACTTTCGCCGAACGCGTACTGTTCATGAACTCCGGTACCGAAGCTAACGAAACCGCCTTTAAGCTGGCGCGCCACTATGCCTGCGTGCGTCATAGCCCGTTCAAAACCAAAATCATTGCCTTCCATAACGCGTTTCATGGTCGCTCGCTGTTTACCGTATCCGTCGGCGGGCAGCCGAAATATTCCGACGGCTTTGGACCAAAGCCGGCAGATATCATCCATGTCCCGTTTAACGATCTGCATGCGGTCAAAGCGGTGATGGACGATCACACCTGCGCGGTGGTGATCGAGCCTATTCAGGGCGAGGGTGGTGTTACTGCGGCAACGCCGGCATTCCTGCATGGCTTGCGTGAACTTTGTGATCAGCACCAGGCGCTGTTGGTATTTGATGAAGTACAGAGCGGGATGGGGCGTACTGGCTCACTGTTTGCCTATATGCACTACGGCGTTACGCCGGATATCCTCACCAGCGCCAAGGCGCTCGGTGGCGGTTTCCCGGTGAGCGCGGTGCTGACCACCCAGGAGATTGCCTCCGCGTTCCACGTGGGTTCACACGGCTCCACATACGGCGGTAACCCGCTGGCCTGCGCGGTTGCGGGAGCTGCGTTTGATATCATCAACACGCCGGAAGTGCTGGAAGGTATTCAGGCCAAACGCCAGGCGTTTGTTCAGCATTTGCAGAAAATTGACCAGCAGTTTGACATTTTCAGCGACATTCGCGGTATGGGACTGCTGATTGGCGCCGAACTGAAGCCGCAGTTTAAAGGCCGGGCGCGTGATTTCTTGTACGCCGCGGCGAATGAAGGCGTGATGGTACTGAACGCCGGACCGGACGTGATGCGTTTCGCGCCGTCGCTGGTGGTGGAGCAGACCGATATCGATGAAGGAATGCAGCGCTTCGCGCAGGCGGTAGCGAAGGTGGTGGGCTGATTGCCGGATGGCGGCGCGAGCGCCTTATCCGGCCTACAGGGTAAGGTGTTATTCGTAGGCCGGATAAGCGTAGCGCATCCGGCAGTCGATCTTAACCTTTCATGTCCCGCAACCGGCGGCTCAGCCAGATCCCATGGTGCGGTCGCTGACGCCATGCTACCGACGAAATGGTATGCATGGTGTTCAGATGCCCCAAAACCCGCTGCAGATGCTGCTCAAGGGTGCTTAAAGGCCCATGGGACAGCATCTCTGGCGCTTCGAGAATATTCACATCGCCGGAGCTTCCGGGACCGTCATATTCTAGCCGCTGCTGACAGCGCTGGATCGCAATTTCACAGGACTCCAGATACCGCTGCGCCAAATCCGGCGTCAGCATCGTATGTTCCCTTGCCAGCGTAGTCATTGCGTTGATGTGTTCGACGATGAACTGGCTATGCGTAACCCACAGTTTCATGTCCGCCAGGTAGTGCGAGTTGAACCCTGGCTCCTGCATCGCCTGGTTCAGCGAGTTGAACAGCGTGTTATGCGCCTGGTTGACCCGCATGCGTTGATACGCCAGCGGTGTGGCCTGGGGATCGTGGCTAAGAATCAGGCGAATGGCCTCCTGATCGGCTTCTAACGCATCGTGGGCGTTTTTACGCAGTAAACCGCTCTGCCACTGCGGCCACAGCCAGAGCATCCCGCCAAAAGCGATCAGGCAGCCAGTGATCGTATCGATAAACCGCGGTACGATAAACTGTTCCCCGTTCAGCGTCAGCAGTTGCAGGGTATATACCGCGGTGACCGTAAAGCCGACGGTAGCCCAGCCGTAGTTTTTGCGGATGGTCAGATAACTCACCAGGGTTATCAGCAGCATGCCTGCCAGCGTGTAACCTTCCTGAATATGAAAGTGCAGCGTGACGCCAGCGATCACCAGGCCGACGAGCGTCCCTACTGAACGGTGTAAAATACGTACCCGGGTTGCCCCGTAGCCATTTTGCGTGACGAACAGGATTGTCATCAAAATCCAATAGGGTTTTGGCAGGTGTAAGGCGCTGCCCATCAGGCTGGCAATGCTCAACATGACGCTGATGCGTCCGGCATTACGCAGCGCAGGAGATTTCAACGACAAATAGCTTTTCAGGGCAGGGATCAGCGGCAGCCGACGCTGCTTGTCAGCCATTAAATCACGGGCATACAGTGGTCGCTGGGTGCGTAGCACACGGGCAATACGGCTGAAGTGCCAGTAGCAAAATTGACCTACCGGATTGTCCGGATGCTGGTTGGCGATTTTCTCCAGCGTGCCAATCTGCTTTTCCATTGAGAAACGGGTCGGTAAGCGGTGATACAAAATATCATCGGCCAGTACGCGAAGGCGTTCGGCAACTGTGCGCGCATTCCAGCGAATCACTTGTTCGGCGTGGCTACGTTCGACCAGCTTTTGCACCTCTTCCGGCTGGTGGAGGCTAACGGAAATATGTTCCTGTAAATCGAGCGCCTCCTGAAAGGCACGTAGCAGGCGCTTATAATCGTTGTTGCGATGCGCCGACAACATATGCATTTGCTGATAGCACTGGGTAATTAAATCCACCGCTTTTTGCTGGCGCACCAGCAGGGGAGGCAGCGCTTTTTCTGGGTCGGCATGCTGGGTCAGCATGCTGTACTTGGCCTCACAGTAATCGGCTAATTCGCGGTACAACAAGCTAAGCGACTCACGCAGCGGCTGCTCGCGCCACATCCAGAACCAGAACCAGTTGAACAGACCGTACCACAATGTGCCCAGCGCGTAGATTAGCAGCGGCTCCCAGACGGGCATGTTACCTGCCAGACTGAGTGTGAAAATTGCCGCAATAAGCGAGGCAGGTAGTAGTCGCGCATGCAGAGGGCCTAATTCTGCGGTTACACCAAGAATCAGCGTCAGGCCGGTGAGGATCAGCGGCAGCGGTATAGTCTGTGCCAGCAGTAATTGCATGATCAGACTGCATCCGGCAAACAAAGACGCGCCAATCACTAAGCGTTTGAAAAAGCGCTTATGCGGGGTATCAAGACCGGCAATATTGCAGCAGGCAGGGACGAGGGAAAAGAGGAGTCCCAGATGAAGCTGACCGATGATCAGACCGACGGCCACAGGTAAACATAGCACCAGCGTTTGTCGTAGTGCGTAGTTGATCTCTGGGTGGTATATCAGTCTTCGCCACATCGGAGCAAACAAAAGTGGCGCATTACGGGGTAACGCGCCACTTCGATGGGGTTAACGTGTGCCGTAGACGACGATGGTCTTACCGTGTGCGGAGATCAGGTTCTGATCTTCCAGCATCTTCAGAATACGACCGACGGTCTCACGGGAGCAGCCAACGATCTGGCCGATTTCCTGACGGGTGATTTTAATCTGCATGCCGTCCGGGTGGGTCATCGCATCAGGCTGTTTCGCCAGATTCAGCAGAGTCTGCGCGATACGACCGGTAACGTCGAGGAAGGCAAGGTTGCCCACTTTTTCAGACGTGACCTGCAGACGGCGAGCCATCTGAGAGGACAGGCGCATCAGAATATCTGGATTGACCTGGATTAATTGGCGAAATTTTTTGTAGGAAATTTCAGCGACTTCACATGCAGTTTTAGCACGGACCCAGGCGCTGCGTTCCTGACCTTCTTCGAAGAGGCCTAATTCACCAATAAAATCGCCCTGATTCAGATAAGAAAGGATCATTTCTTTCCCTTCTTCATCTTTGATCAGCACTGCCACTGAGCCTTTAACGATGTAGTACAACGTTTCCGCTTTTTCACCCTGGTGAATCAGCGTGCTCTTCGATGGGTACTTATGAATATGGCAATGAGACAAGAACCATTCGAGAGTCGGGTCTGTTTGCGGTTTGCCAAGCACCATGCGCGGTTATCCTCTGTTATAAGCTGTCTCCAGAGCCAAAAAACATCCTGTCTCTGGGTTTGCAAAAATGTGCTTCCCGCTACCTGGGAAGGGGGCTGTCAATACGTGCGACGGCCTGTAATGTGATGTCCTCTGCATACATGCAGTACGTCAATGTATTACTGTAGCATCCCGACTGTTTTAGCATAGCTTTCGCCGTGTGTCTCCTGGTGTCTCGCTTCAGCATGACGCAGGTCGCCTTCCGTTGCGAGATTTGTTGTGTGCGCGTAATCTGTCAGGAAAATTGATGCATCGGAGTAATAAAATATGCAAGCACGTGTTAAGTGGGTTGAAGGGCTGACCTTCCTCGGTGAGTCCGCTTCTGGCCACCAGATTTTGATGGACGGTAACTCCGGTGATAAAGCGCCGAGCCCGATGGAAATGGTCTTAATGGCTGCGGGTGGTTGCAGCGCAATTGATGTGGTGTCGATCCTGCAAAAGGGTCGTCAGGATGTGACCAACTGCGAAGTGAAGCTGACCTCCGAGCGTCGTGATGAAGCGCCGCGCCTGTTTACCCATATCAACCTGCATTTCATCGTAACGGGTAACGATCTGAAAGATGCGTCCGTCGCACGTGCGGTCGATCTTTCGGCGGAAAAATACTGCTCCGTGGCGCTGATGCTGGAAAAGGCGGTGAACATTACCCACTCCTATGAAGTGGTTGCCGCGTAATTGCTGATGCCGGATGGCGGCGTTGCCTTATCCGGCCTACAGGGTGATGTTGAATCGTAGGCCCGATAAGCGAAGCGCCATCGGGCGCTTTCCACGTATCACTCTATCTTTTTGCCTTCCATCAGTCGCTGCACCAGCGGCAGCATAATCAATTCCATCGCCAGACCCATTTTTCCGCCCGGTACGACCAACGTATTGATATGAGAAATGAATGAGCCCTGCAGCATGGCCAATAGCCACGGGAAGTCGATCCCTTCCAGATTACGAAAATGAATCACGACAAAGCTTTCATCGAGTGACGGAATGCTCTTGGCGGCAAAGGGATTAGAGGTATCGACGGTTGGTACGCGTTGGAAGTTGATATGCGTACGGGAAAACTGTGGTGTGATGTAATTGATGTAATCGTCCATTGAGCGCACCACCGAGTCCATCACCGCTTCACGCGAGTGTCCACGCTCGCTGGTATCGCGGGTCAGCTTCTGGATCCACTCCAGGTTCACGATCGGCACCACGCCAACCAGCAGATCGACATGCCGGGCCACATTTTGCTGAGGGGTGACAACGCCGCCGTGAAGTCCCTCATAGAACAGGACATCCGTCGGTTCAGGCAGCGGCTGCCAGGGCGTAAATGTCCCCGGAACCTGATTCCACGGTACGGCCTCATCGTAGGTGTGCAGGTATTTACGCGACTGACCTTTGCCCGTCTGGCCGTATTCAATGAAGGTTTGCTCCAGCAGACCGAAGTCGTTAGCTTCGGGGCCGAAATAGCTGATATGCCGCCCGGCATCGCGTGCTTTGCGAATCGCCATGTCCATTTCCGGACGGGTATAGCGGTGAAAACTGTCACCTTCCACCTCGGCGGCGCGCAGGTTTAACTGCGCGAAAATTTTACGAAACGCGAGGCTGGTGGTGGTGGTCCCCGCGCCGCTGGATCCTGTTACCGCAATCACCGGATGTTTGGCAGACATAACAACTCCATGAAATGGTTGTAATTATAGTAAAGTCGGCCGGCGGCTAGGGATTACTCGTGAATCTGCTTCCTCGGCATAATGTTGACCGTTTCATGCAGTTCGGACCACACCAGCACGGCTTCACCTGATTGTAGTTGGCGTTTGACGTCGGCGACTTTTTGTTCGAGCGAGCGTTCATGTTCACCGTAATCGGTGCCTTCACGCAAGACAAAGCTTTCAATCAGATTGTCCAGCGCGTCCGGAGAGATATCTTGCCATGGGATAATCATGATGACGCCTCCAGATACGTTGTCAGCCAGTCCGGGATTCTTGATTCCAGCCACATCTCAGGACGGCGCACTGTGCCACCAATAAATCCGACGTGGCCGCCATGTTCAGTCAGCTGATATTCCACCTGCGAAGGCAGATTTTCCGGTTTCGGGATCACGTGATGATCCATAAACGGATCGTCTTTAGCATGGATAATCAGCGTTGGTTTGGCGATCCGATTGAGCAACGGCATGGCGCTGCACTGGCGGTAATAGTCTATAGCATCGGCGAAACCGTGGATTTTGGCGGTGATCAGATCGTCAAAATCGCGAATGCGGCGCAAAGATTTCAACTGGGCCAGACTTACCGGCAGCGAACCTGGATACGCCTCAAGCTTACGCGAGGCGTTGGCTTTCAATAAATTGAGCAGGTAGCGCTGATAGACACGGGAAAAGCCCTTGTCCATATGGTAGCTACAGGCTTCGAGCACGAAAGGCGCAGAAACGATAACCGCTGCATCTATCGGAATATCGTTGCCTTCTTTTGCCAGCAGACAAGCCAGCATGTTTCCACCGAGTGAATAACCTACCGCGGCGGTCGGTGCGCGACCGAACTCACGATCCAGCCAGTGTAAAAACCAGGTGCCATCTTCTGTTTCACCGGAGTGATAAATACGGTTCAAACGATTGGGCTCACCGCTGCAACCGCGAAAATGCATTACCACGCCCAGCCAGCCGCGCTTTTGTGCTGCTTCAATCAGGCCATGTGCGTAGGGGCTGTTCAGACTACCTTCCAGACCGTGAAAAACCACCAGGCGCGGTTTGTGTTTCGCCTGTTGCGGATCTTCACTCCACGCCAGATCGACGAAATCGCCGTCGGGCAATTCCAGACGCTGCCAGTGGGCGTCGAACTTCACCTTACGGCGAATTAATCGCGGCAGCATCGTCTGCAGATGGCGGTTACTGATACCGCGCATCGGGCGGAATTCTCGCGAATCGTCGGTAGGTGGGGTCATTTCTGTGGACGTGATTTCAACCATAACACCGGAGCAATTAATAATCGGAAAGAATAACTATACCGCGCACAGCGCGTGCGGGTTAGCCAATATGTGATTTTGTCGCTAGTCAGTCAGCAGGTTACGCGAGAAAAAATGAAAATCGACGTTAGGTTTACGTCGCCACAGACGGGCTTTACGCGTCCCTGTCGCCACGCTTTCTCCAGTATCTTCAAACATTCCTGACGCTTCAAAGCGACGAATCAGACTTTTACGCTGGATCGACTGACCGAGGATCACCTCAGTGGCTTCGAGTAGTTGCCCATGGGTAAATGTTTCCGGCAAGCAGTACACTGGCAGGAGCGAGTACATCGTTTTTTGCCGCAAGCGATGCAGCGCCGCTGTAATGATTTTCTCGTGATCAAACGCGAGTGAATAGTTTTTCAACTCATCAACCGGCACCCAACGGGCATTGCTGACGCTGGCGATATGGGGCGCGCAGTCTACCCAGGCGATTAGTGCAAACCAGGTGACCGTCAGGCTCCAGCCGCGCGGGTCACGATCAGGCCCGGAAAAGGTATCCATTTGTTCCAGCCACGAAGGCGAAACACCCGTTTTTTCAGTGAGTTTGCGCAGCGCGGTGGCACGGGTTGAATCATCGTTTTCGATATCAATAAAGCCGCCGGGTAATCCCCAACGTCCTTTTTGCGGCTGCTTTGCCCGCTCGACCAGTAATACGCACAGCGCCTGTTGATGCAGGGTAAATAACGCACTATCTACCGTCACCAGAGGTGAAGGGAAGCGGCTGGCGTCGTACTGATTCAGGTAGTCGGCTTCGGTGGTCATAAGGTACTCACGATGATTTGTAACGCTGATAAGTGTACCAGCCCGGCACCGGGGGGCAAGGTTCGTTTTTTCTCATTATTTATCAGTAGATTAACTAACAGCTTAAAAATAATTCATTTTCTGCTTGCTTAATATGTGTCTTAGAGACATTATTAATTGTGTCGAAGGGACACAATTAAGAGGTGAGCGCGATGAACATAAAATTGACACTAACTTTGGACGACCAGGTCTATGCCGTTGCCAGCGGTGTTTTTCCTGATGGTGCTGTCTGGTTAAAAGTCACCGATGCGTTGCCAACCTTTGCTCGCCTGATGCGCATCCGTGCCACGGCTATGCGCGATATGAACGATTTTATGCTGCTGGCGCAACTGGTTGAGGCGGTCCGTCATCAGACCGATGTACTGGTCAGCCATCTCGACCTTCCCTGGCTGCCGTGGGCGCGTCAGGACAGACATATGGTATCGGGTGACAGCTTTGCGCTGAAAGTCTTCGCCAGTCAGCTCAATACGTTGAAATTTGACAAGGTCAACGTGCTCGACCCGCACAGTGACGCGGCGGCGGCTGCAATCGACAACTTTGTGGCGATCCCCCAGGAGGTTTGCCTGATGCAAAGCGCGTCATTATCGCGGCTGTTTCAGCAAAACGCGCTGATGTTGGTTGCTCCCGATGCAGGATCGCTGAAGAAGATTGATGCCGTAGCCAGAGCGGCCGGTGTGGAGCAGTACGCCATCCTGAGCAAAAAACGTGATGTGGCAAGCGGCAGCCTGACGGGATTTACGTTATTGGCCGGAGACGTCAGGGGGAGGGATCTGCTGATTGTCGACGACCTGTGTGATGCTGGCGGCACCTTCATAGGTTCTGCGCAGGTGCTACGTGATGCCGGTGCCCGCAGCGTTAGCCTGTACGTCACCCACGGGATCTTTTCTAAGGGCGTTGAACACCTCTTTGCTAACGGTATTGACGCCATCTACACCACCACTTCTTTAGCTGCCCCGACGCTGGAACATCCGCAGCTTGAACTTATCGATATTGACGCGATTTACCGCGCCTGAGGGAGACACCTGTTATGAAAATGAATCCAATTTTAGCTATCGACGGCTACAAAGTGTCTCACCGCGTGCAGTATCCGCAGGGCACCCGTCGCGTGTATTCCAACTTTACCCCACGCAGCGATCGCTTTTTCTCCTCGCCGTTGGCGGATGGCAAACTGGTATTTTTCGGCCTGCAGGGGTTTATGCAGTGGTTTTTAGTCGACCTGTTTAATGAGGCGTTCTTTGCCCGCCCGGAAGATGAGGTTGTGAGTGAATACAAACAGGTCATGGATAGCTATCTCGGCAAAGATGCAGTGGCGGTGGACCATATTCGTGCATTGCATCAGTTGGGCTATCTGCCGCTGCACATCAAGGCGCTGGATGAAGGTAGCAAAGTCCCAATGACGGTGCCGGTTTTAACCATTATCAACACTAAACCCGAATTTTTCTGGCTGGTGAATTACCTGGAGACAATCCTGTCGGCGGAATTGTGGAAAGCGTCGACAAACGCCACGATTGCTCACCATTACCGTAAAATCTGCGCACGCTGGGCACAGAAAACCTGTAGCGACCAGACGCATCTTGACTTCCAGTGCCATGACTTTTCATTTCGCGGTATGTCCGGATTACAGGACACCATGCAGGCGGGCAGTGGGCATTTGTTGAGCTTTAAAGGGACCGACAGTATTCCATCTCTGTTGTACGCCCGCGATTACTACACCGACGGCGAGCCCTATTTTATCGGCGCCAGCATTCCAGCTACTGAACACAGCGTGATGTGTATGGGCGAGCGCGAGCATGAGATTGAAACCTTCCGCCGCCTGATTGCCGATCTCTACCCGCAAGGATTTGTATCGATAGTATCTGATACCTGGGACTACTGGCAGGTGCTGACGGAATATACCCGCGAACTGAAGAGCATCATTCTGGCGCGTGAAGGTCGTGTGGTATTCCGTCCGGATAGCGGCAACCCGGTAGAGATTCTGTGCGGTACTGGCGAAGATAACGATACAAGCAGCGATCGTACCGCTCAGGAGAAAGGGTCCGTGGAAGTGCTGTGGGAGATTTTTGGCGGCACGATTAACGCCAAAGGTTACAAGGTGCTCGACCCGCATGTTGGACTGATTTATGGCGACTCCATCACCCTTGAGCGGGCGAATGAGATCCTGCGTCGTCTGGAAGCGAAAGGATTTGCCAGTTCAAACGTCGTGTTTGGCGTCGGTTCCTTTACCTATCAGTACAACACGCGTGACACCTTCGGTTTTGCGATGAAAGCGACGTGGGGAGAAGTCGACGGCAAAGGCCGGACGATTTTCAAAGAGCCGAAAACCGATAATGGCCTGAAGCGTTCAGCCCGTGGTCTGCTTCGCGTCACACGTGATGAGCAAGGGGAACTGCGTCTGCATGATGAACAGACTTGGGAGCAAGAGCAGGAAGGGGAGCTGAAAACCCGTTTTCTCAACGGCAAGCTGTTTAACTGCGAGCATTTCGAAGAAATCCGCCAGCGTCTGGCGATGCAAGGCTAAGCTGGGCTTTTGCCGGATGGCGGCTTTGCCTTATCCGGCCTACGGGCAGCAGGCCGCACGCTTTATGTAGGCCGGATCAGACGCGCCAGCGTCGCCATCCGGCAAAACCTTACTCACCCAACATCTGCTCAAGTTGTTCCTGAGCGTCCAGCCAGGCCATTTCACACTCTTCCAGCCCGGATTTCGCACTGGCCTGCTGCTGCAGACAAGCGGTGAGTTCGGCTTTGCGGCTTTGGTCGTACAGTTCGCTGTCGCCGAGTTTCTCTTCCGCCTGAGCTAACTGCGCGTGCAGTTTCTCCATCTCTTTTTCCAGACGGGTGATCTCTTTGCGCAGCGGTTGCGTCAGAGTGCGCAGTTCCGCTTCACGACGCTTCTGGTCTTTACGTGCCTGGGCGCTGTTAACGCTCTCTTTCGCCGGTTCGTCGCTCTGATTTTCCTGTTTCTGGACATCGCTCAGCCACTGCTGATAATCCTCCAGATCGCCATCAAACGGCTCGACTTTCTTGTCGTGTACCAGATAGAGGTCGTCGGTGGTGGAGCGGATCAGGTGACGGTCGTGCGAGACGACAACCAGCGCGCCTTCAAAATCGATCAGCGCTTCGGTCAGCGCCTGACGCATATCTAAGTCCAGGTGGTTGGTCGGTTCATCGAGCAGCAGCAGGTTCGGGCGCTGCCAGACGATCAATGCCAGCACCAGACGCGCCTTTTCACCACCGGAGAAGCGGCGAGTCTCTTCGCTGACTTTATCGCCCTGGAAGCCGAATCCACCCAGGTAGTCTCGTAGTTTCTGCTCCAGCTCCTGCGGCGCCATGCGTGCCAGATGCTGAATTGGTGATTCATCGGCGCGTAAAAACTCCAGCTGGTGCTGCGCGAAGTAGCCCAGCTTGATGCCTTTCGCCAGGCCAATCTCGCCGCTGATGGGGGCCAGTTCGCCGGCCAGCAGCTTAATCAGCGTCGATTTACCCGCGCCGTTGCGACCGAGCAGACCGATGCGGGAACCTGGCACCAGATTCAGTTTGATCGAATCGAGAATGACGCGATCGCCGTAGCCAGCGCTGACCTTTTCCATCTTCAGCAGCGGGTTTGGCAGGCTTTCCGGTTCACGGAAGCTGAAGTGGAACGGGTTGTCCACGTGCGCTGGGGCAATCAGCTCCATGCGTTCCAGCATTTTGATACGACTCTGCGCCTGTTTTGCTTTCGTTGCTTTAGCGCGGAAACGATCGATATAGCTTTGCAGATGTGCCACGCGCTCCTGCTGGCTTTCGTACATGGCCTGTTGCTGCGCGAGGCGGGTCGCACGCTGGATTTCAAACGCGCTGTAGTTGCCTGTGTACTCGAACATGGTTTGCTGTTCGATATGAATAATTTTATCCACCACCGGATCGAGGAAGTCGCGGTCGTGGGAGATCAAGATCAGCGTGCCCTGATAGCTTTTCAGCCATCTTTCCAGCCAGATCACCGCGTCGAGATCGAGGTGGTTGGTAGGTTCATCGAGCAGTAGCAGGTCTGAACGGCAAATCAGCGCCTGGGCCAGGTTGAGGCGCATACGCCAGCCACCGGAGAAGTCGCTGACCGGCCGTTCAAGCTGTTCGTTGGAGAAACCGAGGCCATGCAGCAGGCTGGCGGCGCGTGAACGCACGGTCCAGGCGTCGATGGCATCCAGCTTGCCATGGACAGTGGCAATGGCATGTCCATCGTTACGTTCGTTGGCGTCGTTCAACTGCGCTTCCAGTTGACGATATTCGCGGTCACCGTCAATGACGTACTCCAGCGCGGGCTGTGGCAACGCAGGCGTTTCCTGATTCACCCACGCGAGCTGCCAGTTTCCCGGATAGGTAAATCCTCCAGCGTCGGCGCTGAGTTCATTTTTCAGCAATGCCAGCAGGGTAGATTTACCGCAGCCATTTTTACCCACCAGGCCAACCTTCTGCCCTGGATTAATGGTGGCCGTGGCATTGTCCAGCAAGACGCGCACGCCGCGACGAATTTGTAACGATGAGAAAACAATCATAAGGCGCCGTATGTTCAGACTATGTTAATTTATCATTATGATAATGTAATGTGCGGGCCGTTTGCCGCACCGAGGCGCAATGGTAGCCCAAAACGTCGAAAATAGACAAAAGACAAAACCGGGAGGGGGATGATGTTCCAGCCAGCGAAAGTCTTGCTGCTGTATGCCCATCCGGAATCTCAGGACTCGGTCGCGAACCGTGTTCTGCTTAAACCGGCCATGCAGCTCAGCAATGTTACCGTGCACGACCTTTACGCGCACTATCCTGATTTTTTTATCGATATTCCGCATGAACAGGCGCTGCTGCGTGAGCATGATGTGATCGTTTTTCAGCATCCGCTTTACACCTATAGCTGTCCGGCGCTGTTAAAGGAGTGGCTTGACCGCGTACTGAGCCGCGGATTTGCCAGCGGTCCCGGAGGGAATCAACTGGCGGGAAAGTACTGGCGTAGCGTTATCACTACCGGAGAACCGGAAAGTGCCTACCGCTATGACGCGCTAAACCGTTATCCAATGAGCGATGTGCTGCGCCCTTTCGAGCTGACGGCCGGTATGTGCCGCATGCACTGGATGAGCCCTATTATCGTTTACTGGGCCAGAAGGCAAACGAAGCAGGAGCTGGACAGCCATGCGAAAGCGTATGGTGACTGGCTGGCGAATCCGATCCCTGTGGGAGGCCGCTGATGGAAGGTTCAGATTTGTTGACAGCCGGAGTGTTGTTTCTCTTCGCGGCGGTGGCGGCGGTACCGTTGGCGTCCAGGTTGGGTATCGGTCCGGTGTTGGGTTACTTGCTGGCGGGTATTGCCATCGGCCCGTGGGGATTAGGGTTCATCAGTGATGTGGATGAAATCCTGCACTTTTCCGAGCTGGGCGTAGTTTTTCTGATGTTCATCATTGGGTTGGAACTTAACCCGGCCAAGCTGTGGCAACTGCGGCGTTCAATTTTTGGCGTCGGCGCCGCGCAGGTGATGCTGAGCGCGGTGGTGTTGGCCGGATTATTGATGCTCACTGCGTTCTCCTGGCAGGCGGCAGTGGTTGGCGGCATTGGTCTGGCGATGTCATCGACCGCGATGGCGCTACAGTTGATGCGTGAGAAAGGCATGAACCGCAGTGAATCCGGGCAGTTGGGTTTTTCGGTGCTGCTGTTTCAGGATCTGGCGGTGATCCCTGCGCTGGCGCTGGTTCCGCTGCTGGCGGGGTCTGCTGACGAACATTTTGACTGGATTAAAGTGGGAATGAAGGTGCTGGCCTTTGCCGGCATGCTGATTGGCGGGCGCTATTTGCTGCGTCCGGTTTTCCGCTTTATTGCGGATTCTGGCGTGCGGGAAGTGTTCACCGCTGCCACGCTGCTGTTGGTGCTGGGTTCTGCTTTATTTATGGATGCGCTGGGGCTGTCAATGGCGCTGGGAACGTTTATCGCGGGTGTGCTGCTGGCGGAAAGTGAATACCGACATGAGCTGGAAACGGCAATCGATCCTTTTAAAGGACTGTTGCTCGGGCTGTTTTTTATCTCCGTTGGCATGTCGCTCAATCTCGGCGTGCTCTACACCCATATTCTGTGGGTGGCAGCGAGCGTGATCGTGCTGGTGGTCGTTAAAATGCTGGTGCTGTATGTACTGGCGCGTCTTAACGGCATGAGAAGCTCTGAACGGATGCAATTTGCCGGGGTTTTAAGTCAGGGCGGTGAATTCGCTTTCGTGCTGTTTTCAACGGCATCCTCGCAACGGCTGTTTCAGGGCGACCAAATGGCGTTGCTGCTGGTGACCGTCACACTGTCGATGATGACCACGCCGCTGGTGATGAAGTTGATTGATAAATGGCTCTCCCGCCAGTTTAACGGCACGGATGAGGAAGACGAAAAACCCTGGGTGGAAGATGATAAACCGCAGGTGATTGTGGTGGGGTTTGGGCGTTTTGGTCAGGTTATTGGTCGCCTGTTGATGGCCAATAAAATGCGTATTACCGTCCTGGAGCGAGATATCAGCGCGGTGAATCTGATGCGCAAATATGGCTATAAGGTCTACTACGGTGACGCCACTCAGGTGGAACTGTTGCGCTCCGCAGGGGCAGAGGCGGCACAGTCTATTGTTATTACCTGTAATGAGCCTGAAGACACAATGAAACTGGTGGAACTGTGCCAACAGTATTTTCCGCATTTGCATATTCTTGCGCGAGCGCGCGGACGTGTAGAGGCGCATGAGTTATTACAGGCCGGTGTGACGCAGTTTTCCCGCGAAACGTTCTCCAGTGCGCTGGAGTTGGGGCGTAAAACGCTGGTTACACTGGGGATGCATCCGCACCAGGCCCAGCGTGCCCAGCTGCATTTTCGTCGGCTGGATATGCGCATGCTGCGGGAACTGATCCCCATGCATACAGATACGGTACAAATCTCTCGAGCCAGGGAAGCACGGCGCGAGCTGGAGGAAATTTTCCAACGAGAGATGCAGCAAGAGCGACGTCAGCTGGATGGCTGGGATGAATTTGAGTAGAGGATAATCATGGCAATTCGTAAACGTTTTATCGCAGGTGCAAAATGTCCGTCCTGCCAGTCGCAGGATACTCTGGCGATGTGGCGTGAAAATAATATCGATATTGTTGAGTGTGTTAAGTGCGGTCATCAGATGCGGGAAGCCGATAAAGAGGCGCGCGAGCACGTTCGCAAAGAAGAGCAAGTGATCGGGATTTTTCATCCGGACTAGCGATATGGCGCAGCTTTTTTTAAGCTAGAGGGTACACGGGTGCAGAATTCCGCTACAATCTGCGCCACTATTCTTTCCATGCTCAGGAGATATCATGAAAGTAGCAAAGGACCTGGTGGTCAGCCTGGCCTATCAGGTACGTACAGAAGACGGTGTGTTGGTTGATGAGTCTCCGGTGAGTGCACCGCTGGACTACCTGCATGGTCACGGTTCTCTGATTTCTGGCCTGGAAACAGCGCTGGACGGTCATGAAGTTGGCGACAAATTCGATGTTGCTGTTGGCGCAAACGACGCATACGGTCAGTACGACGAAAACCTGGTGCAGCGCGTTCCTAAAGACGTCTTTATGGGCGTTGACGAACTGCAGGTTGGCATGCGTTTCCTGGCTGAAACTGACCAGGGTCCAGTACCGGTAGAAATTACCGAAGTGGAAGACGACCACGTTGTGGTTGACGGTAACCACATGCTGGCTGGCCAGAATCTGAAATTCAACGTAGAAGTTGTTGCTATCCGCGAAGCGACCGAAGAAGAACTGGCTCACGGCCACGTTCACGGTGCGCACGGTCACGACCACGATCATGACCACGGTCATGACGGTTGCTGCGGTGGACACGGCCACGACCATGGTCACGAGCACGGCGGCGAAGGCTGCTGCGGCGGTGGCGGTAAAGGTAACGGCGGCGGCTGCGGTTGCCACTAATACCCTTCGTCTTTCAACCCACAGCGGTGTTGGCTGCGCTTTCGAATCCTGGTCACATAGTTATCTATGCTCCCAGGACTTCCTCAAGCTTGCCGCCTTGCTGTGATTTGAAATCCTTTGGGTATATGTGAGTAGATCCGATAAGCGTTAGCGCTTTCGGACACAAAAAAAGCGGGGATATCCCCGCTTTTTTTACGTCTCAATAATGTGGCGGAGGGGTCTCTTCAGACTGCGACGCGATGTGGGACGGTTGCGTTGCTTTGAGCTTTTCCGTCAGCAGACGCAGATGGTCGCGCAGTTTGGCCATTTCCAGTTCATGCGCGGTCACCGTCACGTTGAGCTCTTCAATGGTTATCTCCTGAAATGCCAGGCGACTTTCCAGTTCAGCCAGGCGAGTTTCCATTGTTGTATCCTGCATGATTCACCTCTTTCTTTTTTCTCCGGCAGATCGCGGACTGCGGCGAATTCTACTTAACTTTGCCTGTTTGCACAGCACTCAATCTTCGGTAACGAAACTAATTTAAACAAAAAGAGTCTGAAAAGTGGTGATAATAGGGCGTGCCTGTATGTTGATTTGTTCTGCAACGCTTTATAGTACATTTTTATGTTAGTTAACCCTGGGGTGAGATGCCCCGGCCCTGGAGATATGGATGAAATCACTGTTTAAAGTAACGCTGCTGGCGACCACAATGGCTGTTGCTCTGCATGCCCCGATCACCTTCGCTGCTGATGCTGCGAAACCAGCCGCTACTGCTGACAGCAAAGCAGCATTCAAGAATGACGACCAAAAAGCCGCTTACGCGCTGGGCGCGTCCCTGGGTCGTTATATGGAAAACTCTCTGAAAGAGCAGGAAAAGCTGGGCATCAAACTGGATAAAGATCAGCTGATCGCTGGTGTTCAGGATGCGTTTGCAGACAAGAGCAAACTGTCTGACCAGGAAATCGAACAAACTCTGCAGGCGTTTGAAGCGCGCGTGAAGAGCTCCGCTCAGGCAAAAATGGAAAAAGACGCGGCTGACAACGAAGCCAAAGGTAAAGTTTACCGCGAGAAATTTGCTAAAGAGAAAGGCGTTAAAACCTCGGCTACTGGCCTGGTCTACAAAGTAGAGAAAGAAGGTACCGGCGCTGCACCGAAAGACAGCGATACCGTGGTTGTTAACTACAAAGGTACGCTGATCGATGGTAAAGAGTTTGATAACTCTTATACCCGTGGTGAGCCGCTCTCTTTCCGTCTTGACGGCGTGATCCCGGGCTGGACTGAAGGCCTGAAAAACATCAAGAAAGGCGGCAAAATCCAGCTGGTTATCCCACCGGATCTGGCTTACGGCAAAACGGGCGTTCCGGGCATTCCGGCTAACTCTACGCTGGTCTTTGATGTTGAACTGTTAGACATCAAACCGGCACCGAAAGTTGACGCGCAGCCAGATGCTGCACCGGCAGATAAAGCTGCAGACAGCAGCAAAAAATAAGCTAACAGAAACCGCCGCCCACAGGGCGGCGGTTTTTTATTATCGACAGGATATAATTAATACTGGAAAGCGCCTTGTGCGCTGTATTACTTTAGATGCCCCTATAATAGTGATGAGCCTGCCCTGACAACATAACGACAGGCTCCTGAAAAGGAGTGCTTTTTTTCATGTCCAGGTCGCTTTTAACCAACGAAACCAGTGAGCTAGATTTGCTGGATCAACGTCCTTTCGATCAAACCGACTTCGATATCCTCAAATCCTACGAAGCGGTAGTGGACGGGTTGGCGATGCTCATTGGTTCCCATTGTGAAATCGTATTGCACTCTTTGCAGGATTTGAAATGCTCGGCCATCCGCATTGCTAACGGTGAACACACGGGCCGTAAAATTGGCTCACCGATTACCGACCTTGCGTTGCGTATGCTGCATGATATGACGGGTGCGGATAGCAGCGTGTCGAAGTGTTACTTCACACGTGCGAAAAGCGGTGTCTTGATGAAGTCGGTGACGATTGCCATTCGCAACCGTGAGCATCGCGTGATTGGTCTGCTGTGCATCAACATGAACCTTGATGTCCCTTTCTCGCAGATAATGAATACCTTTATCCCACCGGAAACCCCGGAAGTGGGCTCTGCCGTCAACTTCGCTTCTTCGGTGGAAGATCTGGTTACCCAGACGCTGGAATTCACAATCGAAGAAGTGAATGCCGATCGCAATGTTTCCAACAACGCGAAGAACCGCCAGATCGTCCTGAATTTGTATGAGAAAGGCATCTTCGATATTAAAGATGCCATCAACCAGGTCGCCGATCGGCTGAACATCTCCAAACATACGGTCTACCTCTATATTCGTCAGTTCAAAAGTGGCGATTTCCAGGGGCAAGATAAGTAATGCGTTTTGCCATCATGGTGACGGGGCCAGCGTACGGCACGCAGCAGGCGAGCAGCGCGTTGCAATTTGCTCATGCGCTACTCAAAGAAGGGCATGAGCTAAGCAGCGTTTTTTTCTATCGTGAAGGTGTGTATAACGCCAACCTACTCACTTCGCCTGCCAGTGATGAATACGATCTGGTACGGGCCTGGCAACAGCTGAACCAACAGCATGGTGTAACACTGAATATTTGCGTGGCTGCGGCGTTGCGGCGTGGCGTGGTTGATGAGACTGAGGCAAAGCGGCTGGGGCTGGCAGGAGCTAATTTACAATCAGGTTTTAACCTCAGCGGGCTTGGATCGTTGGCTGAGGCATCCCTGACCTGCGATCGCGTGGTGCAATTCTGATGAAACGTGTTGCTTTTGTCTTTTCTACCGTGCCGCATGGCAGCGCATCTGGCCGTGAAGGGTTAGATGCATTGCTGGCGACCTCTGCATTAACGGAAGACCTCGGCGTGTTTTTTATCGGTGATGGCGTCTTTCAAATCCTTCAGGGACAGCAACCGGATGCCGTGCTGGCGCGAGACTATATCGCGACCTTCAAGCTGTTAGGGTTGTACGATATCGATCAATGTTGGCTCTGCGCTGCCTCATTACGCGAGCGGGGCCTTCAGCAGGGGAGTAATTTTGTGATCGATGCGACAGCGCTTGAACCGGAAGATTTACGCCGTGAGTTAGGCAACTATGACGTCATTTTAAGGTTTTGAGACTCTCATGCTGCACACACTACATCGCTCCGCGTGGCTTACCGATTTCTCCTCTCTTCTTCGTCTGATTGATAAAGACGATGAACTTTTATTGCTCCAGGATGGCGTGACGGCAGCAATCGAAGGAAGCCGTTTCCTTGAAAGTCTGCAAAATGCCTCCATTAAGGTCTATGTACTGGAAGAAGACATTAAGGCTCGCGGGTTGAGTGGTCAAATTTCAGACAGTGTCGTCAGGGTTAGCTATACTGACTTCGTCAGACTTACGGTGAAGCATCCCAGCCAGATGTCCTGGTAATTGTGGGATCGTTGTATATTTCTTGACACCTTTTCGACACCGACCTAAAATTCTGCGTCCTCATATTGTATGAGGTCGTTTTATTACGTGTTTACGAAGCAAAAGCTAAAACCAGGAGCTATTTAATGGCAACAGTTAACCAGCTGGTACGCAAACCACGTGCACGCAAAGTTGCAAAAAGCAACGTGCCTGCGCTGGAAGCATGCCCGCAGAAACGTGGCGTATGTACTCGTGTATATACTACCACTCCTAAAAAACCGAACTCCGCACTGCGTAAAGTTTGCCGTGTTCGTCTGACTAACGGTTTTGAAGTGACTTCCTACATCGGTGGTGAAGGTCACAACCTGCAGGAGCACTCCGTGATCCTGATCCGTGGCGGTCGTGTAAAAGACCTCCCGGGTGTTCGTTACCACACCGTTCGTGGTGCGCTTGACTGCTCCGGCGTTAAAGACCGTAAGCAATCACGCTCCAAGTATGGCGTGAAACGTCCTAAGGCTTAATGGTTCTCCGTTAAGTAAGGCCAAACGTTTTATATTAATGTCAAACTAAACTCTTAGAGTTTTGGACAATCCTGAATTAACAACGGAGTATTTCCATGCCACGTCGTCGCGTCATTGGTCAGCGTAAAATTCTGCCGGATCCGAAGTTCGGATCAGAACTGCTGGCTAAATTTGTAAATATCCTGATGGTAGATGGTAAAAAATCTACTGCCGAAACTATCGTATACAGCGCGCTGGAGACCCTGGCTCAGCGTTCTGGTAAAAACGAACTGGAAGCTTTCGAAGTAGCTCTCGAAAACGTGCGCCCGACTGTCGAAGTTAAGTCTCGCCGCGTTGGTGGTTCTACTTATCAGGTACCAGTTGAAGTCCGTCCGGTCCGTCGTAATGCTCTGGCAATGCGTTGGATCGTTGAAGCTGCTCGTAAACGCGGTGATAAATCCATGGCTCTGCGCCTGGCGAACGAACTTTCTGATGCTGCAGAAAACAAAGGTACTGCAGTTAAGAAACGTGAAGACGTTCACCGTATGGCAGAAGCCAACAAGGCGTTCGCACACTACCGTTGGTAATCCCTTCGGAGTTTTAGTCACCAGGCGGGCGCTTCTAGTAAGCAGCCCGCTTTGGGCTACTTAAATTGAACGCCTAAAAGATAAACGAGGAATCAAATGGCTCGTACAACACCCATCGCGCGCTACCGTAACATCGGTATCAGTGCGCACATCGACGCCGGTAAAACCACTACTACCGAACGTATTCTGTTCTACACCGGTGTAAACCATAAAATCGGTGAAGTTCATGACGGCGCAGCCACCATGGACTGGATGGAGCAGGAGCAGGAACGTGGTATTACTATCACCTCCGCAGCGACTACTGCATTCTGGTCTGGTATGGCTAAGCAGTATGAACCGCATCGCGTAAACATCATCGACACCCCGGGGCACGTTGACTTCACTATCGAAGTAGAACGTTCCATGCGTGTGCTTGATGGTGCAGTAATGGTTTACTGCGCAGTTGGTGGTGTTCAGCCTCAGTCTGAAACCGTATGGCGTCAGGCAAACAAATATAAAGTTCCGCGCATTGCGTTCGTTAACAAAATGGACCGTATGGGTGCGAACTTCCTGAAAGTTGTTGGTCAGATCAAAACCCGTCTGGGCGCGAACCCTGTTCCGCTGCAGCTGGCAATTGGCGCTGAAGAAGCGTTCACCGGTGTTGTTGACCTGGTGAAAATGAAAGCCATCAACTGGAACGAAGAAGATGCAGGCGTAACCTTCACTTATGAAGATATCCCGGCTGACATGCAGGAACTGGCTGAAGAATGGCACCAGAACCTGATCGAGTCCGCTGCAGAAGCTTCAGAAGAGCTGATGGAGAAATACCTGGGTGGTGAAGAACTGACTGAAGAAGAGATCAAAAAAGCTCTGCGTCAGCGTGTTCTGAACAACGAAATCATCCTGGTAACCTGTGGTTCTGCGTTCAAGAACAAAGGTGTTCAGGCGATGCTGGATGCGGTAATTGATTACCTGCCATCCCCAGTAGACGTACCTGCGATCAACGGTATTCTGGACGACGGTAAAGATACTCCTGCTGAGCGTCATGCTAGCGATGACGAGCCGTTTGCTGCTCTGGCATTCAAAATCGCTACCGACCCGTTCGTGGGTAACCTGACCTTCTTCCGCGTGTACTCTGGTGTGGTTAACTCCGGTGACACCATCCTGAACTCCGTGAAAACTGCACGTGAACGTTTCGGCCGTATCGTACAGATGCACGCTAACAAACGTGAAGAGATCAAAGAAGTTCGCGCGGGCGATATCGCTGCTGCTATCGGTCTGAAAGACGTGACCACTGGTGACACTCTGTGTGACCCGGATCACCCGATCATTCTGGAACGTATGGAATTCCCTGAGCCGGTAATTTCCATCGCGGTAGAACCGAAAACCAAAGCTGACCAGGAAAAAATGGGTCTGGCTCTGGGCCGTCTGGCTAAAGAAGACCCGTCATTCCGCGTATGGACTGACGAAGAATCTAACCAGACCATTATCGCTGGTATGGGTGAGCTGCACCTCGACATCATCGTTGACCGTATGAAGCGTGAATTCAACGTTGAAGCGAACGTCGGTAAACCTCAGGTTGCTTACCGTGAAGCGATTCGCGCGAAAGTTACCGATATCGAAGGTAAACACGCTAAGCAGTCTGGTGGTCGCGGTCAGTACGGTCATGTTGTTATCGACATGTACCCGCTGGAGCCGGGTTCAAACCCGAAAGGCTACGAGTTCATCAACGACATCAAAGGTGGTGTAATTCCTGGCGAATACATCCCGGCCGTTGATAAAGGCATCCAGGAACAGCTGAAATCTGGCCCGCTGGCTGGTTACCCGGTTGTTGATCTGGGCGTGCGTCTGCACTTCGGTTCTTACCATGACGTTGACTCCTCTGAGCTGGCGTTTAAACTGGCCGCTTCTATCGCCTTCAAAGATGGCTTTAAGAAAGCGAAACCAGTTCTGCTTGAGCCTATCATGAAGGTTGAAGTAGAGACTCCGGAAGAGAACACCGGTGACGTAATCGGTGACTTGAGCCGCCGTCGTGGTATGCTTCGTGGTCAGGAATCCAACGTCACTGGCGTTGTTATCCATGCTGAAGTTCCGCTGTCTGAAATGTTCGGATATGCAACCCAGCTGCGTTCTCTGACCAAAGGCCGTGCTTCTTACTCCATGGAGTTCCTGAAGTACGACGATGCGCCGAACAACGTTGCTCAGGCCGTTATTGAAGCCCGTGGTAAATAATCCACAGGATTAAAACCTAAGTCCCGTGCTCTCTCCAAAGGGGAGAGCACTATAGTAAGGAATATAGCCGTGTCTAAAGAAAAATTTGAACGTACAAAACCGCACGTTAACGTCGGCACCATCGGCCACGTTGACCACGGTAAAACTACCCTGACCGCTGCAATCACTACCGTACTGGCTAAAACCTACGGCGGTGCTGCTCGTGCATTCGACCAGATCGATAACGCGCCGGAAGAAAAAGCTCGTGGTATCACCATCAACACTTCTCACGTTGAATATGACACCCCGACTCGCCACTACGCACACGTAGACTGCCCGGGCCACGCCGACTATGTTAAAAACATGATCACCGGTGCTGCGCAGATGGACGGCGCGATCCTGGTTGTTGCTGCGACTGACGGCCCGATGCCGCAGACTCGTGAGCACATCCTGCTGGGTCGTCAGGTAGGCGTTCCGTACATCATCGTGTTCCTGAACAAATGCGACATGGTTGATGACGAAGAGCTGCTGGAACTGGTAGAAATGGAAGTTCGTGAACTTCTGTCTCAGTACGATTTCCCGGGCGACGACACTCCGATCGTTCGTGGTTCTGCTCTGAAAGCGCTGGAAGGCGAAGCAGAGTGGGAAGCGAAAATCATCGAACTGGCTGGCTTCCTGGATTCTTACATCCCAGAACCAGAGCGTGCGATTGACAAGCCGTTCCTGCTGCCTATCGAAGACGTATTCTCCATCTCCGGTCGTGGTACCGTTGTTACCGGTCGTGTAGAGCGCGGTATCATCAAAGTTGGTGAAGAAGTTGAAATCGTTGGTATCAAAGAGACTGCTAAGTCTACCTGTACTGGCGTTGAAATGTTCCGCAAACTGCTGGACGAAGGCCGTGCTGGTGAGAACGTTGGTGTTCTGCTGCGTGGTATCAAACGTGAAGAAATCGAACGTGGTCAGGTACTGGCTAAGCCGGGCTCTATCAAGCCGCACACCAAGTTCGAATCTGAAGTGTACATTCTGTCCAAAGACGAAGGCGGCCGTCATACTCCGTTCTTCAAAGGCTACCGTCCGCAGTTCTACTTCCGTACTACTGACGTGACTGGTACCATTGAACTGCCGGAAGGCGTAGAGATGGTAATGCCGGGCGACAACATCAAAATGGTTGTTACTCTGATCCACCCGATCGCGATGGACGACGGTCTGCGTTTCGCAATCCGTGAAGGCGGCCGTACTGTTGGTGCGGGCGTTGTTGC
>NZ_JAOWFE010000034.1:0-4283 GCF_030333815.1 Citrobacter sp. Cf136 | reverse complement strand
TCGTGTCCGGATGCGTTTTCTTTCCCTACGGTCACCGTCTGGCCCAGTCCCACAGTGATGCTCTGGTTATTGCCGATGGTCTCCGTATGGTCCACCTTCACATCCGTTGTCCGGTTGTTCAGTACCTCCGTATCCATGTTCTTCTGTGCGTGGATATAGACCTGCTCATTGCCCGTGGCGTCATCGAATTTCAGTTCGTTAAATCCGCCGCCTTTGTAGGTCTTCGAGCGGATGGTCATCTGCGTTTTCGTGCCCGGCAGGGTGCCCGGCGAGCGGTTGTCCTGGTGGTAGGTGCGGCCCATAATAATGGGCTGGTCCGGGTCGCCGTTGAGGAAATCCACTATCACTTCCTGACCCACGCGCGGAATGGCGAGGTTGCCAAATCCGGCACCGGCCCACGCCTGTGACACTTACTCATTTTTCTATCTCTTGAATTTTATTCATAATCGATTCTAATCCGTAAGTCTTTACTTTTTGGGAGTTGACTAGTTTTGGGCAAAAATATGTACCCACATTAATATTGTTATCTATATAATCCATTGGCCACTTTCTGTGAGCTTTCATATACCCTCCATTTTGGTGGGCTTTTGAAATGGCTGATTCCTCTCCCACTTGTGCTATTAGCAATTCTTTTGCACCACCTTCAGTAATTTTATTGTTAATAAAACGTTTTGCATCGCTTAGGCCAAGATGATGGGTTAAGTATATAAGCTTAGCTTTTTCAGCATCATTAAGTTCGTCAATCTTATATCCTGCCTTTTTCAGCGATGCTAAATTTTCAACCCCATAATCGACTGCCGCTATAATGGCGTATTCAGGTTTAAAAACGCAGATTTAACCATTGCTGTACATCTGCCGTTGCGTGACGAGGATACGGCGTTATTCCCGTGATATATCTTAATTCCTCAAGATTTTTCCACTTACCGGTAGAAATCGAAACATGTGCGATATCCATTGAATCCGTCACCTCAATTTAATAACAGCGATAATCTTACCTTTATTTAACAATACGCTCAACATGTCCATTCATATATTTGAACTTAGATTCATCTTCAAACACAATGATTGCATTTGCTTTTCCCCATGAAACCCAGTCGATAACCGAATTGCCTGAATCCGGAGTGAATCCATTGGATATAACAGGTTTGTCGCCTGAAAAATCGAGAACTACACTGATACTGCAAAAACCCTGATAATCTATTCTATCAAGGCAACGCTCGTTTAAAGTATATGTAATAACTGTCTTAGTGGTAAAGTATTTGTTATTCTTAAAAAAAACCATATCATCATCAAGCATATCATCATCCATGAATGACATGTAATCGGTTTTTGCCTTGTATATATTCACTCCATTAAGGGTAAGGTAAGAGTAATCATCACCAGAGGTGGATCTCGTTATCTGATCGAGAATACCAAACTTAGTATAATAACAAAATAACGAATTAGAATTGCAATCAGCCATGCTTGTAGATGAGAATATTAGTAAGGACAAGATGGGAGCAAAATACTTGGTCATTATATTTCCTTATTGATCTTTTTAATTATATCTATTAGATCGATATCTTCAGGGTTGTTTATGGTTGTTTTCTCATGGCAAAAATAATCACTTAATTTAATGTTTCCATCTATATAATTCATCAGCCACTTTCTGTGTGCTTTCACATACCCTGCTGTTTTGGACCTTGCCTTGGCTGACTCATCTCCCACTTGTGCAGTTAGTAAAATTTTTGCACTACCTTCAGTAATTTTATTGTTAATAAAACGTTTTGCGTCACTTAGACCAAGATGATGAGTTAAGTATATGATTTTAGCTTTTTCAGCATCATTAAGTCCGTCAATCTTATATCCCGCTTTTTTCAGCGATGCTAAATTTTCGACGCCGTAATCGACTGCTGCCATAATGGCATATTCAGGTTTAAAACGAAGATTTAACCATTGCTGTACATCTGCCGTTGCGTGACTAGGATATGGTGTTATTCCCGTGATATATCTGCCTTTTTTTAATTCCTCAAGGTTTTTCCACTTATCTGTAGAAACCTGAAGTTTTTTTTCATACACCACCTCACCTTTTTTGTCTTTTACTGTCTCTCCTTTTTTATTGAGTAAGGGCATGTCTGCAACCAACCCTTGTTTAATCGCTTTTTTATACCATTGACAAGTTTTGAATATATTTATTGACTTACGATCTTTATGCTGCTTATTTTCGTAACGCATAGAAGAAGTATCGGCCGCTTAATACATCATCTATCAGTTTTTGTTTAAATAGACTATTGGCATTTTTCTTAAACCTTTCTCGCCAATCTGGGAGCCACCAATAATAAATTGATGTACTGTAAAGATTAATGTCGGGTAAAATGGCAAACCGAGCTACTTCTTTGTCAATAAGACCTTTTTCAAATTGTTCATTCACTGCATCCATGAAACACATATACTCTTTAATGGGTAGGTTTTGCATTAATATAATAGTATAAACTTTCTGGCTTTGATCATAGTCTTTACTTAATATTATTCTAATAGCGCTAGAAAGATAGTCTTTTGGGGTTTCACTAATCATATATAATTGATCGTTGAAAAAAATATCGTATACATTCTCCATTTCTTTCCATCTACCAATCTTTGATTCACTTCCCTCTGTAATTATTTTAGAAAAAATGTTTTCTTTAGGTGCTGTATTTCTATAGGCTTGGCAAGATGTTTTGTTGGCACTTAAAAAATTAAAGTATGCTAATGAAGTAAAGATAATCATTATGAGTATAATTATTAATGTTATTCTATTTTTTTTCATCTTGTAACCTATATCTTCTGAAAGAATTGAAATCATTTTCAGAATGAAATTTTGTAGTTATAGCAGTGCCATTTTTATTTCTAAATCCTGCATCATTGACTATAATTACTTCACTGTTTGCTGATATCGTAACTCCTGATGAAATAATTATTCCTGCATGTCCTGTCGCACCTTTCTCTTTTTTTATATAGGCGCCTACATCTCCTGGTTGGGGTGTAGTGGAGTATTTCCATTGTTCTGCTAACTTTGTTGGATCAGCCCATTCTTCTGCCAGGGGAGGTCTAAGTTCCTGATAAAGCCATTGTGGTGTATAATGTGCATAACCAGTTTCAATCCACGGTACAGTCAGTCCAGCCTCAAGCAATACATCATTTACAAAGGCACTACATTTATTCGTATTCGACCCAAAATGATATGTTTTTTTCAGTATGGGATGGTAAGAATCTTTTTCCTTTGTTCCGGCCCATTTTGTGGATCCCCGATATTTCAAGGCGGTTAATATTATCTTTCTTGGAATATCTCTTATTACTATCTTTGTACTTTTTATTACAGTACTTTTCTCACCGAAAGATATTTTTGATGATATTCTCTCTTCATATTCAACATTGAAAAAATCGCCAGGAAAATTATCACCTGACTCATTAACATTGATTGGTACCTTGGTCCAGGGCGATACGACTACCATTGTCACTTTTTTTCCATCTGGTAGGATCGTACTCCCTATTTCTTTTTCGGATTCTTTATCTAGAATAAATATTTTAATTTCATACTCACTTGCAGTCGGAATTGTTTTTTGCAAGCTGGATGATGAAATAGTAATTATATCGCCTTTTGTTGTAAAATGATATATTAACGAATTATTGTGCTCAGATACATTGTTATTATCTATCTCAATATCATTTACGGTAATTTTGTATTGCAAACCTGATGGGCTTCCCATCAATGAATCTTTAAAAACAACTAACAGTTCTGACGACATATGTTCACCTTATAAGTCATCTACAGAAACATAAACCTGCCACTCATCACTTTCTTTACCAATGAGTAAGTAACATGCGTCTGAAAATAATGCCTCTGGATATAATTCACTTTCCCCAGTGCTCTGGGATGTAATGGACCTAATTAATGTATCATCATTCTCATTCCTGATTTTAAAGTCCAGCCCGACCACCTGTGATTCCGATATACTCAATTTATTTGTGATAATTTGAATTTTTCTATTTTCTTCATCAGATTCTGGTTCATTCTGTTCTTTTGAACTGTCATTGTTCTCGGGGTTATTGCTGTCTTCACTATTATTCTGCTCAGGCATTACATCTCCCTCACTCGCCAGTGCTTTCAGCACCGCTGGTTGCAGAGTCCCCACTGGCGTACCCGGACTCCCGCCGCTGTTGAGATTGATTTTCGGCCCCATAATATCCACGCCGCCCGGGTGGATGACCACAAACGAACCGCCCACCTTCAGGCTTATCCGGCTGCTGCTTTCCAGCACAATATC
>NZ_JAOWFE010000033.1:0-5550 GCF_030333815.1 Citrobacter sp. Cf136 | reverse complement strand
GCAACAACGCCCGCACCAACAGTACGGCCGCCTTCACGGATTGCGAAACGCAGACCGTCGTCCATCGCGATCGGGTGGATCAGAGTAACAACCATTTTGATGTTGTCGCCCGGCATTACCATCTCTACGCCTTCCGGCAGTTCAATGGTACCAGTCACGTCAGTAGTACGGAAGTAGAACTGCGGACGGTAGCCTTTGAAGAACGGAGTATGACGGCCGCCTTCGTCTTTGGACAGAATGTACACTTCAGATTCGAACTTGGTGTGCGGCTTGATAGAGCCCGGCTTAGCCAGTACCTGACCACGTTCGATTTCTTCACGTTTGATACCACGCAGCAGAACACCAACGTTCTCACCAGCACGGCCTTCGTCCAGCAGTTTGCGGAACATTTCAACGCCAGTACAGGTAGACTTAGCAGTCTCTTTGATACCAACGATTTCAACTTCTTCACCAACTTTGATGATACCGCGCTCTACACGACCGGTAACAACGGTACCACGACCGGAGATGGAGAATACGTCTTCGATAGGCAGCAGGAACGGCTTGTCAATCGCACGCTCTGGTTCTGGGATGTAAGAATCCAGGAAGCCAGCCAGTTCGATGATTTTCGCTTCCCACTCTGCTTCGCCTTCCAGCGCTTTCAGAGCAGAACCACGAACGATCGGAGTGTCGTCGCCCGGGAAATCGTACTGAGACAGAAGTTCACGAACTTCCATTTCTACCAGTTCCAGCAGCTCTTCGTCATCAACCATGTCGCATTTGTTCAGGAACACGATGATGTACGGAACGCCTACCTGACGACCCAGCAGGATGTGCTCACGAGTCTGCGGCATCGGGCCGTCAGTCGCAGCAACAACCAGGATCGCGCCGTCCATCTGCGCAGCACCGGTGATCATGTTTTTAACATAGTCGGCGTGGCCCGGGCAGTCTACGTGTGCGTAGTGGCGAGTCGGGGTGTCATATTCAACGTGAGAAGTGTTGATGGTGATACCACGTGCTTTTTCTTCCGGCGCGTTATCGATCTGATCGAATGCGCGAGCAGCACCGCCGTAGGTTTTAGCCAGAACGGTAGTGATTGCAGCGGTCAGCGTTGTTTTACCATGGTCAACGTGGCCGATAGTACCGACGTTAACGTGCGGTTTAGTACGTTCAAATTTTTCTTTAGACATCGATTGTCCCTCTAAGACACGGATAAATCGGTGATATCACCACATCAACCAGGCAATATACCTGAGCTGTTGAATGCTTTTAAAAGTAAACAGAGAGAAACGGGAAGGAGAAGTGAAGTGGTGCTGATACCCAGAGTCGAACTGGGGACCTCACCCTTACCAAGGGTGCGCTCTACCAACTGAGCCATATCAGCACGTCTGGAGCGGGCAGCGGGAATCGAACCCGCATCATCAGCTTGGAAGGCTGAGGTAATAGCCATTATACGATGCCCGCATCCTGAAACTCGGCTACCCAGTTCTTTCTGTAACAAAAAAGAGATTTCTCTCTTTTCTGTTCGAGCTGATTAATTTTTTAATCAACTCAGGCGGCGATAACGCTGCCAGAAAGTGGTGGTGGGGGAAGGATTCGAACCTTCGAAGTCTGTGACGGCAGATTTACAGTCTGCTCCCTTTGGCCGCTCGGGAACCCCACCGGACTTGATGGTGCCGACTACCGGAATCGAACTGGTGACCTACTGATTACAAGTCAGTTGCTCTACCTACTGAGCTAAGTCGGCATCAAGTAGCGCGCATTTTATGGAGACATGCGCACTCATGCAACTAAAAAATTGCATAAAATGTTCTATCGCTCACATTTTGCACTATGCGACCGATAAATAATCTATTTCTTCTTTGGATTGGACAAATTTCCAACGCCAGGTGCACTTCAGGGAGGAATTTTGCTCCAGCATGCACGCGTCGATAGAGAGAAAGCACATCTTTATACATCTGGAATACCCGTCACATTGCATTTCAGAGGATGATTTTTTCTTATTATTCCCCTTCATCTGGTGTTACCCTCCTGCCCATTGTCCAAATTAACTGAAATGTGCGTGCCATTGCGTACCGGGGATGATTTCGTTTTTTACCGCAGACCTGATATAGCAATGACAGCCAGACCATGCGTATGAGTACAAAAGAGCAAGCGTTAACGTCGCCTTACCTACAGTTTGATCGCAACCAGTGGGCTGCGCTTCGTGATTCCGTGCCGATGACCCTGACCGAGGAAGAGATTGCTCGTCTTAAAGGCATTAACGAAGACTTATCGCTGGAAGAAGTTGCCGAGATTTATTTGCCTCTCTCGCGTTTGCTAAACTTTTACATCAGTTCAAACCTGCGACGTCAGGCAGTGCTGGAGCAATTTTTAGGCACGAATGGCGAGCGTATTCCTTATATTATTAGTATTGCTGGCAGCGTTGCCGTCGGTAAAAGTACGACAGCGCGTGTTTTGCAGGCCTTGCTCAGTCGCTGGCCAGAGCATCGTAAGGTCGAATTGATTACTACCGATGGCTTTCTCCACCCTAACCAGGTATTGAAAGATCGTGGACTAATGAAGAAGAAAGGCTTCCCCCAGTCCTATGATATGCATCGCTTGGTTAAATTCGTTTCCGATCTGAAATCAGGCGTACCTAACGTCACGGCACCGGTCTATTCCCATCTCATCTATGATGTTATCCCTGATGGCGACAAAACCGTTGCCCAGCCCGACATATTAATACTCGAAGGGTTAAATGTATTACAAAGCGGGATGGACTATCCTCACGATCCACATCATGTATTTGTTTCTGACTTTGTCGACTTTTCTATTTATGTTGATGCGCCAGAAGAATTACTCCAGACGTGGTATATCAACCGCTTTCTGAAATTCCGTGAAGGGGCGTTTACCAACCCGGACTCTTATTTCCATAACTATGCAAAATTATCAGAAGATGAGGCTATCAATACTGCCACATCGCTATGGAAAGAAATTAACTGGCTGAATTTAAAGCAAAACATTTTACCAACACGTGAAAGAGCCAGCTTGATTATGACTAAAAGCGCCAATCATGCCGTTGAGCAAGTCAGGCTACGTAAATAAATACAAAAGGGGAGCCTCAGCTCCCCTTTTTATTATTCAGCACTTCTCAGCGATATTTCTCCACCCATCCAGGGTTTGATCTCGCCATTTTGTTCAAGCAATAATGCACCTTGCGCGTCTATTCCACGAGAGATACCAAATATTTCTTTATCACCAATAATAAGTTTTACCGGGCGGTCGATAAAGTTATCCAGTTTCTTCCAGCGAGACAGATACGGTGCTAAACCTTCGTGCTCAAAGAGCACCAACGCAGCGCGCAACTCACGTATCAGTCGGGCAGCAAGGGTATTACGGTCAATGTTAATGCCCGCTTCCTGCAGGTTAATCCAGCCTTGATTAACCACATTTTCTTCAACCCGGCGCATGGACATATTAATACCTGCGCCGATAACAATTTGCGCGGCATCACCTGTCTTACCGGTCAGTTCAACCAGGATCCCTGCCAGTTTACGGTCGAGTAAATAGAGGTCGTTGGGCCATTTTACACGGACTTTATCCGCACCCAGATCGCGCAAAACCTCAGCCATGACGATACCAATAACCAGACTCAGGCCAATCGCGGCGGCCGGTCCTTGTTCCAGCCGCCAGAACATTGAGAGGTAAAGGTTGGCACCAAACGGTGAAAACCATTTCCGACCACGGCGACCGCGCCCGGCCTGCTGATATTCAGCGACGCAGGCATCCCCTGACTCCAGCTGACCTATTCGGTCCATCAGGTACTGATTGGTTGAGTCGATAACCGGCAGGACAGTGATATTTCCACCATCCAGTTGAGAATGAATAAGTGAGGCATCTAATAGTTGGATAGGCTCCGGTAAGCTGTATCCTTTACCTGGAACAGTAAAGACATCAACCCCCCAGTCGCGCAACGTCTGGACATGCTTATTGATTGCGGCACGGCTCATTCCCAACGTTTCACCGAGCTGCTCACCGGAATGAAATTCTCCATCGGCCAATAATGAAATAAGCGTCAGAGGGACGGTATTATCCTTCATGCAATGATCTCCACAGCATTCATTTCACCCTGCGGACCAATAAACCGGACCTCTGGTTCGAGCCAGACATTAAATTTCTCACCGACTTTTTGGCGCACATGGTGTGCAAGTTGCACTACATCCTGACTCGTCGCATTATCTGCATTGATCAGCACCAGTGCCTGCTGCTGATGTACCGCCGCGCCACCAATGCGCATACCTTTTAGCTGGCACTGATCGATAAGCCAGCCTGCTGCCAGTTTCACAGAACCATCAGCCTGCGGGTAATGAGGTGCTGTTGGGAATTTAGCCAGGAGCTCCTGTGCAATATTCCCAGTGACAACAGGGTTTTTAAAGAAGCTACCCGCATTACCGTTTACTTTCGGATCGGGCAGTTTTGTCGTGCGCATATGACAGACTGAATCAAAAACCTGCTGAGGTGTAACTGTTGTAGGATCCAGACGCGTCAGGTCACCGTAAGTCAAAACGGGCTGCCACTGTTTAGGTAAGCGCAGACCAACGGCTACAATTGCGAAACGATCCTGGTATTCATGCTTGAAGATGCTGTCACGGTAACCAAAACGGCATTCTGCTGCGTTAACGCGCAGATGTTTGCCAGTCGCCAGTTCAATGCAGTCCACATATTCGCAAACACGCTGAAGTTCCACACCATAAGCACCAATATTCTGGATTGGCGATGAGCCGACACAGCCCGGAATAAGTGCCAGATTTTCCAGGCCAGGCATGTTGTGCTCCAGCGCATAGCACACCAACTGATGCCAGTTTTCACCCGCGCCTACGTGCAAATGCCACGCATCAGGTTGCTCTGTAATCTCAATACCCTTAATACGATTGACGATCACCGTACCCTGGAAGGTATCAAGAAACAGGACGTTACTCCCTTCGCCCAGAATCAGTACTGGATGATGCGATGCATTGGCTAATTGCCAGGCATTCAGTAATTGTTGTTCATTTTCGGCGCAGACAAGTTCATTCGTTTGCTGATCGATACCGAAGGTGTTCCAGGCTTTAAGGGAGTGATTCATAGACGCTTTCCTGATGCAAAATCGCGCCTAGTTTACCGCATATACCGCAGGATGGCTTGTGTTATGGAGGCTCAGGATATTGCTTTGCACCCGATGGTGCTGCGATGTGCGTGATGCGCTGCGCTTATCAGGCCTGCACAATACGTTCAGCCCGGCGGTTTTTACCCCCGCACACACGCAAAAAAGCCCATCCGTCAGGATGGGCTTCTTCACTTTATTTGATGCCTGGCAGTTCCCTACTCTCGCATGGGGAGACCCCACACTACCATCGGCGCTACGGCGTTTCACTTCTGAGTTCGGCATGGGGTCAGGTGGGACCACCGCGCTACAGCCGCCAGGCAAATTCTGTTATTAACCCGCTTTTCGCCGGTTAATCTAATCTGTATCAAGCTGAATGTCGTCTCTTCGCCAAAACATCTTCGGCGTTGTAAGGTTAAGCCTCACGGTTCATTAGTATCGGTTAG